>CAVQYD010000055.1:0-356802 GCA_963718035.1 uncultured Alphaproteobacteria bacterium | reverse complement strand
CGGATACGGGCGGTCCGCCGAACAGGCGGTCCGAACGGCGGCCCCGGCGGCGGCGGAACGGCTCAGGACGTTCCTTCATTCCGCCGCCAGTTCTGGAGGACAACCGCCGCCGCCTCCGCCGCCGTCCACAGGCGGATCGGTGGTCGAAAGGCAGGGCGACAGGCAATTCCTGACCCAACGTGTGGATACTGCGACCGGATCGCTCGCATTTACCGGTATTAACCCAGGTACGCCGAGTTTTGTCTGGTCGGGAGGCCCTCTGACGAGCGGGCAGACGGCTGCCCTGACATCAGCAACCAGTCTGACATTTACGGGCCCGGGTTTAACCGCCTTTGAGTTTAATATTCAGGATCAGGCCCTCGATCTTCTTGCCGCGAACGAGACCCTTACAATTACGTATAATGTGACGCTGACGGACGGAGCCGGGCACACCCTGACTCAGCCAGTCGTCATCGTAGCCAATGGCGCGAATGACGCGCCGATTTTCACTTCTTCAGATCCAAATATTGTTCGCATCGAAACGACCGACGCGGTGGGCAATCCACCCACTTTGATAGCGTCCAGCCCTTATCTTTAAGGACGTTTATTTCAACGACGTTGTGTTAACATACACAGCCACTATTACCGGCCTTGCTGTCAGCGGTGCGACGAGCGGCTTGCCGCCGGATAACGCCACGCTGGAATCCTACCTGACGGATTTGCAAATCATCAAGGACGCCGGCTCAATATTCGGCCACCTTGATGGACAGTTTGCTGCACCAGACAGCGCGTTCAATTATCTGAGTGCCGGGCAGTCTGTGGAGCTGAAATACACCGTTCAAATCGACGACGGACATGGCGGGACGGCGACTCAGTTTCTCACCTTCACGATTTAGGGCACCAATGACGCGCCGATTGTCACTAGCAGCTCTACGACGGTATCGGAGGAGGGCCTGACAGGGGGTATTCCCGATATGTCGGTAATCCCACGGATACGACGGACAGCAAGTCTGCCAGCGGACAAATCCATATTTCGGATCCAGATGCGGATGATGCACTGAACGTAACGCTGGGCGACCCAGGCGCGCTGACCTCCGGTGGACAGCCTGTGATCTGGACGGGAATTGATACCGGCACGTTGGTCGGTAAGGTCGGAACTACGACAATCCTCACGGTGACGATTGACAATTCAGGCAATTACACCGTGACGCTGGATGGTCCAATTGACCATCTGGATCCCTCCTCGGAAGATATAAAGACAATTGCAGTACCGGTCGCCGTATCGGACGGCCAAGCAACAACGCCGACGATCCTACTAGTCACCTTCGAGGACGATGCGCCGACGGCGGTAGCCGACACCGATGGCGTGACCGAGGGCCAGATCGCGACCGGCAACGTGATCACGGACGCTTCGCTAGGGGATGCCGGCGACAGCGACACCGGTGCCGACACGCGGGGCCCGACGGCGCGACGGTCACGGCGATCGCGAGCAGCAATCCGGCGGGCGTCCGCTGACGGCGGTGGGCGCCGGCGTGACGATCGACGGCCAGTACGGCGCGCTGACGATCAACCCGGACGGCAGCTACAGCTATGCGGCCAACAGCGACATCAACAATGCCGGGCCGGTGACGGAGACCTTCACCTACACGCTCACCGATGGCGACGGCGATGCCACGACCACGACGCTGGCGATCACGATCGGCGACGGCGCCAATCCGTCGGTGACGCAGAATGCGACGATAGCGGTCGACGAGGAAGGGCTCGGGAGCAAACGCGACCGGCAGTGCGGCCGCGACCACTGTCGAGACCAATACGGGGACGGTGACGTTCCTGGCCGGCGTGGACAACATCACGGCGGTTGCGTTCACCTCGGTGGCCGGGATTACGGCGGACGTGAACGGCGTTGCTGGCGCCGACATCGTGTGGACCCTGGTTGGTCCGACGCAGATCAAGGGGGCGATCGGCGGGATCGACGCGATCCGGATCGACCTGACGCCGCCTTCGCTGCCGATCGTGCATGGGACGAGCGGCTCGGCGACGGTGACGGTGACGCTGCTCGACAACTTCCCCACCCCAACGCTGCGGGCCAGAACATCATCAACCTGACCGGGCTCACGGTGGTGGCAACCACCGACGGCGACACGGCCGCCGCGACCGTGGCCGTGAATGTCACCGACGACGTGCCGACGGCGGTAACCGACACCGATGGCGTGACCGAGGGCCAGATCGCGACCGGCAACGTGATCACGGACGCTTCGCTAGGGGATGCCGGCGACAGCGACACCGGTGCCGACACGCGGGGCGCCGACGGCGCGACGGTCACGGCGATCGCGAGCAACAATCCGGGCGGCGATCCGCTGACGGCGGTGGGCGCCGGCGTGACGATCGACGGCCAGTACGGCGCGCTGACGATCAACCCGGACGGCAGCTACAGCTATGCGGCCAACAGCGACATCAACAATGCCGGGCCGGTGACGGAGACCTTCACCTACACGCTCACCGATGGCGACGGCGATGCCACGACCACGACGCTGGCGATCACGATCGGCGACGGCGCCAATCCGTCGGTGACGCAGAATGCGACGATAGCGGTCGACGAGGAAGGGCTCGGGAACGCAAACGCGACCGGCAGTGCGGCCGCGACCACTGTCGAGACCAATACGGGGACGGTGACGTTCCTGGCCGGCGTGGACAACATCACGGCGGTTGCGTTCACCTCGGTGGCCGGGATTACGGCGGACGTGAACGGCGTTGCTGGCGCCGACATCGTGTGGACCCTGGTTGGTCCGACGCAGATCAAGGGGGCGATCGGCGGGATCGACGCGATCCGGATCGACCTGACGCCGCCTTCGCTGCCGATCGTGCATGGGACGAGCGGCTCGGCGACGGTGACGGTGACGCTGCTCGACAACTTCCCGCACCCCAACGCTGCGGGCCAGAACATCATCAACCTGACCGGGCTCACGGTGGTGGCAACCGACACCGACGGCGACACGGCCGCCGCGACCGTGGCCGTGAATGTCACCGACGACGTGCCGACGGCGGTAGCCGACACCGATGGCGTGACCGAGGGCCAGATCGCGACCGGCAACGTGATCACGGACGCTTCGCTAGGGGATGCCGGCGACAGCGACACCGGTGCCGACACGCGGGGCGCCGACGGCGCGACGGTCACGGCGATCGCGAGCAACAATCCGGGCGGCGATCCGCTGACGGCGGTGGGCGCCGGCGTGACGATCGACGGCCAGTACGGCGCGCTGACGATCAACCCGGACGGCAGCTACAGCTATGCGGCCAACAGCGACATCAACAATGCCGGGCCGGTGACGGAGACCTTCACCTACACGCTCACCGATGGCGACGGCGATGCCACGACCACGACGCTGGCGATCACGATCGGCGACGGCGCCAATCCGTCGGTGACGCAGAATGCGACGATAGCGGTCGACGAGGAGGGCTCGGGAACGCAAACGCGACCGGCAGTGCGGCCGCGACCACTGTCGAGACCAATACGGGGACGGTGACGTTCCTGGCCGGCGTGGACAACATCACGGCGGTTGCGTTCACCTCGGTGGCCGGGATTACGGCGGACGTGAACGGCGTTGCTGGCGCCGACATCGTGTGGACCCTGGTTGGTCCGACGCAGATCAAGGGGGCGATCGGCGGGATCGACGCGATCCGGATCGACCTGACGCCGCCTTCGCTGCCGATCGTGCATGGGACGAGCGGCTCGGCGACGGTGACGGTGACGCTGCTCGACAACTTCCCGCACCCCAACGCTGCGGGCCAGAACATCATCAACCTGACCGGGCTCACGGTGGTGGCAACCGACACCGACGGCGACACGGCCGCCGCGACCGTGGCCGTGAATGTCACCGACGACGTGCCGACGGCGGTAGCCGACACCGATGGCGTGACCGAGGGCCAGATCGCGACCGGCAACGTGATCACGGACGCTTCGCTAGGGGATGCCGGCGACAGCGACACCGGTGCCGACACGCGGGGCGCCGACGGCGCGACGGTCACGGCGATCGCGAGCAACAATCCGGGCGGCGATCCGCTGACGGCGGTGGGCGCCGGCGTGACGATCGACGGCCAGTACGGCGCGCTGACGATCAACCCGGACGGCAGCTACAGCTATGCGGCCAACAGCGACATCAACAATGCCGGGCCGGTGACGGAGACCTTCACCTACACGCTCACCGATGGCGACGGCGATGCCACGACCACGACGCTGGCGATCACGATCGGCGACGGCGCCAATCCGTCGGTGACGCAGAATGCGACGATAGCGGTCGACGAGGAAGGGCTCGGGAACGCAAACGCGACCGGCAGTGCGGCCGCGACCACTGTCGAGACCAATACGGGGACGGTGACGTTCCTGGCCGGCGTGGACAACATCACGGCGGTTGCGTTCACCTCGGTGGCCGGGATTACGGCGGACGTGAACGGCGTTGCTGGCGCCGACATCGTGTGGACCCTGGTTGGTCCGACGCAGATCAAGGGGGCGATCGGCGGGATCGACGCGATCCGGATCGACCTGACGCCGCCTTCGCTGCCGATCGTGCATGGGACGAGCGGCTCGGCGACGGTGACGGTGACGCTGCTCGACAACTTCCCGCACCCCAACGCTGCGGGCCAGAACATCATCAACCTGACCGGGCTCACGGTGGTGGCAACCGACACCGACGGCGACACGGCCGCCGCGACCGTGGCCGTGAATGTCACCGACGATGCGCCGACGGCGGTAGCCGACACCGATGGCGTGACCGAGGGCCAGATCGCGACCGGCAACGTGATCACGGACGCTTCGCTAGGGGATGCCGGCGACAGCGACACCGGTGCCGACACGCGGGGCGCCGACGGCGCGACGGTCACGGCGATCGCGAGCAACAATCCGGGCGGCGATCCGCTGACGGCGGTGGGCGCCGGCGTGACGATCGACGGCCAGTACGGCGCGCTGACGATCAACCCGGACGGCAGCTACAGCTATGCGGCCAACAGCGACATCAACAATGCCGGGCCGGTGACGGAGACCTTCACCTACACGCTCACCGATGGCGACGGCGATGCCACGACCACGACGCTGGCGATCACGATCGGCGACGGCGCCAATCCGTCGGTGACGCAGAATGCGACGATAGCGGTCGACGAGGAAGGGCTCGGGAACGCAAACGCGACCGGCAGTGCGGCCGCGACCACTGTCGAGACCAATACGGGGACGGTGACGTTCCTGGCCGGCGTGGACAACATCACGGCGGTTGCGTTCACCTCGGTGGCCGGGATTACGGCGGACGTGAACGGCGTTGCTGGCGCCGACATCGTGTGGACCCTGGTTGGTCCGACGCAGATCAAGGGGGCGATCGGCGGGATCGACGCGATCCGGATCGACCTGACGCCGCCTTCGCTGCCGATCGTGCATGGGACGAGCGGCTCGGCGACGGTGACGGTGACGCTGCTCGACAACTTCCCGCACCCCAACGCTGCGGGCCAGAACATCATCAACCTGACCGGGCTCACGGTGGTGGCAACCGACACCGACGGCGACACGGCCGCCGCGACCGTGGCCGTGAATGTCACCGACGACGTGCCGACGGCGGTAGCCGACACCGATGGCGTGACCGAGGGCCAGATCGCGACCGGCAACGTGATCACGGACGCTTCGCTAGGGGATGCCGGCGACAGCGACACCGGTGCCGACACGCGGGGCGCCGACGGCGCGACGGTCACGGCGATCGCGAGCAACAATCCGGGCGGCGATCCGCTGACGGCGGTGGGCGCCGGCGTGACGATCGACGGCCAGTACGGCGCGCTGACGATCAACCCGGACGGCAGCTACAGCTATGCGGCCAACAGCGACATCAACAATGCCGGGCCGGTGACGGAGACCTTCACCTACACGCTCACCGATGGCGACGGCGATGCCACGACCACGACGCTGGCGATCACGATCGGCGACGGCGCCAATCCGTCGGTGACGCAGAATGCGACGATAGCGGTCGACGAGGAAGGGCTCGGGAACGCAAACGCGACCGGCAGTGCGGCCGCGACCACTGTCGAGACCAATACGGGGACGGTGACGTTCCTGGCCGGCGTGGACAACATCACGGCGGTTGCGTTCACCTCGGTGGCCGGGATTACGGCGGACGTGAACGGCGTTGCTGGCGCCGACATCGTGTGGACCCTGGTTGGTCCGACGCAGATCAAGGGGGCGATCGGCGGGATCGACGCGATCCGGATCGACCTGACGCCGCCTTCGCTGCCGATCGTGCATGGGACGAGCGGCTCGGCGACGGTGACGGTGACGCTGCTCGACAACTTCCCGCACCCCAACGCTGCGGGCCAGAACATCATCAACCTGACCGGGCTCACGGTGGTGGCAACCGACACCGACGGCGACACGGCCGCCGCGACCGTGGCCGTGAATGTCACCGACGACGTGCCGACGGCGGTAGCCGACACCGATGGCGTGACCGAGGGCCAGATCGCGACCGGCAACGTGATCACGGACGCTTCGCTAGGGGATGCCGGCGACAGCGACACCGGTGCCGACACGCGGGGCGCCGACGGCGCGACGGTCACGGCGATCGCGAGCAACAATCCGGGCGGCGATCCGCTGACGGCGGTGGGCGCCGGCGTGACGATCGACGGCCAGTACGGCGCGCTGACGATCAACCCGGACGGCAGCTACAGCTATGCGGCCAACAGCGACATCAACAATGCCGGGCCGGTGACGGAGACCTTCACCTACACGCTCACCGATGGCGACGGCGATGCCACGACCACGACGCTGGCGATCACGATCGGCGACGGCGCCAATCCGTCGGTGACGCAGAATGCGACGATAGCGGTCGACGAGGAAGGGCTCGGGAACGCAAACGCGACCGGCAGTGCGGCCGCGACCACTGTCGAGACCAATACGGGGACGGTGACGTTCCTGGCCGGCGTGGACAACATCACGGCGGTTGCGTTCACCTCGGTGGCCGGGATTACGGCGGACGTGAACGGCGTTGCTGGCGCCGACATCGTGTGGACCCTGGTTGGTCCGACGCAGATCAAGGGGGCGATCGGCGGGATCGACGCGATCCGGATCGACCTGACGCCGCCTTCGCTGCCGATCGTGCATGGGACGAGCGGCTCGGCGACGGTGACGGTGACGCTGCTCGACAACTTCCCGCACCCCAACGCTGCGGGCCAGAACATCATCAACCTGACCGGGCTCACGGTGGTGGCAACCGACACCGACGGCGACACGGCCGCCGCGACCGTGGCCGTGAATGTCACCGACGACGTGCCGACGGCGAATCCTGCTGGCGGCTCTGGAAGCGTCACTTTCGCGAACACCAATTTGGTTATCAACCTCGACATCTCGGGAAGCATGGGCACGGCGGATGGCCCCGGAGGGATGACACGGCTTGAAACGGCGAAAGCGTCCATCCTGGAGTTGCTCGAACAATATGACGCGCTCGGCAACGTCAAGGTTGAGCTTGTCACGTTCAGCGACTTCAGCAACCGATGTATCCGGTGGCTTCGTGGATATCGCCGCGGCGAAGGCCCTTATCCTGAATTTAGGGACGCAAGGCTCCACCAATTATGACGATGCGCTGAACACAGAGTGGAACGCGATCGTCAATCACGCTGGAAGCATGATCCCTGGGGCACAGACGGTCTCCTATCTCCTCTCCGACGGACAGCCGAATGCCTCCAGTATTAGTGAGTCACCAAACAATGGTTTCGGAGGTTCGAGCGGAATCACCGGCAGCGAAATCACCGCTTGGCAGGGCTTCCTCAACAGTCACGACATTACGTCTTACGCGTTAGGTCTAGGCTCAGGGGCCACCCAACCAGCGCTAAACCCGATCGCCTACGACGGCAAAGGCGCGGGCAGCGATTTGGATGGCATCGTGGTGACCGACCTCAATCAGCTTACCTCGACGCTGGTTACCACCGTGCTCGCCACGCCGGTAATCGGTGACCTGATTAGCGGCGGGGTCTTCGCCAAGTTCGGCGCCGACGGCGGCTACATTAAGTCAATCGTCGTTCAAAACGCTGATTCGACCTCGACGACCTACACGTACAACCCGATAACGAATGCGATTGACGTGACGGGTACTAACCACCAGACCGCTGCTTTCAACACCGTCGATAAAATACTGACAGTGGGCACCGGCGCGGGCGGTACGCTCACGATGGATATGCAGGGCCCCGGCGCGGACGTCGGCCACTTCACTTATACGCCTCCGGCCAGCGCAGCCGGCGCTACGGAAGTGTTTGGCTACACCGTCATTGACGGCGACGGAGACACCGCTGGAAGCACGCTTACGGTTACGATCAGTCCCGCCACAACGCCCCAGGTCGTGCGCGATGATTATGTGGTCACCAACCAGACATCGATTTCTATCCCCGACTGGGCCTTGCTCTACAACGACACCGGTCCCGGTAGCGGGTCACAAGCGATCACGACGGTAGGATCCGCCGCTTCTGGCGATACCGTTACTCATCCAAGTGACGTTTTATATACGGACGGAAACACAAACGGCGGTTCGTTTAGCTATACCGACACATATACGGGCGGGTCCGACACGGCCAAGGTTACCATCACCCGCGACACCTCCGGCGCGATCGACGGCACCTTCCTCAATGAAATTTTGATTGGTGGCAGCAGTGCCGACACGATAAACGGCAACGAAGGATCCGACATAATACTTGCCGGCACCGGCAACGATATTATCGCGGGCGACCAGACCGACCGGTTGCTCGACGGTGGCGGCAATACGGATACGCTCAACGTAGGTGCTAACTTCACCAGCACCGGCGACGGTCAGATCGTCAATATAGAGAACGTGACGCTGACGGCCACGGGCCTTACGCTGAACCTGTCCAACCAGACCGAGGGATTCACGGTCAACGGCTCCACGGGCACCGATTTGATCACCACAGGCTCGGGAAACGACATCATCAACAGCAATGGCGGCTCGGATACGATCAATACGGGCGCGGGCAGCGATATCGTGAATATCAATGCCGGCACCAGCACTACTTCGTGGACGATCAACCTCGGAAGCGATTTGGCCGCTGACAAGATTGTCTTCAGCCATGCTTCGATCGGCAACGGTCATAATACAGTCGCGACTGTCTCCAACTTCAACGTGACCCACGATAGGGTTGCGGTGTTGCTGGGTGGCAACGCGTATTGCGGATGGCACCTTTCAGACGATCACGGCGGACGGCACCAATGTAGCTGCCGGCACCGAAGTCATCGAAATAGCGGTCATCGCTGACTAACGCCGCATGGACCGGAACTCTTAGCGGTGACGGAAACAATGGCACCGTTCGACCATCATTGCTGGGGCAATCAACGATTTCCCGGCGACCGGAAACTACACGGTCATTATTTACTCCGACCTCACCGGAACGGCGAATGCGGGCATGTACTCAGTAAACATACTCGATAGCTCGGCTCCCAACTCGGATACCAGCGATATGGTTGTTGAGCACATCATGACGCTCAATGGTGTGGGCTTCGGAAACCTTGTGGATGCCAACTTCGTAGCAAGCGCCGACCCCATCATCCTCGATCTCGGCACACCCGGCATTTCGTTCAGCTCGCTGAACAACGGCGTCACGTTCGACATCAACGGCGACGGCACGCTCGACCAGGTTGCCTGGACCGCGAGCAACGACGGCATCCTCGCCTATGACGTGAATGGCTCAGGGACAATCGAGAACGGCACGGAAATCTTCACGCCCAACTTCGCTGGTGGAAATTATGCCAGCGGGCTTGCGGCGCTCGCGACCCTGGACAGCAACGGCGATGGCGTCATCGACAGCACCGATAGCGCCTTTGGCAATTTGCTGGTGTGGCAAGACAACAATCACGATGGCATCAGCGACGCCGGAGAACTGTCGACGCTGACCGATCACGGAATCACCGCGATCAGCCTGGACGCAACGCCGACAGATGCAACCGTCGACGGCCAGCAGCTGCAAGTGCAAGGCTCGTTCACCTACGCCGACGGCACGACCGGATCATTCGTTGAGGTGGCTTTGGACACGACGTTTGGCACCGCTCCGGACACCTCGGTTGACACAACCAGCAATCCTGAGTCGAATGAGTCCGCGACGACATCAACCCCCGACACGAGCAATCTCGTTACCAACACGCAAATAGGCACGGCGGGCGATGACACCATCGTAGCAGCGGCTGGCAACACGTTGACTGGCAACTGCCGGCAACGACACTTTCGTGTTCAAAGCTGTCACAAACTCGCTACCTGGCGCCGGCAACTTCAATACGATCACGGATTTCACGCACAATTCCGATCACCTCGATCTCACGGCTATTGCGGGCGCGAACACCGTGCAAGGAGCCGTTGACGGAGCAGGCACAGTCGACGCCCACAGCATCAGCTGGTTCGTCGACAATGCGCAGCAACCAGACTATCGTCTATGTCAATACGACCGACACCGCGAACCACGTCGACATGGAAATCCACCTGACCGGCTCGAACATCAACCTGACCGGAAGCGACATTCTTCATCATACGTAGCGGCTATCAGACCGGGCCGCCATGGGATGTTCCGAGCCGAATTGAACAACCGGACAAAAGCTTACGGAACCACCATTAACGCTGCTCCCGCGCCTCCGGCGACAAAATCCGGCATTCGTGTCATATTTAATGAGTGGGGCCTGATTTTCGGCTATTCGGGTTTGCCCTGAACAATGCCGGGGCGCGGGTCTCGTCAGGTACCAGTTGATGCAGCGTAGCCAATCGGATCGAAGTCGAGCTCCGGTTCGTTCTGAACTCGCGGAAGCGCTCGCTGCGTGCCGCGGCGCGTTCTACGGCACGGCCGTCATCAGCGGCATGAGCAATGTGCTGATGCTGACCGGCGCCATGTTCATGCTCGAAATCTACGATCGCGTGCTGCCGAGCCGCAGCATGCCGACGCTGGTCGGCTTGCTGGTTCTTGTGGCGGTGCTGTTCACGGCCCTCGGCGTCCTCGACGCAATCCGCGGGCGAATTCTTGTCCGGATCGGCGGCGCACTCGATGAGACGCTCAGCGGCCGCGTCTACGACACGCTGATACGATTGCCCTTGCGCATCGGCGGCCAGAATGACGGCACGCAGCCACTGCGCGATCTCGATGCCGTCCGCTCCTATCTCTCCGGCCTTGGCCCGGTGGCGCTGTTCGATCTGCCCTGGATCCCGCTCTATCTCGCAGATCTGCTTTGCATTCCATCCGCTCATCGGATTTACGGCGCTCGCCGGCGCGATCATCCTGATCGCGCTGACGCTGCTCACCGAGATCCTCATGCGCGCGCCCACCAAGGCAGCGACGGAGGCGGCCATCGTGCGAAACAGCCTCGCCGAAGCGAGCCGCCGCAATGCCGAGGCGCTTATCGCGATGGGCATGGCAGGCCGCATTGCCGCACGATGGAACGAAGCAAACAGGCAGTATATGCACGGCCAGCAGGAGGCGAGCGATCTCGGCGGCGGCCTCGGGGCAATTTCCAAGGTTTTGCGGATGATGCTTCAATCCGGCGTGCTGGCAGTCGGCGCTTATCTCGTGATCCAGCAGGAAGCGAGCGCCGGCATCATTATCGCCGGATCGATCCTCAGCGCCCGCGCGCTGGCGCCGGTCGATCTCGCCATCGCGAACTGGAAAGGCTTCGTCAACGCGCGCCAGAGCTGGCAGCGGCTGAACAAGCTGCTGACGGCGGCGCCTGCGCAATCGGCGCCGATGCAGTTGCAGACGCCGGTGCAGCGGCTGACCGTTGAAGGCGCCAGCGCCTCACCGCCCGGCGTGCCGAAAATCGTCGTGCAGGACATACATTTGAGCTCGAAGCCGGCCAAGGGCTCGGCATCATCGGGCCAAGCGGTTCTGGAAAATCGTCGCTCGCCCGCCTACTCGTCGGCATCTGGCAACCGGTGCGCGGGAACGTCCGTCTCGACGGCGCCGCACTCGACCAATGGTCGCCGGATTCGCTCGGCCGCCATATCGGATATCTTGCCGCAGGACGTGGAGCTGCTCGCCGGCACGGTGGCGCAGAATATCGCCCGTTTCGAGCCGCAGGCCGACAACGAAGCCGTGATCGCGGCAGCCAAGGCGGTTGGCGTGCATGACCTTATTGTTCGCTTGCCGGCGGGCTACGACACGCAGATCGGCGAGCAAGGCTCGGCCCTCTCCGCCGGCCAGGCGCAGCGGATCGCGCTCGCCCGCGCCGTCTATCGCGACCCTTTCCTGGTCGTGCTTGACGAGCCGAATTCAAATCTCGACTCCGACGGCGAGGAAGCGCTGACGCAGGCAATCCTGGGTGTGCGGGAGCGCAATGGGCATCGTCGTCGTGATTGCTCACCGCCCCAGCGCCATTGCGGGCGTCGATCGGCTGATGATGATGAATCAAGGCCGCATCCAGGTCATCGGCCCCAAGGACGAAGTGCTGGCCAAAGTGTTGCAACGGCCGCTCCCAGGCCGCGCCCGCTCAAGGTCGTGCCCGGACAGCGGGAGCGCAAGCGCATGAAGATCCAGCGATTTATTCAGCCTTCAGCGATCGCCTTGAAAAATGGGCTACGGAGCTGCTGCCCGCGGCCGCGCCGGGAAGCTCGCGCTACTCCATCCATCGCCATCTGCTGGCCGGCGGCCTGATCGTGCTGCTGCTCGCCGGAGGCGTCGGCGGTTGGGCGGCAACCACCCAGATCGCCGGCGCGCTGATCGCGCAAGGCTCCGTCGTCGTCGATTCGAACGTGAAGAAGGTCCAGCATCCGACCGGCGGCGTCGTTGGCAAGCTCAACGTTCAGGACGGCGATCGCGTCAAAGCCGGCGATATCCTCGTGCAGCTCGACGATACGATCACGCGTGCGAACCTTGCCATCGTCACCAAAGGCCTCGACGAGCTCGCCGCGCGAAAGTCGCGTCTCGAAGCCGAACGTGATGGGGCCGAAACCGATCACGTTCCCGCGCATGCTGCTCGCCCACGCCGAAGACGCGCCGGTCGCCATTGCGATGGCCAACGAGCGCAAATTGTTCGAGCTCCGCCGCTACGCCCGGCTCGGGCAGAAGGCACAACTGAGGCAGCGCATCACCCAGCTGCAGGACGAAATCAGCGGACTGACTGCCCAGCAGGAGGCAAAGGCCCGCGAGATCAGCCTGATCGGCAAGGAGCTCGAAGGCGTCCGCGAGCTCTGGAAAAACAATCTCGTGCAGATCACGCGGTTGACCGCGCTCGAGCGCGATGCCGCGCGGCTCGAAGGCGAGCGCGCACAACTGATTGCTGCGGTCGCGCAGACCAAGGGCAAAATTTCCGAGACCGAGCTGCAGATCATCCAGATCGATCAGGATCTGAGCAGCGAGGTCGCCAAGGACATGCGCGAGGTCGACGCCAAATATGGCGAGTTCGTCGAGCGCAAGGTCGCCGCCGAGGACCAGCTCAAGCGCATCGATATTCGGGCGCCGCAGGACGGCGTCGTGCTTGAATCGAAAGTGCACACCGTAGGCGGCGTAATTCCGGCCGGGGATGCGATCATGCTGATCGTACCGGAATCCGACAATCTGCAGGTCGAAGCCAAGATCAACCCGCGCGACATCGACCAGATACAGGTCGGCCAACCGGCAATGCTGCGCTTCTCCGCGTTCAATCTGCGCACGACACCGGAAATCAACGGCACCATCACCCGCATTGCCGCCGACACCACGACCGACCAACGCACGGGACAGACTTACTACAATACCCGCATCGCGATGACGAAAAGCGAAATCGCACGCCTCGGTGAGGTCAAGCTTATTCCGGGCATGCCGGTCGAAGCCTTCGTCCAGACCGGCGAGCGCAGCGTGATGTCGTATCTGATCAAGCCCCTGCAGGATCAGTTCATGCGGGCGTTCCGGGAGAAATGACCGCGGCGTCGCTTCGCCCGGTTGCAGACGATTTTCAATGACGTGGCTTGCACGATTGGCGCGGCGATTTGGTTTGGCCCGGGGGCTCGCTCTTCTGCTGCTCATCGGGCTCGCGGCACTGCGGCTGGCCGACCCCATCCTGCTGCAGGAGCTTCGCGTCCGCGTTTTCGATTTCTTTCAGGTGCTGCATCCGCGCGACGCAACGCAGCGGCCGGTCGTCATCGTCGATATCGACGAAAAAAGCCTGAACAGCATCGGTCAGTGGCCGTGGCCGCGCACGCGCATCGCCGACATCATTACGCGTCTGACTCAAATGGGCGCGCTGGTGGTGGCGTTCGACGTGGTTTTCGCAGAGCCCGACCGGATGTCGCCGGGCATCGCCGCGGACACCTTCCGCGACCTTGACGAGGCGACGCGGGCAAAGCTGCGTGCGTTGCCGAGCAATGATGCGATGCTCGCCGACGCCTTCCGTAAATCGCGCGTCGTGGTTGGCGAGTCGGGCCTTCCCTTCGCGGTCGGCAGAGCCGGCGGCGCCCAGCCGCCGATCGGCATAGCGACCATGGGCGGCGATGCGCGGCCCTTCCTGCTCAATTTTCCCGGCCTGCTGCGAAACGTGCCCGACCCTCGAACAAGCCGCCAGCGGCCGCGGACTTTTCACGATCCGCCCCGAACGTGACGGTATCGTCAGGCGGGTGCCGGTCGTGATGCAGGCGCAGGGCGCAATCATGCCGTCGCTGACACTGGAAATGCTGCGCGTCGTCAGCGGCAGCAATACGGTCCTCATCCGCTCGGACCACGCCGGCGTGCAGAGCGCGGCCGTGCCGGGCTTCGTGATACCGACCGACCGCAACGGCCAGCTCTGGATCCATTTCGCGCCGCACGACAAGGCCCGCTACGTATCCGCGGCCGACGTGCTCGAAGGCCGCGTCCCGGCCGACCGTGTGGCGCAGCGGCTGGTACTGATCGGCACATCCGCCGTCGGCCTTCTCGATTCGAAAACGACGCCGGTCGATCCTCTCATGCCGGGCGTCGAAGTCCACGCGCAGGTTCTCGAAAACATCCTGACTAATTCCGTTTTGTCCTCGCCGAACTATGCGATCGGCGTCGAGCTCTGCGCGGCGCTTCTTCTCGGCATTGTCATCATCTGGCTGGCGCCAACGCTGAACCCGCTCCTGCTGCTCCTGGTCGGCGCAACGATTGTCGCGATATCCATGGGCGCCTCGTGGTACTTCTACGTACAGAACAGGCTGCTGTTCGATTTCACCTATCCGCTGCTGTCGAGCGTCCTCGTCTATCTCACGCTGGTGTTCAGCAATTACATCAGCGAGGAAGCGCAGCGCCGCCGCATCCGCTCGGCCTTCGGCCAGTATCTTTCCCCCGCGCTGGTCGAGCAGCTCGCGCAGTCGCCCGACAAGCTCGTGCTTGGCGGCGAGGACCGCGAAATGAGCATCCTTTTCAGCGACGTGCGCGGATTCACGACCATATCCGAGCTCTACAAAGACGATCCGCAGGGCCTGACGTCGCTGATGAACAGTTTCCTCACGCCGCTGACCAACGCCATCATCGAGCACAAAGGCACGATCGATAAGTACATGGGCGATGCCGTCATGGCGTTCTGGAATGCGCCGCTGAACGACGCCAACCATGAGATCAACGCCTGCGAGGCAGCGCTCGAAATGCTGCGGCGCGTCGATACGCTCAACAGCCAACGTGAGCAGCAGGCAAAAGAAAGCGGCCAGCGCTTCATTCCGATCAAGGTGGGCGTCGGCATCAATACCGGCCGTTGCGTCGTGGGAAACATGGGGTCGGATTTGCGGTTCAACTATTCGGTGCTCGGCGACCCGGTCAATCTGGCATCGCGGCTTGAAGGACAGTCCAAGAATTACGGCCTGCCGATCATTCTCGGATCACGCACGGCGTCGGCACTCGGCGACAAGTTCGCGGTGCTCGAGCTCGACTGCATCACGGTCAAAGGCAAGACCGAACCGGAGTTGGTCTATACCGTTCTTGGCGCGCGAGACGTTGCGGGCAGCGACCGGTTTGGCCAGTTGCGTCAGAACGTCAATGACATGCTCACGCGCTTTCGCCAGCGGACTTTGCCGGTGCAGCGCAAGCGATTGAACGCTGCCGCAAGTTCGGCGATGGCTTCGGGCTCGAGCTATCTGTTCGACCTCTATTCCGAGCGCATCCGCATGTTCGAGGAAAACCCGCCGCCCGCCGACTGGAACGGGGTCTTCGTGCTGGAGACGAAATAGCGCTGGCGCCGATGGCGCGCCGCGCGCTTCTTGCGGTTCCTGCGTCTTTGCGATCATCTATGCCCAACCTGGCAACACGGTTGGTAGCAAATGGCAAAAACTCCCCGAAAATCCGAACGACGCCTGAGGTCCCAGCTCTGGTTCGACAACCCCGATAACCCGGGCATGACGGCGCTCTATCTCGAGCGCTATCTCAACTACGGCCTGACGTCGGCGGAGTTGCGGTCGGGAAAACCGATCATCGGCATCGCGCAGACCGGCTCGGACCTGTCCCCCTGCAACCGCCACCATCTCGAGCTCGCCAAGCGCGTGCGCGAGGGAATCCGCGCATCTGGCGGCATCGCCTTTGAGTTTCCGTGTCACCCGATCCAGGAGACGGGCAAACGTCCGACGGCGGCGCTTGACCGCAATCTCGCTTATCTCGGCCTTGTCGAGGTCCTTTACGGCTACCCGCTCGACGGCGTCGTGCTGATGACCGGCTGCGACAAGACAACGCCCGCCTGCCTGATGGCGGCGGCGACCGTGAACACGCCGGCCATCGTTCTCTCCGGCGGGCCGATGCTCAACGGCTGGTGGAAGGGCGAGCGCGCCGGCTCCGGCACGGCAATCTGGAAAGCACGCGAGGACATGGCGGCCGGCCGCATCGACGCCGAGGAGTTCATGCAGATCGCCGCTTCCGCAGCACCATCAGTCGGCCATTGCAACACCATGGGCACCGCTTCGACCATGAATGCGCTTGCCGAAGCGCTCGGCATGTCGCTGCCCGGCTGCGCCGCAATCCCGGCGCCCTATCGCGAACGCGCGCAAATTGCCTATGAAACCGGAGTGCGCGCGGTCGAGATCGTCGAACAGGATCTGAAACCGTCAGACATTCTTACGCGCAAGGCGTTCGAGAACGCGATCGTTGCAAATTCGGCGATCGGCGGATCGACCAACGCGCCCATCCACATCAATGCCATCGCACGGCATGTCGGCGTGAAGCTGTCGATCGATGATTGGGAGAAGATCGGCTACGACGTGCCGCTCCTGGTGAACATGCAGCCGGCCGGTGAATATCTCGGCGAGGAATATTACCGCGCCGGCGGGCTGCCCGCGGTCATGCACGAATTGCTCAAGGCCAAGCGCATTCACGCCGACGCTTTGACGATCAACGGCAAGACGATGGGCGAGAACGTGAAGCGGGCGCAAAGCACCAATGCCGACGTGATCAAGCCTTACCGCTCTCCCATGAAGAAAAAGGCCGGGTTCAAGGTGCTGAAGGGCAACCTGTTCGACTCCGCGATCATGAAGACCAGCGTCATTTCGGACGAGTTTCGCAAGCGCTATCTGTCCAACCGCAAGGACAAGGACGCATTCGAAGGCCGCGCCGTGGTCTTCGACGGGCCGGAGGACTACCACCACCGCATCGACGATCCATCGTTGAAGATCGATGAGTACACGCTGCTGTTTATCCGGGGCGCCGGCCCCATCGGCTATCCGGGCGCGGCGGAAGTCGTCAACATGCAGCCGCCGGCGGCGCTGATCAAAAAAGGCATCACCTCCCTGCCCTGCATCGGCGACGGACGGCAGTCAGGCACGTCCGGTTCGCCGTCGATCCTCAACGCGTCGCCGGAAGCGGCCGCGAACGGCGGCCTCGCTCTGCTGAAGACCGGCGACCGCGTCCGCATCGACCTGCGCAAGGGGACCGCTGATATCCTGATCTCGAAAGCGGAGCTGGCCCGGCGGCGCAAGGCACTGCAGAGGCGCGGCGGCTTCCGCTATCCGGCAAGCCAGACGCCATGGCAGGAAATCCAGCGCTCCATGGTCGACCAGCTGGCGGACGGCATGGTGCTGAAGCCTGCCGTGAAGTATCAGCGCGTCGCCCAGAACGGCGTCGCGCGCGACAACCATTGAGGGGCATTGTTTCCGTGAGCAACAGACTGAAAGGAAAGCTGGCGCTGGTCACCGCCGCCGGCCAGGGTATCGGCCGCGCGATCGCCGAGGCCTTCATCGCGGAAGGCGCGAGGGTCATCGCGACCGATGTCGCGACTGACAAGCTTGACGGCCTGAAGGCTGCGAAAACCGCCAAGCTCGACGTCCTGTCGAGTGACGCGGTCGGTGCCTTTGCTGCTTCGATCGACAAGGAGTTCGGCGCACTCAATGTGCTCGCCAATGTTGCCGGCTATGTGCACCAGGGCACGGTGCTGGAATGTTCGGAGAAGGACTGGGACTTCTCTTTCGACCTCAACGTCAAATCCATGCATCGCACCATCAAGGCGTTCTTGCCCGCGATGCTGAAAAACGGCGGCGGCTCGATCATCAATATGTCGTCGGGCGTGTCTTCCATCAAAGGCCTGCCCAACCGTTATGCCTATGGCGCGACCAAAGCAGCGGTGATCGGCCTGACCAAAGCCGTCGCTGCCGATTTCATCACCAAAGGCATCCGCTGCAACGCCATCTGCCCCGGCACAATCGTGTCGCCCTCTTTCGAGGAACGCGTGCAGGCCGTTGCGAAGCAAACAGGAACCCCGCTCGAACAGGTGCGCAAGAATTTCATCGCGCGCCAGCCGATGGCGCGTCTCGGGACGGCCGAGGAAGTCGCGGCGCTTGCGGTTTTCCTCGCGTCGGATGAATCGAGCTACATCACCGGCCAGCCGCATCTGGTCGATGGCGGCATGGCGCTTTAGGTCTTCGCCTGCCCACCGCCGTTGGGCGCGGCCTTACGTCGGGCTTGCTTTTCGGAGGGCGAAAGCAGGATGATTTGATTTGCACGGATGCTCGCGGCATTCGGCACGGCACTGAAAACAAAGAAGAATATGCGTAAGGCGGCCCTCGCCGCCTGGGAGGAATGAATGGCTTCGGTCGCGATCCGCGACGTACGAAAGGCCTTCGGAGCGACGGCCGTTATCCATGGCGTCGACATTTCGATACGGGACGGCGAATTCGTCGTGCTGGTCGGGCCCTCTGGCTGCGGCAAATCGACTTTGCTCCGGATGATCGCCGGCCTCGAAAACATCACCGGAGGTGAAATCCGTATCGGCGATCGCGTGGTCAATCGGCTGCCGCCGAAGGAACGTGACGTCGCGATGGTGTTTCAGAATTACGCGCTTTATCCGCACATGACCGTCGCCGACAACATGGCGTTCTCCATGAAGCTGCGCGGCGCGCCGAAAAGCGAGATCGATGAGCGCGTCAACCGGGCGGCCGCGATCCTCGGCCTCTCGCAATTGCTGCAACGTTTCCCGCGCCAGCTGTCGGGTGGACAACGTCAACGTGTCGCCATGGGGCGCGCCATCGTCCGTGATCCGCAGGTCTTTCTTTTCGACGAGCCGCTGTCCAATCTCGACGCCAAGCTGCGCGTGCAGATGCGCACGGAAATCAAGGAACTGCATCAGCGGCTGAAGACAACGACGATATACGTCACGCACGACCAGATCGAAGCAATGACCATGGCCGACAAGATCGTCGTGATGCACGACGGCCGCGTCGAGCAGATCGGGGCGCCGCTCGATCTCTACGACCGCCCTGACAATCTGTTCGTTGCCGGCTTTATCGGCTCGCCGGCAATGAACATGCTCAAAGGCCGCATCAGCCTGAACGGAACGGCGGCATTCGAGGCGCCGGCGGGGTAACGTTCGCGCTCAGCAACGCACCGGCCGGCAGCGATGGACGCCCCGCCATTTACGGCGTGCGCCCTGAGCATTTCTCTTTATCCGACGACGGCGTCGATGCCGTGATCCAGGTCGTCGAACCGACCGGATCGGAACTGCAGGTCGTCGCCAAAGTGGGCGAGAACGAGATCATCGCCGTCTTCCGCGAGCGGCATCAATTCAAGCCGGGCGACAAGATCCGGCTTAAGCCAGACCCGAGGCTCATTCATCTATTCGACGAGGCGACGGGTAAGCGTCTCGAAAACTGAGGAACGAAAGGGAGGCAGATCATGACTTATTTTACACGCCGCACGCTCGTCAAAGGCGGGACGGCGGCGGCCGCAGCCGGCGCGTTGACTGGCCCGGCATTGCTTGACTGGGCCAAGGCATGGGCACAGTCCGCCCAGTGGAAGCCGGAGAAAGGCGCGCAGCTGTCGATCCTGCGCTGGAAATATTTCGTCCAATCGGAAGACGACGCCTTCGTCGCCCTGATGGATTCCTTCACCAAGGCGACCGGCGTCAAGATCACGATCGCGCGCGAGTCGTTCGAAGACGTGCAGCCGAAAGCCTCGGTCGCCGCCAACACGGGCGCGGGCCCGGATCTGTTCTGGGGCCTTTATTCACTGCCGCACCTGTTCCCGCAGAAATGCCTCGACGTCTCTGATGTTGCTGACTATCTCGGCAAGAAATACGGCGGCTGGGTGCCGACTGCGGTCACCTACGGCAAAGGCACCGGCAACAAGTGGATCGCAATTCCGGTTTGCTACGCCGGCAATCTGCTCAATTATCGACTGGAAGCGTCGAAGAAGGCCGGGCTTCTCGAAATTCCCGACCACGACTGACGAATTCCTCGCCTACGCCAAGGCAATGAAGGCGCAAGGCACCCCGGGCGGCATGGCGCTTGGTCACGCCTCCGGCGACGGTAATACCTGGGTCCACTGGTGCCTGTGGGCCTTCGGCGGCAACGTGGTCGACAAGAACTGACAAGGTGATCATCAGCTCGCCGGAAACCGAAAAGGCGCTCATCTACGCCAAGACGTTATATGAAAACTTTGTGCCGGGAACTGCGTCGTGGAACGATGCATTCAACAACAAGGCCTTCCTTGGCGGCGAAGTCCACTGGACCAATAACGGCATCTCCATCTACGTCGCGGCGCAGAACGATGCGAGCAAGAAACAGATCGCCGAGGACATGGATCACGCGCTTTAGCCGGTGGGGCCGGTCGGCAAGCCGACCGAATTCCACTTGCTGTTCCCGCTGATGGCGATGACCTACACCAAGTATCCGCAAGCCTGTAAGGCGCTGATGGCCTACATGCTCGAAGCCGATCAGTTCAACAAATGGCTGATCGGCATCGAGGGGCTATCTGACGCACTGCCTTAACGCCTATGATTCCAACCCGGTATGGACCGCCGATCAAGAAGACAACGCCGTTCCGCGATGTCGCCAAGCGCACGTTGACGGCGGGCGGCCTCGGCTCGGTCGGCGAAAAGGCAGCAAGCGCGATTGCCGATTTCGTCGTGCTCGACATGTTCGCAGCTGTGTGCACCGGGCGCGAAGATCCAAAGGGCGCGATCAAGATCGCCGATCGCCAGCTGCGGCGAATCTATCGGTGAGCACCTCGCGGTCGCTCGCAACCGCTGAAGAAAAACGTCATGGCCGGTCTATCCCGGCCATGACGATTACAATGAGTGGATGAATGGCCGACATCGCGCTGAAATCGTCAGGCAGAACCGCGCCTCGCGAAGCGACCGCGTGGGACCGGCTCAAGACCAACAACAATTGGCTCAGCATCTGGTTCATGCTGCCGGCGGCGGCGTTCCTTATCCTGTTTCTCGCCTATCCGCTCGGTCTCGGCGTCTGGCTGTCCTTCACCGATGCCAAGATCGGCCGGGGCGGCGAATTTATCGGCATCGAGAACTATGAGTGGCTGTGGGACGACAGCATTTTCTGGCTCGCGGTATTCAATACGCTGCTCTACACGATCGTCGCCAGCGCCATCAAATTCGCGGTCGGTCTCTATCTCGCACTGCTGCTCAACGAAAATCTGCCGTTCAAGGCGATCCTGCGTGCGGTTGTGCTTATCCCTTTCATCGTGCCGACGGTCTTTCGGCAATCGCATTCTGGTGGATCTACGACAGCCAGTTCTCGATCGTGTCATGGACGCTGCGTCACCTTGGCCTGATTTCGTCCAACATCGACTTCCTCGGCGACGTGTGGAACGCGCGCTGGTCGGTGATTTTTGCCAATATCTGGCGCGGCGTGCCGTTCGTCGCCATCACGCTGCTTGCCGGTTTGCAGACGGTGTCTCCGTCGCTCTATGAGGCCGCGACCATCGATGGCGCCACGCAACTGGCAGCGTTTTCGCTACATCACCTATCCGTTGCTCACGCCGATCATCGCGGTGGTGATGACGTTCTCGGTGCTGTTCACCTTCACCGATTTCCAGCTGATCTGGGTGCTGACGCGTGGCGGGCCGGTCAACGCAACGCAGTTGATGGCAACGCTGTCCTATCAGCGCGCCATCGTCGCCGGCCAGCTCGGCGAGGGAGCCGCGATTTCGACGGCGATGATCCCGTTTTTGCTGGCAGCAATCCTGATCTCGTGGTTCGGCTTGCAGCGGCGGAAGTGGCAGCAGGGCGAGAGCAATGACTGACGCGCTTGCCAACAAGGCGTCTGACCCGCGGGCGGTACTTACAGCGACCGCCGATCACAGCGAGGGCATGAGCTACCTGCAAACGCTGCCGCGGCGGCTGGTGACGCTCTATCTGCCGCTTTCGATCATCCTTCTGATCCTGCTGTTTCCGTTCTACTGGATGGCGCTCACCTCCATAAAGCCGGACGACCAGCTTCTGGACATGGACAGGGTCAATCCGTTCTGGACGACCGCGCCGACGCTGAAGCATTTCTACAACCTGCTGTTCCAGACGAGCTATCCGCTGTGGCTTGTGGAACACGATGTTCGTCGCGATCGGCGCGACGATCCTGTCGATCATCGCCAGCGTGCTCGCCGCCTATGCCATCGTGCGCCTGCGTTATCGCGGAGCGGCCTGGGTCGGCGGTGCAATTTTCCTGGCTTACCTGGTGCCACCGTCGATCCTGTTCATTCCGTTGTCGACTGTCGTTTTCCAGTACGGCCTGTTCGATTCGCCGTTCGCGCTGATCCTCACTTACCCGACCATCCTGATCCCGTTCTCGACCTGGCTGCTGATGGGCTATTTCAAGACCATCCCGTTCGAGCTCGAGGAGTGCGCGCTCATCGACGGCGCCAGCCGCTGGCAGATCCTGATGAGGATCGTGCTGCCGCTCGCAATCCCCGGCCTGATCTCGGCCTTTATTTTCTGCTTCACGTTGTGCTGGAACGAATTCATCTACGCGCTGACATTCCTGTCGACGACGGCGCACAAGACGGTGCCGGTTGCCATCGTCAATGAGTTTGTCGACGGCGATATCTATCGTTGGGGCTCGCTGATGGCAGGCGCGCTCGCGGGGTCATTGCCGCTCGTCATCCTCTATGCCTTCTTTGTCGAGCACTACGTCTCGGCAATGACCGGTGCGGTAAAGGAATAGGGTACCGCGCGCGAATGCGGTAACCGGTGCGGCATACGACGCGAATTCTGTTGCGCCGACTTTGCCGCACAGCAAATAATTGTCGCTGCAATCGAGCATTCAAAAAGAAGCTTTGGATGAATTTCGCGGCCGGAGGGCCGATGTCTCTTTATTCAAATAGCCGCATTCTCGTTTGAGCGGCACGAGGAATGTAGCGCAACCGGCACAATCAGGCTCGCGGCAACCAATACGGAGGAATGTCATGAGTGTTTTCGGCAGCATAATGAGCGCGATATTCGGCCACGGTTCGGCACAAGCGAGCGCGTCACCGACGGCACCGCCAACCGCGCCTCCGGCGCAAACGGTGGACGTAGCGGCAATCGTCGACAAGGCTGCGGCCGCCACGGGCGAGAAGCTTGCCTGGCGAACGTCCATTGTCGACCTGATGAAGGCGCTGAACCTCGACAGCAGCCAGGCAGCACGCAAGCAACTTGCCACCGAACTGAAATACACCGGCAATATGGGCGACTCTGCCGCCATGAATGTCTGGCTGCACAAGCAGATCATGCAGAAGCTTGCCGCCAATGGCGGAAAGCTGCCGAGCGATATCAAGGCTTGACAAGGCCTCCGGCAGCGAACAACGCTGCCGCAGCCGGCGCGAGATCGCACGCGGACCGCAACAACGTTCAAATATCGGGCGGGGCTGCATAGGAGGCCAACATGGGACTTCTTGATATCCTGAATGGAATGCAAAACGGCCCGCGCGGCCAGACCGCGCCCGCTCCCGCCGGCAGTGGAGGAATGTCGCCGATCGCGATGGCCCTGCTCGGGCTTGTCGCTTACAAGGCGATCAAGCAGTTGAGCCCGGGTCAACCAAGCACCGCGCCCGCCGATCGCGGCGCATCAACCGCGAGCGGGACCGCCGGTGGTGGTGGCCTCGGCGGATTGCTTCAGGGTCCTTTGGGCGGCCTCCTTGCCGGCGGCGCCGCCGGCAGCGTGCTGAGCGGTGGACTTAACGACCTGCTCAAGCAATTCCAGCAGGGCGGTCAGAGCGACGTCGTTCAATCCTGGATTGGCACGGGTCCGAACAAATCGGTTTCGCCCAACATTCTGTCGAAGGTGCTCAGCGAGGATCAGATCAGGACGCTGAGCGCCCAGAGCGGGATGTCGCGCGACGACCTGATCGCAACGCTGAGCCAGCAGTTGCCGGAACTGGTCAACCAGCTCACACCGGATGGCCGCATTCCGACCGAGCGCGAGGCGTCACGCTTGATTTAGGCAACCGTGCACCGGAAATCTGCAACGGGAGTCTGATATGGGCATCCTGTGGATCATTCTCATCGGCTTAATTTTTGTGACGCGTGGGGACTTCAACTCGGCGGGCGCGCCTTCGTCTACAGCCCCGACTGGATGGCTTTGAGCAGCCGGAAGCGCATCGCGCCGTCGTTGCTTGTGAGCGAGATCACGAAGCGTACTCGCCCATGGTTGGAGGTGTCGGCATAGCCCGCCAGGGTGCGGACGCCGGGAACGGTGCCGGTCTTGAAGAGCGCGCCGTCGCCGCGGCGGAGCAGGGTGGCATGGGGCTGGAAGAGGTGCAGCAACTGGGCAAGGCCGCGGGCCGTGAAGCGGTTGCCGCGGCTGATGCCCGAGCCTTCCTCGAGATGGATGGACTCGGCGAGGCCGTGCTTGGCGAGCATCTCGTTCGCGACCTGGAGCGACTTCTCGAGGCTGACGGGCCCGCCCAGGCGATGCCCGCCGAGCTCCAGGAAGACCTGGTTAGCGATGTAGTTGTTCGAGCCGAGGAGCAACCCGGCGAGGATCTCCGAAAGGGTGCGCGACTGGCGGTGAATGTAGACCGGCTCCAGGCCCTCGGGCACCGCTCCGGTCGAGATCTTGCCCTTGACGCTGCCGCCGGCCCGCTCGATGAATGCGACGATCAGCTCGCCGGCATATTGCAGCCCCACCGCGGGGTCCTGGGTCAGGCTGATGCGACCGCGACCCTGGGGGCCCCGCGCCCGGAACTGGCTGATAGCGAGCGGCGTGATCGGGGTCTGCTTCTCGGCGGAGCGGATCGTCTTGCCCTGGCGCACGGCGTGGATCGTGTTGAAGTTCACCGCGAGCGCGGAGTTCAGCGCGTCGTAGGCCTCATCGGTGTCCTCGATGCCCGGGATGCGGATGTCGGAGGGATAGTAGCTCGCGTCGAGCACGATGCCGCTTAACGGCTTCTTGCCGATTGCGGCGACCAGCTCCGATGCGAGCTGAGCCAGCTCTTCGGAGATCAGAAACGGATCGCCGCCCCCGCGAATGTAGAGCACCCGGTCGCCGTCCAGGTAGAAGCGGGTCTCGAAGCGATAGTCGCCGCCCAGGACCTCCATCGCCAGCCACGCGGTCACGATCTTGGTGACGGAGGCAGGGACGAAGGGCTTGTCAGCGTTCTGAACCACCAACTCGTTGCCCTTTTCGTCCATCGCGAGCACCAGCCCCGACGGAGCGAGCGCCGCGACCTTCTCCTTGGCACCGGCCAGGGCTTGGGCGGGCAGCACGAGCAGGGCGCAGGCGAGGACGAGTAGGTGAGACCACATGACGACTCCAGCCCCTGCACTCCAATTCGTCTTTGCCTTGTATCCCCGTAGTTGGCTCAACATAAGCTTATGGCCGTTTATGGCACTTAGCGGACATCGACTTGTGGGCTGCAAATGTCTGCTTTTGACCCAAAACGGACATCCGGCCCCCCCCTTTACCGTGCGTGATAGTTCGACGCCTCAATCATTGTTTGATCTGCATCAATGCCGCCGCTGAATGTTTGGGCTTCTCTTTTTACGAGCGGTGGAGAAGCCCTTTCATTGGGGCATGTACGCGTAAATACTTTTTCACCGTGCGCAGACGCTCTTGGGTTAGCCCCTAGCCTGAGAGCGTCTACATGCTGCGATTTTGAGGTTTTTGCGTGCCATTATTTTCGTACTTTTTGGTGGTTGGCTCAGTACTTGCCGTCTTGTTCTTCTATGCCGAGACCGTAATGGTCCCGCGGTCACTTCCTTTCGGCGCGCAAAAGATTGGACTCCCAGAATCACACAATGAGCCAACGTCATTGCCGACACCGCACATGTATCCGCCGCCATGGCTGAAATAACCAAACTCTCTGTCGGCCAAGCGATCGATAAGCTGCGCGGCACCGATGCGCCAAAAGCGAAGATGGCGAGGCTCGACGAGAAAATTGACATGCTTGACGAAGAGACTCAGCGCTTGAGAGCGATGAGACGCCGCATCGAGCGGGACCAACGAGCCAGCTCGACTGGCCGCGATGCTCAAAAGGCCAACGCAAGGCATGTCACAAAGCTAAAAATGTTAGGGATTATAATCGGAATAGTCATCGTGATCACCATCTTGGTGTGGAAGTGGGGGCTTTTGTAGCTGTAGCGAACAAATCGGATTTCGGAGAACCGCCGCGAGGCGGTCTTTCTATTTTGGCAACGACATCTAACGAATGTTCGCTATTGGCACTAAAGCGGACATCGCGTGGCTGAATCGCCGCGTAGCAACCCCCTTTCAGTGTGCTGGTTTGTGCCGATACGATGCCCGGACTTGAGCGGGGAGACGGAAAATGATGCGGCTTTGGCACCTGTTCCAGCGATGTAGGCGATTTATAACTCACGCGCTGTGGGTTGTACCATTCAGCGCAATATTCCTTGAATTGATAGTATATCGCCTTCTGCATGCGCTTGATGACACGTTCGGATGGCAACTCCAGCGCTTTTCGGCCGCCGGTGCGCAGGCCT
Organism: uncultured Alphaproteobacteria bacterium; assembly: GCA_963718035.1. Taxonomy (GTDB): domain Bacteria; phylum Pseudomonadota; class Alphaproteobacteria; order Rhizobiales; family Xanthobacteraceae; genus Pseudolabrys. The sequence continues at coordinate 329,720 of CAVQYD010000055.1, read as the reverse complement.
TGCTCGAGACCATCATCACAATGACCTTATCGTTTGTCGTCTTCACATTTGGGTCTTTGCTCGTTGCAATTCAGGTGGCCGGCGGCCAACTGACACCGCGTGTTATTGCCACCACCTTGCTGCGGGACAACGTCGTTAGATACACCGTCGGGTTGTTCGTTTTCACCCTGCTGTTTGCAATTTCCGCGCTCAACCGAATAAAGGGGACCGGCGACCAGTTGGTGCTCTTTGTGGCTGGGCTGCTCGGCCTGCTCTCGATGGCGGCCTTTCTCTACTTGATCGATTATGCAGCGCGACTATTGCGGCCCGTCAGTATTCTGTCCCGGGTAGGCGAAGATGGCCTTACCGTGATCGAGGCTGTTTATCCTCAACCGGCACAAGGTCCATCGCCGCCGCACATCAAGGCTCAGACTACTGGGATGCCTTCCCGGATCGTTCATCATGCAGGTAGATCCGAGGTCATCCTGTCGGTGAACATAGAGATGCTTTTGGTAGAATTGCAGAAAGCGAATGCCGTTGTGGAGCTCATCCCCGTCGTGGGCGACTTCATCGGCAAGGACGAACCACTGTTTGCGTTGTACGGCAACGTTTCTGGAATCGACGAAAATATACTGGTTTCTTCTATCAACTTTGGAATCGAACGCACGCTGGAGCAGGATCCGACCTTTGCATTCCGGATTATCCTCGATATCGCGTTGAAAGCGCTCTCGCCGGCAATCAATGATCCGACTACGGCCGTCCTAGCAATCGACCAGCTTCAGCGCTTGCTCCGCAGCGTCGGCGAGCGAAACCTGCGAACCGACAATATAACCGATGAATCGGGAAAGCTCCGGGTCATCTTCCGTACACCCAACTGGGAAGATTTCGTGAATTTGGCCTGCACTGAACTTCGGCGTTACGGTGCGGATAGTATTCAGGTTGTACGGCGGCTGCGAGCAATGATTGAAACCCTGATCCGCACCTTGCCCGAGGATCGTCACGCCGCCCTTCAGGCCCAGCTCGCTCTGCTCGATCACGCAATCGAGACTATATACAGTCTTCCGGAGGAATTGGCTCTCGCACGGGCAACGGATTCACAGGGCCTCGGCGGGACACCGATTTGAGAAAAGCAACCAGCGTCTTCAGGCGGTCTTTCTGTTTTTGTAATGTCATTTCGCGAATGTCCGCTTCTCTAATCGGCCGATTGGGGTCAAGCGTTTTCAGACTGTCCACGACCACAGTGTCGATGTCACTCACGGGCTCGTGCTTCTCTTCGGAATCGGCACCAAGGCCCTTCCATCATGGGATTCGAGAACGAGGTGGAACAATCTATTGGGCGGCCTTGCCGTCAGACGAACGGCAGGTCCAGCGGACATTGCGAACTCACCTCATCCATCGTCCCGTGAGGGACATCATGCCACCGCGAGGTGGAACTCGTGTTTCTCCTATCCGGTTTGATTATGTACAGCGCTCACGCTGCAACAGCGTTCTTGCTCCAGCGGAACTCGGTGCCGTCAACCCAGATGCGGTGCATGATGACAGCCAAGCGACGCGCCAGCGCGACGATTGCCTTCTTCATGCCGCGGCGCCTGGCGATCTGCATCGCCCAGGCCTTGAGCCAGGACCATTTGGCTGAGCGTACCAGCATGCTCTGGGCCGCTTCGTAGAGCATCACTCGCATCATCTCGTCCCCGCATTTTGATATCGCGCCGGTTCGATTGATCTCGCCCGATTGATACCTGGACGGGGTCAGACCCAATACCGCCCCGACTGCCTTGGAGTTTCGAAAGCGCGCGGGCACATCGACGGTGGCGCGGAATGTCAGCGCCACCACCGGACCAACACCCGGGGTCGTCATCAGGCGCCGGCACACCGCATCGTCCTGCACGATGGCCAGCACGCGGCGGTGCAGCACGGCGATCTGTTCGCGCAGCACCCGGCGGACCACGAGCAGCGGCTCGACCAGGATGGCCAGATCGGGGAGATTCTCGACCAGTTCCTTGATGCGCGCCTCGAACTTCAGCTTGCCAACGATCCCGACCTTGAGGCCGAAGTTACGCAAGGTTCCGCGCAGGTCATTCTCGACGGCGATGGCCTTCGACTGCAGCAGCTTGCGATGGGTCAGCAGCATGCGCAGCTTCTGGCTGCGTAACGTCTTCACATGCACCGGACGATAAAGTCCCGCCCGCATCATCTGCGCCATACCGCGGGCATCGTTACGGTCGGTCTTGTTGATCTGCGCCTGCAACACCGCTCGCATGTGCCGCGTCTCGACGCAGATCACCGGCAAGCCCGACTCAGCGAGAGCGCTGTAAAGCCACTGCGACAGTGGCCCGGCTTCCAGTCCAATCCGCTTGAAGTGATAGGCATTGTTCTTCAGCACCTGCAGCAGAGCTCCGGGTTCGCTCGCAACCTTGGCTTCGCGCACGATCCTGCCCGTGTCATCCACAATGCAGATGCTCGTTTCCTTGACTGAGACGTCCAGTCCGGCAAAATGCTCCATGCTGCGCTTCTCCTTCTGATGCTTGAGGCCGTAAACCACGGACCTCGTTTCACCATCAGCCTGAAGCGCAGCACCCAAAATCTTCAGCTATCCACAAAGATCGCCCGGCCGATTACCCCATCTATTGGCACTTAGCGGACATGCGCCAGCAAATGTCCGCCTTTACCCCTGAAAGCGGACATTTCGAGCCTACTTTCGCAGCGGTATCGATCTGGAAAAAACTCACAACAATATGGCGGCAAAGAGCAAGACGAGACTGCATTAATCCTCGATAGTGGCAGGCTCGGCATCTGTTGATATGCATCAAATTGACAGCGGCCCTTTTCGGCTAGCTTTCAAAACCAACCGGGAGGTTGTGATGAGTGAAAAGATCAAATTGGAAATGATTTCGCGTCGAGGGGCTTTTTCGCTTCTGGGCTTGGCGGCTGCGTTGAGCCTCGTAGTGCCGGCGGCGGTGATAACCGCAACGGACGCCGAGGCCCGCGTTGGCGATCCAACCTCAGCCGTGAGCGTTGCCGGCGCGAATTGGCGTGACCGACGGGACGACCGGCGCTCTAAGAAGAAAAAGAAGAAACCAACTGAGTCAGGAGATAAAAAATAAAGGCAGCGCGTCTAAGGGGCTACCGAAGGGTGGCCCCTTCCGCATTGAGTGTCACTGTGCCCAAAGCGGACATTTGAGCCGCACGTCATCCCTTTCAGGCGTTTAACAGGTTTCGGCTTTATCGCCGGTTTTTGGAGTGCCTGAATTCTAAATTGCTGTATGTATTTACTGCACCGCAACAAAACTATTGCGCTGCAGCAAACTACCTGCTTAGTGAGCACACTGGCTGGGACAAGCCACGACCCAGCACGTTGTCATCGGTACCCCCGCCCGATCTAAAGACGGGCGGGGTTACTGTTGTCGTCGTGGTGCCGCGTCCGGTGAGCAAATGAAGGGCAACCATGCGAACTCAAAAAGCCATAGCGCTGACCGCACCCGCGCCTGCGATCCAATGGCTCTTTCATCAAGTACACGTCCTGTTTCACCAGATTTGGCCACCGGCAGCGATCGCTGGTGGACTAGGGCTCACAGCGGCTTGGATATCTCTCTTGGGATACGGGCTCGTTAGCATAATCGAACTTGCACTATAGGAATGCCACAGCGGTCGTGTACGAGTCCGCCCCACCCGCAACGGCGTCTGATCAAAAACTGATCTGATTTTGGAGAAACCGCCACGAGGCGGTCTTTCTTTTTGTCCGATCCATTTTGCGAATATCCGCTTCCGGCACTTAGCAGACATCCTGCTCAGCCTCTCAATGTCCGCTTTCGGGGGTAAAGCAGACGCGCAAATATCACTCTGAGGTCTGTAGGGACCCAGGCTGCCGCTGCTTCGGTGCGGCGATGGTAGCTGAAAAAGAATAATTGCAAGGTTCGCATTTCCATACGTGGCGCACCCGGTGTGCATCGACGTATTCCGTCCGCTCGGGCGCGGTCAGCGGCTCGCCACAACAAGCGCATTTTATGGTCAGGGTGCTCATGCCGATACAGCCGAGCCTAGGTGCCGCCAATTTAAGAGGCGCTTTCCTGGTCTCGTAAGTTCTAATTCAAATGGGTTGAGTGATCGCTGGCTTTGAAAAAAGAGACCGCCAACAGGGGGCGGCCTCAAAGTTTTTTCTGACATCGTAGGTTCACTAATTAGCTTCGAGCCTTAAAGGGAGTCCTGCCCATTACGATTCAATTTAATTCAATTAAGTGCAGGTAAGTGCGCATCAGGAACCTCCCTCAAGAGTGATCCAATAGCGTCAAATGTCCGCTTTCGGGGGCAAAGCGGACATGAATATCGCATCGCACTCAGCCATCACGGCGTGAAGGACGATTTATAGGCGCGCGATCTCTGTAATATGCTTCACGCTTTCAGGCGCATCCCATTGCGCAGGCCCTACCGTTCGGCCAATTTCGCGTCCGTCGCGGCCTATCAAGATAGTGGTCGGAATGCCGATTATCCCAAGCGCATCCATGACGTTCTTTGAGGGATCGACATAAATCGAAAGATTATTCAAGCCTAACCTTTCGTAGAATGACCGTACAGTTAGAACGCCAGAAACGTCAATCGAAATGGGCACAATTTTTATATTCTTGTTCGCGAAGAGCAACGCAAGGTGATTGAGCGAAGCCATCTCCTCCTTGCAGGGAGCGCACCATGTTGCCCAGACATTCACCAATATAAGAGTGCCGCGGAAACGCTCTAATGTAAGGTTGCGCTCCGATCCGTCCAAAAACGTAAAATCAGTGAGCGCTCGAGGGGAGTTATGAGCGTCCAACTCCGCAGCTGGCAATTTGAGTGGAAAGAATTCGCGCAATATGGGCGGGAACGCAACGAACGCGCAAACGATTATCAGGATCGATATCAACGATCGCCGCATAGCGAACACCAATCAATTTTGGCCACAAAGCGTCGCCACTAGCAGTCGTTTCTATTTAACACCCTCGGCAACGGAAGCGGCCCCCGTCGGTGGGGGCCGGTTGGATCGCCTCTCAACTTGCAGATTGCAAGCGGCGAACAACTCTCTGTGCTGGGCAATGACCCGACAGGCGGCACGCTCAGCGTGACCGAGCGTTTGACTTAAAGATTAAGTGGGCCCCACGCCAATGGTGGAGCGCGACGGTCGATTAAACTCAGTCAGTCGTCCGCGCTGTCCAACGACTTCCATGCCTCTGTGTCGATGGTGATGGCGGTGAGCAGTAGTGAGAACGAGATTGCGAATACGATGCTGAAAAGCGTTGTCCACATTGGCGGCCCCCCATGCATGGTGTGCACAAACCCGCATAACTCAACGCGCGAGACCGGGATCGGTTCCATTAAAAAATGAGGGGCCGCAAATCGCGGCATTTGGCTTCAAAACGCCTTATCCCAAGCTATATCGGCCGCATGCTGACGCGTAGATCACGCGGCAGGTGCGCTCAGCCTACAATTTTCAAATTGCGTAGCGCGGGCCGACCGTCTCAGCGGGTCCCCTAGCCGATTGCGGACCCGTCCCCCTAAGCCCCAACGCAACCGGCACACCGAGGCGGCCGGCACCGCAAACTGATGGATCAGAAAAACAGCGCAGCAAACCCGCAGAGCGCCACGCCGATGAGCAGCATTCCCCATTCTGAAGGTTTCAGTGCAAAGAAACGGCCTTCGCTCACCACGTACGCCATCATCGCAGGTACTCGCTGTTGGACCATCCTCGTCCCAGGCACCATAGCGACTGTCGGCGCCAACTGCTGTAGCGCACAGGTCACAGCTGACCGAATTTCGCGCGGCACACGTTCCAACTTTGGTACAGCCCGCACAGCCGCACGGCGAATGCTCGCAAACTACGAGAGGGCAAAGCCCAATCAGCCTTCAAAAATCCATGGCGATGGCAGCGAACAATGCTGAGAACGAAATTACGAAGGCTATGCCGAAAAGCGTCGTCCACATTAGCACCCCCCGTGGCCGCGCCCCTGCCACCGAGACGCGGCTCTTGACCACTGGGTCGCGTTGGAGGCGTCCTGACCGCGAAGAGTGGCAGTGGCTTAAGCTCAAACGTACGCCGCAAATTTCTCTAGCGGGTCGCAGCATTTTACCTCGCTGCGGAAAACGTTTTCACGAGACTGGGCAGGTGTTGTCACACCACCAACTTTCCTCGGATACCGCAACGGAGGACGATTTTTTTGAAAAGGTACTTCTTTGATGACCTCGCCACACCGAATTGCCGGATGATACCTGCGAACATTTTTGGGGAGGCGCTCATGAAATCACAAGTCGTCAAACGCTCCGTCGATATTGATGGACACAAGACGAGCGTGAGCCTCGAAGACGCCTTCTGGAGCGACCTCAAGCAAATCGCGCGCATGCAACGAGCCACACTGTCGAAGGTGATTGCGGGGATCGATAAAGGGCGTCAGCAGGGTAGCAACCTATCTTCAGCGATACGCGTGTTCGTGTTCGACCAAGTCCGCGCTCGCGGGGAACTGTGCAGCCGAATTCATGAACAAGGTGCCCAGTTTCTTAAGTCCGCGCCACCCACCGCTCTTTGAAATCCGCCATCGCTTGTTCGCGAGCGCGTTGGGTGTGATCGGGTGGTGCAGGAAGCGGAAGCAGATCGCCTAATAAGTTTATTTGTGGCCGGGAAACCCTCGGGCGAAAATGTTCGGGGTTTTTTGTTGTCGCGAATGCCGCGTGCCATGTCCGCTTTTGGGGGTAAAGCGGACATCAACTGGTCGAAGTTGAGCGCCACTCGGGGCCTCAGATGATACATTCGAGCAATGAATGGCCGATCCATATCAATGGACAAAAGCGATACGGATGCACTCCGCAATGCTGTCCAGTTGCTTGAGCATCCCAGCCTAGCCGCGCGCCTCGCAAACATGATTGGTAAGCCTGTTGAACTATTGGGTCGGGCTCTACCTGCTGGCGCTTCTCAAGCTATCGCAGTCGCCACAACAAAAAGCCTTGAAGCTGCCATCACGGTTGCACTTCTCACAATCCGAGGTGGATCTCAATCAAGTTCACAGATGCTGCACAGAGCTTTAGCGATTGCCTCGGGTGCCGCTGGAGGAGCGTTTGGAATTTTGTCACTGCCTTTAGAACTTCCCGTCTCAACCATTATCATCTTGCGATCAATTCTCGACATCGCGCGAAGCGAAGGTGAGAACCTCGCTGATCCGGAATTGAGCCTGTCATGCGTTGAAGTCTTTGGACTGGGCGGTCGGACTGAGACCGATGATGCTGCGGAGGGCGGCTATTTCGTTGTGCGTGGGGTTTTTGCGACTTCCGTCACGGAAGCTGCCCGCTTCATTGCCGAACGCGGCATCGTTGAGGAAGGTAGCCCAGTGCTCGTGCGGTTGATTGCTCAGATCGCCTCTCGGTTCGGTTTCGTCGTTTCACAAAAGGCTGCCGCGCAGACAATTCCTGTCATAGGTGCGCTCGGAGGAGCCGCCATCAACTATGCATTTATCGACCACTTCCAATCTATCGCGCGCGGCCATTTTACCGTCCGACGACTTGAACGAAAGTATGGCAAAGATATTGTTTTCGATGCGTACGAGCGCCTTCGTCAGGATCTCGGCGCACCGCAGGAGTAAGCGAGTGAAATGTCCGCTATTGGCACTTAGCCAACATTCGAGTGACGCCGACTAATGTCCGCTTTCGGGGTAACAGCAGTCATCGCGATTACATATGCGCATGGACTACGACCTCGCCGAAAGCCTGATGGATGCCGGATTTCCGCAGATCGGAAAAGGCAGCTTGATTGGTCCGATGAACAAGCTTGTCTGGCGAAGTGGCGATCGCGTCTATGTCCCCACCCTCGAAGAACTCATAGAGGCGTGTGGGGAGAATTTTGGCTCTCTTGATAAACAGCATGACGGGTGGCTCGCCTCCGCGAATTTTGATCAGAGTTGCTTTGCGAAAACCCCTGCCGAAGCCGTCGCCCGCTTATGGCTCGCGCTTCAAAAACGATGATCGCCAGGAAGGCGTAAGACGTCGCGCCACACGCTGCACCGTCTGGTCCTTAGAATGGGGCACGCGATGTCCGCTATTGGCACTTAGCGGACATACCGAGTTGCACTGCACATGTCCGCTGTTGGGGGTAAAGCGGACATGCCTTTTTGCGCTGCATATGTCTGCTAATGACCCAAAGCGGACATTGGCTGTCTCACACCTCTAACCCCTTCCAGTCTTCTAGCTCGAGCCGCTACTATCAACCCAGATGCGGTGCATGATGACAGCCAAGCGACGCGCCAGCGCGACGATTGCCTTCTTCATGCCGCGGCGCCTGGCGATCTGCATCGCCCAGGCCTTGAGCCAGGACCATTTGGCTGAGCGTACCAGCATGCTCTGGGCCGCTTCGTAGAGCATCACTCGCATCATCTCGTCCCCGCATTTTGATATCGCGCCGGTTCGATTGATCTCGCCCGATTGATACCTGGACGGGGTCAGACCCAATACCGCCCCGACTGCCTTGGAGTTTCGAAAGCGCGCGGGCACATCGACGGTGGCGCGGAATGTCAGCGCCACCACCGGACCAACACCCGGGGTCGTCATCAGGCGCCGGCACACCGCATCGTCCTGCACGATGGCCAGCACGCGGCGGTGCAGCACGGCGATCTGTTCGCGCAGCACCCGGCGGACCACGAGCAGCGGCTCGACCAGGATGGCCAGATCGGGGAGATTCTCGACCAGTTCCTTGATGCGCGCCTCGAACTTCAGCTTGCCAACGATCCCGACCTTGAGGCCGAAGTTACGCAAGGTTCCGCGCAGGTCATTCTCGACGGCGATGGCCTTCGACTGCAGCAGCTTGCGATGGGTCAGCAGCATGCGCAGCTTCTGGCTGCGTAACGTCTTCACATGCACCGGACGATAAAGTCCCGCCCGCATCATCTGCGCCATACCGCGGGCATCGTTACGGTCGGTCTTGTTGATCTGCGCCTGCAACACCGCTCGCATGTGCCGCGTCTCGACGCAGATCACCGGCAAGCCCGACTCAGCGAGAGCGCTGTAAAGCCACTGCGACAGTGGCCCGGCTTCCAGTCCAATCCGCTTGAAGTGATAGGCATTGTTCTTCAGCACCTGCAGCAGAGCTCCGGGTTCGCTCGCAACCTTGGCTTCGCGAACGATCCTGCCCGTGTCATCCACAATGCAGATGCTCGTTTCCTTGACTGAGACGTCCAGTCCGGCAAAATGCTCCATGCTGCGCTTCTCCTTCTGATGCTTGAGGCCCGTAACCACGGTGACCTCGTTTCACCATCAGCCTGAAGCGCAGCACCCAAAATCTTCAGCTATCCACAAAGATCGCCCGGCCGATTACCCCATCTATTGGCACAAAGCGGACATTAGCTTGTGCGCTGCACATGTCTGCTTTCGGGGGTAAAGCGGACATCGACCTGCGGGCGCGCATCGAAAGACGCGACGACGATGATGGTCAGGACAATTGTACGTACGTTCGTGTGTAGGCGATGGCCGCAAATCTAATTTTCTGGAATCGTTGGGCTATTTTTTGCTTGTGGCGGAGAGGGAGGGATTCGAACCCCCGATACCCTTGCGAGTATGCCGCATTTCGAGTGCGGTGCTTTCAACCACTCAGCCACCTCTCCGGAGCCCAAAACCGGCCTTTAAAAGGCCCGGAATGGACGGGCGCTATGTAACCAAGCACGCCAAGACAGACAAGGGCCGCACGGCGTATATTGCGATTTACGGACAGCACCATCAGCACGGCAATGGATAACGCAACAGTCCTCGGCTCCATCCGTAAACAATTGCCCGGCATATTCGTCACGCTCGGCCTCGTCGCCGTGCTGACTGCCGTACTCTTTGTAATCGTCTGGGAAAGCGGACTCGCGCATGGTTCCATCGTTTACCTGATCCCCGTCGTGATTGCAGCCACGCGCTGGGGGATCGTGCCGGCCCTTGTCGCCGCCGTTTGCGGACTCCTTGCATCGGCGTATTTCTTCTACCCGCCCGCCTACAGCTTCCGCGTCAAGGAGCCGCAAGAAGTCGTCGACCTCATCCTTTTCATATTCGTTGCAGTGGCAGTGAGCCAGCTCGCCACCCGCCTCAAACGGCAACTGGAGATGGCACGGCAGCGGGAAATCGATCTACGCGATCTTTATGCATTTTCCCGCCGGCTCGCCGTCGCTTTCGATGTGTCGGATATCCACGCGGCCATCGAGGACCACCTCGCCAGCATCATGCAGCGAAACGTGGTCCTATTTGCCAGGTGCCCGCGAAGCGTCTGACAGCAGCGGCCGGCACGCCGGCATGTCCGTACCGCAGCGTGTTCTCGCCGAAGTTGTCGAAGTCGCTTCGGGGCGCCATGACGCCGTCGGCGGCACGATTGTCACGACCGAAAGCGGGGAAATCTGGCTCGTCCGCGCGGTATCGCCGAAGAGCCTTGAATTCGGGGTGATCGCGATCAATCTCGGCCGCGAATCGAACGAGCGCTCGGATGAATTGCGTATCCGTGTCGATGCGGTGCTGGCCGACGCAACCGCGACACTGGAGCGTCTCGGCGTCGCCCACGCCATCAGCGAAGCCCGCATGCGCTCGCAGACGGATCAGCTGCGCGAGGCCCTGATCGGATCGGTTAGCCACGAGCTGCGCACGCCACTCGCCTCCATTCTCGGCGCCGCTACCGTGTTGAGTACAGCACCCGCGCTGCGCCAGGAAAAGAAATTGACCGCGCTCGTGCACGACGTGCGTGACGAAGCAGAGCGCCTCAACAACGACATCCAGAATCTGCTGGATGCCACGCGCATCAGCAGCGATGGCATCAAGCCGCACGTCGAGTGGGCGGACCCTGCTGACATCATCAATTCCGCGGTGGATCGGTGCCGCCATCGCCTTTCGGAGCGGCGCATCGTGATCGATGTACCGCCGGACCTGCCGCTGATTCACGTCGACCCGGTTTTGATTCAGCAGGCGCTGGTGCAGATTTTCGACAACGCCGTGAAATATTCAGAATCCGGATCGCAAATAAAAGTTGCGGCGCGAACGCAGGATGACCGGCTGAATATCGACGTCGCCGACAAGGGCGCCGGATTGACGACCACCGAAACGGCAAAAATCTGGGACCGCTTCGCGCGCGGCGAGCGGCATGCCGCGACTACGAGCGGTTCCGGTCTTGGCCTCTGGATCGCGAGCGCCTTCATCGGCGCCAATGACGGCAAGGTCAGCGCCACCAGCGATGGTCCCGGTTTACGGCACTACCGTTTCGATCGAACTGCCGGTGTCGCAAGCCGCCCTGCCCCAATTGGAAAGTGGTGCCGATGAGTGAGCCTGCGCCCATCGTCCTCGTTGTCGACGACGAGATCCAAATTCGGCGGTTCCTGCGAACGGGATTCGAGCTTAACGGATTTGTCGTTCATGAGGCGGGTACCGGCGCCGAAGCAATCCGCTCAGCGACGCTGCGGCCCATCGACATAGTGATCGTCGATCTCGGCCTGCCGGACATGGACGGCGCGGAAGTCGTGGAAAGGATCCGCTCGTGGTCGAGCGTGCCGATCATCGTATTATCGGTTCGTTCGACCGAGGCGCAAAAAGTGCATCTGCTCGAACTTGGCGCCGACGATTATATCGTCAAGCCATTCGGGATGGCGGAGCTGCTGGCACGCGTGCGGGTGGCGCTCAGGAGACAAATGCGCGCGGTGTCCGGTGAGCCCATCGTCAAGGCCGGGCCGCTCACGATCGATCTTGCCGCCCGCGCGGTCCTGCTGAACGACAAGCGGTTAATCCTGACGCCGAAGGAATACCGTTTGCTCCAGGTGCTTGCGCAGCATGCAGGCAACGTCGTCACCCACCAGCACCTGCTCAAGGAAGTCTGGGGGTCGATCCATGTTCACGACACTCATTATCTACGCATCTTCGTTCGCAAGCTGCGCCAGAAGATCGAGCCGCATCCGGACACCCCGAAGATTCTGGTCACCGAGCTGGGTGTCGGATACCGCCTTGTGCAGTCCGGCGCAGAAGGCGATGCGGGCGCCTGGTCCGACAGCAACGCACAGGCCAAGAGCGAAACCTAGGGCAATCGGCGCGGGGCCGGCCCCCGGGATTAACGCTGTTTCCCGGCGAAGCGCGCTTTCTTGACAGGACACGCTTTTCCCCGCCATAAGCATGGCGCGCGCGGGCCTTTGGGTCCGCGTGCTTTTTCGAGGGCTCAATAAGCCCTTAAAAACAAACAACAAACCGACTGAAAGAAGCCGGTCCGGAACGGGTCCGAGCACCGGGATCGAACACGAGGACGAAAGATGTTCGCAGTCATAAAGACCGGCGGAAAACAGTACCGGGTTGCCGCCGAAGACGTCATCCGGGTCGACAGGGTCAATGGCCAGCCCGGCGAGATCGTCGAGTTTGGCGAGGTCCTCGTCGTGGGCGGCGATGCGCCCCAGCTCGGCACACCGACTGTCGCGGGCGCCATCGTTGCCGGCGAAGTGCTCCAGCACACGCGTGGCGACAAGGTGATCGCTTTCAAGAAACGCCGGCGGAAGAATTCACGCCGCAAGCGCGGCTACCGCCACGAGTTCTCGGTGGTCCGCATCACCGAGATTCTCACCGGCGGGGCGAAGCCCTCCAAAACGGCGGCGCCGCGGCCCAAGCGCGAGCCAAAGCCAAAGGCGGAAGCCGAAGCCGCTCCGGCGGCAGAGGCCAAGCCGGCAAAGACTAGAGCGAAGAAACCGGCCAAGGCCGCCGCAAAAAAGCCCGCCAAGGCGGCTACAAAGGGCAGGAACAAAAAGAAGTGAGATGATTCCGTAACGGAATCGGTGTACACGGTAAGCGAGTTCGAGAGACCATCATGGCGCACAAGAAAGCAGGCGGATCCTCACGTAACGGACGCGACTTGGCGGGCCGGCGGCTCGGCTTGAAGTCGACCGGCGGCGAGATCGTGCTTGCGGGCAATATCCTTGCGCGTCAGCGCGGCACCAAATGGCATGCCGGCCGTAACGTCGGCACCGGCAAAGATCACACCCTGTTCGCGCTCATCGATGGAAAGGTTCAGTTCGCAACGAAAGCTAAAGGCCGCACCTACGTGTCCGTTGTACCGATGACGGAGGCTGCGGCCGAGTAAGACGGTGGACAAATTCGAGGTCCGCCGGTCATCCAGTCAAACCGGCGGGGCCTCGTAAGGGCTCTGAGAGGGGGAGACGGGTGACCGGCTCCCCCTCTCAACTTTTTTAACCTGGAGCCCGTGCCATGACACTGCTGGAAGAAATACCGACTGGACGATATCGCGAAGCCAGTATCCCCGTCCTCGAGACCAAGCGCCTTGCCTTGCGCGCAGCGCGCCTCGAGGACGCTAAAGCGGTCGCAGCGCTCGCCAACGATCGCCGCATCGCGGAGAACACCGCGCGCATTCCGTATCCATACAAATTGGCGGATGCCGAACAATTCATTGCGGGCGCGAACAAGAAGGGCGAGGCGGCGTACCTGATCACGCTGCGCGACGGGACGATCGTCGGCGCATGTGGGCTGATGTTCCACTACGACGACACGCCGGAGATCGGCTACTGGCTCGGCGTGCCCTATTGGAACAAGGGCTACGCCACCGAGGCGCTGCATGCATTGATCGACTATGCGTTCACGGATCTCACGCATGACGCAGTGCAAGCCGGCGCGCGCGTCACCAACCCGGCATCTCGCCGGGTGCTGGAGAAGTGTGGCTTCCAGTGGACCGGCGTCGGTCTTTACCGGATCAACTCGATCAAATCGTCGGCTCCGATCGACCGGTTCCGGCTTGAGCGGCGCATCTGGTCGGCGCTCAAGACCTGGGGGCGCGCGAAGCGCGTTTCCTAGTGCAGATGGTCATGGACAGGCTCCAGGTACGCCCTCCCTCATTTTGAGGGAGGGCCTTCTGGCGTTCAGCTCCGACTTGCGCGAGACTATATCGCTGCAAGCTTGGGAGGGACGCCGTGGCCTATGATCTCGACCAATTCATCAGCGATTGCCGTTCCGCTCTTTCACGCGATCCCGGCCCTGCGGGACGCGAACAGGTCCGCCAGAATCTCGAACGTCTGCTCGCGAACAAGGATTTCATCGAGGAGTACTGCGGCGATGGCGTGCCACGCGGGCTGAAAGTCCTCTACGAAGACCCGAAACTCGGCTTTCAAATTCTTGCGCACATCAACGACAAGGCGCGCGTATCCCCGCCGCACGACCATGGTGACTCATGGGCGATCTACGGTCAGGCCAGCAAATACACCGACATGATCGAGTGGACGCGCGAGGATGATGGCAAGGACCCCAAGCACGCAAAGCTCAAGCCGGCGAAAAAATACCGGCTGATGCCTGGTCAAGCCGGCATCTATCAAGATGGCGCCATCCACTCAATTGACTATCCCGACTACGCGCGTTTCGTACGCGTGACCGGGACCAATCTCGACAAGATCGACCGCATCAGGGTCGACCTGAAGACCGGCGAGGTCGAGAAAATGTACGCGCAGCGTGCAACGTGAACCTCCACGCGCCTACCGCCAAAGTGACGCCACGCCCTGTCTCTGCTGTCGCCGTAAAAGCCATGCTCGGCGACGGCAAAGAGCTGGCGCTTGTCGACGTGCGCGAGGAGCTCACCTTCTCGCAAAATCACCTCTTGTGGGCGCGCAATGCGCCGCTCAGCCGGCTGGAATTGCGTTTCGCGCGACTGGTGCCGCGCAAGTCGACCCGAATTGTCCTGTGCGACGACAACGACGGTGTTGCGGGACGCGCCGCGGCCATTCTTGCCGACGCCGGATACACGGATCTCTCTTATCTCGACGGCGGCGTAGGGGCTTGGGAGAAAGCCGGCTTTGTGACGTTTTCAGGCGTGCACGTTCCCAGCAAGGCATTCGGCGAATTCGTCGAGCACGACAGCGAAACGCCCAGCGTAAGCGCGACCGAGCTTGATGCCATGATGCGCGGCGGCGTCGACTTGAAAGTGCTCGATAGCAGGCCGTTCGACGAATATTCGCGCATTTCGATTCCGACCGGCATCAACGTGCCGGGAGCCGAGCTGGTGCTGAAGGTCCGCGATATCGTCCCCTCCCCTGACACGACGATCGTCGTCAACTGCGCCGGACGGACCCGCAGCATCATCGGCGCCCAGTCCCTGATCAATGCCGGCGTACCAAACAAAGTCGTCGCGTTGCGCAACGGCACCATGGGCTGGCACCTCGCCGGACTCGCTTGTGCGACGGGAAAATCCGACCGCGCACCGGACGTGTCGGGCGCGAGCATCGCCTGGGCCAAGGACGCCGCGGAAAAGGTTGCACGCACGTTCGGAGTCACGCGCGTCGATCGCGCTACCGTCGAGCGATGGCGGAAAGACGCGGCGCGCACGACTTACGTCTTCGATGTACGTGACCCGGCCGAATATAAGGGAGGCCACTATCCCGGCGCAATTTCGTCGCCAGGCGGCCAGCTCGTGCAGGCCACCGACATCTACGCTGGCGTACTCGGCGCACGCATTGTGCTCAGTGACGACAAAGAGGTACGAGCATTGATGACGGCGTCGTGGCTCAAGCAAATGGGCTGGCAGGACGTCTACGTGTTGCCGGAGGCAGGTCGTGAAACCGACACACCCGCTCCCATCCTCGGCTCAATTCCTTCAGATGCAGCAGTCGAGCCCTCGAAGGTGCTCGAGATCGACAACGTCTCAGTGATCGACCTCTCCACCAGCCCGCACTACCGCCGCGGCCACATCCCCGGCGCATGGTTCGCCATCCGCGGCCGTCTCGACAAGGCGCTGCCGAAAATCCCGCCGCGGCAGGCCGTCATCCTCACGTCCGAAGACGGTGTGTTGGCCGCCCTTGCGGTTGCAGAGGCTCGCACACTCACGCCATCGCCCGTGCATTGGCTCAAGGGTGGCAATGCAGCCTGGGCCGCCGCCGGCTTCCCGCTCTCCACGGCTGAGAAAATGGCCGATGATCCGATCGATGTATGGCTCAAGCCCTATGAGCGGCCGAACGACCACGAGGCGGCCATGAATGCCTATCTGTCCTGGGAAGTCGACCTTTTGGACCGGATCAAGCAAGACGGCACGACGCATTTCCTGCCCGCACGCTAGGTGCGAAACGCCCCGCGACGCGCTATATCGCGACCATGAAATTTCTCGACGAGGCCAAAGTTTACATTGCGTCGGGCGCAGGCGGGAACGGCTGCGTGTCGTTCCGGCGCGAGAAATTCATCGAGTTCGGTGGACCCAATGGTGGCGATGGCGGCAGAGGCGGTGACGTCGTCGTCGAGGCCGTTACCGGCCTCAATACGCTGATCGATTACCGCTATCAGCAGCATTTCAAGGCGCAGCGCGGCGGCAATGGCATGGGCAAGGACCGGGCCGGCGCGAACGGCAAGGACGTCGTGCTGAAAGTGCCGGTCGGTACGCAAGTATACGAAGAGGATGGTGAAACTTTGCTCGCCGATCTGACCGAAGTCGGACAACGCGTGACGATTGCCGAAGGCGGCAATGGCGGTTTCGGCAACGCGCATTTCAAGTCGTCAACCAACCGGGCACCACGCCACGCCAATCCCGGACAGCCGGGCGAAGAGCACACCATCCGATTGCGCCTCAAGTTGATCGCCGATGCGGGACTGATCGGCCTGCCGAATGCCGGAAAATCGACGTTTCTCGCTGCGGTCAGTGCCGCCAAGCCGAAGATCGCCGACTACCCTTTTACGACATTGCATCCGCAACTCGGTGTCGTCGAAGTCGATGGACGCGAATTTGTCCTCGCCGATCTCCCGGGATTGATCGAGGGCGCGCATGAAGGCATCGGGCTTGGCGATCGCTTCCTCGGCCACACCGAGCGATGCCGCGTATTGCTGCACCTGATCGATGGAACGAGCGATGACGCCGGCGAAGCGTACAAGATCGTGCGTGGAGAGCTTGAAGCCTACGGCCACGGCCTCATCGACAAGCCGGAGATCGTCGCGCTGTCGAAGTCGGATGCCCTGACGAAGGACGCGATCAAGACGCAGGCCGGGAAGCTCAAGAAAGCCTGCAAGAAAACGCCACTGGTATTGTCCGCACAATCGGGCGACGGCGTGCAGGAGGCACTGCGTGCTTTGCTGAAAATAATCGACAAGGCACGTGATGCGGCCGACAGCTCCAAGGCAAAAGAAGCGGTGTAGATTGGAATTTGGGAGAACGCACGAATGAAAACCCGTGCCGCGGTTGCCTGGAAGGCCGGCGCACCGCTCGACATCGAGACCATCGACATCGAAGGCCCGAAAGCGGGCGAGGTGCTGGTCGAAATCAAGGCGACCGGCATCTGCCACACCGACGCCTACACGCTGTCCGGCGCCGATCCCGAAGGCCTGTTTCCGGCGATTCTCGGTCATGAAGGCGCGGGCATCGTGCGCGACGTCGGCGCCGGGGTCACGACACTGAAAGCCGGCGATCACGTCATTCCGCTCTACACGCCCGAATGCCGGCAATGCAAAACGTGCCTGTCGCGCCGGTCAAACCTCTGCACCGCGATCCGCGCGACGCAGGGCAAAGGCGTGATGCCGGACGGCACCAGCCGCTTCCGCTGCGACGGCGATGCGGTGTTTCACTACATGGGCTGCTCGACCTTCGCGAATTTCACGGTGCTGCCCGAGATCGCGCTGGCAAAGGTCCGCGAGGACGCGCCCTTCGACAAGATTTGTTACATCGGTTGCGGCGTGACGACCGGTGTCGGCGCCGTCATCAACACCGCGAAGGTATGGCCGGGAGCAAATGTCGCCGTGTTCGGCCTTGGCGGCATCGGTCTCAACGTCATCCAGGGCGCGCGCATGGTTGGCGCCGACAAGATCGTCGGCATCGATACCAACCCCGCCAAGCGCGCGATGGCCGAGAAATTCGGCATGACGCATTTCGTCAATCCGGACGAGGTCGGCCGCGACAAGGTCGTGCAGGCCGTCGTCGATCTCACCGGCGGCGGCGCGGATTTTTCGTTCGAATGCATCGGCAACGTGCAGACGATGCGGCAGGCGCTGGAATGCTGCCACCGCGGCTGGGGCGAAAGCATCATCATCGGCGTCGCCGGAGCCGGTCAGGAAATCTCGACCCGTCCATTCCAGCTCGTCACCGGACGCGTCTGGCGCGGCACCGCATTCGGCGGCGCGCGAGGCCGAACGGACGTGCCCAAGATCGTCGACTGGTACATGGACGGCAAAATCAATATCGACGATCTGATCACGCACACCATGCCGCTCGACAAGATCAACGATGCCTTCGACCTCATGCACGAAGGCAAGTCGATCAGGTCGGTGGTGGTTTACTAGAAAATCCGCGCCTACCAGCGGCGGCTTCTGCGGAAAAGGAACGCATCGTCCGGGTCGTCGTCATCCTCGTCATAGACCCGCCACCGCGTTCTTCGATCCATTTCACGCGAATCCTCGCGCCGGCTCCAGGATCGGCGTTGCGGCTCATCTCTTTGTTCGCGATCGGCACGCTGCTCGGGCGCCTTGCCACACACGCGCCGTGGACCGTCAAGCGGCTGGTAAGTGCAGTCCGAGGCGCGAAACGATTTATACGCGCTCGCGCAGGCCTGGACATCGCAGCGATTGTTCGATGCGGCCGCCTCGTCAGGCGCATTCTTTTTTGGCGGTGCCGCATATGCCTGCGCATTCTGCGCATTGTCTGGCGGTACAGCTGCTTTGCAGAGCGTGTTGCGACGCCTGTGGTTTCGGCGACCGGCTTTTGAACCGTTTCGGCCCTCGCCGCCGTGTTGCCGGTAGCCGCTGGACCGACATTGTATTGGACAATGTTCTGGGTCGGCGCCGGCTGCACAGGCTCCACTTTCCTCGGATAAACCGGGCTCAACTCCGCATTCGGACCCTCGACTTTGGGGCGCGGCGGCGTGGCGGACGCCTGCACGGCCGACTTGGGTTGCGGCGGCGGAGTGGTGAGCCAATGGATTTCGAGCAGCACGGTGCTGACCGAAACCATGAGGATGGAAAGGTAGACGAAAAACTGCATTGCCTGGCCCACGTAATGAAAGGCGCCCAAGCGAAACGCCGGTGTTGGCGCGGCGGTTCCAGGCGTCCCTCACTCGGAACCGCCGAAGTTCATCTGCGGTGTCTATTTCTTCGTGCAGAGCCGCCGGGGCCCACCTGTCGGCTGGTAGGTGCAGTCGGAGGGAGTAAACGAACGGTAAGCAGCGGTGCAAGCGTCGACATTGCAACGCACCTCCGGTTCGGGCGCAGCCACTGGCGCCGCCTCTTGTGCTGCAGCTCGCGCCGTTGCGGGAGCGGCAGGACTTGCAGGCGCGGTAAGTGCCGGTGGAACTATAGGCGCGCCAATCGTCGCACTCGGGACTGAAGGCGAGGCTCGCGCGGCGGGAGCTTGCAAAGCCGGAGCCGGCACGGCGGCCAGGCCTGCCGGAGTATCAACCATGGGAGACATCGGGGCCGGAAGCCGATCGAGCCCCAGCAGCACGCTGCCAAGAGCAATCACCAGCACGGCACCATAGACCGCTAGCCGCATCGCTTCGCCCTCGGCGTCATAGTACCACGGGCGCTATTGACGGACCTATTCGATTTGCCCTTGTTCCGCGTACGGATCTCGCGCGCCGCGCCTCCAAGAAATGCAATGAACGCACAACTTTTTGTGAGAACGGGCCGCCGGACCCCCGCCTAGGCAGCCCTACTCTGCTCAGCCATAGTAGCAGGTGGCGACTAAATGCGTCCCGCGGGGGAAACGGAGCGGCGACATGGCGACTTACAATTTGCGCATTAACGGCAATGCGCAAACCGTCGACACGACGGATGCCGATAAACCACTTCTCTATGTGTTGCGTGAGCTCGGCCTGACCGCCGCGAAGTTCGGCTGCGGGCTTGGCCAGTGCGGCGCCTGCACCGTCATGATCGACGGCGCCGCGGCCCGGTCCTGCCAGACCACGGTCGCCAATGCGCAAGGAAAGCCGGTCGTCACGCTCGAAGGGCTCGGCACACCGGAAAAGCCGCATCCGCTGCAAACCGCCTTCATCAATGAGCAGGTGCCGCAATGCGGCTACTGCACAAACGGAATGATCATGAGCGCTGCCGCGCTCCTGCAAAGCAACAAGAAGCCGAGCGAGGCGGACGTCCGCTCGGCGCTCGACGGTAATCTGTGCCGTTGCGGCTCGCACGTGCGGGTGCTGAGCGCGGTCATGGCGGCAACCGGACAGAGAGGCTGACATGAACGCACCGGTCAAAACTCTCAACTTCTCTCGCCGGGCTGTCCTCAAAGGCGGAGCGATCACCGTCGGCTTCGCACTCGCGGGCCTCCCCTCCCGCGGCCGCGCACAAAGCGCCGCCGTGGCAAAACGAATTCTCGATTCCAAAGAAGTCGACGCCTTCCTGGCGGTCAACGGCGACGGCACCGTGACGCTGTTCTGCGGCAAGGTCGATCTGGGGCAAGGGCTGCGCATCGCTATTCCGCAAATCGCTGCCGAAGAGCTCGGCATCGATGTCGACAAGATCATGTTTATTGAAGGCGACACCGCGCTGACGCCCGACCAGGGCCGTACGTCCGGTTCAAACGGCATCCAGCGCGGCGGCGTGCAGATCCGGCAGGCAGCGGCGACCGCACGCAAGGCGCTCGTCGAGCTGGCCGCGCAGCGGCTCAACGCCAAGGCTGAGGACCTCGAAACGGCCGGCGGCATGGTGCGGCCGAAATCCGGCGGCACCGGAATTTCCTTTGCCGACCTGATCGCCGGCAAACAGTTTGATCTCAAGCTCGATCCCAAAGCGCCGCTGAAGGATCCTGCGCGCTACACGATCGTCGGAAAACCGCTGCGGCGCCCCGATGTCCCGTCAAAATGTTTCGGCACTCATGTCTATGTGCACGACTTCGCGGTGCCGAACATGCTGCACGCGCGCGTGATCAGGCCCGGGGCCGTCGGCGCCAAACTTGTGTCCGTTGACGAAGCCTCGATCAAGGATATCCCAGGCGCGAAAGTCGTGCGGGTGAAAGACCTGCTCGCGGTCGTCGCCGACGAAGAATGGAATGCGGTGCGCGCGTCGCGCGCATTGCGCGCGCAGTGGAGCGAGGGAACCGGCCTGCCGTCGCAGAGCGGCCTCGTCGAGTCGCTGCGAAACGAGCCCGGCATTGTCGATGAGACCTTGGTCAACAAGGGAAGCCCTGCTGCACAGCGGCCGGACGGCGCAAAAGCCCTCACCGCGACTTATTACTGGCCGATGCAAAGCCACGCATCGATCGGCCCGTCCTGCGCCGTCGCCGACGTGAATAATGATTCCGCGACAGTTTGGACCGCCTCGCAGGGGACCCACGGCAATCAGACGACTTTTGCCAAATTCCTTGGCCTCCCCAAGGAAAAGGTGCGGATGATCTACCTCGAGGGCTCCGGCTGCTACGGCATGAACGGCCACGAGGATGCCGCGGCTGACGCAGCGATACTGTCGCGCGCCACCGGACGTCCGGTGCGCGTGCAATGGACGCGCGAGGACGAGCTCGGCTGGGATCCGAAAGGCCCGCCGCAGCTGATCGGCATTTCGGGCGCGGTCTCGGCCGATGGCCGCATTCTGGACTGGCGCACCGAATTGTGGATTCCGAAGACGACGCGCGGGTTGCCGAATATTCCGCTGCTGGCGCCCGAGGCGGCCGGTCTCGAACATGTGCCGGGACTGAACACCGGCCTGATTTCGCAGAACGGCGATCCGCCCTACTCCGCCGAGAGCATCCAGGTGATTGCACATTGGCTCAAGGACGCACCGTTGCGTCCGGCGCCGATCCGCTCGCCCGGCAAACCGGCAAATTGCTTCGCCGTTGAAAGCTTCGTCGACGAGCTGGCGGCAGCGGCCGGAGTCGATCCGGTCGAATTCCGCATGCGCGGCTTGAAGGACCCGCGTGCAATCGAGGTTCTCAAGCGCACGGCGGCTTTGATGAAGTGGCAGTCGCAGCCATACCAGCTCGCGAGTGCAAACAGCGCGGTCGCACGCGGCCGCGGCATCGCCTTTGTCCATTACAAGCACAGCGAAGCCTATGTCGGCATGGGCATGGAAATCGCCGTCGAGCGCGCAAGCGGACGCATCACGGTCGAGCGCGTGGCCTGTGCGCATGACTGCGGGCAGATCATCAACCCTGACGGCGTGCGTGCCCAGGTCGAGGGCAGCATCCTGCAGACGATCAGCCGCGTCCTCATGGAAGAAGTGATGTTCGATCGCGCCCGCGTCCTCAACGTCGACTGGGCGAGCTATCCGATCCTGCGGTTTTCCGGCGTGCCGAAGATTGACATCGAGCTCATCGACCGGCCGACGGAAAAACCGGTGGGTGCCGGCGAGGCAGCGTGTACGACTGTGGGTGCGGCCCTCGCCAATGCCGTCTACAATGCCACTGGCACACGCCTGCGGACCGTCCCTTTCACGCCGGAGCGGGTGAAACTGGCATTAACCGGGAAAGCATAAGGCTGCCGGATTCGATTGATCCGCCAACGACTCGACCCTGACGGGCTATTTTCGACGTGCTAGACAACCGGCGCGCTTAATTACGCTGTTGCCGGAGCCATGTCGAAAACGCCGCTGCTCAAGGACTTCCGCCGCATCGTGGTGAAGGTCGGCTCTTCGTTGCTGGTGGATTCCTCCGCCGGCGGGCTCAAGCGCGATTGGCTCGCGTCGCTCGCCGCCGACATCGCCGGCCTGCACCGCCAGAAATGCGATGTGCTTGTGGTCTCATCCGGCGCCATCGCGCTCGGCCGTGCCGTTTTGAAATTGCCGCAAGGCGCGCTCAAGCTCGAGGACAGCCAGGCGGCGGCCGCCGTCGGACAGATTGCGCTTGCACGGGCATGGTCCGAGGCGCTTGGCGCCCACTCGCTGACCGCCGGTCAGGTGTTGGTCACGCTCGGCGACACGGAAGAGCGGCGTCGTTACCTCAACGCGCGTTCGACGATCGCGAAACTGCTCGAATGGCGCAGCGTGCCGGTGATCAACGAAAACGACACCGTGGCGACCACCGAGATCAGGTACGGCGACAACGACCGTCTCGCCGCCCGCGTCGCCACCATGATGAGCGCCGATCTGCTCGTGCTGCTTTCAGACGTCGATGGCCTTTATGACCGGCCGCCGATTGCAGGGAACGGTGCGAAGCTGGTGCCCATCGTTGCGCGCATCACGCCCGAAATCGAAGCGATGGCCGGCGCATCCGGCTCCGACCTCGCGCGCGGCGGCATGCTGACCAAAATCGAGGCCGGCAAGATTGCCACCACTGCCGGCACGCACATGGTGATCGCATCCGGCCGCGTCCTGCATCCCCTGCAGACGATTGCGAATGGAGCTGCGTGCACGTGGTTCCTGACACCGGCAAACCCGGTAACCGCGCGCAAGAAATGGATTGCGGGATCGCTCGAGCCGCGCGGTGCGCTGATGATCGATGCGGGCGCCGTGCGCGCACTGCGGAGCGGAAAGAGCCTGCTGCCGGCAGGCGTGATCAAGGTGGAGGGCGGCTTTGGGCGCGGTGATGCGGTCGTTGTCCGGGGGCCGGATGGGCACGAGGTCGGCCGTGGGCTCGTTGCCTACGACGCCGACGACGCCGAAAAGATCAAAGGACGCTCGTCAGCCGACGTGCTTCTGATCCTTGGCTACACGGGCCGGACCGAAATGATCCACCGCGACGATCTGGTTCTCGGAGGCGAATAGCGCACGGCCAAGGAACCAGGCCGCGCCGCAGCGCGTTACCTGCTCAGACACACGTGAAAAAGGCGATTGACCGATCGCCCGTCAACCCCAGCCCACCGGTGGCTGGGGTTTTCGCGTCCAGGCTAGGTCGCTGGCCTAGTCCCGTTTCGCAGCCTCCGGCCCCGGTCCGCCAGTGGCCGGGCCGAACCGACACCTAGGCCATTGGCCGATCTGGCTGGGTCAATGGGCCCGTGAACGCGAGCGCCGCGGACGGCGCGCGGGTGCGACCACTTTTTGCTTTGCCGGCCGGGCCGGCAGCGGCAGGAACGTGCCGTCGGGAAATTCCAGATACCGGCTGAACACTTGCACCTGACCTTCCCCGCGACGCTTTCCTTCGATCACGAACTTGGTGCCGACAGGAAACCGGCTGGGAAGACGGCCTGAACTGTACGCCATGACTACCTCCTGGAATGCCGCCACCCTGCCACTGCAATGTGCAGATAGTTAAACCGTTGCATGGCACCACCGGTTGTCCACGTTATCCCCAGGGTCGAACCTGCCATGCGCGCGGCCAGCTGACCTCGCGGGCCGACACCTGACGTGATAGGAAGTGCCCCCAGGACAAGGGTTTTCACGGGCTTTTTGCGAGAATGAGCGCGCCGCTCAAGAGCATCGAGGGATCAAGCGATATTACCGCCGCCATGGGCGAAATCGGCCGGCGTGCCCGTGCGGCTGCGCGGGCGCTGGCGCTTGCACCGGCGGACCAGAAAAATCGCGCCCTCGGAGCCATGGCGGCAGCCGTTCGGGCCCAAACATCTCTTATTCTGGCGGCCAATGCCGAAGACGTGGCGGAAGCGCGCGCCGCCGGGGTCACGGGCGCCTTTCTCGATCGCCTGGCTCTCGATCCCGCGCGCGTTGACGCCATTGCAGCCGGCATCGACGCCGTGCGGGGCCTCAAGGATCCCGTTGGCACGGTTATGGAATCCTGGACCCGGCCAAACGGCATGCGGATCGAGCGGGTGCGTGTGCCGCTTGGTGTCATCGGCATCATCTACGAGAGCCGGCCCAATGTGACAGCCGACGCGGGGGTCCTATGCCTGAAATCCGGCAATGCGGCGATCCTGCGTGGCGGCTCGGACAGCATGCGTTCGAGCCGGGCGATCCTGACAGCGCTGACCGAAGGCCTGCGCGCGGCCAACCTGCCTGAGGCTGCGATCCAGCTTGTGCCGACTCGTGACCGCGCGGCGGTCGGCCTCATGCTGTCCGGACTCGACGGCAATATCGACGTGATCGTGCCACGGGGCGGCAAAAGTCTCGTGGCGAGGGTGCAGGCGGAAGCACGCGTGCCGGTATTCGCGCACCTCGAAGGTGTCTGCCACGTCTACGTCGACAAGGCGGCTTCGCTCGATATGGCCAAGAAAATCGTGCTCAATGCGAAAATGCGGCGTACCGGCGTCTGCGGTGCCGCCGAAACGCTCCTGGTCGACCGCGCCGGCGCCGGCAGCCAGCTCAAGCCGCTGATTGAAATGCTCATCGCGGCCGGCTGCGAAATCCGCGGCGACAAGGCGACACTGGCCGTCGACAAACGGGTCAAACCGGCAACCGAAGAAGATTGGAGTACCGAGTACCTCGACGCCATAATTGCCGTCAAAGTCGTCGACAATGTCGAGGCCGCGATCGACCATATCGAACGGTACGGCTCGCATCACACGGACGCGATCATTACCGAGGATCAGGCGACCGCGGAAAAGTTCCTGCGCGAAGTCGATTCGGCCATTGTCCTGCACAACGCGTCGACGCAATTTGCCGATGGCGGGGAATTTGGCTTCGGCGCCGAGATCGGCATCGCCACCGGGCGGCTGCATGCGCGTGGCCCCGTCGGCGTCGATCAGCTCACGACATTCAAATATCGTATCCACGGAAACGGTCAGACCCGGCCGTGACGGTGAAGAATCGCGACATGTCCGAGCGCTTACTGCCCCCGCATGCGCCCGGCATGAGGATCGGCCTGTTTGGTGGAACTTTCGACCCGCCGCACCAGGCTCATCTCGGCGCAGCACTTCTTGCCTTGAAGCGCCTCAAGCTCGACCGCGTTTGGTGGCTCGTCACGCCCGGAAATCCCCTCAAGAACACGCGCGGCTTGGCGCCGCTGCCCGCCCGAATCGCCGCGGCACGCGCCCTCACGCATCATCCCCGCATCGACGTTACGGGCCTCGAAGCTGTCATTAAGACGAGATACACTTACGATACGATATCCTGGTTGGTGAAACGCTGCCCTGGTGTCCGATTCGTCTGGATCATGGGCGCGGACAATTTGCGGAGTTTTCATCGCTGGCAGAAGTGGCGCAAAATTGCAGAACTGGTGCCTATCGTCGTCATCGACCGGCTGGGCCCGAGTCTCTACGCTGCCGCCAGCCCGGCCGGAAATGCACTCGCCCGGGTCCGCATTCCCGAATACGCCGCCTCCGCATTGCCCGATCGAAAAGCCCCGGTCTGGGCTTTTTTGCACGGCCTCAAATCACCTTTGTCTTCGACTGCATTACGAGCATTGCGTGGCGGACAACGGACTTCCGCCGGCGCTCGTGGCGCGTCTTCGCGCAAATCGAAGCGAGCAGGGAACCGCAGCAGACGTGAAAACAAGCGTGGAAACAGAGCCAGCAAGCCCAAATCGGCGGCGAAGTCCGTCCGCCGCCGGGGTAGAAAGAAGCGGACGAGGTGACTATCTTCAAGTGGACCCCGGTTAGGATCGGGGCGGGTGCAACGTATCGAAAGGACCAAAAACCCTGAGCACATCTGCACTCTCTCGGGCACCGCGTCGTAAGCCCGAAACCGTCTCCCGGCATCCGACTGCCAAGGAGATGCTCAAAACCGTCCTCGCGCGTTTGGAAGACATGAAGGCCGAGGACAGCGTCGTCATCGATCTCACCGGCAAATCCTCCATAGGCGATTACATGGTCGTGACGAGCGGCCGATCGCAGCGTCACGTCAGCGCCGTGGCCGACCACCTCGTGAAGGACATCGAGGGGAGCGGCGGTCCCCGCGTCCGCGTCGAGGGAATGCGGCAGGGAGACTGGGTCCTCATCGATGCCGGAGACGTCATCGTGCATGTCTTCCGGCCGGAGATCCGCGCCTTCTACAATCTGGAAAAGATGTGGGCGGCGGCGAGCAGGGACGCGCGGCGGCCAGGCTGATAGTCTGCGCGGCACGATGCGCATCATCGTTGCCGCTGTGGGGCGTCTGAAGCAGGGCCCGGAAACCGAATTGAGTGCACGCTACCGCAAGCGTGCCGCGCAAACCGGCCGTCAGCTTGGCCTGCGTGACGTTGAAGTCATCGAAATCAGGGAAAGCCGCGCCGGCGATGCCGGCAAGCGCATGATCGAAGAATCGATCGCGCTCGCCAACATCATTCCGCAAAACGCAGCCGTGGTGGTGCTCGATCCCCGCGGCGAGAGTCTCGACAGCGGCGCGCTTGCGGCCCAACTCGGCAAATGGCGGGAGAACGGCCGGCCCGCGGCAGTGTTCCTGATCGGGGGCGCCGACGGCCTTGCCGCGAGCCTTGGCGAGAAGGCCAGCCTGCGGCTGTCGTTCGGCAAGGCGACCTGGCCGCACCAGCTCGTCCGCGTGATGCTGCTCGAGCAGATCTACCGGGCCACTACAATCCTGACCGGGCACCCTTACCATCGCGCCTGAATTTGCAGGCAGAACGTATCCGACCCCGAATTAGTCGCAATCTCAACCGATAGGTTTCGCCAGAAAAATGAACTTGTCGTTCAAACCTGCGGGCGTAACGTGACCCCGATGATTTGCCTCGGGGGATTCGGTGGTCTCGATCCGCGCGCCGCGCTCATCGCGGGGCTGGGGTTTGCGTTACCGATAACCCTTGCCGCCGCGGTGCTGGCGCAGGAGCCGCCAGCTCCCGCGGCCCAAAATGAAGCCGCCGACCCGCTCAAGACCCTCAAGCAGCGCGACGAAGAGCTCAAAGCCGCCCGCGACGAGCAACGCAAGTCCGCCGAGGCGGAAGCCGCACTCAAGCGTGAAATCGAACAGATCGGTGCTGATCGCACGAAACTCAATCAGGATCTGATCGACACCGCAGCGCGGCTGCGTGGTGTCGAAACCAAAGTTGCGTCAACTCAGGAACGGCTCAAACCGCTCGACGAGAATGAAACGAGCATTCGAAAATCGCTCGACGGGCGACGGGCGGTGATCGGCGAAGTCCTGGCGGCGCTGCAACGCATGGGCCGTCAGCCGCCGCCGGCCCTTATTGCAAGCCCGGAAGACGCGCTGCAATCCGTACGGACGGCCATCGTGCTCGGCGCAGTCCTGCCGGAAATGCGCCGGGAGGTCGAGTCGCTGGCGAACGATCTGTCGGAATTGCTGGCGGTGCGGAAAAAGATCAATGCCGAGCGCGAGCAGCTGAAAGCGGAAGTTGCCGCGCTCGACGGCGAACGAGCGCGCATGGCAGCGTTGGTGGAAGAGCGTCAAAAGCAATTGACCGAACGCGAGAAGGTACTTGAGGCTGAACGGTCGCGCGCAGGTACGCTGGCGCAGCAGGTCGACAATCTCAAAGATTTGATCGCCAAGCTCGAGCAAGGGCTCAACCCGGCAACGCGCGAGCTGCGCGAGGCTGGACGTTCGGACAGCCGCCCGGCGCTTTCAGCATTTCGTGATCCCGGACGTCTTGCCCCCGCGGTTGCTTTTGCGTCGTTGCGGGGGCGGGTGCCGATTCCGGTTAACGGCGTTAAATTGAAGGAATTCGGTGCACCGGATGCCAATGGTGGCTCGGAAAAAGGCATTTCCATCGCCACGCGCGCCGGTGCGCAGGTAACCGCACCGGCCGACAGCTGGGTCGTCTACGCCGGTCCGTTCCGCTCATATGGTCAACTCTTGATCCTTAATGTCGGCGGCGGGTATCATGTCTTGCTTGCCGGGATGGATAGGATATCAGTTGACCTCGGGCAGTTTGTGCTGACCGGGGAACCGGTTGCAGTCATGGGTAACGGCTCCCATATCGCCGCTATCCTCGCTACAGGTTCCAGCCAACCGGTGCTCTACGTCGAGTTTCGAAAGGACGGGGTTCCCGTCGATCCAGGCCCATGGTGGGCGGCTGGCGAAGGCGAAAAGGTTCGCGGATGATGCGCAAGACCTCACTCATTCTTCTTGGCGCGGCGGCGGGAGCGGCAATGACGCTGCTCGCGGTTCAGCCGCGCATTATGCTCGTGGGCGCAACCGCCAAGGCGGCGGCAGCGGATACGTACCGCCAGCTCAATCTGTTCGGCGACGTGTTCGAGCGCGTGCGCGCCGACTACGTCGAGAAGCCCGACGACGCAAAACTGATCGAAACCGCGATCAACGGGATGCTCGCCGGCCTCGATCCGCACTCGAGCTACATGGACTCCAAGAGCTTCCGCGACATGCAGGTGCAGACGCGCGGCGAGTTCGGCGGTCTCGGCATCGAAGTCACCATGGAAGACGGCCTGATCAAGGTGGTGGCACCGATCGACGACACGCCTGCCGCCAAAGCCGGCGTCATGGCCAATGACATCATCACCAAGCTCGACGACGAGCAGGTGCAGGGTCTCACCCTGAACCAGGCCGTCGAAAAAATGCGCGGACCGGTGAACACCAAGATCAAGCTCACCATCATGCGTAAGGGGCAAGACAAGCCGGTCGAAGTGTCGATCACGCGCGATGTCATCCGTGTTCGCTCGGTGCGCTCGCAGGTCGAAGGTGAAGACATCGGCTACATCCGTCTTACGCAGTTCAATGAGCAGACCACCGAAGGATTGAAGAAGGCGATCGCCGATATCGGCGCCAAGATCTCCGACGACAAGCTCAAGGGCTACGTCCTCGATCTGCGCAACAATCCAGGTGGCCTGCTCGATCAGGCAATTTCAGTCTCCGACGCTTTCCTGCAAAAGGGCGAGATCGTGTCGACTCGGGGACGTAATGCCGAAGAGACGCAGCGCTTCAACGCGCGTGCGGGCGATCTCACGAAGAGCAAGCCGCTGATCGTCCTGATCAACGGCGGCTCGGCCTCGGCGTCTGAAATCGTCGCCGGCGCCCTGCAAGACCACAAGCGGGCGACAGTGATCGGCACCCGCTCCTTTGGCAAAGGCTCGGTGCAGACCATCATCCCGCTGGGCTCGGGCAACGGCGCCTTGCGGCTGACGACGGCGCGCTACTTCACGCCGTCGGGGCGCTCGATCCAGGCGAAGGGAATCTCGCCCGACATCGAGGTGCTGCAGGACGTTCCGGAGGACCTCAAGGCGAAGACCGACACCAAGGGCGAAGCGTCCCTGCGCGGTCACCTGAAGGGCGATGCGGGTAAAGAGCAAACGGGCTCGCAGTCCTACATCCCGCCCGACGCCAAGAACGACAAGGCGCTCCATATGGCCTTCGATCTTCTGCGCGGGACGCAGGTGAATTCGGCCTTCCCGCCGAACGCCAAGGTCCCGGTCCCGAACTGATCGGACAATCGCTTTTTGAATATGACGGGGCGGCCGAAAGGCCGCCCCGTTCGTTTGGAGCGGCCCGGATTACACGCCGCCAGCGTGGATTCGTCGCGTGGTAAACTCGCGCGATGATTCGCATGGATCTGCCGCCGTGGCCCCTGACGACCTGAACGCCCCGCTCGGCCTGGGCAAGGGAAAGCGGCTTCCGAAACTGCCGGTCAGCCCGCCGCAAATATTGGCAGGCGCGCTCGGTTTGTCAGGCCTGGTGGTGGTGGCGTGGGCGACATTCGTCCACGACCCGCTCGGCGGCCAGCCGGTTGCCGTGGTGGCGACCAAGTTATCTTTACCGGCACAGCCCGAACAGAATGGCAGCGCCAATCAGCCTGTTGTGCACGAGGCCGCTGCCAATACGCCTGACGCTGCAAAGGCTGTTGCGCCGCCCCCACCGGGATCGAAGACGGTCACCATTATCGACGGGTCCAGCGGTGCCCGGCAGCAGGTCGTCATCCCTGACAACAGCGCGAACGCGAGCAAGCCGCTGCTCGATTCCAAGCTGCTGGAGGCAACACGGCACGGCGCGATCCCGAAAATCGGACCGGACGGTGCGCGCCCGTCGGTGCGTTACGCGCAGCCGCGCGATCTCCCGCCGGATAAAAAGGACGCACCGCTTGTCGCGATCGTAATCGGCGGCCTCGGAATCAGCGCATCAGGCACGGCAGATGCATTCACCAAGATGCCGTCGCCCGTGACATTCGCGCTGGCGCCCTACGGCGCCGATCTTGAGAAACTCGCCGAACGCGGGCGGGCGGGCAAACATGAAGTCCTGCTGCAAGTGCCGATGGAGCCTTTCGACTATCCGGATAACGATCCGGGACCGCAAACGCTGCTGACGTCGTTGACGCCGGAACAGAATATCGACCGGCTCCATTGGCTGATGAGCCGATTTCAAGGCTATGTCGGATTGATCAGCTTTATGGGCGCGCGCTTTACCGCCTCGGAACAGGGCCTCTCGCCGGTCCTACGCGATATCGCCAAGCGCGGATTGATTTACGTCGATGACGGATCATCTTCGCGCAGCATTGCAAGTCAGTTGGCCGGCACGCAGAATCTGCCGTTTGCCAAGGCCGATGTCGTGCTCGATACCGTACCGACCACTGCGGAAATCGACCATGCGCTTGCACGGCTCGAGATGAAAGCGCGCGACAGCGGCATCGCTGTCGGCTATGCGACCGCAAAACCGGGCACCATTGCACGTATTGCCGAATGGATAAAAAAAGCGGAATCGAAAGGCATCATATTGGTGCCGATCACGATGGTGGCGATCAAAGCCAAGTCATCGTAACGTTACTCTGCCGCCGCAAAATCGCGCGCGGGAGATAACGAGAATTCAGATGCCGTCTCAAAAATCACTACCTTACCGCCCGTGCGCCGGGATGATGGTGCTCAATCGTGCCGGCCTGGTTTTTGTCGGACGGCGGACGGACGGACCCGAACACGTCGATGCGACGCACGTCTGGCAGATGCCGCAGGGCGGGATCGACGAAGACGAAGATCCGTACGCGGGGGCGCTGCGCGAGCTGTACGAGGAAACCAGCATCCGCTCGGTTCAGAAACTCGGGGAGATCGCCGACTGGCTGACTTACGACCTTCCCAGGGAGGTCGTGAAGACCGCATGGGGCGGCAAGTATCGCGGCCAGAAGCAGAAATGGTATGCGCTGCGCTTCACCGGCAAGGACAGCGAGATCAACATCGATGACCCCGGCGGCGGCCACAAACCGGAGTTCGTCGAATGGCAATGGGTGGCAGATGCGCGAGCTACCGGACCTGGTGATCCCGTTCAAGCGCGAGACGTATGAGCGTGTCGTGAAAGAGTTCCAGCGCTTCGCGCGCCAGACCTAGTGCATGGCCGTGCCGGTGAGATGCCGGTCGACGTCCTTGTAGTGATCGAGCCGGGTCATCAGCCGGTCGAGCTCGGAGCCAGGCTCCGTCTTGGCGATGCGGCTCTCCAGTTCGCCGATACGCGTCGCGATTACGGAGCGATCAATACTTTCCGCGGCTTCGGCGAGATCGGCCAAAACAGTCAATCCTGAGGACGAGACTTCGGCGAATCCTCCCAGCACGACGATCTTTTGTGCTCCGCCCGCAGCGTGCACGGTCAGAATGCCAGGCCGCAAGGTCGTCACCATCGGCGCGTGGTCGGCGAGCACGCCGAAATCGCCTTCGACGCCCGGCACGTCCACCTGCTGAACATCGCCGGAAAACAGCAGTTTTTCCGGCGAAACAAGCTCAAAATGGAAATTGGCCATAGGCTATTTTCCGATCAGGCCGCTTCCGCCGCGAGCTTCTTGCCCTTCTCGACCGCCTCTTCGATGGTGCCGACCATGTAGAAGGCGGCCTCGGGCAGATAATCGTAATTGCCGTCGCAGAGGCCCTTGAAGCCTTTGATGGTGTCCTGAAGATCGACGAGTTTGCCGGGCGAGCCGGTAAACACTTCGGCGACATGGAACGGCTGCGACAGGAAACGCTCGATCTTGCGCGCACGGGCAACGGTCAATTTGTCGTCTTCCGACAGCTCGTCCATGCCCAGGATAGCGATGATGTCCTGCAGCGCCTTGTAGCGCTGGAGAATCTGCTGCACCTGGCGCGCAACGGCGTAGTGCTCCTCGCCCACGACCAGGGGTGAGAGCATCCGCGATGTGGAATCGAGCGGGTCGACGGCCGGATAGATGCCCTTCGCGGCGATGTCGCGCGACAGCACGGTGGTCGCATCGAGGTGCGCGAACGAGGTCGCCGGCGCCGGGTCGGTGAGGTCGTCCGCTGGCACGTAAATCGCCTGCACTGACGTGATCGAGCCCTTGGTGGTGGTGGTGATGCGCTCCTGCAGCGCACCCATGTCGGTGGCAAGCGTCGGCTGATAGCCCACCGCCGACGGAATGCGTCCGAGCAGTGCCGACACTTCCGAGCCGGCCTGGGTGAACCGGAAGATGTTGTCGACGAAGAACAGCACGTCCTGGCCCTGGTCGCGGAAATACTCGGCAACCGTGAGGCCCGACAGACCGACACGCGCGCGCGCCCCCGGCGGTTCGTTCATCTGGCCATACACCAGCGCACATTTCGATCCCTCGACCGAACCCTTGTGCGGATCCTTGTTCACGCCGGACTCGATCATCTCGTGATAGAGGTCGTTGCCCTCGCGCGTGCGCTCGCCGACGCCAGCAAACACCGAGTAGCCGCCGTGCGCCTTGGCGACGTTGTTGATGAGTTCCATGATGAGCACGGTCTTGCCGACGCCGGCGCCGCCGAACAGGCCGATCTTGCCGCCCTTGGCGTAGGGAGCGAGCAGGTCCACGACCTTGATGCCGGTGACGAGAATCTGCGCTTCCGTGGATTGATCGGTGTAAGTTGGCGCGTCCTGGTGAATTGCGCGCTTGGTCTCGCCTTTGACCGGTCCGGCTTCATCGACCGGATCGCCGATCACGTTGATGATGCGGCCGAGCAGCCCTGGTCCGACCGGCACTGAAATCGGCTCACCGGTATCGGTCACCTCTTGCCCGCGAACCAGACCTTCCGAGGTATCCATGGCGACGGTACGCACCGTCGATTCGCCGAGATGCTGAGCGACCTCGAGCACCAGGCGGTTGCCGCCATTCTTGGTCTCGAGCGCGTTCAGGATCGCCGGCAGGTGATCCTCGAACTGCACGTCGACGACGGCGCCGATGACCTGCGTGATTTTTCCGACTGCGTTGGGTGTAGCCATGTCGTCCCTCTTTACGGAATTAGAGCGCCTCGGCGCCGGAGATGATTTCGATCAATTCCTTGGTGATCATCGCCTGACGCGTGCGGTTGTAAGTGAGCGTTTGCTTTCGGATCATCTCGCCTGCGTTGCGCGTCGCATTGTCCATCGCGCTCATGCGTGCGCCCTGCTCCGAGGCGGCATTCTCAAGAAGCGCGCGGAACACCTGTACGGAAAGGTTACGCGGCAGAAGCTCGGCCAGGATCTCGTCCTCTTCCGGCTCGTATTCATAGGCGGCGCTTGTGCCGTTTTCGGCGCCATTTTCGAATACCGGCGGAATGATCTGCTGCGCGGTCGGGATCTGCGCCATGACCGACTTGAACTGGGAGAAGAAAAGCGTGCAGACGTCGAAGGCGCCCTGGTCGAACAGCGCGATGACCTTTTTGGCGATCATCTCGGCCTGTTCAAAGCCGATTGTGCGAACGCCGCGAAGCTCGATCGTCTCGATGATCAGTTTCCCGTAGAGGCGGCGCAGCTGGTCGTGGCCTTTTCGCCCTACGCAGAGAATCTTGACCTCTTTGCCATCGTTGATCAGCGCATTCGCCTTTTCGCGGGCCAGCCGCACAATCGACGAGTTGAAGGGCCCGCACAAGTCCCCGTTCCGCGGTGCAGACCACCAGCAGGTGCACCCTGTTGGCGCCGGTGCCGGCCAGCAATTTCGGCGCCGAATCGCTTCCGGCCACCGCCGAGGCGATCGAGCCCAGCACTTTTCCCATGCGCTCGGCGAAAGGACGCGCCGCTTCCGCTGCAGCCTGCGCGCGGCGCAGCTTGGACGCCGCAACCATCTGCATGGCCTTGGTGATCTTCTGCGTCGCCTTGGTAGCGGCGATGCGAACGCGCATGTCCTTGAGGCTGGCCATGTCGAACGGTTCCCGGGTCGCTCCCTATGCCGCCATCAGGCGAACGTCCTGGCGTAGCCGTCGACCACACCCTTGAGCTTGGTCGCATCGGCATCCGACAGGTCGCCGCTCTTGCGGATGCTGTCGAGCAGATCGGTGTGTTTCGTGCGCATCAGCGTCAGCAGCCCGCTTTCGAAGGCGCGCACACGGCTGACGTCCATCGGATCAAGATAGCCGTTGACGCCGGCATAGATCACGCAGACCTGCTCTTCCATCTTCAGCGGTGAAAATTGCGGCTGCTTGAGAAGTTCCGTCAGGCGCGCGCCGCGATTGAGCAATCGCTGCGTCGTCGCGTCGAGATCGGACCCGAACTGCGCGAAGGCGGCCATTTCGCGGTACTGCGCGAGCTCACCCTTGATGCGACCGGCGACCTTCTTCATCGCCTTGGTCTGCGCGGCAGAGCCCACGCGCGACACCGACAGGCCCACGTTCACGGCTGGGCGAATGCCCTGATAGAAAAGGTCGGTTTCCAGGAAGATCTGCCCGTCGGTAATGGAGATGACGTTGGTCGGAATGTAGGCGGACACGTCGTTGGCCTGCGTCTCGATGACCGGCAGCGCGGTCAGCGAGCCTGCCTTGTTCTCGTCATTCATCTTGGCCGCGCGCTCGAGCAGGCGCGAATGCAGATAGAACACGTCGCCCGGATAGGCTTCGCGGCCCGGTGGACGGCGCAGCAGCAGCGACATCTGGCGGTATGCGACGGCCTGCTTGGAAAGTCATCATAGATGATGACGGCATGCATTCCGTTGTCGCGGAAATATTCGCCCATGGTGCAACCGGAAAACGGCGCCAAGTACTGCATCGGCGCCGGATCGGAAGCGGTCGCCGCGACAATGATCGAATAGTCGAGCGCGCCCTGCTCCTCGAGCACCTTCACGAATTGCGCGACGGTCGAGCGCTTCTGGCCAACCGCAACATAGACGCAATAGAGCTTGATCTTCTCGTCCGGCTGCGCATTGAGCGGTTTCTGATTGAGGATCGTGTCGAGCGCAATCGCGGTCTTGCCGGTCTGACGGTCGCCGATGATCAGCTCACGCTGGCCGCGACCGATAGGAATTAACGAGTCGATCGCCTTAAGACCGGTCGCCATCGGCTCGTGCACCGACTTGCGCGGAATGATGCCGGGCGCCTTCACATCGACGCGGGCGCGTTTGTCGGACTTGATCGGACCCTTGCCGTCGATCGGGTTGCCAAGCGCGTCGACGACGCGGCCGAGCAAGCCCTTGCCGACAGGCACGTCGACAATGGCGCCGGTCCGCTTGACGGTCTGGCCTTCCTTGATTTCACGGTCATTGCCGAAGATCACGATGCCGACATTGTCGATTTCGAGGTTGAGCGTCATACCGCGCACGCCATTCTCGAACTCGACCAGTTCGCCGGCCTGGACATTGTCGAGACCGTAGACGCGGGCGATGCCGTCGCCGACGGAAAGCACCTGGCCGACCTCGGAGACTTCGGCTTCCTGGCCGAAGTTCTTGATCTGCTCTTTCAGGATCGCGGAAATCTCTGCGGCGCGGATATCCATCAGCGGGCCTCTTTCATCGCTAATTTAATCGAATTGAGCTTGGTGCGGAGCGAACTGTCGACCATACGGCTTCCGACTTTCACGATCAGCCCGCCGATGATGGCAGGATCGATCTTGACGTCGAGGTCGATGTCCTTGCCGCTCGTCACCGTTTTGAGCGCGCTCTTGAGAGCGTCGAGATGCGTGTCGCTGAATTTCTCGGCGACGGTCACGTGAGCGGTCACCTCGCCTTTGTGCCGCGCGACCAGTGCATGATAGCCGCGGATCATGTCGCGCACGGCGAACAGCCGGCGGTTCGTGGTGATCACCCTCAGGAAATTTGCAGCGATGCCGGCGATACCAGCCTTGGCGAGGATCGCGGACAGGGCCTTGAGCTGTTCGTCGGCGTCGAAGACCGGACTGCGCACCAGGCGATTGAGATCGGCACTGTCGGCAATGAGCGCGTCGAACTGATCGAGATCCTTTTTTACCGCATCGACCGCCTTGTTCTCGAGCGCAAGCTCGAACAACGCGGTGGCATAACGGCCGGCCATGCCGGAGATGGTCTGATCTTTACCTGCCACGGGAACGCTCGTTACCTCTACTTCATCCGCAGGCCGGATGCCGTCGCGGAAGGCGGCGTAAACCATTGGAATCCAAGCTGGACTTCCGATTCCTGGAGACGTCGCGAAAGTCTGCGGAAACCCCCTGAAATCGTGGGCTAGCTAACACAGCAGGCATGGCGGTGCAACACGGCGGCCCATTCGCCGC
This sequence comes from uncultured Alphaproteobacteria bacterium, assembly GCA_963718035.1. GTDB lineage: Bacteria > Pseudomonadota > Alphaproteobacteria > Rhizobiales > Xanthobacteraceae > Pseudolabrys. The sequence goes on along the minus strand of CAVQYD010000055.1, from coordinate 292,745 downwards.
GGTTCCGGCGCGGAGACGGCTGCTGTCAAATTTGCATCGCAGGGTTACCTCGCCAGACAGCCGAGCGCGCTATAGCGTGCGCTACCCAAGCACCGGCCGGAATTCCTCATCGCAATGCCAAATCCGAATGCGAAAGCAGACAGCGCCGCGACCGCAAGGCTGCTGGTCGTGCTGCTTGCATTTGCCTGGGGATTGAACTGGATCGCCGCCGCGTTTGCCTTGCGTGAGATATCGCCCTGGAGCCTGCGCGTTGCCGGCTCCGGCATAGGCGCCGCAATTCTGTTTTTGGCGGCCAGCGTCACTCGCCACAACATGAAGCTACCTCGTGGCGAGTACGTTCATGTCATGGTTGCGGGATTGCTCAATGTCGCGGGATTTCAGGTCCTCTCCGGTTTCGCGCAGCTCAGCGGTGCCACTTCGCGCGCAATTATCATCACCTATTCGATGCCAATATGGACGGTCGTCCTCAGCTGGCTCGTGCTCGGCGAACGTCTCAATACGATTCGCTGGTTTGCATTCGGTCTATGCATCGCCGGCATCACAATTCTGTTGTGGCCATTGTTTGCCGCCGGATTCCCTCCATTTGTCTTCTATTCGCTCGGCTGCGCGCTGACATGGGCCATCGCGACCGTCTACATTAAATGGGCGAAAGTGACGGTCGAGCCGCTGGTCAACGCGGCGTGGCAATTGTTGTTCGGACTGGTGTTCATCGTCGCCGGGAGCTTCGCTTTCGAAGGCTATCCGCATCTCTGGCCGCTGCAGAGGGATACGATACTGGCAATCCTTTTTGTTGGATTGTTCGGCGTTGGCCTTGCACATTTCCTATGGTGGTCGATCGTGGGCCGGTTGCCAGCCACGACGGCAGCGCTCGGATCGCTTTTGGTCCCCGTGATCGGGGTCGGCGCAACTGCGATTGTGCTTGGCGAGCGTCTGACGATTCCCGACATGATCGGTTTTGCCATGATTTTCGCAGCCGCTGCATGTGTCTTGTTGCAGCCGAACGCACGTCACGACGAAATGCCCGAGTGACCAGGACTGAAATTTCCGTCGTGATGTCTAGAAAAAGCTCTGCGGATCGACGTCGACTTCCAGCCGCACATTGCCGCGCGGCTTGGGCGCCTCGGCAAGCCAGGCACGCAAGTAAGCCGAAAGGTCGAAGGCGCGCGGCGATTTCACAAGCAGCCGGAAGCGATGCCGGCCACGCACGACCGCGATCGGTGCTTCGGCGGGCCCGAGCACGCGGACATGTTCATCGCGCGGAGCGGCCTTGGCGAGGGTGCGGCCGTAGGCTTCGGCGGCGTGCCGCTCATTTGCGGTGATGACCAGCCCTGCCAGCCGCCCAAATGGCGGATAGCCCGTACGCTCGCGCTGTTCGATTTCGTTTTTGTAGAAGGCCTCGCGGTCGCCGGAGATAAGCGCGCGCATCACCGGATGTTCTGGCTGGTGGGTCTGCAGATAGCCGAAGCCCCGCCCCTCCTCGCGCCCTGCTCGTCCAACCACCTGGTGCAACAACTGAAAAGTACGCTCCGGCGCACGGGGATCGCCGTTACCAAGGCCGAGATCCGCGTCGACGATGCCGACCAGGTTGAGCTTGGGAAAATGGTGCCCTTTGGCGACAAGTTGCGTACCGATGACGAGATCGAAGCGTCCCTCGGCGACGTCGTCGAGCTCTTGCCGAAGGCGTTCGACCGATTCCACGAGATCGCTCGACAGCACAAGAATACGGGCCTGTGGAAATAGCTCAGCCGCCTCCTGCTCGAGCCGCTCCACGCCGGGGCCAACGGCAGCGAGACTTTCAGTAGCGTGGCAGTTTGGACATTCCGCCGGTGGCGGGATCGAATATCCGCAGTGATGACACACGAGCCTGCGCTTGAAGCGATGATCGACCAGCCAGGCATCGCAATTCGGGCATTGGAAACGGAAACCGCATGCCCTGCACAATGTGAGAGGCGAATAGCCGCGCCGGTTGAGAAACAGCAGCGCCTGCTCGCCGCGCGTCAGCGATATCGCCACGGCTTCGGCCAGCCGCGGTGAAATGAAACGTCCGCGCGGTGGACCCTCGCGACGCATGTCGATCGCTTCGATCGATGGCAGATGTGCGCCCCCGAAACGCTCGGGCAAATGCACATGCCGGTAACGGCCGCGGCGTGCATTCACTTCCGATTCGACCGAGGGGGTCGCTGATGCGAGCACAACCGGAATTTTCGCGATCGAGCCGCGCACGACTGCCATGTCTCGTGCGTGGTAGTGCGCGCCATCTTCCTGCTTGTAGGCCGGGTCGTGCTCTTCGTCGACGACGATAAGTCCAAGATCGGCATAGGGCAGGAACAAGGCCGAACGGGCGCCGACAATCACCGAGACTTCATTCGCGGCAACCGCGGCCCAGGTCTGTGCGCGCTTGCGCGGTGAAATTTGCGAGTGCCATTCGGCTGGCCGCGTGCCGAAGCGGCCGGAGAAGCGGTCGAGAAACTGGGCGGTCAGCGCTATTTCCGGCATCAGGATCAGGGTCTGCCGCTTGCGCCGGATATTTTCGGCAACTGCTTCGAAGTAGACCTCGGTTTTTCCCGAACCGGTGACCCCGTCCAGCAAGGTCACCGTATAGCCGCCCTGCTCAACCGTCTTGCGCAACATATCGGCAGCGGCGAGCTGCGCCAGCGAGAATTCCGGCTTGGTGAAATCGGGGTCCGGCGGCAGCGCGACCGGATCGGGCGGGATCACCACGGTTTCGAGCGCGCCCTCATCGATCAATCCATTGATGACACTTGTACTGACGCCGGCTTCCTTCGCCGCCGCCCCTTTCGAACGCGTGAGTCCGTCTGCAACAAGCCGGAGCACGCGCGCGCGTGCGGGAGTCATTCGTTGCGGCGGCGGGCCGGCCAGGCGAACGCCGACTTGCTCACGTCCCGGTCCGAGATGTTCGCCCATGCGCAGGGCCATACGCAGCACGGTGCCGCGCGACGCCAGCGTGTAGCTCGAAACCCAGTCGACGAACTGGCGCAGCTCGGCTTTAAGCGGCGGCACGTCGAGCTTTTCATCGACGTCTTTCAGCCGGTTGTGCAGCCGCGGATTTGGCGCGGGATTTTCCGCCCAGACGACGCCCATGCATTCCCGTGCGCCGAGCGACACCGACACCAGATTGCCCGGCGCGAGCTCGAGCCCGGCCGGAACCCGGTAGGAATAGGTCTGGTCAAGCGCCACCGGCACCAGAATATCGACGACGCGCGTGGTCATGGGCTCAGGTCTGGCCGATTCCGCGGCTTTAAGGAAGGGTGAAGAAAGCAATGTCACTCTTGCCGCGATGACCGCCGCCAAGACACCCACCATGGACGGGTTTCGCGTCGCGCCCGACATCAGTGCCGAAATCGCGCGATGGCTTAGTCATCTCGGCGCCGAGCGCCGCATGTCCGCGAAAACACTGGATGCCTATCAGCGCGACGTGTCCCAGTTCCTGAGCTTTCTGACCGACCATTTGGGCTCAGCGCCGACGCTGAAGCAGCTCGCCAAGCTGACCCCAGCCGATATTCGCGCCTTCATGGCCGCGCGGCGAAACGAGGGTGCCGGCAATCGCTCGCTGATGCGGACGCTTGCGGGCTGTCGTTCTTTCGCGCGCTTTCTCGAGCGAAACGGGAAAGGAAAAGTTGCGGCACTTGCCGCAGTTCGCACTCCAAAACTGCCGAGGACGCTGCCAAAGCCGCTGGCCATTTCCGCCGCCAAGAAAATCGCCGACACGGACTTGCGTGAGGGCGAAGAACGCGAGCCATGGATCATCGCGCGCGACGCAGCCGTGCTCGCGCTGCTTTATGGATGCGGCCTCCGGATCTCCGAGGCCCTTGGGTTGAAGCGCAAGGACTTCACCGGCAAGGCCGATAGTCTCATCGTCACCGGCAAGGGCAACAAAACCCGGATGGTGCCGGTGCTTTCTCAGGTGACGAAGGCGATCGCCGACTACCTCGCCCTCTGCCCATACGAAAATCCTCCGAACGGGCCACTTTTTGTCGGGGCGCGCGGCAAGCCACTGTCACCGCGTATTGTGCAGTTGACGATGGAACGGCTCCGCGGTGCGCTCGGGCTGGCCGACACCGCCACGCCGCACGCCTTGCGGCACTCCTTCGCGACGCATCTGCTCGCGCGCGGCGGCGACCTGCGATCCATCCAGGAGTTGTTAGGACACGCTTCATTGTCGACCACGCAGATCTATACGGGGGTCGATGCCGAGCGTTTACTCGAAGTTTATAACAACGCTCATCCACGCGCGTAACGCGCCCTCTTGCACTGCATCCGTTTTACCAGCATCGTGCCCGTTGATTTTGGGAGGGGGCGATGAGTGCGCATGAAAATCTGGAGCATGCTGAGCACGCGGAGCATGCATCGCGCTCCAACAAGAAGATCGCGCTACTGATTTCCGTGCTGGCGCTGTTTCTGGCGTTTTCCGAAACGCTGGGCAAGAGCGCGCAAACGACGGCTATTGCCGACAACATCAAGGCCTCCGACACCTGGAATTTCTTTCAGGCCAAGACCATCCGGCAGACCAGCCTGCGCATTGCTGCTGAGGCTATGGCGGTACAATTGCCGTCAATCACCCATGAGGAGAGCAAGGCGGCAATCACCAAGCAAATCGAGGCCTGGCGCAATACCGTGAACAGATACGAATCCGACCCAAAGGAGCAGGATGGCCGCAAGGAATTACGCGCCTTGGCCGAGAAATTAGAGCACGACCGCGACACCTGGCTCGCGAAATATCACCAATATGAATTCGCATCCGCCGCGTTTCAGATCGGGATTGTGCTTGCTTCAGCGGCTGTCATCACGGGGATTGTCGCGCTAGCCTGGTTGGCGAGCTCTCGCGGGCGTTCTTGGCCTTGTCTTCATGGCATTGGGCCTATTGGCGCCTCACGCACTCCATCTGGCCGGGCACTAGCTGCGCACGCGTCCGCCGTCGACGTTCAGCGTCTGTCCGGTGATGAAAGCCGCGTCGTCGCTGGTCAAAAACGACACGGCACCGACCAGATCGTCGGGCACTTCCACGCGCTTGATCGCCTGCATCTGCGCGACCGCGGCAAATTCCTCATCCATGGTCTTGAAGCCGGGCCGCGGCGCGCGCACCAGTGTTCCCGGCGAGCGTGTCAGTCCTGGCGCGATCGCATTCACGGTAATTCCGTCCGGCGCGAGATCGGAGGCGAGCGCGCGCGTGAAGCCGACAATGCCGCCTTTGCTTGCGACGTAATGCGCAAACCCGGTCACCACCGAGCCGAGGGTGCTCGAGGCCATATTCACGACGCGCCCCCATTTGCGCGCACGCATGCCGGGAACGAATGCGGCCGTTACCAGAAACGTGCCGTCGAGATTGATCGAGAGCACGGTGCGCCAGTCCGCGAAGGTCATTTCGGGAAAATTCTTCTGCGGGAAGATGCCGGCGCAATTCACCACGATATCGACATTGCTGAACTTCTTGCCGACGTCCTTGGCCATGGCCGCGACGGACGCTTCCGAGGCGACATCGCATTTGACGGCAATTGCCTGACGCCCGGCGGCCTCGACCATCTTTACGGTGGCGCTGCTGTCGCCGAGGTCGGCGATGGCGATGTGCACGCCGTCTTCGGCCAGCCGCTTCGCAAAGGCCTGACCGATGCCACCCGCCGCGCCAGTGATGACCGCAACTTTATCCTTATGGCCTTTGGCCATTTAACACCCCCGATTTTTCCTTGGTGTCGCCGAAGCTACATATGAATCGTGCGCTTCGCCACCGCCATCGCCGCTTCCTTGACGGCCTCCGACAATGTCGGATGTGCGTGGCAGGTGCGCGCAATATCTTCGGCCGATGCGCCGAATTCCATTGCGATGGCAGCCTCGGCGATCATGTTGCCGGCGTCGGCGCAGATGAGTTGCACGCCGAGCACGCGGTCGGTCTTCGCGTCGGCAAGAATTTTCACGAACCCGTCGGTGGTCAGGTTCACCTTGGCGCGCCCGTTGGCGGTGAACGGAAACTTGCCGGCGTTGTAGGCAACGCCTGCAGCCTTCAATTCCTCTTCGCCTTTTCCGACCGTTGCTATTTCCGGGAAAGTGTAGACCACGTTCGGAATGGCGTCGTAATTCACGTGGCCGGCCTGGCCGACCAGAATTTCCGCAACCGCAACACCTTCGTCCTCGGCCTTGTGCGCCAGCATCGGCCCCGCAATGACGTCTCCGATTGCCCAGATGCCGGGGACGCTCGTCGCATAATAATGATCGACGGCCACACGCCCGCGCTCGTCAAGCTTCACGCCGACCTCGCTGAGGCCGAGACCCTCGGTGTACGGCACGCGCCCGATCGCGACCAGAACGATGTCGGCCTCGATCGTTTCCGCCGCTCCGCCTTTCGCAGGCTCGACCGTCGCCTTCAACCGCTTTCCGGATGAGTCGACCGCGGTTACCTTCGACGACAATTTGAACGTCATTCCCTGCTTTTCGAGCAAGCGCTGCGCCTGACGGCGAACTTCGCCGTCCATGCCGGGCAGAATTCCGTCAAGGAATTCCACCACGGTCACCTGCGCGCCAAGCCGCCGCCACACGGAGCCCAGTTCGAGCCCGATCACTCCGGCGCCGATCACAAGCAGATGCTTCGGAACCTCCGGCAGCGACAACGCGCCGGTCGATGACACAATACGTTTTTCGTCGATCTCGATGCCCTTCAGGCGCGCGACATCGGAGCCCGTGGCGATGACGATGGATTTTGTTTCCAGCGTCTGCGTCTTGTTGTCGGCGCCTTTGACTTCGACCTTCCCTGGGGCGGTGATGCGCCCAGCGCCGTGAAAGGTATCGACCTTGTTCTTCTTCAGCAGGAACTCGACGCCCTTCACGTTGCCGTCGACGCCCTGATCCTTGAAGGCCATCATGGCCTTGAGATCGAGCTTCGGCGGCGAAACGCCGATCCCCATTTTGCCGAAGGTGTGGCCCGCTTCCTCAAAGAGCTCGGAGGCGTGCAGAAGCGCCTTTGAGGGGATGCAGCCGATATTGAGGCAGGTTCCGCCGAACGTGGCGCCTTTCTCCACGACCGCGGTTTTCAACCCAAGCTGCGCCGCACGGATCGCGCAGACATAACCGCCGGGGCCGGTACCGATAACAATGAGATCGTAGGCCATAACTTTACAAATCCAGCACGACCCGCGCCGGGTCTTCCAACCCTTCCTTCACGCGCACGAGGAAAGTAACGGCCTCGCGGCCATCGACGATGCGGTGATCGTAGGAGAGCGCAAGATACATCATCGGCCGCGCCTCGATCTTTCCTGCAATGACCACCGGACGTTCCTGAATCTTGTGCATGCCGAGAATGCCGGACTGCGGTGCATTGAGGATTGGCGTCGACATCAGCGAGCCGTACACGCCGCCATTGGTGATGGTGAACGTGCCGCCTTGCATCTCCTCGATTTTGAGGCTGCCATCGCGCGCGCGGCGGCCGAAATCGGCAATGGTCTTCTCGATCTCTGCCAGCGACATTGTTTGGGCGTCACGCACAACCGGCACCACCAGGCCTTTGTCGGTGCCGACGGCAATGCCGATGTGATAGTAGTTTTTGTAGACGATGTCGGTGCCGTCGATCTCGGCATTGACGGCGGGAATCTCCTTGAGCGCCTGGATGCAGGCACGGACGAAGAAGCCCATGAAGCCGAGCTTCACCCCGTGCTTCTTTTCGAACAGGTCCTTGTACTGATTGCGCAAATGCATCACCGCGCTCATGTCGACCTCATTGAAGGTCGTGAGCATGGCGGCAGTGTTCTGCGCATCCTTCAGGCGGCGTGCAATCGTTTGGCGCAACCGCGTCATATGCACGCGCTCTTCACGGGCGGCATCGTCGGCGGGTGACGGCGCGCGCATCTGCACCGGTGCGGAGACCGGCGTCGGCTGTGCCGCCGCGCGCTCGATCGCGCTCAGCATGTCGCCTTTGGTGACCTGTCCGTGCAGGCCGGTGCCGCTGACTTTCGACGGGTCGACGCCACTTTCCGCAGCCATCTTTCGTACCGAGGGCGGCGTCGGCATTTCAGCCGATCTTTGCGGAGCCGCAGGCGCCTGCTTCGAGGTTTCTGCGGGTTTTGCTGCCGGCGCAGGAGCTTTGGGCGTAGCACCGGCCCCTTCCTTGATCTGGCCAAGCAGCGCGCCGACGGCGACGGTATCGCCGTTCTTCACGGCAACTTCCGACAATACGCCCGCTGCCGGAGCGGGCACCTCGAGCGTCACCTTGTCGGTCTCAAGCTCGACCAGCGGCTCATCGACCGCCACCGCATCGCCCGGCTGCTTGAACCATTTTCCAACGGTGGCTTCCGTCACGGATTCGCCGAGGGTGGGCACGCGGATGTCAGCCATGTCTCGCCTTACCTCTCATTCGCCATGCCCGGCCATGACAGCCAGTTAGTCTATCCCAGCGCCTCATCGAGGAACTGCTTGAGCTGCGCCAGATGCTTCGACATCTGCCCGACCGCGGTCGATGCCGACGCCGGACGGCCTGCGTAGCGCATGGTGCGGTGCTTGGCTCCGATCTGATTGAGGATCCATTGCAGGAAAACGTCGACGAAGAACCAGGCGCCCATATTGCGCGGCTCTTCCTGGCACCAGACCATCTCGGCCTGCTTGAAGCGGGAGAGCTCCGCGACCAGTGCCTTGGTCGGGAATGGATAAAGCTGCTCGATCCGCAGAATATAAATGTCATTGATGCCGCGTTTCTCGCGTTCCTCGTAGAGGTCGTAATAGACCTTGCCCGAGCACATGACGACGCGCCGGATCTTGTCGTCGGCGGCGAGCTTGATCTTCTCGTTCGGCAGCAGTTGCGCATCGTCCCAAAGAAGCCGGTGGAACGATGTGCCATTCGTCATTTCGTCGAGGCGCGACACCGCACGCTTGTGGCGCAGCAACGACTTCGGCGTCATCAGGATCAGCGGCTTGCGGATTTCGCGTTTGAGCTGCCGGCGCAGGATATGGAAGTAGTTGGCGGGCGTGGTGCAGTTCGCAACCTGCATGTTGTCTTCCGCGCACATCTGCAGAAAGCGCTCGAGCCGCGCCGATGAATGCTCCGGTCCCTGCCCCTCGTAGCCGTGCGGCAACAGGCAAACGAGGCCTGACATGCGCAACCATTTGCGCTCGCCCGAGGAGATAAACTGGTCGAACACGACCTGCGCGCCGTTCGCGAAATCGCCGAACTGCGCCTCCCACAAAGTCAGCGAATTCGGCTCGGAGGTTGAATAGCCGTATTCGAAGCCGAGAACGGCCTCTTCCGACAGCATCGAATTGAGAACCTCGTAGCGCGCCTGAGGCTCACCGAGATGATTGAAGGGCGTATGGCGTTCCTCGCTATTCTGATCGAACAGCACGGAATGGCGCTGCGAGAAAGTGCCTCGTTCGCTGTCCTGGCCGGACAGGCGAACCGGGTGCCCTTCCTTCAATAGCGAGCAGAAGGCGAGCGCTTCGCCCGTCGCCCAGTCAATTCCCTCGCCGCTTTCAATCGCCTTGGCGCGATTGTCGAGGAAGCGCTGGATCGTCCTGTGGACGACGAACCCTTCCGGAACGGTGGTGATCTTTTTGCCGATCTCGCGCAGCAGACCGGCATCGACGCCGGTATTGCCACGCCGCGGATCGTCGGCATCGCGTGCTGCTTTCATTCCGGACCAGCGTCCGTCGAGCCAGTCGGCCTTGTTCGGCTTGTAGCCCTGACCGGCCTCGAATTCGGCGTCGAGCCGCGTGCGCCAGTCGGCCTTCATCTTCTCGACTTCGCCTTCGGTGACGACACCCTCACCGACGAGCTTTTTGCCGTAGATCTCCAGGGTCGTCTGATGCGCGCGGATCTTCTTGTACATCAGCGGCTGGGTGAACGACGGCTCGTCGCCTTCGTTGTGGCCGAAGCGCCGATAGCAGAACATGTCGATGACGACTGGCCGCTGGAATTTCTGCCGGTATTCGGTCGCGACTTTCGCGGCAAACACCACCGCTTCCGGGTCGTCGCCGTTCACGTGGAAAATCAGCGCCTCGATCATCTTGGCAACATCGGACGGATAAGGCGATGAGCGCGAGTAGCGCGGATAGGTCGTGAATCCGATCTGGTTGTTGACGATGAAATGCAGCGATCCGCCGGTGCGGTAGCCCTTCAAGTCGGACAAGCCAAAGCACTCCGCCACCACGCCCTGGCCGGCGAACGCGGCGTCACCGTGGATCAGCAGCGGCATCACCATCGTGCGCTCGTCCGGTTTGGCGCCGTGCTGATCCTGCTTGGCGCGCACCTTGCCGAGCGTCACCGGATCGACAATTTCCAGATGCGACGGATTTGCCGTGAGCGACAGATGCACCTTGTTGTTGTCGAACTCACGGTCCGACGAGGCGCCGAGGTGATATTTCACGTCGCCGGAGCCTTCGATCTCGTCGGGCGTCGCCGAGCCGCCCTTGAATTCATGAAACAGCGCGCGGTGCGGCTTGCCCATCACCTGCGTGAGCACATTGAGACGGCCGCGGTGCGGCATGCCGATGCAGATTTCCTTCACGCCGAGATTGCCGCCGCGCTTGATGATCTGCTCGAGCGCCGGGATCAGCGCCTCGGCGCCGTCGAGACCGAAGCGCTTGGTGCCGGTATATTTGACGTCGAGGAATTTCTCGAAGCCTTCCGCCTCCACCAGCTTGTTGAGGATCGCGCGCTTGCCCTCGCGGGTGAAGGTGATCTCCTTGTCGCGGCCCTCGATGCGTTCCTGGATCCAGCTCTTTTGCGCGGCATTCGAGATGTGCATGAACTCGACGCCGAGCGTCTGGCAGTAGGTCCGGCGAAGGATGCCGACGATCTCGCGCATCGAGGCGAACTCGAGGCCGAGCACCTTGTCGAGATAGATCTTCCGATCCATGTCGGCTTCGGTGAAGCCGTAGGAGCGCGGATCCAGTTCTTCCTCGTTCTTTTCAGGCTCGAGTCCCAGCGGATCGAGCTTGGCATGGAAGTGGCCGCGGATGCGGTAGGCGCGGATCAGCATCAGCGCGTGAATCGAATCGCGCGTCGCCTGCAAGACGTCGGCAGATGAGAGCTCGACACCCTTCGCCTGCGCCGTTGCCGAGATCTTCTCGCCGATCTTCTTTTCGGTTTCGGCCCATTGGCCGTCGAGCGCCGCAACCAGATCGCCATTAGCGCGCACGGGCCAGTTCGGCTTCTTCCAGGAGGCCCCGCGCGCGCTTTTGACGACGTCGGCCTTCTCGTCCTTCAGGCTCTGGAAAAAGGCCCGCCACTCGGCATCCACCGCGGCCGGATCGGCTTCGTATTTGGCGTAGAGATCTTCGATATAGGCGGCATTGCCGCCGTAGAGGAAAGACGTGTTGGCAAAGATGGCGTTGGCGTCCTGGCGGGACATGGTCTGATCCTTGCGCGGCCTGAAAAGTGCGCGCCTCACCGCGGCCGAAAGCCGGCCGCAGCGTCGATGTGGCTGTTGTAACTCTATTTATGACGTCTGTAAGTCTACGAAAGACCTAACACTGAATCAGGATTTCAGAACTTCCACCAGCGTCTTGCCGATCCGGGCCGGGGATGGTGATACCTTGATCCCCGCCGATTCCATCGCCGCAATTTTGGACTCGGCGTCGCCCTTGCCGCCCGAGATGATCGCGCCGGCATGGCCCATGCGGCGGCCGGGAGGCGCGGTGCGGCCGGCAATGAAGCCAACCATGGGTTTCTTGCGGCCCCGTTTGGCCTCGTCCTTCAGGAATTGCGCGGCATCTTCCTCGGCCGCGCCGCCGATTTCGCCGATCATGACGATCGACTCGGTCTTCGGGTCGGCAAGAAACAGCTCAAGCACCGCAATGAATTCGGTTCCCTTCACGGGATCGCCGCCAATGCCGACCGCCGTGGTCTGTCCGAGACCCTCGCGGCTGGTCTGGAAGACCGCCTCATAAGTGAGGGTGCCGGAGCGCGAGACGATGCCGACCTTGCCCGGCTTGAAGATGTTGCCCGGCATGATGCCGATCTTGCACTCGCCCGCCGTCATCACGCCGGGGCAGTTGGGGCCGATCAGGCGCGACTTCGAGCCGCTGAGCGAGCGCTTCACCTTGACCATGTCCATCACCGGGATGCCCTCGGTGATGCAGACGATCAGCGGAATTTCGGCCTGGATCGCCTCGCAGATCGCATCGCCGGCGCCGGCCGGCGGCACATAGATCACGCTCGCATCGCAGCCGGTTTTTTCCTTGGCCTCGGCAACGGTGTCGAACACCGGCAGATCGAGATGGGTCGAGCCGCCTTTGCCCGGCGACGTGCCGCCGACCATCCTGGTGCCGTAGGCGATCGCCGCCTGCGAATGGAAGGTGCCGTTCTTGCCGGTGAAGCCCTGGCAGATGACCTTGGTGTTCTTGTCGATGAGGATGGACATTAGGCGTCGCCCTTCACGGCTTTGACGATCTTCTGCGCGGCGTCGTCGAGATCGTCGCCCGAGGTCACGTTGAGCCCCGATTCCTTGATGATCTTCTTGCCGAGATCGACATTGGTGCCCTCGAGCCGCACCACCAGCGGCACCTTCAAGCCGACTTCCTTCACCGCGGCGACGACGCCTTCGGCGATCACGTCGCATTTCATGATGCCGCCGAAGATATTGACCAGGATGCCCTTCACGTTCGGATCGGAGGTGATGATCTTGAATGCCGCCGTCACCTTCTCCTTGGTCGCGCTGCCGCCGACGTCGAGGAAGTTCGCCGGCGCCATGCCGTAGAGCTTGATGATGTCCATGGTCGCCATCGCAAGCCCTGCGCCGTTGACCATGCAGCCGATCGAGCCGTCGAGCGCGATGTAGTTGAGATCGTATTTCGAGGCTTCGATTTCCTTCTCGTCTTCCTCGGTCAGATCGCGCAGCGCGACGATGTCGGCGTGGCGATAGAGCGCGTTGCCGTCGAAGCCGACCTTGGCGTCGAGACAGACGATCTTGTTGTCCTTGGTCACCACCAGCGGATTGATCTCGAGCAGGCTCATGTCCTTGCTCGTGAAGGCGGCATACAGCTTCGGCAGGATCGCTTCGATCTGCTTGGCGAGATCGCCGGAAAGCTTCAGCGCCTGTGCGACGCGGCGGCCATGATGCGGCATGATGCCGGTGGCCGGGTCGACCGAGAAGGTAAGGATCTTTTCGGGCGTCTTGTGCGCGACTTCCTCGATGTCCATGCCGCCTTCGGTCGAGACCACGAAGGCAACGCGCGAGGTCTCACGGTCGATCAGCGCCGAGAGATAGAACTCGCGGTCGATGGCCGAGCCTTCCTCGATGTACAGCCGGTTGACCTTCTTGCCGTTCGGGCCGGTCTGATGCGTGACCAGCGTCGACCCCAGGATGCGTGTGGATTCCTTTTTCACGTCGTCGATCGATTTGACGACCTTGACGCCGCCAGCCTTGCCGCGGCCGCCGGCGTGAATCTGCGCCTTCACGACCCACACAGGACCGCCCAGGTCCTTGGCGCCGTTGACGGCCTCGTCCACGCTGAAAGCCGGAACGCCGCGCGGCACCGGAACGCCGAATTCGCGCAATACCGCCTTTGCCTGGTATTCGTGGATATTCATGCCACCCGCCGCTTTTCTTAGTTGCCGAGACTGGGCGCGATCTTCTTGCAGGCCTCGACCAGGCCCTGCACAGCCGCCGCCGATTTTTCGAACATCGCGCGCTCGCTGCCATTGAGCTCGATTTCGACGATGCGCTCGACGCCCTTGGCGCCGATCACGACCGGCACGCCGACATAGAGGTCCTTGATGCCGTATTCGCCATTGAGCCAGGCGGCGCAGGGCAGCACACGTTTCTTGTCGAGCAGGTAGCTCTCCGCCATAGCGATCGCGGACGCTGCCGGCGCATAAAAAGCCGAACCGGTCTTGAGCAGGTTGACGATCTCCGCGCCGCCGTTCGCGGTGCGCTTCACGATCTCGTCGACGCGCGCTTGCGTGGTCCAGCCCATCTTCACCAGGTCGGGCACCGGGATTCCGGCGACCGCCGAATAGCGGATCAGCGGCACCATGGTGTCGCCGTGCCCGCCGAGCACAAATGCGGTCACGTCTTCGACCGAGACATGGAATTCGTCGGCGAGGAAATACCGGAAGCGCGCGGAGTCCAGCACGCCTGCCATCCCCACGACCCGCTGCTGCGGCAGGCCGCAGCTTTTTTGCAGGGCCCAGACCATCGCATCGAGCGGGTTGGTGATGCAGATGACGAATGCATCCGGCGCGTATTTCTTGATACCGGAGCCGACCTGTCCCATCACCTTCAGGTTGATGTCGAGAAGATCGTCGCGGCTCATGCCCGGCTTGCGCGGGACGCCTGCGGTGACGATGCACACGTTGGCGCCCTCGATGGCGTCATAGCTGTTGGTGCCGACGAACTTGGCGTCGAAATCGTTGACCGGCGAGGACTCGGCGATATCGAGGGCCTTGCCCTGCGGGATTCCTTCCATGACGTCGAACATCACGACGTCGCCGAGTTGCTTGAGGCCAATGAGATGCGCCAGCGTGCCGCCGATCTGGCCGGCACCGATCAACGCGATTTTGTTACGCGCCATGGTGGGAAAACTCTCGACTTGCTGCTGCCGCGGAGCGCGGCCGCGTGGTGGTTAACCGGTTAGGTTTGGCCCGACAAGGCACCAAAACCCGGGCGTTGCGCCTTTGTATACATTATACCAGCAAAGGGAAGGCGCCGAGTCCAGAGCCAAAATGCAGGATCAGGTCTCGACGATTTCCCTGGTGTCGAACGCGGGGCCTTGTCTGGGTCCGTGCGGAAGGCCGAGGTAAGCCTGCGACCGCATCTCGATCAGGCGCGAAGCGGTGCGCTTGAACTCGTTGGCCTCGTAGCCTTCCGTCGCGGTGTAGAGCTCGTCGGGTTGCGCCCGCGCCGAAGCCAGCAGCTTCACTGCATTGTCGTAGAGGGTATCGATCAGAATGATGAAGCGCTTGGCCTCGTTTCTCTGGGCGTAGTCCATCACCGGAATATGGTCGATGATTACGGTATGGAACTCGTGCGCGATCCTGAGATAGTCGCCCGCCGCCAGCGGCTGCGCGCATAGATCGTCGAACGAAAATCGCGCGACGCCCATTGCCGCTTTCGGTACCCGCACCAGGTGCCCTTTGACCGTCAGTTCCTGCGGCGCACCGGCATGACCGCCAGCAAGCCGCCGCCACGCTTCGTCAAGCGCGGCGTCGGCTTTCGCATCGTCCGGCACATACCAGGTCGGGACGCCAGTGAGTTTTTCCAGCCGGAAATCGATGCGCGCCTCAAGCTGGACAACCTCGCAGTGGCGCTCGAGCAGGGCAATGAAAGGCAAAAACAGGGCACGGTTGAGCCCGTCCTTATAGAGTTCGCTCGGTGCAAGGTTCGACGTTGCGACCACGACCACGCCAAGTTCGAACAGCCGCGTGAACAGCCGTCCCAGGATCATGGCATCGGCGATGTCGGTGATATGAAATTCGTCGAAACACAAAAGCCAGCTTTCCTCAGCAATTGCAGCGGCGGCGCGCTGGATCGGATCGTGTTCGTTGGCCTCGCCGTTCTTGATCTCCTGCCGGTAGACGTAAACGCGCTCATGCACGTCGGCCATGAATTCATGAAAATGCACGCGACGCTTGCGGACGACGGCGCTGGTCTCGAAAAAGAGATCCATCAGCATCGTCTTGCCGCGGCCGACCTCTCCGTAAACGTAGAGGCCCTTAAGGGGCGTGCCCGCCTGTTCGCGCTTTCCGAACAGCCAGCCGAGCGATGATGATTTGCGCGCCAGCCGATGCTGGTCGATACGCTGCTCGAGTGCTGTCAGTCGCCGGCCGAGCATTGCCTGGCCGGGATCGGCCTCAATCTTTCCGGCCGCGACAAGCGCCGCATAGCGTGTGCTGAAGGTTTCAGACATGAGACCAGGAGCAGAAGGTGGGTTTGCGACACCTATGGCGAACGAGGACCCCTGTAAATCAGGGCCGGATTTAGGTCCGTTATATTGCGCACAAAACCTGCGGTAATCCTTTGGTAGGTATGCGTTTTTTGCGGATGAGGGTTTCCGTGAGTGACGCTACGTCGAATTCTTGCTGCAATGCACCATATCCTCTTAATGGTTGCGATTCGGGAACCGCCGGGCCGCTTCCTCCGGAAACGCTGCCAAGGAAGGGCGACCATTTTTTGAGGAGAGCCGATATGGATGAGCCTTTGCCCGATGGCGGCGTAATCCGCAAATTGTGGGTCGGCGAAACCGACGCCTATCGCGACCACTTGCTCCGTCTCGATCGCGAAAGCCGCAACCGGCGCTTTTCGGGCGCGGTTTCGGATGTATCCGTCGCGCGGCATACAGCCTCGGCGGGCGGATTCGGCGTGGTGCTCCATGGCTTTTTTGTCGACGGCGTGCTGCGGGGCGCCGCCGAGCTTCGCTCGATTGGCCCCGTGTTCGCGCGCGAGGGTGAAGCCGCTTTCAGTGTCGAGTTGCCGTGGCAGAGTCATGGCGTTGGCACGGTCCTGCTCGAGCGCACGCTTTTGAGCGCGCGCAATCGTGGGATCAAGCTGTTGCGCATGCACTGTCTCGCCGACAACCGGCGTATGCAGCAATTAGCCAGTAAGTTTGAAGCTGATCTCAAGTTCGATTTCGGCAGCGTGGTCGGGGAAGTCGATCCCCCGCGTTTTACCTTGCTGTCGTTGACGCGTGAGATGGTCACCGATGCCCACAGCGTCGCGACTGCCGTCCTCGACGTACAGTCCAGGCTGCTCAATCCGGCATGATGTCAGCTGTTGAGCGGATAGCCCGCCTCGACCACATACGGGCCACCTCCGACGGACGCCCGCGACGAGAACAGCACGAAGCGTGAGACCCTGAACGGCGACGTACGAAAGTAGCCGCGGGCCGAAAGATATTCGGCGACCTGCTGGCTGGACGATTCACGCAGGCGCGCCAACGTAACGTGTGGCGTGAATTTGCGGCCTTCCGGCTCGAGCCCGATGCGTTGCATCAGGCGTTCGTGTTCTGCCTGCACATCGAACAGCGCCTGTGCCGGGGCGACACTGGCGACGACCGCGCGCGGCTTGCGGCCGCCGAACGAGGTCAACCCCTCCATGTACAGCTCGAAAGCGCCGCGTTTTACGCGTCCGAGCATGGACGCAACCTCATGTGCGATGTTGTCATCGACGTCGCCGATGAACCGCAAGGTCAGGTGATAATTTTCGGGATCGATCCAGCGGGCGCCGGGCAACCCGCCGCGTAAGGTTGCCAACGCCTGTCCGACATCAGGAGGAATCTCAACACCTGTGAAGAGACGCGGCATGACCAGATTTCCAATCACGAGGCACGCGCGGCGCGCGCCCTGACAATCAGTTCTTCAACCTGCGGCAGGATGCGCGCCACGATCATGTCGACGCCCGCTGCATTGGGATGCAGGCCATCTGCCAGATTCAATTTTGGATCTGCGGCCACTCCCTCAAGGAAAAATGGATAAAAGACGACCGGGTGAGTCGAGGCAAGCGCCGGATAGATGGAATCGAAATCGCGCGTATATTCGGGCCCGAGATTGCGCGGCGCCTGCATCCCCGCCAGCAGAACAACGATACGCCGATCGGCAAGCTTGCGCAGGATCGTATCGAGCGCGGCCTTCGTGACTTTCGGATCAAGGCCGCGCAAGGAATCGTTGGCCCCAAGTTCCAGGATCACGGCGTCGGTCCCGTCCGGGACAGACCAGTCCAAGCGGCTTAGTCCTCCCGAAGCGGTATCGCCCGACACGCCGGCATTCGCAATTGTCGCGGCGACGCCCTTCGCGTTGAGTGCCCGCGCAAGCTTTGCCGGGAATGCATCCTCGGCTGGCAGGCCAAAGCCAGCCGCCAGCGAATCCCCGAGAACGACGACACGAACCGGCTTGTCCGCCGCGCTCGTAGCCGCAACGGGCGCAAATGCACAAAACAACGTGAGCAGCAGCCAGTGTGCAAGGCGCTGGACCCGGACGGGGTTCCTCCCATATGAGCGAGGCTGCGGAACATGAGGTCCCATGACAAATAGCTCCCAGGCGGGCCCGGCCATTGCGCTTGCCGGTGTTAATCTCTCGCTCGGGCAGGGGGCGGCCCGTGTACATATCCTCAAAGATATCGACCTGCATATAGGGAGCGGCGAGGCAATTGGCCTCGTTGGACCATCCGGCTCAGGCAAATCGACCTTGCTGATGGTAATGGCCGGCCTCGAACGTGCCGATTCGGGGAACGTGACGGTCGCTGGCGAGAATCTCCTTACGCTCGATGAAGACGCACTCGCCCAATTTCGTGGCCGCCATGTGGGGATTGTTTTCCAGTCTTTTCACCTGATCCCGACAATGACGGCGCTTGAAAATGTCGCCGTGCCTCTGGAATTGGCCGGAATTGCCGACGCGCACGCGCTGGCACGCGACGAACTCGCCGCTGTGGGATTAAGCGACCGGCTCGACCACTATCCCGCGCAATTGTCGGGCGGCGAACAACAGCGCGTAGCTGTCGCACGCGCGCTTGCGCCGAATCCCGCGATCGTCGTCGCGGACGAGCCGACCGGAAACCTGGACGAGGATACGGGCAAGCAGATCATCGAGCTTTTGTTTGCCGGCCACGCCAGGCGCAAATCGACGCTGGTGCTGGTCACACACGACCCGGCGCTCGCCGTCCGGTGCGCACGCGTCGTGCGTCTGCGGTCGGGTCGAATCGACGGCATGGGCGTGTCGTGACCGCAAGATCCAACGGCCGATGGCTGCCGCTGCGCTTCGCGCTGCGTGAGCTGCGTGCGGGGGTTCGCGGCTTCTACGTTTTCATTGCCTGCATCGCGCTGGGCAGCATGGCGATCGCCGGCGTCGGATCGCTGGCGGCGAGCCTTGCCGACGGCCTGGCGCGCGAAGGCCAGGTGATCCTTGGCGGCGACCTCGCCTTCACGCTGATCCAGCGTGAAGCAACCCAGCAGGAAATGGCATTTCTGGATGCCCACGGCAGAACGTCGACCGTTGCGACCATGCGCGCGATGGCCCGCACGACGGGCGGCCAAGCAACACTGGTTGAGCTGAAGGCGGTCGACGCCGCCTATCCGCTGTTCGGAGTAGCGACACTCGATCCGCCCGGACCGGTGGTCGATGCACTGGCCGAGCGTGACGGAATTTTCGGTGGCGCGGCCGACCCGACGCTGATGGCACGGCTCGAGATCAAGCCGGGAGCACGGCTCACCATTGGCAGCGCCACGATCGAAATTCGTGCCGCGCTTGCCGATGAGCCCGACAAGCTCGGGGGCGGCATCGGCTTCGGGCCTCGCCTGCTGGTGACCCAGGACGCCCTGCGGGCCACCGGTCTGTTGCAACCGGGCAGCCTGGTGCGGTGGCATTATCGGCTGCGGCTTCCAGCCAACAATGCATCCGACGACAACGCAAAAGCTGTGGCCGCGCAGGCGCGCACGCAATTACCGGAAGCCGGTTGGGACATCCGCAGCCGGAGCAACGCGTCGCCGCGTCTCGAACGCAATGTCGAGCGCTTCACCCAGTTTCTCACCATCGTCGGCCTGACCGCGCTCCTCGTCGGCGGTGTCGGCGTCGGCAATGCGGTAAAAAGCCATCTCGATCGGCGCCGCGACACCATCGCCACCATGAAGGCGCTGGGCGCCAGCGGACGCCGCGTCTTCATGATTTACCTCACGCAGGTCGTATTGCTTGCGATCGCCGGCGGCATCGCCGGCGCTGTCGTCGGGGCCGCCCTGCCCTTCCTGATCTGGTGGACGTTCGGCGCAATCATCCCCTTGCCGATCGTGCCGGCGCTGCATCCCGGGGAGCTCGTGCTGGCAATCGTCTACGGCGTTCTCACGGCGCTCGCCTTTGCGCTGTGGCCGCTCGGACGCGCACATGATGTGCCGGTCGGCGCACTTTTCCGGGATATGGTGGCTCCGCAACTGCGCTGGCCGCGCAAACGCTATGTCGCGCTTACGGCTCTCGCGGTCGTCGTTCTCGCCGCGCTCGCCGTGCTGCTGGCCTATGACCGGCGCGTTGCCGTTATTTACGTCGGCACCGCAGCGGCTGTGTTCGTGCTGCTGCGCGTGGTCGCCGTGCTGTTGATGATGGTGGCCAAACGTCTGCCGCGCCCACATTCGGCGGGTCTGCGAATGGCAATCGCCAACATCCATCGTCCGAGCGCATTGACCCCGACAATTGTGCTCTCGCTTGGGCTGGGTATCACGCTGCTGGTGACCGTTATCGAAATCGATGGCAACCTCCGCCGGCAATTCTCGAATGAATTGCCCGCGAAGGCACCCTCGTTCTATTTCCTCGATATCCCGGCCGACCAGACCGAGCGCTTCGAAACCTTCATCCGCGCTCACGCGCCGTCGGCAAAGCTTGACGACGTGCCGATGTTGCGCGGCCGGATCATTTCCGCCGGCGGCACGCCGGCGGAGAACATCAAGCCGCGAGAGGACGCAGCCTGGGTGCTGCAGAGCGACCGCGGCATCACCTATGCCAGCGAAATCCCGACCGGGTCGCGGCTGGTCGAGGGGCAGTGGTGGGGCAAAGATTACAATGGACCGCCGCTGGTCTCCTTCGAGAAACGAATAGCCGACGGGCTCGGCCTCAAGCTCGGTGATCCGGTGACCGTGAACGTGCTCGGCCGCAACATCACCGCCACCATTGCCAACATGCGTCTTGTCGACTGGGAGAGCCTGGGGATCAATTTCGTCATGGTGTTCTCACCGAACGCTTTTGCCGGGGCGCCGCATTCGAACCTCGCGACTTTGACGTATCCGGGAGGCGGGACGCCTTCACAAGAAGCCGCCACGATCCGGGCCGTGGCCGAGTCATTCCCGATGGTCACCGCCGTGCGCGTGAAAGAGGCGCTGGAAGCAATCGGCAGTATTGTGGCCAACCTGGTGCTGGCCATCCGCGGCGCCAGCGCCGTCACGCTTGTCGCCGCCGCGCTGGTGCTCGGCGGGGCACTCGCGGCCGGCCATCGCCATCGGGTTTACGACGCGGTGATCCTGAAAACGCTTGGCGCGACGCGGCGTCATCTGATTTCGGCCTACGGGATCGAGTACCTGCTGATCGGCTCGGCCACGGCTTTCTTCGGAGTCATCGCCGGCTCGCTCGCGGCCTGGTTGATCGTCGTGCAGCTCATGCACCTGCCGTTTACCTGGTTGCCCTGGCCGGCGCTGGCGGCGGCTGGCATGGCGGTCATGGTTACCGTCACCCTCGGGCTGGCCGGCACCTACGTGGCGCTTGGCCAGAAACCGGCCCCGGTGCTCAGAAATCTCTAGTTTTTGCGACATTCCGCCGCGTATCCCTCGCCTCGGGCGCGCGGCATTTGGGCTATATTCCGGGCCCGGAAGTTAATGTTCAGCAATGGTGCAGAGTCATTGTCAGGCCATATCTGGCGCCAAGCCTAGCCAGTCACTAGATTCGGAACACGAGCGCGATGGCACAAGGCTGTCGCGCGTGACGTGTAACCGGCCAATGCCGGGACATGAGAGAGGAAACTTCGATGTCGGACTACGACCGTAATTTAGCTGCCCGCGGCTTCGGCGCCGCGCGTGCTGAGGCGATCGATGCAGGCCTGCGCGCCTACATGATCCGCGTCTACAATTACATGGCCGCCGGCGTCGCTCTGACCGGCGTCGTCGCCTGGCTTACCTTCAATGCCGCCGTGAGTCACCGATGCGGCAGGACGCATCACCGGCCTGACGCCGTTCGGGCAGACGATCTTCAGCGGCCCGCTGACGATCGTGCTGTTCCTCGGCACGCTCGGACTTGTGTTCTTCATGAGCTTCCGGATCAGCAACCTGCAGCCAAGCACGGCGCTCATGCTGTTCATGGTCTACGCCGGCCTGCTCGGGCTTATGCTGTCGTCGGTGTTCCTGGCCTATACCGGCGCGTCGATCACCCGCACGTTCTTCATCTCCGCGGCGTCGTTCGGTGCGTTGAGTCTCTACGGCTACAGCACGCAGCGCGATCTCTCGCCAATCGGGTCGTTCCTGATCATGGGATTGTTCGGGCTCATTCTGGCGATGCTCGTGAACATGTTCCTCAAGAGCAGCGGGCTTGAGTTTGCGATCTCGGCAATCGGCGTGTTGATCTTCGCGGGACTAACCGCCTACGACACGCAGCGGATCAAGGAGGTGTACAGCGCCAACGATGACGGCACTGCCACCGGACGCAAGGCGGTGATGGGTGCGCTGACGCTCTATCTCGACTTCATCAACCTGTTCCTGTTCCTGCTGCGCTTTATGGGCGATCGCCGCTAGGCGCTGACAACAGGACTGCAATGCGCGCCCGGGCTCATGCCCGGGCGTTTGCTTTTTGATAGCCTCCGCGGTGCATGACCGTCACCGTTCGACCCGCCACCCGCGCCGATGTCCCGGCAATTACGCGCATCTACGCCCATTCCGTCGAGCACGGCACGGCCTCGTTCGAGCTTAGCGCGCCCGACGAGGCTGAAATGACCCGCCGTTTCAATGAGCTCACAGCTCACGGCTTTCCCTATTTTGTGGCGGTCGTTGATGGAGCCGTCGTCGGCTACGCCTATGCCGGGCCCTACCGCACACGGCCGGCCTATCGATTCACCGTGGAGAACTCGGTCTACGTCGCTCACGACAGTCACCGTCGCGGCGTCGGCAAGGCACTCCTGCAGGCCCTCATCGACGCCTGCACCGAAAAAGGATTTCGCTTGATGGTCGCGGTGATTGGAGATTCGAACCAGGCAGCTTCGATCGGCCTGCACGAGGCTGCCGGCTTCGAGCATGTCGGCGCGTTCAAGAATATTGGCTACAAGTTCGACCGCTGGCTCGACAGCGTCCTCATGCAGCGCGCCCTGGGTCCGGGCGCGGGCAAGCCGCCTTGACCGCTCAGTTGGGCACCAGTGCCAGACGGTCGATCGATCGCAACACACGATCGAGCTCGTGGCCGCGCCGCACGATCAGACCAGTTGCAGAAATCACGCTATAGGCACCTTGTCGGCGCCCCAGCTTCGGATTTTTTTCGATGCGATAGAGCGGCACTTCCGAGGCGCGGCGGAACACCGAGAAAACCGCGCGGTCTTTGAGAAAGTCGATGGCGTAATCTCGCCACTCGCCGGCTGCGACCTTGCGCCCATACAGATCGAGAATGCGATTGAGCTCGCGGCGGCTGAAAGTCACCTGATTTGCGGGGGCGGGTGCAGCGCGTACCGGGGCACCACCCCCGAGGGACTGGCTGGGGTCAATTTCGCCGGAACCGAACGTCATGCGGCGCCTCCCTTGTTATGGCCGACAATGATCGCGCTGGCCGCGATGGACGGCAAGCATTTCCTCATGATGCCGGACGGCCAGAAAACGTGCGAAATCGCCCGCCGAACGATCACGAAGTCGTTAAACCCTCCCACAATAACGCCCAATTTCGGTCAATCGCCGGTCACGCTGCATTGGGATAAGGCAGACGTTGCCTCAAGGCCCGGTCCGGTACGAGCGCCGGATTCCTCAGCCCCCCAGCCCCCCGGGGTTCGATCGGCCGGGCCAGTTGAGTTCCGCGTACGGTTCAATCCCCTAATGCCTCCGGGCCGGCTTATCGCCGGCCCGATCTTTTTGTCGAGCTGATTGAGAGATCAGTTTGAAGGAGAAGCGCAGCAGCCAATCGATGCGGCGCCGAGCATCAAACCGGGTTTTTTGGCCACGCCGCTCTGCACGACGACATCGAGGCGGTCGACGTCCTTGAGCGAATAGTCGCCCTTCGGGATATCGCTCAACGCAACGCTGTAGGTCGCCGCATTACCGTTCCAGTCGCCAAGCTTAATCCAGCCCCGTACGACGTTATGATAAGTGAGCATGCGGTCGTGGTTCTCGCCACGCCCGATGTGCACGACGACTTTGCTTGTCACCGGGCAAAGCCAGACTTCGCCGCTGTGTTTCTCGCCTTGGGCGTCGGGCACTTTCACCGTCACCTTGCCATCGGCAACGGACATCGTCACGGGCAGTGATAGTGCTGTGGGATTGCGGCGCGTCTGCGCGATCGCCTTTTCGATCGCCGACTTGTCGCTGCCAAGCGCATGGACGACGCCGTTGACGACCACCTGTGGCGTATACACTTCGCGGTCGCCGCGCGCTTCGGCATAGGCGCGCTGGCGGTCGGAATGGCCGTGCAGTGCGAGCGTGTCTTTCCAGCCGAGATAATCCCAGTAATCGACGGCCAGGCTCATCGTCATCAGCGACGGATCGCGCGACAGCTCGCCGAGCAGTTTGTCGGCGGCGGGGCACGAGGAGCAACCCTGGCTGGTGAAAAGCTCGACAACGGCACGCGGCTCGGCAGAAGCCGGCGCAGCCATGGAGCCGAAAGCGAAGGCGACTGCAAAGGTGATGTGGCGATAGTTCATATCGATCCCGCTATCCCCTGCCTCGCACGCGCCTTATAGAAGCCCCCTAGATCACCCGCCACTCACTTCGCGGTGAGTAACCCTATCCTGCGACCGTTAACAAAATACCGGTTACATGCCGGTCAGTCCGCCAATTGCCGCAGAACGTACTGCAAAATCCCGCCGTTCTTGAAATAATCGAGCTCATCGAGCGTGTCGATGCGGCAAACCAGCGGCACTCGCTTGAGAGTCCCATTCCCTGAGACGATCTCGGCGATCAACCGCTGGTGCGGCTTGAGCTCCCCGTGCAGGCCGCGGATCGTGACCTGCTCGTCGCCCTTGAGGCCCAACGACTGCCAGGAAGTCCCCTCTTCGAAGACCAGTGGCATGACGCCCATGCCCACCAGGTTGGAGCGGTGAATTCGCTCAAAGGATTGCGCGATCACGGCGCGAATACCGAGAAGGATGGAGCCTTTGGCGGCCCAATCACGTGAAGAGCCGCTGCCATATTCCTTTCCGGCGAAGACCACCAGCGGCACCCTGTCGGCCTTGTATTTCATGGCCGCGTCGTAGATGGGCATCCGCTGCTTCGACGGATAGTGAATGGTTACGCCGCCTTCGACGCCGGGCACCATCTGGTTCTTGATGCGGATATTGGCGAAGGTGCCGCGCATCATCACTTCGTGATTGCCGCGGCGCGTGCCGTACTGGTTGAAGTCGGCCGGTTTGACCTTGTGATCGATGAGATATTTGCCGGCCGGCGAATTGACCTTGATCGAGCCAGCAGGCGATATGTGGTCGGTCGTGATCGAATCGAGCAGCAGTGCGAGAACGCGCGCGTCAACGATGTCTTCGAGCGGTTTCGGGTGCCGGCCCATGCCGACGAAATAGGGCGGGTTCTGCACGTAGGTCGATTTCTTGTCCCAGTCGTAGGTCATACCGCCCTTGACGCTGATCTTGCGCCAGTTGGCGTCGCCCTTGAACACATCGGCGTATTTCTTGGAGAACATCTGGCGTGTGATGTTCTTGGCAACGAAGTCGCCGATCTCCTTGTTCGAAGGCCAGATGTCCTTGAGGAAGACCTTCTTGCCCTTCTGGTCGACGCCAAGCGGGTCACGTGCGACGTCGACATTCATCGATCCTGCGATTGCGTAAGAAACGACCAGCGGCGGCGACGCGAGATAGTTGGCTCGCACGTCCGCGTTGACGCGACCCTCGAAATTCCGGTTGCCCGACAGCACCGCGGCGGCAACAAGATCATTGTCGTTGATCGCCTTGGAATTCTCCGGCGGCAGCGGCCCGGAATTGCCGATGCAGGTCGTGCAGCCGAAACCGACAAGGTTGAAGCCGAGCTTGTCGAGATCCTTCTGCAGCCCGGACTTTTCAAGATATTCGCCGACAACCTGCGAGCCCGGCGCAAGCGAGGTCTTCACCCACGGCTTGGCGGTCAGGCCCTTCGCAGCGGCTTTGCGGGCCAGCAATCCGGCACCGATCATCACGTTCGGATTGGAGGTGTTGGTGCACGATGTGATCGCCGCGATCACCACGTCGCCGTGCCCCAGATCGTAATTTTTGCCGGACACTTTTACGCGCTTCTTCGCCTCGGCGCTCTTGTTGAATTCCTTGTCCATCGAGGCGGCAAAGCCCGATTTCACTTCCTTGAGTGCAACGCGGTCCTGCGGACGCTTTGGTCCTGCCAGCGACGGCTCGACCGAGTTGAGCTCGAGCTTGAGCACGTCGGTGAACATCGGATCGGGTGTGGTTTTCACGCGGTACATGCCCTGCGCCTTGGCATAGGCAGCGACCAGCGCGACGAGCTCGGGGGGGCGTCCGGTGTCCTTGAGATAACGGATCGTGTCGTCGTCGATCGGCGAGAAGCCGCAGGTTGCCCCATATTCCGGCGACATGTTGCCGAGCGTCGCACGGTCGGCGATGGTCAGATTTGCAAGACCGGGACCAAAGAACTCGACAAACTTTCCAACCACCCCGCGCTTGCGCAGCATCTCGGTGACTGTGAGCACCAGGTCTGTCGCGGTCACACCCTCTTTGAGTTTGCCCACCAGCTTGAAGCCGATCACCTCGGGCAGCACCATCGACAGCGGCTGGCCGAGCATCGCCGCCTCGGCCTCAATGCCGCCGACGCCCCAGCCGAGCACGGAGAGACCGTTCACCATCGTCGTGTGGGAGTTGGTGCCGACCAGCGTGTCGGGATAGGCAACTTCCATTGTTGCCTGCTTGCCGTCGGCCTTCACCTTGTCCTTTCGGTTCCACACCACCCGCGACAGATATTCGAGATTGACCTGATGGCAGATTCCGGTGCCGGGAGGCACCACACTGAAATTGTCGAACGACCGCTGCGCCCATTTCAGGAACTTGTAGCGTTCCTGGTTCTGCCGATACTCTTCCTCGACGTTCTTCTTGAATGCCTGGTTGTTGCCGAAGAACGTGACCGCGACCGAATGGTCGATGACGAGGTCGACCGGCACTTGCGGATTGATCTTTTTGGAATCGCCGCCGAGCTGTTTCATCGCGTCGCGCATGGCCGCAAGATCGACGACAGCCGGCACACCGGTGAAATCCTGCATCAGCACGCGCGCAGGCCGGAACGCGATTTCGCGTTCGGACGTCTTGGTCTTGAGCCATTCAGCAACGGCCTTGATGTCGTCTTTGTTGACAGATCGCCCGTCCTCGTTGCGCAGCAGGTTCTCCAGCAGGACCTTCATGGAGAACGGGAGACGGGAAATACCCTTGAGCCCATTCCGCTCGGCAGTGGGAAGACTGAAGTACGCGTAACTCTTGCTACCAACCTGCAGGGTCTTGCAGCACCTAAAGCTGTCGAGCGAAGTCATTTCGGCTGTTTCCATTCCCGGTCGGGCGACCGGCGCTGGTTCGGACTAAGTTGTTGGCAAGGCGATGTTTTTCTCGGCTGGCGAGACTTGCGTCCGAATTCGAATAACGTAACGTCGCAAGTTCGGGCTTATAAGGTCTTTTCGCGCCCGACGCCATATTCGCCGAGATTAACGCCGAAGATGCGAAAAATATTGGGGTTTTCCGGGTATTGGCCCACCCCGCGACCGAGCCGGCAGCCGTGATGGAACTTCAAGCCGAAGGCCTGACCTGCAGCCGGGGTGGCCGCGAGGTGTTCCGCAACGTCAGTTTCAAGGTGCCCGCGGGTGAAGCGCTGATCGTTACCGGGCGCAATGGCGCCGGCAAATCATCCCTCCTTCGGATGATAGCCGGGCTCGTGCGGATTGCCGCCGGACGACTGTCGCTCAACGGTGGAACGGCCGACACGCCAATTGGCGAGCAGGCTCACTATCTCGGTCACCAGGACGCAATGAAGCCGTCACTGACGGTGGCTGAAAATTTGCATTTCTGGACGAGATTTCTCGGATCACGCAACGACATCAGGCCAGCACTTGAGCGTGCTCGATCTCGCGCCCCTCGCCGATCTGCCCGCCGCCTATCTCTCCGCCGGGCAGCGCCGCAGACTGTCCATAGCGCGCATTGTTGCCGTCTCGCGTCCGGTCTGGTTGCTCGACGAACCAACATCCGCGCTCGATGCGCCGTCGCAGAGCCGGCTCTCGGACATCATGCGCGGCCACCTCGCAGGCGGCGGAATCATTGTCGCCGCCGCGCACGGAGCGATCGGCCTTGAGCGCGCGCGCGAGCTCAAGCTTGGTGCGGCATGAACCCGCTCGCCGCAATTTTGGTGCGCGATATGCGTCTCGCGGTTCGCGTCGGCGGCGGGGCCTTTATGGGCGCGCTATTCTTTTTGATCGTGATCACAATGACGCCGTTTGCCGTCGGACCTGACCTCGCGCTGCTCGCGCGGATCGGACCGGCGATTCTCTGGCTCGGCGCATTGCTGGCAAGTCTGCTCGCGCTCGATCGTCTGTTTGCGACCGATCATGACGACGGATCGCTTGATCTTCTTATGATGGGCGAGATCCCGCTCGAGCTGACGGTGGCGGCAAAGGCGCTTGCTCACTGGCTCACGACCGGATTGCCGCTTGTGGTGATCGCGCCTCTGCTCGGGCTCATGCTCAATGTCGATATCCATGCGCTCGGCTGGCTCACGCTGACACTGGCCGCCGGCACGCCAGCACTTACGTTTATCGGGCTGATCGGCGCCGCGCTGTCCGTTGCGCTGCGGCGCGGCGGATTGCTGCTCGCCGTGCTGGTGCTGCCGCTCACCGTACCGGTGCTGATCTTCGGCGTCGCAGCGGCGAATGCCGCGATCGCCGGCCCCACGCCGTTCGGCCCCGCTTTCACCATTCTTTGTGCGCTAAGCTTGGCGAGCCTGGTGCTTGGCCCTATTGCAGCAGCTGCCGCTTTGCGCCATGGACTCGAATAAATGATAAGAGACCGCCTATGGCTGTGATCGATCTCGCCAACCCGACGCGCTTCTTGCGCATCGTCGACCGCGTCTTGCCGTGGCTCGATCGCGGTGACGGCTCGTCCTTTTCGCGGTTGGCCTCTATCGCGCGACTGAATGCGCCCGATGACTATCAGCAGGGCGCGACGGTGAAGATCATGTTCCTGCACGTGCCAGCAGCTTGGCTCGGCATGTTCGGCTGGGCGTTGATGAGCGTCGCCGCGCTCGGCACGTTGGTGTGGCGCCACCCGCTCGCGGACGTTTCCGGCAAGGCTGCCGCACCGATTGGTGCTGCGTTCACATTCATCTGTCTTGTCACCGGCTCGCTCTGGGGCCGGCCGACGTGGGGCACCTATTGGGTGTGGGATGCACGGCTGACGTCTATGCTGGTGCTGCTGCTGCTCTATCTCGGCGTGCTCGCGCTTTACTGGACCGCGGAAGAGCCCGGCCGCGGTGCCCGCGCTGCAGCGATCCTGTCGCTGGTCGGAGCCGTCAATCTTCCGATCATCAAGTTCTCGGTGGACTGGTGGAACACGCTGCACCAGCCCGCTTCCGTATTCCGCATCGGCGGATCGACCATCGATCCGTCATTGCTGACACCTCTGCTGATCATGGCGCTGGCATTCACGTTGCTCTTTGTCACGTTGCATCTCGCGATCATGCGCAATGAGATTCTGAGACGGCGGGTCCGCAGCATGCGGCTGATGCAGGCGCAGGAAGTGCACGCATGAACCTTGGGCCGCATGCCGACTTCATCGTCGCCGCCTATGCGGTGACCTTGTTCGTGGTGGCGGCGCTGATCGCATGGGTGCTGCTCGATTACTCGGCGCAACGCCGCATTCTCGGCGACCTCGAGGAGCGTGGAGTGACCCGGCGCTCCCAGCGCAAAGGCTAAGCCAATGACCACAGCCTCGAGCGAAGGCTCTGCCAGAAGGCGTCGCAACGTCCTCGTGTTTTTGCCGCTGGTCGCGTTTGCCGCACTGGCGGCGCTGTTTTTCTACCGTCTCGGCACCGGCGATCCATCCCGCCTCCCGTCGGCGCTGATCGGACACCCGATTCCGGCCACCGACCTGCCGCCGCTGCCAGGCCTCGAACGCGACGGCAAGCCTATGCCGGGCCTCAGCAACGCGACATTTCGAGGGCGCGGTGACGCTGGTGAATGTGTGGGCGTCGTGGTGCGTTCCCTGTCATGACGAGGTGCCGTATCTGGAGCAGCTTTCGAAGGACAAGCGCATCCAGCTTGTCGGCATCAACTACAAGGACGCGCCCGACAATGCACGGCGGTTTCTCAATCGCTACGGCAATCCTTTTGTGGCAACCGGCCGCGACGAAGCCGGCCGCGCCTCGATCGATTGGGGCGTGTATGGGGTCCCCGAGACCTTTCTGGTCGGCCGCGACGGCCGCATCGCCTACAAGCTCATAGGACCGATCACGGCGGACAACCTCGCGCGCACATTGAAGCCGGAAATCGAAAAGGCGCTGCGCTAGGGCGCTGAAGCCTGCTTTGGCGATCCTGAATACCGAATACAGCGGCGCTCAGGGTGATGCTGTAGGTCAGCACCATGAGCAGCGAAAAAACTGTCGGCTTTAAGCCAAGCCCGGCGTCCATTGCGAAGGGTCCTTTGCCGATAACGGGAAAAAACGTCAGCCCCATCACGATCCATATGGCCAGCCCGAATACCGTTCCCTTCGCCAGCGGGGTGCGGCCGGGCAGTCGGGAATAAGATTGACCGAACAGAAATCCGAGGACCACCGAGCCATTGAAGTAGGACAGCATCCAGGGAATGGCCGGGTGAACGGAACTTCCGACCAGGGACGTCAACAAGGCCTGCAAATCGCTATAGGGCTCAAAGCTGGGAAGTATTCGAGCCCAGGATTTCAGCGCCATAAGTCCGGTATGCGCAGCGCTTCCGCACAAGCCGGCCGCAATCGATTTCCAGACGCGAGAAAAATCCATATGCCTTGTCAGGATTTTTTATCGAGACTGTATTTGGACAAGAGCGGATATTGCAGGGCGGCGAAAAGAAAGGTGAGCGGAACCACGCCGAACAGCTTGAAGCTCACCCAGACATCGGTGGTCTGCGTGCGCCAGACAATCTCGTTCAGGATCGCAAGCGCGAAGAAAAAGAACGCCCATCGCCAGGTCAGCTTGCGCCAGCCTTCCTGCCGAAGATGGAAGACGGAGTCGAATACGATCCCGAGCAAGGGTTTGCCGAACAGCATTCCGCCCACCAGCGTGCCGCCGAACAGAACGTAAATGATCGTCGGCTTGAGCTTGATGAACAGCTCATCGTGCAACACGAGCGTCAATCCGCCGAAGATCAGCACAATGACGGCCGTGACCACCGGCATGACCGCGATATGCCGGGTCATGACGTAGGAAATTGCAAGCGCAGCTAGTACTGCGACCATGAAGGCGCCCGTGGCGGCAAAGATGCCGAACTTCGAATTCGCGACAAAGAAAAGGACCAGCGGCCCGATGTCGAGCACCAGCTTGAGGAGCGGATTGAGCTGCTTCTTTTGCGCGGCCATGAGCGTTCTCAATCTCCCAGTCCTACCACGGCGCGCGCAAAATCCCGCGCGGTGAATGGCGCAAGATCATCCACGCTTTCGCCGACGCCGACGAAATGCACAGGCAGTCCAAATTTTCCGGCAATCGCCACCAGAATGCCGCCGCGTGCCGTCCCATCCAGCTTGGTCATTACAAGGCCGGTAACCCCCGCGATCTTGCCAAAGATTTCGACCTGGCTGAGTGCGTTCTGACCGACCGTCGCATCGAGCACGAGCAGTACCGCGTGCGGCGCTGTCGGCTCGACCTTACGCATGACGCGTACAATTTTTTCCAATTCGTCCATCAGCTCGGCGCGGTTCTGGAGGCGGCCGGCGGTATCGACCAACACGACGTCCACGCCTTCGCTTTTCGCGGCGGTGATCGCATCAAACGCAAGGCCGGCCGCATCACTGCCGGGCTCGCGCGCGATCACTATCGCCCCTGTGCGATCGCCCCAAATTTTCAGCTGATCAATAGCGGCGGCGCGAAAGGTATCGCCGGCGACCAGCATCACCGTCTTGCCTTCAGCACGGAAGCGCGCGGCAAGCTTGCCGATCGTCGTTGTCTTGCCCGAACCATTGACGCCGGCGACCAGTATGACGAATGGCCGCGCCGTAAATTCCAACGGCTTTGCGACCGGCGTCAGCGCCTTCTCGATCTCGCCGGCGAGGACCGCCTTGACCTCCTCGGGCGAAATTCCCTGCGGATAACGTCCTTCACGCAACGCGTCGACGATGCGGGCGGCAAGGTCCTGGCCGAGATCGGCGCGAACCAGCTCATCCTCCAGAGCGTCGAGGGTCTCGGAATCGAGCGGACGGTTGGTCACCAGAGCCGTTATCGAGGAGCCAAGCGACGAAGAGGTCCGCTTGAGCCCGCCGCTCAGGCGCGTCCACCAGCCTTCAGTCTGTGTGCTGTCGTTCATGTGGCGCTCGTGATAGCCGTTTCGGCATGACACCGGAAGAGATGCTCGCCCGCCTGCTCTACCGCGACGGGCTGATGCTGGTGGTCGACAAGCCGGCGGGACTGCCCGTGCATCGCGGGCCGAAAGGCGGCGATGCCTTCGAGGACTATTTCGACGCGCTACGGTTCGGCCTGCCGCGTGCGCCCGCATTGGCACACCGCCTTGACCGGGACACGACCGGGTGCCTGGTGCTCGGACGCCACCGAAAGGCCCTGGCGCTGCTGGGCAAGCTGTTCAAGCAGGGCAAGGTCGGCAAATGCTATTGGGCCGTGGTCGAAGGCGGGCCGGAGGCCGCAGAAGGACGCATCGATATTCCGCTTTCCAAGCGCGACGAGGCGCGCGGCTGGTGGATGAAGGCCGACGAGAGTGGATTGCCGTCGACCAGCACGTGGACAGTCCTGGGTCGCGGTTCGGGTTTCACCTGGCTCGCGCTGGAGCCGGTCACTGGTCGCACTCACCAGTTGCGCGTGCATTGCGCGGAAATGGGATGGCCGATCGTCGGCGACAATATCTATGGGAAAGCGCCGCGTACTGGCGGGCCGGCTCTTCATCTACACTCGCGCGAGGTGACGGTACCGATTTCAAAGAACAAGCCGGCAATTAAAGTGACGGCGCCGGTGCCAGAACATATGCGCGAGATGTTGAAGGCCTGCGGGTGGACCGGAGAAGCTCAATAGAGCTGCGCCTTGATGCGCTCCGGCGCCTCACGGTCGTAGGTTTCGCCGCCAAGCTTACCTTTGCTGAGCTCGGCAATGATGGTGCCGGTCGACGGCAGGCTCTTGCGATCGATCTTGGTGGCTTCGTCCCAGAGCTTCGAGCGTACGATCGCCTTCGCGCAATGGAAATAGATCGTCTCAATGTGAACGATGAGTACGCAGCGCGGCAGCTTGCCGTTGACCGCAAAACTTTGCATCAGCTCAGGATCGATGGAGATCGAAGCGCGGCCGTTCACGCGCAAGGTTTCACCCACACCGGGGATCAGAAAAAGCAGCGCGATGCGCGGATCGCGTATGATATTGCGAAAGCCATCAATGCGGTTGTTGCCGGGCCGGTCGGGAATGGCGAGCGTCTTGTCGTCGAGAATACGTACAAAGCCGGCCGGATCGCCCTTGGGCGAACAATCGAGGCCTTCGGGCCCGCTGGTCGCCACTGCCAGGAACGGCGCAGCCTCGATTAGCTTGCGGTAGGCGTCACTGACGTAATCGATCTCCTTGACGACTGAAGTGGGCACCTTCTCGCCGTAAATCGTCTGGAGCTGCTCCATCGTCGTGATCAGATGATCGCGGTAGGCCATCGTTAATCCCCCTTAGGCGGCCAGGAGCTGCCGCCCGTCATGCGCCTCAATTGCAAGATCGAGAATAACACCGGGCTCCACCGGTGCGGCAAGCCGCACCGGCATGAACTGCTCAGTGCGCCCGATCGCGCGTGACTCGACGAGAACGCGGCGGCGAGTGCCAATCTCGCTATCGAGATACGCCCTGAGCGCTATCTCGCCTTTCTCGCGCAACCGCCGCGCGCGCTCTTTGACGACGGCGCGGTCGACCTGCGGCATGCGCGCCGCGGGCGTGCCGGGGCGCGGCGAAAATGGAAAGACATGGAGCTGGGTTAATCCACATTCATCGACCAGATCGAGCGAGCGGGCGAACATGGCTTCGGTCTCGGTCGGGAATCCGGCGATAATGTCGGCGCCGAAAACGACGTCAGGCCGCAATTGGCGCACGCGTTCGCAGAAAGCAATTGCATCGCGGCGCGCGTGCCGCCGCTTCATGCGCTTGAGAATGAGATCGTCGCCGGACTGCAGCGACAGATGCAGATGCGGCATCAACCGGGGCTCGTTGGCAAGCGCATCAAGCAGATCGGAATCGGCTTCCACCGAATCGATCGACGACAGGCGGAGGCGGTCCAGGTCCGGCACGTCCTTGAGAATGCGCTTGACCAGCGTACCCAGCCGCGGCGTGCCGGGCAGGTCCGCTCCATAGCTCGTGATATCGACGCCCGTAAGCACGACTTCGCGATAGCCGTTGCCGGCGAGGCGCCGCACCTGGGCAACGACGTCGTCGACAAAGAGCGAGCGCGAATTGCCGCGGCCATACGGAATAATGCAGAACGTGCACCGGTGATCGCACCCGTTCTGCACCTGAACGAATGCGCGCGACCTGCCTTCGATGCTGTCGATCGTGTGAGGACGCATCGTCTTGACGGCCATGATGTCGGACACGGCGATCTTCTCGGTCGAGCTCCAGGTCCGGGCGTCGAATTTTTCCTCGTTGCCGACGACACGATCGACTTCCGCCATGGCGGCGAAATTTCCGGCCTCCGTCTGGGCAGCACAGCCAGTCACGACAATGCGCTGGTGCGGCCGCTCGCGCTTGAGGCGGCGGATTGTCTGCCTCGCCTGCCGTACTGCTTCCGCGGTGACAGCGCAGGTATTGACGATAACCGCATCGTCAACACCTGCTGCAGCTGCCTCGCGCCGGATTGCCTCCAACTCGTAGGTGTTCAGCCGGCAGCCGAATGTGACGACGTCGACGCTCACGACACACTCGCCTTGGTGAAGAGCGCCGGGTCGAAACGACCCTCGAACTCAAATTGCACCGGGCCTGTCATCAGCACGTGATCGTCCTTTTCGCGCCAATCGATCGTCAGCTCACCGCCGGGCAAAGTGACCTTCACCTTTCGCCCAGTACGCTTGAGCCGGGCAGCAGCAACCGCGGCAGCGCAAGCGGCCGAGCCACAGGCCTTGGTGAGGCCGGCGCCACGTTCCCATGTGCGGATAATGATGTGATCGCGCGCAACGATCTGCGCCAGCGTTATGTTGGCGCGCTCGGGAAAGATCGGATGATTTTCGAGCAGCGGCCCGAAGCGTGCGAGATCGTGCGCATTAACGTCGTCGACCCAGAAGATCGCATGCGGGTTGCCCATGCTCACCACGGACGGTGAATGGAGCACCGGTTTGTCGATTGGGCCTATCTGCAATTCGATGGCGCGCGTGTCGCGGAATTCCTCTGCAAGTGGAATCTCGTTCCATTTGAAGCGCGGCGGCCCCATGTCCACGGTGAACATGCCATCGGCGCCCTTCCAGCAAATGAGAATGCCGGCGGTCGTTTCAAAAGTGAGGATGTCCTTGCCGCTCTCCTTGGCCACGAGATCGGCGACGCAGCGCATGCCGTTTCCGCAGGCACCCGCTTCCGAGCCATCATTGTTATAGATGCGAATGAAGGCGTCGGTACCCGGCGTGCGCGGGGCATAGAGCGCCATCAGTTGATCATAAGGTGCGCCGCCAGGCCGCGCCGCCGCGCGGGCTTCGTCCGCCTCTATTTTGCCGCCGCGCGCGCGCAGATCGACGACGACGATTTCGTTGCCGACGCCGTTCATCTTCACGAAGGACTGATTGGCGAGTGCGCCCATATCATGCTTTGCCCGCGTTTTGCCCGGTTTATATGGCGAATGAACGAGGATTGGCCAGAGGCCATGCTAGAATGTGCACCAATGCTGGCGAATCGCCGGACCGCCGCGAACGACGGAGAGCCGTGATGTCGCCCTTCCAGCTTGTTTTGACGCTTGCCGTCCTTGCATTGCCGTTCACAGCCGACGTGGCCACTGCGCAGAATTCCGCGCCCAAGCCTGGTGCCAGCGATCCGATGCCGGCTCCTGATTGGACCGGCTTCTCCGTCGCCGCTGGAACCAGGCGATGCCTTTGGAGAACAGGTGACATTGCCCGAACGAACGATGGTCTATCTCAAGGGCCACAGCAAATGGGACAATGCCTTCGACACGTTGATTGATGCGTTCAAATCGCTGCACGAATATCTCGACAAGCAGAACATCAAACCAACCGGCCCGTCCTTCACGGTCTACACCCAGACTGACGACACCGGTTTTTCGTACCAGGCCGCGCTGCCGATCGCAGAGTCGCCGAAGGATCCCCCGAAGGGCGATATCGCGGTCGGTCCCGCCCCTTCCGGCAAGGCCTACAAATTTGTTCATCGTGGCTCGTACGACGCCATGGATACGACCTACGAGGCGATCACGAACTATCTCGACGACAAGCAACTGGAAGCGAAAGACCTCTTCATCGAGGAGTACGCCACCGATCCGGTGAAGAGCGATCCTGACAAGCTGGTGGTGAATGTGTTCGTTCCGGTGAAATGATGATGATAAGGCGCTTTGCATTCATTTTGTTCGCGTGCGCACTTGGGCTTGGTCAGGCGCATGCGGCGGAAAAACTTGTGACAGTGACCGGCGAAGCGACGGTTGCGGTCGCGCCGGATACCGCGATGATCCGCATTGGCGTAACCAGTCAGGACAAGACCGCGCGCGAGGCAGGCGAAGTCAACGCAAAGCAGATGACCGCCGTGCTCGCGGCAATCAAGGATGCCGGCATCGCGGACCGCGACATCCAGACCTCGCGGCTGTCGCTGCAGCCGCAATACGATCCGAACAAAAGCGGCACCGCGAGGCTCACCGGCTTCCAGGCCACCAACCAGGTGACAGTCCGGATTCGCGATATCGACAAGCTGCCGACCGTCCTCGACCGCGCGATCGGCGCCGGCGCCAACGAGATGTCGGGCATCGAGTTCGTGGTCTCGGAGCAGTCGAAGCTGCTCGACCAGGCGCGCGATGACGCGATCGCGGATGCGCGCCGGAAGGCCGAGCTTTACGCCAAGGCCGCAGGGGCCAAGCTTGGCCGCGTCGTTTCGATCACGGAAGAAGGCTCTTCCCCGCCGCCACGGCCGATGCAGGCCATGCGCGCCGGCGCGGTTCCCGTTGCCCCTGGCGAGCAGACGCTGAGGGCCGTCGTAACCGTTAGCTATGAATTAGGGCCGTAAATCCGCCCTGCCTTGACTCGGCCACATCGCGAACCTAGGTTCCCGCCGCTCTCGATAGAGACGTGAAATTCCAATCCGCCGCCCGGTCCATTGAGAGGCCGGAGGCCACCGCCCGACAGCGCGATGCGCCCTCGGGCGCAAAGGTGCTTGTAGACTGATGTTCGAACTCGTTGTCGGAAAAACTCGGCGGCATCCTCGACCGCCTCACCCGTCGCGGCGCGCTCAGCGAAGCCGACGTCGACGCCGCATTACGCGAGGTGCGCCGTGCGCTGCTCGAGGCGGACGTCGCGCTCGACGTGGCGCGCGCGTTCGTTGATGGCGTCAAGAAAGAGGCCGTCGGCGTCGAAGTGATGAAGTCGGTGACGCCCGGCCAGATGGTCGTGAAGATCGTGCACGACCAGCTTGTCGCGACGCTCGGCGCCGGCAGCCAAGGGTGCGAACACCGGCATCGATCTAAACGCCGCACCGCCGGTCGCTATCATGATGGTGGGCCTGCAGGGTTCCGGCAAAACCACGACGACCGCCAAGCTTGCAAAACGGCTCACCGACCGGCAACGCCGCAAGGTGCTGATGGCCTCGCTCGACGTGCGCCGTCCGGCAGCGATGGAGCAACTTGCCGTGCTCGGGCGCGACGCGCAGATCGACACTTTGCCGATTGTCGAGGGTCAGACGCCGCCGCAGATCGCACGCCGCGCCATCGAAGCGGCCCGGCTCGGCGGTTACGACGTCGTGATGCTCGACACCGCAGGCCGCACCACGCTCGACGACGCGATGATGAGCGAGGCGGCGGAGGTCAAACGCGCGGTCAATCCGCACGAGGTGCTGCTCGTCGCCGATGCCCTCACCGGCCAGGATGCGGTCAACCTGGCGCGCTCCTTCGACGAGCGCGTCGGCCTTTCCGGCATCGTGCTCACCCGTGTCGACGGCGACGGGCGTGGCGGTGCTGCGCTTTCAATGCGCGCGGTCACAGGGAAACCGATCAAGTTGATCGGCACCGGCGAGAAGCTGGATGCGCTTGAAGATTTCGATCCGGCCCGCATCGCCGGCCGTATTCTCGGCATGGGCGACATCGTCGCGCTGGTGGAGAAGGCCGCCGCCAATATCGACGCCGAAAAAGCCATGCGCGCGGCCGAGAAGATGCGCAAGGGCGCCTTCGATCTCGCCGACTTGCGCGAGCAGCTCACGCAGATGCAGTCCATGGGTGGACTTAGCGGCCTGATGGGCATGCTGCCGGGCGTCGCCAAGATGAAGAACCAGCTCGCTGCCGCCAATCTCGATGACAATGTCGTCAAACGTCAGATCGCGATCATCGACTCGATGACCCCGAAGGAGCGCCGCAACCCGGATTTGCTCAAGGCCAGCCGCAAGAAGCGTATTGCCGCCGGCTCCGGCACGACGCCGGAAGCGATCAACAAATTGCTGAAGATGCATCGCGGCATGTCGGACATGATGAAGATGATGGGCGGCGCCAAGCGCGGCCCGCTTGCCGGCTTGGCGCAGGCCATGGGTTTCGGCTCCGGCATGCCGTCACCCGAGCAGATGGCGGAAATGGCGAAGAACATGCCCGGCGGTCAACTGCCGCTTCCGGCAGTGGTGGTTCTTTGCCGCCGACCATGCCGAAGCTTCCTCCGAATATGCCCGGACTACCCGGCCTGCCGGGCCTGGGCGGAAAGTTTCCCGGATTACCGGGCGGTTTGCCGCCCGGCCTTGGGAAGAAGAAGTGATTGTCGATCAGTAGAATGAGAAAGGACTAAAGGATGTCTCTCGTTATTCGTCTCGCCCGCGCCGGCACGAAGAAACGGCCGGTTTATCACGTCGTCGTCGCCGACAATCGTGCGCCGCGCGACGGCCGCTTCATCGAGCGGCTCGGCTATTTCAATCCGTTGCTGCCGAAAGAAAAGACCGAGCGGCTCAAGCTCGAC
The DNA here is from genome assembly GCA_963718035.1 of uncultured Alphaproteobacteria bacterium. Taxonomy (GTDB): domain Bacteria; phylum Pseudomonadota; class Alphaproteobacteria; order Rhizobiales; family Xanthobacteraceae; genus Pseudolabrys. The sequence continues at coordinate 253,841 of CAVQYD010000055.1, read as the reverse complement.
CTCGAAAAAGTCCAGGCTTGGATGAAGAAGGGCGCGCAGCCGTCCGATCGCGTGATGCGCTTCCTCGACGCCGCCGGGATCATGAAACGGCCAAAGCGCAACAATCCGGAGAAGGCGATCCCGCGCAAGGAGCGCAAGGCGAAGGAAGAGGAAGCAGCAAAAGCTGCCGGTGGTGCGCCCGCAGCCGAAGGCGGCAAGCCTGCGGAGAAGGCGGCGGAGAAACCGGCAAAGGCAGACAAGCCGGCCGAAGCCGCGCCGGCTCCGGCGGCGAGCTAAGGCTCGCCCGCTCGCGCCGTGGCCGAACGAATTTGCGTTGCCCGCATCGGTGCCGCGCACGGCGTGCGCGGCGAGGTGAAGCTCTGGTCGTTCACGGAAGATCCGGCGGCAGTTGCAACCTACGGTCCGCTGGAAACTGAAGACGGCAAGCGGCGCTTCGAGATCGAGGCCATGCGTCCGGCCAAGGACCACTTCGTCGCGCGCATTGCGGGGGTCAGTGACCGCGACGCAGCTGAACGATTGCGCAATCTCGAGCTTTATATTCCGCGCGCACGGCTGCCCAAGATCGACGAGCAGGATACCTACTATCACGCCGACCTGATCGGTCTTGATGTCGTTACACCGGAGGGTGTTCAGATCGGAACGGTGCACGCGCTGCATAATTTCGGCGCCGGCGACATCATCGAAATCATGCCGGTGGGCAGTGGCGAGCCCTTGATGCTGCCGTTCAACGACGCAACGGTTCCACGTGTGGATCTTGAGGCAAAGCAGATCGTGCTTGTGCAACCGATTGAGGTCGAGGTGCGGGACGAATGAGCATGTGGCGGGCAAGCGTATTGACCATCTTTCCGGAGATGTTCCCGGGACCGCTGGCGCAGAGCCTGGCGGGCAAGGCAATGACGTCCGGCATCTGGTCGCTCGACACGGTCGACATTCGCGCGCATGCGACCGACAAACATCGCACCGTCGACGACAGCCCCGCCGGCGGCGGGCCCGGCATGGTGATGAAGGCCGATGTGCTCGCGCACGCACTCGACGGCCTCCCGCATGACACGCGCCCTCGTCTGCTGATGAGTCCGCGCGGCCTGCCGCTCCGGCAAAGCCGTGCCGCAAAGCTCGCGCACGGGCTGGGAGTTGTCATTGTGTGCGCACGCTTTGAAGGCGTCGACGAGCGCCTGATCAAGGCGCGCGGCCTCGAGGAAGTATCCCTTGGCGATTTCATTTTGTCCGGCGGCGAAATCGCGGCGCTTGCGCTGCTGGATGCCTGCGTGCGCCTGCTGCCCGGCGTCATGGGCAAGGAAGCCTCCGCCGCCGAGGAAAGTTTCGCTGACGGGCTGCTCGAATACCCTCAGTACACCCGGCCGCCGGTTTTTGAGGGCGAGCCGATCCCCGAGGTGCTCAGCTCCGGGGACCACGCCAAGGTCAAAGCGTGGCGGCAAGCGGAGGCGGAGCGGCTCACCGCGGAACGCCGCCCCGACCTTTGGTCGGCATACCAGGTCCGCAAAGCGCCGAAAAAACGGCCGAATCCAAAGGGTGACAAGCCGAAAGCTTTGTAATACAAGCTCGCCAACCCATTCAGACCAGACAAAGACCGCGCGCCGGTTGCTGGCGCTGCCGACGGAGAATTCGCAATGGACATCATTCAGCAGCTCGATAAGGAGCAGGTCGAGAAGCTCTCGGCCGGCAAGACCATTCCCGACTTCCAGCCGGGCGACACGGTGTTGGTTAACGTCAAGGTTGTCGAAGGCGACAAGACGCGCGTGCAGGCTTACGAAGGCGTCTGCATTGGCCGCTCGGGCCGCGGCATCAACGAGAACTTCACCGTGCGCAAGATTTCGTACGGCGAGGGCGTCGAGCGCGTGTTCCCGCTCTATTCACCGATGATCGACTCGATCGAGCTGGTCCGCCGCGGCAAAGTCCGCCGCGCCAAGCTCTATTATCTGCGCGGACTGCGCGGCAAGAAGGCGCGCATCTCCGAGGCCCAGGGTGCCGGCGGCGCGGAAGGCGCCGAGGCTGCGGCCAGCGAGTAATATTCCGGCTATTCGGGGTGAAAGGGCCGCTACGGCGGCCCTTTTTCTTTGCCCGCCATTCGTTGTCGGCGGCAGGATGATTGGCTATATAACCGACATGGTTTCCAAAGCTCAGCGGATTGTCCTGGTCGACCACGCGCGATTGCCGTGGCGGTTTTTCGGCCGGCTGACGGCAGCGGTGCAAGCAGACCTTTAACCGCGTCCGCATGCGACGCGTGCAAGCCGCTATCCACTCTCTCTGAGCAAAGTTGACGCCATGAAACCACGAACGCTCTACGACAAAATCTGGGAAGATCATCTGGTTGACGAGCAGCCGGATGGAACGTGTCTCATTTACGTCGATCGCCATCTCGTGCATGAGGTTACCTCGCCGCAAGCCTTCGAAGGCCTGCGCGCCGCCGGCCGCAAGGTGCATGCGCCCGACAAAACATTGGCCGTCGTCGACCACAACGTTCCGACCACCGATCGCAGCAAGCCCAATCCGGATCCGGAAAGCGCCGAGCAGATCGCCGCGCTCGCGAAGAACGCCAAGGATTTCGGCATCGAGTATTTCAACGAGTTCGACAAGCGCCAGGGTATCGTCCACATCATCGGGCCCGAGCAGGGCTTTACGCTGCCCGGTACCACGATCGTGTGCGGCGACAGCCACACTGCGACGCACGGTGCCTTCGGCGCACTCGCCTACGGCATTGGCACGTCCGAGGTCGAGCATGTGCTCGCGACGCAGACGTTGATCCAGAAAAAATCGAAGAACATGCGCGCGGTAGTCGACGGCAAACTGCCGCCCGGCGTCACCGCCAAGGACATCATCCTTGCGATCATCGGTGAGATCGGCACCGCCGGCGGCACGGGCTATGCACTGGAATATGCCGGCGAAGCAATCCGCGCGACATCCATCGAAGGCCGCATGACGATCTGCAACATGTCGGTCGAAGGCGGCGCCAAGGCCGGCTTCATCGCGCCGGACGAGAAGGCCTACACCTATCTCAAGGACAAGCCGAAGGCACCGAAAGGCAAGGCCTGGGACGAGGCCATGCGCTACTGGGAAACCCTGCGCTCCGACGACGGCGCGCATTTCGATCGCGAGATCCGTCTCGATGCGGCGAAACTGCCGCCGCTGGTCACCTGGGGCACCAGCCCTGAGCAGGTGACGTCGATCACCGGCAAAGTGCCGGTGCCGTCGGAAATTACCGACGAAAAGAAACGCATCGCGGCCGAACGCTCGCTCGAATACATGGGTCTCAGGGGCGGTGAGAAGATGACCGACCTCAAGCTTGACCGCGTGTTCATCGGCTCATGCACCAATGCGCGTATCGAGGACCTGCGCGCTGTGGCGCGCGTGGTCGAAGGCAAGACGGTCAATGCCAACGTCAATGCGATGATCGTTCCCGGCTCCGGCCTCGTGAAGATGCAGGCGGAAGCGGAAGGCCTCGACAAGATTTTCAAAGCCGCTGGTTTCGAGTGGCGCGAGCCGGGCTGCTCGATGTGCCTTGCGATGAACCCCGACAAGTTGCAGCCGGGCGAGCGCTGCGCATCGACGTCGAACCGCAATTTTGAAGGGCGTCAGGGCTACAAGGGCCGCACGCATCTCGTGTCGCCGGCAATGGCGGCAGCGGCCGCGATTGCCGGTCATTTCGTCGACGTGCGCGAGTGGAAGTAGCAGCGCATGTTTCAGAGTGAGACGGAAAAAGCCCGCCTGCCTGGCGGGCTTTTTCTTACCAGCAGCGCCACGCCCGGCGGTATGCCCAGTGTCCGTTGCGCCACACGCGCACGCGCGCCCAGCCGCAGGCCGGCCGCCGGAGGAAGGGGTCGCGTAGTAATATGGTCCCGGGTAGTACGCGTAGGGATAACCCCAGCCCCAACCATAGCCGAGCCCAAGTCCAAGCCCGAAAGCGGGACCCCAACCCCAGCCGCCGCGCCAGTATCCTCCATCGCCACCGCGCGTCTGCGCTGCCAGGCATGAACGCTAGGAAACTGAAAATCAGAACTGCGCTTGCGAAAAATCGTGTCAGCCTAGACATCGCTGCACCTCCGGTGCCGCCTCGCCCCTTCGCCAAGCCAACTCTATACCACCGCCGCGCCGGCCTCTATTCCCACCAGCAGCGCATTTGCGGCACGATCACCGGGCCGCTGACGCGGTATTCTTGCGCAAGCCACGAGCGGCATTGCCGCTTGGCATTCGGCCCGGGGTAGACGCGGCGCGGATAGATTGTGACGCGCGGGCGTTTTTTCTGCGCCGCGAATTCAGCCGGACAGTTCGCCGAGGTTTCGTTATTGCAAGCGGATGGTCCGGCCGACGCCGGTATCCCTCCGCTGGCGCCGAAAACAAGTATCAAGCCGATCAAGGCCAGCCGTATAGCAAAGTTCGACATCGACTGCTTGCGCCTCGTGTCAGGGTCGCCAACCGTTGCGCATCCGGGGGCTCGCCGTCAACCGCTTGGACCGCATGCAAACCTCGCCTACAACATTGCCATGACTGGCCAATTCCACGATTGGCGCGGATCGGCGGCGCCGTCGATGTCGGATATCGAGGGCCTTGCGTCGGAGGCGTACGCGCGTCTTCCGGAGCACTTCCGCAATCTCTGTGAGAACCTCGTCATCCGTGTTGAGGATTTTCCGACTGACGAGGTTCTCGAGAGCATGCGTGCCGAGAGCGAGTTCGATCTGCTTGGCCTGTTCCAGGGCGTCGGACTGCCATTCCAGTCGGATGCGACCCCGGAGCTCATGCCCAACATGATCTGGCTGTATCGCCGGCCGATCCTCGACTATTGGGCCGAGCACGAGGACACGTTGGGAGAAATCGTGACCCATGTCCTGGTGCATGAGATCGGGCACCATTTCGGGCTGTCGGACGAGGATATGGAAGCAATCGAGGCAAGCGTCGAATAGACTGGCATCGATCCCAAACTATGATGATGATCATTCACAATTGGAATTGGTCGAGCGTGCCCGGCTGCGCGAACATTACACGACAGGGAGATTCGTCATGATCGTGACTGTCTTTCGTTCCCGCCTGCGCCCCGGCGCGCGCGAGGAATACATCGCCCTTGTCGACCGCATGGTCGAACTGGCGAAGACGATGCCCGGCTACATTTCTCATAAAGGTTTTTTTGCCGAAGACGGCGAGCGGGTTACCATTGTCGAATTCGAGCACGAAGAGGGGATGCGTGCCTGGCGCATGAACCCCGAGCACCGGGCCGCCCAGAAAAAGGCACGTGAAATTTACTATTCAGAATATAGCGTCCAGGTCTGCAACGTCGTTCGGGAATCGAAGTTTAAGCTCGAACATGCGGCGGTCTGACCAGATAAGCCGAAATGCATATCTGATGACCTGCCGCCGCTCTTGACCGGCCCGGCGGGTGTTTTATGAAAAGGCCCATGAAACGGCAGCGGCCGGAAGTTTAGGAGCCATGGAAAAGTTCACCAGACTCGAGGGCGTTGCCGCCCCGCTGCGCATCATCAATGTCGACACCGACATGGTGATTCCGAAGCAGTATCTGAAGACCATCAAGCGCACCGGTCTCGGCAAGGGCCTGTTCTCCGAACGCCGCTATAAGGACGACGGCAGCGAGAATCCGGAATTCGTGCTGAACAAGCCGGCTTATCGCAAGGCCAAGATCCTTGTTGCCGGCGACAACTTCGGCTGTGGCTCTTCGCGCGAGCACGCGCCGTGGGCGCTGATGGATTTCGGCATCCGCTGCGTTATCTCGACCTCGTTTGGCGACATCTTCTACAACAATTGCTTCAAGAACGGCGTGCTGCCGATCCGGGTGTCCCCGGAAGATCTTGAAAAACTTTTCGACGACGCCGAGCGTGGCGCCAACGCGACGCTGACGGTCGACCTCGAGAAGCAGGAAATCCGCGGCCCTGACGGCGGCGTGGTTCATTTCGACATCGACCCGCATCGCAAGCATTGCCTGCTCAACGGCCTCGACGATATCGGCCTCACTCAACAGAAGCAGAGCAAGATCGAAAGCTACGAGAAGAAAGCCGGCGCGGCACGCCCCTGGGCGTGACTACCGCTGCAACGTGGTACCGGCTGGCGCCACCTCAAGGCCAATGACACCACTTCTTGCGACAGCGTCCTGTAAAAATCCGGATGCACGAACATCGTCGATGAAGGCGTTAATATCCATGAGGACTTTCGGCTTTCCCTTCGCCACGATGATCGCTTGCGTTACGCCGAACAGGCTGTCTGGCAGCAGACGATAGCCCGGCATCTCCCTCAGCAAATTGGTGAGGCGCTGACGGTTGGCCCCATACGCATCGATCTCACCTGCCAGCAGCTTACGCTTTGCATCGGCTGGCGTGTTGTCTGTCTCAACAAGGGTCGCATGTTTCAAATTGCGTGCGAGATAGAGCGTGATCGAATCTCCCTTGCCTCCGGCAATGCGCAGTCCTTGTACGTCGATATCGGCGACGCTGCGGATGCGGGAATTGTCCGGAACGACGAACGACTGCTGCACCAGCATGTAGATTTGCGAGAACTCGACCGTCCCGACCCGTTCCGGGGCATATGCCACAAATCCGATGTCGGCCTCACCCTTGGCGACGGCCTCAATCACCGTCGCGGGATTTGGTAACGGCACAAGTGCAACCGGTAAGTGGCGCCGCCGTGCCAGCTCGCGCGCGAGATCGGCGGATGCACCGCGAATTTCACCGGTGATGGGATCGCGCACAGCCTGTGCCGGATTGCTGGAGAGATACGCCGCCCGCAACGTTCCGGTTGGCGCCATATTGTCGGCGAAGGCGAGCGAATGGAAAAACAATAGTGCAATGGGGGTCAGAAAATAGTGACGCCGCATGTTGCGTTCCCAAAACCCGCTGTCCGGTTCAATCCCCGCCTTCTTCGCCCATTTCGCCGATGTGATGCTGCGCGTACAGCTCGACGCCAAGCTTGGCGACGAGATCGAGCTGGGTTTCGAGGAAGTCGATGTGATGCTCTTCGTCAGACATCAGCTTCTCGAAGAGATCGCGCGTCACGTAATCCCGCACGCCGTGGCAATGCGTGGCCGCCTCCTGATAAAGCGCGCGGGCCGACATCTCGGCAGCCAGGTCGCAGTCCAGCACTTCCTTCACGTTCTGCCCGATATGCAAAGGGTCGAGCACCTGCATGTTCGGAAACCCGTCGAGAAAAATAATGCGTTCGACCAGCTTGTCGGCGTGCTCCATTTCCTCGATCCATTCCTTGCGCCATTGCTTCGCCAGGTCCTTGTAGCCCCAGTTATCGAGCAGCCGGTAATGCAGCCAATATTGATTGACCGCCGTCAGCTCGTGCCGAAGCGCTTTGTTGAGAAACTCGACGACTTTCGCGTCACCCTTCATAACTCGCTCCTGTCATGGCGCCCGCAATAAGCGCCAACCCTCATGCCCGGACAGTAGCAAAAAATCATGACGCACGCTGCCAGTGCCGGCAGCGCATTTGGCCGCAACGGGGATTGTATGAGCGGGCTTAGATCGGGTCCGCGGCGTGCATCGCGCAGGCACAGCCAACCGGGCAACCGACCTTTGCACCATTGAGCGTTTCGTCGATGATCTTGCGGATTGTGCGGGCGCAGCGGCCGCATTGGGCGCTGCAGCCGAGGCAGCCATAGACATGGCTGGTGGACCGAAGCGCTGCATTGCTTGCAGCGCTTCGTACTTCATGGTCGCTCAAAACATTGCAGGAGCAAACGATCATCGGACACCCAAATTTGGGTATTCGCTAACCGGCGCATTGCGCTAAGTCAAAATAAAACTGCTTTTTAAAAATGTTCTAAACTGGACGACTTACGCAAGGCTGAAAACCGTAAACAACCACTGCTGATCCCCAAGAAGCCGCGCTGCCGGACCTGGCGTCGCGCAGGCTGACCCCGCGTAGCGACGCGCTAATGCATATCGAGGATTGAGTGCGAGACCGGCGTTGGCGGCGTAGCATTGGCAGTACGCTCGCGCGCCCGCCGGTGCGAATGCGCCGATAGCACATGCCTGGCTTTCGAGCGTTTCGCAATTTGCAGCGCAGGCTTGTTTGATTGCGCCGCGCAGAAGCTGTCGACGGCATCCACCACTGCCGCACTGATCAGCTGCTGCCGCTCCGGCGAGGCCATTTCCAATTCCTCGTCGCGGTTCGCGATCGAGCCGGCTTCGAGGAGTACGGCGGGCATCTGCGTCTTCTTCAGCACGAACAGCGTGTCGTAACGGTAGACGCCGGCAATAGCGTCCAGGAGTACACGCTTCCACCGGCCCATAAAGCTCTCGGTATAGTGCGGCGTGTATTGCAAGCCGCGCGCCTTCAACTGCTGGCCGAGTATGCTCCCGAACAAAAGGCTGTCTTTCGGATCGATATTGTCGTCGGAGACGAAAATCGAATGGCCTTTGAACCGGTCGCTGAACGTTTTCCGCTTTCCGTTGTAGTCCCACTTTTCCAGAAACTTATCAGGCACTGAGTCGTGGTGGATGGACAGCAGCAGGTTCGCCGATAGGTCGTTGGCGCGTGCCACACGGGCGTACAGGCTTCGATTTGCCCGCCCGTCGGTCACCATGAGGACTGTCTTGGCAAAACCCGCTTCGAGAAGAGCCTGATCGATCTGCTTGGCGAGCCGCAGATTGAAATCATATTCGTCAGAACCGCGCGCGCTCTTGGCGCCAGGCGACTTCGCGGTATGGCCGACGTCAAGCACGACGCGAAAGCCGGGACGGATGCAGCTCGCCGCGTCTGATTTCGCCGGGCTAACGGTCGGCTCGGCCCCGGCAATGCCGAGCGGCAGCGCGGACAAGAGGGCCGCGAGCGATACCGCAATCGTGCGCCAATGGTAAATCATGACACATTCTGTGACATTTTCCGCCATCAAACAATTGCCTCAGTGGGGGCCTTAGGCCCGCGCGGAAATCGCCTCCGCGATCGCGACCGTGCGCCGCGCCATGTCAGCGTGCAGCCGCTCGACCATACGGCCGTCGATCGAGACCACGCCCTTGCCTTTGTTTTCGGGCAGATCGAACGCCGCGATCATCTTGCGCGCCTGCTCGACGTCAGCCGGCGACGGTGAAAATGCCGTATTGCAAGGCTCGATCTGGCTCGGGTGTATCAGCGTCTTGCCGTCGAAGCCGAGCTCCAGGCCCTGCGCGCATTCCTTCGCAAAACCATCGGCATTGCCGATGTCATTGTAGACACCGTCCAGGATATCGATGCCATGGATGCGCGCGGCGGCGACGCACATCGAAAGCCACGCCAGCATCGGCGCCCTGCCCGGCACAAGACGTGCGCGTGTGTCCTTGGCAAGGTCGTTCGTTCCCATCACGAAGCCAGCGAGACGGGTCTCGGAGTCACGCGCCGCCGCTGCGATCGACAGAATATTGAAAATTGCAAGCGGCGTTTCGATCATCGCCCAGATCCGGGTCTTGTGGTCGGTTCCCATATCGAGCATCCGGCGGCCGATCAGCTCCAGCGTGTCGGAATTCGATACCTTGGGCACCAGAATGACGTCGGGGGCGGCATGCGCGGCGGCCGAAAGATCGTCGGCATGCCATGGCGTATCGACGCCGTTGATCCGGATAAAGACTTCTCGAGCGCCGAAACCACCCGCCTTGACGGCGTCGACGACCTGCTGGCGCGCGGCCTCCTTGGCGTCGGGCGCGACCGAATCCTCAAGGTCGAAGATCACGCCGTCGGCCGGCAGCGTCTTCGCCTTGTCCAGTGCCCGGGCGTTGGAACCGGGCATATACAGAACACTACGGCGCGGCACGGATGGTCATTCAGGCAGACTCCTCGGCAAAATCCTATCGTTCATGCATCCGGTGCGCCACTCCGCTCTGCGGGTTGCCAACGACAAGCGCGGCGTGATTGTGTGCGTTCCGCCCCTGTTTCTCTCAATCGTCAGGTCATGCGATTTCCCGAGCAACTTATCGATGGTTACCGCGCCTTTCTGGTCGGCCGGCTGCGGCACGAGCAGGACCGCTATCTCGGCCTCGCCGAAAGCGGACAGTCGCCGCAGATCATGGTCATCGGCTGCTGCGACTCGCGCGTGTCACCCGAAGTCATCTTCGATGCACGGCCCGGTGAATTGTTCGTCGTGCGCAACATCGGCAACCTGGTCCCGCCCTATACGCCTGACGGCGCGCAGCGAGCGGTCTCCGCCGCGCTGGAGTTCGCCGTGCAGGCGCTCAAGGTGAAACATATCGTCGTGCTCGGTCATGCCCAGTGCGGCGGCATCCGCGCTTACGTGGAGGAGGCTGCGCCGTTATCGCCGGGTGATTTCATCGGCCATTGGATGGCACTGATCGCGCCGGCGGCTGCTGAAGTCGGTCCGCGCGGCGACCGCGCGCTTGGCCAATACCTGACGCAACTCGAGCAGACATCAATTGTCAAAATGCTGGAAAACCTGATGACATTTCCATGGATAAAAAATCAGGTGGGCCGCGGACAGTTGGCGTTGCACGCCGCCTATTTCGGTGTCGCGACCGGACAGCTTTCGGTGCGTGACCCTGCCACGGGACAATTCGTCCAGATCGCTGCGGACGATCACAGACGTCTATTTGCTCAGCCGCGCTTTTGACGACGCCTACCTGCGTCTTAACCGTATTCGTGTGGATTCCCCTTACAAATCCGACCCGCATCGGGAAAGACGGTTACCGAGAATGCGCGGTTTCTGCCTAACGCGATGGTAATGACCTACGGGCTACAGGTAGCCGGATTTTCTCATGACCGGGACGCCCGAAGCCGTGCTTGAAGAGCGATCGATTATCGCTGAGATCGAGGGGACCTTCGCATCGGGATCGGCCGACAAGCAGGCGGATATCCTTCGCCGCGTCACCGACCTTTTTCTCGCCGGCGCCGACAACTATTCCGATGATCATGTCGACCTGTTCGACGGCGTGATATCGCGGATCGCGGAGAAGATTGAAACCAAGGCACGAGCCGAGCTCGCCCATCGCCTGGCCCCCGCGCCCAACGCGCCGCCGATGACCGTGCGAAAGCTTGCGCACGATGAATTGATTGAGGTTGCGGGGCCGATCTTGAGTCTGTCCAACAGATTGTCTGACGAGGATCTGCTGGCGATCGCGGGTGGCAAGAGCCAGGACCGACTTCTTGCCATTTCGAAGCGCTCCTCGCTCAGCGAGAAAGTCAGCGATGTGCTGGTGACGCACGGCAATCGTGACGTCGTTCTTTCGGTGACGCGCAACGAAGGCGCGCGCATCTCGGATGCCGGCTACACCAAGCTGGTCGACCGGTCGATCAACGACGAAGTGCTCGCGATTTGCGTCTCCATGCGCAAGGACATCCCGCAGGAGCACTTCAATGCGTTGATCGCGAAGGCTTCCGAGGTCGTGTTCGAAAAGCTGGCGGCGAGCAATCCGCACGCGGTCTACGAAGTGCACAAGGTGCTGACCGACATCACCGGGCAGGATCCGGCCGGGCAGCCAAAGGCAAAACGAGACTACCGCGAGGCGGCGGCGCAGTTCGACGTCATCAGGCGTTCGGGCGCTCCGCTCGACCCGGTGGTCTGCGAATACGCCAAGAACGGGAAGTTCGAGGAAACGGTCGCCGCGCTGTCGGCGTTGTCCGGGGCCCCGATCAAGCTCGTCGAGAGCGTCATGAATGACGCCCGCCCGGACAGCGATTTTGCCCTGATTTTGGCCAAGGCCGCAGGCCTTTCATGGCCGACCGTCAAACAGATATGCATTTTGCGCCGCAAGGTCTTCCGCTTTTCCCCGCAGGCAATTGAAAACGCGCGCCATAGCTTCGACCGCCTGCAGACGGCCACGGCGCAACGCCTCGTCCGTTTCTACAACGAACGCCACGCCGCGCTGGCGGATTTCCACCAGCTGGAGCAGCAAATTCGCGCGCAGGAAAGCCCCGCGCGCGCCTCTTAAAGACCCAGTTCCGGAAACCTAAAGCGCTTACGCCGCGCGCCGCTTCGCCTGAATCAGCTTGCGATTGATCAGGCACTCTGCGATCTGCACCGCGTTGAGCGCCGCGCCCTTGCGCAAATTGTCGGAAACGACCCACATCTGCAGGCCGTTCTCGATGGTGCCGTCCTCACGAATGCGGCTGATATAGGTTGCATCCTCGCCCACGCATTCATAAGGCGTCACGTAGCCGCCGTCCTCACGCTTGTCGATGACGAGGCAGCCGGGCGCGTTGCGCAGAATGTCGCGCGCTTCGTCCGCGGTGATCGGATTTTCGAACTCGATATTGACGGCTTCTGAATGGCCGACGAAGACCGGCACGCGCACGCATGTCGCACTGAGCTTGATCTTGGGATCGAGAATCTTCTTTGTCTCGACCATCATCTTCCACTCTTCTTTCGTGTATCCATCGTCCATGAACACATCGATGTGCGGGATGACGTTGAAGGCGATCCGCTTTGAAAACTTCTTGGTTTCCACTTCGCCGAGCGTGAAAACCGCCTTGCTCTGCGAGAACAGCTCGTCCATCGCATCCTTGCCGGCGCCAGATACCGACTGATAGGTCGCAACCACGACGCGCTTGATCTTCGCCTTGTCGTGCAACGGCTTCAGCGCCACAACAAGCTGAGCGGTCGAACAATTCGGATTGGCGATAATGTTCTTCTTGGTGAAGCCGGCGATCGCATCGGCATTCACTTCCGGCACGATCAACGGAACGTCCGGGTCCATCCGCCAGGCTGACGAGTTGTCGATCACCACCGCGCCCTGCGCGGCAATCTTCGGCGACCATTCCTTGGACACCGCGCCGCCCGCTGACATCAGACAGATGTCGACATCCGAAAAATCAAAATGGTCGAGCGCCTTCACTTTCAGTGTCTTGTCGCCGAACGAGCATTCCACGCCCTGGCTGCGCCGCGACGCGACGGCGACCACCTCGTCGGCGGGAAAATTGCGCTCGGCCAGAATGTCGAGCATCTCGCGCCCGACATTGCCGGTGGCACCCACCACGGCGACCTTGTAACCCATTGTTAACGCTCCGGAATAAATTACCACCGGCCCTCCGGTAAGGGGCAACCGGTTGGCAGCGCTTCTAGGCGAGAACTGCGCCTAACACAACGGCACCCAGTCAAAGACGACCGCATGCACCCCGCCCTGCACTCATGGCGAGACGAACTGCCGTCCACCTTCGTGCGCCTGCTCGCATATCTGTGTGCGGTTGCGCTGTTGTCCATAGCAGCTGCGCGTCTTTTTAAATCGCCGAAAGCGATCGGCGCCATCACTCCGATGCATGAGTCAAAATGGATCGAGATCGAGCGGCCCTTTCCCGCCTTTGCCTTGTCGATTCCCGAAGCCGCCGAGGTCGCCGCGACCTACGCCATTCGCCGGCATGCCGACGGCGGAGGACGAAAGGACATTCTCGAGCTTGGCGATGCCGACGGTACCGCACCTTATCTGCATGTCGAGATCTATCGACCCGGCACGGAAATTCGCACCTTCGCCGATCCGCAGGCCTTAATCGTCGATGATGCTGCGGCACTTGGACCAGACGAACCCAGGCGTGCGGAGCAGGACCTGACCAGCAAATTTGGACCGCTGACCGTCTTTTTCTTCACCGCCACAAAAGGCACACCACGCCAATGCCTGGCCTATGTGCGCGCGTTCGATGACCCGCGCCTGCAATTGTCGGGCTGGTTCTGCCAGGGCGGCAGCGAATTCATCCAGCAGAGCACTTTGGCCTGCGCCCTCGATCGATTGACCCTGCTGGCCGCCGGCAGCGAGCCGAAAGTGGGCGTGCTGTTCGCGCAAGCTGAACGCAACCGGAGTTTTTGCGGCCAGCGTGACCCGATCCTGGCGGCCACGCCGAAGTATCATCTGCTCTGGAAAGCACTGGCCAATCGGCCGCAGCCGCGCCGCATCGGTCGGTGAGTTTCACTCACAGGCACGGCGCTTACGACCATCACCGATTGAGAAACGGATTCTGCCAGCCGCCACGTTCCTGCGCGCGTGGTGGATAGGTGGCCTCGAGATAGTTCAGTACCAGTTCACGGTCCTTGCCTTCCAGCGCAGGCATGCCGTGTTTCGTCGTCATCCAGTTCAGCGTGTCGTCCCATTGCCGGCGGTTCATGCCCTGCTGCGCCACCAGCTTGAAGCCATGACATGCCGTGCACGCATAGAACGTTTCGTCGCGGCCCGCGCCGGCAGGAAATTCCTCGGGGCTTTCATCACGCGGCGTGAAGTTCTGCGCTTGTGCGAAGGCGACAAGCGTTGCCGCAGCGAGAAATGTGGCGGCGAAAAGCAAGGTCTTGACGCGATACATGAGGCGTGAAACCGGATGCCTTTTGGATTGAAACGCCGGGCGGAAAGTCCGCCCGGCGTTTATATTTTTCAATGGCCGCTGCAGTCCTCAGCCGATCAGCACCGCGACGCGATGCATCGGGTTGCCGCCGTAGCCTTGCGGATTCCAGAGGCCGGCGACATGCGGCTGCGCGACGCCGCGCGTATCGGTGCCACGCGTCCAGATCTCGTAGTAGCCGTCGGACGGCAGCTTCACAGTCGCTGTCCAGCGCTGCCAGTCATACTTGTTCTTCGGCTTTTCGAGCTTGGCACGGGCCCAGGTGGCGCCGTAGTCGGTAGAGACGTCCACCTGCCTTACCTCGTAATCGCCGGCCCAGGCCGCGCCGCGCAAATTCACTTCCTTGGTACCTGCTGCCAGCTTCGCCCCGTTGGCCGGGTTGGTGATGATTGAGCGCACCGGCATCAACTCGAGATCCTTGAAGTTCTTCATATCCGGCTTGTCGCCCGGGACCATGGGCTTGATGGCAACGCGGTACGAGGTTTCGCCCATGCCGGGACCGTCGTGATACTTGTCGCGGACCCAGATGCGGTTGAACCACTTCGCCGACACCGAGCCCGGCCAGCCCGGAATCACCAAGCGCACCGGAAAACCATGGATGTTCGGCAGCGGCTGGCCGTTCATCGCCCAGACGATCAGGTTGTTCTCGTCCATCAGTTTCTTGATCGGGACGCCGCGCGACAGGGCCGGCTTGCTTGCATCGCCTGACAGATGCGGGTCGGCGCCGTAATGGCCGCTGAACACTGCGGAGGACTTCACGCCGGCCGCCTTGAGCACGTCGGCGACGCGCACGCCGGTCCATTCGGCACAGCCAGCGCCGCCGTTGGTCCACTGATTGCCGCGCGCCTGTGGCGTGAAGAACGAGCGGCCGTTGCCACCGCATTCCAGCACCATGCGCCTGGTCACCGGCTTGAACTTCGAATTGAGCTCGCCAACCGTGAGCTCAAGCTTCTTGTTCACCTCGCCATCGATGGTGATCTTCCAGGAGTTGGCGTCCTTGGCTTGGTCGGGAATCTGCCCGTTGTTGCGGATGTAGAATTTGTCGTTCGGCGTGGTCGCGTCGTCAAGCAAGCTTTCCGGCGTTTCCGCCACCAGCGGCTTCTCGCCGAGCACGACGAGCTTGTCGCTCTTTCCCGGGAAGCTGAGATAGGTTGGACCCTTCTTGGCCGGCGCAGCCGGCGCCGCTGGGGCGCCCTGCGCCATGGCGGCCGGAATCAACCCGCTCGGCATGTTGGCTGCAAACGGGATCGCACCGCCGACGGCGGCGCCCATCGCGGCAAGCCCAGCGCCGTTGAGAAAACCCCGTCGGCTTGGCCCCGTCACACGTCCGAACACCAAAGCGTCAGCTCGCTCCGGATCGTCGCGATAGAGCTCCTCAAGTGAACGTTCTGTCTGCCCAGTCATGATCGTCCCCCGTATAGTTAGGTCCCTTGGCAGGACCGTTGTTCTCTTTTTAGGTTGGCAAGTGGAATATCCTTCCACGAATTAGACGGGGAGCCAACAGTTGCGGGTGGCGGTGCCGCTGCGACTGGTCTCCCGTAGAATTCGCACCTGCACGCTATTTTTTGGGACGAGCCCTCGGGCTAAGACGCGCTCCACTTCGGAACTGCGAACCGACTGCAAGGAGGTCACCCGCTATTTTGCATGTCAGCGTAGCTCAGCAGACCCACCAGTCCGCTTTTCTTAAGGAATTACGGACATATACCTAGGTGCCGGGCCCTGTTCCGTGAAACAGAAGCCAGCTAGACTGCGTTGCAACATTGGAGCCGAAGGTTCGAGGAGCCCATGAAATTCAAAGTCGCCGCTGGATTGCTCGCTTTCGCTGGGGCCTTGGCCTTCTTGGCTGCGTCCGCGGACGCCCAAACAAACCAGACCAAGAAAAAGCGCACTGTCACCTACAACCGCGACCGGACGATCGTCGTGACCCGCGACGAGGACGGTCGCACCCGCACGCGCGTCATCATCCAGAAGCGGTCTTATCTCGATCCGGGCACGGAAACGTTTCCGGGCGAGCGCGTCGGGAATACAGGCTATATCGAAAATCCGAACCAATACGCCGGAAGCGTGATCAACAATACGTCGGCGGGTCTTTACAACACGCAATCAGCGCTGCCCGGACCGTGGACACTGCCGTTCAAGAGCAATCCCTGGATCGGGTACTGAAACGAAAAACGCGGCCTGTGGCCGCGTTTTTGTTTTCACCTTTCAGAGTCGCAGGCCTACGCGGCGAGTTGCTCCAGTTCGGCCAGGATCGCTGATCCCATCTCCGCTGTTGAAACGACTTTGGTGCCTTCCGATTTGATGTCGGCGGTGCGCAGACCCTTGGCAAGCGTTGCTGAAATCGCCTGATCGATCCAATCGGCTTGCTTGCCGAGATTGAACGAATAGCGCAGAGCCATGCCAAACGACGCGATCATCGCGATCGGATTGGCGATGCCCTTGCCGGCGATGTCCGGCGCCGAGCCGTGCACCGGCTCGTAGAGCGCTTTTCGTTTCTTTGTTTTAGCGTCGGCCTCGCCGAGCGAAGCAGACGGCAGCATGCCGAGCGAGCCCGTAAGTGTCGCCGCAATGTCCGACAACACATCGCCGAACAGATTATCGGTGACGATGACGTCGAATTGCTTCGGCCACCGAACCAGCTGCATGCCGCCGGCGTCAGCCAGCATGTGCTCGAGCTGAACGTCCTTGAATTCGCGCGCGTGCAACTGAGTCATCACCTCGTTCCATAGCACCCCGGTCTTCATAACATTGCGCTTTTCCATCGAGGTGACCTTGTTACGCCGCTTGCGCGCAAGCTCGAAAGCCACGCGGCCGATCCGCTCGATCTCGTAGGTATCGTAGACCTGCGTGTCGATTGCGCGTTTCTGGTTGTTGCCGAGATCCGTGATTGTCTTCGGCTCACCGAAATAAACGCCGCCGGTCAGCTCACGCAAAATAATGATGTCGAGACCTTCAACGACCTCGCGCTTGAGTGACGAGGAATCCGCAAGCGCCGGGTAAACGATCGCAGGGCGCACATTGGCGTAGAGATCGAGATCCTTGCGCAGCCGCAGCAGGCCCGCCTCGGGCCGTACGTCATAGGGCACCTTGTCCCATTTCGGGCCGCCGACCGCGCCGAAGATCACGGCGTCCGCCGCTTTGGCTTTTTCCATTGTGGCATCTGTGATGGCCACTTTATGCGCGTCGTAACAGCATCCGCCCACCAGCGCCTCTTCAGTCGCGAACCTGTCGGGACCGCCTTTATTGAAGAAGTCGATGACGCGTTTTACTTCGGCCATGACTTCTGGGCCGATACCGTCGCCGGGAAGAAGAAGCAGATTATGGGTGGCCATTTACGCCTCGCCGTTACTGGTACGCGCGGATTGCTAAAGGGCCACACGGCCATTGGCAAGAGAAGTCGCGCCAAGTTTCGCTCGTTGCAAGCCTAACCCCGGCCCCGACCACAGCGATTGCGACCCCGTGTCGATCAAGGCTCTCAAAGACCTCAAGTCCCGCTATTATTGTTGGGTAAGTCCAGGGGCTCGTTCGGGACACCTACATTGCACGAGAAAGAACTCCGCATCGCACTCATCTGCTTTGGCGGCGCGTCGCTCGCAGTCTATATGCACGGCATCACCAAGGAATTTCTGAAACTGACGCGGGCGTCCAGTACGCTTCACGCCATTACCGACAGGGGAAAGCGGGCATCTTCCAGCTTCTTCGACCGGCACGATGCTGCCGATGCCGAATACGATACCGAGGAAATTTATTTTGACCTGCTGCGCGACATTGGCCAATCGCTCGAGCTGCGGGTTGTCATCGATATCGTCGCAGGAGCCTCCGCCGGCGGAATCAACAGCACCATGCTGGCACGGGCTCTCAGTCATGATCTGCCGATGGGCGGCCTGCGCGACCTCTGGCTCGAGAATGCCGACGTCGCCGTACTGCTCGCTCCCGAAGCAAAGGCCCGCCGCTGGAGCAAGTGGTTTCTTCGGCCATTTTTCTGGGCGGCCGGGTTCACGCGCCTGAGGCTCGTGAGCGATCCAGAGGTGCGCTCCAAGCTCTCACTTTTCATGCGATCGCGCTGGTTCAAGCCGCCGCTGGACGGAATGAAGATGGCAGAATTGATGTATGACGCGGTGCTCGCTATGGGGGCGCCGCGCGAGCGCGGATCGTCCCTGCTTCCTTCCGGGCAGAGACTCGACCTGTTCGTCACGGTGACGGATTTCTACGGCCGCCATCAGCTCATGCAAATTCACGATCCGCCCATCATTCATGAGCGCGAATACCATCATGTGCTGCATTTCCACTACCGGCGCGAGGCAAGCGGTGCCGTTGAAAGCGATTTCGAGCTCGCGAACGCACCATCCTTGGCTTTCGCAGCGCGCGCGACGTCGTCAATACCTGGCGCCTTTCCGCCGGCGCAGATCCTGGAAATCGACCAGCTCGTGCGGGCGCGTGGGACAACCTGGCCGCGCCGTTCGGAATTTATTGCGAATAATTTCGAGCACTATCAGCAAATGAACGTGGATGTGGCATCCGTTCCGTTCATCGACGGCAGCGTCCTGAACAGCCGGCCCTTTCGGGAGGCAATTGCGGCGATCCGCGGCAGACCTGCGTACCGTGAGGTGGATCGCCGGGTCGTTTACATCGATCCAAACCCGGCGCCAGCCGGTTCAGCTATCCACCACGGCGTGCCGGGATTTTTCTCGACGCTGAAAGGCGCGCTCTCGGACATCCCGTTGGCCGAGCCGATAACGGAAGAACTTACCCGGATTGCCCGTTTCAACGAGCGAGCGCGCCGACTGAGAGCCATCATCGAGAGTGCACGTCCGCACATTTCTCGATTGGTCGCTGAGGTGATGAACACCGACGATGATGGACCTGTCACCCACGACCGCATCAAAGGCTGGCGCGAACAGGCCAACGTCAAGGCGGCGCGTGACGCAGGTTTTGCCTATGAGGCTTACGTACGGTTGAAACTTGCATCAGTCCGCGACTTCATCAGCCATTTGATCATGAACATCCGCGGCGTACGTCCCAATTCACCATTCGCGCGCGCGATCGCGGAAAGCATCGACGCCTGGGCAGCCCAATCCGGCGTGACCTACGTACCGACAGACAGCCAATTGCTGCAGGCGGAAGCCGCCGCCCCGGGGCGTCAGTGCAAAATGGGTGGCTTTCCTCCTCGCTTTCGATGTCGACTACCGAAAGCGCCGGCTGCGATTCCTGATCGAAAGTCAGAACCGTCTTTATCAGAAGCTCGGATCGCCGGGCCTGGAAGGACTCGAGGGCCAGGCGGTCGATAGCCTCAAGCGCCGGTTCTACGATCACCTTGAAGCATTGGACCGCAGGGCAAATGCCGTCTACGCCGATGCGGTGTCGTCCGACCTGGTCGAGGATATCTTCCGCGTGGCGCCCTCGCCAACCGAGATCAGGGAGATCGGAGCCTATGCCCAAGCATTTGCTGCCCGGCATCGCACCCAACTCGACCAACTTGTCGACCGGCTCGGATCGATTATCGATCTGAATGCCAGCACGCGAGATGTCGATCTTCTCCTCGCCGACAGCAAGGAATGGCCGCGCCGGGGCCTGCAGGAGGTGCTTGTCAACTATCTCGGCTTTCCCTTCTGGGACGTCCTGACGTTTCCGGTGCTGCCTTGGCGGGAGGCCGGCGAATTCAACGAAATTCGCGTCGATCGCATCAGCGCACAGGATGCCCGCGTCATGGAGAGAATGGGCGACTTCTCGGTGAAGGGAACCGCCTTCAACCAATTCGCCGCATTCTTGTCGCGCGCATTTCGCGAGAACGATTACCTCCTGGGTCGTCTGCATGCGCTCGAGCGACTGATCGACATTGTGTGTGATGCAGCCGGTAGCGACGCCATCAAAAGCCCGGCCGTGCAGACGTTAAAGAAACGCGGATTTCTGCGGATTCTCGATACGGAAGAGACCCATTTACCTACCTGCAGCGCCATGATCGCCCAGCTTCGCGCCGCTCTTAACAGCAAGGGTCTTCTTTGAGTCCGTGGAAGGGCAGCGCCCCAATCGATCACAGCCCGCTGAACCAGTTGTAGCCTTTGTCTTCCCAATAGCCGCCCTTGTCGGTGTTGGTGACCTCCATCGCCACCACATATTTCGGATTCTTGAAGCCTAGCTTTGTCGGCATCCGGATCTTCATGGGAAAGCCGTAGGACCGCGGAAGGATCTTGTTGTCGAACTTGAATGTCATCTGCGTCTGCGGATGCAGGGCGGTCGGCATGTCGATGGTGTTGGTGTAACCCTCCGCGCACTTGAACCAGACATATTTGGCGCGTGTATCGGCCCCGATGCGTTTAAGAAATTCCGACAGTGGTGTGCCCTGCCAGGAACCGATCGCGCTCCAGCCTTCGACGCAAATGTGGCGCGTGATCTGCGACACCTCCGGCAAGGCGTGCAATTCCTCCAGCGTCCAGGGTTTCTTGCTGTCGACCAGACCGGCAACTTCCAATTTGTAAGTCCTGCCGTCGACCTGCGGCGCCTCATCCTCGTCGTAATAGGCGTTGAAGGGGAAAGGCCGGGTAATCGCGCTTTCGGGGTATGTCGGCGCAAGCTTGGTGCGGCTGAACAGCGCCGCCTGCGCCCCGTCGTTGAACTCGGATATCTTGCGCAACACGCCCTCGGCGGTGTCGCCATCGATGATATCGCAGCCGGTAAGAAACGTGAGCGCGCCGAGGCTCGCCGCGCCGCGCAGGAAACTGCGGCGGCTGGCGTCGGGCATTATTCGCGCTGCATCCTTAATCAGCAGTTTAGGATCGACACCGGGAATGGTCCTTCGCTGACGCATGAGATGCTCCTATCGTCCCGTGATCATCGCGCGCAGGCTTTTCGGCACGATCAGTGCCAGCGCTACATGCACAACAATGAATCCGACGATCGCCGCCATTGCAAAGAAATGAACATAACGCGCGGCGTCGTATCCGCCGAACAATGCTGTCAGTTCCTGCAGTTGTACGGGCTTCCAAATCGAGAGTCCCGACAACACGATCACGACTCCGGCAAGAATGATGCCCGTATAAAGTAGCTTCTGCACGGCGTTGTAACGTGAGAGGTCGTCGTGGGCGAGTTTGAAGGTCAACGCCGCCTTCATGTCGGCGATGACGTCGCCCGGGCGGATCGGCAACAGCTTGCGGCGAAACCGGCCGGTGACGATGCCGAGCGTCACGTAAACGACTCCGTTGATGACAAGCACCCACATCGCCGCGAAATGCCATAGCAGCGCACCGGCGAGCCAGTTGCCGAGCGCTATCTGGCGGGGGAACACCAGAAAATCGAACAGCGGCGAAGCATTGTAGATCTGCCAGCCGGAGCCGATCATCACCAGGATCGCCAGGGCGTTGATCCAGTGACAGACCCGCACCCAGCGCGGGTGGATCGTGATGGCGGCGGGTGCTGTCGATATCATCGTTTCAGCGCTCATCATCGTCCTCTCGCTTTCGCCGAATATACGGCGCAGGCGGGCCTGCGGATGCGCAAGCCCGCCTTTATCGGTCACTTTTTCATGCCGTCCTTGGACATGGTGTCCTTCGACATGCCGTCCTTCTTCATCGTGTCCTTGGACATGCTGTCCTTGGCCATGGTGTCCTTCTTCATCGAATCTTTCGACATGCTGTCCTTGGACATGGTGTCCTTTTTCATGTCGTCAGCAAACGCCGCGGGTCCAAGCGGGGCAAGGGCAAGACCGGCGGCAATTGCCACCGACACGAGGGTGCTCTTTTTCATAAGATGTCCTCCAAGAGAGTTTTAAGTGCACTTTCTCCGCTATCACACGGGCTGAACACATCCTCATCAGTTTCCCGTTGCTGGAAGCTGGCGTTCGGCTCACGCTTTTGTGAGAATGGCCTTGCAGAACTGAACGGAGTGGACTTGTGAGTGCGCTGCCTGCCGCCAAAACGAGCCCGGGCAATTTTTTCGAGGATTTCCAACTCGGTCAGACAATCCGGCATGCTACCCCGCGCACCGTGACGCTCGGGGATGTGGCCCTCTACAATGGCCTCTTCGGCGCGCGTTTTGCCGTGCAGTCATCCGATGTCTTCGCACAGAAAATCGGCTACCCGCGCTCGCCGCTCGACGATTTGCTGGTCTTCCATGTCGTGTTCGGCAAGACGGTTGCGGATATCTCGCTCAACGCCGTCGCCAATCTCGGCTACGCGGACTGCCGGTTTCTCAAACCCGTATTTCACGGCGCCACGCTGACCGCTGTCTCCGAGGTCATCGGGCTGCGGGAAAATTCCAACAGGAAGACCGGCATTGTCTATGTGCGCTCGCGCGGGTTCGACGAAACCGGCGATATCGTGCTCGACTACGCGCGTTGGGTGATGGTGCGCAAACGCGACGAGGCAGCCGCAGCACCGGCCGAGAAAATCCCCGATCTGCCGAAGAACGTCGAGCCCGCGCAACTGGGCACGGCGTGCCCGAAAATCAATATTACGGCCTACGACACGACGCTTGCGGGCAGTCCGCATCGCTTCGGCGACTATAAGACCGGCGACAAAATCGACCACATCGACGGGATCACGGTCGAGGAGGCCGAGCACCAGATTGCCACCCGGCTCTATCAGAACACCGCCCGCATCCATTTCAATCAGTTTGCGGAGAGCAAGGGCCGTTTCGGGCGCCGGCTCATTTATGGCGGTCACGCGATTTCACTTGCTCGCGCTTTATCGTTCAACGGACTGGCAAACGCATTCCATGTCGCCGCGATCAATGGCGGGCGGCACGTTGCCCCGCTGTTCGCCGGCGACACGGTCTTTGCGTGGTCAGAGGTGCTGGCCACCGCTGGCATACCGAATCGGAAGGATGTCGGCGCCCTGCGCCTGCGCACCGTTGCGACCAAGGACCGGCCGTGTCCCGACTTTCCGTTCAAAGCCGGCGATGAGTACGATCCGGCGGTGATCCTCGACCTGGACTACTGGGTGCTGATGCCGAGGTAGCGCGCGGAGATTGCGTCAAGGGCTCGCACGCAGATGATCGACCAGCTGCCGCGCGTAAGGCGGCAACACCTCGACGTCACGCACGCAAATTGTCAGCTCGCGAAGAGCCCAGGGATCGGTGAGCCGCACGGCGCTGATCGCCATGGTGCGCTCGGTCCGGTGCACGGTCGTCTCCGGCACGATGCCGACACCGACGTTGCACTCGACCAGGCGGCAGATGGCATCAAAGCTGCGCAGTTGCACACGCAGACGCAGCGGCCGGCCGATGCGATTTGCTTTGTCCGCAAGAAAACGCTGGATCGCGCTGGCACGGTCGAGGCCGACCATGTCGTAGTCGAGCACCTCGGCAAAACCGATGCGTGAACGGTTGGCGAGCGGATGATTTTTCGCCACCACGAGCACAAAGCGGTCGCTACGGAACGGAAACGTATTGAGCCCACCGTAGTCGACGGTGCCGGCGACGATGCCGATGTCGGCATTGCCCTCGGCGATCAGGCCGACAATCTCGTCGCTCAGCCGCTCTTCCAGATCGACGCTGATGTCGGGATAGGCCATCAGAAACGAACTGAGCGTTTCGGGCAGGAATTCGGTGAGTGCGTTCGTGTTGGAGAGAACGCGAACCTGGCCGGCGAGGCCGCGGGCATAGGGCGACAGGTCCTCCTGCAGACGCTCGGTCTGCGCCAGAATTCCGCGTGCGTGCTGCAGCAGGGTTCGTCCCGCGGGGGTCGGTTTGACGCCGGCCCTTCCGCGCACCAGCAGGAGGGTGCCGAAGGCCAGTTCCATCTTGCGGATGCGGGTCGAGGCCGCAGCCAAAGCCAAGTTCGAGCGCTCCGCGCCGTGCGTAATGCTCCCAGCCTCGACGATGTGCCGGAACAGGTTGAGGTCCGTAAAATCGAAGCGCATTGGGGCTACCTTCTTATTTTGCGAAGGCAGGCTACACAAAAGGCATATTGCAACGGGCTATTTTCACGTCCAAGCTTCGTTAATTATGAAGTAGCGACTTGGGGGTCCAGGTCAAGCGGAATGTTTGCACACCCCCACTTGTGGCTGCCGGTCCTCCTTTCATGCAATGCACCGGTCGCTGGTTTTCGGAGGCTGACAATGGCCGAGTTTGAAGCGGGAACGGCGGCGGGAGCAGAGCGGCCGCGGCCGTTGTCTCCACATCTGCAGATCTACAAGCCGATTCTGACGATGGTGATGTCCATCGTTCACCGGATCACCGGCGCCGCACTCTATTTTGGAATGCTGCTGCTTGCCTGGTGGCTGATCGCCGCCGCGAGCGGACCGAACGCCTATGCCGGCTTTGAATGGTTCATGGGGAGCGTGCTCGGTCAGCTCCTGCTCTTCGGTTACACTTGGGCCCTCATCCACCACATGCTGGGCGGCATCCGCCACCTGATCTGGGATACGCTGCACGGCTTCGAGCCGGCCGAACGCGAAATGCTCACGCTGGCGACTTTGATCGGCTCGGTAACGCTCACGCTCATACTCTGGGTCGTCGGTTATCTCGTGATGGGAGGTCCCCGATGAGAGAGCCTCCGCACATGCGAACCCCCATGCGCAGGGTGCGCGGACTGGGCGCGGCTCATTCCGGCACCGGGCATTTTTGGCATCAGCGCGTCACGTCGGTTGCCGGCATCCCGCTGACCATCGGCTTGCTGCTTATCATCACGGCATTACTTGGACGCAGCCACGCCGCGGTCGTGCAGATTCTCGCCTCACCGATCGTCTCGATCATCGTGCTGCTGTTCATCATCAACACCGCCTATCACATGTGGATTGGCATGCAGGAAATCATTCTCGACTACGTGCATGACGAGAAGTGGAAGTTCTTGAGCCTGATGGCAAACACGTTCTTCGTCTTCGCTGTCAGTCTGGCGTCGGTCTACGCCGTCCTCAGGCTGTCGTTCGGGGTCTGACATGGCAACGAATGGAAAATCGAACGGCGCCCCCGCGGTCAACGGCCGCGCTTATCCGATCGAGGATCACAGCTACGATGTCGTTGTGATCGGCGCCGGCGGTTCAGGGTTGCGCGCCGTGGTCGGTTGCAGTGAAGCTGGCCTGCGCACAGCCTGCATTACCAAAGTATACCCGACCCGGTCACACACCGTTGCCGCGCAAGGCGGCATCGCAGCGGCGCTCGGCAACATGGGCGAGGATGATTGGCGCTGGCACATGTACGACACCGTCAAGGGTGCCGACTGGCTCGGCGACCAGGACGCTATCGAATATCTGTGCCGCAACGCGCCGGCCGCCGTGTATGAGCTGGAGCATTGGGGCCTGCCATTCTCGCGCCGCGAGGAAGATGGCAAGATTTATCAGCGTCCCTTCGGCGGCATGACCACGCATTTCGGCAAGGGCACCGCGCAGCGTACCTGCGCCGCCGCCGACCGCACCGGCCACGCAATGCTGCACACGATGTACGGGCAGGCGCTGCGCCATTCGGCGGAGTTCTACGTCGAATATTTTGCCATCGACCTCATCATGGACGAAGGCCGTTGCCGTGGCGTGATCGCGCTGAACATGGATAACGGCTCGATTCACCGTTTCGCTGCCAATATGACGATCCTTGCCACCGGCGGCTATGGACGGACGTATTTCTCGTGCACGTCAGCGCATATCTGCACTGGCGACGGCAACGCCATGGTGCTGCGCGCCGGCCTGCCGTTGCAGGACATGGAATTCGTGCAATTCCATCCGACCGGCATCTATCCGGCAGGCTGCCTGATCACTGAAGGCTCGCGCGGCGAAGGCGGCTATCTGGTCAATTCCGAAGGCGAACGCTTCATGGAGCGCTACGCTCCGTCGGCAAAGGATCTTGCCTCACGTGACGTTGTCTCGCGCGCGATGACGGTCGAAATTCGCGAGGGCCGCGGCGTCGGCAAGGAAAAGGATCATCTTTTCCTGCACCTCGACCACCTCGATCCCGCGGTGCTGCACGAACGGCTACCAGGCATCAGCGAGACCGCGCGCATTTTTGCCAATGTCGACGTGACGCGTGAGCCAATCCCCGTCCTGCCGACTGTGCACTACAACATGGGTGGCATCGCCACGAACTATCACGGGGAGGCGCTGACCAAGAAAAAAGGCGCGGATGACACGGTGATCCCGGGCCTGATGGCGCTCGGCGAAGCTGCCTGCGTGTCCGTGCATGGGGCCAACCGGCTCGGCTCTAATTCCCTGATCGACCTGGTCGTCTTCGGCCGTGCTGCCGCGCTGCGCTGCGCCGAAGTCCTCACGCCTGGTGAAGAACAGCCGCAATTACCGAAGGATTCAGCCGATCTTGCGCTGGCGCGCCTCGACAAATTCCGCAACGCATCCGGCGGCACGCCAACCGCGAAGCTGCGACTCAACATGCAACGTGTGATGCAGGAAGATTGTGCGGTGTTCCGCACCGGTGAGGTGCTGGATCAGGGCAACAAGCGCATCCATGAAGTCCACGACGGCATGGCTGACGTCCATGTCAGCGACCGTTCACTGATCTGGAATTCCGACCTGATCGAGACATTGGAGCTCGACAACTTGATCGCACAGGCCGTTGTCACCATGGATTCGGCCAAGAACCGTACCGAAAGCCGCGGCGCACATGCGCGCGAAGACTATCCGGAGCGCGATGACAAAAACTGGATGAAGCACACGCTGGCGTGGATGGACCCAAAGGGCGCCGTAAAAATCGATTACCGCCCGGTTCACGCCTACACGCTCACGAATGACGTCGCCTATATCGAGCCGAAAGCGCGCGTCTACTGACGGAACGTTGCCATGGTCGAATTTACGCTGCCCCGAAATTCCAAGATCACAGAAGGCCGGAAATGGCCGCGCTCGGCGCACGCCACTCATGTCTCCGAATTCCGCATCTACCGGTGGAATCCGGACGACGGCCAGAATCCAAGCGTCGATACCTACTACGTCGACCGCGATGATTGCGGACCCATGGTTCTCGATGCGCTGATTTGGATCAAGAACAACATCGACCCCACTCTCACCTTCCGGCGATCATGCCGCGAAGGCGTATGTGGCTCCTGCGCCATGAATATCGACGGCACCAATACGCTTGCCTGTACCAAGGCGATCGACGATGCGCGCGCGCCGGTGAAAATCTATCCGCTGCCGCATCAGCCTGTGGTGAAGGATCTGGTGCCCGATCTGAAGAATTTTTACGAGCAATATGCCTCGATCGAGCCATGGCTGCAGACGTCGACGCCCACGCCCGAAAAGGAGTGGCGGCAATCGTACCAGGATCGTGCCAAGCTCGACGGCATGTACGAATGCATACTGTGTGCCTGTTGCTCGACGTCTTGCCCGAGCTACTGGTGGAATTCAGACCGCTATCTCGGCCCGGCTGCGCTGCTGCAGGCAAACCGCTGGATCCAGGATAGCCGCGACGAAGCGACCGGCGCGCGTCTCGACAATCTTGAGGATCCGTTTCGGCTCTATCGCTGCCATACGATCCTGAATTGCTCTAAGGCTTGTCCAAAAGGACTGAACCCCGCAAAGGAAATCGCCACGCTGAAGAAAGCGCTGGTCGATCGGCAACTCTAGCGCATCTATTTAGCGCGACCTGACACGTCGTTGGCCGCTTGGCGTGGCACGATGCGCGATCTTTCGCTTGGAACGACATTTGCTGTTCTGTCGCTCAGCCAAAGGAACGACAACAGCCGACGTCGCACTGAATTTTTCGGCCTCATACGAACGCCGCTTGAGCGGCCAAGGCAGGTCATGCAGGGTCCGTCCTAATTCGCGGGGTTCAGGACGTGCGTTGTACCGAGCTGCTGGTGTTACATGCGCTCTTGCTGTGCGCCGCCTGCGCTCCGGTTTCCAAGCTACCGCCGTTGCCGGCCGGCGAAATCAAGGCCGAGCAGCGCAAGCAACAGATCGCCCAGCTTCGCAGCTACCTCGGGCAACTCACCCGCCTCGACAACGTCGCCTTCCAGCTTCGGGTTGCCAACCGCGATGACTGCGAAGACCGGGCCTGGGCGCAGATCGGACTCATCGCCGGCACCGTGCCAAGTTTACCGCGCAAGTTCCGTTCATTTTCGCACGAGGCACTGGCTGTGAGCTGGGCGCATGCAACGGTTCTCTCGATTGCGGATAATTCACCGGCTGCGGTCGCAGGCATCAAAATCGGCGACCAGCTTCTGACTTTCAATAATGAGCCGGTCCCACGTCACGGCACGGCCGGATGGATCGGCGGCTATGTGCGGAACAATGGCCAACGGCCGATCCAGGTCCTGATCCGGCGTGATGGCATCGACGAGATACGGGCGGTCGTTCCGGTGATTGCCTGCGCTATTTCCATCGAGCTTCAAGTCGATTCCGGCATCAATGCATTCACGACCGACGATCGCATCGTTGTTTCTTCCAGCATATTGCGAGCCGCACGCACGGATGCACAGCTGGCCCTCGTCGTGGGGCATGAGTTGGCGCATGCCAATCTCGGCCATTTGAACAAGCGGCGGGCGAACGCCGTCATCGGCTGGATCGGCGGAGCTGCAGCGGATGCCGGTATCATGCTTGGCGGAATGTCCACCTATGGCGCCTTTTCCAAGGTATTGACCCAGGCGGGCGCACGGGCCTTCAGCGTCGCGTTCGAGCGCGAAGCCGACTATGTCGGCGCCTACTATGCTGCCCGTGCCGGCTACGACCTTACCGGTTCGGAAGAAATCTGGCGCACATTCTCGCTGGAGGACCCTGACAGCATTCGTCTCACGACGGATCACCCGATTACGCCTGTGCGATTTGTCCAGATGCAGAAGGTCATCGATGAGATCGAAAACAAGAAGCGTCACAATTTACCACTGGTTCCGGAGCGACGTTTCATCCGAACCGATGTTGATGGGACGGAAGCCGCAAACGAAATCCAGCCCTGAATGGCAGGCAGGCCGTCACTAAACGCACTTCTTGGCCTGGCAGAGCTTTTCCAGTTCGGGGAAAGGCTTGTAAGCAGCATTGCCGCATTGCTCTTTGGTCGCGTCGATCAGCTGGTTGAGGTGACCAGCGTAAAAGTAGCCAATGCGATCCTTGCTTCCGGTGTAGTGCCTGTTGGCATTGCGCGAGTCCGAGCGCACGCAGACCACGTACCGCTCTTCCTTGCCGGCCTGCCGCAGCACCGGTTCGCTGATGAAGGCGTCGCGGACGTTGGTCGGATCCTCAAGCGTGCTGGTCATCGTGAAAAGAATCTCGTTTTTGTAGTCAGCCGGGAAGACATTGGGGTTCTCCTCAGGCTGCTTGCTGCCGCTGCCGGAGCAGCCGATCAGGCCCACTGCAAGGACCGAAAGCAGACAGGCGCTCGCCGCAATCTTCATCATCGGGCCGCCTAGTCGAGCTTGAACTTGCGCCGCCGCTGGCCGAGCGTGCGAAGTCGCAAGGCGTTGAGCTTTATGAAGCCTTCGGCATCGCGGTGATCGTAGGCCACCGCGCCCTCCTCGAACGTCACCAGCTCCTGGTCATAGAGGGAATATTTGCTCTCGCGCCCGATGACGGCGACGTTGCCCTTGTAGAGCTTGAGCCTGACGCTTCCGGTCACCAGCTCCTGGCTTTTGTCGATTGCAGCCTGCAGCATCTCCCGTTCGGGCGTGAACCAGAAGCCGTAATAGACGAGTTCTGCGTATTTCGGCATCAGCTCATCCTTGAGATGCGCCGCACCACGATCGAGCGTGATCAATTCAATGCCGCGATGCGCGGCCAGTAGTATCGTGCCGCCCGGCGTCTCGTACATGCCGCGGGACTTCATGCCTACGAAACGATTTTCGACGAGATCAAGCCGCCCGATGCCATTGGCCTTGCCGAGATCGTTAAGCTGTTTCAGCAGAACCGCAGGCGTGAGCTTTTTTCCGTCAATCGCAACCGGATTGCCTTTCTCGAAGTCGATCGTGATCGTGGTAGCCTTGTCGGGCGCCTTTTCAGGATCGACGGTGCGGGAAAAAACGTAGTCCGGCACTTCCTGCGCCGGATCTTCCAGGACTTTTCCTTCCGATGAAGTGTGCAGCAGATTGGCGTCGACCGAGAACGGCGCCTCGCCACGCTTGTCCTTGGCGATCGGAATCTGGTGCTTTTCCGCAAACTCGATCAGCTTGGTGCGCGAGGTGAGATCCCACTCGCGCCACGGCGCAATCACCGTCACGTCGGGTTTGAGCGCATAGTAGGTCAGTTCGAAACGAACCTGATCGTTGCCCTTACCGGTAGCCCCGTGTGCGACCGCATCGGCCCCTACCTTCTCGGCGATCTCGATCTGTTTTTTCGCGATCAACGGCCGCGCGATGGACGTGCCGAGCAAATATTGCCCCTCATACAGCGCATTTGCCCGGAACATCGGGAAGACGTAGTCGCGCACGAACTCTTCGCGCAGGTCTTCGACGAAGATGTTTTCCTTCTTGATGCCGAGCAGCAACGCCTTCTCGCGTGCAGGCGCGAGTTCCTCGCCCTGGCCCAGATCGGCAGTGAAGGTCACGACCTCGCAGCCGTAGGTGGTCTGCAACCACTTCAAAATGATCGAAGTATCGAGCCCACCGGAATAAGCGAGCACGACTTTCTTGACGGTCTTCTTGGTCTTGCCGTTGGGCATTGGAAAAAAACTGCTGCAGTGGAAAATTGCGGCGGACTATAGGGCCAAAGGCCAGCCTCGCAAAGCGCGTCCTCGTTAACGATTTCTATTTTGTCTTTCGACTTCCACCGAACAGGCCGGCAATCAAATCGTAGCCCGGCATGGCCACGCGCTCGAGCGCCCGCTCGACGTCCTCGTCCGAGAACCGGGTCCGGCGCCAGCGATAGATGACTGCGTAGGTGATCCAAACGATCAAAAAGGTAAATATGCCGGCGAAGATGACATCCGACGGAAAATGCGCGCCGGCCATCACGCGGATAGTCCCCATCCCCACCCCGACCGCTAGCGCCGCTGCATAGGCAAGCGCGCGCCAATGCGGCGGCGCCAGGGCGGCAGGCGCAATCGTCCACACGGCGCCCGCCACGTCGCCGGAGACGAACGAGCAATTGGACGGACAATCGCCCCGCGGGTCCCACCAGGCGACGAAGTTCTGGTTGCCGCCCAACTGTGTCACGTCGATGGGCCGCGGCCGGCCCCAATGATCCTTGAGAAGGACATTCACCAGCAAGCCCGGCGCAAGCACCATCGTCGCGATCAGAAATACTGTTGCACGACCTGATATCAGCATTCTTCTGCGCGGCAGCAGCAGCTTGACAATGAGCGCACATACGGCGGGCGCCACCAGGATGGTGCTAACCCAGAGCCCGATGTCGCGCGCCTTCATCAGCGGCGGGTAGATACGCAACGCAAACATGTTGTGACTGCGGTCCACGAACCCGTGGAAATATCGCGCGACGTCCAGATCGAGGCCGGGATAAAGCCCAAAAACCAAGCCGGCGATAACGGCAATGGCGAGCGCGATGAGCAATCCGGTGCGATTCATGCAGCTTCGTCTAGCCGACACCTCCGGAAATAGGAAGGCGGCAGGTGCAGCGACTGATATAACGCCGCCATGGCAAAGCCCTCACTCGATTTCTGGTTCGACTTCGCCTCGACATATTCCTACCCCGCTGCAATGCGCATCGCATCGCTCGCCGAGACGAGCGGCATCACAGTGCACTGGCGACCGTTCATGTTGGGGCCAATTTTCAAGGCTCAGGGCTGGGCAACCTCCCCATTCAATCTTTACCCGGCCAAGGGCCGCAACATGTGGCGCGACCTGGAGCGTGTTTGCGCCGCGCTCGATCTTCCGTTCACGCGGCCGGATCCGTTTCCGCAAAGCTCCTTGCTGGCAGCGCGGGCCGCGCTGGTCGCGCTTGCGGACAATTGGGGTGAAAGTTGTTGCCGCGCCATCTATCGCGCGGAATTTGGCGAAGGCCGCAATATCGAAAAACCGGACGCGATCGGAGAAATTCTCAAGAGCCTCGGACAGGATGCCAACGCCGTGCTGGAGCGGGCCCAGTCGCCTGACATCAAATCGCAGCTTCGCGAGCAAACCGAGGAAGCACAGCGGCTCGGCATATTCGGCTCACCGAGTTTCGTCACCGGCAGCGGCGAGCTGTTCTGGGGCAACGACCAACTCGAAGCCGCGCTGGATTGGGCCAGGCGCTAGCCTTCGCGACGCTCGCGCCAGCGGCCTGCGTTACGGCCCGCGATCAGCCAATATACCAGGCCGCCAAGGATTCCGGCGGCGGCCGCCAATTGCAGGGCATTCGCAACCGGCGTCACATCGGTGGTATTTTCAAGCTGAATCGAAATGTCGGACCCATAATAGGAAGCAAGCGCAACCAGCGCACCGCCGACGCCGTAGTAGATGAAGCTGCGCATGCGCGCTGCCTCCGAGATCGCGATCAAAACCGCAGCCGGCAGTATCGCGACCGCGCCGACGTAGCTCGTGGCAAAGAATGAGACAACGAAGAACGTCACGCGCTCAAATGGGTCGGAATCGGCTCCTGCCCAATCCGGCGCAACGATGCCGATGGCAAGCGTGATGCCGGCAACAATGATAGCAACGAGAAGTCCAAAAATAATGACGATGATTCGGCCGAAGAGTGACATCTTGCTGTATTGCCCCCAAAAACCGCGTCGTCACTCCACCATCGCCATCGCGCGCAGTGCCATACGTTCGCGCGCCGAAAGTTTTTCTGTCGCGCTCTTGAGCTGGCCGCAGGCTGCCAGGATATCGCGCCCGCGCGGCGTGCGCACCGGCGAAGCATAGCCCGCATCGAACACAATCTGTGAAAATCTTTCGATCTGCTCCCAGTCCGAACACTCGTACTTGCTGCCCGGCCACGGATTGAACGGAATGAGATTGATCTTGGCAGGGATGCCCTTAAGCAGCCGTATCAGCGCTTTCGCGTCGTCGGTGAAATCGTTCACCCCTTTGAGCATCACGTATTCGAACGTGATGCGCTTGGCGTTGGAAACTCCGGGATAGTTGCGGCACGCGTCCAGGAGCTCCGAAATCGGATATTTCCGGTTGAGCGGCACCAGCTCATTGCGCAGATCGTCACGCACGGCGTGCAGCGACACCGCCAGCATGCACCCGATCTCGGCGCCGGTACGCTGGATGTTGGGGATGACGCCGGACGTCGACAGCGTGATGCGGCGCTTCGAAATGCCGATGCCCTCGCCATCGGCAACAATGAGCAAGGCATCGCGGACTGCGTCGAAATTATAGAGCGGCTCGCCCATCCCCATCATCACGATGTTCGTGATGCATCGATCGCCGCTCGGCACGACGCCGTCGATCGGCCGCGTGCCGCCCGGCCAGTCTCCAAGACTGTCCCGAGCGGCCAACACCTGGCCGACGATCTCGCCCGCCGTAAGATTGCGTACGAGCCGCTGCGTCCCCGTGTGGCAGAACGTGCAATTAAGCGTGCAGCCGACCTGGCTCGACACGCACAGCGTGCCACGCTCGGTGTCGGGGATGTAAACGCACTCGACTTCGTGCGGGCGTTCGCCCTGCACTTCGCCCGGCAAACGAAGCAACCACTTGCGCGTACCGTCCACCGAAACCTGCTCGGCGACGATCTCCGGCCGCGCAAGTGTAAAATGCTCGGCCAATGTCGCGCGTAGTTCTTTCGATACGCTCGTCATGTCTTCGAACGAGGTGAAGCCGCGGAAGTAGATCCAGTGCCAGAGTTGTTGCACGCGCATCTTGCGCTGCGCATCTGGCACCCCCAGGCTGCCGAGCGCAGTGGCGAGTTCCATGCGCGTCATGCCGACGAGTGACGGCTTCTCGGGCGCCACATAGCGCTCAAGCGGCGTCTTCTCGATAGCCTCGGCGCTTTGCAAGGTCAGCGTCATGGGAGCAGAGTTCACTGCCGGCTTTTTCCGGCAATCACAATGGCAGATCGCAGTCTATGTAAGCTGGATCGACCGGTCTTGCCACTCCGGTGCGGCCTGACCCTAACAGCGGGTCACTTGCACTCTTCCGCCACCCTATCGAGGGCCTGCGCAATACCCTTAAGCGAGTAAGTATCCGTGGTCTTGGTGCCGCGGCCCGATTCGCTCTTGACCACCATGTCGGCCCCTTTGCGCATGGCATCCACCATTTGGGCCTCTTCCGCCGCATTCTTCACCCAAGCTCCGTCGTTCTGCGTATACATGGCGTAGGTCGCCGAGCCGATCGCTGCGGTGGCGTCGTGGCCCGGTTTTTGCGGATAGCCGACGATCACGGACACTTCGTTCTTCACCTTCTCCGACGGCCGCGTCGACACGAAAGCGTATGACGCGTCGCGGTTACGGCCAGCCGGTTCCATCGCGGCCGATGTTGGCTTTGAAAGCGCGAAGCAGATTTTCTTGCCGCCGGGCGATGCCCTGTACGCGCCCCAGTCTCCGAACTGACCGAGCAGGACGGCCTGATCGGTTGGACTTGCAGCGGCCTTCTTCTGCTGAGCGGAGGCTGATGCGGCGCATAGGCAAGCCGACATCAGGACAATGAGCGTTCGAAGCAATGCGGTCGTGTTCATCGGGTCCTACCGGCGAAGTATTGACGGTCGTTGAGCCGCCCCCATAAAGAATCGCTGGATATTAGCCCAATACCGGCGAAAGTCGGCAATGTGAAGGCGGCAATCCGCCGCCCTCAGACCATGGTAGAACCGCGGCATTAATCCGCACTCCGGCGACCGGAAGGCCATGAAAGCACTGCTCTGCACGCGCCACGGAACACCCGATGAACTCGAGCTTGCCGACGTTCCCGATCCTGTCGCCGCATCCGGCGAAGCTGTCGTGCGCATCAAGGCCGCTGCATTGAATTTCTTCGACACGCTGATCATTGCCAACAAGTACCAGACCAAGCCACCGCTGCCGTTTTCACCGGCCGCGGAATTTGCCGGCACGGTTGAAAGCGTCGGCTCTGACGTGAGCACGGTGAAGGTCGGCGATCGCGTCATCGGCTGCCTCACCCACGGTGCAGCGCGTGAAAAAATTGCAGCGCCCGCCGGTAAGCTCATCAAGATACCGGAAGCACTTGATTTTGACCGGGCAGCCGGCCTTTGCATCACCTATGGCACAGCGCTTCACGCGTTAAAGGACCGCGCGAAATTGCGTGCCGGCGAAACCCTGGCCGTCCTTGGTGCTTCCGGCGGTGCGGGTCTCGCGGCAGTCGAACTTGGCAAGCTGATGAATGCCCGCGTCATCGCCTGCGCATCCTCGGACGAAAAACTGGCGTTCGCCAAAAAGTACGGCGCCGATGATACGATCAACTACGGGAAAGATGATCTGAAGGACGCGCTCCGCCGTGTTACGGACCGCCGGGGCGCCGACGTCATCTACGATCCGATCGGCGGACCTTATACCGAGCCTGCATTGCGTTCGATCGCGTGGCAGGGCCGGTTTCTCGTGGTCGGCTTCGCCGCCGGCGACATTCCGAAACTGCCGCTCAATCTCGTGCTGCTCAAGGGCTGCGACGTAGTCGGCGTATTCTGGGGCTCGTGGATGGACCGCGATCCGCAAGGCCATCGCGCGAACACCGAACAGTTGCTGGCTTGGTGCGTGGACGGAAAATTGTCATCGCACATTCATGCGATCTATCCGCTGGCGGACGGGCCAACGGCGCTCAAGGCCCTCGCGGCAAGGCAAGTGATGGGAAAAGTAATCTTGCGGCCGTGATTTGTTGCGGCCTGCTCTATTTGAGACCCGCCAGAACGCGCTGCGCCGCGTCGCGATGCTCAGGACGAATGTGATCCGTCACCAGCTTGATGGCTGCGGCGAGAAAGGCCGCATCATCGGTGAAGCCCAGCACCGGCAGAAAGTCTGGGATGGCATCGATAGGCAGAACGAAATAGGCAAGTGCCCCGACCAGCGTCGCCTTCACCGACGTGGGCGTTTTGCGGTCGAAGGCGCAATAGTAAGCGGTCAGCAGTTCCTCGGCGAAGGGAATCGACGCAGCAACGCCTTGTAGCTTGCGCCAGAACTGACGCCTCAACGCGTCATCCTTGCGCCCCTCGAATGCCGCCTCTGCCGATGAGTATGCCATGTTCAATTATGTGGTTGGCCATTCAGGCGTCTGCAAGGCCACCGTTATCCGGCAATCTTATCCATGGCCTCGGCAAGCTTCACATCGCGGTCGGTCAGGCCGCCGGCATCGTGCGTGGAGAGGGTCACGTCCACCGTCTTATAGACATTGAACCATTCCGGATGGTGGTCCATTTTTTCCGCGACCAGCGCCGCGCGCGTCATGAAGCCGAAGGCCTGGTTGAAGTCCTTGAACACGAATTTCTTCGTGATGGCGTCGCGGCCGCTCGTCTCCGACCAGCCCTTAAGTCCGGCCAGCGCTGATTTACGGGCATCTCCGGTAAGTTTGCTGCTCATAATCGAACTCGCTTTGCTTGCTGCCCGCTATTCGCCGGGCGTCAAAGGTTCGCCGTATGCATCGTCCTTGTCCGGTGAGTGCAGCCTTGGCGTCTGCGCAGGTAGAGCTTGCACTACATCGACGTCCGGCAAGGCGGCGCGCGTGTCAACGCCGTGCACGGAGTAAAGTTGCGGCGCCGCCCGGTTGATGTGGAGGTGGAAAATATCGGGCCGGTTGTAATGGCCGGCGAAATCGTGCCGAAGCTTCATTTGAATGCCGAGATCGAGGTTGCATTCCGCGTAGAGAATGCCCTCTTCCGCGCCCATCGGCCCGGCGATGATGCGGCTGAGCGGATCGACGATCAGCGAGCCGCCGCAGAAATTCGGGTCGCGCAGGAATTTCTCGCCCGCCGGATCGGCCTGCAGCATCTCGATCATGTGCTCATCGACCGTGCCACAGGCTGAAATAACGAACGCCTTGCTCATTTGCGCGAAAGCCTGCGAGTCGATGGCGACACGGTTGCGCAGCGGATCGCCGCTGGTCGGGAAATGGTTCGGCCAGCTCATGACATGGATACGCGTGCCTTCGGCGATCAGCGCAAAAATCGCGAGCGGATTGGAATTCTCACCGCATATCAGCGCGCTCATCGGTCCGAATTCGCTCGTGAACGCGCCGAACGTGTCGCCGTAACCGCCGGTGTGCACCAGGCGCTCGCCAACCGTCGGCATGATCTTCTGATGCTTGCGAATAAGCTTGCCGTCCGGGCCGATATAGACTTGGGTATTGAACATTGTGCCCGTGGTCTGCGGCAGTTTTTCACAGACTCCCATCACGACATAAGCATTGGCCGCCCGGGCCGCGTTGCACAGTGCGTCAGTTTCAGGGCCGGGAATTTCGACCGCGTTCTTGAACAATTCAACTGCGAGACGGTTTGCGACCGCACCCGTCGCGGCATGATGATGATACCAGACCGGGTGTGCCGGGATGAATCCCTCCGGAAATCCGATCACGCGCGCACCGTTCTTTCCCGCCTCGCGTACCAACCGGCACGCTTTATCCGTCGAGCCCTCACGGTCGAGAAAGACCGAAGCGGCCTGCACAGCAGCAACTTTCACCTTGGCGTAAGTGTCACCCATTCCCGAATTTCCCTCACCGAACGCCGCGGCCTCGCAATACGCTACTATCGATATTACCTCAGAGGTGTAGATACCGACCATACGAGGCTTTCATGTCCTGGTCTCTGAATATTGGCAAAGTGGCCGGCACCGTCGTCCGCGTCCACCTCACCTTCCTGCTGTTTCTCGCCTGGATCTTCGCGGCGAGTTACGCGTCGGGCGGCGCTGCCACCGCATGGGACAGCCTCACCTTCATGGTGCTCCTGTTCCTATGCGTGCTGCTGCACGAGTTCGGGCACATCTTCACTGCCCGCGCCTTCGGCGTACCCACGCCTTACGTAACGCTGCTGCCGATTGGCGGGGTGGCCCAACTCGAACGCATTCCGGAAGAGCCGTGGGAGGAGTTCCTCATCGCGATCGCTGGACCGTTGGTCAACGTCGTCATTGCGGCCGGGTTGGTCTATCTGTTTGGCGCCGAGTTGCAGACCCGCGCGGCGGCAGCGGTGGACAACATGGGGATCCCGCTTGTCGACCGTCTCGCGTCGGTGAATCTTTTTCTTGCCCTGTTCAACATGATCCCCGCCTTCCCTATGGACGGCGGCCGTGTGCTGCGGGCCTTGCTGGCGAGCCGATTTGGCTATGTGCGCGCCACTGAGATCGCCGCTTCTATCGGGCAATTCGTCGCCTTCGCGCTCGGCTTCATCGGGCTGATGTTCAACCCGATCCTGATCTTCATCGCCATTTTCGTTTATCTCGCGGCGTCCTCGGAGGCGCATATGGTGGCTTTGCGCGCGGCTTCGCGCGGGGTACCGGTGACCTACGCCATGATGACGCAGTTTGCGACGCTGTCGCCGCACGCGCACGTCGACGAGGCGGTGCAGACATTGCTGCAAACGAGCCAAAGCGAATTTCCCGTGGTTGACGACGTCGGCAAGCCGGTCGGCGTCCTCGGCCGCGCTGATTTGATTCGCGCCATCAAGACGCGCGGCGCGGACGCGCGCGTGTCCGATGCCATGACCGCGGAACTGCCGACCGTCAGCCACCGCGTCACGCTGGAACAGGCGTTCAAGTTGTTGCAGCAGAAATCGGCGCCCGCCGTCGGCATTACGGACGCCACCGGCAAGCTGGCAGGGCTGGTCACCGGCGAAACCATTGCCGAAATGATGATGCTGCAGGAGGCATTGCCCGCAGGCATTCGGCTCGGGCCGTGGAGTCGCCCGGCGGGAGCTTAACCTCGTTTTCGGCCATGCGCTGGAAGCGGTTGCATCCGTGCCGCCCGTGATTATATTGCAGCGCAAACGCGCCGCGTCGCGGGCCCCCACCGGGCCCGCGCTTTGATTTCTGGAACTTGAAATGGATCTTCGAAACGTCGCCATCATCGCGCACGTCGACCACGGCAAGACAACGCTGGTCGACCGGCTGTTGCAGCAATCGGGCGCATTCCGCGAGAACCAGCGCGTGATCGAGCGTGCGATGGATTCCAACGATCTCGAGCGCGAGCGCGGTATCACGATCTTGGCCAAGGCGGCCTCGGTGGTGTGGAAGGACACGCGCATCAATATCGTGGACACCCCCGGCCACGCCGATTTCGGCGGCGAGGTCGAACGGATTTTGAACATGGTCGACGGCGCGCTGGTGCTGGTCGACGCGGCCGAAGGCCCGCTGCCGCAGACCAAGTTCGTGGTCTCCAAGGCGCTGAAGATGGGCCTCAAGCCCATCGTCGTCATCAACAAGGTCGATCGCGCCGATGCCCGGCCCACACAGGTCCTCAACGAAGTCTTCGACCTGTTCGCCGCGCTCGACGCCACCGACGAACAACTCGATTTCCCGATCCTCTACGGTTCGGCCAAGCAGGGCTGGATGGCAACGAGCCTGGACGGATCACACGATGACGGCATGAAGCCGCTGTTCAACCTGGTGCTGCGCCACGTCAGGCCGCCGGTCGTGGAAAGTGGCCCGTTCCGTCTGCTTGGCACCATCCTCGAAGCCAATCCTTACCTAGGCCGTATTGTCACTGGCCGCATCACGTCGGGCTCGGTCAAACCCAATCAGCAGGTAAAAGTGCTCGATCACGACGGGAAGCTGATCGAGAGCGGCCGCATCACCAAGGTGCTCGCGTTCCGCGGACTCGAGCGCACCGCGGTGGAAGAGGCGTCAGCGGGAGACATCGTCGCAATCGCGGGCCTGCCGAATGCGACCGTCGCGATGACGATCTGCGACACCTGGGTTGAAACGCCCCTTCCCGCCCAGCCAATCGACCCGCCCACACTGGCGATGATCTTCCGCGTCAACGATTCTCCGCTGGCCGGCACCGAAGGCGACAAGGTCACCGGCCGCATGATCCGTGATCGGCTGCTGCGCGAAGCAGAAGGCAATGTCGCACTGCGCGTGCGCGAATCCGATGAAAAGGATTCCATGGAAGTCGCGGGCCGCGGCGAATTGCAGCTCGGTATCCTTATTGAAACAATGCGGCGCGAAGGCTTCGAGCTTTCGGTGTCGCGTCCGAAGGTATTGCTCCAAGAGGATCCCGCTACCGGCGAGATGCTGGAGCCGATCGAGGAAGTTGTCATCGATCTCGACGAAGAACATTCCGGAATCGTCGTACAGAAGATGGCCGAACGCAAAGCCGACATGATGGAAATGAAGCCGTCGGGCGGCGGCCGCCTGCGTCTCGTCTTTCATGCGCCGACACGCGGGCTCATCGGCTATCAGGGCGAATTGCTCACTGACACGCGCGGCACGGCGATCATGAATCGTCTGTTCCATGCTTATGCGCCGTACAAAGGACCGATCCAGGGCCGCCGCAATGGCGTGCTGATTTCCAACGACAAGGGCGACGCCGTCGCGTATGCGCTGTGGAATCTTGAAGACCGTGGCCCGATGATGATCGAGCCCGGCTGGAAAGTTTATAACGGCATGATCGTGGGCGAGCACACCCGCGGCAACGATCTCATCGTCAATGTGCTCAAGGGCAAGAAGCTCACCAATATCCGCACGACGTCCAAGGACGAGGCCGTGCGGCTGACGCCGCCGATCCGCATGACGCTCGAAAAAGCGCTCGCCTATATCGAGGACGACGAGCTGGTTGAGGTGACACCGAAGTCGATCCGCCTGCGCAAGAAGCTGCTCGACGAGAACGACCGCAAGAAGGAAGAGCGGAAGAAGGAAGCCGAGACGGTCTGACGCATGGCGCACGCCGGAAGGTAAGTCGAATCAGTAGGCCTACCCACGCGCGGCAAACGGTGCAGCGCCATGACGCCGAAAGGGAACCGGATGATTCGACGCCGCCGGTTTGATGCCTGATTCGATGCGATTCGCGTTTTCGATCCATCAAACCCCGTGCGCTGTGGAAAACTTATAATCTCATCCTCTTTCAATGACTTAAATACGCTGCTCACGGAGCGAAAACGGTGCCCGTAGCATCCTGTGATAAATTAAATGCGACATTGGAAATGGATGAGGCCGCTCGCGTGCAAGGCGTAGCGGCCTCTGAGGTTTCCAACCCGCAATTACCCTAGGCCGGGCTGCGGGGAGGCCTCTCGTTGCACCGAGACTGAATCACCATTCAATTCCCTCGTCAATCCCGGTCCCATGCGCCTATGGCGTAGGCGCGCTTTTTGGGACGGAGAAGCATAATGGCTTCGAAGAACACCAAGACCATTTACCGCAGTTCGGTAACTGGCCGGATCGTCAAGGCGACTTACGCCAACGCGCATCCAAGGACGACAGAGAAGCAGCACGTTCGCGTGCCGCCTTCAAAAAAGAAGTAGGAGATGGGACTCGGCGGCAACGCCGAGTCCCACATAATTAGCGATGCCGTACCGATACATTTTTGCTGATGAAGCGGGTTGCTTTACATTTAAGAGAATCCAAGGAGCAAGCCGATATTTCGTGCTTTGCACTCTGGCCACGGATGATTGCGCGCTGGCAAACGACTTGTTGAACGTCCGTCGCGATTTAGCAATCGCAGGCGATTCTGAACGCGATAAGCTTCATGCTACGTCTGATTCACAGGCCACGCGCGATCAAGTTTTTGCAATTCTGGCAAAACATAATTTTCGCGTTGATGCCACTCTTTTAGAAAAATCGAAAGCCCAGCCTCAAACCAAAACAGACGACGCCACTTTTTACCGCTATGCGTGGTTCTATCATTTTAAATCCGTTGGGCCGCAACTGTTACAAGGCACCGACAAGCTACTGATAACCACCGCAGCACTTGGCCACAAGAAGTCGCGTATGGCTTTTAAAAATGGCGTCAATAACGTTCTTCAACAAACCGCCGCGCGTGAAAAATGGGAATGTTGTTTTATGGACTCGGCAAAAGAGCCGTTGCTTTGGGCCGCCGACTATTGCGCTTGGGCTATTCAGAGAAAATGGGAGTCGAACGGGGTCGATGTACGCTCACATGACTTAATCGCTAAAAAAATTGTGAGTGAATTCGATCTTTGGAAGAACGGCGCGACACACTACTACTAAAAAAGATGCGACCCGCTATTCTTGGCTAAAGCCTCTGGTTAGGAGGCGGGTGCCCGGGGGCACTTTCACCAAGTAAGGGTCGCACCAACTATATAACCCCTTGATTCGTTAATTGGAATCCTTTCCCCGAATTTTTTTTCGCGTTGTTTCTGAGTGGGTTAGACGCCCTTCCGGCGGCTTGTTTACCTTATGCGCCCATTGCCACGAGAAGCGAGCCAAAATGACATTCCACGCAATCACGCAATCATCGCCGGTAATTTTATTGGCAAGCTCGAACGTCTTCGGATCGAACGCGACCGTAAATGTGGGGGCGTTGCAGCGGAGCAACGCTCTTCACCATTTCCACAAGACGGGTTGCGACGCATCTTGCCGGGGTACCGCAAATCGGGAAAGCTTAACGAATCGTTAGCTAATCCGAGCCCCGTCGCCGAGAACCCCGGCGGGCACCCCGGAACTCTCGACGAGATCAAAAGGCCCGATTTGGTTGACTGGACATGCCCAATTCAACGACCCTCATAGAGATTTGCCGCGCGAAGTCTGCGGATGCGGTCGACGTCGCCGAGACGCACGACGAGGCGTGGCGGACGGCCTATCAGGGAATCATCCCGGGTAATGAGCTCGACAAGCTGATCAACCGTCGTGGACCGGACTGGTGGGACTCCGCGATCCGCAAGGGCAGCCGTATCACCATCCTGCAGTTTGGCGAGCGCGTGGCGGGCTACGCCAACTACGGACGCAATCGCGCGCGCAGCCTCTTCTACGACGGCGAGATTTACGAACTTTATCTGCGCCCGGAGTTCCAGGGGCTCGGGTTCGGCCGCCGCCTGTTCACCGCGGCTCGCAGGGATCTCAATCAGAGCGGATTGAAAAGCCTGGTGGTGTGGGCGCTGTCCGATAACGAACCGGCGATGGAATTCTATCGTGCCCTCGGCGGCCGTGCGGTCGCGCGTTCCTCGGAGCGATTCGGCGCAAAGACACTCGATAAAGTCGCCTACGCCTGGCAGGCGTAATCACACCTTCGGAGCCGGCAGACCCTTCTGCGCGCAGGCAGCGCGCAAGGTGTTCAACAGCAGACATGCGATCGTCATTGGTCCAACACCACCTGGAACCGGCGTGACCGCACCGGCGACTTGCATCGCTTCCGCATAGGCGACATCGCCTACGATCCGTGGCTTGCCCCCATCGCCCGGCACGCGATTGATGCCGACATCAATCACAGTGGCCCCAGGCTTGATCCAGTCGCCGCGGACCATTTCGGCACGGCCGATCGCAGCAACGAGCAGATCGGCGCCACGGCACACGGCCGGCAAATCATTGGTCTTCGAATGCGCGACCGTCACCGTCGCGTTCTCGGCGAGCAGCAACTGCGCGACCGGCTTGCCGACGATGTTGGATCGCCCGATCACCACGGCCGCAAGGCCGGCGAGCGATTCATGCACCGATTTTGCCAGCAGCACGCAGCCCATCGGCGTGCAGGGAACCAATGCCGGCAGGCCACTGGCGAGCCGCCCCGCGTTGAGCGGATGAAAGCCATCGACGTCTTTGGAAGGATCGATGGCCGCGATGACCTTTTGCGCGTCTATCTGCTTCGGCAACGGCAGTTGGACGAGAATGCCGCTCACCTCTTCGTTCGCGTTGAGTTCCGAGATGAGTGTGATCAACTCCGGTTCGCTCGTGCTCGCCGGTAATTTGTGGTCGAAGGCCTTCATGCCTGCCTCGGCCACGGCCTTGGACTTGGTGCGGACATAGACCTCGCTCGCCGGATTGTCGCCGACGAGAACGACGGCAATCCCCGGCACGATGCCACGATCGCGCCGCAGCCGGTGCACGGCATCCGCAATCCTGCCGCGCAAATCCGCGGCGATTGTCTTTCCGTCAATTATACGCGCACTCATGATCCGTTTGCCCTGCCGGACAAGCCTTAGCGCGGTGCGGCGATTTTCTCCAGCGCTGCGACAAACGTTGGGCCATCGCCCGAAATGACCAGCCGCTTGATGCGTGCGGTGGCGCCCGCCACCAGGCTCACATCGCGCGGTGGGACGCCCACGGCCTTGGCAATCAGTTTTATCAGCGCCGCGTTGGCCTCGCCTTCGCTCGGCGCCGCTTGCACCCGTACTTTAAGGACGGCTCGTCCATCCGACAGGGTCTCGATGCCGTCAATTGCATCGCGCCCGCCCTTCGGCGTCAGGCGGACGGTAAGGGTCACGCCTCCGGGACTCGCTGACCAAGGCGTACCCGCCATAGGTCAGAAGACATTCGGATAGACGTACCGGATGATGACGTTCTCGAGGAACAGGATGATCAGAATTAGAATCACGGGCGATATATCGATGCCGCCAAGATTGGGCAGCAGTGCGCGTATCGGCCGCAAGAACGGCTCGGTAATGCGGTAAAGGAATTCCCCGATCATCGCCACAACCTGG
The DNA here is from genome assembly GCA_963718035.1 of uncultured Alphaproteobacteria bacterium. Lineage (GTDB taxonomy): Bacteria > Pseudomonadota > Alphaproteobacteria > Rhizobiales > Xanthobacteraceae > Pseudolabrys. The sequence continues at coordinate 209,331 of CAVQYD010000055.1, read as the reverse complement.
TTGCGGGCATTCACCACATTGAAGGCAATCAGCCAGGACAGCACGGCCGCCGCGATCAGGAGCCAGATGTATATTTGCAGAACCAGAAGAATGATATCGAGAACCGCGCGCATGACCTTCCGCCTGTTCGCAACCCCGGTGCAAAGTAGCGGCTGGATTGCAGCCGAACAAGCCGAAGTCCATGCCGACGCGATACCGGCGCATCCTTGACAGGCCATACCCCTGGCCCTAAATGGCGCCCACTCGCCGCATATTCTGAGCAACGTTGCATCGTTGCTGATTGGCGGGGCCGTAGCTCAGTTGGGAGAGCGCCTCGTTCGCAATGAGGAGGTCAGGGGTTCAAATCCCCTCGGCTCCACCATCCTAGGCAGTGTCAGCTAAGGGCCAATTGGAGCAGATCTTCGCTACTCCGCCGCCGCAGCCAACGCCGGTTGGTCGGCGTGGCCGCTGATGCGAATAGCATCATCACGCCGCTTGCGGGCAAGCGCGGCCTCTCCTCCGGTGGTTTCATGATAGAGCGAGAGGCGCTCGAACTCGTCCTGCTGCGGCGGCGCAATCGCGATGTCGGTATAGGTCCAGCGGTCGGGCGCGGCCAGCGCTTCATTCAGCACGGCCCTGAGCTGACGATAGACCCGAAGATAACCCCAGACCTTCTTCAGCGTCTCCCAGCCGTAGCGAGGATAAAATATCAGTGGGCTTTCGATCTTCTCTCCGAAACGGCGATCGCGGCGAAATTTGAGACGAAAGGCACCGCCTTCGAGCGGGTGCACTCCCTCAAACAGGATCATCAGGTAGAACCACAGTATGGTCGAAAGGGTCGTGCCGGGCCGCCCCAGCTTGCAGGCCGCGGAGCGGCGCAAGATCGTGCGCACGTGCTCAGGTGTATAGAAGGCGGACCAGGCCGCACGATAAGCGTCCTCCCATTCCGCATCGCTCATGGCGGAATGATGCGAAACGCGGTGATTGAGATCGTACTTGTTCATGTCTGGATCCATCCAGATGCCTTTCTGCAAAAGCACCTTGTGGTCCTCGGATCCGGGTAACGGAGTCAGAAAGAAAAATTCCAGAATATCGAGCGGCAGTTCGCGCTTGATGATCTCGATGTCGCGGGCGATCAATTCCTTCGTATCGGCAGGAAAACCGAGAATATAGCCGGCGTAGGTAATTGCGCCGTGATCGCGCCACTTCTGAAGCATCTCGCGGTACTCAGTGATCTTGTTTTGCCGCTTCTTGGCTGCAATGAGATTGTCGGGGTTGATGTTCTCAAGTCCGATGAAAACGCGACGCACGCCGGCCTGCGACGCTTTTTCGATGAAATTCGGAATTTTGTGGCAGAGCGTGTCGACCTGGATTGTAAAGCCAAGGCCGGGAAACTCGGTCTTGCGCAAATGAATGAGGCGGTCGAACAGCAGTTCCCAATCGCGATTACGCGCGAAATTGTCATCCGTTATGAAGAAGCGTTTGATGCCTTGCGCGTGATTTTCGCGGACGATCTTTTCGAGATCGTCGGGCGTGCGAAACCGGCTCTTGCGGCCTTGCACGTTGATGATGGTGCAAAACGAGCACTGATAAGGGCAGCCTCGCCCGAGGTCGATGCTGGACAGAGATCCCGAGGTCCTCCGCACGTGCTTCAGCGGCAGAAATGGCGGCGGCTCGCCGGTCAGGGCCGGCAGCTTGTCCATATGATTGTAAAGGGGCTTGAGCTTTCCGTTCCACGCATCCTGCAGAACCTCATCAAGACGCCCCTCCTCGCATTCGCCAGCGAAGAATGAAATTCCCATCGCTTGGGCAGCGGCAATGTCAGCGGGCAGCTCGGGCAGCATTGCGATGCAGCCCGACACGTGGAAGCCACCGATACAAACCGGCAGGCCCGCGGCGAGGAACGGGCGGGCGAGGTCGACCGACCGTGGGAATTGGTTTGATTGCACGCCAACCAGACCGATCAATACACGGCCGCCTTGTTTGCGGATCATGCTGATGATGCGGTCGGGCCGCACCCGCCGGTTCGTTTCATCATAAGTGTGCAGCCGGATTTCAACGTTCGGCCCCAACACCTCGCGCCGGCGCGCGTCTTCAGCAAGTGCGTTCAGGCAGGCCAACGTGTTGGAAGGGATGGCAGAGCGAACCCATTGGATAGGGTAGCCGTCGTCGTCGTAATGCGACGGCTTGATCATCACAAAATGCAACAGCTTCGCTTGCGCGTCGCCCCGGGAAGCCCACATCTCTCTACCACCACGCTGTTGCCGCAACGTACCACACAAGAGCGGCCAGATCAGCCAGCAGCGATTTGAAGCACTGCTAAGGCGCGCAAATTCAAGGAAAAACCGAAGCTGCCGTGGAGCGGGCTTAAGCCGGCAGATCGTCTCCCGCATCCGCCCGAAAGCCGACCGTCGCCGCCTTCATAGGGATCGTGATTTCGCAGCGTAGACCTTGCGGCTGGAAGATGAGCCGCGTCTTGCCAGCGAGCTCGGCCGCGATGCTTCCTTCAATCAGCTTGGTTCCAAAACCGTGGTGCTCCGGTTCGACGACAGTTGGTCCGCCTTGCTCGATCCACTCAATCTGCAGGCAGGACACGCCGTTTTCTGCGCGGACCGGGCGCCATTGAACTTCGACGCGCCCGCTGGGCACCGACAACGCCCCATATTTCGCGGCATTCGTTGTCAGCTCGTGCATAGCCATCGCCAGCGTCAACACGGCACGCGGGCGCAAAACGACGTCCTCGCCACGAAGGACGACACGATCGGGGGCCGTGCCGGCATGAGGTGCAAGGCTGCCGGATAAGAGCTCACGCAGATCCACGCTTTCCCAATGGTGAATGGTGAGCTGATCGTGGGCTTTTGACAGCGCAATCAGCCTGCCTTCGAAGCGCTCACGGAAAGCAGCTGGCGTCGTCGCACCGCGCGCTGTCTGGGTCGCCAGCGATTGCACCGTTGCGAGGGTATTCTTCACGCGATGGTTCAGCTCATCCATCAGCAATCGCTGCCGCTGCTCCGCCGCCTTGCGCTCCGTGATGTCCTGAACGACGCGAACGACATAGAGCAGCCTGTCATTCGCATCGCGGACCGGCGACGAGCGCACCGAAATCCAGATCACCCGCCCATCACGTCGAATAAATCTCTTTTCGATCGAATAAAAATCGAGTTCGCCCGCAACCTGTTTACGGAATGCCTGGCGGTCCGGGTCGGCATCGTCAGGATGCGTATGAGTGAACAGCATATTTGCAAGCAGATGCTCGCGGCTGAACCCGGTGATTGCGCAGATCGCCTCATTGACGCGAAGAAAGCGGCCATCGGGAGCGATTTCAGATATTCCGATTGCGGCATGCTCGTAGGTCGCGGCAAATCGCTGCTCCTGCTCGAGCGCTTGCAGTCGCGACCGCTCGAGTGCGTTATCCATTCGCTTGCGTTCGGTAATGTCGAGAAAGCAGTTCACCACGCCGACCACGTTGCCTTTTGCATCGCGCAGCGGGTCAATGTTTACGGACACGATGAGACTCGAGCCGTCGGGGCGCTCGACGATCCGCTCCACGTCACGGACCGACTTGCCGGTTGCCAGCACCTCCGAGACCATCGACCGCCGGACCGGCAATCCATCGAGCTCAAAAAAGAGAGAGCCTTGACTGAATTCTTCGTGCGTCTGCCCGGGCTGTGGTGCGCGGCCCCAAACGGCCACCGCGTGACGATTGTATTGAAGGATGGTGCCCTGCGCGTCGCAGATAAACGTCGCGATTGGCAGAAGATCGAGAAGACCGTCAGACACGCGCAACATGGCGCTCAGCGCCGATTGGATCGGCCGCTCGGTGACAGGGGTGGTTCCCGAATCCACCATCCGCACGCCTCCGCGTGGACGTATTGCCCTGACCCCGTCGCAACGATCAGTCCGAATATTGATTTGTCAATGGCCGGATTGGAAACGTTCCGAAAATCCGGTCAGAGCGTAATTTTCTTATTGGTCCGATTGGCCGACACGAGCCCCATCCAGTGATCGATGAAGGCGGCAAGCCAGTTGCGAGAAGCGTGATCGTGGACCGCACGATCGGCAATATGTTCGTGACGCTGCTTCGCACCCGGCAATTCCATACGATGCGCACCACGAACGAGCCAACGATACATCATGGCGTGCGTTACTTCAGGATGGAATTGCAGCGCATAGCCGGTGCCCAGGCGGAAGGCCTGGACCGAAAAAGCGTCGCCTTCCGCCAGGAGCTCACTGCCGGACGGTAAATCGAAACCTTCACGGTGCCATTGGTAGACGTGGTCCGGCCACTCGTCACAGATTTTCCGTCCGGCGTCGGTCGGCCGGATCGGATAGTAGCCGACTTCGGCATGACCCTGCGGATGCGGGTAGACACGCGCACCGAGGTGACGGGCCATCATCTGCGCGCCGAGACAAATCCCGAGATAAGGCTTCTTGTCGCGCAACGGCACGCCGATCCAGTCGATCTCCCGTTGCACGAACTCTTCGTTGTCGTTGGCGCTTTGCGGACCGCCGAAGATCACGGCACCGGCGTGATCATCCATCGTTTCCGGCAGCGGATCGCCAAAGCGAGGGCGTCTGATGTCGAGCGGATAGCCAAGCTTCGCCAGAGTCTGGCCGACGCGGCCGGGCGACGAATGTTCCTGGTGCAGGATGAGAAGTATGGGCTGCTTCGACATGGCGATTCGGCGCGCGATCGTGCGGCGGCCATTTAGTAGCCGCTATCAGGCCATTTGCAAATATCGCCGGGTGGGAGGCCGCTATGTTCCTTGCGCCGATCTGCGACGGGTTTGCCGGGAATTGACGACTTTGAGAAGCAGGCGCCGCGGGACAAGCCGGACCAGCACAGTGACCAGGTTGTTAATGAAACCCGGCACAATTGTCCGGCGCCCGCTCATCAGCCCGCGATAGCCCGCTTCCGCGACATAGTCCGCAGATTTGGTCAGCAGGCTTGGCGCCATGCTGCGATCGCTGACTCCAGCGCGCGCGGCAAATTCGGTCGGCACCGGTCCCGGGCACAGGACGGCGACCTTGATTCCGCGCGGCGCAAGCTCACTATGCAGAGCTTCGGTGAAGGAGAGCACATACGCTTTGGTGGCGTAGTACACGGCCATCCCCGGTCCCGGCAGGAAGCCGGCTATCGATCCGACATTGAGAAGGCCGCCGCGATTGCGTGCAAGGCTATCGACAAAAGCAATCGACAGTTCGGTCAATGCGCGCACGTTGAGATCGATCATCTGCAATTGTTCGTCGCGGTCGCGTGCCGTCGCTAATCCGACCAAACCAAATCCGGCATTGTTGACGACGAATTGTGGCTCGGCCCCCTGCGACGCCAGCGCGTCACCGATCTGCTGGGCGGCGTTGGGCGTCGACAGGTCGCACGCAATTACGATCGGCCGCCGTGCGCCGGTCGCCGCGATCTCGTCGGCAAGTTCCTGCAACCTGTCTTCGCGCCGGGCGACCAGCGCCAGCTCGTGGCCGTGCCGCGAGAAGACGTGCGCAAGCGCCACACCAATTCCCGCCGAAGCTCCGGTGATGACAGTGATCGGCCTCAGCCTGCTCATTTTGTGCGATCCATGCAATCGGCCGCCCGGCCCAGCCGGACGGCCGATCATAGCTTAAGGCGCGACGTTCTCAGGCGAGCTTGGGATCCAGGCCCTCCAGAGAGCGCTTGGCGGGTTCGACGCCCCAGAAAAATACAGCGATCATCTGGAGCACTACCAGTCCGATCATGAGCCAAACTACCCCCGGCAGAGCATAATTCACCATCAGATATCCCACGACAAAGGGTGAGACGACCGTCGCCGCCCGCCCAAACGTATTGCAAATGCCGTTCGCGCGCAGGCGAATTTCTGTCGGGAATAGCTCCGGCGTGTAGACGCCAAACAGCAATGCCGTCTGGATGTAGATGCCGACAATAAGCACGGCTCCGACACTCAGCACTGTCATCGGATCGGTGCCGGCGTTGGACCGCGCATAAATCCAGCCGAACACGATGGTAAGCACGGACCCAACGATGATGCTCCAGCGCCGCCCGATGGAGTTGGAGAGAAAGGCGCCGACAGCGCAGCCGACCAGCGATGCGGAAGCAAGAACCACGGTGTAGCCGAGCGAGTTCGTGATGGTCAGACCCTGCCGGAGGAAGAACTGGGGCAGGAAGATCACGAAGCCGAAGATCAGCGTGTTGATCGTGATCAGGCACCAGCTGCCGACCAGCAGGCGCTGCAGGATCGGTGGCTTGAACATTGCCGCGGCCGAAAGCTGCGGCGTCGGGAGGGTCGCCTTTGGCGACGGCAGCGTTCCGGCCGACGAGGCGACCTCATTCTCGATCGATTTCAGGAGAGCTTCAGCTTCAGCAGTGCGACCCTGTGCTTCCAGCCATCGCGGCGATTCCGGCAAATTCTTGCGCAGGTACCACACGATCAAAGCGCCGATTCCCGCGATGATGAACATCGGCCGCCAGCCCCAGGTCGGTATGATCAAATAGCCAAGTATCGCAGTCGCCGGAAATCCCGCGACGACAAGAAATGCCATAAAAGCAAGCCACCGCCCGCGCGTGCGCGGCGGCACGAATTCGGTGAGCGTCGAATAGCCGACCACGATTTCCGCACCGAGACCGAGCCCCTGGATGAAGCGGCAGATGATCAGCTGTGTCATGTCCTGCGCGAATGCAGCAGCAATGGACGCGAGGCCGAAGATCAGCAGGTTCACCTGATACGTGAAGCGCCTGCCATATTTGTCGCCAACAAATCCGGTAACAAATGAACCGATCGCCATGCCGACGAACGTCAGGGAGAGAAATTGCAGGTTCTGCGGCAGCGTCGAGAATTTTGTTTGTATCGTTGATGCGAGCACGCCACCTGCCACGTAGAGATCATAACCGTCGAAGAACATGCCCGCCCCGACGAGCCAGAAAATACGGTAGTGGAATGGTGAGATCGGGAGCCGGTCGAGACGCGCGCCGGCATTCACTGCAATGGCCATGTGGATTTCCCCCCGGGAGAGAATAGACGTCTTGACCGGTCTGTGCCGGTTCACGTGAAATCGTACTCGAGAAGATACACGTGCGCTACGGGCACCGTGGCGAATTCCGCAGACAAGTGCTGGGAGGACTTAGTCCAGTCTATCGCCGGCAGACCGAGGGCTACTCGACGGACTTGCCCTTTCGGTAGCTCTCTTCAAGAAGCCGGAGATTGTTTTGGACGTACTTGTTGTTCGGATCCTTGCGCCGGGCAGCGGCAAGCGTTGCGTGCGCGCGCTTGTAGTCGCCGCGCAGCATGTATGAGTAGCCCTGATTGTTGAGAATCTCGACCGTCGGCCCGAGGATGCCGATGGCCTGGGCATAGGCGCGATCGGCGAGATCGAAGCGGCGCAGACGATCGTAAGATGCTGCAAGTCCCAACCAGGCTTCTGCGTCGCGCGGATGTTTTTCGACCGCCAAGCGGAAGTGCTTTTCGGCGAGGCCAAAATTGTTGGCGCGGTAATGCTTCTTGCCCAGGTTCAGTTCATCGTTGGGATCGCTGCCGAGCAGACCGGGCGCGGTCTTCCTGCCCGTAGGGCCCGTGACGGAGCCGGTCGATTCCTCGACTGGCTGCACAGGCGCCGATCCGTCCACCGTCAAATGCGGCTCTGATGATGTCTCGTCGACCTGAGCGGATGCGGACGCGTCAGCGCCCGGAGTTTTTGGCCCAAACAAGTTCGAAAAGCTGGAGGAGGTCGTGCATCCCGCCAGCCACAGTCCGGCGGCGGCGATGATCAGGGGTCGGGCAATTCCAATAAGCATGTCAAAGCCTCTGCGGAAACGCCCGAAAAACGGGACGCCGTCAGGCTAGGGGAGGATGGTTAAGAATTCTTGACCTTATCGGAACTTCGGCATTTCGCGGCAAACGGCTCCGACCAGCCCGCCGCGGCCGTTAGCGCTAGAAATAGCCGTTCATATGCAGACGCACGATCACCGGCAGCAGAATGACCACGAACAGCACCGGAAAGATGCAGACCATCATAGGCACCGCAAGTTTCGCCGGCAGCGCATAGGCCTTTTCTTCCGCCATCGAGAGCCGCTTGTGGCGCATGTCGTCACTGTACACGCGCATGGCATCGGTGATGCTCGAGCCGAGATCGATCGATTGGTTGATCAACGTGGCGAAGGCCCTCGACTCCTCGAGTGCCAGACGGTCGGCAAAATGCTCAAGCGCCTCCTTGAGCGGCCGGCCGGCGCGGATTTCGAGGTTGGTCAGATGAATATTGGCGGTGAGCGACGGATAGCTCGGCCCCAGCTCCCGCGCGACACGCTCGAACGAGGCCTCCAGCGAGAGCCCCGAGTCGGCGCATACGACGAGCAAATCCATGAAATCCGGAAAGCCCGAACGATGTTCGAGCTTGCGCGCCGAGATGCGCTTGTCGATGTAGACGCTCGGGCCGACATAGCCGGCAACGCCGCTGGCCATCACCATCAGCCAGAAAAAAGTCCCGCCTGTCGGCCTCACCAGCGGCAAAAGCAAAAACATCGCAGCGGCGAGACCAATCGCCAACGCCGTACGCGCAATGAAAAAGAAGGCAACGCCGCGCGGATCGTAGATACCGGCCTGCACGAGCCGCCGGCGCAGCACCTTCATGTTCTCGTCGTTTGCCGACCCGTAATGCTTCGTCGTGGACTCGATCAGCCTGGCGACTGTCTTCTGGCTGGAATGCTGCAGCGAACGCGAATAATTGGCCTTGCGCTCTTCGTCGGTCAGGATGCGCTCGGTGCGCCGCTTGACCGAGCCACGAACGCGAACTGCTGCCATCACCGAGAAGGCCAAGGTGCCGGCAGCAAGGAAGACCAGCAACCCCATCAGCATGGTGTTGCTGTCATGCAGCATGTTTCCGAATACGGTGATCATCGTGTCCATGGTCAGATCCTGAAGTTGACCATGCGGTACATGATGAAATTACCGACGCCCATCCAGCACCCTGCAAGGGTGAGAGCGATTTTCGTCAGGTTCTGATCCCAGACGCTTGCGTAGAAGCCGGGAACGAGAAACTGAATGATGGCGAACATGCCGATCGGCAGTGCCGAAAGAATCAGCGCGGAGGCGCGGCCTTCGGCAGCGAGCGCACGAATCTTGCGACGCATCTTGAAGCGTTCACGGATGACCGATGAAAGATTTTCGAGAATTTCGCCCAGGTTGCCGCCGGTCGATCGCTGAATTGCGACCGCGGTAACGAACAGAGGCAAATCATCCGTACCCACGCGGAAGTACAGATTACGCATGGCGGTTTCGAGATCGGACCCGTAGGTCATTTCGTCCGAGACGATGCCGAATTCCGAGCCGATCGGGTCGGCCATTTCTTTCCCGACCATCGTAATTGCGATGGGCACCGGATGGCCGGCGCGCAACGATCGGACGATGATGTCGATGGCATCCGGAAACTGCGCGCCAAACTTTTTCTGGCGGCGGCTGCGCAGGAATCTCAGCACCAGCGGAGGCAGGGCCACGCCGCCGACAAGGGTGACGATCATCGCTTGTGTCAGCGTGCCGTGAGCGAAGAGAACGGCCGCGAACATCGCGACCATTCCGAGCAGAACAAGGAGGACCAGACGACCGAGACCGATGGAGAGCCCTGATTGCAGCAGCAATTGATTGAGATTGACCAATGGCAGTCGGTAGTCGCCGCCGCTGGTTAGACCCCGTTCGCGCCGCAATTGCACGAGCACACTTTCACGATCGGTCTTGTCCGACATCACCTTGAGGCGGCGATTGATATTTTTGCGATAGGAGGCGTTGCTGTAGACAAGCAGATATATGCCCTCGGCAAACATCGCGGCCGAGAGGCCGATAAAGATGTAGAATAGATAGATCGAATTGAAGTTGGCCATGACCGGTCAGAGCTGCTTCGAGGGATCGAAATAGCTGCCGGGAATGGTGATTCCCAAATTCGTAAGATGAGAAAGGAAGCGCGGGCGCACGCCTGTCGCCTGGAAGTGCCCCTGCACGGTCCCGTCGGGGGCGGTGCCGGAGCGCACAAATTTGAAGATTTCCTGCATCTGAATGATGTCGCCCTCGAGCCCGGTCACTTCGGCAATCGAGGTCACCTTGCGCTTGCCATCCGACTGGCGCTGCAGCTGGACGATAAGCTGGATGGCGTTCGCAATCTGACTGCGGATCGAGGCAACGGTCATTGGCAGGCCCGCCATGCCGATCATCTGCTCGAGACGCGAGATTGCGTCACGCGGCGTATTGGCGTGAATTGTCGCCATCGAGCCTTCGTGACCCGTGTTCATCGCCTGCAACATGTCGAAGGCTTCTTCACCGCGGCACTCGCCGAGGATGATGCGGTCGGGACGCATACGCAGCGCGTTCTTCACAAGTTCGCGCTGACGAATTTCGCCTTTTCCTTCGATATTCGGCGGACGCGTCTCCATACGACCGACGTGCGGTTGCTGCAGCTGCAGTTCCGCGGCGTCTTCGATCGTCAGCAGGCGCTCTTTTTCCGAGATGAAGGCGGACAGCGCGTTGAGCATCGTCGTCTTACCGGAGCCGGTACCACCGGAGATGATCGTGGTGACACGCGACTTCACCGCGGCTGCAAGCAGCTCCGCCATCGGCGGACGCAAAGCGCCGACATCGACCAGCTTGGTGAGGTTGAACGGCTTCTTGGAGAATTTACGGATCGAGACAAGCGGCCCGTCGACACCGATCGGCCGCACGGCAACGTTGACGCGGGAGCCGTCCTGCAGGCGCGCGTCGCAGAGCGGATGCGATTCGTCGACGCGTCGTCCGACCGCGGACACGATCTTGTTGACGATGCGCAACAGGTGATTCTCATCCTTAAACCGCACCGACAGCGGCTCAAGTACGCCGGCACGCTCCACGTAGACGCACTCGTGGCCGTTGATCAGGATGTCGTTGATGGTTGGGTCCTTGAGCAACGGCTCAAGCGGACCCAGGCCCGTCATTTCATCGAGAATTTCAGAAACGAAATCGCCCAGTTCCTGTGTGTTGAGCGGAAGGCGCTCGACCAGCACATATTGCGAAACGAGCTGCTGGACATGCCGGCGGATTTCCTCTTCCGGGACCTTGTCCAGTGCGGAGAGGTTGATCTCCTCGATCAAACGCCGATGCAGCCGCACCTTCGCGTCGAGGAGCTTGTCGCTGAGCAGCGGGCTTTCCGCCTGCGGGGCGGCGGCTCCCTGCTCGCCCCCTGTCTCAGGAAAAACCGTCCAGGACACGCCTTCGAGCGCCGGCGAAGCGGTTTCTTCCGGCGGCTGCGGGTCCGAAGTTGTGGCACGACGAGCGGTGAAACGGCCTACCATCTTAGCCTACCATTGGGATCTTGAGTTTTTTCAGGAAGGGCACGGGCGAGCCCTCGCCGGTCGATTTCGACGGCGAATCCAGCACGAGTTTCTTGAGCTCAGCGGTGATCTTGTTGCCGGGCTTGACCTCGTCGAGCGGAACGCCGCGGTCGATCGCTTCCCGGACAAGCGCGTAGTCGTTGGGAATTGCACTCAGGAAGGCGTCGCCAAGCGTCTGCGCAAGGTCACCACGGCGCAGACCTGAGTTCGAACACTTTCTGGGCGAAGCGGTTGACGATCACCTGCGGGTTTGGCCCCTCGCCCAGCCGCTCTCTGATCGCCGCCACCAGTTGCTTGGCGTGACGCAGGCCCGGAACGGTGGTTTCGCTGACGATGAACAACTTGTTCGAGCCGAGCAGAACGCTGTCGGTCCACGAGAACCATGTGCGCGGCATGTCGAAAACGACATATTCGAAATTGGTGGATACGAGGTCGAGCAGTCGCGTCACAACGTCGGGATCGAACGACCGCATCTCGGCAGGTCGGTTCGGGGCGGCAACGACCGCGAGACCGGACGCATGATACGAGAGCATCACTTCCAGCAACTGCCGGTCGAGACGATCCGGACGCGGCTCGATTTCCGCAAGGTTGAGACGCGGCTCAAGATCGAGATAGTCGGCGACCGATCCATGTTGAAAGTCGAGGTCGACGAGGCAGGTCGAGGGCTTCGCGCGCGGGCCACCGCTGTTAAGCAGGATCATCGCCGACTGCACGGCAAGCGTCGTCACTCCGGCACCGCCGACTGCAGGCAGAAATGTGTAGATCTTGGCTTCGGTCGGTTCGGCACCGCCGCCGGCGCCCTTGGACACGCGTGCACAGGCGCGGACCAGATCGATCGGCTCAACCGGCTTGACCAGAAAGTCCGCAACGCGCATCTGCAGCAGGACCCGCGCGACGTTTTCGTCGAACGTCTGGGTTACCGCGATGACCGGCGGCCAATTGCCGATCCGTGCCATAAGCCGCGCAAGAGCGGCCATTTCTTCCGCGCGGCCGGCATCGAAATCGAGCACGACGACGGTCGCATCAGATATCTCGAGCGTATCGCCTTGCTCGGCGAGACGGCCGGAAACGACCGAAAGCTCGATCGCCGACGATGCGGCAAAGGTCGAACGCACTGAACTGTCGAACTCCGCGTCGGCGGTAAGAACCACCACGCGGGTCCGATTCATGTTGGCGTTGCGTCCAATCCGCATAACACGACCAAAGACTTGCTTACTTCACGGGTGCCGCCGGCGCCGTCGTGGCAGGCCCAACCTGACCTGGGCTCGCGGCAGCAGGTGCGGCATCCTGATAGGTGCTGGATGTGCCGATACCGCGTGGCGCGATGACCTTGTTGGCGCGGTAGCGTTCGAACGCGCTTTCAATCCTCGCACCGTTGAAAGCGATATTGCGGTTGGCGCTCGCGCGCGGCCACGGATCGACCATGTGCGTCACGATGTTCGTTGCGACGGCATTGCCGCCAGACTTGGCAATGGTGTCGCGGCGATCAAGATACTCCGAGCAGCCGCCAAGAACGGCGAGCACGGTGGCAAGCGCGAGCGTGCGCATTGGTTTACTGAATGGCCGCATTGGATTCCCCTTTCGGCAGATCGAGCATGTGACCGGTGAACGGCTTGTCGCGCGGCGACGGCGATAGTTGGCCGTCTTGGGCGTCAGGTCCTTCGTGCCTGTTCCCGAGTGACTTCAGTCTTCCCGAGCAGGAAGAAGTCGACGTCATTCGGCGGCAACGTGTCGTCGGTCGGCGCCTTGATCTCGTCGCCAGGCCGCGCCGGACGCACAATGTGCGGCGTGACGATGATGACGAGGTCGGTTTCGTTCTTCTGGTATGACTTGCTGGAGAACAAGGCGCCGAGCACCGGGACGCTGCCAAGCCAAGGCAGCTGCTCGATGGCGTTCTTGCCGTCGCTCTGCAGCAGCCCGCCGATCACAAAGCTCTGGCCGTCGCGCAGCTCCACCGTCGTCGATGCACGGCGCACGATCAGCGCGGGCACCGAGATGCCATTACTGACCGTCACCGTATGGGTTGTGTCGATCTGGCTGACTTCCGGCTCGATGCGCATGTTGACTAGGCCTTGGCCGAGTACAGTCGGTGTAAAGGCAAGGCCGACACCGTATTTCTTGTAGTCGACGGTGACGCTGCCGAAGGATCCGGCGACCGGGATCGGGTATTCGCCGCCGGCGAGGAAGCTTGCGGTATCACCGGACAAGGCCACCAAGTTGGGCTCTGCCAGGCTGCGCGCGATGCCCTTCTGTTCGAGCGCGTTGATCATCACGTCCGTAGTGACGCCGCTCGAGACAATACGGCCAACGAGGAAGCCAAACGGCGACGAGTTCGAAAGGACGCCCGCTGCCGTTTCACCGGCGATTGTCGCCGCCGTCAGAGGCAGATTGTTCGCCGAAACCCGATTGCCGATGTTGGTAATAGTGCTTTCGCCAAAGCGATTCCACTGAACGCCCAATTCCCGGCCAGCAGTGCGGGAAATTTCGATAAACCGCACTTCAAGCATCACCTGCTGCGGCGACATCACCGAGACTGAATTGATGACCCCGGTCCGAACTGACGCGCGATGGTCACCGCCTTATCGAGTGTCGCCGCGTCGGGAGCTTCGCCCGACAGCATGATCCGTCCGTTGACCGTCGAAGCCTGAATTTGCGAGCCGGGGAAGCGCCGACGCAGCTCGTTGGTCAGCCGCGTGATGTCGTAGGACACTTCCACATCGAAAATGCCGACCAGCTTCTTGCCCTCGGCATAGACCGACACGCGAGTCGTGCCGATCTTCTTGCCGAGGATCGACAATGCCCGGTCGGTCAACGGATTGACGTCCGCAACGTCCGGATCGCCAACCACGACGTCGACGAAGCTGGTATCGGTCCGCACGTCTTCCGACTTGCCGATCGGCACCGTCACCATGACAGTGCGATTGTTGCCGCTGATCTGGATCGACTTGCTCTGCGCGTAGGCGTCGCCGATCATGCCCACGATGGACAAGGCCAGCGCGATGGCCAGAGCGATCACAAGATCTCGCAGCCAGTTGCCATGCTTCTTGGCCCTGTCCACGGTACGCCAGCTGAAGCCGGCATTCGTCTCATTATGCTTGTTCACGACACACTCCCCACCCCTTGATTGATCCGAAGCCCGGACTTACCAGGCCACACTCCTCCGCTCCGTCTCAGCCGAGACCCCATGACGTCCTTCGGCCGGGACGGTGTATTCCTGCTTCGCAGCCGCGCGCGTAACGACCACCGTGGTCGTAGTCCCCTTGTCAGCGACCGGTTCGTGGGTCGACAGATCCTCGAGCGTGACCTTGCGCGTGCGCACTTCGGCGGTTTCGCCGGCCTTGCGCAGCAGCAGAGAAAGGCTGCCTACAGAGGATGCGAGCCACAATTTCTGTGCGTCGACCGTGTCGACTTCCAGTGTCACCGATTTGGCGACGGCGGCTTTCTGCGCACGCTCGTCGGCGGTCTGATCGACGGCAAGCACGCGCGTGTTCTGCAGAACGACTTGAGTCGTAGCCGACCCCTTGTCGATCTGGCGTGTGAGAACAACGTCGACGTGGTCGCCCGGCAGCACAAAGCCGCCGACGCCCTCGACGTCGTTGACGCGGATGGTCACCGCCTTCATGCCTGGCTTGACGAGCGCAGAAAGCGTCGCACGCTGACCAGGACCGGTAATCTTGAGCGAGAGCACCGGCTCATTCGCTTCGATGGCGGCGAGCACGACGCGGCGGCCACCCGCCATGATGTCGTGGATCTTGGCGAACGCGCCGTTCGGCAGCGCGTCAGACGGCCACGGCACTTCCTGAAGCATCGCCGCAGTGAGCTCGGTGCCGAATCGCAGCGGCTGCTTCGCGACCACGACGGTTTGCGACGCAATCGCCTTCGCCGGTTCGACCTTCGCGCGCAGGCTGGCCTGATTGTTCAGCCAGACCTGAGCGATGAACACAGCGAGCAAGCCGAACACGACGGCAAACCCGATCATTACGATGGTACTGGCACGCACGGCGGTAAGCCCCGTTTGACGCGACCGAACTCTTCCCCGGTCTATTCGGCGGAACACTAGGGGCGAGGCAGTATTGAATTACTAATATCGCTGTCGCAATTGTGCCTATGCTGAAGAGCGCATGAACTCGTAGCGTTTAAATGTGGTATCTGAAATTCGATCAACTTTAGAGTAACCTTGCACGGCATTAACAATACTGGTTCGTAACCTATCGCTTCCGGTAAGAATCGATTCAGCGTGATGCGTGCCGCAGCATTCAAAAAGTGCCCGGCAATTAAGGGCTACAGCCCCGCGCGTCCCACACCGCGACGTCCATCCGGAGGACGATCAAGACTAAGGCACGGTTACCGAAATACAGTCGCGCGCCGTTGCCCGTGCAGCGACGTTGCGGCAACATGCGCGGCCATCGCAACCGACCAATGCCGACGGTGCGGTGGTGATTTTTTCCGGGAGATTCACGACGATGTCGAAACCTCGCATTAGCTATGTCGATCCTTCGACGATCGACGATCCTGCCATGCTTGCCGAATTCGAACGCTGCGCGCGCGAGGGAACGCCGCGTCCCGGAAAGCCAGGCCATTCGCGCGCATGTACCAGCGACGTTCTGGTCGTTCGCCAATACGTGGCGCGACGTGTTCAAGAACGGCGTCGCCGATCACAAAATAAAGGAGCTGTGCCGCATCTACGTTTCGCGCTCCGTGCTGTGCGAATTCTGCGGCAACCAGCGTTCGATCAAGGCGGCAAAATCGGGCCTCAAGGAGGATGATTATTCCGACCTCATCAACTTTGAATCTTCAACGCGATATGACGAGCGCCAGAAGGCAGCGTTGGCTTACGCCGAAGCGATCACCTGGGATCTCCCTGCCGGCGACGAGCTGTGGAACCGCCTGCATAAGCACTTCAGCGAGCCGGAGCTTGTCGAAATAGGCTATTTCGTCGCCATCACGATGGGCCAACAACGCTGGCTCCGAACACTGAACATCGAGCATCATCAGATCATGGCAGGAACGGATGCATCGATGGCGCCCGGCTTCGAGAGTTTCGATGCATTGAAACGTTCGAAACAGGCCGAAGACTACTGGGCAAAAGTCAATTCAAAACCCTCAGGACAGGCAGCAGAGTGACGAGTCAAGCAACAGCGGCTTCCGCTATCCGCAAGGCACCTGCCTCGCTGGCCGCCAAGGACGAGCCACGCATCCGTGTCCGTGGACTCGGCAAGCACTACGGCGCGCTCGAAGTCTTCCGCAATATCGACTTCGACGTCGGCGAGCGGGAGATCGTTGCGATCGTCGGCCCATCCGGTTGCGGCAAGACCACGCTGCTTCGCTGCATCGACGGTTTATTGCCGCACGATGCCGGCGAGATATGGGTCGGGCAGGAGCGCGTCACCGAGCCGATCGCCGGTGTCGCTATGGTCTTTCAGCATTTCGGACTGTTCCCCTGGAAGACGGTGTTCGAGAACGTCGCATATGGCCTGCGCATGGCCGGCGCGCCGAAGGCGGAGATCGAACGCAAGGTACCGGAATTCATCAAGCTGGTCGGGCTAGGCGGCTTCGAAAATGCGTTCCCGTACCAGATGTCCGGCGGCATGCAGCAGCGTTGCGGGCTCGCCCGCGCGCTCGCGGTCGAGCCCAATGTTCTGCTGATGGACGAGCCTTTCGCCGCCGTTGACGCGCAGACCCGGGAAATTCTGCAGTTTGAACTGTTGCGCATTTGGGACCAACGCCCGACCGCGATGATCTTCGTCACACACTCGATCGAAGAGGCGGTGCTACTTGGCCATCGTGTGATCGTCCTCAAGGGACGCCCCTCGAGCATCCATGAGACGATCACCATCGACCTCCCCACCCCGCGCACGCGCGAAACGCTGCGTGAGCCGCGCTTCGCGGAGCTGCGCGAAAGGGTGTGGAACACGTTGATGCGCGAAGCCCGCGAAGCCGAATTCCAACTCGAACGCTGAACAAGAAAATGAAAGCTTGAAGGGAGGATTCCATGATCCGCAGATCAACCGCATTGATAGCCGGCGCCATGCTCCTGGGCGCAATGTTGACGTGCGCCGGACCCGCCGCCGCGCAAGGCAAGAAGCTCGTGATCGCTCTGCCAGGAATTCCGCCGATCTTTTCAGTGACAATTGCCTATGTCGCCGAAAAGCAAGGCTTTTTCAAAAAGCATGGGGCCGACGTTGAAATCCGGCCATTTGACAACGGCACCGCGGCAGCGCGCGCGGTCGTCGCCGGCGACATCGATATGGCCTGGTCGCCGACGCCCCCGGTCATCAATCAGATCTCCAACGCCGACGTCCCGCTTGTTGCGCTCTACGGAATGCCCAATCCGGATTGGGTCATCGGCGCCAGCGAGACCGGCAAGACCTGCAAGGACATGGCCGGCCAGGACGTCGGCGTCGACTCGATCAATGGCGCCCGTTCCGTTGCCCTTCGCTCGATGCTCACCGCCGGCTGCCCTGGCATGAAGATCGAGGATGTGAAACAGGTTGCGCTCGGCTCGGGCCCCGGACCGGCACTCATTGCCGGCCGCCTGCACTATGCCGTGCTGCATCTCGACGACCTCGCCGAGATCGAAGCGCAGGGCAAGAAGCTCAATATCCTGCTGGCCATGAAGAACACCAATCCCACCAGCCATTACCTCATGCTGGTCGCGCGCAAGGACAACCTGAAGGCCAATCGCGATGCTTTCGTACGTGCGGTCGCCGGCATGATCGAATCCGCGCGTTTCATGCAGGATCCGAAGAACGCCGATGCGGTCGCCGAGGTCGCCACCAACACCGGCCACAGCAAGGAAGTGAATAAAAAGGCGTTGAAAGACTTCCTCGATATCGAGTTTTGGGCGGTCAAGGACGACGGTCTTCCGCGCAACAAGCTCGAAGCCACCGCCAGCCTGATGAAAAAGATCGGCGCCATCAAGCCGGACAAGGAGCCGGTGACGTTCGAAAATCTCGTCGATGCCGAGCGTCTGGAAAGACGCCAACGCGATGGTGAAGTAAGCGACTTCACCTTAGCGTCGCGGCGAAGCTTGCAGACTTCATTGGTCCCTCGTGGAAGCGAGGGACCTGCAGTTTCGGCGCACAAGACAGCCGCTCTTCCGGAGATCGTCCGCATTGCAGGCGACTGCGACAGAGAAGTAAGTGACAGACGTGCAACAAGCCATCCGCCGCTACGTCCCGTTCTGGATCAGCCTGCTTGTCGGCATCGCGCTTTGGGAGGCCGCCGGTCGTAGCACCAGCGCGGCCTTCATGGTGCCGTTCAGCGAGACTCTTCGCAGGCTGTGGCAGTTGATCGTCGCCGGCGATTTCTTCAAACAGCTGGCTCGATTCAGCGACCCTGTTTTTCACCGGCTTTTTTCATTGCGCTGCTGGTCGGCACGCCGCTCGGCATGCTGCTTGCGCGCGTGCGCGCGCTGCGCATCGGCATCGAGCCCTACATCATGATCATCTACGCAACGCCGCTGGTTGCGTTGATTCCGTTCATCCTGTCGATGATGGGCTTCGGCTTTGCACCCAAGGTGCTCGTGGTCTTCCTGTTCGCAGTATTTCCCGTGCTCTACAACACGGTCGAAGGCGCGCGCAGCATCAAGCCGGAATTGATCGAGGTCGCAAAGTCTTTCCGCTCCAGCGAGTGGGCGCTGTGGCGCGAGGTGATGCTTCCCTACACGCTGCCCTACACCATGACCGGTGTCCGCCAGGCGATCGGCCGCGCGCTGGTCGGAATGGTCGCCGCCGAATTCTTCCTGAGCTCGACCGGCTCGGCCAGCTCATCATGGGCGCCTCGCAGAATTTCGACACCGCCGGCGTGTTCGCTTCGATTTTTGTCATCGGCCTGGTCGGCGTCGGATTGATGCGGCTCGGCCTCGTAATCGAGCACCATTTCGCGCGTTGGAGAAATTAGGCCGTGGCCGAATCCACAGTTAACGTCTCCATTCCGCTCGTCAGTGCGCCGAAAGGCGCCGCCACTGATCGAGCGATTGCGTACGACGTTCCTGCCGCGCTTACTCACAGGCATTGTACTTCTGCTGGTCTGGGAATTCGTCGTGCGCGCGCTGGCGCCGGCCTATGTCGCAAAGCCGAGCACCGTGGTGATGGCGATTCCGCACGTCATCACCGATCCGGCATTTCTGAAAGCCACCAGCGCGACGCTGACCGCCGTCGCCGAAGGCCTCGCGATCGCGCTCGTCTTCGGCACGATCATCGGCCTGCTCATCGGTCGTAGCACGGCCTTCGACCGCGCAATTCGCCATTACGTCAACGGCTTCTACGCCATGCCGATGATCGTCGTGCTGCCGCTGTTCTCGTTGTGGTTCGGCTATTCCAGCGCAACCCGCATCGCCACCATCATCTTCGCCGCGATCTTCTCGATCATCGTCAATGTCGCCGATGGTGCCCGCTCGGTGCCGCGCGAATACCTCGAGGTCGCGCGTTCGTTTCGCTCCAACCGACTGAGCATGCTGATCGGAATCGTGCTCCCGTCCTCGATGCCCTATCTGCTCGCCGGTTTCCGGCTCGCCGCCGGGCGTGCTCTTGATCGGCGCGGTGGTGGCCGAGTTCTTCATCTCGATCGGCGGGCTCGGCTATTACATCCTCTACAATTCGCGTTCCTACCATCACAACGAGGCCTTCGTCGGCGTCTTGCTGCTTGCCGCTTTCGGAGTCGGTTTCGAATTGCTCGTGAACTGGAGCACGCGTCGCTTCATGCCGTGGTACCGTCGCGACGAAAAAGCCAGCTAGCCCTCAAGAAACAAGGACTGTAAGGCGCATGTCGTCCGATCCCCGGCTCAAGGCTGCCGTTGCCCATTGGGGCCCGCGTTTCGTCGCCAACGGCGTCGTGCTCACCGACTTCGAGGAGGTCACGAGTTCAATCGCATCCTACGACGAGTGGTGCGGTGCCTGGTCGAAACGCGCCGCGCACCACGAGCAGCTCGGCCGCGAGGCGCTCGCGAAGAAACGCCTGCTGACCGCCGGCGAATGCCTGCAGCGCGCCGGCGTCTACTATCACTTTGCGTCATTCCTGTTCGTGCACGACCAGGCGCAGATGAAGGCCGCGCACAAGAAGCAGATCGAATGCCGGCAGGCCGCGCTTCCCTATCTCCGGCCACCCGGCGAACGTGTCGAGATCCCCTATCAGGGCAAGACCCTCGCCGGGATCCTGCGCAAGCCGGCAGGCGTCGATAAGCCCCCTGTTCTTGTGATGGCGGTCGGCCTCGATTCCACCAAGGAAGAAGGCGACGCTTACGAGGCACCGTTTCTCGCCCGCGGGGTTGCGACATTGATCTTTGAAGGCCCCGGACAGGGCGAAGCCCAATACGACTTTGCGATCCGCGGCGACTACGAGGTGCCGGTGAAGGCCGTGCTCGACTTCGTCGAGAAGCGCGGTGATCTCGATGCAAAACGCATCGGCATGTGGGGCGTCAGCCTCGGCGGTTACTACGCGCCGCGCGCGGCGGCTTTCGACAAGCGCATCAAGGCCTGCATCGCGCTGGGTGGACCGTTCAACTGGGGCGCAGCCTGGGATGGCCTGCCGGAGCTTACGCGCGAAGCATTCCGCGTGCGCAGCCACTGCAAGACGCAGGACGAGGCTCGCAAGAACGCCGCAACGCTTTCGCTGGAAGGCGTCGCGCAAAACATCACCTGCCCGCTTTTCATCGTGAACGGCCGGCTCGACCGGATCGTGCCGGCGAAGGATGCCGAGCGTCTTGCGCGCGAAGCGAAGGGGCCGGTGGAGCTGATGATGATCGAGGACGGCAATCACATTGCAACCAACCGTGCCTACCGCTGGCGGTCGCAAAGCGCGGACTGGATGGCGGAACAGCTCAAATAATCTGGAAGCCGCGCAGCAATGAGTGCATCCGCTCGATTCCCGTGGCGGTGATCAAAACCATCTCGCCGGTCTGCACGCCGGCTTTGCCGTCGCGCGTCACGACGTTGGGCTGGATCACGACCGTCTGGCCGGCACGGAACGGATCGTCCGGCACCGGACCCGCCGGACGGCTTTTGGTGCCGAGAATTGGCGGCAAATAGCCCCCTCCGTAGCCGTGCAGAAGATCGTCGATGATCGTGAAGCCGGCATCTTCGATGACGCCAGATGCTTCGATGACTTGCGCCGGAGTAGCGCCCGCCTTGAGGACCGACGCAATCGCATCGAAGGCGGCATCCGCCGCCGCGTGCAGGTCGCGGTAGAGCTTGTTCGGCTCGCCGAGCGCGAAACTGCGCAACACCTGACCCGGATGATCCCAGAACGCCGCGGTAATCTCCGCCACCACGACGTCACCGGATTGGACGCGCCGCATGCGCGGAAATTGGCGCGGCACGCCTAGATCGGGCGTTTGCATCGACGTGACACCGATATAGTGGATGACATTGGTTGCGCCGTACGAAATGTACGCGCGCTCCACGAGGTCGCCGAGTTCCCTTTCATTCAGGCCTGGCTTTAGCCCGTCACGCAGCGCGGCCATGCCGAGATCGCTGAAGTGTGCGCCGATGCGCAGCCAATCAAGCTCCTCAGGCGATTTCACCTGCCGCAGGCGGACGTAGTCACGATTGAGGCTTTTGAGCTTTCCGAATTTTGCCGACAACGCCGCATGCTGTTCGACCGTCACCGGCCCAAGGGTTGCGACGCGGTCTGAGCGCGCACCGCGCCGTTCGAGCGTCTTTATCGCCGCCGCAATTGACGACTCGCCACCCCAGGCCACATCGGCCTTATCGGCAAGGATGCTGGCCTGGGGCGCGTGATTGACATATTGCACGAACAGCGCGTCCCGCTCGCGCGGCGTAAGCACGCCGACGGCTTCGGCCGTCACCGGCCATTGCGTGAGCCATTGCACGGCCGAGCCGAAACGATTGGCGCCGCAAAAGACCAGATGGTCGCATTCGGCTTGCGTCAGCAGCGTTTCAATCGCCGCGCGACGCCGCATCATCTCCTGTTCGGAGAAACGTGGGTATTCGGCTTCGACGATGCGCGCGAGATGTGGAGGAAGCGTCACGTCGCCTTCTTGGGCAGTGCAACGATCATGTCAAGCTCGACGCGTGCGCCCGGCGATGACAGCTGGTTGATGCAGACCGTCGTGCTGGCCGGCCGCCAGTCGCCGAAATACTTGCCCATGGTGCGATGCATGGCATCGGCGTCACGGAAATCCGTCAGATACTTCGTAATCTTCACGACGTCGCGCCAGCTGGCGCCGACATGGTCGAGGATGGACTTGATCGCAGCCATCGCGCGTTCGGTCTGCTCCTCGATCGCGTGTGGCTGCACGTGCTCTTCGTCGACGTGCGGATGCTTGTGATAGAGCGGCGACGACGTCGCGCCCGAAACGAACATCAGGTCGCAGGCGCCGACGATATGGATGGCCGGCGCATAAGGCATCGTGTGCGCCTCTTCAGGCTTTGGATGCACGGGCTCAAGCCGAAACGTCTTTTCGGGCTTGGTCATGACGGTCATGTGAGCACTCCTTCCGATTTCTTCGATTCTTCAATCCACGCGCCAATTGCCGAGCGCGGCGTCGACCGCATCCTGCACTTTGGTCACGATGATACCCAGCATCGCCAGTACGATCAGTACGGCAAATACCTGCTCGGTTTCCAGGATTTGCCCGGCGAGATAAAGCCGCGCCCCGAGCCCAGCCTTTCCGACGACCATTTCGGCCGCGACTACCAGTATGATCGAAACGCCAAGCCCGAGCCGCACGCCGGCGAAGATCGACGGGATCGCGCTCGGCAGCAGCACGCGCCGCATGATCTGCTGCGGCTTGGCGCCGAGGTCGCGCGCTGCGAGGACAAGGCCCGGATCGCACTGGCTGACGCCGAGAACGGTATTGATCACGATCGGAAAGATGGCGCCGAGAAAACTGATCGTGAGCATGAAGGGCCCGCCTGTCCCGAGCCAGATAATCAGGAGCGGAATGAGTGTAATTTTCGGAAGCGGATAAAGCGCGGCAATGAACATATCCGCCACTGCACGCGCCCGAAATGACGTCGCGATCCAGAGCCCGAGCAGCGTTCCGCTTACCAGGGCAATGGCGAAGCCTGCAAAAATGCGCCACAGCGTGACGCCAAGATCGATAGGCAAGGCCCGCCACTTCCGAACAACGCGACCAATGCGACGACGATCTGCGAGGGGCGGCGGCAAATACAGCGCCGAGACATTGAACAGATGCGCGATCAGCTCCCAGAGGAGCAGCACCAGAACGATCGAACCCCAGCCAAGCACGCGCGGGTCGTCGAGCAATACGTAGCGCGCTTCGGCCGCGTGGGCGCGTCATCTTTTGCAAGCGGCGACACGCTCATTGGGCTTCTCCCTGCCCACCAACCATCGCGCGCATGACTTCATCACGCAGCAATTCGTAGATGCGGTCAAATAACGCTGAAAAGCCGGGATCACGCGTGGTTGCCATGCTGCGCGGCCGCGGCAGATCGACCTCGATGTGCGCCGCGATACGGCCCGGCCGGGCCGTCATCACCAAGATCGTATCGGCGAGCAGGATCGCCTCCTCGATCGAGTGCGTGACGAGAATCGCGGTGGTGCCGCTGGTTTCCACCAGCCGCGCCAGTTGCTCCTGCAGCACAAGCCGGGTCTGCGCGTCGAGCGCACCGAACGGCTCATCGAGCAGCAGGACCTCCGGCTCCATCACCAGCGCGCGGGCGAGCCCGACCCGCTGGCGCATGCCGCCCGACAGCTGGCGCGGATACCGGCCTTCAAAGCCGGTCAGATCGACCGCGGCAATTGCGCGACGCGCCCGCGCGTCACGCTCGCTCTTTGACAACACCGGCCAAATCGAGGCCGAAGGCGACATTTTCGATGACCGTGAGCCACGGGAACAGATTGAAGGCCTGCCACACCGTCGACATCGCCGGCCGCGCCGTCGCTGTCGCCGTTCGCGCGTTCGAGAAAGCGCAACGTCCCGCGCGTCGGCTCAAGAAATCCGCGCGCGATCTGCAGCAGCGTGCTCTTGCCGCAACCGCTCGGGCCGATCAGCGCGGTCACCTTGCCGGGCTCGAAGCCGCAGCTCACCGCTTCGAGTGCAGTCGTCGGGTGTGGCAGGAAGCTGGCGCGAACGTCAGCCCTATATCATCGAACTCGATCGCAACCGCCGGCATAACAATCGGCGAGCGATCAGATGAATGGATTGCTCTTGCTCAGCCTGCGCGTCGGCCTCCGTTGCCGGCGACAAGATCGAACAGCTGCTCCTTTGTCACCGTCGCGTTCACCAGCTTGATCTTGTTCCAGAACTTGCCCTGCGCAACACAGGATTCGACGTTGGGCATTCCCTTCTCGTCGAACCACGTCCAACGCGGCGCCGCGCGCTCGATCAATGGCGCCGGCACCTTGGTCGCGTCCGATATGATCTTGATCACGTCCGGCATCCTTCGCCGCCGCTGCCTTGTTGAACAAACGGCGCGGCATGGGTATGCACCATCGCAAAGCGAACGGCCGCTGATTTGTTTTCGGCGAGGAATTTCGACGACATCACCCAGCAGGCCAGCTGCGCGTTCGGCTCGATATCGGAACCAGCTCCGATGATCTTGCCGACATTGTTCTTCTCGGCGAGAAAGGCGAGCGGCACCGGAATGTTCGCGGCGTCCGCTTGCCCTGCACCCATCAGCTTGATCATGTCCGGATAAGGCATGCCGCTCGACCAGTTGAGATCATGCGTCGGGTCAAGGCCCGCCTTTTCAGCCGCGCGGCCAAACAGATATTGGTCGATACTGCCAGGCGCCTGGATGGCGATCTTTTTGCCTTTGAGCAGCTTGGCCTTGTCGGTCGAGGTGTAG
Source organism: uncultured Alphaproteobacteria bacterium (assembly GCA_963718035.1). Classification (GTDB taxonomy): domain Bacteria; phylum Pseudomonadota; class Alphaproteobacteria; order Rhizobiales; family Xanthobacteraceae; genus Pseudolabrys. Next base: position 184,245 of record CAVQYD010000055.1, on the reverse strand, counting down.
CCGGCCTCATACATCGCGTTGCTGGCGACGATCGTCATCGAGCCGGAGCCCGGTTTCTCGATGCCCCGATCGAGGATGAGCTTGTAAGGCGCGCCCTTCGACACCGCGTTGAACAAGCCCGCATTGAGCGTGGAAGCCGTGAGGTCGAGCTCGCCGGCAACCAGTGCCGGCATCGCCAGGGCGCCGTCCGCAAAATATTTTAGTTCGACGTCGAGATTGACCTTTTCGAAAAAGTTCTTTGCTTCGGCGATAAAGATCGGGCCCGACGAGATCAGCCGGACCAGTCCGACGCGAATTTTCGTTCGTGGTTCCTGCGCGCGCAGACGGCGTGGAAACGCGCCGACCAAACCAACAGCTGCGCTGCCGCCAAGAAGCCGGCGACGATCAATGGACATTGGCATGGCTGCTCCTCCCGAACTCTATTTGTTTGAAGTTCGTTTGCAATCAGCGTAGCAACAGCCCTCGGAGAGCCGCAACGGCGCATACACGTGGCACACGGCCGCCACATCCGCTTGATCGGGCGGGCCGAAACGCTAACGTGCGCCGCGAGCGCCGGAGAACACTCGAATGCCCTCAACGATCCTCGATTCCGCTGTATTCCGCGACATCTTCACGACAGAAGCGATGCGGAATGTCTTCTCGGATGAAACCCGCGTGCAGAAATATCTCGACTTCGAGGCCGCGCTTGCGCGCGCGCAGGCCGAGGCTTGGCATCATTCCGAAGGAAGCCGCCGCTGAAATCGTGCGCCACTGCTCGGCCGACAAGATCGACATGGCGAAACTGAAGGAAGCGACCGAAAAGATCGGCTATCCGGTTCTGCCTGTCGTCCAGCAGCTGGTGAAGCTCTGCAAGGATGGGCTCGGGGAATGGTCGCATTGGGGCGCCACCACCCAGGACATCACCGACACCGCAACGATCATGCAAATTCGCGAGGCGCTCGCGATCGTCGAGAAGGATATCGAGGGAATTTGCGATGGCCTCGCCGCGCTTGCGAAAAAATATCGCGACACGCCGATGGCCGGGCGAAGCAACCTGCAGCAGGCCGTGCCGATCACCTTCGGATACAAGATGGCGACGATGCTGGCCGCATTCGAGCGCCACAAGCAACGCCTGAAGGAAATGAAGCCGCGCGTGCTCGTCGGCGAATTCGGCGGCGCCGCCGGAACGCTGTCCTCGCTCGGCAAGGATGGCCTGAAAGTGCAGGACGAGCTGATGAAAGAGCTCAAGCTCGGCCAGCCGGAAATTTCCTGGCACACGGTGCGCGACCGCATCGCGGAGGTCGGATGTTTCCTTGGGCTCGTCACCGGAAGCTGCGGCAAGATCGCATTCGATGTGAAGCTTCTGATGCAGACAGAAGTCGAGGAAGTATTCGAGCCGTTTCATGCCGGCCGTGGCTCGTCATCGACGATGCCCCAGAAGCGCAACCCGATTTCGTCGGTCTACATCACCGCGCAGACGGCAATGGTGCGCCAGCTCGTTGCGGCCCTGCTCGAGGCCCAGGTCGAAGACCACGAGCGGGCGACAGGACCTTGGGAAATCGAATGGATCGCGCTACCGGAAATTTTCATGCTGTCGGCAGGCGCGCTGGCGCAGACGCGCTTCCTTGTCGAGGGCCTTCAGGTCAACGAGAAGAAGATGCGCGAAAACCTCGACATCACCAAAGGATTGATCATGTCAGAAGCGGTGATGATGGGCCTGGGCGCGGACCTCGGCCGCAACAAGGCGCACGATCTTGTCTATGACATCTGCCGCGACGTGGTGAAGACTGGGCGACCCCTGATCGATCTGCTCGCGGAGAACAAGGAAATTGCCAAGCACGCCGACCGCAAGAAGCTGGAAAAACTGGTCGATCCGGCGAACTATCTCGGTGTCGCCGGGGAGATGGTCGATCGCGTGTTGAAGATGCGGAAGTAGACTATCCGGATTTCGGCATCGTCTTCCAGATCGCCAGCGCAACCAGAAGCGTCATCGCGCCGATCAGCAAAAATAGAGCGGAGACGGTTGCTCCGAATTTCTGCATGACCGCCACGAGGATTGTCGCGCCGGTCATGAACGCCGCATTGAGCACATTGACCGCAGCGATGGTACGCGCGCGGTGGTCAACGCCGCTCCAGGCTTGCACCGCGGAAAAAGCCGGCACGATGAAAAGGCCGCCTGCAACTGCGAGCCCGCACAGATCCGCGGCCGCGCGAACGCCGAGCGCCGACGTGAAGACCGCGGCTGGCCCTTGCGGCGACGCAATCGGCGCGGCGCCAAGTGTCGCAGCGCCGAGATCAATTGCGAAGATGCCGATCAGCACGGCGCCGACAAGCGTCGTTCTGAGCACGATCCGGCCACGCGCGATTGCCGCCGCAAGACCGGAACCGGCGCCAACCGCAACCGTGAATATCGCAAGATAGGCTGTGACTGTGTCTTCGTTCCCACCGATGAAAGTCTTGATCAGCGGCGGCAGCAGCGACAGCACAACGATGCCGACCAGCCAGAACCAGCTCGTCACCATCGCGCCCCACCACAGCCGCGGGTCGGCACGCAAATGACGGATCATTGCGGCCGTGGAAGTGACGATATTGGCCGAGATCCTCAAATTCGGTGCGCCCTCGCCGGTCGCCGGAATCAATCGCGCCGACAGCCAGCACGCGATCGCAAAGCCTACGACCAATGCCGCAAAGAGGGCGTGGCTCCTTTCACCGTGCGCGGCGAGGCCGCCAGTGATGGTTCCCAAGAGGATGGCAACAAAGGTGGCACCTTCCACCAGCGCATTGCCAATTGGCAATTGCTCGCGCCGCAAGTGGTCCGGAAGGATCCCGTATTTGATGGGCCCGAACAGAGCCGCAAGGATGCCGAACCCGAGCAGTGCGACATACAGCAGAGGGAGCGAAGCCTGCACATATCCCCACGCCGCCAGCGCGGCGACAAAGATTTCAATGAATTTCAGGCGCTGGGCGACCAGCGCCTTGTCGTAACGGTCCGCCAACTCACCGCCGAGCGCCGAAAGAAAAAAGTACGGCGCGATGAATATCGCGCTTGCGAGCGTGATCAGGACTTCGGCATCGCGCGCGTTCAGATGGAACAAAACGACAAAGACCAGGGCGGTCTTTAGAAAATTGTCGTTGAAGGCCGCAAAAAATTGGCACCAGAACAGAGGCGCGAAACGCCTCGACAGCATTATCGGCGGCGGCATTCCCGCATTATTGCAAAGTTCCGGAATGCTTGCTCAGGCAAAAAAACAGGCGGCCCTCCGGCCGCCTGAGCCTTTTCCCACTGATCCGTGTTCAAGGCCGAGCGTTCTCCTCGTAGGAATCGACAACCATCGCCCCCAAGGCGAGGCCGAGGGCGATGCTGATGACGACGCAAAACAGCGTGAGCCACATGGCGTACCTCCTAGAGCCCGGTTGCAAACGTAGGGAAGTCTGGCGAAACCAACGCGCCAGAACGGTCCGCGTTCCCAACTTTTTTGGAGGCCAGATTTGCCGGCAAAACGCGCGGAATCGGCTTCTTTATGACCCAAAGCGGATCGATGAACTCAGGTCGGCCAATAGAAGACGCAAATCGAGCTCGCGGAATTCTAGATAAATTCGACGTAACCAGCGCTGCAACTCGATATGCGCATCAAGCGGTACATCCGTCGCGTTGCCCATATTCGAATCTGCGAATGAGAACGGCGGGCTATCGATCAGCTTGCGCAGGCCCGGAGCCAACGCCGGTAATTTGACTGTCAGCGCGCCGCTGCCGGAGATCGGATACTTGTCGCGATGTTGCGCTGATCCGAGCATCTCGTTGTGAAGCGGCACCAGCATCGCACGCGGAAATCGATCGCGCAGATTGCGGTACGCTGTAACGGACGTCTGGTCCGGCGTCACCATGAACAGGATCGCGACTGCAATCGACCGTTGCCGGGCTTCTTCGACGAAGTCGATCTGCTGGGCCAGGGTGAAAAAAGATTCGAACGATTCATGCCCGAGATCGATGATCTTGGTCGTGTCATCGCCGGTCACCAGCCTATCGAACAGAGCCATCTGTCCGTTCACATCGCGAACGGAAGCCGCGACCGTCTGCTCGGGCAAAAATTGCGTGAGCGTCCGTTCGCCTGAATTGAGGTCGAACGAGACGACCTTGCGGTTCTCACTCTGGTGGAAGTCGGTCAGCAGCCGCGCGACCAACGTTTTCCCTACGCGGGGTCGCGGCGATGCGACAATGGTGATGGAGCTGCGAAATGACATCACCTGACCGGACGCCGCGCGCTGACCTGGCGCGACTTTGATCGATGTTAGCCGGCGACTTGACGGACGTTGCTTTCCATCTTCGGCGAGACAAGATCGACCAGCTTCACCTTGTCGAATTCACCCCAGACGTTACCGAGCCAATGACGCACGTAACCCCGAAGAACGAATGAATAGTTTGCCGCTTCGCCTTTCGGTCCCTTATTGCCGACAAACGAAACGAACGGCACGCTCGCCACTTCCACCTGCTCGTAGGCCATTTCGTTGAGCTTCGGGATCGTGATCTCTTCGGCACCCTTGATCTTCTTGAAGTACGAATTGTAGGTCGCCGGATCCCATTCGAAGAACGTCGTGTTGTTCACGAAATTCTTGACCAGGAAGTAGTTGGCGTCGCCGACGACGCGCGCCGTCTCGGCGATCTCCTCCAGTGAGGCAATCGACGGACCGAGGATGTGAAACACCGCGAAGGTAATCTGCCCTTTCTTCGCGGATTCCAGAAACCCGATTTCAGTGAGCGCCTGGAGCGTCGATGACAACAGGCCGGCGCGCACATCGATGACTGTCACCTTGGCATCGGCGCTGCCCAGCGTGTCGAAGATCTTCATCTGATCGGAGACCGAGGTCACATCGACCACCTCGGTCAGGTCGGGATGAAAACGCTTGAGCGTGCCGCGCGGCGCTTCCGTATCGAAGGCGCGGGTTGGCGTCTGATGCGCGCCAAAATAGTCGATCAAGGTACGGGCGACGGTTGTCTTACCAACGCCACCTTTATCGGCGCCAACGAGAATAACGGCTGGTCTGGCCATGGGGCTACTCTACAGGCGAAGTGACTGATCCCTCTGCGCAATATCTTACGTTATCGGTGCAGGAGAATGACAGGTCTAATTCCGCACGCCTGTAGACACCCCGGCCCCAACCACGTCGCACGATCATAAATTACCGCACTATTTCAAGCAATTGTGCGCGCGCACGAAGTTCGCCCAATTTACCTTGCCGAACGAAATCCGGGAGGGGCGCCAATGCGCGAAAATGGTGCCGGCGGAGGGATTTGAACCCCCGACCACCCGCTTACGAAGCGGATGCTCTACCGCTGAGCTACGCCGGCTGAAACCGCGCCACTGATATCGATGCAGCCCACAATTGGCAAGCAATACGGCCTTTATCGGTCTCCCGGTGATTTAGCGGAACAGCCTGCGCAACCGCTGCCAGCCATCGCTCTCGCGTGAAGTCGACAATTCCGGCACCGGGTCACCATCGGCGCCGGGGTCCGGCCCGGGGTCGTCCGGCGCGTGCACAAGCGGAATCACAGGCTCGACCGGCTTTCGCTTGTCCGGCGCCTTTGATCTGGCGGCCTTGCGCGGAGGCATTGCCGGTGCGGTGCTCGGCTTCGTTTCCGGTGCCTGGAGTGCGATCGCCTCGACCGCGGGAGGTGTGGCTTCGATCACCGGTCTGGCGTCACCGATCTCCGCAAGTGGAACTTTCCATTCGAATCCGTCGAGTCGTCCGTTCGGTGACACCGGCAGCCAGTGCTCGGCAACCGCACCGTCAGCCGTCCACGCAGGATCGCCGGAAGCGCGCATGGCACGCGCCATCCATTCGCGCACACGTCCTTGATCGCCCTGGTCCGCCTCTTCGATTTCCGCCATCAGAGTGGCGACGCGGCGTGTCGGTGCTGAGACATATGGTGCGAGCGCTGCCCGCGCCGTCGCAAACTCGCGCGCATCGAGCGCTGCACGCGCTACCGCCAACGCGCCCTCGAGCTGCCCCGGAACCTTCTCGGCGAGTTTTTGCATGCGCGTCAGCCGCTCGCGCGCGCTGTCGCCGAGCCGGACGTTTGCATAGCTTTCGGCGATGTCGGGATGCGGATTGATCGCCCAGGCCGCTTCCAGAATTTTTCTTGCCTTGCGAACGTCGCCTGCTTCCGAGAGCCGCCGTCCGGCAAGCGCCGCTGCCGGAACCAGATCGGGCGCGAGCTTGACGGATTCGAGCACAAGCGCGCGCGACGTGTCGCGATCGATGTCCTCGAGCGCCTGCGCGCGCGCAACCAGCAGGACCGCGCGCTTGCGGCGGTAATCAGGTTTCTCCAGCGCGCTTTTCATGTGATCGAGCGCGTCGAGCGCGCCGGACCAGTCCTTGGCGGCGCAACGGTATTCCAATAGGGCCAAGCCCGCCCACACTACGCCGGGTTGCGCCTTTGCCGCTTCCTCGGCCGCAAGCCGCGCCGCATTCAGATCGTTGCGGCGCTGCGCCTCGATGTAGAGGCCACGAAGCCCGAGAAGTTTTGTGTCGTCGCGCGCACTCATGTCGCGGAAGGCACGCTCGGCAGTGACACTGTCGCCTGCCATCTGCGCAGATTGCGCGGTCAGCAGCAACGCGAGCGGATCGCCCGGCGAAAGCCGCGCCGCATCGTCGGCGGATCGTCGCGCCAGACGTAGATCACCGGCGCCGACTGCGATCAGGCCACGGCTGATCGCAAGATAGCCTTTGATGGCGCGCCGATGGCGGAAGAACAATGACACCTGCTCGGGCGACCGCAGAATGGCACGCACGATCGCCCATATCGTCATCACAACTAGCACGAGGGCTGCAACGGCGAACGCGGCGACGATCACCGACGTTTCGACGCGATAACCCATCCAGGTGACGGCGACCTGACCCGGACGGTCCGCAACCCAGGCGAATCCCCAGGCGATGACCGAGACCGAAAGCAGGAACAGGACGATCCGGATCATCCTGGCCTCATCGCTTGCCGAGCGCGCGCATTGTATCGGCGGAAAACTGGCGGGCGGCCGCTATTGCCGCCTGCCGTGATTGCGCTTTGGCGATCCAGTCACGCGCGAGCGCACGCGTCGTCGCATCGAGCTTCCCCAGATCGGTTAGAGCGCCGTCGATATCGGCGTGCGCGGTCTCAACTTCAATCCGCGCCAGCACGGCCGAGGAGTCATCGCCCATGGGCGCATCCACCGGTCGAATACGAACGAGCTTGCTCGCGTTAGCTTGCAGCCGGTCCAGAAAACCGCCGCCCGGCGCCTGCGCACCAGATGCTTTGACTAGGGCCGGGATCAACGCGCGCAATTCCTGCGCGAGGGTTGCTGCGGCGGGCACGCCGTTCGCCGCGAACGGAGCGAGCGGCGCCAGATGTTTTTCATCCGCGCCGAGAGACCTTGCTTCCCCGAGTTCCGCGCTGAATGGCACGCCGCGGATGACCGCATCCCGCAACGCGGCTGCCGTCAGCGCAAGCCGGGCCGCCTTGTCACCGGTGGTGCTTCTCACCGCCTGCTCAAGCGTAGCTAAACGCTTCTGCAAAGCCTCGATGTCGGCCGGAGACAGACCGGCCGACGTATTTCTGCTGAGCCCCTGCACACTGTCGCGTAATTCCGTCATGGCCCTGTCGGCCGCATCGGCTCGCGCGGCGACCTCATCGCTGCGCTTGTTGAGCGCCGTCAGCGCAATGCCGAGCGATTTCACGGCATTATCGGCCGCCGACAGCCGTTCGGAAACGCCCGGATCGCTCGCCGGGGCTTTTGCAATGGACGATTCGATTTTTGCCAGACGTTCATTGAGCGCTGCAACCGAAGCCGACCGCCGCATCGACAGGACTGGCGTGGCGGGCAGGCACAAGCCCCGCCAGCCAAACTCCGAGAAACGCAAGTGCGACGATCGCCGCACCGCCAAGTCCCGCGAAAAACATCTGGCGCGCCGCGGCCCAATTCCATGGCTTTGCGCCGTTGCTCGCCGGGCTTTCAGCCGCAGGCTCCGGCGCCTCCGTGGAAGGATGTTCATCGCGCGGCGGCGGTTCGGCCGCGTGAGCTTCATGGTCCGGGGACGACGCCGAAACGTCGGTCGCCGTCAGATCGATGGTCGGAGCCGGCCTTTTGCGGCGGCGGGCGCCTTCGGCAGGGTCCGGTGTTGTGCGCTTGTCGGACATGCGCGCTTCCTTCAACGAATCGGCTCAACCCCGCCAGACAGGAAATAACGCAATTGGCCTTTGCACGCCAACAATCAAGCCGGCGGGGCCCGCAAAAGCGCGATCAAAGCTGCTTCTTCCGGGCGGGCAGCGACGGCAATGCGGCTCGCGCCGGCGAGCGGCTCTGCAACCTGCGCAGACAGACAAAGATGTCGCACATCCTCCGCCGGGCCGCCGACGCCTGACGCCCGGGCACCTTCAACAAAGAGTTCGGCGCTGCGGCGGGAAAGATGCAGCACGGCGTCGACATCGCCGGATTCAAGCGCGGCAGCCAGGACCGGTGGAAAGGCCTCCGCGACAGTTCGATAGACGACCTTCATCTCGGCATCGATGCCATGTGCCGCCAGTTGCGCCACAAGATCGCCGGCGCGATCCTCGCCTGCGAGATAGAGCAACGGAGCCTTCGCGCCGACCGCACGCGCGGCGACTAATCGTACGAGATCTTTGATATCGCCGTTCGCGGAACTCACCTCGGAAAATCCCGCCCGCCGCGCTGCCTCTGCGCTCCGATCGCCGACAGCAAACACCGGCAGCGTTTTGTCAGCCGTAGCGAAAACCGCCTGCAACGCATTCGCGCTCGTTATCACAATTGCGCTCCAGGTCCCGGCAAGATCGACGGCGACCGGCTCGATCCGCATCAGCGGCGCCACCAGCACCTCGTGTCCGAGCGCTTCCAGCGCGGCTGCGGTGCGCTCACTATCGGCTTGCGGGCGGGTGACGACGACGCGCATGGTTCAATCGAAAAATCCTGCTCCCGCACGGTGCTTGAGCTCGCGCCCGGCGTCTGCGCCGATAGTGGCGGCATCCTTGCGCTTGCCGGTACCGGCGATGTCGTGCGCGGCGCTCCCGTCCGGACGCGCAATCAATCCGCGAAACTGAACGGCGTCGCCGGACACCGTCGCATGGCCGGCGATCGGAGTCTTGCAAGAACCGTCAAGCGTACCGAGAAATGCGCGCTCGCACGCGATGGCCACCGACGTATCGCCGTGATCAACACGGGCGAGAATATCGCGCACGCCTTTATTGTCCTCGCGTGTTTCAATACCAATCGCGCCTTGCCCCGCCGCCGGCAAAAATTCATCCGCGCTCATAACGACGGTGGCTCGATCGGAAAGACCGAGACGCTTCAATCCGGCGAGTGCAAGTATCGTCGCATCGACTTCACCGGCGTCGAGCTTGCGCAGCCGCGTTTCGACATTGCCGCGCAGCGGCAGGACGCGCAGGTCGGGACGTGCGCGTTTGGCGATCGCCTGCCGGCGCAGCGATGCCGTGCCGAGACTTGCGCCGCGCGCCAGATCGGAAAGCGAACGCACCTTGCGGCTGATGAAGACATCGCGCGGGTCTTCGCGCTCGAGACACGCGGCGAGCACGAGGCCGCCGGGCAGTACAGTCGGCATGTCTTTCGCCGAATGCACGGCGACGTCCACGCGCCCATCGAGCAGCGCCTCCTCGATTTCCTTCGTGAACAATCCTTTGCCGCCCTCCTCCGCCAGTGTTCGATCCTGAATGGTGTCGCCGGTGGTCCGGATGACGACAAGCTCGATCGCGCCTTCCTCGAGCCCGGCCGCCGCCGCGAGGCGCGAGCGCACCATGCGTGCCTGCACCAGCGCGAGCGGGCTGCCGCGCGTGCCGATGCGCAAGGACGCTCTGGATTGCGCCATATAACCTCGCAATGCTAGGCCGGAACCGGGGGCGGCCCTGTCGTCAGGACTAGCTATTATTTAAGCTGCCGTCACCTCGCCTGCCTGGAAGCGGTAGATTCAGATGAGGAATCATGATCGTCCTCGGAATTGAAACGACCTGCGACGAGACCGCGGCGGCGGTTGTCGAGCGTTTCGAGGATGGCCGCGGCAAAATTTTATCCAATGTGATCCTCTCGCAGGTGCGCGAGCACGCCGCCTTCGGCGGCGTGGTGCCCGAGATCGCGGCGCGCGCCCACGTAGAGACGCTGGACGGCATTATCGGCAGGGCTATGGCGCAGGCCAACTGTAGCTATGACGTCATCGACGGGATCGCCGCTGCCGGCGGTCCTGGATTGATCGGTGGGGTCATCGTCGGGCTGACAACGGCGAAGGCAATAGCGCTTGTGAAAAACAAGCCGCTGATCGCCGTTAATCACCTTGAAGCGCATGCTTTGACCGCACGGCTGACCGACAATACGCCGTTTCCGTATTGCCTGTTCCTCGCTTCGGGCGGTCACACCCAGATCCTCGCCGTGCGCGGCGTCGGGGACTATGTGCGCCTTGGCACCACGCAGGACGACGCCATCGGAGAAGCCTTCGACAAAACCGCAAAATTGCTCGGCCTTGGCTATCCGGGCGGACCGGAAGTCGAAAGAGAAGCCCTGCGCGGCAACCCGACACGCTTCGAACTGCCGCGACCGATGCACGGCCGCAAGGAGCCCGATTTCTCGTTGTCCGGCCTGAAGACCGCATTGCGATTGGAGGCCGAGAAGATCGCCCCGCTCAGCGATCAGGACGTCGCCGACCTTTGCGCCGGCTTTCAGCAGGCGATAGTCGATGTCGTGTTCGATCGCCTGCGCGCGGGCCTGCGGCTGTTCCGCACGCGCTTTGGCACGCCCACCGCGCTGGTTGCGGCCGGCGGTGTCGCCGCCAATCAGTCGATCCGCCGCGCGCTCAATCGCCTGGCCTTCGAGGTGGGTACGACTTTGGTCGCCCCGCCGCTCGATCTCTGCACCGACAACGGCGCAATGATCGCCTGGGCCGGCTGTGAACGGCTGGCACTCGGCCTTACCGACACGTTGGATGTCGCACCGCGGGCGCGCTGGCCGCTGGATGAAATCGCTGCCGCCGAGGGCGCGCGGCGCCGCACGGCGGCATATAAATGAGCGCGTGGTTGGGCCAGTAGCATGAACTTCCAACGCATCGCAGTGCTCGGCGGAGGCGCCTGGGGAACGGCGCTGGCCCTCACCTGCGCGCGCGCGGGACGCGAGGTCACGCTGTGGGAGTTCGATGCCAAAAATGCCGAGCATTTGTCGGGCAAGCGCGAAAGCCGATTCCTGCCCGGCGTAAGGCTGGACGAGCGCATCAAGGTGACGCGCGACCTGGGCGAGGCCGCACGCGCCGAAGCGATTCTGCTGGTCGTGCCCGCGCAAGCGACACGCTCCGTTGTGAGCGCGCTTGCAAAGTCACTGTCCGGTGCAATTCCCCTAGTAGCCTGCGCCAAGGGCATCGAGCACGGAACGCATAAATTCATGACGGAAATTATTTCCGAATGCGCGCCGAAAGCCGTACCGGCAATTCTGTCGGGCCCAAGCTTCGCCGCCGACGTTGCGCGCGGATTGCCGACCGCCGTCACGATCGCTGCGGCTGATTCCAAAATAGCGGCCGCACTCGCACATGCGATCAACGCAGGCGCGTTCCGCCCCTACCATTCCACCGACGTGCGCGGCGTCGAGCTTGGCGGCGCAACGAAGAACGTGCTTGCGATTGCCGCAGGCATCGTCACCGGCCGCGGGCTCGGCGCCAGCGCTTCTGCTGCACTGACAACGCGCGGCTTTGCCGAGCTCGTACGTTTCGGCAAGGCTCACGGCGCCAAGACGGAAACCATGATGGGTCTTTCCGGTCTCGGCGATCTCATTCTTACATGTTCGACGCCGCAGTCGCGCAACTTCTCCTGTGGCGTCGCGTTAGGAAAAGGCGAAAAGGCGGATACCGCCGCGCATGGCAAGCTCGCCGAAGGCGTATTCACCGCACCGGCATTGATGGAAATGGCGCGCGCAAAGAATGTCGACATGCCGATTTCAGGCGCGGTCGCCGCAGTGCTGGCTGGAAAAATGAACGTCGACGAGGCCATCGAGTCGCTGCTGACAAGACCCCTCAAATCGGAATCGTGACATGGCGTACTGGCTGTTGAAGACCGAACCGGATGAGTATTCCTGGAATGACCAGGTCAAGCGCGGAGCCAAAGGTGAAGCATGGACCGGTGTGCGCAATTTCACCGCGCGCCGTCATCTCGGCGAGATGAAAAAAGGCGACAAGTTTTTCTTCTACCACACGGGCGACGAGAAGCAGGTTGTCGGCATCGGCGAGGTGACCCGGGAATCGTTTCCCGATCCGACCGCCGCAAAGGGCGAGCCGTGGGTGGCCGTCACCACCGTGGCGGACAAGCCGCTGCCGAAGCCAGTGACGCTCGCGACGATCAAGGCCGAGCCGAAGCTCAAAGGCATGGCGCTGGTGAAATATGGACGCCTGTCGGTGCAGCCCGTGTCCGAGGCTGAATGGAAACTGGTCTGCAAGATGGGCGGGCTGAAGGCCTGACTGCTCGCTACCGGGCTTGTATCGGCCGTCGACCTCTTTTCATAATGCCCTCAGCAAGGCGCGGATGCCGGGCATGACGAATGGAGGCCCTTATGAGCTTTACCCACGCCAATATCGTTTCAATCCTCGTTGCCGCCGTTGCCGCATGGATTTTCGGCGGGATCTACTACACCAGCCTTGGCAAGTGGTGGATGGCTGCACAGGGAAAGACCCTCGAGCAGTGCAAGGCAGAGCAGGCCAGCAAATCCGCCGTCGCAATGGCCGCGCCCTTTGTCCTGGTCTTCCTCGCCGAAATCATCATGGCCTGGGTGCTGTACGGCATCCTCGTGCATCTCAACATGTTCACGGTGCGCGCCGGCCTCATATCCGGAGCGCTGTGCTGGCTCGGTTTTGTCGTCACCACGGTCGCCTCCAACAACGCATTTTCCAACCGCAAGGCGATGTTGACGGTCATCGACAGCGTGGCCTGGCTCGGCGCATTGCTGATCATCGGGGCGATCCTGGGCGGCTTTGGCCGCTAAAGGACGGAAAATCCGGCCTGAATCTGCAACCAAAGGGGCAATTTGTCCGCCTTGTCGCAAATCAAGGCGTCGTCGCATAATGCAAACCAACAGATAATGTAGCGGGAGCCCGCGGCATCAACGGCGGGCGGGAGGAAGTGTCGATGTCCGATAAGATCTATGACGTGCCGGCTGAATGGCGGAAGCGCGCCTTCGTCGACGACGCCAAGTACAAGGAGATGTACGACCGTTCGATCAAGGACCCGAACGGCTTCTGGGCCGAGCAGGCCAAGCGCATCGACTGGATCAAGCCCTTCAGCAAGGTGAAGAACACCTCTTACGATCCGCACAACGTTTCCATCAAGTGGTTCGAAGACGGCACGCTCAACGTCTGCCACAACTGCGTCGACCGTCACCTGGCCAAACGCGGTGACCAGACGGCCATTCTCTGGGAAGGCGACGATCCGAAGGACGACAAGAAACTCACTTACAAGCAACTGCACGCCGAGGTCAGCCGTTTTGCCAACGTGCTGAAGGCGCGCGGTGTCAAGAAAGGCGACCGCGTCACTATCTATCTGCCGATGATTACCGAAACTGCGGTGGCCATGCTCGCCTGCGCGCGCATCGGCGCCATCCACTCAGTGGTGTTCGGCGGCTTCTCGCCCGACTCGCTCGCCGGCCGCATCGACGACTGCAAGTCCGACGTGGTGATCACCGCCGATGAGGGCGTCCGTGGCGGCCGCAAGATTCCGCTCAAGGCCAATACCGATGCCGCCTGCGACAAGGTCGGCCACGTCAAATCCGTCATCGTCGTGCGCCACACCGGCGAAAAGGTGAACATGCAGGCCGGGCGCGACGTCTACTACGACGACCTCGCCAAGACCGTGCCGGCCGACTGCCCGTGCGAGGAGATGAGCGCGGAGGACCCGCTGTTCATCCTTTACACCTCGGGCTCGACCGGCAAGCCGAAGGGCGTGCTGCACACCACCGGCGGCTATCTGGTCTACACCGCGCTCACGCACCAATATGTGTTCGACTATCACGATGGCGACATCTACTGGTGCACCGCCGACGTCGGCTGGGTCACCGGCCACAGCTACATCGTCTATGGCCCGCTCTGCAACGGCGCCATCACCATGATGTTCGAGGGTGTGCCGAACTATCCGAGCGTGTCGCGCTTCTGGGAAGTGTGCGACAAGCACAAGGTCAACATCATCTACACTGCGCCGACGGCGCTCCGCGCGCTGATGCAGGCGGGCGACGGGCCGGTGAAGAAGACCTCGCGCAAATCCTTGCGTCTGCTCGGCACCGTCGGCGAGCCGATCAATCCGGAAGCCTGGGAGTGGTACTACCACGTGGTCGGCGAGGACCGCTGTCCGATCGTCGATACCTGGTGGCAGACCGAGACCGGCGGCATTCTGATCACGCCGCTGCCCGGCGCCACCAAGCTCAAGCCCGGCTCGGCGACGCGGCCGTTCTTTGGAGTTATCCCGCAGCTGGTCGATGCCGAGGGCAAGGAGCTGCAAGGCGCCGCCAGCGGCAATCTCTGCATCGCCGATGCATGGCCCGGTCAGATGCGCACGGTCTATGGCGACCACCAGCGCTTCGTCGACACGTACTTCAAGACCTATGCCGGGAAGTATTTCACTGGCGACGGCTGCCGCCGTGACGAGGACGGCTACTACTGGATCACCGGCCGCGTCGATGACGTCATCAACGTCGCCGGCCACCGCCTCGGTACCGCCGAAGTTGAAAGCGCACTGGTCGCGCACCCAAAAGTGTCGGAAGCCGCCGTCGTTGGCTATCCGCACGACATCAAGGGTCAGGGCATCTACGCCTACGTGACGTTGATGGCCGGCGAAAAGCCAAGCGAAGACCTGCGCAAAGAGCTCGTCGGCTGGGTGCGCAAGGAGATCGGGCCGATCGCATCCCCCGACCTGATCCAGTTCGCGCCCGGTCTGCCGAAGACGCGCTCGGGCAAGATCATGCGCCGCATCCTGCGCAAGATCGCCGAAGACGAATACGGCAATCTCGGCGACACCTCGACGCTGGCCGATCCGGCCGTGGTCGACGACCTGGTGAACAACCGCCAGAACAAGAAAGCGGCAAAGGCCGGCGCATAAAGCCGGCTCCGGCATGAGTGATACCTAAGGCATCTGGCGGTCTGCCTGGGGACCGCCCTGATTTTGATATCGCTGCGTCGGCCAAAACTGTGCGTTGCTGAATTTTTTGGCAGAAGTTCGCGACCTCGACACAATTTACCGGCAACTATCGGGGTATGGCGCGTCCGCGCACCTCACCCCAGCCGGAAGTCCCCGGCCTTGCCGCCCGAAGAATCGCCGCCGACATCCTCGACGGCGTGTTGCGGCGCCGCATCGCGCTCGACGAACTTCTCTCCGGCAAGAACGCTCATACGGGCCTTTCCACGCTTCCCGACCGCGACCGCGCGCTGACGCGCCGGCTGGCTGCGACGGTTTTGCGACGCCTTGGCACGCTTCGCCATCTGGTCGGCGGATTTCTCGAAAAGGGATTCCCCGCCGACGCTCCGCGCGCCGAGACCATCCTCCTGCTCGGGGCGGCTCAGATCCTCTGGCTTGAAGTCCCCGACCATGCGGCCGTCGACCTGTCGGTGCGTCTCGCCCAGGCCGACCGGCGCGCCGCCCGCTACGCCGGCCTCGTAAATGCTGTCTTGCGCCGTGTCGCGCAACTAGGCGCGACCGCGCAATCGGGCGACGTTTCACGTGACACGCCAGACTGGCTGCTCAAGCGCTGGAGCAAGACCTACGGCCGCGACACCGCGCGGGCCATCGCGACGGCGATCGGGCACGAGCCGGCTCTCGATATCACGGTCAAGGACAACGCCGACTCCTGGGCGGAACGCCTGCGCGGCCGCGTGCTGCCAACGGGAACGGTGCGAACGTCGGCGCATGGCGCGATTTCCTTGCTCCCGGGTTTTTCAGAGGGCGCCTGGTGGGTGCAGGACGCAGCCGCAGCGCTGCCGGTAAATCTGTTCGGCGATCTGCGCGGGGCGCGGGTCGCCGACCTCTGCGCGGCACCGGGTGGAAAAACGGCGCAGCTCGCTGTTGCCGGCGCGAACGTAACCGCGGTCGACCGTTCTCCAGCGCGGCTCAACCGGCTGCGCGAGAACTTCGCGCGTCTCAGCCTCAAAGTGGATACCGTTGCGGCCGACGCACTGGAGTGGCAAGCGGAACCGTTCGATGCGATCCTGCTCGATGCGCCGTGCTCTTCGACCGGCACAATCCGCCGACACCCCGACGTGCCCTGGCTGAAGACTGAAGCCGATCTTTCAGCGCTCACGTCGCTGCAACATCGGTTGCTCGATCGCGCTGTGGAGATGCTCAAGCCCGGCGGCACGCTCGTCTATTGCGTCTGCTCGCTGGAGCCGGAGGAAGGCGAGGATCAGATCACCGCCTTGCTCACGCGCGATCCGCGCGTGACGCGAAAGCCTGTTACCCCGCAGGACGTCTTCGACCGCCGTGAATTCGTCACCGACGATGGTGACTTGCGGACGTTACCGATGCACCTGCCTGATTCGGATCCACGCTGGGGTGGGCTCGACGGTTTTTATGCAGCTCGCCTCACCCGCAAATCCGCGTAAATCCGCAGGCGGATTGAGATATTGGCGCTTTCCCGACCCTTCGCTATCGTGTCAGCCGCGCTTACGGATCGGTACGCGCACCAGGGGACGAGCGGATTGATGATGCGGGTTTCGGTCGCGGAGCGAGCCAGGCTCTCCGTGCTCATCGGGCGCCGCGCCTTCCGTAGCCTGCTCGGCCGCATCAATGCGCATCCGCTGCTGCGCTGGCGCTTCGCCTCGACCAAGACCGACAGGCTGGTGATCGCGCCGCAGGATCTGCGCACCGCCGATGCCACGCGCGCAAGCGAAATCTACGCCGGGCGCTTTGCCTTTGCCGGCAAGGTCGTCATCTGCGACCGCCGGTCGCCTTTTGAAATGACGCCGCCATCCGACGAATGGGCGGTGACGTTGCTCGGCTTCGTCTGGCTGCGCCATCTGCGCGCTGCCGATTCGGCGATCACGCGCGCCAATGCACGCTCGCTGATCGACGAGTGGATCAACATCCAGGGCCGATGGCACACGACAGGCTGGCGCGCCGACGTTCTCTCGCGCCGTGTGATCTGCTGGCTCAGCCAGGCACCTTTTATTTTGCAGGATGCCGACGCGCGCTTTTATCGACGCTTTATCCGCAGCCTGTCGCGACAGGTGCGCTATCTGCGCCGCACGCTCAATGACACGCGCGACGGCCTGCCCCGCCTGCAGGCCGTGATCGCACTGACTTACGCAACGCTTTGCATGCAGGGCCAATCGGGACATCTGCGTTCCAACGTGCGTCGTCTGATCGACGAATTGCGCACGCAAATTCTGCCGGATGGCGGCCACATCAGCCGAAATCCCGGCACGCTGATTGAATTGCTGGCCGACCTGTTGCCGTTGCGTCAGTTGTTCTCCGCGCGTCAGTTGCAGCCGCCGCAGGCGCTCAACAATGCCATCGACCGAGTCATGCCCATGCTGCGCTTCTTCCGCCACGGCGACGGAAACTTTGCGCAGTTCAATGGCATGGGGCCCACGCCGGTCGATCTGCTCGCCACCGTTCTGGCCTATGACGATGCACGGGGCACGCCCGTCTCGAATGCTCCGCATTCAGGCTATCAGCGCATCGAAGCCGGACAGACCGCGCTCCTGATGGATACGGGAAAAGCTCCACCGATAGCCGTGAGTCAGGAGGCTCATGCCGGCTGTCTGTCGTTCGAAATGTCGTGGAAGCAGCACCGGCTGGTCATCAATTGCGGGTTGCCGGCGGTCAACAAGGAGAATTGGCGCCAGGTCGCGCGTGCGACGCCGGCGCACTCGACCGTGACGATTAACGACCAATCGTCGTGCCATTTTCTCGAATCCGCCGCAGCCCGGCGGCTGCTGGGCGGCACGCCGATCGTGGGCGGGCCACACGATGTCCATGTCGAGCGCGATCCCAGTGGTACAGTGCTGCGCGCCTCCCACGACGGCTATGCAAGCGACTGCGACGTCATCCACCACCGCGCTATTCGGCTGAGCGCAGATGGCCGGGTGCTCGATGGAGAAGACAGCTTCACGACGACAGACGGCCGGGCGGTCTCTTCAGGCCCGGGCGTCGAATTTGCCGTCCGGTTTCATCTGCACCCCGCAATCAAGGCGAGCCGCCTCGCTGACGGACGAGGCGTCATCCTGCTTTTGCAGGATCGCGAAGTATGGACCTTCGCAACTTTGGCCGACTCCGTTGAAATCGAGGAAAGCGTGTTCCTGGCCGGCTCAGACGGCCCGCGCCGAACGGTGCAAATTGTCATTTATGGGCGTGTGGGCGAGCAGGGCAATGTGCGCTGGAGCTTCCGCCACACGCCGCCAGCCAGCCCGGGCGCACGTCCCGACCGCGCTCACGAGCCGGAATTGCCGCTATAGAATCGATGCTTGTGGATGCAGTGCTCACATGCGTTACGGCCGAATACACTTCAGGCCCGTTGATGTGCTAGCTCGTGCCTCATGGCCAGCCACCCGCGACGCGTAACCCGCGCTTTGCTTTCGGTCTCCGACAAGACCGGTCTGGTTGCATTTGCGACCGCGCTGGCGGGCTTCGGCGTCGAGCTGATTTCGACGGGCGGCACCGCCAGGGCTCTCAAGGATGCCGGACTTGCCGTAATCGATGTCGCCGAACTGACCGGCTCTCCCGAAATGATGGACGGCCGCGTTAAGACGCTGCATCCGAAAGTGCATGGCGGCTTGCTCGCGATCCGCGGCAACAAGGAGCATGTCGCGGCGATGGAGCAGCATCAGATCAGGCCGATCGACCTGCTCGTGGTCAATCTCTATCCGTTCGAATCGACGGTCGAGAAGGGCGCCTCGTTCGACGATTGTATCGAGAATATCGACATCGGCGGGCCGGCGATGATTCGGGCGGCCGCCAAGAATCATGCCGACGTTGCCGTCGTGGTCGATCCTACCGATTATGAAAAGGTGCTTGGCGAAATGGCCGCGCACAGCGGCATGCTGACGTTCGAATTGCGGCAGAAACTCGCGGCAAAAGCCTATGCGCGCACCGCCGCCTACGACGCCGCGATTTCAAACTGGTTCGCGGAAACGCTGCACGACGATGCCCCCGATTACCGGGCCTTCGCCGGCAAGCTGGCCGAAGCGTTGCGATACGGCGAGAACCCGCACCAAACCGCGGCATTCTATCGCTCGCCCGGCCAGCGTTTTGGCGTCGCGACGGCCCGTCAGTTGCAGGGCAAGCAGCTCTCCTACAACAACATTAACGACACCGACGCCGCCTACGAATGCGTCGCCGAGTTCGATCCGAGCCGCACTGCCGCCTGCGTGATCGTCAAGCACGCCAATCCATGCGGCGTTGCGGAAGGACGTGATCTGCTCGATGCTTACCGAAAGGCACTGGCCTGCAATTCCACGTCGGCATTCGGTGGCATCGTTGCGCTTAACCGCAAGCTTGATGCCGAGGCTGCGAAAGCGATCACCGAGATTTTCACCGAAGTCATCATCGCGCCGGACGCGACTGAAGAGGCGATCAAGATCGTCGGGGCGAAAAAGAACCTGCGGTTGCTGGTCGCCGGCGGCCTGCCCGATCCCCGCGCCGGCGGGTTGACCGTAAAATCCGTGGCCGGCGGGTTGTTGGTGCAATCACGCGACAATGCGGTTGTGGACGAGATGCAGCTCCACATCGTGACCAAGCGTCAACCGAGCGACGCCGAGCTTACCGACCTGCGTTTTGCCTTCCGCGTCGCCAAGCACGTGAAGTCGAACACGATCGTCTACGCGAAGAATCGTGCCACCGTCGGTATCGGCGCCGGACAGATGAGCCGCGTCGATGCCGCACGCATCGCTGCGCGCAAGGCGGAAGATGCCGCGAAAGAACTAAAACTCCCGGCACCGCTCACCAAAGGCTCAGTTGTTGCGTCCGATGCGTTCTTTCCGTTTCCGGACGGCTTGCTGGTCGCGATCGAGGCTGGCGCGACCGCGGTGATCCAGCCCGGCGGCTCGGTGAACGATGCGAAAGTGATCGAGGCCGCCGATGCGCATAACATCGCGATGGCATTCACAGGCACCCGGCATTTCAGGCACTAGCGCGGATCGAGCGCGATTACTGCCGGGCCAGATCGCCCAGCAGACTAGCAGCCACCGACAGCTTGGACAGCGTGAGGCCGGACCCGGCGATCTGGTGGATCGCCGAGCGGATACGCTCGACTTCCGCCTGGCGCGGCCGCACCCACTCCTCCACCGCGTCGGCGCCGGCGTGTCCGTTGGCGACCATGGCCGCGGTGAGGCGACGCTCCGCGTCGCCGATCGAATCGAGAGCGCGGTCGAGCGCGAGGCGATCGAAATAATCCGACACGACGATATTGGGCACGGCGCTTGCCACACTGTCGAGCTGGAAGAAGGCTTCCGTCGCGAAATACGTAGCGGTGACTTCGCCGACTGGCTTGCCGGCGCGGTCTGCCACCAGCGCGATATCGGGCGCCGCCTTCAGTACTGGCAGATTAGCGACGCGGCGCGCCAGCGTCTCCGGCACCCCCGCCTTGCTCAGGTCTCGCGATGCGGGCATCGCGCGCGGACGCGGCAGCCTTGGACAGCGCCTTGTCGAGGGCTTTCTCGACCTGCGCGATACCGTCGCGATAATGGCCGATGATTTTCTCAAGTCCGTGCGACAAATCCACGTTGCGCAGGAACCAGACCAACCGGTCGAGCAACAGGCTCTGCACGGCCGCATAAAGGTCGAGCTGGACCTTGCCGGGCACCTTGTTGTCGAGCGCGTCGATCTCACCGTTGAGCTCGATCAGGTCGTAGCTGTTGCGGACCGCGGCAAAGGCAGCGGCGATCGATGACGACGCCGCTCCGGTCTGATCCGCGATACGCACGATCAGCGTGGCGCCGCCACGATTGATCATCGAATTCGTCAGCTGCGTGGCGATGATCTCACGCCGCAGCCGATGGGCATGCAAGGCGTCGGCATAACGTTCCGACATTTCTTTCGGGAAGTAACGGTTGAGCTCACGCCCGAGATAGGGATCGTCGGGTACCCTGCTGTCGAGCAGTTCGCCATAGAGCGAGAGCTTCGCATATGCGAGCAGCACGGCCAGTTCGGGCCGCGTGAGCCCAGCATTACGCTTGCGCCGCTCACCCAACGTCATGTCGTCGGGCAGGAATTCCACTGCTCGGTCGAGTTCGCCGCGTTGCTCCAGCGTCTGCATCAGGCGCTGCTGGAAGCCGAGGTCCTCGAGGCCGCGGCGTTGCGCCAGCGAAAGCGCGAGCGTTTGCTGGTAGTTGTTGCGCAATACCAGGCGCGCGACCTCGTCGGTCATTTCCGCAAGGAATGTGTTGCGCTTCTCCATCGTGAGCGCGCCGGACCGCACCGGCGCGCTGAGCGCAATCTTGATGTTGACCTCGACGTCCGAGGTGTTCACGCCGGCCGAATTGTCGATTGCATCGGTGTTGAGCCTGATCCCGCGCTGCGCGGCTTCGATGCGGCCGCGCTGCGTCATGCCGAGATTGGCGCCCTCCCCGATTACCTTACAGTTAAGCTCGGCGCCCGTGACGCGGATCGCATCATTGGCGCGATCGCCGGCGGCCTCGTCGCTCTCGCTCGAAGCGCGGATATAGGTGCCGATACCGCCGAAGAAGAGGAGGTCGGCCGGAGCCCGCAGGACGGCCTTCATCAGCTCCTGCGGGGTCACGGATTCTCCGACACTGAAAATCTTTCGTGCCTCGGCACTCAACCGGATTTCCTTCGACGCGCGCGGATAAACGCCGCCGCCTTTGGAAATCAGCGCCTTGTCATAGTCCTGCCAGCTTGACCGCGGCAACGCGAACAGCCGCTTGCGCTCGGCAAAGCTTTTTTTCGGATCAGGATCCGGATCGATGAAGATGTCGCGGTGATCGAACGCCGCCAGCAGCCTGATCGTGTCCTCGCGCAGCATACCGTTGCCGAACACGTCGCCCGACATGTCGCCGACGCCGACCACGTTGAATGGCGTCTTGCCGATATCGACGTCCATCTCGCGGAAATGCCGCTTCACAGCTTCCCAGGCGCCGCGCGCAGTGATGCCCATGGCTTTGTGGTCGTAGCCGGCTGAGCCGCCCGACGCGAAGGCATCGCCCAGCCAAAAATCGTGCTCGACCGAGATCGCGTTCGCGATATCGGAGAATGTCGCAGTGCCCTTGTCGGCCGCGACCACAAGATACGGATCGTCGCCCTCGTGACGAACCACATTCGCAGGGGGAATGATCTTGCCGTCCGGACCAATATTGTCAGTGATGTCGAGAAGCGACGAGATGAAAAGCTTGTAAGTGGCGACTCCCTCCGCCTGCACGACGTCGCGCGTGGCGCCTTTCGGCATCAGCTTCGGCACGAAGCCGCCTTTGGCGCCGACCGGCACGATCACCGCGTTCTTGACCTGCTGCGCCTTCACCAGTCCGAGGATCTCGGTACGGAAATCTTGCGGCCGGTCCGACCAGCGGATGCCGCCTCGCGCGACCTTGCCGAAGCGCAGATGCACGCCCTCAACGCGTGGTGAATAGACAAAGATTTCGTACAGCGGACGCGGCAACGGCAGGCCCGTGAGCTTGCGGCTCTCAAATTTGACGGAGATCAGCGATTTCGGCTGACCATCTTTGTCAGTCTGGTAGAAATTCGTCCGGATCGCCGACTGCGCTGCATTGATGAAATGCCGCAGGATACGGTCCTCATCGAGGCTATCGACTTTTTGCAGGTCCTCTTCGAGACGGGCGGCGATCGCGTCCTGCTTTTCGCTACGACCTGATTGCGCGCGCGGGTCAAAGCGGGCGTGAAACAAATCGACGATGCTCGAGGCAATGCCGGCATGTTTCACGAGTGTCGCCCACATGTAATCCTGCGAGTACGGCACACGAATTTGGCGCAGGAATCGCGACAGAGTGCGGATGAGCGCTACGTCGCGCCAGGCAAGGCCGCCATGCAGTGTGAGCGCGTTGTAGCCGTCATTTTCGGCCACCCCGCGCATGACCATCAAAAAAGCTGTTTCGAGCTGGGCACCGCCAGCATCGAGATCAATCATGCCGCCGTCGGCGCGCGTGAGGAACATGTCGTGCAACCACACGCCGGCGCGGCCCTGAGGCTCGATGTGATAGGTGCGCTCGTCGACAACCCGGAAGCCCATGTTTTCCAGGACCGGAACGCGTTCCGACAGCGGCAGCGGCCGCGCAAAGCTCCATACCTTCAAACCGACGCTGCGTTGGTCTTCCTCAAGCCGATGATGAAAATCGACGCCCAGCGGGCGTTGGTCGGAGAGGCCCTCGATGACGCGAATATCGACGGCCGCTATCGCCGGCGCATAGGCTTCGTGGAACCCCTCGGAGAAAGCATCGCGATAACGGGCGAACAGCTCACGCACCTTGTTGGGAGGGTTGGCGAGCGCCAGCGCCTCGCTGAGCCCGTCGCTCCAGGTCCGGATGATCCCCTCGACCTCGCGCTCGAGCGTTGCCCCTTCGATATCGGGCGTCGGTCCACCGGAGCGACCGATAATGAAGTGCACGCGCACCAGAGGGCCTTCATCCGGAAAATAAGGATAGAACGCCGAAACACGGCCGATGAACGCATTTGCCAGGTAAGCGCCTATCTTCGCCCTGATTTGGCTGTCGTAGCGTTCGCGTGGCACGTACACCAGCACCGACACGAAGCGGTCAAAGCGGTCGCGGCGTGCCAGCACACGTACGCGCGGACGTTCATCGAGTTGAAGGATGGCAAGCGAGAAGTTGTAGAGCGTATCTTCATCGACCTGAAACAATTCGTCGCGCGGATAGTGCTCCAGCACGTTGGCCAGCGCCTTGCCGGAATGACTGGCCGCATCGAAGCCGGCGTGCCGTTCCACCGCAGCGATTTTCCGCCGCAGATAGGGAATACCGTGCGCGCCGCGCGTATAGGCTGTCGAGGTGAACAGCCCGATGATCCTGTGTTCTCCGATGAGATTGCCCGAAAAGTCAAAACGCTTGACGCCGATATAGTCGAGATAGGCGCGCCGGTGCACACGCGAATGAATGTTGGCCTTGGCGATAATGAGAAGCCGCGGCTCCTTGAGGAACGCCATGATCTCCGGCGTTATTTCCAGAAGCTCGGTGCCGCGCTTCAGTACCCGAAGTTCGCGCGAGCGCATAATGCCGAGCGCGCTGTCGAAATCCGGCTGCAATGACTGGCCGTCGACATTGTAGTCGCGCACGCCCAGGAAAGTGAAATTGTCGGTCAGCAGCCACTCCAGGAATTGAATTGCTTCGGCGATTTCATCGACCGGCAGCGGTGGCGGATTAGCCTTGAGTTCGGCGATATTCGCGTTGACTCGCTCGCGCATCGCTCGCCAGTCGAGAACGGCAAGCCGCACTTCGCCGAGCAGGGTTTGCAATGCGCGCGTGAGTTCGCCGCATGTGTCATCGGCAATCGGTGCGAGATGAATATGGATAAAGCTCTCGCGCGTGTCCGCGGCGCTAGGTGCGTCTATTGCGCTGAGCTTGGTCCCGGTACGACGGACACCGAACACCGGATGTGCGACCAGGCGAATCTCGGGCTTCCGTTCGGCAATCTCGCCCATCACCGAGTCGACCAGGAACGGCATGTCGTCGTTGACGATCTCGACCACCGTCACCGGATTGCTGTCGCCTGATTGGGCGAGCTTGACGGTTTCGCAGCGGATCTTGGGCGCTCCAGCCGCGCGCTCAGCCATGAAGTCGTAGGCCCGCGCGGCAAGCGTCGCCAGATCCTCGGGCGCGTAACGCACCACGTCCTCCGGCACTGCGCGGCCGTAAAGTTGTTCGATGAAGCTCGCCGGAATCTCGGCGCGGCGCCGGGCGAGCGACGTGGCGGCTTTTTCAATGGTGGCGCGGGCTGCGCTTTCCCCGCGGTTGGCAGGAGCGGCCATGGAACCTCGTGCGCTTAGCATTGGCGCAGGATCTTGTCCGAAAACCGGTCGCCAAATTTCGGCATCGTGCGCGATGAGGGAATCGGTCGAGCAGACTGAACTTTTCACATTCTGCGCGGGCGCGTCGAGAGCAACACACCATTTGATTACGACGCACTGACAAAGGCGCGATAAGCCGGCCCATTTAAAGCCGTTAACCGACTGAAACAAAAGGCGAAAGGGTGTCCCGCAAATCGTATCGCGCCTGCGCATAACCATGTAGGCTTGAGCGGGGTCAGGATCGAACTTCAGGGACGTGGAAATGCCCAAAACCAATAAATCGGCAAAAGCCGCAGGAAAGACGATGCCCGCGACGGCCAGCAAAGACATGCCGGTCCTGCGCGCCATCAAGGGCGGCAAAGCTGTGCCACCCAAGCCAGGCCCTGCGAAGCCGGCGGTGAAGCCTTCTCCTACGGCAATTGCCGATGATGCGCCGGTAATTTCGCTCAACCTTGCGCCGGCAAAACTATCGCCGGCCATGGCTGCCTATTTCAAGAAATGCCAGGACAAGCTCGGCTTCGTGCCGAATGTCCTGCTCGCTTACGCCTTCGACATGGCGAAGCTCGAACCCTTCGTTGCCATGTACAACGACCTGATGCTCGGGGACTCCGGCGTCTCAAAGCTCGAGCGCGAGATGATTGCGGTGGCCGTATCCTCGCAGAACCGCTGCTACTACTGCCTCGCCGCCCACGGCGCCGCGGTCAGGCGATATTCCGGCAATCCGCTGCTCGGCGAGCATCTTGTCATGAATTATCGGGTAGCGCGGCTGAACAAGCGCCAGCGTGCAATGCTCGATTTTGCCGTCAAACTCACGGCCTCGCCCTGGAGCGTCGAGGAAGGGGACCGCGAGCGGCTGCGGCGCGTCGGATTTACCGACCGCGACATCTGGGACATCTCGGCGGTCGCCGGCTTCTTCAACATGTCGAACCGCGTCGCATCAGCGACTGATATGCGGCCGAACACGGCCTATCACGGGCAAGCGCGGTAAAGCCTCTCTATCGTGATGCGCAGGCTTGTCCCACGCATCACGATTCTATAGGCACCGTGCCATGTTTCGCTCCTCCGTTCCGACCATTTCGTTTCTGCTTTCACTGGTCCTCGGGGCTGCGGCCTTGGCCCAGGTCGCGCCGGTCTCGCGCCCGCCCGAAATTCCGCCCGCGCAGTCGATTCATGCCCGCAATGGCGTCGTGGTCGCGCAGGAAAGCCGCGCCGCGCGCATCGGCGTCGAAATCCTCGATCGAGGCGGGAATGCCGTCGATGCGGCGGTTGCAGTCGGCTTTTCGCTTGCGGTTACTTATCCGCGCGCCGGCAACATCGGTGGTGGCGGTTTCATGGTGATTCACCTCGCCAGGACCGGCCAGGATGTCACCATCGACTATCGCGAGACGGCGCCTGCTGCGGCAACCGAGACGATGTTTCTCGATGCCAACGGCGAACCCGATCCGAAAAAATCGCGCGACAGCGCGCTGTCGGTCGGCGTGCCCGGGACCGTCGCCGGCCTCGCCCTCGCCCACGAAAAATACGGCTCGGGCAAGTTGTCGCTTGCCGACCTGATCGAACCGGCAATCACACTCGCGCGTAACGGCGTCGACGTCGTCGACGATATCGCCGACACGCTCCCGCTGGCACAGCAGCGCATTGCGCGCTGGCATTCGAGCGCACCGGTTTTCCTCAACAGTGATGGTACCGTGCTGGCGCCTGGACAGGATTTGCTGCAGCCCGATCTCGCGGCGACGCTCCGCGCCATTGCGCGCGACGGCCCAAAGGGATTTTACGAGGGCCCTGTTGCAGAAAAGCTTGCAACCGCGATTCGCAAGGCCGGCGGCATCATGACCGTCGACGATCTGAAGAACTACCGCGCAATCGAGCGCGTGCCGCTACGCGGCACCTATCGCGGTTACGATATCGTTTCGATGCCGCCGCCTTCGTCAGGTGGCGTTCATCTCATCGAGATGCTGAATATTCTCGAAGGCTATGACCTCGCCAAGCTCAGCCACGACGAGTCGCTTCATGACATGGTCGAGGCGATGAAGCGCGCCTACGCCGATCGCGCCGTGTTCATGGGAGATCCGGATGCCATCAAGATGCCGGTTGCCGGACTCACGTCAAAAAAATATGCGGCATCCTTGCGCGCGCAGATCGGTGAACGCGCGACACCTTCTGCCGAGATCCGCGCCGGCAAGCCTGCCGACTTCGAAGGACGTAACACCACACACTTCTCCGTTATCGACAGCGCCGGCAACGTGGTATCGAACACCTACACACTGAATTTTTCATACGGACTTGGTCTTGTCGCGGAGGGCACTGGCGTTCTGCTCAACAATGAGCTTGACGATTTCACGTCAAAACCGGGCACCGCCAACGCTTATGGTCTGGTCGGTTATGACGCCAACCTTCCCGGTCCCGGCAAACGTCCGCTTTCGTCGATGACTCCGACGATCGTGCTCAAGGACGGCAAGCCGTTATTGATCACGGGCTCGCCAGGAGGCAGCCGCATCATTACTGCTGTGCTGCAGATCATCGTGAATGCAATCGACTTTCATATGCCGATCGACCAGGCGGTCAGTGCTCCCCGCCTGCACCACCAGTGGCAGCCCGACGAGGTCTATGTCGAGCCTGGATTTGCGCCGGAGGTGTTGGAAGCCCTGGCAAAACGCGGCCACAACATCGTGCCGACGCCGTCCTACAGCTCGACGAATTCCATCGAAGTCACGTCCGACGGCTATTTCGGCGCAGCCGACCGGCGCACGCGCGGTTCGCTCGCGGCGGGCTATTGATACCGAGGATTGGACGTCCGCGCATCCCGCGCGGGGCGAAAATTGGAGCGGGCGAAGGGATTCGAACCCTCGACCCCGACCTTGGCAAGGTCGTGCTCTACCCCTGAGCTACACCCGCATCCGGTAGATTATCGGCCTGGCCGCGATAACAGCCGTCCGACACCGTTCCTATAGCCAAAAGACAGCCGTTAACGCAACCGGAGCGGCAGAGCTTTTATTGCTGGTGGCGCTCAACACGCTTTCGGCGCAATTGCGACGGTTCCGTCGCTGCCTGCCATCGAGGATTGTGGTTGCAGAAACCGCGAAAACCCGCCGTCACGGCTGGCAAGCATTCCTGCAGCGAGCGGTACTGACAGTCTTCCGTGACATCGCTGCCAAAGTTGAGAATAGCGCACCAAGGGCCCTCGGCGGCCCGCAAAGAGCCTGGGCTCATCACATAAATCAATGCGATGGCAGCACCGGTGAGTATGAGTCGAAATTTGATCGCCATCTCTGGCCCCCTGTAGTCGATTCCATCTGAAACATCATCAGCTGCCGCTAGCCTTACGCTTGGAGCGTGCTTTCTTGCCGGGCGGAGGGCCCACCCATCGCGGATTCTGATTGCAGAAACCGCGATTACCCGCGAGCACATGGGGGCGGCATGCTTCGAAAGTCGCGTACTGGCAATCCTCGTATGCGGAGCCGCTGCCGTAGTTCACGACCGCGCACCATGGTCCTTCATAAGCCTGCACAGGGCGCGCCTCGAGCAGCACGGCAATGAGAGCAACGCCCGCAATCAGTAAAATCCGCATTGTCTTTTACCTTCCCGGTTCTTCAACAATACTAACCCGTCGACGTCCGGACTTATTGCCCTATGCCGAAAACACCCGATCAACTCTTCGCCATGCTCGACAGCCTTGGAATCGCGCACTCGACGGTGAAGCACCCGCCTTTGTTCACGGTCGAGCAGTCGCGGGCTTTGCGTGGCCAAATTCCGGGTGGGCACACCAAGAACCTATTTTTGCGTGACAAGAAATACGACATTTACCTCGTGGTTGCGCTGGAAGATGCCGACATCGACCTGAAGGGGCTGCACCGGCGCCTCGGCGCAAGCGGCCGATTTTCATTCGGGTCGGCCGATCTCCTGCGTGAAGTTCTGGGCGTGGAGCCAGGTGCGGTCACCCCCTTCGGCGCAATCAACGATACCGAAGGCCGCGTTACGATCATCCTCGATGCCGCCATGATGGCGCACGAGACGCTCAACTATCACCCGCTGGTCAACACCATGACCACGTCGATAAGCCGCGATGATCTGGTGAAATTCCTTGAATTGACCGGCCATATCCCCCGAATGGAGCAGGTTTCCGGGCGCGCCTCGAACATGCCTTGATGATTGCGTTTGCTTACCCGATAACCCATCTATTGCGGAGATCGGCCGCCGAGCTCGGGCCGGCGGAAAAAGGTTTTCAAAAATGCTGCAGAATGGCGGGGCAACAACGATGACACCCGACGTGGTCAAGGAGACGACCACGCAGGGCTTCATGAAGGACGTCATAGAGGAGTCCAAGCACCAGCCGGTCCTCGTGGATTTCTGGGCGCCGTGGTGCGGCCCGTGCAAGCAGCTCACACCGGTTCTTGAAAAAGCGGTCAAGGCCGCAAAAGGCAAAGTGAAGCTCGCGAAGATGAACATCGACGAGCATCCAGCGATTCCTGGCCAGATGGGCATTCAGTCGATTCCCGCGGTCATTGCATTCTCCAACGGTCAGCCGGTCGACGGATTCATGGGCGCGTTGCCCGAGAGTCAGGTGATGGCATTCCTTGAACGCCTCACGAAGGGCACCGTCGGCGCAGAGGAAAAGGATCTTCTGAAGAGCGCTGAGGCAGCGTTGGCCGAAGGCAATGCCGCCGGCGCCGCCGAAATCTACGCGCAGCTTCTCGCGGAAGATGGCGGCAACGTACAAGCGCTTGCCGGTCTCACGCGCTGCTACGTTGAAACCGGCGCGCTCGAACAGGCGAAGCAAACTCTCGCGCTCGTTCCTGAAGCGAAACGGAATGAAGCTGCCGTCGCGGCCGCGCGCGCCGCGCTTGAAATAGCTGAGCAGGCGAAATCGCTCGGACCGATGGCGGAGCTGGAAGAAAAAGTTGCGGCCGATCCGCTCAACCATCAGGCAAGGTTCGATCTGGCCGTCGCGCTCAACGCGAAGGGCAAACGTGAGGATGCGGTCAAGCATCTTATTGAAATCGTCAAACGCGACCGGAAATGGAACGACGACGGCGCACGCAAGCAGCTCGTCCAGTTCTTCGAAGCCTGGGGTGCGACCGATCCGGCAACGATCGAAGGCCGCAAGCGGTTATCATCGATTTTGTTTTCGTGACTCGTGATCGTCTCGTCCCGGCGACGGCACCGGGCGGCGGAGTGAAACGAAGATGCCGATGAATGCGCAATATCGCGGTCCAATTGAAATGCCGGGAGTGATCCCGGTATTTCCGCTGCCGGGCGCGCTGTTGCTGCCACGCGGGCAGATGCCACTCAACATCTTCGAGCCACGCTACCTCGCCATGGTCGACGATGCCTTGCGCGACGGCCACCGGCTGATCGGCATGATCCAGCCCGACGTTTCGCACGCCAGCTCGGCCGACAAACCGTCATTGTACAAAATCGGCTGCGTCGGCCGCATCACCCAGCTAGCAGAAAGCGGCGACGGCCGTTATCTGATTGAGCTCACCGGTGTTGCGCGATTCCGCGTCGAGGAGGAGCTCAAGGTCGCTACGTCGTACCGGCAGTGCCGTGTCACTTATGCACCGTTCGCTGATGATTTCATCGCGCGCAAGGGCGAGAATGCGGTCGACCGCGCCGCCCTGCTCGCAGCGCTCACGGATTTTCTTAAAGCCAACGACCTCAAGGCCGACTGGGAAGGTATCGAACGTGCCCCTAATGAAGCGCTGGTGAACGCGCTGTCGATGATGTCGCCCTACGGCACCGCAGAAAAGCAGGCTTTACTGGAAGCGCCTGACCTCAAAACCCGGGCCGAGGTCCTGATCGCTATTACCGAGATCGAACTCGCCAAGAAAAATACCGAAGGCGAACCTCAGCTGCAGTAGTCGAAAATCGTCATGGCCAGGGTTGCCATCACCATCCACGTCTTTACCCTATGAGGTCCGACAAAGACCGAACGAGAGGCTTTATGTCCACAGTCCCTCCGACCGAACGGCCGCCAGGCAGCGTCGATCCGAAATTGCTGGAAATCCTGGTCTGCCCAATCACCAAAGGGCCGCTCGAATACGATGCCGAAAAGCAGGAGCTGATCTCGCGGAAGGCCAAGCTCGCTTACCCGATCCGCGATGGCATCCCGATCATGCTGCCTGAAGAAGCGCGTCGGCTGGAATAGGCGAAGCCAGCGAATTCCTCGTAGCTTATCGCCGGGCCTGTCCCGGCGATGCCATGACAGGACACGAGTTAGGGAGAGAGTCGAATGATCAAAATCTGGGGCCGCAATACATCGTCGAATGTGCAAAAGGCGATGTGGGCGGTCGGTGAGCTCAAGCTCGAGCATCAGCGCATCGATATCGGCGGCCCGTTCGGCAAGAACAAAGAAGCGTCTTATCTTGCGATGAATCCAAATGGCCTCGTACCGACGCTCGAGGAGGAGGATGGCTTCCTTCTGTGGGAGTCGAATTCGGTCGTTCGCTATCTCGCCGGCAAGCACGACAAGAACGGCGTGCTCGAGCCGAAGGATCCAAAGCAACGCGCACTAGCAAGCCAATGGATGGATTGGCAATTGTCGGTCGTGGGGCCCGCGATTTTCCAAGCGTTCTGGGGTCTCATCCGCACGCCGGCGGAAAAGCGCGACATGGAAGCGATCAAGACGTCCCAGGACAAGACCACCGCCGCGATGAAGATCCTCGACACGCAATTGGGCAAAACCCAATACGTTGCCGGACCGTCGTTTTCCTACGGCGATATTCCCGTCGGCATCATGTGCTACCGCTTCGTGCAGCTGGTGCCGCAGCGTCCGCCGATGCCGAATCTCGACCGCTGGTACGGTGCAATCTCGTCGCGCCAGGCGTTCAAGGACCACGTCGGCAGTGTTCCGCTGTCGTGAGTGTGGTCCGCAAACCAGGTCGTTGTCTCGGCCTTGTTGGCGGCCTCGGTCCCGGCGCGACCGTTCATTATTATCAGGAGCTGGTTGCAGCACATGAACGGCAAGGGCGTTCGCTGCGGATTCTGATCGCTCATGCGGAGATTGAGCGCGTCTATGCCGCGGTGAATGCCAAGGATTTCGACGGTCTCGCGCGCTATTTCGCCGGCATGATCGCGGATATGGCGGCGGGTGGCGCCGAATTCACCGCCATCGTTGCCGCCACCGCTCACATTTGCGCACGTGAACTTACCGCTTTATTGCGGCTGCCCTTGATCAATATGCTCACGGAAGTTCGCCAAGCGGTGGATGCGCAGGGCTTGAGGCGCGTGGGTTTGCTCGGAACCCGTTTTACCATCGAAAGCCGCATGTTTGGCTGCCTCGAAGGCATTGAAACGATCATGCCCGATGGGGCCCGGGTCGAAAGGATCCACGAACTCTACAAGGAATTCGTCGACGGCCGCGGATCGGACGCAAAAGCCGATGAATTGCGCAAGATCGCCCGGGAGTTTGTGTCGCGCGACGGTGCGCAGTCGGTGTTGATCGCAGGCACCGACCTGTCGAACGTGTTCACTGACAGCAATGCCGGATTTCCGATGATCGACTGCGCTCGCGTCCATATCGACGCGATCGTGCGGCGACTGCTCGATTAGAGCGCCTCGCCCTTCAGCAGTTTCGGCACGTCGCCGGTGAATCCCGCCGCTTCGCGAATGAACATTCGCTTGAGCATCGGCATCCGCTCGACCAATCCAAGGCCGATGTCGCGGACGAGACGCAGCGCATCCGAATGGTTGGAGAACAGCCGGTTCAAGCCGTCGGTCGCAACGCCCATGGTCATGGTGTCGAAGCGCCGCCAGCGTTGATATCGCTCGAGCACTTCAGGCCCGCCTGGATCGAGCCCGAGGCGCGCCGCGTCGGCGATGGCTTCGGCAAGCGCCGCAACGTCGCGCAGGCCCATATTGAGTCCCTGCCCCGCGATGGGATGGATGATGTGGGCGGCGTCTCCGACCAGCGCCAGCCGCTGGCCGATGAATGTGCGCGCTGTGAACAGGCCGAGCGGAAACGCACGCCGCGGCCCGACGACTTCAATATCACCGAGCTGCAAGCCGAAGCGTTTTTCGAGCTCGGCGTGAAATTCATTGTCCGCCAACGCGACAATGCGATCGGCTTCGCCGGAAGTCTCGGTCCACACGATCGAGCAGCGCCTGCCCGTGAGCGGCAGGATCGCGAAAGGTCCCGCCGGCAAAAAGTGTTCCTCGGCACGGCCATTATGCTCGCGCTCATGCGCAACCGTCGTGACGATTGCGGACTGATCGTAGTTCCATCCATGCGTGGCGATACCGGCCTGCTCGCGGATCAGGGAGCGCGCGCCATCGGCGCCGACAAGGAGGCGCGCCGTGATGGTTTCGCCGTCAGCAAACTGCACCTCGGTCGAATTTGCGGCGGCGGCAAAGCCCGCAACCGGCGTCGCCCGCAGCTCAACGCCGAGCGATTTTGCTTTTTCCGCAAGCGCGTCAACCAGATGACGATTCTCGATCATATGTGCGAAAGGTTCGCCCTCTTCCACCTCGCCGCCGAAAGTCAGAAACGTCGGGCGCACCGCGTCGTCGAGCTTTGAGTCCGTGACGACCATGTCGAGGATCGGTTGTGCATTTTCCGCCACCGCGTCCCAAACACCGATCGCCTCGAACAGACGGCGGGCGGCCGCAGCGATCGCGGAGGCACGTGGATCCCTCGAGCGGGCATGCGCCAGCGCCGGGTCGGCAACCGTCACCGTGAATGGATCGCCCAGCCCCTGCCGCAGCGCAATTGCGAGCGCCAAACCGGCAAAACCGGCCCCGCCGACGACAACCTCGGCCTGATGACCTTGGCGCTTATTCATCGCGCATTCCTTGTAAATCCGGCCGCAGCATAGCAGGTTGGGGGCACTCTTTGACCATTTCGGGCTTTCTGATGTCGTCCGCCGTACAAGACCTGCTCAATATCCTCGACCTCGAACCGCTCGAAGTGAACCTGTTCCGCGGCCGCTCGCCGCAGGTCGGATGGCAGCGGGTCTTTGGTGGTCAGGTGATCGGGCAGGCCCTCGTCGCGGCGGTGCGCACCGTTGATGCCAGCCGGCCGCCGCACTCGATGCACGCCTACTTCCTGCTGCCGGGGGATCCAAAAGTTCCGATAATCTATGACGTCGATCGCATCCGTGACGGCAAGAGTTTCACGACGCGCCGCGTCACGGCGCGCCAGCACGGTCATCCGATTTTTTCCATGGCGGTGTCATTTCACGCCGACGAGCCCGGCCTCAATCATCAGGCCAAGATGCCGGAGGTGCCACCACCGGAAAATTTGCCAAGCGACGCCGACATGCGTGAGAAACTGCTGCCGACAATGCCGGACCCGGTTCGCCGGTATTACGAGCGCGACAGGCCGATCGAATTGCGCCCGGTCGAATTCGAGCGCTATCTCGGCAAAAAAATTCCTGGCGGACATTTCAATATCTGGATCCGTACCACCGGCAAGTTGCCGGATCTTCCTGCCATCCATCAGTGCGTGCTGGCTTATGCGTCCGACATGATGCTGCTCGATACTGCGCTCGCGCCGCATGGTCGCACGTTGTTTGAAAAGGAATTCATGGCCGCCAGCCTCGATCACGCGTTGTGGCTGCATCGGCCGTTCCGCGCCGACGACTGGCTGCTTTACGCACAGGATTCTCCGAACCTGCATGGCTCGCGCGGCTATGCGCGCGGACTTATATTCAAGCGCGACGGGACGCTGGTCGCGTCGGTCGCCCAGGAAGGGCTGGTACGCCAGCGGCGGGAGACCTGAAGCGGACAATGTCGCGGTTGATCACGATCTGCGTAACTTTGATCGCGGTGTCAGCGCCCGCATTCGCCGCATCGGATGAGCAGCCAGCACCGGCCGGCGCCCCGCAGGATGCTCCGCCGCAATACACCAGTTTCACAGCCGCCGAACTCGAGCGGGGCTTTCTTGCGCTCGCCTTTGGCTCCGACTTGCGCATCGGCGCCCGGCCGCTGGGTATCCGCCGTTTCGATCATCCGATCCATGTGCGTGTTTTCGGCGGGGGCAGTGTTGATCGCATGATCGCGATGTCGCGTGTCATTGCCGACTACGCGCGCGAGGTACCAAACCTCCAGCTCAGAGAAACCTCGGCCACCGAGGCGGATGTGGAATTGCGGCTTATCGACGAAAAGGACTTTCAATCAGCGCTGCAGCTTGCGTTCGGCGCCAAAGTCGCCAGGACCTTCGTTGCTCGCACCGATCCGCAGTGCATGACCAGCGTCAAATCGACCGCCGATGGAGCAATCGTACGCTCGGTATCATTCATTATCGTAGACAAGGGCGACGACGTTTTCCTTGATTGCGCCTACCACGAATTGCTTCACGCGTTTGGGTTGTCGAACCACGACCAGCGCAATCCCTGGACCACGCTCAATCAGAAACGGATGGTCGGCTACCTCTCGGTCTATGACCGATCGCTGCTGACATTGCTCTATGACGAGCGCATCAAGCCGGGAATGACGGTGCGACAGGTGAGCGCCTTGCTGCCCAGGCTTATTACCGAACGTGGGCTGGCGGCACGTTCTCCACCGATGAGGCAGTAATACTGCCCTAGTTTGCCTGCAAGGTGGGCGTCTGCCTGTGGGTACAGCAACTTGACCGCTTAATCTTTAGGCCGCCTGCCGTTAGCCTACGCAACAAGCCCGAGCCGGTCCTGACTGGAGCGGGCTTTCGCGCTCATGTTTCAATCCACCGGATCGGTGGGTCGTGAGCAAATCAAGAACTGCGCCCACAGGCGCGCCGGGGGAAGCCAAGCCATGAAGCTCGTCATCGCCGTCATAAAGCCCTTCAAGCTCGACGAAGTGCGCGACGCCCTTACCCGCATCGGCATACACGGCATGACCGTATCCGAGGTGAAAGGTTACGGACGGCAAAAGGGGCACACTGAGATTTATCGCGGCGCCGAATACGCGGTGAATTTTCTTCCCAAGCTGCGCCTCGAAGTCGCCGTCGCCAGCGAGCAACTCGATCAGGTGATGGAACAGCTCCAGGCAGCGGCACGAACCGGGCAGATCGGCGACGGAAAGATTTTCGTCACTCCGATCGAGCAAGCGGTGCGAATCCGCACCGGCGAAACCGACGTCGACGCACTTTAGAAATCAAAGATGACATTGGGGAGATGATTATGAAACAGGCGTTCCTGCGCCTCGCTCCGGCCGCGATCATCATCGCCGCCACGTCGCCGGCTTTTGCGGAAGACGCAAAGATCGACGCGGCCGATACCGCATGGATGATCGGCGCTACGGGGTTGGTGCTGATGATGACGATCCCTGGCCTCGCCTTGTTCTATGCCGGCATGGTGCGCAAGAAGAACGTTCTCGCAACCATGGCGCAAAGTCTGGCCGCGACGTTTCTTGTATCGATACTGTGGGCATTCGCCGGTTACAGTCTCGCCTTTACCGGCGAGGGCGCGTTCATCGGCTCGCTCGATCGCATCTTTCTCAATGGCGTGACGCTTGATGCGATTTCGCCGCTGGCGAAGACGATCCCAGAAAGCCTCTTCATGATCTATCAGATGACCTTCGCCGTGATCACGGTGGCGCTGGTTGGCGGCTCCGTCGCCGATCGTATGCGTTTCTCCGCGTTTCTGTTGTTCTGTGCTTTCTGGCTCCTGCTGGTTTATGTGCCCATCGCGCATTGGGTGTGGGGCGGCGGATTTCTCGGCAGCTATGGCACGATCGATTTTGCCGGTGGCCTGGTTGTGCATCTCAATTGCGGTGTCGCAGGTCTGGTCGCAGCCTACGTGCTCGGTGCTCGGCGCGGCTATGGCAGTGAAAATCTTGCGCCCCACGATCTTGCGCTTGCAGTGATCGGCGTCGGCCTGTTGTGGGTCGGATGGTTCGGCTTCAATGGCGGCTCCGCGCTCGGAGCCAATTCGCGCGCTGCTATGGCAATCGTATCTACGCACCTAGCCGCGAGCGCCGGTGCCTTCACATGGATGGCGCTGGAATGGTGGACGCGCGGCAAGCCATCGGTGCTCGGAATGATCTCGGGTGCGGTCGCGGGTCTCGGCACCATTACGCCGGCGTCCGGCTTCGTGTTGCCGATGCAAGCCGTGCTCATCGGCGTTATCGCCGGCGCGCTCTGCTTCTGGGCCTGCACCTGGCTCAAATTGAAGATCGGCTATGACGACTCGCTTGACGTGTTCGGTGTCCACGGCGTCGGCGGAATGACCGGCACACTGCTCGCCGGCGTGCTGGCGGTTGGCGCGCTGTCGGCAACTCCGGAAATGCCCGGTGGGATCCACGGACTGCTTGAAGGCAATCCGCAGCAGTTGCTGGCGCAGGCCTATGGGGTCGTCGTCACCGTCGTCTGGTCAGGCACAGTGACCTTCGTCATCCTCAAAGTGATCGGCGCGCTAGTGCCGTTGCGCGTGAAACAGGAGGACGAAGTGATGGGTCTCGACGTCAGTTTGCACGGTGAGGCGTTGCAATAGTTAGCGAGCGGTTACCGCGCCGGTGGCTATGCCGGCGCGGTTTTCCCCAAACGTGTTTTTCTGACTAATTTTTGGGCATACCCCGAAAGTCGTGGCGCTACTTTGGGCGTCAGTCCCTGGTGGTATTTAGGTCGCACTGCATCCCGGCAAATTCCCCCTATCGAATCAGCGAGATAGCCGTCTGAACGGCATCTGGCACGGCGTTTGATTCTATCTCTGCGGCTATGCCTGCGAAGCAAGCTTCGCGCGCGGAAGCCCAGTGAACCCGCCCGCACTGTGTGACGAAACAAACGGGCTCAAGCGGGGATCGAATCCATGAAAATCGTCATGGCCATTATCAAACCCTTCAAGCTCGACGAGGTCCGTGACGCTCTGACCTCCATCGGCGTGCAAGGGATGACCGTTACCGAGGTCAAGGGATACGGGCGTCAAAAGGGGCACACGGAAATCTACCGTGGGGCCGAGTACGCGGTGAGCTTCCTGCCCAAGATCAAGATCGAAGTGGCAGTGGACACCAAGCAGGTCGACAAGGTCATCAGCGCCATCACCAATGCCGCGAAGACCGGACAGATCGGCGACGGAAAGATCTTTGTCTTCAATCTGGACAACGCCGTGCGCATCCGCACCGGCGAGACCGACGCCGCGGCGCTCTAGCAACCGCGCAATTCGCTTTCACAGGAGTAGACCATGACGTTCAAACTAAATTCCCGCGTGGTGCTGGGGCTTGCTGCGCTTGCCGCGGGCGTTCTGATTTCCGATTGGGCACTGGCCCAGGCCGCAGCGCCTGCGGCCGCACCGGCTGCCCCGCCGGCGCCAACTTTCAACAAAGGCGACAACGCGTGGATGCTGACCGCCAGCGTGCTCGTGTTGTTGATGACCATCCCTGGCCTCGCGCTGTTCTATGGCGGCATGGTTCGTCCAAAGAACATGCTCTCGGTGCTGATGCACGTGTTCTACACGGTCTGCATCGTTACGGTGATCTGGGTGATCTACGGCTATAGCCTCGCCTTCACCGGTGGTTCTCCGTACGTCGGAGGCTTTTCCAAGGCATTCCTCATGGGGGTTACGCTGGATTCACAGGCGGCAACGTTCTCCAATGGCGCCACCATCCATGAATACATCTACATCTGCTTCCAGATGACCTTCGCCGCGATTACCCCGGCGCTGATCGTCGGTGCCTTCGCCGAACGCATGAAATTCTCGGCGGTGGTGTTGTTCATTCCGCTGTGGGTGACGTTCGTGTACTTCCCGATCGCGCATATGGTCTGGTACTGGGCCGGTCCCGACGCGATCACCGATGCCGCCAAGGCCGTCGCCGCTGCGGCTGCCGGTCCCGCAAAGGTTGCTGCACAGGCCAAGCTCGATGAGGTGATGGCCGATGCAGGTCAGGTCTTCATCTGGGGCGCGATCGATTTCGCCGGCGGCACTGTCGTGCACATCAACTCCGGTATCGCCGGCCTGGTGGGCGCGTTGCTGATCGGCAAGCGCCTCGGATACGGCAAAGAGGTTATGGCGCCACACTCGCTGACCTTGAGCATGGTCGGCGCATCTCTGCTGTGGGTCGGCTGGTTCGGCTTCAACGCCGGATCGAACCTCGAAGCCAATGGCGGTGCTGCGCTTGCCATGATCAACTCATTCGTCGCCACCGCGGCCGCTGCGCTCGCGTGGATGATTGCCGAATGGGCGGTCAAGGGTAAGCCCTCGCTGCTCGGCGCGATATCGGGTTGCGTCGCGGGTCTGGTCGCGGTCACGCCTGCGTCGGGCTACTCCGGCCCGATGGGCGCGCTCGTGCTGGGCCTGATCGTCGGTCCGGTGTGCTTCTTCTTCGTCACCACAGTGAAGAATGCGCTCAAATATGATGACGCACTCGATGTATTCGGCGTGCACTGCATCGGCGGCATCGTCGGCGCTATCGGTACCGGCATCCTGGTGAATCCCGCCCTCGGTGGCGCCGGCATCATGGACTACACGGTTGGCAAAATCGCCGACTACGACATGGCGACCCAGCTGATCGCGCAGTTCAAGGCAGTGCTGACCACCTTGGTGTGGTCGGGTGTTGGCTCTGCCATCATCTACAAAGTGGTGGATGTGCTGGTCGGACTGCGCGTTCCGGCAGAAGCCGAACGCGAAGGCCTCGATATCACGGCGCACGGAGAACGCGCCTACACCATGTGAGCAAGCGGTCGGGGCGGAACCCGGCACCGTCCCCTCCGTTGAGGCCCCGGTTCGAAAGGACCGGGGTCTCCCTTTTTGGGCCTTTTTTCCACGCCCAGGCCAAAAATGGCCGAAATTCCCGATGGTTAATCGGGTCTTAACCTCGCCCTCTCTATTGTGTGGAAGCCCTTGTACGGCGGGCCGGGGCCCCGCCCTGTAGCCGCATGTCCATGATGACC
The DNA here is from genome assembly GCA_963718035.1 of uncultured Alphaproteobacteria bacterium. Lineage (GTDB taxonomy): Bacteria > Pseudomonadota > Alphaproteobacteria > Rhizobiales > Xanthobacteraceae > Pseudolabrys. Next base: position 144,477 of record CAVQYD010000055.1, on the reverse strand, counting down.
GCCAAGAGTGAGCCTGTTTCATTTACCGCTCCGGCGGCCGAGTCCCGCTCTCCTTTCGTGCGGCTCACCGACCTGATCGCAGGTATCGAGCCGGGCAAACCTGTCATCAATCTGTCGGTGGGGGAGCCGCAGCATCCGGTGCCATCCTTTGTCGGCCCGGCGCTCGCCGCGCATATCGCCGACTTCGGTCGTTACCCCGCCAACAAAGGCATCGAGCCGTTCCGGCGTGCGGTCGCCGCGTGGCTGAACAACCGCTACGCGCTCGCGCGGCCTGTCGACCCGGAAACTGAAGTACTAGTGCTTAACGGCACGCGCGAAGGGCTGTTCCTCGGGGCTATCGCCGCCAAGCGCTGGGTGACTTGCCGCGCTGGCAAACCTGCCGTCCTCATTCCCAATCCGTTTTACGCCGCCTATTCCGCCGGCGCGCTCGCCGCCGACTGCGAGCCGGTCTATCTGCCGGCCACGCGCGCAACCGGCTTCCTGCCCGATCTCGACGCGCTCGACGACACGTTACTCGCGCGCACCGTTGCCTGCTACATCGCCTCGCCCTCAAACCCGCAGGGCGCGGTCGCAGATCGCAAGTATCTCGACAGGCTTGTGAAGCTTGCGCGCCGGTTCGGCTTCCTCGTTTTCTCAGACGAGTGTTATTGCGAAATTTACAACAAGGATGCACCGCCGGGCATGCTCGAGGCGGCGGCTCCCGACTTCGCAAATGTTGTGGTGTTTCATTCGCTGTCCAAGCGCTCGAACCTACCCGGCATGCGTGTCGGGTTTGCGGCTGGCGATCGGCGATTTCTCGGACCCTATCTCGAGCTGCGCAACGTCGCGGCGCCGCAGGTGCCGACGCCCGCGCAATATGTCGCGATTGCCGCCTACCAGAATGAAGCGCATGTGAAAGAGAACCGAAAACTTTATTCGGAAAAGTTCGACCTCGCCGACCAGATCATCGGCAGCCGCTACGGCTACGAACGCCCCGCCGGAGGCTTTTTCCTGTGGCTCGATGTGTCGAAGCAGGGTGGCAGTGAGATCGCGACAAAAAGGTTGTGGGCCGAAGCCGGCGTTCGCGTGGTCCCGGGACGTTATCTCGCGCGCGAGCAAGCCGATGGCAGCAATCCTGGCGCGGACTATATCCGCGTCGCCATGGTGCAAGACAAGACGGTTACGGCGGAGGCGCTGCATCGCCTCGTCGCCGTGCTCGGATAAGGATGTAAAAGCATGCGGGCAGCAGATCGCAGCCTTGACGTCATCGCCTTCGTCTCGGAGCATTTTCGCGAGATCATCCGGCGCCGGTTGAGCGAGCTCGCCGGGCTTGCCCTGATCACGCTGGCATTGCTCGGCGCTTTGGCGCTTGCGACCTGGTCGGTGCAAGACCCCTCGCTCAGTCATGCGACGCAAAAGCCGATCCACAATCTGCTCGGCTACCCAGGTGCGATTTTCTCCGACCTGGCAATGCAGCTGCTCGGGCTGGCGGCGATACTGCTACTGGTTCCCGAGGCGTTGCTCGGGTGGCGGCTGCTGTCGCACAAAGCATTCGGCGAGAAATGGCGCAGCCTGTTCTGGATTCTTGCCACGTTCCTCGGGGCAGCGTTTGCCTCGACGCTGCCGCACATCGGATCCTGGCCATTGCCCACGGGGCTCGGCGGCGTCGCCGGCGATGCGGTGCTGCGGCTGCCGGCGATGGTGTTCGGCGCGCCACTCGGCGGCGTCACCCGGTTCGTCCTCTGCATTGTGTTCGGTCTTGCAACGGCGGTGACGTTGTTGGTCGCATGCGGCGGCCGTGTGCACGCCAGGAAATCCGTCACCCGCGATCTCGATGAAGAGGAAGAGCTTGAGGACGAGGAGGCCGGCGAAGACCGCGGCTCGGCCTGGCTCGGCATGATCGTGCATGCGCTGCTGAGCTGGAAGGCCCGCATCGGACGGATGATCCGCGGCGAGGCGCGCGCACGCACGCCGCTGCCGGTCGTGCGCGGCCCGCGGCTCGAGCCGCGTTTTGACGGCGGCGGAGGTGGCGCCGCCGCATACGACGATAACTACGAAGATGACGACGCTGAACCAGCGCCCCGCCGCCGCGCTACCCCGCGTGCTGCCCGCCGCTCCGGCAGCGGCTACATGCTACCCTCGCTCAATCTTCTGGCCGCACCGCGCGCCAACGAACGCACGACTTTATCGCGTGAAATCATCGACGGAAACGCTGTGGCGCTCGAAAGCGTGCTGCAGGATTTCGGTGTGCGCGGTGAAATCATCAACGCCCACCCTGGCCCCGTTGTCACGCTCTATGAACTTGAACCTGCGCCGGGCATCAAGTCGTCGCGCGTGATCGGTCTTGCCGACGACATCGCCCGCTCGATGAGCGCGGTATCGGCGCGCGTCGCGGTGGTATCGGGACGCAACGCAATCGGCATCGAGCTGCCAAACCCGACGCGCGAGAAGGTCTACCTGCGCGAACTGCTCACCGGTGACGATTACAACGAAAACGCGGCAAAATTGCCGCTTTGCCTCGGCAAGACCATCGGCGGCGAATCCGTCATCGTCGACTTGTCGCGCATGCCGCACCTACTGATCGCCGGCACGACCGGTTCGGGCAAGTCGGTCGCCATCAACACAATGATCCTGTCGCTGGTGTACCGCCTGCGCCCCGATCAGTGCCGCATGATCATGGTCGACCCCAAGATGCTCGAACTCTCAGTCTATGACGGCATCCCGCATCTTCTCACGCCCGTCGTCACCGATCCAAAGAAGGCGGTCGTCGCACTCAAATGGGCGGTGCGCGAGATGGAGGGCCGCTACAAGAAAATGTCGAAGCTCGGCGTGCGTAACATCGAAGGTTACAACGCGCGCGTGGCCGAGGCCAAAGCGAAAGGCGAGACGCTTACACGCACGGTGCATACGGGCTACGACAAAGAAACCGGCGAGGCGATCTACGAAAAGGAACAGCTCGAGCTCGAGCCGCTGCCTTTCCTCGTGGTCATTGTCGACGAAATGGCCGACCTCATGATGGTCGCCGGCAAGGATATCGAAGGCGCCATCCAGCGGCTGGCACAGATGGCGCGCGCTGCCGGCGTCCATGTGATCCTCGCTACGCAACGTCCGTCCGTTGACGTCATCACCGGCACCATCAAGGCGAATTTTCCGACCCGCATCTCGTTTCAGGTGACGTCGAAGATCGACAGCCGCACAATCCTCGGCGAGCAGGGCGCGGAGCAACTGCTCGGCCAAGGCGACATGCTTTACATGGCTGGCGGCGGCCGCATTAGCCGCGTGCATGGACCTTTCGTCTCGGACGAGGAAGTCGAGAAAGTCGTGCGGCACCTGAAGTCGCAAGGCACGCCCGAATATCTTGAAGAAGTGACCGCCGGCGGCGACGAGGACGAGGACGGAAACCCGATCTTCGATTCGACGGGCATGGGACTCGCCGAGGGCGGCGATATCTATCAACAGGCGGTCGCCATCGTGAAGCGGGACCGCAAGGCGTCAACCTCCTACATCCAGCGGCGCCTTCAGATCGGGTACAACCGCGCCGCCACGATCATGGAACGCATGGAGGAAGAAGGCATCGTCGGGCAGCCTAACCATGCCGGCAAACGCGAGATTCTGATCCCGGAAAACCCGACTGACGACCGCTATTGAGAATCGCCCGGTTCGTCATTAAGCCGGTTTACCGTTACGCCCAGTGGGCCGCGAAATCGCCACAGCCGGCCCCTATAGGCTTATCGAGATACCGTGGGGGCACGAGGCGGAGAACCGAATGGCGGCACACAACAAGGCGCGAACCGGTGCAAAACTGGGCTTTGCCGCGCTTTTGGCCCCTGCCTCACGGTTCCAGCACTGGCTCAGACCATCCCGCTTCCCACCCCGCGTCCGCCTGTCTTGCAGACCCAGGGCGGCGCACCTCCATCTTCTGCTCCAGCCGCCAAGCCTGCGGTTCCGAGCCAGGCACTCGGTGCGCGGGCGCAAGCACCGCAGCCCGCGCCATCGCACAACCCAATCTCCAACCCCTTTGCTGCCCTGCTCGGCAAGGCAAATGGTGCTGGCAAGCTTACCCCCGAGCAACGGGCGATTGTTGAGCGCGTCAACAACTACCTGTCCGGCGTGCAGACGCTGACGGGAAATTTTGTGCAGGTCGGCCCGGACGGCAGCCGCACGCAAGGGGACTTTTACATTTACAAGCCGGGCCGGGTCCGCTTCGAATACGATGATCCGAGCCCGATCGAATTGATCGCTGACGGCTCATCGGTCGTCGTGCGCGACCGTCGTTTAGCAACGCAGGATGTCTATCCGCTGTCACAGACTCCGCTGCGTTTCCTTCTGGCGGAGCGTGTCGATCTGACCAAAGACACAAACCTGGTGTCCGTCTATGCCGACGACGTCTTTGTTACCGTCGTTCTTGAGGAAAAAAACGGGGTCGTTGGCACGAGCCGCCTAATGATCATGTTCAGTGCGAAGGATATGCAGCTCAAGCAGTGGACCGTGACTGATCCTCAAGGTTACGACACCACGGTCGCGGTCTATAACCTCGACACCAGCAAACGGCCCGACCCGGCATTATTCAAGATCGACTACACGCGATACCACAATTGACGTCGACCGCTGACTCGAACAACAACGCTCATTGGCACACGAAAATTAAGGCGTGGATGGCCGGGACAAGTCCGGTCATGACGTTGGAAAGTGTGCGTCTGGCGTCATAAATTGCACGCCATGTCTTTCAAGATCACCACCTGGAATATCAATTCGATACGGCTTCGAATTGATCTGGTCGCGGGTTTTTTAAGAAGTGCACAGCCTGACATCCTGTGCCTGCAGGAGACGAAGTGCCCCGACGACGCTTTCCCGCTTAAGCGTTTCAAGCGGCTCGGATACGAGCACGCAGCTATCAGCGGGCAGAAGGGCTATCACGGCGTGGCAGTCCTCTCGCGCGTTCCCTTTGAGAAGGTCGACGTGCAGAGTTTCTGCGGGAAGGCCGACTGCCGGCATATTTCGGTGGTTCTGGGCGAGCGCGCGAAGCTGAACGACCCGATCACCTTGCACAACTTTTACGTTCCGGCCGGCGGCGATGAGCCCGATCCTGCGGCCAATCCGAAATTCCGCCACAAGCTGGATTTCCTCGATGAGATGCGTGCCCATGCCGGGCTGCGTCCGGAGAAGGCGCAACGCGCCATTCTCGTAGGCGACCTCAATGTGGCTCCACTCGAGCACGACGTCTGGAGTCACAAGCAGATGATCAAGGTCGTCTCGCACACGCCCGTCGAGTGCGAAAAACTTGTCGCTGCACAAAAGTCAGGCGGCTGGATTGACAGTATGCGCGTGCTGACCCCCGAGCCTGAAAAGCTTTACACCTGGTGGAGCTATCGCGCGATGGACAATTGGCGGGCGTCCGATCGTGGGCGAAGGCTCGACCACGTCTGGACTTCAGATGCACTCGCCGACCGTGTTTCGGCCATCAAGATTGGCAAGAACTACCGCGGAGCGAAGCGACCGTCGGATCACGTGCCGGTAACGGCGACGATCGAGCTCTGAAATTTCTGAAATTGAATTAGGTCTTGTCACGCGCCTCGAGCGCACGTTTCACCCCAGCGAGCTCTCTCGACCAGGACTGCAGCCGCTCGATCATGCTTTCGCGCATTTTCTCAGCCGCGCCCGGATAGCCTTCCAGCATTTTTCGGAAAAGATTGCGCGAGATACGAACGACAACCGTTGGCTCTTTTGCAATCGCCGTGGCTTGACAAACTGTGTTGGTGAGAAGCGCCAATTCGCCGATCAGCGTGCCAGGACCCACTGTAACTTCTTTGCCTTCGGAAAGCGTACCGGGCTCCAGCAGAAGCGAGCCTTCCTGAATGACATAGCCGCCATCGGCAAGCTCGCCGGCATAGAACAGCACAGCGCCGCTTTGCAGGTGTCGCGTTTCCGCGCCGATTGCAAGAATGCGCAAGGCCTGCTTGCCCAACGCAGCCAAGGGCGGCACCCGCTCGAAGAAAGCAATGTCGTCTTCGAGGCCCATACGACTCTCTATCGTTAGCCTTAGATCACGGGACCAGCTTATAGCCGCCAGCCTCTGTCACAAGGATAGCTGGCGCGGCGGCGTCTCTTTCGACCTTTTGGCGGAGTCGGTAGATATGCGTCTCAAGCGTATGAGTCGTAACGCCGGAATTATAGCCCCACACTTCCTGCAGCAAGGTTTCGCGCGAAACCGGTTTCTGCCCGGCGCGATAGAGATAGCGCAAAATGGCCGTTTCCTTTTCAGTCAGGCGCACCTTGCTGCCCTTCGGGCTGAGCAGCAGCTTCGAGCTTGGCCGGAACGTGTAGGGACCAATCGCGAAGACGGCATCCTCGCTCGCCTCGTGCTGTCGAAGTTGCGCGCGTATGCGTGCCAGTAGAACGGCAAAGCGGAACGGTTTCGTGATGTAGTCATTGGCGCCAGATTCAAGGCCGAGGATGGTGTCGGAATCCGTATCGTGACCTGTCAGCATGATGATCGGGGCTTTGAAACCGTTTTTGCGAAGGATCCGCACGGCCTCCCGGCCGTCGACGTCGGGCAGGCCTACGTCCATGATCACCAGATCGACCTGGCCGTTCTTGGCCGCCTGCACGCCTTTGGTTCCGCTGTCCGCCGAAATTGCATCGAATTCCTCGTGCAAGGCCAACTGCTCGACCAGCGCATCGCGCAGCTCGGCATCGTCGTCGACAATCAGAATCGTCCGTTTATTGGCCATCACCCCACCGGATCCCTCTAAAAGACGCGCGGGCATCCATCAGTATTGTCGCGAAATAGAGCATTCGGGGATAAAAGAGCAAGCGTGAACTGGTATTTAGGGCTGGTCCAGCAAAAGCCAAGATGGCGCCGACATTGCAGAAACGATCTTTGTCCCGGATCACAGTACGTCGCAAGCCGGGTGACTCGCGGCGCGGCTGGCTGACCGCGGGAACACTCGCGTTGCCAGTGGCATTAGGCAGAGGCGGCATCAAGGCAAATAAACGTGAAGGCGATGGCGGTACGCCGCGCGGCGCGTTCCGGCTCTTGCGATTGTGGTGGCGCGCAGATAGGCACCCGCGTCCTGTCACATCGCTGCCTGCGCAACGGATAAGCTCCGCCGACGGCTGGTGCGAAGATCCGCATGATCGCCGCTATAACCGGCCAATCAAAGTAGCGCCGCACGCTCAAGGCGATCGGCTGGCGCGTAAAGACAGGCTCTACGATTTCATCGTCGAAATCGATCACAACACGCGTCCGCGCGTCGCAAAACGTGGCAGCGCCGTTTTCATTCATGCGGCGCGCGAAGGATTCGCGCCGACCGCAGGCTGCGTTGCTCTCGAATTGAACATGCTGCGCCGCTTATTGCCGCGCCTCGGTCCGAGAACAAAAATCGTGGTGGAGTAAAAATTCAGGTAGCCGATTTTGCGCGTGTCCCGAAAATTGCGGTGCCCACCCGCACATGCGTAGCGCCGAGCGCGATGGCGGTTGCAAAATCAGCGCTCATGCCCATGGACAGCAAGTCAAGGCGATTGCGGCGCGCAATTTTTGCGGTGAGCGCAAAATGCGGTCCCGGCGCTTCATCCAACGGGGGAATGCACATTAAGCCGGAGATCTTCAGCCCGTATTGGTCGCGGCATGCCGCGAGAAACGCATCCGCATCCTGTGGCAAAATGCCGGATTTTTGCGCTTCAGCGCCAGTGTTGATTTCAACAAACAAAGTCGGCTGACGTTTCTGCTTGCCGATTTCCTTCGCCAAGGCTTCGCACAAACTCGTGCGATCAACTGAGTGGATGGCGTCGAACAGGCTGACAGCTTCCCTTGCCTTGTTCGATTGCAGAGGTCCGATCAAGTGCAGTTCAAGGCCGCCGTGTTTTTCCAGCAGTCGCGGCCATTTCGCTTTAGCTTCCTGCACACGGTTTTCTCCGAACACACGCTGGCCTTCCGCAATCGCCGGCTCGATAGCGTCCGCAGTGAACGTTTTGGAAACCGCAATCAACGTTACTTCCGAAGGATCACGGTTGGCATCGCGACAGGCGCGCGCAATTTCCGTTCTGACGTGCTTCAGGCCAGTCAGGGCGACAGCGGTCATGCGCTGCCTATATCGCACCAAGGCGCGAACCGCCACCTTAAATGAAGGGGCGCGGCACGTGCTGACTGACACTGCTGCCGGCAATCTCAGCTTTGCTCCATACACAAGGCGTACCATTTGTATTTCTGACAGGTGTGCGCGCCAACGACGTACACGCAAAAAAATTTCCAAACGCGCCGGTCATCGAAAAGCCTTACGATGCGACAGCGCTGCTGCGTGCCGTGCAGCATGCACTTGCACAGGACTAGACTCGCGTCGCGTAATGGCTGCACGACGCTACCCGCCGGGGGCCACGAGCGGTTCTTCATGGTTTTTGCAATGGATAAAGGGGCAACGGTTGACCCATTGGCCTCTTTCGTGTCTGTTCCGCGCGCCATAAAAAGACGCGCAAATGACCGCCGATTCGAGCAAAAACGAACGCTACAACGCCCGCGAGGCCGAAGCCCGCTGGCAAAAAGTCTGGGCCGAGCGCGGCATCTTCGCCACAAAGAACGACGACCCGAGGCCGAAATACTACGTGCTGGAGATGTTCCCCTACCCCTCGGGGCGCATCCATATGGGGCATGTCCGCAACTACACGATGGGCGACGTCGTCGCGCGCTTCAAGCGCGCCATAGGCAACGCGGTGCTGCATCCGATGGGCTGGGATGCCTTCGGCATGCCCGCCGAGAACGCCGCCATCGACCGTAAGGTGCATCCCAGGTCGTGGACCTACGACAATATCGCGGCGATGAAGAAGCAGCTTCAGTCGATGGGGCTGTCTCTGGATTGGGCGCGCGAGATCGCGACCTGCGACCCGGCCTATTACAAACATCAGCAGAAGATGTTCCTCGACTTCCTGAAGGCGGGCCTGGCCGAGCGCAAGCAATCAAAGGTGAACTGGGATCCAGTCGATCAGACCGTATTGGCCAACGAGCAGGTCATCGACGGCCGGGGCTGGCGCTCGGGTGCCTTGGTCGAGCAGCGTGAGCTCACGCAATGGTTCTTCAAGATCAGTAACTACTCGGAAGATCTCCTCAAGGCGCTCGATACCCTTGAGCGCTGGCCCGAAAAAGTGCGCCTTATGCAGAAGAACTGGATCGGGCGCTCGGAAGGTCTATTGCTGCGTTTCATGCTCGATCCGGCGACAACACCTAACAAGGAAAATGAACTGGAGATATTCACGACGCGACCCGACACGCTGTTCGGTGCGAAGTTCATGGCGCTATCGCCAGATCACCCACTCAGCCAAGCGGCGGCGAAGAAGAGCCCAAAACTCGCAGAATTTATCGAGCAGTGCCATCGCATGGGCACGGCGCAGGCCGAAATAGAAACCGCTGAGAAGCTCGGTTTCGATACCGGCATGAAGGCGATCCATCCGTTTGATAGGAACTGGACGCTGCCGGTCTATGTCGCAAATTTTATTTTGATGGACTACGGAACGGGCGCGATCTTCGGCTGCCCCGCGCACGATCAGCGTGACCTCGATTTCGTCAACAAATATGGACTCGGCAATACGCCGGTGGTTTGCCCGCCCGGCCAGGACCCGAAGACGTTCGTCATCACTGACGTTGCCTATGATGGCGACGGCACGATGATCAATTCGCGTTTCCTCGACGGGATGACGATCGAACAAGCGAAAGAAGAGGTCGCCAAACGGCTTGAAAAGGAAACGCGCGGCAATCGTCCGGTCGCTCAACGCCAGGTGAATTACCGGCTGCGTGATTGGGGAATTTCGCGCCAGCGCTATTGGGGCTGTCCAATTCCCATCATCCACTGCGAAAAATGTGGCGTGGTTCCAGTCCCGGAAAACGACCTCCCGGTCACGTTGCCGGAGGACGTCACCTTCGACAAACCTGGTAACCCGCTCGATCATCACCCGACTTGGAAAAGCGTGAAGTGCCCGAAGTGCGCCGGGCCGGCGCGACGCGAAACCGACACCATGGACACGTTTGTCGATTCATCCTGGTACTTCGCACGCTTTACCGATCCATGGATCAAGACCGTACCTACTGATCGCAAGACGGTCGATGAGTGGCTGCCGGTTGATCAGTACATCGGCGGCATTGAGCACGCTATTTTACACTTGCTTTACTCGCGTTTCTTCACACGCGCGATGCGTAAATGCGGTCTTGTCGGGATGGACGAGCCTTTCTCCGGATTGTTCACGCAGGGCATGGTCGTCCACGAGACTTATCGCGCCAAGAACGGCGAATGGATCGAGCCAGCGAACATCAAGATCGAGGGCATCGGAGATGCGCGGCGGGCAATGGTCGCCGCAACCGGCGAACCCGTTGAAATCGGCTCCATCGAAAAGATGTCAAAGTCGAGGAAAAACACGGTGGATCCCGACGATATTATCGCCGCGTACGGTGCGGACACCGCGCGGTGGTTCATGCTGTCGGATTCACCGCCCGACCGTGACGTGATCTGGACCGAAGAAGGCGTGCAGGGTGCCTGGCGTTTTGTGCAACGCCTGTGGCGGCTCGTCGGCGAAATTGCCAATATTCGGGCGCCGGCCGCGCGGCCGCAAAATTTTAGCGAGCCCGCGATAAATGTGCGCAAGGCCGCCCATCGTGCGCTTGCTCACGTCTCCGAAGACATCGACAAATTGCGCTTTAACCGTTGCGTCGCCCATATCTACGAATTTGCCAATGCCCTTGGCGACGCGATCGGCAACATCGAAAAGGCGCCAGATGACGGGCTTAGTTGGTCACTGCGTGAAGCCGGCGACATTCTGGTTCAGTTGTTTCACCCGATGATGCCGCACCTTGCCGAGGAATGCTGGGCGGCGCTCGGCCACAAGACGCTGGTCGCGAGCGAAGACTGGCCGAAGGTCGAACCTCAATTGCTGATCGAGGATACCATCACTCTGCCGGTCCAAATAAACGGCAAAAAACGGGCCGAAGTGACCGTCGATCGCAACGCCACGAACAAAGAGATAGAGGCTGCCGTTCTCGCCCTCGATGCTGTAAAAAAGGCGCTGGAGGGCCGAAGCCCGAAAAAGGTCATTGTCGTCCCACAAAGGATCGTCAATGTCGTGGTCTGATACCAGGCGTTTCGCTAGGATATTTGTCGCCTTGGTCTTCGCCGGGCTGTCAGCCGGATGTTTTCAGCCGCTTTATGCCGAGCGGCCCACCCCGGCTGGCGTCACCGGCGTTGCTGATCGGCTAAGCAGCGTCGACGTCGCTTCAATCGACGCACCGAGCGGCAGCCGCCTTGCCCGTGTCAGCGCGGGCGTGCGCGACGAATTGATTTACGACCTCACCGGCGGCGCAGGCGGTGCTTCGCCACTCTATCGCCTGAATGTGCGCCTGGCCGCAACACAGCTCCAGGTCATCGTCGACATCAATACTGCGCGACCCGACATCAACAATTACGGGATCGACGCGAACTATACTTTGACCGAGATTGCGACCGGAAAACCGGTCGTCAGGGGTAACACCTTCGCCCGCGTGTCCTACAATATTCCCGGCCAGCAGCAACGGTTCGCTGGCGAGCGCGGGCTGCGCGACGCAGAAGATCGCGCCGCCAAGGAAATTGCCGAAAACATCCGGAACCGGCTGGCCTCGCATTTTGCAGCCGGCACTTAAGCGTGACTTTTGTGCCGCCGGCCAGGCGATGACGAGCAAATGACTGCCATCAAAGCCGCCGACGTCGACCGCTTCATCGCCAGACCGGACAGTAATCAACCGATTGTGCTTGTGTTCGGGCCTGATGCGGGCCTGGTGCGAGAACGGGTGGACGCCCTGGTGCGGGCGTCAGTCGATGATCCCGCCGATCCTTTCACATTCGTACGTATCGATGGCGACGAGCTTGCCGCCAATCCCTCACGCTTAGTGGAGGAGGCCCACACGGTTCCGCTGTTCGGAGGCCGCCGAGCGGTTTTGGTAAAGGCCGGATCGCGGAATATTGCGCCGGCGGTCGATACCGTCATCGCAGCGCCGTCGACCGAGTGCCGCATAATAATTGAAGCGGGCAATCTCGGAAAAAGCACGCCACTGCGTGCACTTTGTGAAAAGGCAAAGACGGCTGCCGCCCTCCCCTGCTACGCGGACAATGCACGTGCCTTGACTCAACTTATCGATGACGAAGTGCGCACCGCTGGGCTGACGATTGAAGGCGATGCTCGTGCGGCATTGATCGGGCTCTTGGGTAGCGACCGACTTTCATCGCGCAACGAAATCCGCAAGCTGACGCTTTATGCGCGCGGAAAAAAAACCATCGAACTCGCCGACGTTACCGCTGCGGTCGCCGATGCTTCAGAAATTGCGCTCGATGGCGTCGTCGATGCTGCTTTTGCCGGTCGCACCGGAGAGGTCGATAGTGAATTCTCTAAAGCGCGCGCCAGTGGTTCTTCCCCGGCTGCGATCATCTCCGCCGCGATTCGGCAAGTTGCAAGCCTGCACAAAATGATGTTGGCCATCGAAGGCGGCGATACTATCGAGTTTGCAATGAAGCGCGCCGCGCCGCCCGTGCATTTCACGCGCGAACCGAAAGTGGGCGAAGCATTGCGCGCATGGACGCTGCCGCGGTTACTGCGTGCCATGGACCAACTGGCCGAAGCTTCCCTGGATATTCGGCGTAATGCGCCCTTGGCGGATGCGATCGCGCAGCGAACGCTGCTCTCACTTGCGATGAACGCCCGTAAAAGGGTCTAAATTCAGCGGTGCCGTGCCGCGGGGCTCCCTGCTTAAATCGCATTACTTGCGAAACGCCAATGTGAATTGTCGTCTTTAGAACTGATCAAGGCTTTTTCATTAAATTTTCAAAGGCAATTTGTCCCCTTAACAAGCGGCATTCGGAATTGCAGACCTTCCAGGCCCAGCGAACTATCACCCGTTCGAACGAGGCACGCTCGCAATTCTGGCACGTGGCAATCGTCACGTTGTTCTTCGTCATCGTTCTCGGCGCAAGCCTGTTTCTCGGCACCGTGATGGTAATCGGCACGTTTCACGGCGTCGATCCCTCAAACGAATTGACGGCCAACGGACGTGCCGGGCGGATTGCCCGCACTTTGCGGGACGGCACGCTGTGCCACTACATGATCTTCGACAACAAGACCGCACAAACGGTCGAAGACCGCATCGGCCGCTGTGATGAGAACAAACCTAAGCCGAAGCAGGAAAGACCCGCGACATTCACCTGGGGCAAATAATCGCTGCGTCTCGCTGCCCTATAGATTGAGCTGATAACTGTGCGGCACCCAGCGATAGCCGCCCTGCCCTTTTTCCACAAAGCCAATGCCGGGAAAGGGCATATGAAAGCTTGCGACAAACAACTTATCGGCCGCGAGCATGTCGAGCATTCGTTTACGGGTGGCGACAGCCTTGTCCTTGTCGTCATCCATTTCGAAATGCCACTCCGGTCGCTGCACGGCCATCACGTATTGCGTGAACGTGTCGGCGGTGATCATGATTCGCTTGCCGTTACTTTCGATGTGGAAGGCAAGCAATCCGGGAGAATGGCCGGCGGCATCGACAGCCGTAATGCCGGGTACAACTTCGTCGCCCGGCTTGATGAAGGTCGACCGGTCGGCCAAGGGCGTACATATCTTTACATAGAGCTCTCGATTGAATTTCCGAGCTTCCCGGACGTTTTCGCCGCGTTTCCAGAAATCGAATTCCGCGGCGCCGAAGACATACCGGGCTTTCGGAAATACTGGTTTGCCACCCTCTGTCAGCCCGCCAATGTGGTCGGGATGGCCATGGGTAAGGACGATCACATCGATGTCTTCTGGCTTGTAGCCAGCGGCCGCCAGCCGCTCCGCGGTTTGTCCTGGCGGCAGCCGCTTGCTGAGCTGTTCGTATTCGCGTGGCAGTGCTCCATTGCCCGTGTCGAACAGGATGAGCTGCTTTCCTGTATTCACGATCGTCGGAATGTTCGAATGCTCAAATCGCTGGGTGTCGATATTGTTCGCGCGCGCCAAGGCATGCACGTCATCTACCGAGGCGTTGGCTCCGTAGTGGGGATGCAACCCGTCACGGATGGCCTTCGCGTCCAAAACCGTTGCGACCTCGAACCCGCCAAGCTTGAATCGGTAAAACGTGGGCTGCGATTCGCCTTGCAGTGATGCGGGCACCTGATTTCCTCCGATTGTCGTCGCGCTTTAGGCGCATCCTTAGCAGTTGGCGCCGCAGACGATCCAGCGGCGAAAACCGCAATTTTGCTGAATGAAATAAGTGCCATAGAAAATTGATCTACCGCAACACGGGAAACCGCCGGATATGCAAACCAGGAGAGCCGACAAAGGAGGCTACGATGACCGATGATCCGGTTCGCCAGGACGGCTACCCGACGGTTAATTTCGTACTGGATGCGATTGCCGGTTGGGTCAACAAGTATCGTGCATTGGCTGGCGCGCGTGATGAGCTCGGACAATGCAGTCCGGAGGATGTCAGACAAATCGCCAATGATCTCGGCATATCCGTCGGCGATTTACGCACAATGTCTGCCAAGAATCCGCACGCCGCAGACCTGATGGTCAAAATGCTCACCGCGTTGTCGGTGGATCCTGAGGCTTTAGCCAAGAGCGATCCGGCAACAATGCGTGACCTGCAAAGATTGTGCATCAGTTGCGGGCACAAAGGCCGCTGTGCGCACGAGCTCGCGGAAGGAACGGCTGCTGAACATTTTCGATCATTTTGTCCGAATGCGTTCACACTCGATGCACTATTGAAATCGAAAAACCGCGCCTTGCATTGATAGTTAGGTCAGAGCAGCTGACCAGCGGAGTTTTTGCTGGTTGCTCCCTGCCGCGATTTTCTCGCGTTTCTATGCTTGATTGACGACAGTTCCATCCATTGGCGGAGATGGCACGCTTGGCATTTGCATAAAACTCTAAGAGTAATTTCACGAAGCATTTTACACGCGTTTTATAAGCCATCGGTACAGCATTACGTCGAAAGTTATTCAACTGCCGACGGTGTTGATGGCCCCGCCAGCGTTGTCTCTCCCGCTCAATGCAATCCGAAATCTGCTTTCCGCAAAGCGCGGAGAAGCGCTGATCGCACCGTTGCTTGCCGTCGCATTCCTGTTCGCGATGGTATGGGACGATCTCGAAACCAGTTTCTCAGCAGCGATAGCTTCGATGCAGACGGATGCCAATGCCGGATCCGTCGTATTGTCGTTCACCCATGGCGGATCTTCAGCGACCGGCGATTCCGAGCTGGTTTTTCTGGTCGATTTCGATGCAGATCGCGAGACGTGCGAATTGGACAGCACGGTGGCGTTGTCTCGCCTCACGCTTGCAGCGATAAACGACAATGCAACGACCGGTCTTGTTCCGCTGCACGCGAATCCGATCGCACATCAGTCGGCAGACATCGTTTTTGCGAAGCTCGGCAGCAACGGCACATACCTCGTTTCCCATGCGCGTAAGGAGATGGTGTCGAAATTCTCGACAGCATATCGGTCGATTCTGAAATTGGCGGCCGTGGTGGGCTTGCCGCGCATCCAGGAAGAGGCCGCCCTTTCCCGCACAACAATTATTGGCACGATTTCGACCTACAATCCCTATCGTGACGGCAAGGAAGAAGGTGGCGCCCAGACGGCTTCAGGCGAGTTGTACGATCCCTCGGCATGGACCGCCGCAATCCAAACCGGGTTGCGGAACCAATTTGGCGGCGTGCGCTACGGCAAGCTCTACCAGCCGACCTACGCTCTCATTGCAAGCGGCGAAAAACAGTTGATTGTTAAGATCAACGACGTGGGTCCGCTAAAATCGGGCCGCGTGCTCGATCTCAATGAGCGCAGTATGCGCTATTTCGATCCGTTCCTCGCGCAAGGTCTTATTCAGGATGTGAAGATTACATTATTGCCTGGCGAAGACTGGCAGACAGGCCCAGTTGGCGAGGTCTATGCAATCGATTTCGATGCCGCAAGGCGGCAGCGCCATGATGGGTTCGCCAATGAGGACGTTGAGCTCGCCAATATGCGCGCCAGGCTTGATCATATGACAGAGCCCGACATGAAGGCAGATGCCCGCGTCGAAGTAAGGCTGAGTGGCGGATAAAGCCCTAACCGCCCAGCTTCTTTAGGACCGCATCGAGCTGCTCCAAATTGCGGTACTTGATGCGCAATGTCCCGCTTTCGCCGCGGTGATCGACGCTGACTTCGAGTCCCAACGCATTGGAAAGTCGTCGCTCGAGCGCACGGGTGTCGGCATCTTTTGGAATATTGACGACAAAGCCCTTGGCCTCGCGACGCATATCGCGGAGCTGGCCTGCAACGTCCTTGCGCATGTCGGCTTCCAGATCGCGCACGCTCCAGCCTTTGTCGATGATCTCATGTGCGATCAGTTCGGCGTTGGGTTGCCCCACCAGGAGCCGCGCATGCCCTGCCGAAATTTTGCCGGTGCGGACCAGTTGCTTCACAGGCTCAGATAGCTTCAGCAGACGGATCGTGTTTGCGATGTGCGGCCGACTCTTGCCGACGATCTGCGCGACTTCCTCCTGCGTGCGATTGAAGTCGTCCATGAGCGCAAGATAACCGGTCGCCTCCTCGATCGGATTGAGATCGGTGCGTTGCACATTTTCGATGATGGCGTATTCAAGAGATTGCGCATCGTTCGCTTCGACGACTGCAATCGGTACGTCGTGAAGTCCCGCACGTTGCGCTGCGCGCCACCGCCGCTCCCCGGCGATGATCTCGAAATTGTCGCCTTTGAGCGCGCGCACGACGATCGGCTGAATAATGCCGCGCTCGCGGATTGATGCGGCAAGCTCATCGAGCTCATCATCGGTAAACAGCCGTCTCGGATTGCGCGGATTGGGTTGCAGATTTTCGATCGGCGCACGACGAGGTTTACGCCCGCTGTCGGCGACGGGAGTTTCGTCACCGACATCGCCGATCAGCGCAGCAAGACCGCGTCCCAATCGCGAGTGATCTGCCATCGCCGCTCCTGAATTCCGTGCCACGCTATCCCTTTCCGCGTTTGTTGACCATTCCGGTGCGCGCGCGATCGCGCACTACCCTGCCTTCAAAGCCTTCTCTCGCTGGATGATTTCGGTCGCAAGACGCAGATAGGCTTCGCTGCCGACGCATTTAAGGTCGTAGACGAGCACGGGCTTGCCGTAAGACGGCGCTTCCGAGATGCGCACGTTGCGTGGGATTATAGTCTCATAGACCTTGTTCCCCATGAACTGGCGCACATCGGCGACAACCTGGTTGGAGAGATTGTTGCGCGAGTCATACATCGTCAGCACGATGCCGTGGATCGACAGCGTCGGATTGAGAGTCGTCTTGACCTGCTCGACGGTTTTCAAAAGCTGCGACAGACCTTCGAGCGCGAAGAACTCGCACTGCAGCGGCACGAGAATCGAATCCGCGGCTGCCATCGCGTTGACCGTCAGCAAGTTCAGCGATGGCGGACAGTCGACGAGCACATAAGTGAAATCGTAAGGGCGCGTGCCGGTGTTGAGCTGGCGAAGCGCATTGCGCAGGCGGAACGCCCGGTCACGTTGTTGGCCAATCTCAAGTTCGAGACCGGACAGATCGAGCGTCGACGGCGCAATATAAAGTTGTGGCACTGCCGTCTGCAGGACCGCATCGCGCATCGGCGCGGCGCCGGTCAGCACGTCGTAGGTTGATGTCCGGCGCGATTTGCGCTCGATGCCGAGGCCCGTTGAAGCGTTACCCTGCGGATCGAGATCCACGATCAGCACATGCTCACCGATGGCGGCGAGCGCCGTACCGAGGTTGATCGCAGTCGTGGTCTTGCCGACTCCACCTTTCTGGTTGGCAATCCCGAGGACCCGCGGCCGGGCGGAATCTGGTTTGACGGCCGGCTTGTCGAAAGCGACGACCGGCGTGTCGGCGGGCTGATTTGAAGTAGCGCTCTCGGTCATGGGCAGCTTTCCGTTGATGGGCCGGTGGCCTCGCAGGCCCCCCGAATCCGCCCCGGCCTGATCTGACGCTCTATCGAGCCTCGAGACCGCGAATCAGGACGATCGAACCTTCGGGACTGGTCTTGCTGGGCACTTTTGAGGCTTCGAGTCTCCAATATTTAGCGGCTTCGGTCAATTCAGCATCTACATCTTGACCCTTGGGAAAGAGTCCGATTGCGCCCCGCGAAATGAAAGGAAACGCCTGATCGCACAGTGTTTTCAAAGGGGCCAGTGCGCGCGCAGTGACAGCATCGACGGGTTCTGCACAGCTTTCCCCAAATTTCTCCGCGCGAATCGCATGCACGACCACCGGCGTCCCGGTCGCCCTCACCGCCTCCCGCAGGAATGCGGCCTTTTTCCCATTGCTTTCAACAAGATGGACGCGCGTCCCTGCCTCTTCAGCAAGCGCGCAGGCGACCACCATGCCTGGGAAGCCACCGCCGGAACCGAGGTCGACCCAGGTTCGCGCCTGTGGCGCCAGCGGCAAGAGCTGGAGCGAATCGGCGATATGGCGCGTCCAGATTTCACCGATCGTCGAATTGGCGATCAGGTTCAGCTTGTCTTGCCATCGCAACAGGGTTTCGACGAATTGGTCGAGGCGGTCTTGCGTTTCACGTGAAACAGGAAACAGGGCGAGCGCACGCGCCTTGTCGGCAGAGAGATCTCGAGCCCCCTGCCCGCTTTTGCTCACGCCAATTTCGCTGAAGTTTTTTTGGCGCGCCGGACATGCGCCACAAGCAACGTGAGCGCCGCAGGCGTGACGCCGTCGATGCGGCCCGCTTGCCCGATTGTGCGCGGTCGGTGCGCTTGCAATTTCTGCTTCATTTCATTTGAGAGCCCGGGCAGCGTCGCGTAGTCGAAGTCATCCGGCAACTCAAAGCTTTCGTCGCGCCGATACGCTGCGATGTCCGCCGCCTGGCGTGAAAGATAGACATCGTATTTCGCATCAATCTCGATCTGCTCGGCGATCTTCGGTGCGAGCTCGCCAAAGCGCGGCCAGATTTTTGCGAGCTGTGTGATCGTCACGCTCGGATACGATAACAGTTCGAATGCCGAGCGCCGCTGCCCGTCTTTGTTCAACGACAGACCGTGGCGCTCTGCTTCCTTCGGCGTAAGCGAAATTGATTTTGCAAATTCGCGCGCATCGTTCAGCGCCGAATTTTTTTCACGGTGCATGCGCGCACGTTCGGCGCCAACGCAGCCGACCGCAATTCCCTTGTCAGTCAGGCGTTGATCGGCATTGTCGGCGCGCAACTGCAATCGATACTCCGCGCGCGATGTGAACATGCGATACGGTTCGCTTACGCCGCGCGTCACGAGATCGTCGATCATCACACCAAGATACGCTTGCGCGCGATCGATGATGATTTCATCGCCCTCGCCTGCCAAAGCCGCCGCGTTGAGACCTGCAAGAAGTCCTTGTGCCGCAGCCTCTTCATAGCCTGTAGTGCCGTTGATCTGACCTGCAAGAAATAATCCGCGCAGCTTTTTGGTCTGAAGTGTTGGCGCGAGTTCGCGCGGATCGACGTAGTCGTATTCGATCGCATAGCCAGGACGAATGATGCGCGCGTTTGTCAGTCCGGGAATTGTTGCGACGAGCGCGTGCTGGACGTCTTCAGGAAGCGACGTCGAAATTCCGTTTGGATAAACGGTGTGATCGTCGAGACCTTCCGGCTCCAGAAAAATCTGGTGGCCGTCGCGCTCGCCGAACTTCACGATCTTGTCTTCGATCGATGGACAGTAACGCGGACCACGGCTTGCGATCTGTCCCGAATACATCGGCGAACGATGAACGTTGTCGCGGATGATTTTGTGCGTGGATTCAGAGGTGCGCGTGATTCCGCATTTGATCTGTGGGTTTTCAATTTGCGTGGTGAAAATTGAAAACGGCTCGGGTGGATTGTCGCCCGGCTGCATTTCAAGTGCGGACCAATCAATTGTCCGGCCGTCGAGGCGCGGTGGCGTTCCAGTCTTCAAGCGGCCAAGCGCGAGTCCGAGATTTTCCAAGCGTGCGCGAAAGACCCATCGCGGGCGCTTCGCCGACGCGTCCTGCCGGGATTTGTTTTTCGCCGATGTGAATGAGGCCGCGCAAAAAAGTGCCGGTCGTGAGAACGACCGCACCGGCTGCAATTTCACGGCCATCCGCAAGCCGAACGCCGCTCGCACGTCCTGATTCGATCAGAAGATCGTCGGCTTCCGCCTCGATTATTTCGAGGTTTGGAACGGCCCGGATCGCAGTCTGCATCGCATGCGCATAGAGCTTCCGGTCGGCCTGGGCCCGCGGGCCGCGCACAGCTGGGCCTTTTCGACGATTGAGAACACGGAACTGAATGCCGCCAAGATCGGCGATTCGGCCCATAAGGCCGTCCAAAGCGTCGATTTCCCGGACCAGATGGCCTTTTCCAAGCCCGCCAATAGCGGGATTGCACGACATAGCGCCGATAGTGCCAAACCGGTGGGTTATGAGGGCCGTCTTCGCGCCCATACGGGCCGCCGCCGCCGCGGCTTCACAGCCGGCGTGGCCGCCGCCAATCACAACGACGTCGAATTGATGCGCCATCAAAACCTCGGATGGCGCGTTTTAGCGAAGGCGCGGGGAGGGGTCAAAATCATTGGATTTAAAGAAAATGTTTCACGTGAAACATTGCGCCAGGGCCCGAAAACGAACCCATCTGGGATGTCTCTTTGATCCACAGCCACTGTGGAAAACGCGGCCACCTATACAGCCTGTCGATACTGCAGAAACTGGCAAATCCCCATAGTTATCCACAGCCTCATTTTCCGATGCAGAAGTCCCGGAAAATAACGTCGAGAACGTCGTCAACGTCGACGCGGCCGGTGAGGCGGCCTAGGGCGCGCGCAGCGAGCCGCAATTCCTCGGCGAGAAGATCCTCGCGGGTTGACAGGTCCGGCACCAGCGCTCGACGCAACGCGGTCAGCGCGTCTTGCAGAGCGCGACGGTGACGCTCGCGCGTCACCAATGCGCTCTCGGCGCCGGCCAGAAATTTTTCCGCATGGCGCGCCAGCGCGTTCAACAACACGTCAAAGCCTTCACCAGTCTTCGCCGAAATATCGAATTCCGATTCATTAAATGTGAATTCAATTTCATTCTTTTCCGTTAACGCTTTGTTAACCATGTTTTTTAAAGGTTTGTTAACCCGAACGCTCGGTTCACTTTTTCCTTTGGTTTGTATCAATCGTTCATTTCTTTGAATAAGCCCTTGGTGCAAATCGATTTTATTCCGGATGAGCCAGACCGGCGTGCGCCCGCTCTCCTTGGACAAAAGCCCACCCGCGTCGGACGAGAGATGAGTGACGACACCGGTCTCGCGGCCTTCTAGAGAGCGCGAAGTAATTCCAGCGCCGGCACTAGGAGAGCGCCCAATATTTCCAACGTCATCACTCGAGCGGCTGGCGCTCCCCGTCACATCGGGCCACGTAACGTTTCCCGCTTCATCGGGCCGTGACGTGTCCCCAGCTTCGACAATCCACAGAATCAGATCGGCGCCCGCTGCGCGTTCGCGCGCGCGGCGAACGCCTTCACGTTCCACGGGATCGTCAGTCTCTCGAATGCCCGCCGTATCGAGAAACGTGACCGGTAATCCATCAAGATCGAGATGCACCTCGATCACGTCGCGGGTCGTCCCGGCATAGGGCGACACGATCGCCGCTTCGCGTTTCGCAATCCGATTGAGAAGCGTCGATTTGCCGGCATTCGGCGGCCCCGCAATGGCCACGACAAATCCTTCGCGCAAGCGCTCCCCGCGGTTGCCCTCTGCAAGCACCGACGCAATGTCGCCTTCGAGCGACCGGGCAATCTGCAAAGCCGGCGTTACAAGATCCTGCGGCACGTCAGCCTCATCGGAAAAGTCGATGCGCGCCTCAACAAGAGCAAGCGCCTGGATCAGTTGCGTCCGCCAGTTCTCGGACCGGTCGCTCAGCGCCCCCGTCATCTGCCGGAAGGCCTGGCGGCGTTGCCCTTCCGTCTCGGCCATCACCAGGTCGGCAAGGCCTTCCACCGCGGTCAGATCGAGCTTGCCGTTTTCAAAGGCGCGGCGCGTGAATTCGCCCGCCTCCGCGGGTCGCAGACCGTCGATCTGAGCAAGTGCCGCAAAGACCGCCGCTACGACGGCGTGACCGCCATGCAGCTGAAGCTCTGCGACATCCTCACCGGTTTCGCTTTGCGGCCCCGGAAACCAGAGCGCCAGCGCCTGATCGACAATCTCGCCATCGCGCCCGCGCACGCGTGCGAGCGCCGCCTTGCGAGGATCGGGGATCCTGCCCAGTGAGCGTCTTGAGCGCAATGCCGGCACGCGGCCCCGAAATCCGCACAACCGCAATGGCGGCCGGCGGACGTCCCGAGGACAGAGCGTAAATGGTGTCGCGCGTTGCATTCGACATTGCAGCGCACGGAAGCGCCGAGACAGGGCAGGGGTCAAGCCCCGCTCACGTTGGCGCAAGCTATGAAACCTCCTAACGTGAACCGCGCGCTGCTCTATGAAATCCAGGAGGTGCGATGTCGCCGCCCGCGATATGATCGTGCAAATTCACGAACTATCGTGGAGGCGACATGACACCGAGTTTCCGCCTTATCGCGATCCTGCCGGCGATTTTGGTTGCGTGTTTGAGCCAGCCTTTGGCAGCGGCAGACAACGATCTCGCTCGCGCGTATCGCGTGATTGCGTCAAAGCGTTTCGTTGATCTCACGCACAGCTTCGACCCGCGATCGCCCGTTTGGTCCGGCTTCGGCCAAGCCAAAATGACACCCGCAGCCGATCCGAAGACGCAGCGCCCTTACACCATCAAGGAAGACGGCTTCCGCACAACGCTCTACGAGTTCGTCGGCCAGTACGGCACCCACGTCGATCCGCCGGCGCATTTCGACGAAAAGGGGATCACCATGGATGCGATCCCCCTCAAGCAAATGATCCTGCCGCTCGTTGTCTTGGATGCAACTCCTTATCTGCAGAAGGATCCGAACCACGCCTTTTCTCTCGCGGACTTGCATGCATGGGAAAAACGGCACGGCCGCATCCCGCGTGGATCTTTCGTGGCGCTGCGAACCGACATGTACAAAGACTGGGACACCGACCCCGAGCGATTCAAGCGCGCTCCGTTTCCGGCCTGGTCATTCGAGACGATCAAGTTTCTCTATGAGCAGCGTGGCGTCGTAGCAACGGGACACGAGTCGCTCGACACCGACACGACCGACAAGATGGAATCCGAGACCTACCTCCTTCAGCATGGCCACTATCAGATCGAAGTTATGGCCAATCTCGACAAGGTGCCGCCGAAAGGCGCATTGATCGTCGTGACCTGGCCGAAGGTTCGCAACGGGCTCGGGTTTCCCGCGCGGGCTTTTGCGATATTGCCGTGAGACGGTAATCGCCACGGCAGGAACGATTCGACCGGGCGCGCTGTTCTATAGTCGACGCGCCGCGGCGGAGGCCGTTTCCCGCGAGCGTCAAATCACGCTAGGTTCGGGCAATGTCACTTCCTCACAGCGCCGCTCATGTGAATCGCCTTGCGCAGGCGACGTCGCCTTACCTTCTTCAGCACAAGCACAATCCGGTCGACTGGTGGACCTGGGGGCCGGAAGCGCTGCGGGAGGCCGAGCGCACGAATAAGCCGATCCTGCTGTCGGTCGGCTACGCCGCCTGCCACTGGTGCCATGTCATGGCGCACGAGTCTTTTGAGGACGACGGCGACCGCGCGCGTGATGAACGAGCTGTTCGTCAACATCAAGGTCGATCGCGAAGAGCGTCCCGACATCGATCAGATTTATATGAGCGCCTTGCATCTGTTGGGAGAGCAGGGTGGTTGGCCTCTGACGATGTTCCTGACCTCGAAGGCAGAGCCGGTCTGGGGCGGTACATATTTTCCGAAAGAATCGCGCTTCGGCCGGCCAGCTTTCGTCGATGTTCTGCGCGAAGTGGCCCGGCTGTTCCGAGAGGAGCCCAGCCGGATCGAGCAAAACCGCGCCGCGCTCTTGTCCCGGCTCGCCGAGAAGGCGAGACCGGCAGGCAAGGTGACGATCGGGTTGAAGGAGCTCGATGCGGCCGCCATGCAAGTCGGCAATATGTTCGACCGGTCAACGGCGGTTTGCGCGGCGCTCCAAAGTTTCCCCAGCCCGCAATCCTCGAAATGCTCTGGCGCGCAGGCCTGCGCACAAACGACGCGCGATTTTTCGAAACCGTCGAGCATACACTCGCTCGCATGAGCGAGGGGGGAATCTACGACCATCTGGGCGGGGGCTTCTCGCGCTATTCCGTGGACGAGCGTTGGCTCGTCCCACATTTCGAAAAAATGCTCTACGACAACGCCCAGCTGCTCGAGTTGCTGTCGCTGGCCTGGCAGCGCAGCAAAAATCCTTTGTTTGCCCAGCGCGCGCGAGAAACCGTCGCATGGCTCAGTCGCGAAATGACGGGCGGCGAGGGTGCTTTTTTTGCCTCGCTTGATGCCGACTCCGAAGGCGAAGAAGGAAAATTCTACGTCTGGTCGTACGACGAAGTCATCAAAAACCTCGGCGAAACCGACGGCAAATATTTTGCACGGCACTACGACGTGACGCCCGGCGGAAATTTCGAAGGCCATAGCATCCTTAACCGCCTCGCTGGTCTCGATCGCACTGCCGAGGATGAAACCCGCCTGACACGAGCTGCGCGCGAAGTTGCTCGCGGTACGCGAGACGCGCATCCGACCCGGGCTTGACGACAAAGTGCTCGCCGACTGGAACGGGCTGATGATCGCCGCTCTCGTCAACTCAGCGCTCATTCTCGACGAGCCGGATTGGCTCGCGATGGCGCGGCGCGCGTTTGATTTCATTGCGCGAACAATGACAAAAGGCGACCGCCTCGGCCACTCCTGGCGCGAGGGAAAGTTGCTCTTCCCCGGACTCGCTTCCGATTTCGCAACCATGATCCGTGCCGCGCTATCGCTTTATGAAGCGACCGGCGAACGCAGTTATCTCGAACAAGGCCCTCGCGTGGCAGAATTCTTTCGACAAGCACTACGCCGACGCCGAGACCGGCGCCTATTATCTTTCCTCTGACGATGCGGATGACCTTGTTCTGCGGCCGCATTCGACCCAGGACGACGCCACGCCGAATCCAAACTCGGTGGCTGCGCAAAACCTCGTCAGGCTCGCGGTGCTTTCCGGCGACGACAAATGGCGGGCGCGGGCGGATCGCCTGATCGAAACGATACTTTCAGGGGCAGAACGCAACCTGTTCGGCCATGTCGCGCTGCTCAACGCCCTCGATCTGCGGCTGCGGTGCCGCCGAGATCGTGGTGACTGGTCCTGACGCCGCGCGTCTCGCGAAAGCGGCGCTGAAATTGCCTTATCTCGACCGCATCGTTCTTCGCGCGTCGAACGCCGGCGACCTGCCGTCGTCGCACCCCGCGCAGGAAAAATTGAAGGCCGCACCAGGAAGCGCGGCCTTCGTCTGTGTCGGTGAACGCTGCTCGCTTCCGGTAACCGATGCCGCCCAGATTGCACCGGCGGTTTCGGCCATGCGGCAATAACAGCTCGTTACGTATTCATCGATTCGAAGAACTCTGAGTTGCTCTTCGTATTGCGCAACTTGTCGAGCAGGAAGTCGATGGCATCCATCGTGCCCATCGGGTTCAGAATCCTGCGCAAAACGTACATTTTCTTGAGGATTGCAGGATCGGTGAGGAGCTCTTCCTTGCGCGTGCCGGACCGCGTGATGTCCATCGCCGGGAACGTGCGCTTGTCGGCGACCTTGCGATCGAGGATCAGTTCCGAGTTGCCGGTGCCCTTGAATTCTTCGAAAATCACTTCGTCCATGCGGCTGCCGGTATCGATCAGGGCCGTCGCGATGATGGTGAGCGAGCCGCCTTCCTCGATGTTACGTGCCGCGCCGAAGAAGCGCTTCGGCCGCTGCAGCGCGTTGGCGTCAACGCCGCCGGTCAGCACCTTGCCTGAAGAGGGCACGACGGTGTTGTAGGCACGGCCGAGACGGGTGATCGAGTTCGAGCAGAATCACGACATCGCGCTGATGCTCGACCAGGCGCTTCGCCTTTTCGATCACCATTTCCGCGACCTGCACGTGACGCGAGGCCGGTTCGTCGAATGTCGATGAAATCACTTCGCCCTTCACCGAGCGCTGCATGTCGGTGACTTCTTCCGGCCGCTCGTCGATGAGCAGCACGATCAGATAAGTCTCGGGGTGATTGGCGGTGATTGAGTGCGCAATGTTCTGCAGCAGCACGGTCTTGCCGGTGCGCGGCGGCGAGACGATCAGCGCGCGCTGGCCTTTGCCGATCGGCGCCACAATATCGATGACCCGGGCGGAGAGGTCCTTTTTGGTCGGATCCTCGTATTCCATCCTGAGCCGTTCGTCGGGATAGAGTGGGGTCAGATTGTCGAAATTGACCTTGTGCCGCGCCTTTTCGGGATCCTCGAAATTGATCGTGTTGACCTTAAGCAGCGCGAAATAGCGCTCGCCTTCTTTCGGTGAGCGGATGTGACCTTCGACAGTATCGCCGGTGCGCAGACCGAAACGGCGAATCTGGCTTGGCGAAACGTAGATATCGTCCGGCCCGGACAGATAATTCGATTCCGGCGAGCGCAAAAATCCGAAGCCGTCGGAGAGCACCTCGACCACGCCTTCGCCGATAATGTCGACTTCCTGCGTCGCGAGCTGCTTGAGGATCGCGAACATCAGCTCCTGCTTGCGCATGGTGCTGGCGTTCTCAACCTGGTGTTCTTCGGCGAAAGCAACGAGTTCGGCAGGTGTCTTGGACTTGAGGTCCTGGAGTTTCATTTCCCGCATTGGGGGTTTACGTCCTTGGAAGCGTTACCGGCGAAGCTTTGAAAATAAAAAACTTGCGCCGTTTGACTTTGGAGAGAGATCGCAGGTCTGGGGTGACGAGGTTAGTAGGGAAAGGCCCGGAACCCGATGCTGCGACCGGCCCAAACATTAGGGAGCCGGAACGCGACTGCATCCGCCTGCGTTCGGTGGGATGCCATCAAGATAAGTTGAGCCACCGTTCGACGCAAGAGGGCAAGCGCGTGTGAGCAACTGCGGGGATGACTTAGAACGGTTTAACCGTCGCCAGGATGACGATGACGATCAGCATTATCGTCGGTATCTCATTGACAATACGAAAGAATTTTTGACTATGCGAATTCTGGTCGTATCGGAATTCATTTACCCAGTGTGCAAATAGGCCGTGCATGATGGTCATGGCGACCACAACGACAAATTTGGCCTGAAACCACCCGGCGCTAAACCATTGCCCGAGCAACACCAAAGCGATGCCCGTGATCCAGGTGAGGGCCATGGCCGGCATCATGATGAAGTTGAGAAGACGGCGCTCCATCGTCTTGAAAGTTTCCGATTGCTCGGACCCGACACGAGCAGCCGCGTGATAGACGAACAGTCGCGGCAGGTAGAGCATCCCTGCCATCCACGCGATCACGGCAACGATGTGCAGCGCTTTCACCCAGAGGTACATCTCAGCTACCTGCGTATGCGCTTAAGCATGCGTTCGACGTGCGCGATCGGGGTGTCCGGCAATATCCCATGCCCGAGATTAAAAATCAGCGGGCCATCGCCGAGATGACGCATCACGTCATCGACTTCACGATCAAGAGCTGCGCCCCCGGCCAAAAGAGCAAGTGGATCGACATTGCCTTGCACCGGGACACGTGATTGCAGTGCATCACGCGCAATGGATCGCTCAAACGTCCAATCGATGCCGATGGCACTCACTCCCGTCATCTCCACGTAGGGAAGAGCCATCGCGCCGGCTCCGCGTGGAAATCCAATGATCTTGGCGCGGGGTACCCGCCGACGTACGCCCTCGACGATTTTTTGTGTAGGAACGATACACCAGCGATCGAACTGTTCAGGACCAAGCACACCAGCCCAGGTATCGAAAATCTGCACACAATCCGCGCCGGCCTGAAGCTGTCTCACCAAGTACTCGATTGATGCATCCACGAGGCAGTCGATCAGTCGAGAAAAGCTCTCGGGATCACGAAGGGCGAACAATCTGCGCCGGTGCCTGATCGGGTGTTGCCTGCCCTGCCACCATGTACGTTGCAACCGTCCATGGAGCCCCGCAAAATCCTATCAGCCCGATCGTATCGTCAAGCACAGCCTTGACCTGACGTACCGTTTCATAGATCGGCGCCAGAACATTTTGATCAGCTTCCTCCCGCATCGCGGAAACCGCATCCGCATCGCTCAAGGGTTCAAGTTTCGGTCCTTCACCGGCCAGGAATTCAACCTTCCGGCCAAGCGCCAATGCCACGACAAGAATATCGGAGAATAAGATCGCCGCATCGAAGCCAAATCGCCGGATCGGCTGCAATGTCACTTCCGCAGCCAGCGTCGGGTTAAAACAAAGATCAAGAAACCCTCCGGCCTTTTCGCGAGTCGTACGATACTCAGGCAGATAGCGACCCGCTTGCCGCATCAACCATATCGGCGGAGTCGCTTCGTGTTTGCCTTCCAGCACACGTAGAAGCTTTTTCCCCACGGCACTGCCGGTCCCGTCTCTATCCATCAAGAATCTTCTTAGAATCTGTAGTGTTTGTTAGAGCGTTGATTGGACTTATGCCTGTCGATCAACATTCTGTCCACCGACTGGCAAAAGCCAATCCAGAAAGAGGCTTAATTCAAGGTCAATTCGGTCCACAGCGATAGGCGCTGAATTCTGGGGCTTTAACGGGGATATCCCCTTTTTTCCCCACGTGCCTGTCCACATCTCAGCAATCCGGTCCAAATTCATTCCGTGTAGCCGTCCCGTCTCCTGCAGTGTGGAAGAAAATTGAACTCGCGATCACAGCTGGCTTGCTTGTTGGGGCGGGCCGTGGCCTTCTCCCGTCGTATCCACAGGCTTTCCGGCCAATATACAGATGCCTGAGACCGGTTATTTCCACTTACATCTCGTATCGGACGCTACTGGCGAAACCTTGATAACGGTCGCGCGGGCGGCAGCTGCGCAGTACGCGAATGTGTCGCCGGTTGAGCACCTGTATCCGATGGTGCGGTCGAAAAAACAGCTGGATCACGCTCTTACCGAGATCACGGAATCCCCCGGTCTGGTTTTGTACACCCTGCTTGAAGAGGACCTCATCG
Organism: uncultured Alphaproteobacteria bacterium; assembly: GCA_963718035.1. Classification (GTDB taxonomy): domain Bacteria; phylum Pseudomonadota; class Alphaproteobacteria; order Rhizobiales; family Xanthobacteraceae; genus Pseudolabrys. The sequence continues at coordinate 115,437 of CAVQYD010000055.1, read as the reverse complement.
AAGCCCTGGAGAAGAAATGCCGCGAGCTTGGATTGCCCTGCATGTCGATCCTCGGGCCGGTCCTGCGCCTGTTTCAGTCTTATCTCGGGGCCGAGACAATCCATCGGGCTGGCGCCCAGCACGTGCTTAATGCGGAATATTTCCAGCGCATCGACGCTTTGAACTTCACGATGCTGCACGACGACGGCCAGCACGCCGAAGGGCTTGAGGAAGCAGACGTGGTGCTTGTAGGGGTCTCGCGTACATCCAAGACGCCGACCTCGATCTACCTCGCCAATCGCGGCGTAAAAACCGGAAACGTGCCTCTGGTGCCAGGCGTACCGTTGGCGCCGGCGGTCGAGAAGCTTGCCCGGCCTCTTGTTGTCGGTCTCTACGCGAGCCCGGAGCGTATCGTGCAGATCCGCGAGAACCGTCTGCTCGGACTGAAAGCTCACCGCGACGATGACCAGTATATTGATAAGGCCGCGGTGGCCGAGGAAGTCTCATTCTCTCGTCGCCTTTGCGCCAAGCACAATTGGCCGACAATCGATGTCACACGTCGGTCGATTGAGGAAACGGCGGCTGCCGTTATGCGTTTGCTGACCGAGCGCCGGCGTCACCCGGTAGGATGATCCATGGCGCTTTGGCTTGCTTCGCAACCTTTGGTGCTTGCTTCGCGTAGCGATGTACGCGGCAAGATTCTGGCGGCGGCCGGTCTGCGGTTTGAAATAAGGCCATCGGCGGTCGACGAGCGCGCAATGGAAGCGGAAGCCGGCATTAATAATCCAGCAGGCGTTGCGCGCCACCTGGCGCATGCGAAAGCGAGTGCCATTGCGGCCGGCCTTCCGGGGCGGGTGGTCCTTGGTGCCGACCAGACGCTGGCGCGCGGCGCCAAGCGCTTTACCAAGCCGACTGACCGCGACGTGGCTTCCGCGCAGCTGCGAGACTTGCGCGGCCGCACACACGAACTGCACTCGGCGCTTGCCCTTGTTCGCGACGGCTCACTGCTATTTTCCTGCGTCGATACCGCCAGATTGACTATGCGCAACTTCAGCGATCGTTACCTTGAGGATTATCTCGATATGGCGGGTGATGCTGCGCTCAAAAGCGTCGGCGGGTATCAGCTCGAAGGTATCGGCATTCACTTGTTTGAGCGGGTGGAGGGCGACTATTTCACGATCCTTGGCTTGCCGTTAATGCCGCTGCTGGCGTACCTGCGTCAGAACAAATTTATCGACAGCTGACCAATGTTTGTGCTCGGTCTCACCGGCTCGCTGGGTATGGGCAAATCGACCACGGCGGGATTCTTCGCCGAATTGGGCGTACCGGTTCACGATGCCGACGCAGCCGTCCATCGCCTTTATAAAGCCGAAGCCGTGCCGCTCATTGAGGCCGCATTTCCCGGCACCACCGCCCACGGCGAAGTCGATCGCGAAAAGCTTGCCAAGCGCGTGCTAAATGACCCCACGGCGATCAAGAAACTCGAGGGAATCGTGCATCCGCTCGTGCGCGCCGCCGAGCAACATTTCCTTGCCGAGGCAGAAAGAAAAAATGCCCAGGTCGCGGTGTTGGATATTCCCCTGCTGTTCGAGACCGGCGGCGACCGGCGCTGCGACGCCGTCGTGGTCGTATCTGCACCCGAAGACGTTCAGCGCACGCGTATTTTCGAGCGTCCTGGCATGACGGCACAGAAGTTCGCGGGGATTGCAGCAAACCAAATGCCTGATGCGGAAAAACGAAAGCGCGCTGATTTCGTCGTGGATACATCGAAAGGATTCGACGCTGCACGTGCACAGGTACGTGAAATTCTCGCGCGAGTGGCTACAATGCCAAAGCGACGTCACTGATTCTGCAGCACAAGCGCCATGCGTGAAATCGTCCTCGACACCGAAACAACAGGCCTCGATCCGACCCAGGGCCATCGGCTCGTTGAACTGGGCTGCATTGAACTGCTCAACGGGATACCAACCGGGGCGACGTTCCACGCCTACATCAATCCCGAGCGCGACATACCCGCCGAGGCATTTGCAGTCCACGGCCTTTCCGCCGAATTTCTGAAAGGGCACAGGCGGTTTATCGACGTCGTCGACGATTTTCTTGCCTTCATTGGCGACGCTCCGCTTGTGATTCACAATGCGGGATTCGATCACGCCTTTCTGTGTGCTGAACTTAAGCGTGTCGAGCGCGAATTGATCGCGCGTGAAAGGCTCATCGACACGCTGCTGCTGGCACGCCGCAAGCATCCGGCAGGGCCCAATCGACTCGATGACTTGTGCGCCAGGTACGGCATCGACAACTCGCGCCGGACGAAGCACGGTGCACTGCTCGATGCGGAGATACTTGCCGAGGTTTACGTCGAATTGATTGGTGCACGGCAGGCGCAGCTCGGTCTTGCCGAATCCAGCGAGCGCGGGCCGAGCGGCCCTGACGATGCAATTGTCGTACGTGCGCGCTCTCAGCCGTTGGCGCCGCGGTTGAGCGAGGCAGAACTCGCCGCGCACCGCGACTTTGTGGCTGGCCTCGGCGAAAGCGCGTTGTGGGGCTACTACCAGCCTGCGGGTATTTGATCAGCTGCCCGCGGCAGACGCCGGCGTTGGCTGCACCTGGGCCATCTTCTGGCGATACAGACTGACAAAGTCTACAGGATCGAGCAGGAGCGGCGGGAAGCCGCCGTTACGGACCGCAGTCGCAATGACCTCGCGCGCAAACGGGAACAGCAGACGCGGGCATTCGATCATCACGATCGGGTTGAGACTTTCTTGCGGCACGTTTCGAATTCGGAACACGCCGGCGAATTCCAACTCGAATCGGAACAACAATGTCGAGGATGTCTCGGCTTTCCCATCCAGTTTGATCACAACCTCAATGTCTGTTTCTGACAAAGGTGTCGCGCCCACATTGATCTGAATTCCGATCTGCGGTTGTTCCTGCCGGACGTTGAGCGATTGCGGCGCGTTTGGGTTCTCGAACGAGAAATCCTTGATGTATTGGGCAACTACGGTGAGCTGCGGTTGCTCCTGGCCAGCTCCCGGTGTCGGACCGACTTGTGCCGGCCCCCCATTTGTCGTCGTCATAAACGCTCCTTCACACCACGCCACAGCGCGCGGGCGGTTGGCTAACATAGGGTCGGTGAGGGAACAAGGATGCATGCCGATTAGTGTCGGCGCTCATCTTTGCGATGGTCAGGTAATGAGGGGTCAGGCACCTGATGCCATTGCTCGGGCGCAAGATCGACGACGCCGTCTTCTTGTCGAGGCGCTGCGCCGACAAAAGCGCGACGCAGCGATCCGACCAGCAAGACCAGGGCGACAATGTCGGTAATAAACCCCGGAATTAGCAGTAAAATCCCCGCGAGCAGCATGAGGCCTCCCCCGGCGTCTGTCTGCAGGGCCGCAAAAGAACCGTTGTCCATTGCGACACGGATGCGGGCCACATGGCCGCTGCCGGCATGGCGCAAAATCAAAGCGCCGCAAAGCGATCCGGCTAAAATCAAGCTTAATGCCCACCCGAAGCCAATTGCCGCAACAACTGCAATGAACGCGGCAAGTTCCAGAATGGGCAGCGCGAGGACTGCCAATATTACCCATTTTGCCACATTCATCGGTGCTTCTCTTACAGTGCGATGTTGGCCTAGGCGTCCTGATCGTCTAAGGTCCGGCTGAGAGACCTGAATTGCGCCGAAGCACCGGCGCGAGGCCCGGCCCAACGGATTGATGCGGCCAACAGCGGATGCAATAGCGGCGGCGCCGATTGACGGTGCCAGATCGTACGCAAATCCGGCCGGCGGGTGGCCACGGTAGCCGAAAGCATGCGAGACGTGTTCGATATCTATACCATCATTTTTCTGGCGCTCGCGGTGTTCATTTTCTTGCGCCTGCGCAGTGTATTGGGTCAACGGACGGGCAGGGAGCGACCGCCATACGATCCATATTCGGCGCGTGAGCCTGTGCGGCCGACGCCGGAAAAAGTCGTCGCCCTTCCCAACCGGACAACGGAGACGGTCGCACCAAAGCCTGCGGATCCTGTCGAGAGTCCATCGGATCGATGGAAGGGTGTTGCGGAGGCTGGCTCGGTTATTGCCGGCGGGCTCGATGCCATTGCCGCCGCTGATTCGAATTTCGACGGCAAGCATTTTTTGACCGGCGCGCGTGCGGCCTATGAAATGATCGTCAACGCCTACGCCGAAGGCGATCGACGGACGTTGAAGAATCTTCTTGCTCGCGAGGTCTATGACGGCTTTGAGAGCGCGATCGCAGAACGGGAAAAGCGCGGTGAGACGGTGGAGAGCCGATTCGTATCGATAGACAATGCCGATATCACAGCTGCCGAACTACGTGGCCGCAATGCGCAGGTGACGGTACGCTTCCAGTCAAAGCTTGTTTCGGTCACACGCGACAAGGACGACAAGGTCATCGACGGGAATGCCGAGAAAGTGACCGACATTACCGATGTCTGGACCTTCGCACGCGACGTCAGCGCACGCGATCCGAACTGGAAATTGATTGCCACCGAAGCCGGGCAATGAGCGCATGCCGGAGACGCTTTTCCGCACACTCATTCGATTTGGATTTGGTCTCTCAATAACCGCCGCCGCTATAGCACCGGCTTCGGCCACCAGCGTTCATTTGCGCAACGCGCGGGCCGAGGCCGTCAGCTTTGCTGACCTCGCGGGCTGGAAGGACGACGACCAAAAAGCGGCCTTCGACACTTTTCTCAAGAGCTGCGGTGCTATTCTCAACGGCACGCGCGCGATGCGGGCGGCACGGCCGTTCTATGGCGCCTTGTTCAAGGTGTGCGAGCGCGCAGTGTCGGCGGGCGAGCTCGATCGCGACCATGCTCGCGCCTTTTTCGAGGACAACTTCAAGCCGATGCGGGTCATCCCGGCCGGCCAGACGCAGGGATTTTTCACCGGATACTACGAGACGGAAGTGGACGGCTCACGCTTTCCCAGTGACGAATACTCCATTCCGATGTACGCGGCGCCGGCCGAAACCGTGAGAAAACGTCAGAGCAAGGTTTTCGCCGATCTTGACCGCACCAGAATCGAGGATGGCGCTCTCGCGGGGAAGAACCTGGAAATCTGTTACGTCAAAAGCCCCATCGACGCCTTCTTTGCCCAGATTCAAGGCTCGACGCGAGTTAAACTCGACAGCGGAAAATTGCTGCGGCTTAATTATATCGCCAGCAACGGAATGCCTTATACGCCCGTCGGAAAGTTCCTGATCGACCGCGGTATCGTTTCAAAAGAAGAAATGTCGATGGACAAGATTCGCGAATTCATGGAGGCGAATCCCGAGGAAGGAAAAGCGCTGCGGCAGAAAAACCGCTCGTTCGTTTTCTTTCAGGAAACCCCATTGAGCGCACACGACGAGTGCATCGGCGGACAGGGCGTTCCACTTACCCCGGGCCGCTCGCTGGCGGTTGACAAAAAGATCCATATTTATGGAACGCCGATCTGGATCGATGCCGAGTTTCCGATCGAGAGCGAAAAGCCGGAAACCAAATTCCGTCATTTGCTGGTGGCGCAGGACACGGGATCAGCAATTATCGGGCCGGCGCGCGCCGATATCTACTTTGGGCACGGCGAAGAGGTCGGTCACATCGCAGGGCGTATCAAGCAGAACGGGCAGTTCGTAATGTTCGTGCCGCAGAGTGTCGCTGCAAGCGGCAGTGCGGTAGCGGCCGTGACGAATATCCCGCTTCCAGCACCGCGCCCGAAAATGGTCGTCACTGCCGCGGCCCGTTCGAGCACGACCGGAAGCGTGCCGGCACAGCCTGCCAAGCGGCGTCATTAGCTCGATGAAGTCCAGCGACGGCAAGCGGCGTCGCGTTCTCTCTGCCGAAGAGCGGGTGTTGTGGACCGTCGTTACGAAATCGATTGCGCCGCTGCGGGAATTGGACATCTCAGAAGACGTTGAGACGGCGGAACATATCGTTCCGCAGGTCGAAGGACCTTCTGCGAAAGAAGCAGGGCTGGCTGAACCGGCAGGCAACAGGCGGCCGCCGCCCCTTGCACCGCTCGGACGCCGCATGCGCACGCGGGTCGCTCGCGGCAAAGAGGCAATCGACGGCCGCCTCGACTTGCACGGGCTGACCCAAAGCGAAGCGCACACGGCACTTTTGCGTTTCCTGCGGGCCGCGACCGCACGCGACGCCCGCCTTGTGCTTGTCATCACCGGAAAAGGAGGCAGAGGCGAGGGCGAGCGAGGAATCCTCAAGCGTCAGGTGCCGCTGTGGCTAAGCCTGCCTGAATTTCGGGAGTTGGTAATCGGCTTCGAGCAAGCGCACGTTGCTCATGGAGGCGAAGGCGCGCTGTACATCCGGGTGCGACGAACCCGGCGCCTTTGAAGTCGCGGTGCGTATCAGAGAATAAAGCGGCTTAAATCGGCGTTCTTGGCGAGATCGCCGACGTGCTTCTGCACGTAGTCCGCATCGATTTTGACCTGTTCGCCGGAACGATCGGGCGCCGCAAACGAGACTTCGTCGAGCACTCTTTCCATCACTGTCTGTAGTCGACGGGCGCCGATATTCTCGACGCTGGCATTCACCGCGACGGCGATGTCCGCAATGGCATCGATGGCATCCTCGCCGAATTCAAGCGTCACGCCCTCGGTGCTCATGAGCGCAATATACTGCTTGATCAGCGAGGCTTCCGGCTCGGTCAGGATTCGGCGGAGATCGTCACGTGTGAGCGCCTTGAGCTCGACACGGATCGGCAGCCGCCCTTGCAGTTCGGGCAACAAGTCCGATGGCTTCGATATGTGAAACGCGCCGGACGCGATGAAGAGAATGTGGTCGGTTTTGACCGGCCCGTGCTTTGTATTGACAGTGGTGCCTTCAATTAACGGCAGCAAGTCGCGCTGCACGCCTTCACGTGATACGTCGGCGCCGCGCAACCCCTCCCGACCGGCGATCTTGTCGATCTCGTCGAGAAACACGATGCCGTTCTGCTCGACGGCCTTTATGGCTTCCTGCACCAGCTGATCGGTATCGAGCAGCTTGTCGGATTCTTCATTGACCAATATGTCGTGCGACTCCTGAACAGTTACGCGGCGCGTCTTTGTACGGCCGCCGCCAAGTTTGCCGAAGATATCGCCGATATTGATTGCGCCCATCTGTGCGCCCGGCATGCCCGGTATCTCGAACATCGGCATGCCGCCACTGCCGGCTTGCACTTCGATCTCTATCTCCTTGTCGTTCAACTCGCCTGCTCGCAGTTTCTTTCGGAAACTCTCCCGTGTGGCAGGGCTTGCGCCAGGGCCGACCAGTGCGTTGAGGACGCGTTCTTCCGCCGACTGTTCGGCGCGTGCCTGGACGTCCTTGCGTTTTCGCTCGCGCACAAGTGCGATTCCGATCTCGACGAGATCGCGCACAATTTGCTCGACATCGCGGCCGACATATCCGACTTCGGTAAATTTGGTTGCCTCGACTTTCAGAAACGGCGCGCCGGCAAGGCGCGCGAGCCGGCGGGAGATCTCGGTCTTGCCGACGCCGGTGGGGCCGATCATCAGGATGTTCTTCGGCAGCACTTCCTCGCGCAGCCTTTCGTCAAGCTGTAACCGCCGCCAGCGGTTGCGCAGCGCGATCGCAACCGCGCGCTTTGCGTCGCCCTGGCCGACGATATAGCGGTCGAGTTCGGAGACGATTTCGCGGGGAGAGAAGTCAGTCATGGTCGGTATCTAGTTTCAAGTTTAGCCGCCGGCAGGAAAGACCGCACGCCTTCGCTCACGACTTCAAGGTCTCGACGGTGACATTGCGATTGGTGAAGACGCAAATCTCCGCCGCGATGTCGAGCGACTTTCGCACGATCTGCTCGGCATCGAGCGGCCCATCCAGCAGCGCGCGCGCCGAGGCGAGTGCATAGTTGCCACCGGAGCCGATTCCCATGACGCCATTTTCGGGCTCCAGCACGTCGCCAGTGCCGGTGAGGACCAATGAGACGTTCGCGTCGGCAACAATCATCATCGCTTCGAGACGGCGCAAATAACGGTCGGTTCGCCAATCCTTGGCGAGTTCGACTGCCGCGCGGGTAAGCTGGCCCGGGTATTGCTCGAGCTTGGCTTCCAGCCGCTCGAATAAGGTGAATGCGTCCGCAGTGGCACCGGCAAAGCCGCCAATTACGTCGCCCTTGCCGAGGCGCCGGACTTTTTTTGCATTGGATTTGACGATGGTCTGGCCAATCGAAACCTGGCCGTCGCCGCCGATAACGACCGAGCCACCCTTGCGGACGGTCAGGATGGTTGTGCCATGCCAGGAGGGAAGTTCGTTTGGTGACATACGGTTAAAGCCCCACGATCCGCGTCATCTAGTCATGGCGTGCCGTATTTGCAAACCGTTCGCAACGCTGTGGCGAATCCCGCAAACCCCTGATAAAAGGCGCGCGAATAAAGGATTTCCGCATGCGCAAGGGCGCCGTTAAACGCAAGACCAAGGAAACCGACGTCGAGATTGAAATCGATCTCGATGGAGCAGGCCGCGCGTCCATTGCGACCGGCATAGGCTTCCTTGACCATATGCTCGATCTGCTCGCGCGGCATTCACGCATCGACATCACGGTCAAGGCCAAAGGCGACCTGCACATTGATCATCACCATACTACCGAAGATGTCGGGATCGCGCTCGGCCAGGCTGTCAAGCAGGCACTCGGCGATATGAAGGGCATTACGCGATATGCCGACGTGCACGTGCCAATGGACGAGGCCTTGACGCGGGTTGCGATCGACATTTCCGGTCGACCGTTCCTGGTCTTCAGGGCCGAGTTCGTGCGCGACAAGGTCGGCACGTTCGACACCGAGCTTGTGCAGGAGTGGTTTCAGGCTTTCGCGATGAATGCCGGTATAACGCTTCATGCAGAGGTGCTGTACGGCACAAACGACCATCACATCGCCGAGTCCTGTTTTAAGGGTTTAGCGCGCGCGCTGCGGGCGGCCGTGGCCATTGACCCGCGCGCTAACGAAGAAGTGCCGTCCACGAAGGGTTCGCTGGGGTGACGCCGCCAGCGGTCGGAGGTGATCCAACTCTTGCAGTCCCTTCGCGTGGAATGGCCTGACGAGCCGGCCATGATCAGTTTGAGTATGAGGACGTGTAATGCCCACCTATACCGTACACGCACCACAGCCCGGGTGGACGAACGATGCATCGCGCGCGCCGGAGCAATTTGTATTCGTGCGTGATGGATTTCATTTTTGGGCGTTTGTACTGGCACCGCTATGGCTGCTGTTGCATCGGCTCTGGCTGGCTCTGCTCATTTATGTTGTCGGCTATGGCGCCCTCAGTTTCGGGTTCGCTTTTGCGCGTGTGTCCTCGACTACCCAGTTGATCGTCGCGCTGCTAATCGCGCTGCTTATAGGATTCGAGGCCTCGAGCATCTGGAGGTGGACCTTGAACCGCCGCGGTTGGGCGACACTCGGTTTCGTCGTCGCCGAGGATGCTGAAACGGCGGAATGCCGCTTCTTTGCGGAGTGGCAAAAACGCGCGGCCGATGCGCCTTCGGTTCCTGCAACCGAACCGAAATATTCAGCTCCGGTACGGCGAGGCCCGCCTTCACCATCCGACGTCATTGGCCTGTTTCCGGAGCCGGGAGGCCAAAGGTGAGCGTTGCAATTGTCGACTACGGCTCCGGCAATCTGCATTCAGCTGCCAAGGCATTCGAGCGGGCAGCGCGCGAAAGCGGGCAGCGCCAGCCTATCGTCGTCACCGGCGATCCCAATGCCGTTGCCCGCGCGGATCGCATCATTCTGCCCGGTGTCGGCGCCTTTGCGGATTGCCGGCGTGGGCTCGACGAAATTCCCGGCATGATCGATGCCCTTGAGCACAATGTACGGAAGAGAGGAAAGCCATTCTTTGGCATCTGCGTCGGCATGCAATTGATGGCCGAGCAGGGACGTGAATATCAGATCAACGCGAGGGCTTGGCTGGATCTCGGGCGAAGTTGACCGCATTGCGCCGTCCGATCCCGATCTGAAAATTCCGCACATGGGCTGGAATACACTTAATATCCTGAAAGCTCACCCTCTGCTGGAAGACATCCCGCTGGGGCCAGACGGCTTGCACGCATATTTCGTGCACTCCTATCAGTTGAAAACGAAACAGCCGGAAGACCTATTGGCGCAAGCGGACTATGGCGGGCCGATTACGGCCATCGTTGGTCGTGACAACATGGTCGGTACGCAGTTTCACCCTGAAAAGAGCCAGCGACTTGGCCTTTCGCTGATTGCAAATTTTCTGAAGTGGAAGCCGTGATTCTCTTTCCTGCGATCGATCTCAAGGAAGGATTGGCCGTTCGTCTTGAGCAGGGCGATATGGCCCGCGCCACCGTCTTTCATCGGGATCCGGCCGCACAGGCGCGCGCGTTCGAGCAACAGGGATTCGAATATCTTCATATCGTCGATCTTGACGGTGCGTTCGCCGGAAAGCCAATGAATGGCGCAGCTGTCGACCGAATCCTCGAAACGGTCAGTATCCCCGTGCAATTGGGCGGGGGAATCCGCGATACCGCGACCGTTGAAGCGTGGCTGGAGAAAGGTGTCACCCGCGTCATTATCGGAACTGCGGCGGTGCGCGATCCGCCTTTCGTCAAGCAGGCCGCGCGCGACTATCCTGGGCAAATCGCGGTGGGACTCGATGCGCGCGCCGGAAGGGTGGCGGTTGAGGGCTGGGCCGAGACATCCGATTTGTCAGCGCTCGACATTGCACGTCGTTTTGAAGACGCCGGAGTTTCAGCCATCGTCTACACTGATATCGCGCGCGACGGCATGCTGCAGGGACTGAACCTCGATGCCACGATTGCGCTTGCGGATGCGATTTCAATTCCGGTAATCGCATCGGGCGGTCTCGCGTCGATCGAGGATATCCGGGCGTTGCTTAGCCCGCGCGCGAGAAAGCTTGCCGGCGCGATCGCAGGCCGCGCGCTCTACGACGGTCGAACTCGACGCTGCAGAGGCACTCAAGCTCATTAGCACAGCAAGGATGGCGACCTGATGTTCAAGGTTCGCATCATTCCCTGCCTCGACGTGAAAGATGGCCGGGTCGTCAAGGGCGTGAATTTCGTCAATTTGCGCGACGCTGGCGATCCCGTCGAGGCGGCGATTGCGTACGATGCCGCCGGTGCAGATGAGCTCTGTTTCCTCGACATCACGGCGAGTCACGAAAACCGCGATACGATCTACGACGTGGTTACACGCACGGCCGAGGCGTGCTTCATGCCGTTGACCGTCGGCGGTGGCGTGCGCACGGTTGACGATATCCGCAGGCTGCTGACCTGCGGCGCGGACAAAGTGTCGATCAATACCGCGGCGGTAGCGCGCCGCGCCTTCGTGAAGGAGGCGGCCGAGAAATTTGGGGACCAATGTATCGTGGTGGCTATCGATGCGAAGAAGGTTTCGAAAGCCGGTGAAAAAGACCGCTGGGAGATTTTCACGCATGGCGGACGCAATCCGACAGGCGTTGACGCTATCAGTTATGCCAAGGAAGTCGTGGCATTGGGCGCCGGCGAGATTTTGCTGACGTCGATGGATCGCGACGGGACCAAGGCCGGTTACGACATTGCACTCACACGCGCGGTGGCAGATGCCGTCAAGGTTCCGGTCATCGCCTCGGGCGGAGTCGGCACCTTGGATCACTTGGTTGAAGGCATCCGCGATGGCCACGCGACCGCGGTGCTGGCCGCTTCGATCTTTCATTTCGGTGAGCATACGGTGCGCGAAGCCAAGGATTATATGGCCAAAGCCGGCTTGCCGATTCGCATGGATGCGTAGCGCGCCGCCCTCTCCCCGCAGGCGGGGAGAGGTGATAAAGGACCGCACATGAGCAAGTTCACGCTGGCCGACCTGGAAAAACGGGTTCATGAGCGCGCCAAGGCAAGCGCAGCCGAGTCCTATACGCGCGCCCTGATCGAAAAGGGCGTAGCCCATTGCGCCAAAAAGCTTGGCGAGGAGGCCATCGAAACCGGCCTGGCCGCCGTGCAGGAGGACAACAACCGGCTTACTGCCGAAGCGGCCGATCTTCTTTATCATCTGCTGGTGCTGCTGGAAGCACGCGGCGTAACATTGGCCGATGTCGAGGCGGCGCTCGAGAAACGGACGGCGCAGAGTGGGCACGAGGAAAAATCCGCACGCTCACGCTGATCGGATGTTGTGATGGAACAGCGCATCGAACAAAACCTATCGCCCTACCGGACCTTCTCGCGCGCGGAATGGGCGGCACTCCGTGAAGACACGCCGATGACGCTGACCTCGGAGGAGGTCACGCGTCTGCGTTCGCTACACGACCGGCTCGACATGAAAGAAGTCGAGGAAATCTATCTGCCCCTCTCACGTCTCTTATCGATGTACGTGGCGGCAACGCAAAGGCTGTTCGTCGCACAGGAGCGCTTTCTTGGCACGGAAGACGCCAAGATGCCGTATGTCATCGGCGTCGCGGGCTCGGTCGCCGTCGGCAAATCAACGACTGCCCGCGTTCTGCAAGCGCTGCTGGCACGCTGGCCGAATGTGCCAAAGGTCGATCTCATCACGACCGATGGATTTCTGTTTCCGAACACGATCCTGGAACGCGAAGGCCTCATGGAAAAGAAGGGCTTTCCCGAAAGCTACGATCTTCCGGCGCTGCTGAGGTTCTTGTCTGACGTGAAGGCCGGACGACGCCCGGCACGCGCGCCCATCTATTCGCACCTCGTCTATGATGTGGTCCCGAACCAGTGGATCGAAATCGATCGGCCCGACATTCTCATCGTCGAAGGTCTTAACGTTCTGCAGACCGGCCGGTTGCCGAAGGATGGCAAAGCCATTCCGTTCGTTTCGGACTTTTTCGATTTTTCGGTCTATCTCGACGCCGACGAATCAGTACTGAAGTCCTGGTACGTAGATCGATTTTTGACACTGCGGGGTACCGCGTTTCGCGACCCGAAATCCTATTTCCATCGCTATTCAAACTTGTCGGACGAAGAGGCGACCGAGACAGCATCATCGATCTGGTCGCGCATCAACCTCGTCAACCTGCACGAAAATATCCTGCCGACGCGGCAACGCGCTGATCTCATTTTGAAGAAGAGCGAGAGCCACCTCGTCGAAGAGGTCTCGCTGAGGAAGCTTTGATCAGGCCGCGCGGCGGCTGAGATCAAAATGCTCGAGATAGCGTTGCTTGATCGCCGATATAGGCAGAACGATCAACACGTCCGTTGTGCCGAATTCGTAGTCGGTCACCGCACCGTCGCCGATATAGGCCCCAAGCCGCAAATAGCCTTTGATCAACGGAGGAAGCGCGCGCAGCGCCGCCTTCGGATCGATCGCCTCTTTCGACATCCGGTTCATCTCGACGTAACGCTCGGGCAACGCCCTCGCACGCCATGGCTCCGGCGCGCTGGCATAGTGATGAAGGAACGACAGGGGAAGCGCCAACCGCTTCGGATCGGTGCCATCGATGCTCGCGCATCCGAACATCACATCGCAATGGTATTGCAAAATGTATGCGTGGATACCGTGCCAGAGGAGTTCGACGGTGCGCTTGTTGCGGTAGGGCGAAAGCACGCAGGAGCGGCCAAGCTCGAGGAATTGCAAACGGTTGTGACGCGCGATGAGAACGCTGATGTCAAACTCGCCGGCGGTGTAGAATCCACCATACTCCTCGGCAAACGGTTGGCGCAGCAGTCGATAAGTGCCGACCACGGCCGGCCGGTTTAGTGCGCTGCGGTCACGCGCCGCATGATCAACCACGAGCAAGTGATCACATATCGCGTCGTAGCCATCTATGTCCCGCCTGGCGAGGAATCGCGCGGCACTCGGGATCGCGGAGCCTTCCTGATAGAAGACCTGATAGCGAAGCTTTTGCGCCTGACGTACCTCTGTGGCTGTCTGAGCGAGTCGCACTTCCATTGTGCCGACCCGGCCCATTGTCCGCGAAGTCCATGAAGGACGGTACGCCCGCGTAGCCCATGCCCGGAGGCCGCCGTATGCCCGCAATGACGAAATAAATCCCGGCATGCCGGGACCCGCCGGAGCGGGTCGCAGCCGTTCAAACAGGTTGCGCGGCGGCTGAAGGGGGGTGCGGATGGCCATGCGCATTCAGGGTCCCGTTTTCAAGTCCACTCGGCGAGACATGGCGGGCGTTGACCGTGAAATCCGGACAACCGAATCATATTCGTATTTGGTGATACCCCTACACCACGGGCCGGACACGGAATTATGACAATGTGGGGAAGCCAGCGTCACGCCGCAAGCGGGCTGGTACCGGGTCCGCAAGCGGTATCGAGGATTTCGCGCAACCGTTCACGATCAAGCGGCTTGAGCAGCAGCCCGTCGAGGCCCGCATTGAAAATTGATTGGCGATCCTCCGTTTGGGCGTTGGCAGTCAACGCAATCATGCGCGTGGGGGAGTCGCTCGCTTGAGCCTCAGCTGCACGGATCCGGCGTGCGGCTTCCAGGCCATCGATACCCGGCATCTGCAGGTCCATCAGCACAAGATCGTACCGGCAGCCTGACGCACGCGCTGCCAGCCAAGACTCAAAGGCTGCCTCACCATTCACGGCGATGGTAGGACGGTGGCCCAGTCGCGTGAGGAGCGCGCGCGCCAGCAGCGCATTAATTTCGTTGTCTTCAGCAACCAGGATCGACAAACCTTTGACTGGGTGAGACGAAGCGTCGGCTGTTTCGGCGGCGACTTCGCTTGGCGAATGCTCGAACGTGTCAGTGACGGCAAGGCGCGCCGCCAGCGACGCGGCACGCACCGGCTTGACGAGGTAGCCGGTGAAGCCGGCTGCTTTCAGCGCCTGCAACTCATGGCGCTCGCTCGGTCGGATCATTGCGATGCGCTTGGGTATGTGAAGCCTGGTGAGATCGCAGTTCTCCGTCATGGCGCGCGCGAGCGGATAATCAATAAGCAGTGCATCCCACGGGCGCTCCGGCAGCAGGGCTGCGGCAATCTTCTCGTCGATCACGGCGCAGGTGCTGGCGCCCCATCGTCCAAGCTGGCGCGCGAGCAATGATGCCTCGATTTCTGCCGCTGCAACGATCATGACCGCCGAGCGATTGAGTTCGGGGATGACGACGGGTGATTCCTGCGTATCCGCCGGCAATAGCTGCACGCTGATACTGAAGATCGAGCCGACACCGAGTTGGCTCGTAACATCGATGCGCCCATCCATGCGCTCGATGATACGCTTGGAAATTGCAAGCCCCAGGCCGGTGCCACCGTATTTTCGCGTCGGAGAACCGTCGGCCTGCTCGAAATCATGGAAAATGCGCGGTAGATCGTCTTGGCTTATTCCGATGCCAGTATCGCGAACCTGAATACGAATCTCGTTTTCGTAATCTCCCGGCTCAACGACGACTCCGATACCGCCGTGTTCAGTGAACTTCACCGCGTTGCCGATCAGGTTAAGCAGAACCTGACGCAGACGGGCAACATCGCCGATCGCATTTGCCGGAACTCGCTCGTCGACATAGGAAACAATTTCGATTCCTTTTGTCTGGGCACGCGGAGCCATGAGCTCGACAGATTCCTCGATCATGGACGCGAGTGCGAATGGGCGCGATTCAATATCGAGTCTGCCGGCTTCGATTTTTGAGAAGTCGAGAATCTCCTCAATCAAAGTCAGTAACGTCTCGCCGGAGGTTTTTGCAGCTTTCGTGTATGTCAGCTGCTCAGCCGTGAGCGGCGTGTCAAGGAGCAAGTCGGCCATGCCAAGCATGCCGTTGAGCGGCGTGCGAATCTCATGACTGACAGTGGCGAGGAAGCGTGATTTGGTTCGGCTCGCGGCTTCAGCTTGATCGCGCGCAAGCGTAAGCGCCTGCTCGGCCTCGACGCGACTTGTAACGTCTCGCCCGACGCCCTGAATTTCCGTTCCACTATCGCTGCGAACGGAAACCTGCCGCCAGGATATCCAGCGTACACGGTGATCAGATTCAACTTTTTCGTCGTGCATCCGGGTCCCGTCGGCTTGGACGGTAACGACGCCGCGGTCACGAACAGGCAGCTCTGTTGCGCTACCGATCAGAGCCTCATGCGGCTTGCCCGCAAGCTTGCAGAACGCATCGTTTGCGTAAGTGATCCGGCCCGAACTGTCGCGCCTGACGATAATATCGCCTTGTGCCTCCAGCAGGCTGCGCGCTCTCTCTTCTGCTTCGCGCACCTCCCAGAGGCGGTCCGACAGGTCTTCGATTCGGTCTTCCAGCATGCGCTGCCTGTTTTTGGCTGCGCGATATCGTGTGTAGATGAATGTCGCCAAGATGCCGGTGACCAGGGCGCTGGCGGCGAAAACGTAGCTGGCGATATGGAATCCCGCGCCCTGCATGGTCACAGCGTCGCGGGGTTCGCGATCGGAAGTGTCGACTGCCCGCGATCGAAGGCCATTTGGCGCCGGGAACGTTGCAAATTTATTCTCAATTAACCGCGTGCCTGCCGTTCGCGTGAACGTGGTAAATGCATTATTAACGGCGCGCGTTCGTCCGCGAACAACGGCGTGAACTACGCGGCGCGGCGAGAATTGTCCGCAAGTGCCCGATAGGAAAGTGCCTCCGCGAGATGTACATGGCCGACTGAGTCGGCGGCGTCCAGATCGGCGAGCGTCCGCGCGACTCGCAACACCCGATGATAGCCACGCGCTGACAATCGCATCGAATCCGCTGCGTCGCGAAGAAGTGACAAGCCAGCAGAATCGACGCGCGCAACGTCCTCCAGCACAGGCCCACTTACCTGCGCATTCGTTCGGACGCTATACAGGCCCATCGTTGCATAGCGTGCCGCCTGGATATCCCGCGCGCGAGCCACGCGCGCGGCGACTTCACGACTGCCTTCGGCCGGCGCCGGCAAAATCAAATCTGCGGCTGTGACGCCAGGCACTTCAATATGCAAGTCGATGCGGTCCAACAGTGGGCCCGAGAGACGGCCCTGATATTCGGCGGCGCAGCGCTCGTTTGCTCCGCGCTTGCAGAAAAAGCCGGGATCGCTCGCACGTCCGCATCGGCAGGGATTCATAGCCGCCACCAACATGAAGCGTGCCGGATATGTGATGCGATGGTTGGCGCGCGCGATTGCGACTTCTCCGGTCTCGAGCGGCTGACGCAACGAATCGAGCACCTGGCCGGAAAATTCCGGCAACTCGTCCAGGAAAAGAACGCCATTGTGCGAAAGCGAAATTTCGCCCGGCCGTGCTCGCAAGCCGCCCCCAACGAGCGCCGGCATTGATGCGGAATGATGCGGCGAGCGGAACGGCCGGTGGTTCGTCAGCGCACCGCCTTCGATCACGCCGGCAATCGAAGCAATCATTGAAACTTCGAGCAACTCGGCAGGCGATAGGGGAGGCAATATCGTTGGCAGCCGCGCTGCCAGCATCGATTTTCCGGCGCCGGGCGGACCGATCATGAGCAAGTTATGACCGCCGGCGGCAGCGACCTCGAGCGCACGCTTTGCGCTTTCCTGTCCCTTGATATCCGAAAGGTCGATCGACGCATTTTCGCGCTCGTGAATTTTCGGCTGTGGGCGAGCGAGTACCTGCGTGCCCTTGAAATGGTTGGCGAGCTGGATCAGCGAATGCGCGGCAATGATCTCGATCTCGGGGCTTGCCCAAGCCGCCTCGGATCCGCAGGCGCTTGGGCAAATCAGGCCTTGACCGCGCCCGTTTGCGCCGATTGCTGCCGGCAGCACGCCCGTGACGGGAGCGATCGAGCCATCCAGTGCAAGTTCGCCCAGCACCGTGAATCCACTCAGCGCGTCATGCGGAATGGCGCCGATTGCCCCCATCAGCCCGAGCGCGATGGGAAGGTCATAGTGGCTGCCTTCCTTCGGCAAATCCGCGGGAGCGAGATTGACGGTGATGCGGCGCGCCGGCAGTGCGAGGCCAGACGCGATCAATGCAGCGCGGACGCGCTCCTTGGCTTCAGACACGGCCTTGTCCGGAAGTCCGACGATATTGAAAGCGGGCAACCCGGGTGCGACCTGCACCTGCACGTCGACGGCGCGCGCCTCGATGCCCTCGAATGCAACGGTCGCCACTCGCCGGATCATGCAACCTCGAATTTCATGATACTCGTATAAGTAGTATCGGAAGCAGGATCCTGAAACAAGAAATCCGGATCAGTCGCGACACGTATTGATCTCAGCCGTTTGGCCGATGATCATGGTTCAAAAGAAAAATAGGAGGACCGACGATGATCGCTCGATGTTTCGCGGCCTTCGCCATGGCTGTAATCGGGGCTTCCGCATCCGCCGCGGACCTGAAGCCGTGGAAACACGTGGTGATCGAGCCGAAGGGCGATGCCGGCTTCATGCTCATGGTTGGCGAGCGCGACTTTGCATCGAGGCATGGCCTCAAGCTTGAGATCGTCCCGATGAAGAACGGCGCGCTCGCGCACAAGGCACTGCTGGCCGGTGAGGTCGACAGCATCGAGTTCGAGCCCGGGTGCTGCAATTCTTGCGGGCGCACGCGGTGCAGATATCAAGATCATCGGGTGCGACTGGCCGGGTGTGCCGCATGGACTGATGGTGAAATCAACGATCACCAAGATCGAAGATCTCAAGGGAAAAACGATTGCGGTGGCAGCCCCAGGATCGCTTCCGAACCTCCTCATCAACGCCATTCTCGAGCAGCACAAGATGCCCGCGTCCGATGTGCGTTTTGCCAATCTCGGTGGCGACCTCGATCGATACAAGGCCGTCACGGCCGGTGTTGCCGACGCTGGGATCGTCGCTGCCGAATTCATGGCGGTCGCGCCGAAAGACGTGAAAATGCTGGTATATGGCCACGATGTGCTGCCGAACTATGTACGGCTGTGCCTGAGCATGACCGGCAAGACGATTGCGGCAAGGCGAGCCGATGCAATCGGCTTTATTGCTGCGCAGATGGAGGCGCTCAAATTTGCCATCAGCCATCGTGACGAGACGATCAGACTGACGCAATCAGCAATTCACGCCAAACCGGATGATCCGCGTCCTGCATACGCTTTTGACGACACGATCAATCGCCATGCCATCGATCCATCGGTGACGTTGCCGATCGAAAAGCTGAACTGGATGCAGAACGAGCTGGTAAAGGCCGGCAATCTCAAAGCGCCGTTCGACCTTACGACGATGACGGCGCCTGACATCCGCGCTGAGGCGGCCAAGCGCGCCACCAAGTAGTCAGACTTTCACCGAGGCCATGATACCGGCCGGGAAAATATCCTCCGGCTTCGCGAGACGATGCGCGATGCCCTGCTCGTGTGCGTAGCGCAGGAATAACTCCAAGGTAGGCCGGTTTGGCTCTATTCCATAGGGGAACGTGTCGCCGCCGAACATCTGCTGCATGCGGGCGGTATAGGCCGCCAGCCACGGTACCGGGTAGCGAGAGACGGCCGGGTCGAGAATGCGCTCGAGGCTGCGTCGTTTTGATTCTTCAAATGCGTTGTACAAATTGCGCGCGACCCACGGCCTTCCGTCGAGTATCGCCTTGCGCATTGCGATGACATGCATGATCGGGTAAACGCGGGTCTCCTCGTAATAGCGCCGCTCCTCGGATTCATAATCGGGAAAAAGACGCACCACGTCCGGATGCTTCTCACGGAACGAATTCGGCGGCCGCGCGATGATGACACAGTCGAGTTCGCCGGAGGCGATCATGCCGCTGAGAGTCTTCTCCGGCATGCTGGTAAGCCGCACGCCCTTCGGTAGCGATAATTCAACCTTCTCGATGCGGCCGGCTTCATTGGTGCCGGCTTGTATCCAGTCGATGTCGGACAGCGCAACACCGGCCTCGTGCATCAGCCAGCCGCGCATATAGACGGCGGCCGTGTGCGCCCACTCAGGAACGCCGACGCGCTTGCCGTGCAAATCCTTCGCCGCTTTAATGCCGGCCTTGCGGTTAACGTAGAAGGAAGCGAAACGGAACAGGCGCGAAGCGTAGACCGGCAAACCGATGATGTCGGAATCCTTCCGCGTCACCTGCGCCGAGAATTTGGCGAACGAAAGCTCGGATACGTCCCATTCGCGATTAAAGGTGAAGCGCGAAAAAATCTCGTGGTGCCCGAGCGTGAGCCAATTGACTTCAATCCCTTCGGCGCGCACCAGCCCAAAACGAAAATCGCGAAAGTGATCGTAGTCGGTTGTTGCGATGGTGAGCGCGACGCTCATGGTTTTACGCGCCGCTTTGCCTCGATCTTGTCCCAGATCAGCGCTGCCACATCAGGACCGCCGAGATTCTTTATGGCGCGGATTCCGGTCGGCGAGGTGACGTTGATCTCGGTGAGAAAACCATCGATCACGTCGATGCCGACAAAGAGCAGCCCGCGATCACGCAGGGCCGGGCCAATCCGCTTGCAGATCTCAGCCTCGCGTTTCGTCAGTTCGGTGGCGGCCGGCACGCCGCCTCGAACCATGTTGGAGCGCAGATCGTCCGCCGCCGGTATCCGATTCACGGCGCCGGCATATTCCCCGTCGACCAGGATGATGCGCTTGTCGCCGTTTTTGATGTTCGGCAAAAACTTCTGCACGACCCATTGCTCGCGAAAGGTCGCCGTGAACAGGTCGAACAGCGAGCCGAAGTTGAGATCCTCGCGAGCGAGCCGGAATACGGCTTCGCCGCCTTTGCCGTAGAGCGGCTTCATGACGATGTCGCCGTGTTCGGCGCGGAACGCTTTGATCTCGGCGAGATCGCGTGAGACCAGTGTTGGGGGCATCAGGTCCGGAAACTCAATGACGAACATCTTTTCGGGCGCATTGCGCACACTTGCCGGATCATTGATCACCAGCGTCTTGGGATGGATGCGTTCGAGCACATGGGTCGTCGTGACATAGGCGAGGTCGAATGGGGGGTCCTGGCGCAGCAGCACCACGTCGAATTCCGTGAGTTCGGCGCGCCGCGGCTCACCCAAGGTGAAATAGTCGCCTGCGGTGTCGCGTACGCTGAGCGACTCGATCTGGGCGAAAACCCGTCCATTGAGCAAAGCGAGCCGGTCAGGCGTGTAATAAGCCAGCTTGTGGCCGCGTTTTTGGGCTTCCAGGAGCAAGGCGAATGTCGAGTTGCCTTTGATGTTGATCCGTTGGATCGGATCCATTTGAACGGCGATTTTCAGGCTCATGACTACCTTTAGGCGAACAAAGCGTTAACAAATTATCCGCAGTATAGCCGCTTCGGGACGTCTTGCATGGCCGGGGGGCCGACTGGTGAATCTGCCCAAGCTTTCGATTGCGGCGCGACTCTATACGATCTTTGCGCTAATGGCCGCCACTACCGTGGCGCTGTCGATGGTCGCGGTGTCGAACGCCCATCGTCATGCAGCACTGACGGAAGAATTTGAGTCCGCCAATGCCGGCAGCTGGAACGTCGAGCGCATCAACGGGCTGATTTATGCCAGCACGATGGAGACGCGTGGAATCTATATGTCTCCGGACCGCGCCGAGGCCACGAGATATGCCGACGCGCTGGTCAAGGTCACCGATCAAATCAGCTCCGTCATCGGCGATTGGCAGCGCAGCGTTCGCAATTACGACGCCTTGGCGTTCAGCAATTTCGCCGTCCGTATTACCGGCTATCAGGATGCGCTGTACAAACTGGCGCCGCTCGCCAAACAATCCGGGCCGCAGGCCGCACGCGAATGGGCTGAAAAGAATCTACCGACGCAGGTCCGGGCCGAGTTGAGCAAGGATCTCGAGAAGCTTAGTCAGCACTATTCCGACCGTGCGAGTCAGATCTATACCCGGATCGATGAGGGCATCGATCGCACGGCAATGCTACTCAGTGTGCTCGCCTGCTTTGCGGTTATCCTTGCAATTGCGGGCGCACTGACCATAGCGCGCAGCGTAATAAAGCCAATCACTGAAATAACGAACGTCACACAGGCCGTCGCGGCCGGCGACGGCTCGATCACGATACCGTTCAGCAACCGTTCCGACGAAATCGGCGCGCTGGCGAAGTCAATCGGCGTCTTTCAGAATGCCATGCGCAGCAACGAGGAACTCAATCGTACAGTGCGCAGCGACGCTGATTTCCGTACGCGCCGGCAAGAGAAAATGTCGAGCGAGATCTCTCACTTCTCAGCAGAGGTCGAGGCTACCCTTGCCGAGCTTGGCCGTATTTCCGACGAGATGCTCGCAGCATCGACACAGCTGGCGGCTGCGGCGGATAACGCCTTGAGCAAGACGGCGCGCGCCGAAGAAGCCTCGTCGGAAGCCAGCAGCAATGTGCGGGACATCGCCTCAGCGGCCGACGAGTTGTCTGCCTCGGTGAACGAGATCGACAGGCAGGTTGCACAGTCCAATGCGATCGCAACCAAAGCCGTGAACGAGGTCGAATTCGACGAACCTCGCAGTCAAAGAGCTCGATGAAGCGGCCGCGCGTATCGGCGATGTCGTCAAGCTCATCACGGATATTGCCGAGCAGACGAACCTGCTCGCACTCAATGCTACGATTGAGGCGGCGCGTGCCGGAGAGGCGGGTCGCGGTTTCGCCGTCGTTGCCGGCGAGGTGAAAGCGCTCTCCGGGCAGACAAGCCGCGCCACAGAGGAAATCGGCGCCCAGATCGCAGGCATGCAACGCGCGACACAGCGCTCGATTGCCGCGATCACCGGTATCGAACAGACGATCCGCGAGATCGGCAATATCAGCAGCGCGATTGCGGCTGCCGTGACGGAGCAGGGCGCTGCTACGCAGGAAATCGCGCGCGGTGTCGAGATCGCGGCGAGACGCACGGTGGAGACGGCCAAGGAAGTCAACCTGATGGGAGCGGCCACGCAGGACACGCGCTCGAGCGCCGCAGCGGTCAAGGCTGTGGCGGATGACCTCGGCGGTGCTGCGAGCCGCATCCGCGCCCAGGTCGATCAGTTCTTCGAGCGGCTGAGCGCGTAGTCACACGTCGAATGCAGCCGGGATGTGCTGCGGAATTTTCCCCGGTGCCACCAGAATTGCATCG
Organism: uncultured Alphaproteobacteria bacterium; assembly: GCA_963718035.1. Classification (GTDB taxonomy): domain Bacteria; phylum Pseudomonadota; class Alphaproteobacteria; order Rhizobiales; family Xanthobacteraceae; genus Pseudolabrys. The sequence continues at coordinate 92,584 of CAVQYD010000055.1, read as the reverse complement.
AACCGGATGTCGCGGATTGAGTTGTCGGGGTTGGCCGCAAGCCAGATCTCCGCTGCGGCGGCAATTCTCCGGCGCTGCCGTACATTCACCGACTCCGCCGCTTCGTCGATAGTTGGCCGGGCTTTCACCTCGGCGAACACCAGAAGTCGGCGACGTCTTGCAACGATATCGATCTCGCCGAGCGGACTCCGCCACCGCCGTGCCAGAATGCGGAATCCTTTCGCGATGAGGAACGCGGCCGCGCGGCTTTCGGCCGAAATACCGACACGAAACGCCGCCTGCCGGTCCGGTCTCAGCTCACGCCTTCCGGAACGTGGCGGCAATTCACCGTGTGCCATTTTCGTCGTCTTTGGTCAGAGCGAGCGCGCGTTGATAGATCTCGCGCCGCGGACGCCCGGTCGCAACAGCGACCTCGCCGACCGCGTCCTTGACCGACACACGCGACAGCGCGCGCTTGAGTAGCGCGTCGATATCGTCCGCGCGTTGCTCCTCGGCCGGTGGTGCGACCAGGACCACGAACTCGCCACGTGTTTCCGCGCCATTCGCGTAAAGCCGCGCCAGCACGTCAAGATTTCTCGTATCTCACTTCTTCGTGCAATTTGGTCAGCTCGCGGCAGATTGCTGCGGCGCGTGGTCCGAGTGTTGCCGCAAGGTCGGCCAATGTCGAAGCCAGGCGTGATCCGCCTTCGAACAGCACTAGCGTCGCCTGAGTATTGGCGAGGGCGGCTATTCGTTTTTGCCGTGCGGCTTGCTTTGGCGGCAGGAATCCTTCGAAGAAAAAGCGGTCCGTCGGCAGTCCGGAAACCGTCAATGCGGCGAGCACGGCCGACGCGCCGGGCAAGGCCGTAACCTGATGACCGGCCTCGCGGGCGGCGCGCACTAGCTTGTAACCGGGATCGGAGATCAGCGGCGTGCCAGCATCCGAGACCAGTGCAACTGATTGACCTTCGGCGAGACGCGAAAGCAACTTCGGACGTGCCTCTGCGGCATTGTGCTCGTGATAGGCCGTAAGCGGCGTCGTGATTCCGTAGCGTTCGGTAAGCTTGCGCGTCACGCGTGTGTCTTCGCAGGCAATAACGTCGGCGCCGGCAAGAATTTCGAGCGCCCGTAATGTGACGTCGCCCAGATTTCCAATCGGTGTCGCGACAAGATACAGACCCGGAGGAACCTTGCCGGCCTCCATCGAAACGCCGAAAGGCGCGTAACGGCGCAGTCTCGTTTTGGCGTCGCTTGCCATGATTGGCACTCTAGACGGCCGTCTTCGGCGCGTCATCGGGAACAAATCCGTACGCCGTTTCATGGCCTTAACTTTTCCGGCGATACCGGTTACGACTGACATAGAACTGTCGCGTGGGGAGCGACCATGTCGGGGATGTCGCGTGAGGGGGCGATCGCGCGCGTGTGGCGTCACATGCGCTTGGGGCTGTCCGTTGTCGCGACAGGCCTATTGGTTGCCGCATGCACCACCCAGTTGGGTGGCGGCGGCACGGCGCCGCCTGCCGGTGAGCCCGCCGCTGCCGCGCAGGCAGCCGACGGCCAGGTTCGCATCGCGTTGATCCTGCCGCTGACGGCGCAAGGGAATGCCGGATTAGCGGCGCAGTCGATGAAGAACGCCGCGGAAATGGCGCTCGCCGAGTTCAAGGTGAGCAATGTCCAGCTTCTCGTCAAAGACGATGGTGGCTCGCCGCAGGGTGCTCAAAGTGCCGCCCAGCAGGCGATCTCAGAAGGAGGCGGAGATCATCGTGGGCCCGCTCTTCGCCCAGTCGGTGAGCGCGGCCGGGCAGGTTGCGCGGTCGCGCAACATACCGGTCATCGCCTTCTCCACGGATGCGAGCGTCGCTGCACGAGGTGTCTATCTCCTGAGCTTCCTGCCGGAGACTGACGTCCGCCGGATCGTCTCGTATGCGGCGTCGCGTGGCAAACGGTCGTTTGCCGCGCTGATGCCCGACAATGCCTACGGCACCGTGGTGGAAGCGGCATTCCAGCAGGAAGTAGCCCGTCACGGCGGACGGGTCGTGGTGCTGGAGAAGTACCCACATGACGCCAACCGGACGGCGGAGGCTGTGCGCCGCGTTGCCCAAGCGGCCGGCCAGATTGACAGCATCTTCATTCCGGACAGTCCGGACGCGGTGCCGCAGGTCGCGCAAGCACTCGCCGCCAACGGTGTCGACTTCAAGCGTGTGCAGCTGCTCGGAACCGGACTGTGGGGCGACGATACGCGGATCTCGTCCGAGAAATTGCTCGATGGCGGTTGGTATCCTTCGCCCGAGCAGACCGGATTCCGTAACTTCTCGGGCCGGTACCGCGCTCGTTACGGACAGGATCCAGTGCGCACGGCAACGCTCGCGTATGACGCGGTCGCGCTGGTGGCAGCTCTCGTCAAGACGCAGGGGATGCAACGCTTTAGCGAGCAGGTCCTCACGAATCCGTCGGGGTTCGCAGGCATCGATGGTGTCTTCCGCTTCCGCCCCGAGGGAACGAACGAGCGCGGACTTGCGGTTCTGCGTGTAACTCCGTCCGGCGGTCAAGTGATCAGCCCCGCGCCGAAATCATTCGCGCCGGGGACATAAGCGTCAGGCGGCGAGATCCGCGACCACTGCGTCGAGTAGCGGGAAGCCGCGTTGTGTAACCCGCAGACGGCCATCGACCGTCGTTTCTATAGCACCTTCCTCGCGCAAGAACGAAATGCGTTCGGGGTCGAGCGTACGCCCGGAGAGGGCGTTGTAACGCTCAAGGTCAATGCCTTCGACCAGCCGCAGGCCCATCAACAGATATTCGTCAGCGGTTTCGCCCGCCGTGAGTTTCTCCGAAACGGTCACACCGGTGCCATTCGTTTCCACGCGCATGAGCCAGGCTTCAGGGCGCTTTTCAGTTTCTGTCGCGACGCGGCGCCCCTCGATAGTCAGTCGACCGTGCGCGCCCGGACCGATGCCCGCATAATCGTGTCCTCGCCAGTACACCAGATTGTGCCGGCATTCCGCGCCCGGTCGCGCATGATTTGAGATTTCGTAGGCAGGCAGGCTCGCGTCCGCGCAGATTGCTTGCGTAAGATCGTAAAGATCGCGCGCGAGATCCTCATCGGGCACAGGCAATTTTCCGGCCTTGTGCAAACCGTAGAACGGCGTGTCGGGCTCGATCGTCAATTGGTAGAGCGACAGATGCTCAGCGGCTTCCGCGATTGCCCGCTTGAGTTCCGCAGCCCAGGCATCAAGGCTTTGCTGCGGCCGCGCATAGATGAGATCGAAGGAATAACGGTCGAAAATCGAACGGGCGATTGCGACTGCATCGAGCGCCTCTTGCGCGCTGTGCAGCCGGCCGAGTTCCTTGAGCGCCGCGTCGTTGAGGGACTGCACGCCGAGTGACACGCGATTGACGCCGGCTGTCCGAAAGCCGCGAAAACGCGTTGCCTCCACGCTGGTCGGATTGGCTTCAAGCGTCACCTCGACGTCCGGCGCGACGCTCCAGTGCCTGGCGATGCAATCCAGGATCGTCTGCACCGATGAGGGTTGCATCAGCGATGGCGTGCCGCCGCCGAAAAATATCGTCGAAACCGTCCGGTCCGGCACTTGCGCCGAAACCGTGGCGATTTCGGTTTCATAGGCCCGAAGGAACCGCACCTCATCTATGCCGCCGTGCCGAACATGGCTGTTGAAATCGCAGTAAGGGCACTTCGACAGGCAGAAGGGCCAGTGCACGTAGACGCCGAAGGGGGTCGTTAACGACATGTTAAGCATCATAGTCCGTGCGGCTTGTGGCAGCCAGCTTGCGACAATTCTTGCCGACAACAGTTGATTAAAATTGTAACGATCTGGAACCGGTCAATGTCTCGAAAGGCACGCTTCCGCGAGTTTCATGAAGGCGCGCGCGCGATGAGATAGGCCGCGCCCTTGCGGAGGCAGTCCATGTTTTTCGTCGGCGCTCATCTGGCCGAATGTGATGTCGAAGCCATCGGGACGGAATAGCGGATCATAGCCGAAGCCTTTGTCGCCCCGCGGCGGCCACACCGCAACGCCATCGACGCGACCTTCGAAATCCTCGACATGCCCATCGGGCCAGGCAAGGCAGAGAGCGGCAATGAAATGTGCGTGCCGTTGTTCGGGTGTCTTCGCGCCGCGCTCGATCAACAAGGTCTGGATGCGATTCATGGCCGCGCGAAAATCCTTGTCTGGTCCGGCCCAACGCGCGGAATGGATCCCGGGCTCGCCGCCAAGTGCCTCGACGACCAGCCCAGAATTGTCGGCAAATGCCGGTTTACCGCTCGCACGCGCGGCAGCAACCGCCTTGATGCGCGCGTTCTCGGCGAATGTCGTTCCGGTTTCTTCCGGCTCGGGAAGTCCGAGCTCGCCGGCGGACTGTGTGGCGATTCCATAGGGCGCGAGCAGTTCGCGCATTTCCCTGAGCTTGCCCGGATTGTGGGTGGCAACGACCACTAGATCGGTCAGGTGTCTGGCCATTTTTGTATTCCGCCGCCCACGCCCCTGCACGTCGCGCTTACGCAACTGCCAATTTCTGCAGCGACACCAATTTTGCAATGCCCTTTCGAGCAAGCGCGAGAAGCGCGGCGAATTGATCTTCGCTGAACGGAATCTTCTCAGCAGTGGCTTGTATTTCCACGATGTTGCCGGATCCGGTCATGACGAAATTGGCGTCGGTGTCGGCTTCCGAGTCCTCAGCATAGTCGAGGTCGAGCACCGCGGTCCCTTTGCAGACGCCGCACGAGACGGCGGCGATATGGTCACGCAGAACTTCGGATTTGATCATGTCGCGCGATTTCATCCAGGTGAGACAGTCCGCAAGCGCGACCCACGCGCCGGTGATCGATGCCGTGCGCGTACCGCCATCAGCCTGGATAACGTCGCAATCGATTGTGATCTGGCGCTCGCCCAGTGCCTGCAAATCGACCACCGAGCGAAGCGAGCGCCCAATGAGCCGTTGAATCTCGACAGTGCGGCCGCCCTGCTTTCCGGCGCTTGCCTCGCGCCGCGTGCGCTCCGAGGTCGCGCGCGGAAGCATGCCGTATTCGGCGGTTACCCAACCACGGCCCTGGCCTTTGAGCCAGGGCGGCAGGCGTTCCTCCAGGCTGGCTGTGACCAGGACATGGGTGTCGCCGAACTTCACGAAACATGAGCCCTCAGCGTATTTCACGACCCCACGTTCAAGCGAAACAGCACGCAACTCATCGATCTGTCGGCGACTTGGCCGCATCGGGCTTGCTCCCCTGGCATTGATCGCTCACCATAACCATACGCCCCGCTTGAACAAGACCACTCCAATGGTCAATTGTTGGCTGGTTTTCGAGGAGTGAGCCTTGGCGTCCCACGATATTCCGATCGGCGCGACACAAGTGAGCCTGGCGGCGCTCAATGAGCGCTCGCGCGAGATTTTCCGCCAGATCGTTGAGAGTTACCTCGCGACCGGTGAGCCTGTCGGCTCGAGAAACCTGTCCCGGTTACTTCCGATCACGCTATCGCCCGCCTCGGTCCGCAACGTGATGTCGGACCTGGAACAGCTTGGCCTGATTTTTGCGCCTCACACGTCTGCCGGCCGATTACCGACAGAAATCGGCCTGCGGTTCTTTGTCGACGCGCTGATGCAGGTTGGCGATCTGAGCGAGCAGGATCGCCGCTCGATTGAAGCCCAGGTGGCGGGTGCTCACACGGCGAAATCGATGGAGGCTGTGCTCACCGAAGCGTCGCAAATGCTGTCGGGCCTGACCCGTTCGGCAGGCGTCGTGCTGACGGCAAAAGCAAACGCCCGGCTCAAGCACATTGAATTCGTGCGACTCGAGCTGGAGCGTGCGCTGGCCGTTCTTGTTGCGGAGGACGGGCAGGTCGAAAATCGTGTCCTCAATGTCCCGCCGGGACTGCCCACGTCTTCACTCATTGAAGCGGCGAACTTTCTCAATGCGCGGATCCGAGGAAAGACGCTGGCCGACCTTCAGGCTGAAATTGAGAAGGCAGTTGCCGAAGGGCAGGCCGAACTCGATCAGCTGACGCAAAAGGTCATTGCAACTGGCCTTGCAAGCTGGTCGGGCGGTGAAAATGATGAACGGCAATTGATCGTGCGCGGCCACGCCAACCTTTTGGAAGATTTACGCGCGGTTGAAGACCTCGAGCGTGTACGGTCGCTGTTCGACGCCCTCGAAACCAAGCGGGGTGTGATAGACCTGCTGGGACGAGCCGAGCGCGCCGATGGCGTGCGTATCTTCATCGGTTCCGAGAACAAGCTGTTCTCGTTGTCCGGGTCCTCGACCATTGTCGCACCGTACCGCGATGGCAAGGGTCGGATCGTCGGCGTTATCGGCGTCATCGGGCCAACACGGCTCAACTACGCCCGTGTCATCCCCATGGTCGACTATACCGCGCGAGTCGTAAGTCGTTTACTCACCCCATAAACGCTTGATTTTTGACGCTGCAGCCCTGATATGCCGAGCATCCGGATATTGCCGAGGATGGATTGAAAACAATGACGGACCCAACCGCCCGCCAGGCTGAAAGTGCGGCCGCCGAAGCGGAAAACCCGACGGCGCCCGAGCAGGCCGACGCGGCTGCCGAGGCCAAACGCGAGGCCGCCGAATTCAAGGACAAGCTGCTGCGCACGCTTGCCGAAATGGAGAACTTGCGCAAACGCACCGAGCGCGAGGTGCTCGACGCGCGACTTTATGGCATCGCGGGATTTGCGCGCGACGTGCTCGCGGTCGCTGACAACATGCATCGGGCACTGGAAGCGATCGGACCGGAATTGCGCCAAAGCGCGGATGCAAATGTGAAGGCGCTGATCGAAGGGGTCGAGCTAACGGAACGCGAGCTTCTCAAGACCTTGGAAAAGAATGGCGTGAAGAAGTTTTCGCCACAAGGCGAGAAATTTGATCCGAACGTACATCAGGCAATGTATGAAATTCCGACGTCCGATCTACCTCCGGGCCAGGTGGCCGAAGTCATCCAGGCCGGCTACATGATCGGGGAACGTGTGCTCCGTCCGGCCATGGTCGCCGTCAGCAAGGCTATTCAAAAAACGCCTGCGTCCGCCAACGACAATTCGTAGCCAGGGGCTGCGTCAGCGCATATCGATTCCGTCGCGAACCGCCCGGAAGCGCCCGAACATCTGATCCCATTCACTGCTGGGCCCGGCGCCTACAATGCGCAAATAGCCGCCCGAGCCGAACCGTAACCATTGCACCACCGAAAGTGGTTGCCCGGTCGGATCCTTGCCCTCGGCCCTGATTTCGTGGCCAGCCGCGTTGTTAATCCGCATCGGCTCAGCTGATTTTATCGAAAGTTCGCGGACCGGCGCCGTGGCAACGAGATCGCGCGCAAATCTGCCACGGTCGCTTGAATCAGTAGGTCCGCCGCGTCCGACCGAGACGATCATGACGGGACGGCTTATCGATTTTTCGTCGGCGCTGTCAGCGAGAACGACCGTCCCGGTCGGCATGACCTGCACCACTTCGAACCCGGCCAGGTCGCCAAACTGGAATGGCAAAAGGCTGAGTTGCTCCTTGATTGGCGCGGGCCTGAACGTGACGCTTGCGAGGGTCTTGCGCACGACGGCATCGGAATAAACCGAAAGAGCGCTTTCCGGCACTTCCACGTTGATTAGCGCGGTGAGATCGCGAACCGTGGTGCCGACAGCCTGAGCCAGGAACGACCAGCGGTGCAGCGTAACGCCGTCTTTCTGCATGACCCCGGTGATCAGAAAACCAATGCCGCTGTCGAATGGAAAGCTTTCACGCTTTGCTTGCTGGAGGTCTTGCGGAAGCTTGGTGAAGGCCGCGGTCTCCAGCTCAAAATAGGCGCTGGCCGGCAGATCAAGGATCGCGATCGATACCTTGCGCTCGGTGTCCTCAAATCCCGGAATTCGCGTGCTGGGCTTCAGATCGCCTGGCACTTCGAGACCGATACGGGAGCCGGGCAGATAAACCGGTCCTGAACCTGCGGTGGAGACAAAGGTCAGTGACCCCGCCCATACCGCAAACAAGCACGCAATTAACCGACGAACCATGGTTACAAGTGCTTTCCCAACGTGAGCAGCCGGGTTCTCCCTAGCCGCCCCAATGCGGTGCAGCAATGGCCCGATAACCATTGCCGGTGCCTGGTGGGCTGGGCCTCGCGATTTCGTGACCGACTGACTTGCGGCCTCCGGGTGCCCTCCTATATGAGCCAGTAAGCCGCATAAATGTGGCGAATCGCGTATCCAGGGGGCTGGATAGGGGGTCTGCGGATGAGCCGCTGACATTCCCACTCGGGCGCCAAGCGGCCCGGCCGGCCTGCCGCAATTTGAGAGGAAGAACCATGGGCAAGGTCATCGGCATCGACCTCGGCACCACCAATTCGTGCGTCGCCGTCATGGAAGGCAAGACGCCGAAAGTTATCGAGAACGCCGAAGGCATGCGCACGACGCCTTCGATTGTCGCCTTCACGGACGACGGCGAACGTCTCGTCGGCCAGCCGGCGAAGCGCCAGGCGGTCACCAATCCCGAAAAGACCATCTTCGCGGTCAAGCGCCTCATCGGACGGCGCTACGACGATCCGATGGTCGAAAAGGACAAGAAGCTTGTCCCGTACAAGATCAGCAAGGCTTCCAACGGCGACGCATGGGTCGAGGCCGACGGCAAGACCTTTTCGCCGTCCCAGATCTCGGCCTTCATCCTGCAGAAGATGAAAGAGACGGCCGAAGCCTATCTCGGGCAGAAGGTCGAGCAGGCTGTCATCACCGTTCCTGCTTATTTCAACGACGCGCAACGTCAGGCGACCAAGGATGCCGGCAAAATCGCCGGCCTCGAGGTGCTGCGCATCATCAATGAGCCCACCGCTGCCGCGCTCGCTTACGGTCTCGACAAGCAGAAGACCGGCACTATTGCCGTCTACGACCTTGGCGGCGGCACCTTCGACATTTCGATTCTCGAAATCGGCGACGGCGTGTTCGAAGTGAAGTCCACGAATGGCGACACGTTCCTGGGCGGCGAAGACTTCGACATGCGGCTGGTCAACTATCTCGCCGACGAATTCCAGAAAGAGCAGGGCATTGATTTGCGCCGCGACAAGCTCGCGCTGCAGCGGCTCAAGGAATCAGCGGAAAAAGCGAAGATCGAGCTGTCGTCGACGACACAGACTGAAATCAATCTGCCGTTCATCACGGCAGATGCTTCCGGACCCAAGCATCTGACGATGAAGCTGACCCGCGCCAAGTTCGAGGCGCTGGTCGACGACCTCGTCCAGAAGACGATCCAGCCGTGCAAGCAGGCGCTCAAGGATGCCGGCATTTCGGCGGCGCAGATCAACGAGGTTGTCCTGGTCGGCGGCATGACCCGCATGCCGAAGGTGCAGGAGGTTGTGAAGCAGTTGTTCGGCAAGGAGCCGCACAAGGGTGTGAATCCCGACGAAGTCGTTGCGGTTGGCGCCGCCATCCAGGCCGGCGTGCTGCAAGGCGACGTCAAGGATGTGCTGTTGCTCGACGTGACCCCGCTTTCGCTCGGCATTGAAACGCTGGGCGGCGTGTTCACGCGCATCATCGACCGCAACACGACGATCCCGACCAAGAAGAGCCAGGTCTTCTCGACCGCCGAGGACAATCAGAACGCGGTGACGATCCGCGTGTTCCAGGGCGAGCGTGAGATGGCGGCCGACAACAAGATGCTCGGTCAGTTTGACCTGGTCGGTATTCCACCGGCGCCACGTGGCGTGCCGCAGATCGAAGTCACCTTCGACATCGACGCCAACGGCATCGTCAACGTGCAAGCGAAGGACAAGGCAACCGGCAAAGAGCAGCAAATCCGCATCCAGGCTTCGGGCGGCCTGTCCGAGGCAGATATCGAAAAGATGGTCAAGGACGCGGAGTCTCACGCCGAAGAGGACAAGAAGCGCAAGGCTGCGGTCGAGGCGAAGAACCACGCCGAGGCACTTGTGCACTCGACCGAGAAGGCGCTCTCCGAGCATGGCTCGAAAATCGGCGATGCGGATCGCACCGCAATCGAAAATGCGATTGCCGATCTGAAGGAAGCGCTCAAGGGCGACGATTCTTCGGCGATCCAGGCCAAGACCAACGTGTTGGCGCAGGCATCGATGAAGCTCGGCGAGGCCATGTACAAGCAGCAGCAGGAAGCGCAGAACGCCTCCGGTGCGGGCGGCGATGGCGCAGCGCCGGGCGAGAAAAAGGAAGACGTGGTCGACGCGGAATTCACCGAGGTCGACGACGACAAGAAGAAATCCGCCTGATCGCGGCCTTCGAGCCATGCACAGGCGGTCCGCGAATGATGTCACCCCCGGGCACGAGTCCGGGGGTGCATGTTTGCGGGGACGCCAGGTGGCCGAATCACGTACGGCTCGCTCGGCGCGAATGAACTAGGGCGGCAGCGGGATGTCCAAGCGCGACTACTACGAAGTTCTCGGCGTTACCCGCACCTCCACCGAGGTCGAGCTCAAGGCGGCGTTCCGCAAACTCGCCATGCAGCATCACCCGGATCGGAATCCGGGTGACAAGGATTGCGAGCACCGCTTCAAGGAAATCAACGAGGCGTACGACGTCCTCAAGGATGGCGACAAGCGCGCCGCCTATGACCGGTTCGGTCATGCTGCATTTGAGCATGGCGGCATGGGGGGCGGGCACGGATTTGGCGCCGATTTCGGCTCGACCTTTGCCGACATCTTTGAAGGCATTTTCGGCATGGGATCGGCGCGCGGTCGTGGCTCGGGCCGCGAGCGCGGATCCGACCTGCGCTACAATATGGAAATAACGCTCGATGAGGCGTTCAGCGGCAAGACGGCGCAAATTCGCATCCCCACCTCAGTAGTCTGCGAAGCCTGCTCCGGCAGCGGCGCCAAGGCCGGCACCAAGCCGAAGCCGTGCGGTAGTTGCGGCGGCGCGGGCAAAATTCGCCATGCGCAGGGCTTCTTCACGCTCGAACGAACATGCCCCACATGCCATGGCCGCGGTCAGGTGATCGATGATCCCTGCAAAGTCTGCGGTGGTGGCGGCCGGGTGACCCGCGAGCGCACGCTTTCAGTGAATATTCCGGCCGGTGTCGAAGACGGTACCCGTATCCGGCTTGCCGGCGAAGGCGAGGCGGGCCTGCGCGGCGGCCCGCCCGGCGACCTCTATATTTTTCTCGAAGTCGGATCGCACGAGTTCTTCCAGCGTGACGGCGCCGACTTGCATTGCCGCGTGCCCATCTCGATGGCGAGCGCCGCACTTGGCGGTGAATTTGAGGTGCCGGCGATCGACGGCAGCAAGGTAAAGGTCAAGGTCCCGGCTGGCACGCAGACCGGCCGCCGCTTCCGGCTGGCAGGCAAGGGAATGCCGGTGCTGCGGGCGAAACAAACTGGAGACATGTACGTTCAAGTAGCGGTGGAAACGCCGCAAAACCTCACCAAACGCCAGCGCGAGCTGCTGGCGGAGTTCGAAAAGCTGTCGTCGGAGGTAACTCAGCCGGAATCGGCTGGTTTTTTCAGTCGAGTCAAAGAGTTTTTGGATGGTTTGGGAAGCCGCGGCAGCCAATCAGGGTAACCCATCTTGACCCCCCGCCTTGCGCCCTATACCCGTAAATGTTGCGGCGAGACCCGCCGCACGTACGCGTGACCCCGCAGCAATGCCCTTACATTCAGTCGCCCGCGTCGAAAAAAAGAGTCTGCGTCTCGATGACGAGATGCAGTTCATCCGCTCCTGGATTGAAAAGCCACTCTCGACCGGCGCAGTGATGCCGTCGAGCCGCGTGCTTGCGCGTGCGATGGCGCGCTATGTCGATCCACGCTCGCAGGGGCCTGTGATCGAATTGGGTCCGGGCACCGGCCCTGTGACCGAGGCGCTCGTGCGGCAGGGCGTTGATCCGGGCCGGTTGATCCTTGTCGAATTCAATCCTGATTTTTGCCGGCTGCTGCGCACGCGTTATCCGGCGGCGACGGTCGTGCAGGGCGATGCCTATCGTCTGCGGAGGTTGCTGGAAAGCTATGTCGATGAGCCGGCCGCCGCGGTCGTGTCGGGGCTTCCCCTCGTGACCAAACCTTTGCGCACCCGGGTGCGCCTGATTTCCGACGCGATGACCCTGCTCGCAGTAGGCGCTCCGTTCGTGCAGTTCACCTACGCGATGCTTCCGCCAATTCCGAAAGAATTGTCAGGCGTGCGAGCCGAGTCGTCCGAGCTCATCTGGATGAACCTGCCGCCGGCGCGCGTGTGGGTCTATCGCGGCCGCTGATGGTGTGGTGTCATCGCCCGCGAAAGCGGAGCCGCTGATGCCAATCCCCAAAATTCTCGTTGTGCCAGGCTCGATACGCACGGGCTCGCACAACGTCCGGCTGGCGGCACTGGCGGCAAAAGAGCTCACGCTGCTCGATGTCGAAGTCACCCGCATTTCGCTTGCCGACTATCCGCTGCCGATTTACGACGCGGACATCGATGCGCGCGCCGGACAGCCCGCCAACGCGCTCAAGCTCAAGCAAATGATCATGGCGCATCACGGTGTATTCATCGCTAGCCCGGAGTACAGCGCGTCCGTCACGCCGCTTCTGAAGAATGCCATCGATTGGGTGTCGCGCGTGCGCGAGCGAGGTGATCCGACCTACGCCGCATTCAAGGGACGTGTGTTCGCCATCTCATCGGCTTCGCCCGGACGCGCGGGCGGATTGCGGTCGCTGATGGCTCTGCGGCAAATTCTTGAGCTTGGCTGCGGTGCCCTGGTCATTCCCGAGCAAGTCACCATTCAACGGGCCGATACGGCGTTTGACGAGATGGATAACATCACTGATACCGCCATCGCCAACCAGCTTCGGACGCAACTCGAACGTCTGGTCGATATGGCACGAATGATGGTGCGGGGGGTCTGATCGTGTCGTTGGATGCGCGTGAGCGGCTGATCGTTGCACTTGACGTACCGTCGGTGGCTGCCGGCGAGGCAATGGTCGCGCGTCTCGGCGATGCGGTCTGGTTTTACAAGATCGGATACCAACTTGCTTTTGCCGGCGGCCTGCCCTTTGCCGCTCGGCTGATCGCATCCGGTAAGCAGGTGTTTCTCGACCTCAAGCTGCACGACATCGGCAACACGGTGACCAAAGGCGTGGAGAGCGTCGCGCAAATGGGCGCCACGTTCCTGACGGTTCACGCCTATCCGCAAACCATGAAGGCTGCAGTCGAAGGCAAGCAAGGCTCAAGGCTGCGCATTCTCGCAGTGACCGTGCTGACGTCCTATGACGATGCCGACCTTGCCGCCGCCGGCTATGAGATGAACGTCAAAGAACTCGCGGCCGCTCGTGCCGCGCAAGCGCGGGACATAGGGATCGACGGACTTGTCTGCTCGCCGGAAGAAGCGGCGTCGCTGCGCGACATTGCGGGTCCCGGCATGGTGCTGGTGACACCCGGCATCCGGCCGGCCGGAAGCGCCACCGGCGATCAAAAAAGGATCATGACACCTGCCCGCGCGATTGAGGCAGGCGCCAACTATCTGGTGGTCGGCCGGCCTGTTCTTGAGGCGCGCGAGCCCAAGGCCGTGGCAGATGCAATCGTGGCCGAGATCGAACAAGCGGCCAAATCATAGGGAGTGAAGGCATGGCGAAGGGTTACTGGATCGGGCGGGTCGATGTGAAAAGCGACGAGGGCTACAAGCCCTACGCCATGGGCAATCAGGCGATATTCAAAAAATATGGAGCGCGTTACGTTGTGCGCGCCGGCAAGTTCGAATGCGTCGAGGGCAACGCGCGCTCCCGCAACGTGGTCATCGAGTTTCCGGACTATGCGACCGCGCTCGCTTGTTACAATTCGCCCGAATATCAGGCGAACATGAAGCTGCGCCAGCCGCATTCCACCGCGGATATCGTGGTTATCGAGGGTTACGACGGCCCGCAGCCGTAGTCGCCTTTTGCCGGCCCTCGCGCTATACCGGCGCCAAGTTCCGGGAGTTGACCCATGGCCGAGATGCGGCTCGTGGTCGCCGGTGCCGGCGGGCGGATGGGCCGCACGCTGGTCAAGGCGATCGCCGACAGCAAGGAGTTTGCGCTTGCGGGCGCCCTCGAGGACGCGCGTTCGCCGCTGATCGGCTGGGACGCGGGCGTGCTGGCAGGCCTGCCGGAGAATGGCGTCAAGCTGACCGGCGATGCCGGGCCATCGCTTGCAAAGGCGGACGGCATCGTGGACTTCACGGCGCCGAGCGCCACGCTCGAATTTGCCGCGCTGGCTGCCAAGGCTGGCAAGGTGCACATCATCGGAACGACCGGACTGAGCGCCGCCGACGAGGCAAAAATCAAGGACGCCGCCAAGAGCGCGGTGATCGTCAAGTCCGGCAACATGAGCCTCGGCGTCAATCTGCTCGCGGCGCTCACCAAGCGCGTGGCGAAGACGCTCGACAATTCGTTCGACATCGAAATCCTGGAGATGCATCACAACCAGAAAGTCGATGCGCCGTCGGGCACCGCGCTGATGCTTGGCCGTGCGGCGGCGGACGGGCGCGGCATCGCGCTCGACAAGCATTCCGTCAAAAGCCGCGACGGCCACACCGGCGCGCGCAAGGTTGGCGATGTCGGTTTTGCTACTCTGCGGGGCGGAACCGTTGTAGGTGAGCACAGCGTAATCTTTGCCGGCGCGGCCGAGCGCGTGGAACTCACGCACAAGGCCGAGGATCGCATGATCTTCGCGCGCGGTGCGCTGCATGCGGCACGTTGGGCGCGTACGCAAAAGCCGGGACTTTATTCGATGATGGACGTTCTGGGTTTGAAGGACTTCTGAGGAATTGCATGACTGACCGTCTTCTCGTGCTCGTGCGCCACGGCCAAAGCGACTGGAACCTGAAGAACCTGTTCACCGGTTGGCGCGACGTCGACCTCACCGAAAAGGGCGTCGCTGAAGCGCGCGAGGCCGGCCGCAAGCTCAAGGCGCAGGGAATCAAGTTTGATGTCGCGTTTACGTCCGCGCTCAAGCGCGCGCAGCGCACGCTCGACCTGATGCTGACCGAGCTGGGCCAGACGACAATCCCGATTTTCAAGGATCAGGCCTTGAACGAGCGCGATTACGGCGATCTCGTCGGACTCAACAAGGACGAAGCACGCAAGAAATGGGGTGAGGAGCAGGTGCACATCTGGCGCCGTTCCTACGATGTCGCGCCGCCCGGCGGCGAAAGCCTGAAGGACACGCTCGCGCGCGCTTTGCCGTATTACGTGACGGACATTCTGCCGCGCGTGCTGCGCGGCGAGCGCGTGCTGGTCGCCGCGCACGGCAATTCATTGCGCGCGCTTGTCATGGTGCTCGACAAGCACACGCCCGATAGCATCACCAAGCTCAATCTGGATACCGGCGTGCCGATGATCTACCGGCTCAACGCCAATTCGACGGTGGCCTCGAAGCTCGATCTTGCAGCCTGACTAGGCCGCTGCGGACATTCCCGCTTCCCAGCCGAGCATCGCGCGCTTGCGTGTGATGCCCCAGTGATAGCCGGTGAGCTCGCCGCTCTTGCCGATGACGCGATGGCACGGCACCACGAAACAGATCGGATTCTTGCCAACCGCGGCGCCGACTGCGCGCGCAGCTTTTGGCGCGCCGGCCCTGGCGGCGAGATCGGAATAGGTGGTGAGCTTTCCCATCGGGATGTCGAGCAGCCTTTCCCACACACGCACCTCGAAGTCGGTGCCGATCAACACCACGCGCAGCGGCTGGTCTTTGCGCCAGAGCGCCGCGTCGAAAATGCGGCGTGCGGTCGGTGCCGTCGCGGCGAAGTCCTCAACGTATTTGGCCTTCGGCCAGCGTGATTTCATGTCGCGGAGGGCCGCGCGTTCCTTGCCGGCGTCGGCGAGCGCAAGGCCTGCGAGTCCGCGCGGCGTGATCATCACCAGCGCCATGCCGAATGGGCAGGGGTGAAATCCGTAGGTAATAGTGAGGCCTTCACCGCCGGCTTTCCATTCGCCGGGCGACATTGCTTCGTGCGTGACGAATAGATCATGCAGCCTGCCGGGCCCGGACAAGCCGACTTCGTAGGCGGTGTCGAGCACGCTCGCCGATGAGCGCAGAAGCTCGCGCGCATGATTGAGCGTGAGCGCCTGCAGGAATGCCTTTGGCGTCAGCCCGCACCAGCGGCGGAACAGGTGATGCAGGTCGGTTGCGGACACGCCGGCGGCGTTCGCGATGACGTCGATTTCCGGCTGCGCGCGCCAGTTTCCGCGGATATGCGCGATGGCGCGACGCACGATGTCGTAGTCCGCGGCCGCCGTAGAAAGCGGTGCGAACTCGCTGAAGCGGTCGGTCACGGTGTTTCTTGCCAGGTTCATGTTCATGACCGCTATCTAGGGCTATCCGGGCACCCCGACCACCCGATTTCTGGCTATTCGAATACGGTCCTCGTTGGACCGCGGCGGGCTTCGATAAGCGCGTTTCCGAGCTCTTTCGCAAAACCGGCCTTTTCGTCCGGTCCGAGGAACGTCGCGATTGCCAGTTTTTTGCCGCGCGACACGAGGAAGAGCCGGTCGATGCCGAACTCCTCGAGCTCGACCTTGTCGAGCCGGACCCAGAGCGGGTTGAGTACCCATTCTCGCGCGCGGCCAAGATGGCTTACCTTGCGCACCTTGAGTGCGGAAGGGGTCACTGTCACCTGCTCGTAAGCTTTTGCGTGCCAGTAGTTGAGCCGGAAGGCCCAATACAACAGCAGCACGTCGAGCCCGAAAAAGCCCAAGACCGGCCAGGCGCCGATGACGAGAAACAGCATTCCGGTCACGAAGCTGACGCCACCGAACAGCAACATCAAAACCAAAAAGCCGACGCGGCCGAGCGAGCGATGCGGTGTCAGCGTCGCCGAAAAGATGGTGGGTTCGAGATCGTCGGCGTTGTCGGGGGTCATTGCGCTCACTATACCAAAATCATGGCGAGAAAACCCGCCCGTAAGGCTCCGGCGAAGCACAAGACAAAATCGCGCACGGGCAAACGCGCGAAGGTAAAGCCGGCGCCCAAGCGCGCAGCAGCCGATATCAAGGCCGCGCAAGGCGCGCTGCCGCAGTGGACAACAGCGCAGATCGCCGAGGCGTTCAGCCGCTTCAAGGCCGCAAATCCGGAGCCGAAGGGCGAATTGCAGCATATCAATCCGTTCACGCTGCTGGTCGCGGTGGTCCTTTCGGCGCAAGCAACCGATGCCGGCGTCAACAAGGCGACGCCTGCGCTTTTTGCCCTCGCGGATACACCGGAAAAAATGGCCGCGCTCGGCGAAACGCGTGTGCGCGACCTTATCAAGACCATCGGCCTCTTTCGCACCAAGGCCAAGAATGTCGTTGCGCTGTCGCAGAAGCTGATCGCCGAGCATGGCAGCCAGGTTCCACGCTCGCGCGAAGCGCTGGAGGCGCTGCCTGGTGTCGGCCGCAAGACCGCCAACGTCGTCCTCAACATTGCTTTCGGCGAGCCAACGATTGCTGTCGATACGCATATCTTTCGCGTCGGAAACCGCACCGGACTGGCCACCGGCAAGACCCCGCTCGAAGTTGAAATGAAATTGGAGCAGGTGGTGCCGGCGGAATACAAACGGCATGCGCACCATTGGCTTATTCTGCACGGGCGTTACACTTGCGTCGCACGCAAGCCGCTGTGCGAGAAATGCATCATTGCTGATTTGTGCCAGTGGCCCGGCAAGACGGTCGTGTGAAGTGTCAGAGTAGGGAGAGTGCGTATGGAAGGCTCCCGGATCGCGAGAACAAGAGAAACGCGCCCCGATACCGGTGAAATTCTTCGTCGCGGCGGATTGCCTGTGAAGTCGGCCGGCACATGGGTCAAAGCGTTGCCGCGCGTGACAGGTTCGCTCAAACGGGATGCAGCGGCGGCGACGAAATTTTGGCGCACAGGCGATGGTCTGTTGGCGAAATTGCCCAAAAAGCGCCAGCGAACGCTGGAACAGCAATCGGCGGCTGACGCCATTCTTTCCACGTGCCGGCGTCTCCGCGAAGATTTCCTGAAAAAGCACGCGGACGCGATTTATCGCAGGCTTACGAAAAATTTGTCGGCGTTCCATCGCGTGGACGAACTCGCATACGACGTTGCCAAGTTGGTTCCGGGATTGACACCGACAAGGAAGCAAGTCGACGCCGAGAGCACGCTAATGCAGAGCGAAAAAGATGGCGTCGAGATCGACCAGGGGATTTTCCTGGCGCACACACTCGCGCTTCCTGAAGCCGGAATGCACCTGTGCGAAGCGATGCTGCGCCCGAAGCAGGAGTCTATCGCGCGGGTGGACGAATTCGTTCGGAACGGGGTGATCGATTTCGGTCCAGCCCGTGTCGAACGGCAGGGCAAGGCGGCCGTGGTGACCGTACAAAATCCGCGCTTCCTCAATGCCGAGGATGATGACACGCTCGGCGATACAGAAACGGCCACCGATATCGCGATCCTCGACCCATTGAGCGAGATCTGCGTACTGCGCGGCGGTGTCGTCGATCATCCGAAATACAAAGGCCGCAAGATTTTCTCGAGCGGGATCAATCTCACTCATATCTACCGCGGCAAGATTCCCTATCTCTGGTACATCCGCCGCGACATGGGCGTGGTGAACAAGATGTTCCGCGGGGTTGCGACGGGTGCGGCAAGCCCAGATGAAATTTACGGCGGGACACGAGAAAAGCCTTGGGTCGCTACGGTCGATGGCTGGGCGATCGGCGGCGGCTGCCAATATCTTCTGGCGATGGATTACGTGATTGCTGGCAGCGACGCCTACATGACACTTCCCGCGCGCAAGGAAGGGATTATTCCGGGCGCGGCCAATCTGCGCATGCCGCGTTTTACGGGCGATCGCATCACGCGCCAGGCCATCTTGATGGGCCGGCGGCTCGATTGCGATACGCCCGAAGGGCGAATGATTTGCGACCTGATCGTACCGCCAGGCGAAATGGACGATGCGGTTGCGCGCGTGGTCAACGACTTCACAGGCTCGGGCGTGGTCAGTGCTGCCGGTAACCGGCGCGCCATTCGGGTCGGCGAAGAGCCGCTCGATCTGTTCCGCCGCTACATGGCGGTCTACTGCCGCGAGCAGGCCTATTGTCATTTCAGCCCGGCCCTGATCGCCAACCTGGAAAAGCACTGGAACGCCGCGCAGCGAAAAATCTGATAGTGCGTTGTTGGTGACGCAAGGGATTTGAATGCCGCGTCTACAGCTCAAAGGCATCAATCTGATGCCAGCACGCGAAAGTTTCGATCCGATCGAAACGGCCTCGCGCGATGAGATCGCGGCACTCCAGTTGGAGCGGCTGAAATGGACGCTCGGCCACGCTTACAGCAACGTCGCGCACTACAAGAAAGCATTCGACAAAGCCGGCGTTCATCCGGACGATCTCAAGACACTCGATGATCTGCCGAAGTTCCCGTTCACCGCCAAAGACGACCTGCGCGCGCATTATCCGTTCGGGATGTTTGCCATACCGCGCGATCAGGTTCTGCGCGTTCATGCGTCGTCAGGAACGACCGGCAAGCCCACCGTGGTCGGCTACAGCCAGCGCGATCTCGACACCTGGGCCGGCTTGATGGCGCGCTCCATGCGTGCGTCCGGCTGCAAGCCGGGCATGCTGGTGCAGAACTCGTACGGCTATGGGCTGTTCACCGGCGGCATTGGTTTTCACTACGGGGCCGAGCGGCTCGGCATGACTGTCGTGCCGGTGTCGGGCGGAATGACGGAGCGGCAGGTGCGCCTGATCGCCGATTTCCGTCCCGATGTCATCTTCGTTACACCAAGCTATATACTTGCGATTCTTGATGAATTTCACGCCCAGGGCATCGATCCACGCCGGTGCTCGCTCAAGATCGCAATGTGCGGCGCCGAGCCGTGGACCAATGCGATGCGCGCGGAGATCGAAGAGGCGTTCGATCTTCATGCCATCGACAACTACGGCCTGTCGGAAATCATTGGTCCGGGTGTTTCCTGCGAATGCATCGAAAGCAAGGACGGCCCGCATATCTGGGAAGATCATTTTTATCCGGAAGTCATCGATCCGGTCACCGGCAACATTTTGCCCGACGGGGAGGTCGGCGAGCTCGTGTTCACGACGCTGACCAAGGAAGCGATGCCGATTGTGCGCTATCGCACGCGTGACCTGTCGCGCCTGCTGCCCGGCACCGCGCGCTCAATGCGCAGGATGGAGAAGGTCACCGGTCGTTCCGATGACATGATGATCGTGCGCGGCGTGAACGTGTTTCCCAGCCAGATCGAGGAAATCATCCTCAAAGACGAACGCCTCGCACCTCACTTTGTCATCGAGTTACGGCGCGCCGAACGTCTCGACGAAATCACTGTCGTCGTCGAATCTGCGTCTCGATGCGGAAGGTGTCTATGCCGAGTGCGACCGTGATCTCGCGCATCACATCAAGGCTATCGGTCGGCGTGACCGCGGCGGTTCGTACCGTCAAGCCAGGCACGGTCGAACGTTCGCTCGGCAAGGCCAAGCGCGTCATCGATTTGCGTCCGAAAGGCTGACCGTCAGCGCGGTGCTTCGACGAGTTCGATTCGCGCGCCGGCCAGCCTTTTGTGCACGTGGACCATGAAAGCCATCGCAAATATTGGCGTCGCCAGATTGACGATCGGGATCGATACGAAAGCTGCGACCACCATGCCAGCCAGGAATACGTAAGCCGCATTGGCTTTGCGCATGGACTTCGCTTCGTGTGGCGGGCGGAATCGCATTGCGGCAAGCTCAAAATATTCGCGTCCGAGCAGATATGCGTTTGCAAGAAACAGGATAATGATTCCGAGCCCGGCCAGCAGGACGAACGGCAGCGCGAACAGATAGACAAGGACCGCGAGCGCAGCGATCTTGGTACCTTCGATAAGTGCACGCAAAAACGGCAAGGCTCTGCCGGATGGATGCGCCGGATAGTATTCCCGCTCGACGGCTTCGGCGACTTCATCGACGAAAAAGCTTCCGACGAAGGCAGTGACCGCCGGCATCAAGAATAGCGCGCCGGTAATGATGCCTAGCGCCGCGATCACCGACAGCACCCAGGCAAGCGCAGCCCAGGCTGCGTGCGGCGCCATTCCGGACGCTTGCTCGGCCCAATTTGCACCGGCGTCCGCCCACGCGGCCAACAGCCGCTGCATGGCTATGCCGATGATAACAATGACAATAAGCGCCAATCCCACAGCTTTGAGCAGCACGCGCCGCAGGGCAGGCGTGAACATCTGCGAGAGCGCTTTAACGAATGCGTCAATCATAGCGGCACAGGTAATCCTGGCCGCCGCTTCCGACAAGCCTGTCGCCTACGATACCGGGGAAAGATCGTCGTCGGCCGGTACAAGCGAGACGATTTCGTCGGCGTCCGCGGCCGGCCGATCTACCCATGCCATGGCCTTATAGTCGAAGCCCCGCACGATGGTCGGCTTTACGACTTCGAAGTAGGGAGAGATATCGAAATCGCGCGGCGCGTATAGCGAAGAATGGCGGATCTCCAGAATCTCCTGACGCGCAGCTTCACTCTCAAGTTTCGTTATCTTCGGCAGGATCGGATAGCGCACGGTCTCGAATGCCTGTGCGATAAGCGCCGAGCAGATGATGCGGGTCGGGTGGCCGGAGCCGAGCGCAATCATGCGGCGGCGCCAGCGCTGCGGCACCGGCAGTGGAAACAGGTAACGCATCAGGTCGATAATGTTTTTGAGATCATAGTCGAAGCCGATGCGTTCCGATGCATAGGCGCAGACACGGGCGCGGTCATCTTCATCGAGCTGTGTCGGCCGGCAGATGCGGGTGTGGAAGCGGGCATATTTTGAGAGCGGTGCGGCGACCACGCCGTGACCGATATTCGCCTCGACCAGGACGAGCGGCTCGCCGTCGGCGGTCACGCGATCTCCGATCGGCCCGACATAGAGTGCGGCGTGCGACCAGGTCGACTGCGTCAGATACTTGATGACGCCGGAAATATGATTGTTGCCTTCAACGAGCAGCACATCACCAGGCCGCAAGGTTGCCCGCAACGCGTCGGGATCTGACGGTGTGAATGGCTCGTAACCTTGTACCGGCTTTTCCAGATAGTACGCCAGAAAGCGCCCCATCCCATCGACCATCCAGCTCATGACCGGCCCTCGGCGCCAGTTCTTGGCGCTCAAGACGTTTCCCCTTCCGCGGGAGAGACCCCGCGCACGTCTCCAAAAAATCTAGTGAGGACTCATTGCAATTTAGTTCACTGGGCTAATTGGCGCGGCAGGCTGTCGGTGTTACCGATTGTTAGCCATAAGGTTTGCCGCACAATGCTGGTCGGACCTGGCCTGCAACTCTTTGGATACCATGCCGACTTCTCCCAAGGCCCTCATCGCATGGTCGAGCGGCAAAGACAGCGCGTGGGCGCTGCATGAGACGCGCATCACCGGCGATTTCGAAATTGTCGGCGCCTTGACCACGGTGACCGACACGTTTCACCGAGTCAGCATGCACGGGGTGCGTGAAGAACTGCTGCGCGCGCAACTCGATGCCGCCGGTCTGCACCCGGTGATCATTCATATTCCGTATCCGTGTCCGAATGACATCTACGAGCGCAAAATGGCAGAGGCCATTGCTGCCGCGCGAGCATCCGGGGTGACGCACATGATTTTCGGCGACCTGTTCCTGGAGGATGTACGGGCATACCGCGAACGCCAGCTTTCCGGCACCGGGATCGTGCCGGTGTTTCCATTATGGGGCCGGCCGACGCGCTCGCTCGCGGATGACATGATCGATGCCGGCACCGAGGCGCATATTTGCACCGTTGATTTGAAAAAATTGCCGGCATCATTCGCCGGCCGCCGATTTGACCGCGTGCTGCTTGAGGCATTTCCTGAGGGCATCGACCCATGTGGCGAGAACGGCGAATTTCACTCGTTCGTCTCAGGCGGCCCGATGCTGTCGCGCAAAGTCGCGGTCAAAACCGGCGAAACCATCGAACGCGACGGATTTGCTTATACGGATCTGCTGCCGGCCTAACCGCGCAATACGCCGCCGGTTCGCTTGGTCACTTCGGCGACGATCTTGCCGGCAAGAGCCTCAATCTCGGCGTCGGTCATCGTTTTCTCGCGCGGCTGAATTGTCACCGCAATTGCTATCGATTTCTTGCCTGGGTCGATGCCTTTACCTTCATACACATCGAAGACAACGACGTTGCTGACCAGCTTCTTGTCCACGTTCTGCGCCGCGCGCACGATGTCGGCAGCTTTGACCGAATTGTCGACGACGAAAGCAAAATCGCGCTCGACCGGCTGGAAAGGCGACACATCAAGCAGAGGCTTTGCCCGCGTCGGGCGCGCTTTGGGTTCGGGGATTTTTTCGAGAATTACTTCGAAGGCGACCAACTGGCTCTCGGCCTTCAGGCCGGCAATCGCACGCGGATGCAATTCACCGAAGTATCCCAGGACATTCTGCGGGCCAATCTGGATGGTGCCGCTGCGTCCGGGGTGAAACCAGGCCGGACCGCCAGGCACGACTTGCAAAGCCTGCATCGGGGCTCCGGAAGCGGCCAGCACGGCGAAAGCGTCGGCTTTTACGTCGAAAACATCGACGGGTCCGGACTTGTCCGACCAGTGGCGGCCACTTCCCGACGGCTTGGCAAGGCCGCGGCGCAGCCCGCTGGCGGCCGTGAGTTGGTCGGCAGGCTTATCGCCTTTGAAGATCTGGCCAACTTCGAACACTGCGGTGTCGGGGAACCCGCGGTCGGCATTGCGTTGTGCTGCCATGATCAAGCCGGGAATGAGACTCGGCCGCATGTCGGACAACTCGGCGGCGATCGGATTAGCAAGCGCAAGCTCCGGTGCGCCGCCACCAAACAGCTCGGCTTCTCGCTTCGATACGAACGACCAAGTCACGGCTTCAAGCAATCCGCGCGCCGCAAGCGCTCGCTTTGCTTTGCGCGTGCGATTTTGAATCGCAGTGAGAACGGGCTTGCGGGCCTGCTCTCGCCCGAAACGAGTCGATGGCACACGGTCCACGCCGACAATACGAACGAGCTCCTCGACGATATCGGCACGGCCGTGAACGTCTGGCCGCCAGGATGGCACGGCGACTTTCACGCGCTCGCCTTGACCGGCGGTGAAAAAGCCGAGTTTTTCCAAGACACGCCGCAGATCCGCAAGCGGCAGTTTCAGCCCGGTGAGCCGCGGCAGTTCGCTGAGCGGAAAATCGATGATCTTTTCCTTCGGTGTCGGATCGCCGGCGACAATGATTTCCGACGCTTCGCCGCCGCAGAGGTCGAGCACCATCTGGGTCGCGAGCTCGAGGCCGGGCAGCATGAAGGCGGGATCGACACCACGCTCGAAGCGGTAGCGCGCATCGGAGTTGATGCCGAGCTTGCGGCCGGTCTGTGCGATATTGAGCTCGTCCCAAAGCGCCGATTCCACAAGAACATTTGTGGTCGTCTCCGAGCAACCGGTTGCCTCGCCGCCCATGATGCCGGAGAGCGATTCGACACCCTTTTCGTCGGCAATCACACAAACCGCCTCGTCGAGCGTGTAGGTCTTGCCGTCGAGCGCCAGCAGCTTCTCTCCGTTTCTCGCGCGCCGCACCGTCAGATTGCCATGCACCTTGTCGGCATCGAACACGTGCAACGGCCGGCCGCGGTCGAAGGTGATAAAATTGGTGATGTCGACAAGCGCGTTGATGGGACGCAGCCCGATTGCGGTCAGCCGCTTCTGCAGCCAGTCGGGCGAAGGACCGTTCTTGACGCCGCGCACCAGGCGCAACCCGAAGGCCGGGCACAACGACGGCGTCTTGCCGAAGTCGAGCGTGACTTTCACTGGGCAAGGGAAGGAGCCCTTTACCGGTTTTGGAATCTTGTCTTTATATGTGCCGATTGAGGTTGCGCCGAGGTCGCGCGCAATACCTGAAACGCCCGTGCAGTCCGGGCGGTTGGGCGTGAGATTGATTTCGATAACCGGTTCGCTTGCTCCTGCCCATTCAACGTAGGATTTGCCGACCGGCGCATCCGCCGGCAGGTCGATGATCCCTTCGTGGTCGTCGGAGATCATCAGCTCGGCGGCCGAGCACAGCATGCCGCGGCTTTCGACGCCCCGGATCGTACCGACCGTCAATGTGATGTTCTTTCCTGGGATAAAGGTTCCTGGCGCCGAGAAGACACCTTTCATGCCCGTCCGTGCATTGGGCGCCCCGCACACGACCTGGATCGGTTTGCCGTCGCCGATATCGACCATGCAGACCTTGAGACGGTCCGCATTGGGATGTTTCTCGGCCGAGATGACGGACGCAATCACGAACGGCTTGAGCAGGTCGGCCTTATCCTCGACGTTCTCGACCTCAAGGCCGATCATCGTAAGCTTGTCGACGATCTCGGCCAGCGACGCGTCGGTTTCGAGGTGGTCCTTCAGCCAGGGCAACGTGAACTTCATGCCGCTTTCTCCGACGTCCAGAAATAGAGAAGCGGCAGCAACGCGAATACCACCATGGTGAACAGGATCGCGGCACGAATGCAAAGACTGTAAAGCTCGGTGCGGATGATCAGTTCGCGATGAATGACATCCTGAACATGGTCGGCAGCCTCGAATTCATGGGCATGGAATACTGACAGACATCGCAGACAGCCGAGTGCAATCAGCAGATAGATCGCCATTTCCATGACGACGATCCCGACTTCAAAGTCGCTGTCGGCGACAAGCGGTGCGATCAGGCCGAGCCCGGCGATCATCATCGACGTGTGCGTCAAAAGACCCGTGGCCTTGGCGTCGATCGAGGCGAAAGTGTGCGAGGCCTCGGCCGACATCTCCTTGTCGCGCTTGCGCAACGTCGATTTGTAACTCGCGATCTTGTGCGCATTCCACCCGCGCGTGACCAGCGCGAAGAAAGCGCGATCGAGCGGCGAGAGGGATCGCGGCGCGGTCATGAACTTAGACCTCCGGCCAGCGTCGGAAAGTCCAGCGGGCGGAAGCCATAGTGCGAAAGCCAACGCACATCGGCCTCGAAGAAGGCGCGTAGGTCGTTCATGCCGTACTTGAGCATCGCGATGCGGTCGATCCCCAGGCCCCAGGCGAAACCTTGATATTCGTCGGGATCGAGCCCGCAATTGCGCAGCACGTTCGGGTGCACCATTCCGCAACCGAGGATTTCAAGCCAGTCTTCGCCTTCGCCGAAGCGGATTTCGCCCTTGTCGCGCTTGCACTGGATGTCAACCTCGAGCGATGGCTCCGTGAACGGGAAGAACGACGGGCGGAAGCGCATCTTCACGCTGTCGACCTCGAAGAAAGCCTTGCAGAATTCCTCGAGGATCCACTTCAGATGACCGAGGTGAGAGCCCTTGTCGATCACGAGGCCTTCGACCTGATGGAACATCGGAGTGTGGGTCTGGTCCGAGTTGCTGCGATAGGTGCGGCCGGGGCAAATGACGCGGATTGGCGGCTTTTTGCTGAGCATCGTACGCACCTGGACGGGGGAGGTGTGCGTGCGCAGCAGCAGGCGCGAGCCGTCCGGCTTCGGCGCGAAATAGAACGTGTCGTGCATTTCGCGAGCCGGGTGACCCTCCGGAAAATTCAGTTTGGTGAAGTTGTAGTCGTCGGTTTCGACGTCGGGCCCTTCGGCGACCGCGAACCCCATGTCGGCAAAGATGGCCGTTAGCTCATCCGTCACCTGGCTGATCGGATGGATGCGGCCGGTCTCTGCCGGCGCTTCGCGCACGGGCAGCGTGACGTCGACCGTCTCGGTATTGAGCCGCGCATCGAGTGCCGCGGCACCGAGCGCATCTTTGCGTTGTGCAATCGATTCGGTGACACGGTCCTTGAGGTCGTTAATCGCCGGACCTTGTGTCTTTCGTTCGTCTGCCGACATTGTCCCGAGCGTCTTGAGCAGCGCCGAGACTGAGCCGTTCTTTCCGAGCGCGGCGATACGAACGGCTTCGAGCGCCGCTTCATCCTTTGCCGCGGCGACGTTCGCCAGAATTTCCTTTTCAAGCTTTGCGATGTCGGACATGGCTTATCACCCTGTCATGCGCGGGCCCGACCCGCGCATCGCGCCTCGATTGGCGTTTGACGCGGACCTTACGCCGGCAACGCGGCTTTGGCCTTTTCCACGATCGCCTGGAATGCAGCCGGTTCGCGGATTGCAAGATCGGACAAAACCTTCCGGTCGACCGTGACGCCGGCTTTGGCCAGCCCAGCGATGAAACGGCTGTAGTTCAAGCCAAAGGGCCGAACCGCCGCGTTCAAACGCTGGATCCACAAGGCACGAAACGTGCGCTTGCGCCGCTTGCGGTCACGGAAGGCATATTGGTTTGCCTTTTCCACTGCCTGCTTGGCGATGCGGATCGTGTTCTTGCGGCGGCCGTAATAGCCCTTGGCGGCTTTCAGAACTTTCTTGTGCTTGGCGTGCGAGGTGACGCCACGTTTGACGCGGGCCATCGAAATTCTCCTTGCAGATACGTGCAGATTACTGACGAGGAACAGCCGCGCTCGCGCGGCCGGCGGGAACCGGTCAGCCGTTCGGCAGCCAGTACTTCTTGATGTTGTCGCCGTCGGTCTTGAACAGCACGTTGGTGCCGCGATGTTCGCGGATCGTCTTTGTCGTCCGCTTGATCATGCCGTGGCGCTTGCCGGTCTGCTGGTATTTTACCTTGCCGGTCGCGGTAATCTTGAAGCGCTTTTTGGCGCCCGATTTGGTCTTCAACTTGGGCATTTGGCTCTCCTCATCGGCTCGCAGCGGGCAGGCCCGCCGGCCGAAATATGCTCCTTGGGGCACGTTGGGCCCCGGAGCGGGTGCTCGGGATTGAGCGTTAATCGCCGCCACGGCAGCCCTTACTGGCCGGGCGGCGAATGCGCGGCGTTATGGCAGAGGCGGCCGCAGCATGCAACCGCCTGTCGCCGGGGGTTAATTCGTTACCAAATAACAGCGCGCCACCCGCGATCTGCGAGCGGCGCGTTTGAGGTGCCAGGAAAACGTTCTGCCGCGCTAGCGTGGCGCCAGCATCATGACCATTTGCCGGCCTTCAAACCGCGGTTCCGATTCGATCTTGGCGAACGGACCGGTGTCCGCTTTCACGCGCTCGAGCAATTTGTAGCCGAGCTCTTGGTGCGCCATTTCGCGTCCTCGGAATCGCAAGGTGATCTTGACCTTGTCTCCCTCTTCGAAGAACCGCTTCATGGAGCGCATTTTGACGTCGTAGTCGTGGTCGTCGATCATCGGCCGGAGTTTGATCTCCTTAACCTCGACGACTTTCTGCTTTTTGCGAGCCTCCGCCGCTTTTTTCTGCGCCTGGAATTTGTACTTGCCGTAATCCAGGATCTTGCAGACGGGAGGCGCGGAGTTCGGGGCGATTTCGACTAGGTCGAGCCCTGCGGCCTGCGCCATATCGAGCGCGGCTTGGATCGGGGTGGGACCGTGGTTGTGGCCACTGGCATCTATTAGCTGGACCTCGCGGACGCGGATCTCCTCGTTTATGCGCGGGCCGTCCTTCTGAACGGGCAGCGCGGACTTCATCGGACGACGAATGGCTACTTTCTCCTTATCCTGTTTCAACTGACCGTCGGCATCAGCGCGCCTTCGGAATAGCCGTAGATTGGTAGAAACGGCCGAGAAGTCAACGCAGTTCCGCAGGTATTGGTGTCTAACGGTTTGAAACCGAAGGCCAAACTGTTCAAATTGCTCTTATTTTGTCGTGACTTAATTTTGTGCGGAGACATCGGGCCGCATGCTTAGCCCGGCAACGTCCCGATAGAGACGCAACGTCTGTTCGGTCACAATCGCCGTATTGAAATGTCCCAGAACCCAATCGCGGCCGCGCCGGCCGATGGTTGCCCGGTTGAGCTCGGGCATCGAGAACAGACGTAACAGGGCTGCGGCGAGCGCCGCATCGTCGCCGGACTGGAAGCGAAATCCCGCAATCCGGCTTTCGGGCACCGCGGGTGCGGTGAGCACGACGTCGGCTCCGGCGCCGAGGTCGGACACGATAACTGGTCGCGCCATCGCCTGGCCTTCCAGGATTGCGCGCTGCACGCCTTCCGGCTGTATCGCCGCCGAAACGATGACAGATGCCGCCGCAAAGGCAGCGGGCATATCGGCGACCGGAGCCGCCATGCGGATCACATCCATTGTTCCAGTGGACAAGACGAGGTCCCAAAGCTCGCCTGTGTAGCGCGTACGGCCGCGATCTTCGCCGACGAAGACGCAAAGAAAATCCTTTAAGCCCATTTCCTTGAGCCGCTTGACCGCTTTGACGACGACGTGATGACCTTTTCGGCGCAAGATGCGTCCGGTGATCAAAATAACTTTCGTCTCGCGCTTGACGCCCCATGCGCTTCGTATTGCCTCGATGCGTTCGCGCGAGACCTTGTCAGGATCGAAACGGTCGAGATCAATGCTGCAAGACACGACGGCGATTTTGCTCCAAGGCGTGCCGTAGCGATCGTTGATCAGTTGCGCGATTTGCTCACTTGAGGCGATGACATGGTCGGCGCGCGCCATGATGCTGTTATAAAAGTGCTTGAAAATGTTCTGCTCGCGAAAACCTTTATAGCAACTGGTCACAAGCGGTATTCCGCACAACCGCGTCGCGATAAATGCACTCCATGCGCCTGAGCGGCCAAAGGCGTGAATCACGCGGCACTGCCGATCCCGCGCCATTCGCGTCAGCTTGATCGCGTTGCGCAGCATTAGGAGCGGATTGTTGCTCGAGACATCGAGTGGGACGAATTCGCCGCCGGCCGTCGTTACGTCGGCGACCAGGCGGCCAGCGCGCGACACGACGATGGTGCGAAAGCCGGCGCTCGCAAGAATGCGCACGAGTTCAACCGCGCCTGCGTCGGCAGCGCCCCCGTCGAGAGTAGGAACCACGACGAGCACCGCGATCGAGCCGAGCGCGGCCTGAACTTTTCGCGCAACAACGTGCGATTGCACGCTCGCTTCGGGGATTGGTGCGGGCAAACTCGACATGACATCCGTTCGTGTTTAGCGGTGAGGTATAGACTTCACCAGCAACCTGGGCAACGGCTGCACATTGCCACGACGGCGGTCTTCCTGCGAAAAGTAATCCATGAACGAACCGCGTCTCACATCCATCACGGTCGGGTCCGATAAGGACAGTCGACCGATAGCTGTGCGCGAGCGAAAGGGCGCGAATCCCGGGCTTTTTTGGCTAGGCGGCTTTAAATCCGACATGAAGGGCACAAAAGCCGAGGCGCTCGATCGTTGGGCCGGAAAAGAAGGCCGCGCCTGTTTACGGTTTGATTATTCCGGCCACGGAGAGTCAGGCGGCTCGTTCACTGAGGGAACGATTGGCCGGTGGCTCGAGGAAAGTCTGGCGGTCTATTTGCACTTTGCACGCGGGCCGCAGCTGGTCATCGGGTCGTCAATGGGAGGCTGGTTGGCATTGTTACTGGCCAGAGCCGTGGGGGCTAACAAAGATGCGGCGCCAATTGCGGGCATGGTGCTGATCGCCCCGGCAGTCGACTTCACCGAAGAATTGATGTGGAAGCAGTTTTCCGACGCGACCAAACGCGAGATCCAGGAAAAAGGAAAATGGCTGCGGCCCTCGGAGTACGGTGATGAACCTTACCCGATTACGCGCGGCCTCATTGAAGACGGCAGAAATCACCTATTGCTCGGCGGGCTGATAGAAACCGGCTGTCCGGTGCATATTCTGCAGGGCGTACAGGATCCCGATGTGCCCTGGCGGCACGCGGTTGAGCTGGTGTCCCGGTTTTCCCGCGACGATGTCGTGCTGACGTTGATCAAGGATGGCGATCACCGCCTGTCGCGGCCGGAGGACATTGATCGCCTTATTGCGGCGGTCCAAGAATTTTAGGCAAGCGCCGAGACCCACTCGTCCTGAACCGTGGGATCGGCGTCAGCGTGTTTCTTTCGAAGTTCTGCGAAACGCTGACGCGGTAATAGTTGTGATAGCGCCCACACTGCAGCACCTCGCACCAGCGGTGATGGATCGTCAAGTAATCGTTCAGCTTCGGCGCTGAGTGCCACGTCGCGTGAGTTGCCAATTGCGATCAGCACGTTTCGAACAAACCGGTCACGCCCTGTTCGCTTGATCGACGTCTTGGCAAACAACGTCCGGAATTGCGCATCATCAAGGCGAACGAGATCGGCGAGATGCGGCGCGCGCAACGCGTCGCGCGCCGCAAGCTTGGCCTCGCGTCCCTGGCTCGCAAACTTGTTCCACGGGCAGATCGCAAGGCAGTCGTCGCAGCCGAAGATGCGGTTGCCCATCGCGGGACGCAATTCGCGGGGAATAGGCCCTTTGTGCTCGATGGTGAGGTAGGAAATGCACCGTCGTGCGTCGAGCTTGTACGGCGCAGGGAAAGCTGCAGTTGGGCAAATATCGAGACATGCCCGGCAACTGCCGCAGCTGTCCGGTTCCGCGGGGTCAGCCGGCAAATCGAGCGTTGTGAAGATCGAGCCGAGAAACAGCCAGGAGCCGAATTGGCGCGAAACCAGGTTGGTGTGCTTGCCCTGCCATCCAAGTCCGGCATGGGCGGCAAGCGGCTTCTCCATGACGGCCGCAGTGTCGACGAATACTTTCACGTCTCCGCCGGCGTTGGCGGTAAGCCAGCGCGCGAGGTCCTTGAGTTTCGCTTTGATGAGCTCGTGATAGTCGTTGCCCTTCGCGTAGACCGAGATCGCTGCGCGATCACTGGCTTTCAAGATCGCGAGCGGATCATCATCTGGCCCGTAGTTCAGCCCCAGCATGATGATCGAGCGGACTTCCGGCCACATGGTGAGCGGCGAAGCGCGCCGGTCGGCGCTCGTTGCCAGCCAGGTCATGTCGCCATGTGCGCCGCCGGCGATATAGTCTTCGAGACGCATTTTGAGTTCTGGCGCGGCATCCGGCTTCACGACGCCGAACGCGTCGAAGCCGCGCACACGTGCCTCTTCGGCGAGGGCAGACTTGATCGCGGCCGGATCGTTCAAAAGTCGAGGTCGGCGTAGCTTTTCGACGGCGGCAGGCCCGCGAGTGTGTCGGCGAGGATCGCGCGAAACGACGGGCGCGACTTTACGCGTGCGTACCAGTTCTTTGTCGCTTCGTCTTCGTTCCACGGCACTTCGCCCAAATAGTCTGCAGCTGAAAGATGCGCCGCCGCTGCCAGGTCAGCCAGACTGAGCCGGTCGCCTGCAAGCCAGTCGCGCGTGCGGACGAGCCAACCAATATAGGCCAGATGATAGCGGATATTGTGACGCGCGGCGCGCAGCGCATCGGTATCGGGCGGTCCGCCGCCCTGTTCCTGCGTCATGTGGCGCTTGAACGCGCGTTCGTGCACAAGCGGACCGCTGACCTCGGCGTAAAACTTGTCGTTGAACCAGTTTGCGAGCCTCCGCACTTCGACCCGGCGCCCTGCCAGATCAGGCAGCAGGCGATCCTGTCCGCTCTGCGGGTGAGTTTCCTCGATATATTCCGCGATCACTGCTGCGCCCGGAATTGGCGGCTGTCCTTCGGTGACGACCACCGGCAGTTCTCCGGCTGGGTTGAGCAGCAGAAATTCTTCCCTGCGCTCCCAGAACCGCTCTTCCACAAGGCGGGTGGCAATACCGTACTCACCGAAAATCAGGCGCACGTAACGCGAACGGGGGCAGAGCGGGTGATGAAACAGCGTCAGCATTAGCGCTCGGTCTGGAACAGGCCCGTGGGAATCAACGCCGCACTATAGAAAGGCAGGCGGCGCAAATCGCCACAAAAATTTTCACCTTTTTTCGTTGCCAGTCATCCCGCTTTGCGCCAAAAGCGCTGACCGTTTCATTGCCCGCAAACCAGCATCCGCAAATTTCCGGAGCAGTTCATGCATCTCGACCTTATCAAGGCGGCCGTGCTCGGTATCGTCGAGGGCCTGACCGAATACCTTCCGGTGTCCTCTACTGGCCATCTGCTCTTGATGGAGCACCTGTTCGGCTGGGGCGACGATTCCTTCGGTAAATCGTTTGCAATCCTGATCCAGCTCGGCGCCATTCTCGCGCTGCTTTCGATTTATTTCGGCCGGCTTTGGGCGTTGGCCAAGGCGATGTTCACGCAGTGGGAGGCAGCACGTTTCGTCATCGGGGTGCTCCTTGCGTTTTTGCCGGCGGCGGTCGTCGGTGCGCTCGCCTATCGCGTCATCAAATCATACCTGTTCGACGTGCGTGTCGTTTGCATTTCGCTCGTCATCGGCGGTCTTGTCCTGCTTTGGGTCGATCGCATGAACCTGAAGGCGCGCTACCACGATGCGACCGCCTTCACCTTGCCGATGTATCTCGGCATCGGGATTATCCAGTGCATCTCGATGATACCTGGCGTGTCGCGCGCCGGAGCGACCATTGTGGGCGCCATGCTGTTCGGCGCTGATCGCCGTTCCGCTGCGGAATTTTCATTCTGGCTTGCAATGCCGACCATGGTCGGCGCGTTTGCGTACGAGGTCTTCAAAAGCCGTGGCGATCTCGCCGTGAGCGGAAACGTCATGGTGGTCGCCGTCGGCTTCATCTTCTCGTTCATCTTCGGATGGATCGTCGTCAAGACGTTCCTGGGCTACGTGCAGCGGCACAGCTTCGCGCTGTTTGCGTGGTGGCGTATTCTCGTAGGCGGCGCCGGCCTGTTTGCGCTCTATATTCTGTAGAACAAGCGTCAGGCGACGCGGCTGCGGAATTGACCGGTCCTGCGAAACCGCCACAGATATGAGGGTACGATCGCTTCGATCGTCTCAGGCTCGATGCCGAGACCCTGCAGCGTACGCAGCTCGGCCTTTGCTGCGTCGGACACGACATTGTCAACGCGGAGCAATTCCACCTGGTCCGGAGTCAGCGGCGGCTTGGGAAAATACTGCAGAACCGCAGCCTGCATCTTCGCAAGGAAGAAGGGCAAAGGCACCAGCAGTCGTTTGCGCTTGATTGTCCGGAGCACGAATTGCATGAGCTCCTTGAACGTCCGAACGTCGGGTCCGCCAAGTTCATAAATCGTGCCCGGGCGCGCGGCGCCGTCAACGGCATCGGCGATAGCCCGCGCAACGTCCCCGACGAACGCCGGCTGAAAGCGTGTCAGCCCGCCACCGATCAGCGGCAGCGCCGGCGAAAGGCGCGCAAGGGCAGCAAAGCGATTGAAGAAATCGTCCTCCGGCCCGAACAAGATCGAGGGCCGCATGATCGATGCCGACGGTTGCGCCGCCAGCACCAGCCTTTCGGCATCTGCCTTGGTGCGGGCATAGGCGCTCGGCGAATTCGGCATCAGCGCCGATGGCCGACACGTGGACCAGCCGGGCCCCGTGCGCACTCGCCGCCAATGCGATCTGCTCTGCGCCATAAGTGTGCACCGCCTGGAAACTCTGGCGGCCGCGCTCGAACAAAATTCCCACGAGATTGACGAGTACCTGCGCATCGCGGGCGGCCGCCTCAACCGAAGCGGCGTGACGCAGATTGGCCTGCACAGCGTGGATCTGCCCCACGCGACCCAGCGGCTGCAGATGTCCGGCAAGTTCAGGCCGGCGAACCGCCACCCGTATGCGATAATGGCGCTTAGCCAGAGCGCGGACCACGTGACGGCCGAGAAATCCCGATCCGCCGTAGACGGTGACGAGGGTGTCGTAAGGGCTGCGTGCGCTCATGCCGCTCTCGATTTTCGCGCGGAGATGCCTGGAAACCGGCCAATACAGGATCGCCCGAGGGCTGTACAGAACCGGAAAACCCGTTCATTGACAAGCCGGAAGTGGCTCCGTATCTGGTCGCAACGAGCCCAGGTGGCGGAATTGGTAGACGCACTAGTTTCAGGTACTAGCGGTGAAAGCCGTGGAGGTTCGAGTCCTCTCCTGGGCACCAACGTCCCGAGCCGAAGAGCCCAATGACCATCCGCCTGCATCGCGGCGACCTTCCCAACCTCTCCGGTTACAAGGGGTCGGTGGCCATCGACACCGAAGCAATGGGTCTTGATCCCAATCGGGACCGATTGTGCGTTGTTCAGTTGTCCCCGGGTGATGGATCCGCCGATGTGATTCAGATTGGCGCCGGTCAGCACAAGGCGCCGAATATCGAGAAACTTCTGGCCGACAAATCGATTCTCAAAATCTTTCACTTTGCGCGATTTCGATATGGGCATTCTCGCAAAGACTTTCGGAGTGATGGCCGAGCCGGTCTATTGCACGAAAATCGCCTCGCGACTTGCCCGCACCTACACCGACAAGCATGGGCTCAAGGACCTGGCACGCGAAGTCCTCGGAGTCGATTTGTCCAAACAGCAGCAGCTATCCGACTGGGGCGCCGAAGAACTTAGTGATGCGCAAGTGGCCTATGCCGCAACCGACGTCCTGCATCTTCATGCCCTGAAGGAAAAGCTCGACGTCATGCTTGCGCGTGAGAATCGCACCGATCTGGCGGCGGCCTGTTTCCGCTTCCTGCCCGACCGCGCCCGGCTCGATCTCGCTGGTTGGGCGGCCGAGGATATTTTTTCTCATTCGTCATAAGTTGTTGTATTCTGGCGCTAATTGGTTAACGCGGCGCGGCCGGTTGCCGTGTCAGAGCCATATTCGGGCGGCACTTTAACTTCTTGGGGCGACGATGATCTCCAAGACTTCCTTTGGGTGCAGACGGATGCCGGACTTGGCATGAACCGTGTAATTACAGCTCAGTCAGATCCTGACGCGCCGCGCGCTTATTGGACCATGAGCCGCGGCAATACCGAGCGCGCTTTCCTGGCTGCGCGCCGTCACAGCCGCTTGGTGCGCATCCTGCGGATCGCAGTGCCGGCTGCCGTGTCATTCGCGCTGGTTGTTGTCATATTGATCATCTACCTCAATCCGCTCCGCATGCTCGCCAAGTTGCCGATCAACATCGACAATCTCGTGGTGTCCGGCACAAAGGTGACAATGGAGCAACCACGCCTATCGGGATTTACACACGATGCGCGTGCCTACGAGCTGACGGCCGACACCGCGGCGCAAGACATGACGAAGCCCGACATCGTCGAATTGCGCAACATCCGCGCCAAAGTCGAAATGCAAGACAAGAGCACGATGGAGCTCAATGCGGCCACTGGACTCTATGACGCGAAGGCGGAAACGCTAAAGCTCGATCGGGACATCGTTCTTAATTCTTCAACCGGATATCAAGGGCGTCTGAGCGAGGCGCTGGTCGACATACGCAAAGGAAACGTCGTCTCCGAACATCCGGTCGAGGTTAGATTGCTTCAGGGCACGCTCAATGCCAACCGGCTGGATATTGTCGATTCCGGCGAGCTCATCCGATTCCATGGCGGTGTCGTTATGGACATGACACTGAACCAGCCGGAGCAACCGAAAGCGGGCGAGCAACGATGATGCGAAAGCCCGGGTTCATTGTTGCACTTGCGATCGGACTTATGTCGAGCGGCTTGGCTGCGCACTCGCAGACGCAGACAACGTCGCAAGGCCCGCCCAATGCCTTGCAGGGCTTCTCGCAAAATCGCGATCAGCCGGTGCACATCGAGGCGGCGACTCTCGAAGTCCGGGACAAACAGAAACAAGCAACTTTCAGCGGCGATGTACGGGTGAAGCAGGGCGATACCGGCCTGCGTTGCAAGTCGCTGGTGGTGTTTTACGAGCAAAGTGGCGAGCCAACAGACGGAAGCAAGACCCTTCAGGCTGCGAGTCCGGGGCCAAGCGGCGAGCAGCGCATCAAGCGTCTTGAGGCGCGCGGCAGCGTCGTGGTTACGCAGAAAGATCAGACCGCGACCGGCGAGCTTGGCATTTTCGATATGAAAACCAACACCGTGACGCTTACCGGCAATCCGGTCGTCATGACTCAGGGGCAAAACGTTCTGCGGGGCGGAAAACTGGTGGTCGATTTGACGAGCGGCGTGTCGCGGGTCGAAGCGGGAAAGAGCGGACAAGGCGTCCAGATGCTGGTTCAGCCAGGCGCATCTATGCCCGATTCAAAAAGCGGAAGCGCTGACGGACAAGCACCGCGCCCCATTCCCGTGCGACCGTTCAATTGAATTCTTGCATGGATGCGGTCATTCCGGTGCAGCGACGGGAATCAGATAAGGTCGCAGACTCACCGCCTGCGGAAATGCGTGTAGATTCATTCCGGCGCGAGGTAGCCCAGTGAATTTTTTCTCACTGTTTAGGCGCAAGTCCCCGCCTGTCCGCCGGACGATGACTCCGGTCGAAGCGCGGGCGCGCCAGGCTGCAATTGCCAATGCGCAGGCGGAGGTCGCGCATCAAACGTACCGAAGCCCGCCAAGCCCGCCGCAGACTCGGCCGCGCCATGACGGCGATAGCCGACAGGCTGCACGCCACGCCTATCTTGCCGCGCACGGGGTCGAAAAGAGCTTTGGAGGCCGGATGGTCGTCAAAGGTGTCACCCTATACGTCAGGCGCGGCGAAGCGGTGGGCCTGCTCGGGCCAAACGGCGCCGGCAAAACGACTGTGTTCTATATGATCACCGGCCTGATCAACGCTGATCGCGGCCGGATCGAGCTTGATGGCTTCGATGTCACGGCGCTGCCGATGTATCAGCGTGCCCGGCTTGGTATCGGCTATCTGCCGCAGGAAGCCTCGATCTTTCGCGGTCTCAACGTGGAAGACAATATTCGCTCTGTCCTCGAAGTCGTCGAGCCGGATCGCCGGCGACGTGAGGCGGACCTCGATGCATTGCTTGAGGAATTCAACATCGCGCGTTTGCGCAAGACGCCGACGATTGCACTGTCGGGCGGCGAGCGACGGCGTGTCGAAATCGCGCGCGCGCTGGCGACTCGGCCGAGCTACATGCTCCTTGACGAGCCTTTTGCCGGCATTGATCCGATTGCCGTCGGCGACATTCAGGCGCTGGTGCGCCACCTGACGAATCGCGGGATCGGTGTGCTGATCACCGACCACAATGTGCGGGAAACGCTGGGACTTACTGATCGAGCCTACATCATCTATTCCGGAGAGGTGCTGATGGAAGGCCGCGCCGACGATATTGTGAACAATCCTGACGTCCGGCGCCTTTATCTCGGCGAGGAATTTCGGCTCTAGCTGGTGGCGCGCAAAAGTTAATGCGCACAAGAAGTGTGCAAGGCCTGCCTGCTAAATCACATACCGCGACTCGCGGGTAGCTGGTATAAACAAGCAAGAATCGGACCAGTTTTCTGCCGGGACACCTCAATGGCTTTGTCGCAAAGGCTGGAAGTTCGCCAGTCGCAAGCGCTGGTGATGACGCCGCAGCTGATGCAGGCCATCAAGCTGTTGCAATTGTCCAGCCTCGATCTTGCTGCCTATGTGGAAGGCGAACTCGAGCGCAATCCGTTGCTCGAGCGCGCCGGCGAAGACGAGGCTGGCTCGGCCGGCGACACGCAGGCATCAGCACCCGAAAGCGACGACAATTCCGGCGGGGCTGACTGGATCAACGCTGAGCTCGAGACAAGTCGAAGTTCTATCGAGCAGGGGCTCGGCACCGAACTCGAAAACGTGTTCCCCGACGATAGCGGAGACAAGAACGCTACTGGTGGCGATTTGCGTCCTGGCGCTTATTCCGAATGGTCGGGTGCAGGATCTGTTGCCGGCGAAGACTATAATCTCGAAGCGTTCGTGTCCGCCGAAACGACACTTGCCGATCATCTCGCTGAGCAGATGGCGTTGACCATTTCCAATCCGGCGGGCCGTATGATCGGTCAGTACTTGATCGATATGGTCGATGAAGCGGGCTACCTCGCGGGCGATCTCGACACGGTTGCCGAAAAACTCGGCGCGCAGCGCAGCGACGTCGAGCTTGTGCTTGCGGTTTTGCAGACGTTCGATCCGCCCGGCGTCTGCGCGCGGAGTTTAACCGAATGCCTCGCGATCCAACTCAAGGATCGGAACCGCTATGACCCGGCGATGCAGGCCTTGGTGGAACATCTGGATCTTGTCGCCAAGCGCGATCTTGCCGGCCTCCGCCGGCTGTGCGGCGTCACGGAAGAGGATCTTGCCGACATGATCGCCGAGATTCGCATGCTCAATCCAAAGCCAGGTTTGACGTTCGGCTCGACCATGGTGCAGCCGATCGTCCCTGACGTGTTCGTGCGCCCGGCGCCCGATGGCACGTGGCAGGTCGAGCTCAATTCAG
This sequence comes from uncultured Alphaproteobacteria bacterium, assembly GCA_963718035.1. Lineage (GTDB taxonomy): Bacteria > Pseudomonadota > Alphaproteobacteria > Rhizobiales > Xanthobacteraceae > Pseudolabrys. Next base: position 53,675 of record CAVQYD010000055.1, on the reverse strand, counting down.
ACACGCTCCCGAAAGTCCTGATCAACCAGCGTTATTACGCCCAGGTTTCGGGCACCACGCGCAATGAAAAAGAAAAAGCTTATCTCGCGGATTGCCTACAAACGGCGACCTGGTTAGTGCGTGCGCTCGATCAACGCGCAAAGACAATTCTGAAGGTGTCGAGCGAAATCGTGCGTCAGCAGGACGGATTTTTCGCAAAAGGTGTTCAATATTTGCGCCCGCTCAACCTGAAGGCTGTTGCTGATGCCATAAGCATGCACGAATTGACAGTTTCCCGGGTGACCGCAAACAAATACATGGCGACCAGTCGCGGAATCTTTGAATTGAAATATTTCTTTACCTCGGCGATTGCCGCAGCGGACGGCGGCGAGGCCCATTCGGCTGAAGCTGTCCGGCATCGCATTCGTCAGCTGATCGACGATGAAAGTACCGAGAACGTGTTGTCGGACGATACGATCGTGGAAAAACTACGTGATGCCGGAATTGACATCGCGCGGCGCACGGTTGCAAAGTACCGTGAAGCAATGCGCATTCCGTCTTCGGTCCAGCGCCGCCGCGAAAAGCAGGCCGCCGGCGCCTGAAAACATACCCTTCCAAGGCATTGACGCGTGGAACACTTCTACGCTGAAATCTCTTATGCCTGCCTAGAGGCAGCGTCACGAGTCCCAATGGAGGCAAACAATGCCTTTGCGTGTCTCGGGTCGAAACATCAGTATCGGCACGGCATTACAGCGAAAAATCACCGATCGCGTCGAAGAAGCAACCTCGAAATATTTTCGCGGCGGCTATTCGGGGCATGCAACGGTGGGCAGGGACGGATTCGGGTTCCGTACCGAGTGCATCCTGCATCTCGATTCAGGCGCATTACTGGAAGCCGAAGGAATGGCACCGAATGCCTATGACAGTGCCGAACAGGCGGCGATCCGTATCGAAAAGCGGTTGCGACGCTACAAACGCCGCCGCAAGGATCATCAAGCGCGTCGTGGCGGCTAAAATCGTAAAACGGCACTATAATGCTGAACTTATACCATTGACGGCGGGCCAGACGGCACTTATGGTCCGCCGCCTTCAACACCCCCTTTGCAACTCGGCGCTGCCATTCCCGATCATTGGCCATGTCCATGATGCTTACTGATTTCGTCGCGCCGAACGCCGTCGTTGCAGGGCTGAAGGTTAACAGCAAGAAGCAGGCGATCCAGGAATTGGCCGCGCGCGCGGCTGAGCTGACGGGACAGAGCGAAAAGGAAATTCTGGAAATCCTGCTTCAGCGCGAAAAGCTTGGCTCTACCGGCGTCGGTAGTGGTGTGGCGATTCCGCATGGCAAGCTTCCGAAACTCGGCCAACTCTTTGGTCTCTTCGCACGGCTGCAGCGCCCGATCGATTTCGAGGCGCTCGACAACCAGCCGGTCGACCTCATCTTTCTGCTGCTCGCACCAGAAGCGGCGGGCGCTGATCACCTCAAGGCGCTAGCACGCGTTGCGCGCCAACTACGCGATCCGGAAATTGCACGCCGGTTGCGCGAATCAACCGACGCTAACGCGCTGCATGCAGTGCTCGCGATGCCACCAGCGAGTACGGCGGCGTAAACTGCCGTGTTCGTCCGCGCAAGCGGCGACGCATCACCTCGAAATTTTCGGAAATAGTCTCTCGCCTTTCGATGCCCCGCACCGCGCGGAGCATCATCGCAGCTGTGTCAGTGCACGCTAACGGGCTCGAGCTCCTGGCTCCAGGCGTTTGCAACGGCGGCTTCACGCGTGTCCGTCAGCATGATCGGCGTACCGTCGGCCGCATGCAAAGCGAATAACTTGATGCCCGGCGCGATTTTTGGCGCCTGCGGAAACAGATTGGCGACGTCCTCGGAACGGATCGTCTTCACGTAAGCAAGACGGCCGTCACCGAGCTGTGCCAGTGCCTCCTGCGTAATAGCCGGATGGGCTGTGTTCGGTTCAATCTGCTTGTCGTTGGTCATGGCCCTCAACTCCTTTCTGATTCAACGCTTGACGCGGTCGAGTCCTGCTTCACGAGTCCGTCATTCCTGCTCATTAATCGAGATCGTTTTCACGATCCGTTCCGGTTGTGGCCGGACGAGATCGATCGCCAACAGGCCGTTTTTCAAGTCGGCGCCCATAACCTCCATTCCATCGCAGAGCACAAATGTGCGTTGGAACTGACGTGCGGCTATGCCGCGGTGGAGATATTGGCGGGTCTTGTCGTCCTGCTGCCGCCCACGGATCACCAATTGGCTTTCCTCGATGCTCACATCGAGCTGATCGCGGGTGAATCCAGCAACGGCGAGCGTGATGCGCAGCCGCTCGGGATTTTGCCCGTCGCGCGGCAACCGCTCGATGTTGTAGGGCGGGTAGCCGTCGGCCCCCTTGGCAACGCGGTCGAGCACGCGCTCGATCTCGTCGAATCCCAAGAGGAACGGGCTGGAGAGAGACGGAACTCGCGACATTGGTCTCAAAGCCCTCGCTTGAAGCGACTTTGACGGGGCCCCTTTCAGGCACCCCAACCGTAGAGCGACTGCCCTTCGGTCGTTCCTAATATGGGCGGGCTGGGTTAAAGGTTCAAGAACAGCGCAAAATCCGCTCCTGAGCGGACATATTGTCGATATTTCAGACGGTTTTTCATGGCTGACGACCCCAAATTTCCGCCACTGACCATCCGCACTCTACGTGGGACGCCGGTGGAGATCCCGCTGAACTACGTGCTCGGCACCAGCGCGGTCGCGATACGTAAGGCCCCCCTTCTGCTGGTGGATCTGGAAACGGAGGAAGGGGTCACCGGCCGCACGTACCTTTTCTGCTACCTGCCGGCGGCTGCGCCGGCGATCATCAGCCTGCTCGCCGAAGTCGAGCGGATCGTGAAAGGCGAGGCCGTTGCGCCGGCCGAACTATGGAAGAAACTTGCGCGCCGCTTCACCCTGATCGGCGTGCAGGGCATCGTCCGAATGGCGATGTCGGCTTTCGATACAGCCTCCTGGGACGCCCTCGCCATCGCTGCGGGCAAGCCGCTTGCAAATTTCATCGGGGCGTCACCGCGCAATATCCCCGCCTACAATAGCTGCGGGCTCGGATTGAAAGACGACCTGGGAGCGCTCGCGGATGAAGCCGAGAAATTGCTCGCCGGAGGCTTTCGTGCGGTCAAGCTTCGGCTGGGCTATCCGACGGTGCAGGGAGATATCGCGGCCGTTCACGCGGTACGCAAGCGCATCGGCGACGATGTTGCGTTGATGGTCGACTATAATCAGGCGCTCGTGCTCGAGGATGCGCTTTTACGCGGTCGTGCGCTCGATGCCGAAAATATTTACTGGCTCGAAGAACCCATCCGCCATGACGACTATTTTGGAGCTGCGAAGCTGGCACGCGAACTCAAAGTGCCCATTCAGATCGGCGAGAATTTTTCGCTTCCTGCCGCCATGGCTACAGCGGTTGAGCAGCATGCCACCGACTATGTCATGCCTGATCTGGAACGAATTGGCGGAGTGACCGGATGGCGCGATGCGGCCGATATCGCGCATTCGCACAAACTAAAAATGTCGTCACATCTTTTTCCCGAAGTCAGCGTGCATCTCCTCGCCGCCACGCCCACCTGCCATTTCCTCGAATATGTCGATTGGGCCAATGTGCTGCTTGAAGAGCCGTTGGTGGTCGCCGACGGTCATGCGCAAATTTCTGCGCGCCCTGGCAACGGAATGATCTGGGACAAAAAAGCGGTCGAACGCTACCGCATGCACTGAGCTAGCGAAGCGGAAGCTTGAAGAGCTTGATCGCGTTGGCCCGGCCGACCTTGATCCGGTCTACTTCGCCGATCTGTGCGGTATCGATCCACTGCGCGCCTTCTCCGACGTCCTCGAACGGCCAGTCGACGGAAAACATCACGCGGTCCGCCCCCATCACCGAAATGGCGTTCACCAGCGCGGCGGTGTCGAAATTGCCGGATGTTGTGAGGTGGAAGTGCTTGCGGAAGTAGTGAGCCACGCTGTGCTTGGCCGGATACTTGTGCGGAGCCTTCATCCAGCCGTTACGATTGTCGATGCGCCAAAGATAGACGGGAATGCCTTCACCGATATGGCCAAGCACCATTTTCAGATTTGGGCATTCATCGAATAAGCCGCTGCCGATCAGCCTCAGCGCGTGCACGGCGGTCTCGGCGGCGAATGCCCAGTTTGGGCCGAGCATCCAGTTGTGCCCTTCGTAAAATCTGGTCCAGCTTGGAAGCGGATTGCGCGGATGCAAATAAAACGGGACGTCGAGCGCCTCGACGGTGCGCCAGAACGCACGGTACTGCGGAAGATCGTAATAGGTGACGTTTTCAGGGAAGCCGATTTGCGAAAATCCGTTGACCAAAGCTCCGACCATTCCGAGGTCTTTGACGCAACGCGTGAGTTCGACGGCGGCCGCCTCCGGGTCCTGCATCGGAATTGCCGCGAACGCGGCAAAACGGCCCGGGCGTTTCTGCACTTCGCCGGCTAGAGCATCGTTGGCTTGCCTGGCGATCGCGATCGCTTTTTTAACATCGTGAATCGCCTGAATCGCCGGCGCATTTAACGACAGGATCATCATCTCGATCCCGTGTTTGTCCATTTCCCCGAGGCGGGTTTCCTGAATGTCGAGTAGTCGATGACTCAGGTCTTTCCAGACGTGCGAGCCGAACACATGAGAATCGCCCAGCGTCGGTTCAATGGCGAAGTGTTCCTCGAGCGCTATCTTGCCTTGCATTGGGCTCTCCCGGCTTTTTTGCATCATGCAATGCGCTGAAGGCGTTTGTCAGCAGCCGTGAAGGCAACAAAAAAGCCGCCCCGCTTTGGGCGGCCTACCGAGCCGTAACTCGCGAAGGATGGTGGAGCCAGGGTCTGTTAATAGGCCTTGTTCATCCGAATTCATCGAAGTCATGCAAAGCTACCGAAGACACAAAAGCAAGTATTTTTCTGGCGTTTTTTGCACGGTCGATTGTCTACGGGTGTCGTTCACCGTCACCGCAGTTCACGCCAATCGTTAATTGGCGGTGGGGTACGCGGTGGGGTACGCGCAAGAGAAACCGAACCCGTAAGGAGTCCATCGTGAAGACGCTGAACATTCTTCCCGCGAACGCCGCGACGAAATTGAGTACGCCCGGCAAGCACGCCGACGGCGGCGGCCTCTACCTTGTGAATAAGCGGGGCGGCCGGTCATGGCTCTTCATGTATCGCGACAAGGCGACCGGCAAGCGGCGCGAATTACGACGACCGACCGCTTGTGCTTTTTCAACAGCCTAAGTGAGGTGCTCGAATGAGCATTCGAACGACCCGCAAGATCGTCAAATTCAGCAATCCCTTCTCGATCGAAGGGGTTGGCCGGCTTTTGCCCGCCGGCAATTATGAAGTTGTGACAGACGAGGAGTTGATCGAGGGACTTCGTTTCCCGTCTATCGCCGTGTTGCGACGATGATGCTAGCTCCTGCACAGTCTTCCCAGATCGAGATGTTGACCATCGACCCGCGCGATCTCGCAGCGGCAGTCGAACGCGAGACATCGGCCATCAAAGGCGTTTCAGTGCCGGCAAAGCTGCCATGATGCGGGTTACACTGCTGTCTCAAGGCAAAAGTTAACAAACATGGCTAGGGCAATATGCTTGCTTGCAGAAGAACAGGCGAAACAAGTGCCGCCCGAGCAGAAGTTGAGACTCGCAGCGCGTTTTCTAATTTGATTTTGGTGTCAATTCGTCAAGCTGTTCTATTAGCCCCTTAAGATCTTGGACACATTGCTCAATATGCGCCCTAAGCGCAGTGCGCTCGTCGTGACTGAGCGACAAGGACGACGTGAGGTCGGCCCAATCGCGATTGATCGTCTCTCTGACTGTGCGAATGTCGCGAACCAGCTTTTCTTTTTCGGTCATACGATGTCCGCCTCGGCGTGAACCTAAAGCATTCCGCAAGCCATCCCCGATGTCTGCTTATGGCACTTAGCGGACATCGCTGATCTGCGCACGAATGTCCGCTTTCGGGGGTAAAGCGGACATCACTCCCGCATCGCAAAAATGTCCGCTTATGACCCAAAGCGGACATTGCGCAACCTAACATCAATGTCCGATCGGTTAGCGCAAAATGTCAACCGCTATTGCTGCGAAAACAAGCGATGCCATGCCAGCGATGGCGATAATTGCTGACGCCCGGCCGACGATTTCGCAACATTGATCAAATCCAAATCTGAGCAGCATGACGCAATCCTCCTGCTGCACATGTCCTGACGAATAGGGCCGATCGAGCGTCAGACCGGCGGGTTGCAGAACTCCGCGCGATACAGAAAATTTTTCTCGATCGTGATATTGAAATTCAAGAAGCCTTGGGGCTTTTTGCTGCCGCAAGCTTTACGGATTAATTCGGAAGACCGTCCCGCTCCCACTGGGAACGTATGCTCGGGTTGGGGGCCGCGCCGATTAATCTGCCGTCCGGTCCGACGACATAATTGGTGGCATTTTCGTGGTCAGCCGTTGCCGCCCCGTTGTGGACCCAAGCAAGCGTGCCCGAACCGATCACGGCCGCCACAACAACCACTGCCCCGAGTAGTGTCATTTTGCTCATTTTCATTTTTCTTGCCTCGTTTGAGGGGATCACTCAGGCGTTAGAGATAACAGACTTTGTTGCAATGCACAATAGCATCATATATTTGTTTCAAAGGGAATATTGACATTTTGGTGCAATGCACAAATTATAGGCGCTCGCTGACGAGCTAATCGAGTGAATGACGCAACATCGGCTTCTGGCGCTCAGGTGACACACCTCGTCCCGCCGCCGAATGCCTGCTTTTGACGGGCGGGCACTGTTGACGCACTCCATGAGCGCGGACTGAGGCGAGAGTGACCGGTGACATCATGGTCTCGCTGTCCATCGTCGTTGCGGTGGTGGTCAAATGAATGCAAAAAAAAGCCCAAGAAAACTTGGGCTTCAAGATGCTGAAATTGAACGGGAGCAGCTTACGAGAGCTGGCTAAATGCCCTGGTGGCGCCCGCCTTGATGGGCTCCGCGGTCGCAAGCGTAACTTTTTGAGCCAGCGTTGCGAGCTCCTTGGTTTGCTCGGTCAGCTTTTCGAACTGCTTGCGTGAATGATTGGTCGACAATTCGAAAAACTCTGAGGGCGATTTTACGCCCGCCAATTCTTGGGCAAAGTCAAAAGCCGCTTTGGTGTTGGCCTGAGCGAATTCGATGACTTTCGTATTGTACTCCTGCGCACCTTTAATGCTCCTCGAATAGCTGTCCTTCATCAGAGTCGCGGCGTCAGCCGCGGCGGTGCTCGCGTTCGCGAAGGCTGCTTTGGCCTGCGCGGAGCCATTTTCGGCCATTTCACGCAACGCTTGTGTGGCGTCCGCCCTGGAAGAGCCGCTCGGCTTTGTCGTCTTGGTCTGGGAATCCATCATTACACTTGTCCTTAGGGCGTGTTCCGTTACGGCTTTCCGGAAGCGACACCCTGGGCGCTGGTCGGATCATCATAGATCGGAGCGCCCGAAGAATTTTTCAAACGCCAATACGATCCTGTAAATAGTTATGTGGCTATCCCAACGCTGCAGCGCAACACGATTCCGTAGTGCGGTTACAATTCGTGATCGAAAAGACGACCACGCGCGCACGTTTACTGAACTTTTTCAGAGGTCCGTCAGGCCGGAACAAAGTTCATCTTGTTCGCCTGAGGTGGTTTGGCTTTGAACGTCGCGTGAGTCAGGGACACTGCGGTTCCGTGGCCATCGCTTGCGATATCCACGACGGCATCAAGCTGCTTAGCCAACGCCTGGATAAGACTGGTCCCGAGCCCGCCCTTGCTTTCGCTCGCTTTCACATCCGGCTTGCCGATGCCGTTATCGGAAATCGTCAGTTTCCAGTCGGTTTCCGCGACTTTGTACGAAACCACGATTGCCGCATCCGGCTTCGCAGCGGGGAACGCATGCTTTAGTGCGTTCATCACCAGCTCTGTAACAATCAGTCCAATGCTGACGGCCTCGCGCGAAACGGCGGTGCCGGTATCGGCTTCGACCTTAAGCGAGATCGACCGGCTGTCGCCGATCATCGATTGCGCCAATGTTTCGCAGAGCTTCGAAAGATAGCTGCCGACGTCAATCGGCTCGTTTCGACCGGCAATATGCAGGTGTTGCTGGACGGCGCTGACTGAAAGAACGCGCTGATGCGCGTCCTCCAGCTGCAATCGTGCCTCTTCCGATTGGACGGTGCGCGCCTTGATCAGGAGAATGCTGGCTATGATTTGCAGACTATTGGCGACACGGTGCTGCATTTCCTCGAGCAACATGTCCTTTTCCCGCAGGAGTTCCTGTACCTGCTGCTCAATGGCACGCCGGCCGGTAATGTCCTCGAATGCCAAAAGCACGGTGGTGTGGGGCTCGTTCTCATAGAAGACCTCACGCGCATTCAAGAGCATGATGCGCCGACCGATCGCCGGAAACTCTCGATCGACTTCGTATCCCTCGATAGTCGACCGGTTGGCTGTGATCGTTTCTAAAAGGTCGCGAAGCTCCGGGATATTCCATTGACCGCCGTCGATCTCGTAAAGCAGATGCCCAATGACATCGTCAGTCACGAGCCGAAAGGTTTGGAAGAAGGAGCGGCTGGCGGCGATGACACGCAGATTCTGATCGAGAACCACGAGTGGATCGCGGACGGTATCGACGACGGCCTGGGCCAGTGTAAGTCCGTCCCGGATATTGACGAAAGGAACGGCTTTCGCCGGAAGCGAAGTGAGCATAGGAACCTTTCGCCCCGCTTTTTGAGCAAGGGCAAAGCAGCGCTAATTTTCCAAAAAAGGTGGCGCGATCGCCAAAGACGCCTTCATGGGCGTCGATTTGCACGCACGGTGCGCCTTTATTCGCGGATAGTCGAGCGTCTTGTCATCACGATAAGGGGACGCAAAGTGAGCAATATTGAACACTTTAGCCAACGAACTGAATCTTTGAACAAAGGGGGCACGTCGCGCGTTGCATTTGCAGAGCTAAATCAAAAATGTATTGGAGAATTTTATGAACAAACTTGTATTCGGGTTGGTTGCCTCCGTTGTACTCTTCGCAGCGGCGCCAGCTGGCGCGCAAGTGTTTATAGGCGCGGATTCCGGCGGTGCGGGCGTGCAACTTGGTCCGGTTGGTGTGGGCGTAGGCCCGCGATTTTCGGATGATCGTTACTATCGCAGGGGCTATGACGCCAACGCTTACTACGGTAGCGACTGCCGCCTAATCCGTTCGCGAGTCGTTACGCCCAGCGGTCGTGTGGTGTTCAGAACGCGGCAGGTCTGCGGATAACAAGACTTTGATGCAACGGAAGATGGCCTCGCACAAGCGGGGCCATTGCCACTTTGGGGAAAGCCTCAGCCGCTGTTGCTGCGAAAACAAGCACCAAAGGACTGCGAGAATGCGTAAGCGTCACTGACATGGAAATCAAAATAAAGGTTTTGGGCACGTTACAATTTCGATTGGTCGCGCATATGTCGAGAGTTCCTCTGATGATCGAAGCATGGGCGGCAACGAGCAATGACCGAGTCAAATCCGCATTACATCAACGAACGTCAGTCAGATTTGCGGGCAGTTAAGGAGGGTTGGTACGCGACGGACGACCATGGCAACCTCTTGCTTGGCCCATTTTCCAGTCGGGAGAATTGCCTGGCGAGGATCAGCCAATCAGTGAAAGGGGCAGCGCCCTTTGAGTCATCACCGCAAGCGCCTACACGATCCCAGTAAAAGGTCCATCGCAAGATGGGAGAACGAAGGTGGCGCGACCAAAAACGGTCGCGACAAGCGACCTAACGATCTCCCCACCTTGCAGCGGTCGGAGATCGACCGCCGGCGCAGGACGCCAAATCAAAGGATGCCGACGCCGCGGATATAGCGCCCTCATAGTCGGACGATATCCGCTTTACGCCCGACCACAGGCCTTTGTTGGAGGGGGCTGTACCTTCACCGTTCGTGATGCTTTGCAAAGCATCACGTAAAGAAATCTGCCGTCTTCATTGTCAGTGTCTCTATCTAACCCCATATCTCAAGGAGAGATTACCAGGCAGTCATTGGAGGCGATCATGACTTCAGTTCTTGCGCTTCAAGGTTTGGCGACCAGAACATTCTATTTCTCCATGACAGCGAGTGTTTTCGTTTTTATCTCAATGTTGTTGGCCGGTGTTCATCCCTAAAGATTTTCTGCGAAAGCGCCGTTTTTCAAACAGCCCCAAAGGACAAATTCAGCTTACATGACCGATATTCTAGATAATGCTCGCGGCGAAGACCCAAAGCTGATTGTCCGCAAGGCATCTCATGCCCCGATTTGGTCGGTATGGGCCGTACTTGAAGGCACCTCATCCGAGGAGATCTTCGAGGGATCTTCTGAGGGAGATGCGTCAAGCTGGATCAATACCGGCGGACGGTCGTGGCTTGAAGAACGCAGGCGAAAACGCAATGCCTAGCGCGCCGATGCGCGAGTTGGGACGAGATGTGCGGGCGGAGGCCGATCACGCGCTCCGCTTTCGGGGGTAAAGCGGACATTGCTTCTTGCATTGCAAATGTCTGCCAATCACCCGAAGCGGACATCCAATGGACGGGGCCACCCCTGGATGGACACCAAGCTCAGGGGGTCGATCATTCGTTCCCGGCGCCCAAGAAGGAAAAAGTGGTTTGAACAGCTATCGTCCTTTCGGAGGGATAGCCTGCTTCATCACAACTCTCATTTGAAAAGGGGCCACCATCGGGGACGACGGCAGCCCCCCACCAAATGAACGCTGCCAGCATTGGGGACACGGGGACGGGGCGCTGACAGCGCTGACTGACAGGCCAACTCGGTTCTGAGAGTTACGTTCCAAACCAAGCCAGGTGCGCGCCGGGCGCGTGGCCCGGCTCGGGGACGCGAACGCTACCAATATTATCGACTAAGGCTCAAATAGAGTGCGATTATTCCAACAACAGCGAGAGCTGCGGTGATAGCAATCCAAACACTTACAGCCCTTTGCTCGGAAAGCGAATTGCCCTTAGGTGCACGCATCCATGGCCCCAGCGCTGCACTACCAACGTCTGCCCCAACTTCCTCCCCAACCCCATCGCGATCCGCCTCCGCCGCGCACAAGCCTGATTGCCAACAACAATAACAGCGCACCGATTGTCGCGTTAATGATCGCCGACAAAATGCCGACGCCAAGGTGGATGCCGAGCTGCGGAAGCAGCCAACTGCCGATAAAGGCGCCGATAATACCGATAACGATGTCACCGATAATCCCAAAACCAGTGCCTTGCACAATCTGCCCGGCCAGCCATCCAGCCAAGAGGCCCACCAGCAATATGATCAGCAAACTTTCGGTGGACAGGTGCATCGTCGTATCCTCCAAATAAGTGGCCAACCTTTACACGACACGAATGCAGCTTGACCGACGTACAATCCAAAACGGTCAAGCCTGTAAGCACTCGAAGGAAGTGGCGGCCACTTCTCAAACCTATGCCTGTGCCAAGGGAAAGACTGTACAGAATTGCTCACATCAGCAGGGACATTTCGACCGCGATGTTTTGGCACTCGCGCCGGAAGTCGCGCCTGAGAGTCCGTTGATTTTATAACGAGCATTTACTTTTTGAACCTTTGGGCGATAGGCGCGTTGGTCATAGATTCAGCCACTCAACTAAATCTGAGGCGACGCGGATTGCGGACGCAATTCGATCATGCGCCACCCGGCTCGTGGTCGATACGAAAAACTAACACCAACTAAATATTTGCGGACTGTCCAAAGGAGACATCCATGAAAAACCTGCGACTATTATCCACCACGGCGGCGGTATTGCTGCTTGGTGCTGGCGCCGTTTCGGCGCAAGGCATGAAGAACGACGAGGCGCCCGGGCGCGCTCCGGCGGCACAGCAGAATGCCCCGGCGGAAAAAGTGGCGCCCGCCTTGAAATCCGGTCAACGCAAAGCGTCCGAAACGACCGGGCAAGCAGCGGAGCCCGAATCCGACAAGAAACAGCTGAAAACCCAAAAGACGGATAAAGGCGCTCCTGCGGCCCCCGCGGCCAAGGGTTCATCCGATGCCGATGGCAACGCGAACGTAAGGTCGAAGAACAAATCCGAAAGCGATGCTGGCGCGGCCTCGTCGCCGAACAAGTCCGCCAATGAAGGCAAACGCAGCACCACCGGTCAGGGCGTAGCGGCTGGCGCCGCCAACCTCACGCCCGAGCAGCATACGAAAATCACCGGCATCATCAGACAGCACAAGGTGGCACCGACGCGGCTTAACGTCTCAGTACGTGTGGGAACACGCATTCCGAACAGCGTCCGCTTCTACCCGCTGCCGCGCGAAGTCTTCGTGATCTATCCCGAGTGGCGTGGCTATGACTACATCATGGTCGGCAATGAAATCCTCGTCATTGATCCGCGCACGCATCAGATCGTCGCTATCCTCGAGGCGTAACCCGGCGCGGCAGGCGACCGGACTTTCCCGGTCGCCTTTCACCGCTTCGATTCAGCCCGTGCTTTGCTTCAGCGTGATAAGTGGCTAGTAACAAAAACATAGAAAGGCGAGATCATGAAATCCGCAATTCTCAAATATGTACTTGGTGTAAGTGTCTCGTGCGCGTTTGCGATCTCTTACAGCAATCCATCCAAAGCCTTCCCGGTGTTGACAGACACTTTGGCGGTTAATTCATCAACGCCGAGTCTGATGACGGATGTACGATATTACGGGCGAGGCTATGGTCTGGCGGACGATATTATGGTTATGGCCGCGGTTATGGCGGAGCGGCTGCCGCCGGTATCATCGGCGGGCTTGCCGCCGGCGCCATCGTAGGCTCGATCGCCGCCAATAGCGGCTATGGCTACGGACCCTATGCTTACAGTCCGGGGCCTTACGGTGCTTACGAATACGATCCCGGACCTTATGATCATGGCCCTGCTTATTATGGTGGCACACACAACTATTATCCCCCGCCACCTAATCGGTATTACGCTCCCTACAAACATTGGACGGAGTTTTAGTCGAGTGCAGTACGGCCGCTGACAAGGCCGATGTAATGCTTGTTGTGGGCGCGCGGCTGCGTACCAACGCCGTGCGCCCCACTCCATGCCGCCCAGGCAGTTGGCGGTCTTTTTGTCTCTTGTGCGCTTTTTGGTCCAAATCTGACGAGCGAGGTGGGTCTTTCCCACTTTTGCTCTTTGATACAGATCAATGCTCGCGCGCGCCGCCTACTCGTTTGCCGAGCAGACGATTAAACTCCCTCTTGGAAACGCCGTAACATTCGCAAGAACGGTGCACGACAACAACCAAGGCACGCGATTTACGGTGCAGTTCCCCTGATTGCTCACAAATCGGGGGCCGATCGCGTGGTTTAGGGATCGTTTGGTTTTAACCGCATTCGATGCGCTTGATGCCATGGGATCGTGCAGCGGACAAAATCTTTCGGTCTGTCGTGTGGCTATCGTCACGCTTCGCACTGCAATAGACTATAGAGCCGATCGTTCCGCGCAGTGTTGAGCCATTAGCTTAAACTCAGTGGCGCTTTCGCGACCTAAGGGGGAGGGGGTCATCAGGTCATGAATCGTAACACTCTGTACCTCGTGATCGGCGCGCTCGTCGTCGTCACGGTGGTCATCGGCTATCAGCTCTATCAGGAGCGGCAGAAGACCACCGGCATCGAGATTAACGTCGGCAAAAGCGGTATTTCTATTGAGAAGAAATAGTTCGGGTTTTCCCGGATGGCGCTCTCGACGGGGCATTGCCCGGGAAGGCCAACCACGGGCTTCACGGCCTGAGTTACAAAGAGGGCTCTATGTTCGGTTAGGTCCGGTCAAAAGGAGATTGCACTATGTCCCTTGGACTCATCCTGGTTATCATCCTCGTCATTTTCCTGCTTGGTGGCTTCAGTGGTCGCTTCGGCGGCTACGGCTACGGTTTCGGTCATGGCGGCGTCGGGCTCATCGGCACTATTCTGATCATCATCGTCATTCTGATGTTGCTTGGGCGCCTCTGACCGTGAGGCGGGTTCTCGGATGAGCCGCCTTCGCCTGCATCCGGAATACCACCGCGTCGACCGCATCGGGTGGCTGCGAGCCGCGGTGCTCGGAGCCAATGATGGTATCGTCTCGACCGCGAGCTTGATTGTCGGCGTCGCCGCGGCGGCCGCGACGCAGAACGCGGTGCTGATCGCAGGGGTCGCGGGACTGGTGGCTGGCGCCATGTCGATGGCTGCCGGCGAATATGTATCCGTCAGCTCGCAATCCGACACTGAACGGGCGGATCTCGCACGCGAGCGCAAGGAGCTGAGCGAGAACGTCGAGTTCGAACAAGAGGAACTTGCCGAGGTCTACGTCAAGCGGGGTGTCGAAAAAACGCTCGCGCTGGAGGTTGCCCGGCAACTGATGGCGAAAGATGCCTTGGCCGCCCATGCACGCGATGAACTTGGCATTTCGGAAATCACCACCGCGCGTCCTGTGCAGGCCGCACTGACCTCAGCCGCAACGTTTTCAGTTGGCGCGGCCATGCCCTTGCTTATGGTCGTCGTATCACCCGCCGGTGCGCTTATCCCGGTCGTGTCGGCTGCGTCCTTGGGCTTCCTTGCTCTTTTGGGCGCTATCGGGGCAAAGGCAGGCGGAGCAAACGTTCTGCGCGCCACGGCCCGAGTGACGTTCTGGGGCGCTTTGGCGATGGCTCTCACCGCCGGCATAGGAAAGATTTTCGGAACAGTTACCTGATGATCGGGCCGGTGGTCCTGCTAACAGCGCGCTACCTCAACAATCATTGTTGCCCGACTGGCCGACTTTCGGGCATGTGATGTTGAGACAGACCTGCGTCAAACCGGAAATGCCGAGGGCGCGTGCAGCAACCTGTGACAAATCAATTATTCTTCCACTGATGAATGGGCCACGATCGGTGATCCTCACCACTGCGGAGCGTCCGCTTTTTTGATTGTTGACCTGGACCAGTGTCCCAAATGGTAGTGTTCGGTGAGCGGCGGTAAAATCCTCAGGAAGTGTATCTTCTCCGCTCGCCGTCTCTTCCGTCACGGTTGCATAGACCGATGCAAGACCACACTCGTCCGATTTTATCTCTGCTGCGCACGCCGGTCCCAATAGAAAACCCAGCACCAGCACAGCCACAAGCGGGGGTGACTTCGTGATCATTGCTCGCTTCGCAAGGATTGAAGTTAAACAATATTCTGCACAGACCGCCGCAATCATCATCATCCGATCATGAGATATGTCACTTCGGCAGGTTCACTGTGCGTGGTTGGTCGGCCAGAAGTACACCCAATAATGAAGTATGGACTTCGAGATGTCCGTTGTAGTCAATGAAACCCAATTCACGAAACTTATTCATGAAGTGGCTCACGCGCGACCGGGTCGTGCCGATCATCTCAGCGAGTGTTTCCTGACTGATCTTGGCGAGAATTGGCTCCGGTCGGCCTTCCTTTCCAAAATTGGCCAACAGCAGCAACAGCCGTGCGAGGCGCTTTTCGGTTGAGTTGAAAAGCTGATCGACCAGGTCTTCTTCGACCCGGGCATTCCTCTCCAGGATATGCGAGACGAACATTTCCGAAAATGCGGGCTCTTCATGAATGACCCGCTGGATTTCGGTCTTTGCCACTCGCATCGTCTCACATTCCGTCATCGCAGACGCGGTCGCCAAACGCTTCGGCTGGCCAATCAAGCATCCTTCGCCGACGAATTCGTTTGGCCCCAGCAGTGCGACGACAGCTTCCTTTCCTTGCTTGGATATAACGGCGACTTTGACCTTGCCCTTCTTGATATAGAAAACCGCGTCCGCATCGTCGCCCTGAGCAAAAATGACCTCTTTCTTTGAATGCTTGGAAATGTCGCGGCCAACGGCCGCCGTCGATAAAAACACCCCAGGATCAAACAGCGGCGCGCCCGCTGGCTTGCGGTGTGTGCTTCCCTTGATAGATCTTGATTTCGGCGCTTGAGACATCACGGCTTCCCCTCCATTCAGGCGGGAGCTCAATTGTCTCTCAGCCACCGACGCCTGGGCACAGAGCCGCTGTAGGTGATATGGCAGTGTACGCTTCCAGACATAGGGGTCCAAGCACAATCGCGCCGCCCAACCGAAACGAATTGGGTTCACGGTCGCGTGAATGCCTGCGGAATGCGTGCATTTGGATGGGTAAAAGGACGAAAAGTGGTCTGTATGGATCAGCCACCACCTTTCCCGAGGGGTAGCCTGTTTCATCACCGAAACGGCTTCGGGCCTCGGTGACTGAGAGACAGTAAGAGTACAGCGCTCCCGCCCGTGCTTCACGGGAGGTCACTATGAATATTCATTCCGATCCAAACATTTGGTTCGACGACGCCGCGACTTCGGCGATGGGCAAGGCTTTCGACCAAGCGTGCAAATCGCTTCAAGATTTCGGGTCTGCCCCCGAGATCATCGCAAACCTGATTATTGCGGCCGCCAAGGATGGCGAGCGCGATTTCGCGCGCCTCTACGAGCACGCATTAAAAGCCTTTGCCATCGACGATATGTCGATGCCGGCTGTTAGCGTAGGCAGCGATCTCCCCGTCCCCGCCTACGCTCCGGTCGCGCACGCAGCGTGATCTTGGAGAGCCCGGTTTAATCCCCGAAGCCGGGCTCTCGCTTGCACCAAGCCGAATCGCTCAGCATGGAGATCGTCATGGATATAGTCGCGCAAGCCAACGTCGATAGATTTCAAGCACTGCTTAAAACGGAAACTGATCCAACGAAACGGCTGATGATTATTCGGCTCCTTGCCGAGGAAAATATGAAAGAACAGCCCCAGCTCCAGGCAAAACGGGCTTAGCTTTGCTGGTGCGTATTCAAACTGTCGACCCCTCGGCGGTTTGAGATGCCAGACGCCCCGGCAGACGAAGCCGGGGTTTTTTTTGAGGCTCGTAGTAAAGTCGCCAAGGGATAATTTTCACGTGCCGCAAATGGAGACGAACGTCGCGGCGGCCCGACGCACCGGGGCCTCCGTTCCTACCTTCTGCCCCTGAATGTCCGCTTCTCTAATCGGCCGATTGGGGTCAAGCGTTTTCAGACTGTCCACGACCACAGTGTCGATGTCACTCACGGGCTCGTGCTTCTCTTCGGAATCGGCACCAAGGCCCTTCCATCATGGGATTCGAGAACGAGGTGGAACAATCTATTGGGCGGCCTTGCCGTCAGACGAACGGCAGGTCCAGCGGACATTGCGAACTCACCTCATCCATCGTCCCGTGAGGGACATCATGCCACCGCGAGGTGGAACTCGTGTTTCTCCTATCCGGTTTGATTATGTACAGCGCTCACGCTGCAACAGCGTTCTTGCTCCAGCGGAATTCGGTGCCATCAACCCAGATGCGGTGCATGATGACGGCCAAGCGACGCGCCAGCGCGACGATTGCCTTCTTCATGCCGCGGCGCCTGGCGATCTGCATCGCCCAGGCCTTGAGCCAGGACCATTTGGCTGAGCGTACCAGCATGCTCTGGGCCGCTTCGTAGAGCATCACTCGCATCATCTCGTCCCCGCATTTTGATATCGCGCCGGTTCGATTGATCTCGCCCGATTGATACCTGGACGGGGTCAGACCCAATACCGCCCCGACTGCCTTGGAGTTTCGAAAGCGCGCGGGCACATCGACGGTGGCGCGGAATGTCAGCGCCACCACCGGACCAACACCCGGGGTCGTCATCAGGCGCCGGCACACCGCATCGTCCTGCACGATGGCCAGCACGCGGCGGTGCAGCACGGCGATCTGCTCGCGCAGCACCCGGCGGACCACGAGCAGCGGCTCGACCAGGATGGCCAGATCGGGGAGATTCTCGACCAGTTCCTTGATGCGCGCCTCGAACTTCAGCTTGCCAACGATCCCGACCTTGAGGCCGAAGTTACGCAAGGTTCCGCGCAGGTCATTCTCGACGGCGATGGCCTTCGACTGCAGCAGCTTGCGATGGGTCAGCAGCATGCGCAGCTTCTGGCTGCGTAACGTCTTCACATGCACCGGACGATAAAGTCCCGCCCGCATCATCTGCGCCATACCGCGGGCATCGTTACGGTCGGTCTTGTTGATCTGCGCCTGCAACACCGCTCGCATGTGCCGCGTCTCGACGCAGATCACCGGCAAGCCCGACTCAGCGAGAGCGCTGTAAAGCCACTGCGACAGTGGCCCGGCTTCCAGTCCAATCCGCTTGAAGTGATAGGCATTGTTCTTCAGCACCTGCAGCAGAGCTCCGGGTTCGCTCGCAACCTTGGCTTCGCGAACGATCCTGCCCGTGTCATCCACAATGCAGATGCTCGTTTCCTTGACTGAGACGTCCAGTCCGGCAAAATGCTCCATGCTGCGCTTCTCCTTCTGATGCTTGAGGCCGTAAACCACGGACCTCGTTTCACCATCAGCCTGAAGCGCAGCACCCAAAATCTTCAGCTATCCACAAAGATCGCCCGGCCGATTACCCCATCTATTGGCACTTAGCGGACATCCCAACAGTGGCCGCGAATGTCCGCCTTCGGGGGTAAAGCGGACGTGGCGATTGCACTGCGAAATGTCCGCTAATGATCCAAAGCAGACATCCGATGCAGCGTCTCGGGTTTTCCTTCGGAAAGACCGCCGCGGGGGCGGTCAGCACAACTGACCCATTGATGTATATCATTGCGCGATTGAAGTGATTTGCTTAACTAAATTCGGCTTTGACCGATGCGCACAAATGGGAGGATGCGATGATTTCTTTGGAGGACTGCATCGCCTTTTGCGGACTGGACAAAGACGAAGTCGCCGCCATCAGCGAGCACGAGCACATTCCGGAAATCGCTGCCACCGCCTTGGCAGACTATCTGCTGAAGCAGCCCCATGGCGGGGAAACCATCCGGACCATGATCACTGACGACATTCACCAGGCGCTCTGCGCTGGCCGCATCAGGCATGCGCAGGAACTGTTCATGGCGCTGCGGCATTTCCTTGACCAGCATCCTGAAGCGCGCGCCGGCATAGAGGTCTGAGGGCGCCGCACGCTAGATATACTGCCGCCGTTCCTACGATCATTGAGTGAAGGCTAGTTAGGCAGTGAGGACTCGGTAGGTGCAATGTCTGCTTTTGACCATAGCAGACCATAAGCGCCAGACTCTTCAAGTGTCGCGTGAAAGTGTCAGCTTGACTGACATGAAACCCGGAATAAACATTTTGGGCACATTACAATTTCGATTGGTCATGCATATGTCGGGGGTACAGCGCCCAGCACAGCGGCGTCTTCTTGACCACATCATGTGTTAGAAAACGAAGAGCGCTCGGTGTGCTGGCTCCGCTCAATCCCGATGTCGAGAGTTTCCTCGGGTGATTGGGGCAGTAACGACCTAATGACAGATCCCTGTTACATCAATGAACTTCAATCCGACTTGCGAGGGGTTAAGGAGGGTTGGTACGCGATTGACGAACGCGGCCGCCTCTTGTCCGGCCCGTTTTCTAATCAGGAGATATGCCTGACAAGAATCAGCCAGTCAGGGACAGACGAATGTCGAAAGTAAAGTTCATCTCCTCATCAGCCGAGATTCCTGCTGGGCAGACGTTCGTATTGGTCAAGTATGGCGAGGAAAGCGGGCAAACGAGAAATTCTCTTGGTCTTACCATGACGGTTGCCCGCAACCAGTCAAAGACTGTTAGCGATCTTTCCTTCTTAGCGAATATTCATAAGGCCAAGGAGATTGCCAAGCGAGAAGGCATTTCAAACATTTTTGCCTTGAAATAGCGTTTAGACGTGACTTGTCCAGTTGGTCTGCGCGATTGCAACTGGAGGACGCGCCCGTTTGCAGATTTTGGATGATGTGAGCAATCTTATACAGACGCGGATGCGCGATCGGCTCAGGCTTATCAATACCGGGCGTCCCACTATTCCCCGTTTAGAGCGCCTGGGGCCAATCGACCGCGATTGGTTGGCGTCTAACGAGTGTGACGTATGCGTATGCGTATAGAGCCCCGTATTGCGGGGCTCTTTCGTTTCTACCTGTATTTGACTATTGCGGTCATCACCCCATCGCACGCAGGACATTCAAACGTGCGCTTGTCGTGATCCGGCTTGTCCGGCTCGATTCGAGATATCCACATCTGCGCGCTGCACTTGGCGCACTTGGGATATTCGCCTATCTGTGGACGCGGAATGAAATAAGACACGCGCATGAACCCCCGTCTTGCTGTTGCAGGCGGGAGCGCAAATGACTCTCAGCCACCGACGCCTGTGGCAAAGCCGGTCGATGATGGGTGGTAGCCTACGCGTTTGGCTCACAATTAGCGAGTGAAACCATCCGGGAGCCTACACTCTGATGTTCAACCGCCGCAGCACGTCGGCGATGAGTTCCTTCACGTCTTGATGGCCGCCGTTGGTGAAGGTGATGCGAGTGCCTTGTCCGTCGGGCGGCGCCGGCGCGGCGGTGATGATCCTTCCCGTATTGATGACGATGGGTTGATCGTCCGGTTGCGTGAACTGCACGAATGTCATGAGAAACCCTGCCTGTAGGGAAACCTGCGGCCCGCGGGCGACAGCGCTGTCCACGTCCGTGACATCACGGCGGGCCTAAAGAGTTTCCGCTCGTTTGCCCAAAGCTTGGCGTATCTTTTCGGCTGAACTGACGAGCTTTTCTTGCACCCCTTCGCGCTGCCGGTCTGGCGCACGGACGCCAACTTCGTTTTTCGCAGGCGCACTTCCCTTATTCGTTGATTTGTTGGGCACGGTATTTCCTAAAAGAGCTAACGCGCGGCGGCGTTGGAAAGTTGCGAGGGAACCTCGCCGCTTACACCCACCCAGCTGTCGTCGTCCTCTGTCTTGCCCTAAACGCCCCCAATGTTGGACTACATCATCGATTGAAGCGGCGGTTTGCGAAGCGCAACCAAGGACTTGGTGGGCCCGCACCGGTCACAGAGGTAGCCATGAATTTCAAAATTGGCGTGCAGAGGGTGCGGTTCAATCTCTGCAAGAGTGGTCTCCGCGCCGCATACCGGGCACGGGTTTATCGGCTGGAGCATCGGCGGCTTGGATCTAAGCGACGCATATTGAAATCGCATGTACGTTCCCTTCGCCCGACGCTTGTTCGGTGCGTTTTGAGGACGCTCGATCAGCAAATATTTTTAAAGTTGAATCGAAACATTTGGGCGCTTGGCTTTCGTGTTTCGAACCATCCTGTTTCCTCAAATTCGAATGAGGAGTCTGTATAAAATTGCTCACTGACCTGATTGTCCACAGGTTTGGCGTGCTCGCGAAACGGCACGATGTCCCTCTCATGCGGACCAAGACACCGCGAGTCGCCGCATAGCCGCGACCGTCTGCCCGATATATGTTTGATTCATGCTGGAACGTCTTGGCAAAGTCTGCGGTTGGGCGGGCACTGGCCTCGCGTTGCTAATTGTCGTTTGGGGCTTTCTGACATGGAGCGCGGGCAACGGAGGGCCTCTCTATTTTGGAGTGCTAGCCGCTGTTGTAGTTTTTCTCATTGGGCAGGCGCTTCGATATGTCTTTGCTGGCGGAAAATAAAAGCTTGCCCACGCGACAACGAGGCATGCGGATAGGCATCATTGTCGACGAGATTTTTGCGTTAGCAGGTTGCCTCCGAATTCCGCTGCGAACGTGTCCGCCGTCTGGCTATCGGCAAAGCACCAACTGATAAAGTCTCGCCCATTGGTGTGTCGATGCGGCCCATTGCGTGCGCGAATTCCGCGGCGCGAATGAAACTCATGCATCGTATCTAAGCGCTTCCCCAGCCCTCCAACCGCCATACGAATTTCGACGACGTGAGGGAAGTCGCGCACGATGGTTTGGACGCTCGGTCGGCCCTTGTAACGTGCCATGACGCTTTCGACCGTGATGTTATTGCAGAACGGGTGCAGCCCAAAGGCACCGCTTCAGGTGAACCAGGATTGGGTTCATATACGTCGAGGGAATCCATATTAGGATAAGGCGCGACCCGATGAGTTAGTCGCCGTGTTTGGTAACTGCGCCAATCTCATTCGCAAATACGGCAGCTACGTGGGAGTGAGCGGAATTTGCACGGACTTGTCGCCATGACCCAAAGCGGACAGCGGCAATGTACCATGGCGAACAGCTCGCGATGCTGGCCGTTCGATAAGTTGGGCCTCTGCTTTCTTAACCTCGTCTAGAGCCATCAACATTCTGATCTGATGCTTGATGGCGATTGTCGCAGGAAGTTTGATTTTTCTTCCAAACCGGTGCGTGCGCATTGGGCACTCCTGTGGAGCTGGAAATGCAGGGAGCGGCGCTGATGTTTCCGGTTGTCGACTATTTCAAGGCGTTGAGCATCTTGGCACAAGCTTCGGCAACGTTGTTATTAGGCGCTTCCATGCCAGGAAACGTTGCCCAGCCGCCCTTCGCGATGAACGTGTCTTGTTTCCACGAATCGGTCGCCTTAAGTTCGGCCAAGGTCGCCTTGGCCGCGGTGGCGTGCTGGAAGTTATCGACGCAGATTGGCGCGAGCACAGACACAACTGCGTTTTTGGCACTTTGCTCCGCCATTTTCGTGGCCGTATTTCCGAGGGTCCATCCGCCCCATCCGAAGCCGATGACGACTGTTGCGAGAAAGCCCGCGACGACTCCCTGCATGAGACGAGTTAGCGACTCTCCTTGGAAGAATGTAGGTAACTGCATGACGTCTCCTTTCGCCCGACATGTTTCGGAGCGAGGGTAACGGACACCCGACTGGGTGCCGGTCAAAAAGTTGGATTGAATGCCCGGCCGCTTTGAGCTGACGGTTCGGTCTACAACAGCGTACGCTCGTGCACGATAGAAATCTGTATAAAATTGACCACTCTAGAGTCCGCCTCGGGTCATTAGCGGACATACCGACAAGGGGCGCGCGGCGTCCGCTTCTTTTACCCGAAAGCGGACCATTCTTCGCTGCGGAAAGTTCGCGCGGGCGATACACTTCGGCGCAGTCGACAAAAAGGTTCAGCGCTTTAATTCTCCACTCGCTCTTGTGCTTTACGTCCGGTACCCCCACTTATAAACAAAGGACAAGCAGTAGCTTGTCCGAGAGTTGCCCAAAAATCGGGGACCTACCGAAGTCTCCGTTTCCTTCAGCGGCAGCACTGGTGCCGTCGGCAGGCGCAACAATACCTCAAATTAGTTGAGTTTGGCGCGGGTGTCATGAGCACCTGTATCTGCACATCCGCACGCTGCTTGCGGCGCGCGTTTCTCACTAGTGAAAATATTGGAGCACACTTATGAAATTCCGCCCACTACACGATCGTGTTGTTGTCGAGCGCATTGATGCCGATGCCAAGTCCGCTGGCGGCATCCTCATCCCTGACAGCGCCCAGGAGAAGCCGTCGCAAGGCGAGATTGTTGCCGTCGGTCCGGGCGGCCGCGACGAGGCCGGCAAGCTCATTCCGATCGACCTCAAGAAGGGCGATCGCGTGCTGTTTGGCAAATGGTCCGGCACCGAGGTGAAGATTGACGGCCAGGATCTCCTGATCATGAAGGAGTCCGACATTATGGGCGTGTTGCAGGAGACGGTAGCCAAGAAGAAGGCCGCTTAAGCGCATCACCGAAACAGGGAATTCAAGGAGTAGAAAAAATGTCTGCCAAGGAAGTTAGATTCTCAGTCGATGCTCGCGACAGAATGTTGCACGGGATCGACATTCTCAACAATGCGGTGAAGGTGACGCTCGGCCCGAAGGGTCGCAATGTGGTGCTCGACAAGTCTTACGGAGCACCCCGCATCACCAAAGACGGCGTTACCGTCGCCAAGGAGATCGAGCTCGAAGATAAATTCGAGAACATGGGCGCGCAGATGGTACGTGAAGTCGCGTCTCGGACCTCGGACCAGGCCGGCGATGGCACCACCACCGCGACCGTTCTCGCCCACGCTATTGTGCGGGAAGGCGCCAAGGCGGTCGCCGCCGGCATGAACCCGATGGACCTGAAGCGCGGCGTTGATCTCGCCGTCGACGCTGTCGTCGAGGACCTGAAGAAAAACTCGAAGAAGGTCACGTCGAACGAAGAGATCGCCCAGGTTGGCGCCATCTCCGCCAACGGCGATCGCGAAATCGGCGACTTCCTCGCCAAGGCGATGCAGAAAGTCGGCAACGAGGGCGTGATCACGGTCGAAGAGGCGAAGTCCCTTGAGACCGAACTGGACGTGGTCGAAGGCATGCAGTTCGATCGCGGCTACATCTCACCCTACTTCGTCACCAATGCTGACAAGATGCGGGTCGAGATGGAGGATCCCTACCTTCTCATCTACGAAAAGAAACTATCGGGACTTCAGGAGCTCCTGCCTTTGCTGGAGGCGGTCGTGCAAACCTCCAAGCCCCTCATCATCATAGCTGAGGACGTCGAGGGCGAAGCACTTGCGACCCTCGTGGTCAACAAGCTGCGCGGCGGACTCAAAGTGGCCGCAGTGAAAGCACCTGGCTTCGGCGATCGCCGCAAGGCCATGCTGCAGGACATCGCGGTTCTCACCGGCGGCCAGGCGATCAGTGAAGATCTCGGCATCAAGCTCGAGAACGTCACGATCAACATGCTTGGCCGCGCCAAGAAAGTGATGATCGACAAGGAGGACACCACCATCGTGCACGGTGCAGGCAAGAAGGCCGATATTGAGGCCAGAATTGCGCAGATCAAGGCTGAGATCGAGGAGACCACATCCGACTATGACAAGGAGAAGCTGCAGGAACGGCTGGCGAAGCTCGCCGGCGGCGTCGCTGTGATCCGCGTCGGTGGTGCCACCGAAGTCGAGGTGAGGGAGCGCAAGGATCGCGTCGATGACGCGATGCACGCGACCCGCGCCGCGGTCGAGGAAGGCATCTTGCCGGGGGGCGGTGTCGCCCTGCTGCGTTCGGCCGAGGCGCTCAAGCGCCTTCGCCCAGAAAACGAGGACCAGAAGCACGGCATCGACATCGTGCGCAAGGCGATCCAGGCGCCTGCCCGTCAGATCGCGACCAATGCCGGCGCCGATGGCTCGGTCGTTGTCGGCAAGATCATGGACAAGGACCAGTACTCCTACGGCTTTGACGCGCAGGCTGGCGAATACGGCAACCTCGTCACCAAAGGCATTATCGACCCGACCAAGGTCGTGCGTTCGGCGATCCAGGGTGCGGCGTCGGTTGCCGGTCTGCTGATCACCACCGAGGCCATGGTCGCCGAAGTGCCGAAAAAGAACCAAGGCGCTCCGGCGATGCCGGGCGGCGGCATGGGCGGCATGGACTTCTAATTTTCTATGTTCTGGTAAACAATGCACCGAGCCCAAAAAGCCATGTGGTGGCTGCTACTGCCGGCCGTGCTCGTCGGCCTGGTGCTCCCGGCGCGCGCGCAGGCACCAGTATCAGGCTGCAACGTCTCTCTCGATCAGGTGCGGCTCGCCAACCCGCTGGCGCGCTTTGCGCATAAACTGGTGACCGAAGAGCGGATCACCATCGTCGCCATCGGTTCTTCATCGACGGCCGGGGCTGGCGCAAGCTCGGCGGCGGCGAGTTATCCGAATCGGCTGGCGGTCGAGCTTAAGCAGCATTTTCCCAACCATTCGATCACCGTGATCAATCGCGGCGTCGGTGGCGAAGAAGTCGGCGACATGCTCAAGCGCTTCGACACCAGCGTACTCGCCGAGCATCCCGACCTGGTGTTGTGGCAGCTCGGCACTAATTCGGTCATCCGCGATGACAAGCTCAGCGTCCACGAGACCTCGATCCGCGACGGCCTCAAAAAGATCCACGCCATCCATGCCGACGCCGTGCTGATCGATCCGCAATTCGCGCCGAAGGTAATCGTGAAGGCGGGCGTCGCGGGCATGGTCGAACTGATCGCCGCGACCGCGAAGCGGGAAGACGTCGACCTGTTCCCCCGTTTCAATGTTATGAAGCGCTGGAGCGAAGTCGATCACATGGCGTTTGAGACGTTCGTGTCGCCCGACGGGCTGCATATGAACGACTGGGGCTATGCCTGCATGGCCAAGGGTCTTGGCATAGCCATCGCCGAGGCCGCGCAGCGGCCGGTCGTCTCAGCGAAGGCGATGTCGCAACTGGTGCGCTGAGCGCCCGCATTCCCTACCACCTTTTTTAATATGGGCCGTCGGCGCAATGTCTGCTTAGGGCACTTAGCGGACATCGGCTAGTGCACTGCACTGCACATGTCCGCTTCTGACCCAAAGCCGGACATGGGCGAGCCACGTAGCGCAATCTGGCCGGAGTGCTGCGTTTGCCTTCCGGTAGCGTCCTAATTCGAATCCGGCGCTAATCAATCCAGCCGTTCGGTTAGCTCCTTAAGGTCTTGGACACACTGTTCGATGTGAGCCCTATTTCGTTATCGTACGTGTGCTGATAGTGGCGTTGGCGCTCTATGAGTTTTGGGATGCGCGCCGAAAAATTGAGCAATGATGGCTCGGATTGTCCGCGTCTAGTAGACGCTTCCATCGTTTGCGCTAAATCAAAACCAGTGCTGTCCAATTTGCTACATAGACCGGCCGCGCGGGCATTCTCAGCCCGCGCTCAGGGCGGCCCTAGCTCAACGACGCCCCTCAGCTTCGCCAACGGCTGGGGCCGTTCTTGGTTTGCGACGTAAATAGGGATCATTTCGCAATGCCGCGTTACTACTTTCACCTCACCGACGGAAGACAAGTTCTGAATAATCACAAAGGCATTGATCTCTCAGGCAATGCTGCCGCTCGCGAGGATGCGGTAACGCTGGCACGTGGCCTCAAACACGGCGCGGTCATGCCGGGATGGGATTGGGGCGGATGGTTCGTCACCATCGTGGATGCACACGGCCATAAGATCGACGAAGTACCGATAGCGGATGTTTGAAAGTATTCCGCTTTTGGGGGTCAAGCGGCCCGGTGTAAGCAAACAGGAGCGAGCAGTGGAAATCGCAACATTCCGAACATGGTTGGTCGAGCACGGGTGCCGGGTCGATGCTGGCGAGCACCCACGGGGACACGAGGGCCACGGCGAGATTACAGTGCATCGCGAGGGGCGGAGCACTCGGATTCCGCTCGAAGGCCCGCGCCAATCACTTGATCCCCGGATCGTGCGCCGCGCCTGCGAGGAACTCGGGCTAGATGCGTCTCAATTGCCGGGCCCGAAAAGCCGCGTTTAGGCGCTGACCAGTTCCACACTTTCGTGGAAGAGCGAACGTCGCAGTCCGAGAGAATGTCCGCTTTTGATGCTGTGGACGGCGCCCACTCTGCGGCATCGAAAGTGCCATAGGGTGGTTGCGTGAAGCGAACCACATTGAGGGGAGCCGTCCATGGGCGAGGTTAGCACGATCGGTCTCGATATTGCGAAGTCGGTATTTCAGGTGCATGGCGTTGATGCCGCGGGCCAGGTGGTCATCCGCCGTCAGTTGAAGCGGCGTTATGTGCTGGCGTTCTTTGAGAAGCTGCCACCATGCCTGGTGGGCATCGAAGCCTGTGCCTCGTCGCATCACTGGTCGCGTGAGCTCAAGGCGCTCGGCCACACTGTAAAACTGATGCCACCGGCCTACGTGAAGCCCTACGTCAAACGGCAGAAGAATGATGCCACAGACGCGGAGGCAATCTGCGAAGCGGTGACCAGGTCGAATATGCGGTTTGTCGCGACCAAGACGCCCGAGCAACAGAGCGGCCTGACGCTGCATCGCACGCGGCATCTGTTCATCCGCCAGCAGACCGCGGTGATCAATGTGATCCGGGCTCACCTGGCCGAGTTCGGGATTGTCGCGCCGGTCGGACGCAAGGGTGTCGAGACGCTACTCGATGTCGTCGCCAATCCAGCTGACGAGCGAGTTCCTGTGATAGCGCGTGCGTGTCTCGCAGCACTTGGGGCTCAACTGCGCAGGCTCAAGGAGCAGATTCTGGAGTTCGACCGTTTGATCATGGCTTGGCATCGATCGCATGAGGCGAGCAGGCGGCTCGATGCGATCCCCGGCGTCGGCCCAGTGCTGGCCACCGCCCTGGTCGCCAGCATCGCTGACCCCAAGGCCTTTCGCTCAGGCCGCAACTTCTCGGCCTGGATTGGGCTGGTGCCGAAGCAGCACTCGAGCGGGGGCAAGGACAGGCTCGGGAGTATCAGCAAACAAGGCGACCGCTATCTGCGCAGCCTGTTCATGGCCGGCGCGCTCGCCGTCATTCGCTATGCGAAGATCCACGGCCCCAGGCATCGGCCGTGGCTCACGGCATTGTTGGCGCGGCGGCCGACCAAGATCGCCGCCATCGCACTCGCCAACAAGATTGCGCGGATGGTCTGGGTGCTGATGGCCAGGGGCGAGCGCTACAAGGAACCCGTCGCGCTTGCCGCATAAACGAGATCGCGTCGGGCTATCTGGCGTGATGTGAAGGTTGGGAGGGCGAACAGCACGTAATGCAGAGCCGGTCGATCCGGCGATCAGGACAACCCACTTGTGCCAGCGCATGGTCGAATGCGTGCTTTTGATCGGGACCTGATCCGCGGAGGGCATTATGGCCAGCGGCCCCGTGTGCCGCACGCAAAGGCCGAACACATGGCTGCACCGACCAATCTGCAAACGTGAAGAAAGCTCTTGCCAACTCGGCGCCGTCCACACATGGCACTTAGCGGACATGGCTTCCGTGTCGCAAAATGTCCGCTAATGACCCAAAGCGGACACCGTGTATTTGCCATTTGGTGCCGTCGGGCTGGTGGCGTACCGTAGTTTGCAAACGTATGCTGCGTCGCGTCACGGGAGCGACCATCATGATTACAGAAATCGTGCTGTGGAAAATGCCGGAGGGTATGAGCCGGGAGGAAATTCTGCACAAGTTCAGGGCGACTGTCCCTGCGTGGCAAGGCAATCCGAATTTGGTCCACAAGGCCTTTTTGTTTGACGAGAGTTCGCGGCGTGGTGGCGGCGTGTACTTGTGGAAGAACATCGAAGCCGCAAAACAGGCTCACGGACCAGCCTTCCAAGATCGTATAAAATCTGTGTTTGGTGCTAGCCCTGAGTTTCAATATTTCGATGCACCTATTGTCCTAGATAACACCGCCAAGCAGGTTATCGATAGCGCTGCTTGAGCGAGAAATCGCGCCCGAGTTTGTCGTCACGCTGTGTCCACTATTGGCACAAAGCGGACATGGGCTGTTGCACCGCAAATGTCCCCTTTTGAAGTAACAGCGGACATCGCGATTAGACGCGGTCATTCCTCCTGCTAATCCTCGTGTTCATGGGGGCTGTATTGTTTGCGTGCATATGTGCCCTCGCAGCAACAATTCACAAGATTTGTAACCGCAACTGCTTTGCGTCCACCGAACGGCCACAAATCATTGTAGGAATGTCGGCCCCGACCTCGGGGATAGTGGGGACGGGGAAGAGATCGGGGCCGCGCTCTCTAGGGGACGAGAGCGGCCCCGATATTACGACTACCCCCACGTCCTACATCATCAACAGTTCGCGACCGCGCGCGGCATCAGGTCGTGCCTTGGTTCGACGCAGCAAGCGCGAATGTCCGCTTCTCTAATCGGCCGATTGGGGTCAAGCGTTTTCAGACTGTCCACGACCACAGTGTCGATGTCACTCACGGGCTCGTGCTTCTCTTCGGAATCGGCACCAAGGCCCTTCCATCATGGGATTCGAGAACGAGGTGGAACAATCTATTGGGCGGCCTTGCCGTCAGACGAACGGCAGGTCCAGCGGACATTGCGAACTCACCTCATCCATCGTCCCGTGAGGGACATCATGCCACCGCGAGGTGGAACTCGTGTTTCTCCTATCCGGTTTGATTATGTACAGCGCTCACGCTGCAACAGCGTTCTTGCTCCAGCGGAACTCGGTGCCGTCAACCCAGATGCGGTGCATGATGACAGCCAAGCGACGCGCCAGCGCGACGATTGCCTTCTTCATGCCGCGGCGCCTGGCGATCTGCATCGCCCAGGCCTTGAGCCAGGACCATTTGGCTGAGCGTACCAGCATGCTCTGGGCCGCTTCGTAGAGCATCACTCGCATCATCTCGTCCCCGCATTTTGATATCGCGCCGGTTCGATTGATCTCGCCCGATTGATACCTGGACGGGGTCAGACCCAATACCGCCCCGACTGCCTTGGAGTTTCGAAAGCGCGCGGGCACATCGACGGTGGCGCGGAATGTCAGCGCCACCACCGGACCAACACCCGGGGTCGTCATCAGGCGCCGGCACACCGCATCGTCCTGCACGATGGCCAGCACGCGGCGGTGCAGCACGGCGATCTGTTCGCGCAGCACTCGGCGGACGACGAGCAGCGGCTCGACCAGGATGGCCAGATCGGGGAGATTCTCGACCAGTTCCTTGATGCGCGCCTCGAACTTCAGCTTGCCAACGATCCCGACCTTGAGGCCGAAGTTACGCAAGGTTCCGCGCAGGTCATTCTCGACGGCGATGGCCTTCGACTGCAGCAGCTTGCGATGGGTCAGCAGCATGCGCAGCTTCTGGCTGCGTAACGTCTTCACATGCACCGGACGATAAAGTCCCGCCCGCATCATCTGCGCCATACCGCGGGCATCGTTACGGTCGGTCTTGTTGATCTGCGCCTGCAACACCGCTCGCATGTGCCGCGTCTCGACGCAGATCACCGGCAAGCCCGACTCAGCGAGAGCGCTGTAAAGCCACTGCGACAGTGGCCCGGCTTCCAGTCCAATCCGCTTGAAGTGATAGGCATTGTTCTTCAGCACCTGCAGCAGAGCTCCGGGTTCGCTCGCAACCTTGGCTTCGCGAACGATCCTGCCCGTGTCATCCACAATGCAGATGCTCGTTTCCTTGACTGAGACGTCCAGTCCGGCAAAATGCTCCATGCTGCGCTTCTCCTTCTGATGCTTGAGGCCGTAACCACGGTGACCTCGTTTCACCATCAGCCTGAAGCGCAGCACCCAAAATCTTCAGCTATCCACAACAACGCCGGCCGATTACCCCATCTATTGGCACAAAGCGGACATCGGCTTGTGCGCTGCACATGTCTGCTTTTGACCCAAAGCGGACATACGTGGCGTCCGCACTATCAACCAGCTTAGCTTGAAATATGTGCGCTACTGGAACGTCACAGTCGCGATCGCGCGGTTGACCTTGTCCTGCGGCCACAGTGTGACGGGCCCGGGCGCTGCTCCCGGCCTGGCGATATTGGTTCCTTGGCCGGGCCGGCTCAGAATACGCGCGCCTGCGGCGTTCGACACGCGCACGACACCTTCGACAAGGAACACGCCTAGGGCCTGATCATCGATCGGCCCGGCCAAAAATTCCGTCCCGCGGACGCCGATTGCCGCAGCAGGCGTCGTCACATTCACGTCGGAGCGCACCAGCTTCGACAATTTGCCGGAGACAAATCGAAAGGCGCCGACAACCCTGAAGCTGATTTTTCTGCGCCCTGCGGCGGGGTTGAAGGCGTACCGATCGAGCGTGAGCTTCGCGTTCTCGCCGAGCGTCACCCGCGTGTTGTCTTTGAAGGTGACTTCCAGCCGCCCTCCCGACCCGGTCGATACGGTCTCGTTGAGAATGACGGACATGTTGAGGCTGAGCGCCCGTGCGGTACCGCCGCGCGTTGCGTTCGCCTCTCCCAGTATGCGGCTGACCGTACCGATCGCCTCCTGCGCCGCGATCCGATCGCCGGCGAAGACCGAAAAAAGTGTCACCGCAATGATGGTCAGCCGATGCAACATGTGCCTGCCTCGCCGCTTACCTCAGACGAATGTCCGCTTTCGAGGGTAAAGCAAACATTCCATTTTGCACTGCAAATGTCTGCTTTTGACCCAAAGCGGACATATTGGACTTCGGTCCAACTCGATCTTTCCGCCGCCATGTCGGACCTTAAAGGCCCTCCCTAAGCCTTCCGGTCCGAAATGACTATGCCGGCGTGCCGACAATCGTCGGTGAGACCCGCGCTTGGTCGTTTGTGGAAGGTGCGTGGAAAGAAATTAGTCACACCGAGGCCTACACCAAGGCGCGACTTATCGGCGAGCATGAATTCCGACAACTTTTTGGTGAACTGCCATCGTTGCCCCCGCCGAAACCGCGCCGATGAATGTCCGCTTTCGGGCGCGAAGCAGACATGACTGTTGAGCCGCGAAATGTCCGCTAATGACCGAACGTCGGATCAGGGTCGTCAGCTACATTTGCGTCGCGTGACCGCCAAGCCCGGCCCAACCATGTCCGCTTCCAAGCGCCTTGGGGTCAGGCGGGTATGACGGTGGCAAGTACGAGAAACAACGCCAACCCGGCGAGCATGATAACTTGCTCAATGCGGCCGGAATCGAATTCGCGTGACATTTGACGCTCCCTTTAATCGGGCACATGGCGATTCGTATTGCCGATAATGTATTGGCCGTGCCGCGACCTCGTATGTGAGGTCGCTCACACAGCAGCGAACTTTCTTCATGAAAATGGGACGGTTACCGAGGTTTGCGCTGAATTTCGCTATTGAGGGAGAAGCGGACGCGGACATCGGCGTCCGTTCAACGGGCGCCAAGACTATGAAAGCATCATGCTGAGAAATCGTTGGATCGCAATACCACGGGCCGGTCGGCTTGAGCCTGGTCTTCGAAGAACTTACGCGATGCTCGCTCCTCAATTATTTCGCGCAACCGCATAAACTGATCTATGCGCTGATCTGACTTCACGTCACGCCTGCCTTCGAGATCGTCCATCGCCGCTGTACTGATCGAGCACGGAACTACCTTGCCCTGATTGACCATCGTGAACTCAACGGCCATCCGATTGAAATCGTAGCCCTGCACCTCACCTCGCTGCAGCGGCATCGCAAGTCTCCTATCGTGAGAGGCCAACTGGCCGACGGCAGTGTAGTAGCTCCGATGAAAGAAATGGCGAACCCTCTGCCGATTGAGCGCCCAACCTTTCGATGAAATCAGGGTTCCTCATAAGTCGGTGACTGAACGTGAATGTCCGCTTTTGGGGATAAAGCGGACGTGACATGGACATCGCGGAATGTCTGTTAATGACCCAAAGCGGACAACGGAATCAATGTTCGACCAGCTTTTGACCCTTGAAGTAATTGCCCCTGAATGTCCTTGATTTCGGCGTAGAGGAAAGTGATGCCGATGGCGATGCCCGCTCCTCCAGACACTCCCTCAAAGGGCTGGCTGGTGTCGGTGCAAACAACTGAGCGCACAGATTGGTACGCAGTCCGTGTCAGCGATACTAGCGACGCTCACGGTCTAGTCGTCGAATACTGCAAGGCTCATCTCAGTCACGCGGTCCGGCTCGAAAGACCCTTGACTGATAGAGAGATGGACGACCTTCAACTCCAACAGGGCGAAGTCAAGCCGTTTGAACACTCCGCCTAAGCGGCGCCGCTTCGCTATCCGGCGGTAATTCCAATTCTGGCCGATAAAATTCTCAGCCCACGTCACCGTAAGCACAATCTGCCGGGTCAGCTTCATGTGCGCCCAAGCTCTGATCAAAACGGAATAGCGTCGAGCAATACGGGCAAACGATCTCGTTGGCATCGCCCATATTGAGGTAGACGTGTGGGTGATCTTGCGGCGGCTTATCCCCAATGCACTTGAACTCACGGCAGCCAATGCGCACGATCGGCACCCCGACTTCATTATGAAATTTCGGATAACTTTCCATCTGCAATGCGTGGCTTAGGCGCGGCCGCCAGCGATGCGCCGAGTTGGACGCCATTCAGGCGGATCGGATGTCCGAGATTGTCGACCACAGAGCCTTACGGGGCGAAGTCAGTTCACTAGTGGCTGGCATTGCCGCGTTTCGGCTACGCCCGAATGTGTTGGCCTTGCCGGTTACACGACCTTCAAATTCTCTGCCGATGTTTTGCCCTTGTTGGGTACTTCTTCGTACTCAACAGTCTGCCCCTCATTGAGGGTGCTTAGGCCCGCCTTTTCAACGGCCGAGATATGAACGAAAACGTCCTTCCCACCCCCGCCCGTTGGTTGAATAAATCCGTACCCTTTGGTCGGGTTGAACCACTTCACGGTGCCCTTGGCCATACTCAAACTCCTATGTGACGTGAGAAGATACGGCCAATGCGCAAAGATGCCAACCGCCACCGCTGTGTGTACAAAACGCTGCTCGCCCGGGCCGATAAGGTGATCGAATAAGGCTAGCCACTTCCGCTTCTGGCACTTAGCGGACATTTCGACGGCAGCTCCGAATGTCTGCTTTCGGGGGTAAAGCGGACTTTGGTCCTTTGAGTGGGGGAATGTCGCAGCGCGCAGCGCATGGCAACTGAGCGCCGCATGCGCGCATTGGCCTAGTTAAGTCGGCGCCGCTGCTTATGTCTAATTCTCAACCCAGGCATCCCCGGTGTCCCCACCTGTGACCTGGGCGCGTTTTAAGCCGCGGCTCCCGGTTCCACAGAACTGGGGGCCGTGCGTCGGCCTATCCATCAGTCACGACGTCATCGTCAAGCAACATGGCGGGTCTATTGAGGTCGATACGCAACCTGGCGCATTCACCGAGTTCAGAATCATTCTGCCGCGTGTCGCTGCAACCATTGCCAAATCAGGAGATCGATCGTGAACCTTCTCATTCTTGTGGTCGATGACGAGCCTGACGTTGAGCTGCTGTTCCGCCAGCAGTTCCGGCACGATATCCGCTCTGGCCGTTTCACGATGGACTTTGCCCAGTCGGCTCCGGCGGCGCTTGAGCGCATCGCTGATGCAGCGGGCGTATCGATCATCTTGATCTTGTCCGACATCAACATGCCGGGGATGAGCGGCCTTGAAATGCTGCCAAAAGCCAAAGCAATACGGCCCGACGTTCCGGTAATTATGATCACCGCCTATGGCGACGCCGAGACCAAGCGCAAAGCCTTGGAGAATGGCGCTGAAGCTCTTCTGACCAAACCCATTGATTTTACGATGCTGCGCACTGAAATCGATACGCGGGTTGAACGCGCCGCATGATCCAGACCATGTCCGCTATTGGCACTTAGCGGACATGCATGGGTGCACTGCACATGTCTGCTTTTGACCCAAAGCGGACATCGGTCGCACCCCTTACCATCACACTTAAATCTGTTTAGGCTTTGATCCGAACTGGCGTCGTCCTTGGCCTTGGGGGATGGTTACGTGCGCCGGCGAGATTTCATAAAAATCATTGCTGGCTCAGCAGCTGCTTGGCCGCTTGCCGCGCGCGCGCAGCAGCCGGCGATGCCGATGGTCGGGTTTTTGGACGGCTGGTCACCAGAGGGGTTTGACCCCTACGTAGCGGCGTTCAGGCATGGACTGAGCGAGACCGGCTACGTCGAGGGAAAGCGTGTGACGATTGAATACCGCTGGGCGCAAGGCGACTACAATCGGCTGCCGGCGCTGGTGGCCGATTTGATCCAACGCAAGGCGGCTGTGATCCTTACCGGTGCCACTCCTGTGACACGCGCCGCGAAGGCGGCGAGCACAACCGTTC
Organism: uncultured Alphaproteobacteria bacterium; assembly: GCA_963718035.1. Lineage (GTDB taxonomy): Bacteria > Pseudomonadota > Alphaproteobacteria > Rhizobiales > Xanthobacteraceae > Pseudolabrys. Next base: position 18,405 of record CAVQYD010000055.1, on the reverse strand, counting down.
CGATCGTCTTCGTGATTGGCGCCGATCCCATCAAGGTTGGACTTGTCGCCAGCCTCAATCGGCCCGGCGGGAATATTACCGGCGTGAGCTTCTTGGCCAATAGTCTGTTGCCCAAGCAATTCGAGCTGCTGCACGAGACGGTTCCCAAGGCAGCTTCGATCGGCTTCCTCGTGAATCCGATCAATCCGAATGCCGTGGCCGACACGAGAGACGTGCAAGCAGCAGCGGATGCGCTTGGGCGAAAACTGTCTGTCGTTCAAGCCCGCACCGATAACGACTTTGAGACAGCCTTCGCCACGCTCGCTCAAAAGGGAGTCGGCGCGCTGTGCGTTGACATCGATCCGTTCTTCATCACTCGGCCACGTCAACTCGTCGCACTTGCGGCGCGCCACGCGCTGCCTGCGATTTACCCGTTGCGTGAGTTCGCCACGTCCGGCGGACTGATGAGCTACGGATCCAGTTTTGCCGATGCATATCGCCAAGCAGGCATCTATGCCGGCAAAATTCTAAACGGCGCCAATCCCGCCGATCTGCCAGTCCAGCAGTCCGTGAAAGTTGAGTTCGTCATCAACCTCAAGATCGCCAAGACGCTTGGTCTCGCCATTCCGCTCTCGCTGCTGGGCCGTGCGGACGAAGTGATCGAGTAAAGCGGCAATGTCCGCTTTTGGGGGTAAAGTAGACATTGCAATTAGAAAAGCGTCACGTTCGCCTTTGACCGAGCGGACATTTGCTAGAGGTGCATATTGTTGCAAAAGTTGTTGGCGAAAGAGGCTTGGAGCATCGGTGGGATCATATTAGCGTGCGTGCTACATGCGATAATGACAACATTACTGGGGATTGAGAGATCACCGCAACGTCGCGAAGGTTGGAGGTTCGAGCAGTAGTGTCCGAATGGACACGGTGGCGCCAACTCGTCCTCGGCATCATCTGCATGGTGACGATCGCCAACCTACAATACGGTTGGACGCTGTTCATCAATCCGATCGACCAGAAGTACCACTGGGGCAGGGCGGCAATTCAGGTGGCCTTCACGATTTACATCGTGACGGAATCGTGGGTGGTACCTTTCGCGGGCTACTTGATCGATCGTTTCGGCCCAAGGATCATGGTCTGCGGCAGCGGAGCGCTCATCGCGACCGCCTGGGTTATAAATTCCGTCGCCAACTCCTTGACCCTGCTCTACATCGCCGCGGTAATCGCCGGCTTGGGCGCGGGCCCGATCTTCGGCGCGACTGTCGGTAACGCACTCAAGTGGTTCCCAGACCGACGCGGCCTTGCCGCCGGACTGACGGCCGCCGGCTTTGGCGCCGGCTCGGCCCTGACAGTTGTACCCATCGCCAACGTAATCCAATCAAGTGGCTATGAGGCTGCCTTCCTGTGGTTCGGACTTGGACAAGGTGTCGTGGTCATGGTTATCGCACTGCTGTTGCGCGCGCCGCGGCAGGCCGAGGTTGCAGTTCTGGTTCTCCTGCCGGTACAGCAAGCCAAACGTGATTATGCGCCTTCGGATGTACTGAGCTCACCGGCATTCTGGCTGATGTACGCGATGTTCGTGATGGTTGGAACCAGCGGTCTGATGGCGACGGCCCAACTCGCTCCCGTCGCTAGGGACTTCGCAATCGACAATGTCCCGGTATCAATTCTTGGACTGACCATGCCGGCACTCAGTTTTGCATTGTCATTTGGTCTCGTTCTCAATGGCTTGTCGCGGCCATTTTTCGGCTGGGTGTCCGACCAGATTGGCCGTGAGCACACGATGTTCATCGCCTTCTTTTTGGAAGGCATCGGCATCTACGCGCTGCTCTTATTCGCGAACAGTCCAATATTGTTCGTGCTATTGTCGGGACTGGTGTACTTCGCCTGGGGCGAGATCTTTGCGCTGTTCCCAGCAACCTGTACTGACATCTATGGCAGAAAATTCGCGACCGCGAATTACGGCATGCTCTACACGGCCAAGGGGGTAGCCGCTCTCTTGGTCCCATTCGCCAACGTGCTGACCATGGCGACCGGAAGCTGGACGGCTGTATTCGTGGCGGCATCGGTACTCAATATCGTCGCGGCTATATTGGCATTGGTGGCATTGAAGCCGATGCGGATACGAGCGATGACAAACGAAAGTTTAGCGTCGCCAGATCCGGACACCGGGGGTCACAAGGCGTAATCGAATAGGGATGCTGTTTGCTGCGGTGCGTCGGTTGCTAATGGCACTAAGCGGACATCCCTAGTTGCACCGCACATGTCCGCTTTTGAGGGTAAAGCGGACATGGCTTTTTGCGGTGCAAATGTCTGCTTTTGACCCAAAGCGGACATCGCTCCTACTGAGGAACAGCGGGTCGGTTGTGTGCCATTTCTTGCTCGCGGACGAGACGCCGACCGCGCTTCGGCTCGGCTTAAGAACGCGCTAGCCCGCGACCTGGCGGAGGTTCCTTTCCAACTTCGGTGAGACCAAGTCGAGCAGCTTGACGCGGTCGAATTCGCCCCAGACTTGGCCGAGCCAATGGCGCACATAGCCGCGCAGCACGAACGAATTATTGACCACCTCGCCTTTGGCATTCTTGTTGGCGACGAACGAGACATAGGGTACGCCGGCCACTTCCACCTGCTCGCAAGCCATCTCGTTGAGCTTTGGAATGGTGATCTCCTGGGCGTCCTTGATGCGCTTGAAATATGATTTGTAGGTCGCCGGATCCCACTCGAAAAACGGGGTCTCGTTGATGTGGTTCTTGACCAGGAAGTGGTTGGCGTCGCCGACGAAGCGGGCGGTCTCGGCAATTTCCTCGAGTGAAGTGATCGAGGGACCGAGGATGTGGAACACGGCGAAGGCAATCTGGCCTTTCTTGACCAACTCGAGGAAGCCGATATCGCTCAGCGCCCGCAGCGTAGACGACAGCAGCCCAGCGCGCACGTCGATCACCGTCACCTTGGCGTTGGCGCTGCCCAGCGTGTCGAAAATCTTCATTTGATCGGAAGCCGAGGTCACGTCCACGACTTTGGTCACGTCGGGATGGAAACGCTTGAGTGTGCCGCGCGGCGAATCGGTATCGAAGGCCCGGGTCGGCGTCTGATTGGCGCCGAAATAGTCGATCAAGGTGCGGGCGACGGTGGTCTTGCCGACGCCACCCTTGTCGCCACCAACGAGAATGACAGCTGGTTTGGCCATGGCACGCTCTGAGATACGAGATGCGGCCGGGATTGAACCTGGTCAACTCTAGGCATGCTGCATTTCAGCGTGCAAGTGCTAAAATTTCTCGGGTTTGGGTCGGTAAAGTGTTGCTCCGCTTTTGGCACCTAACGGACCTGCCAGCCGCGGTGATCAATGTACCGGCGAAGATTATTGAGTAAGGACACCTCGTGAGCCCCCTCCAATTCTCGGTGCTGAGCATACCCCCGGTCAGAGCCCGCCGTTCTGCTGCGCGACCATGCAGTACAGCATCGGAATCGAGAGCATAGTGTTAATACGCGAAGTCATGCCGGCCAGCCGCGCCGCCGCAGTCTTTTCTTCGGGCGTGGCGGGCACTAGGCCCAGAACCTTCTTCTGGTTCGGCCAGATGATGAACCAGACGTTGAACGCCATGACCAGTGCAAGCCACATGCCGATGCCGATCGTGTAGACGGGCTTATGGAATGTCAGCGCCTGGATCAGGTAGCCCTTCTGGAAAGCCAGAATGAGGCCAAAGACAACCGTGGCGAGCGCGGAGTAGCGGAACCAGAACAGCACATTGGGCGCGATGAACTTGGTGATCGCGGCGCGATGCTCTGCCGGCTCAATCTTCGGTACGGTCGGGGTCTGCACGAAATTCAGGTACCAGAGCAGGCCCATCCACATGATGCCGGCCAGGATGTGCAGCCAACGCCAGAAGAACAGCCACCAGGGATTGTCGAATTTGATGAATTGGCCGGTAACAAGGCCGACCAAAACAATCAAAACGATCAGCAGAACGACACCTGCTACCAACGTTTTGTGTAGCGATGAAAAAAATGCGGCGATTGCGGTCATCTGGAACCCCCGCGGCATGGCCGATGATCGCAGCACGTTAGCATACGCGCTCATGCGTCAACAACGCCGGGTAACTGTTTGTCCTAGAGCGGACCTCAATGAGCGATACGGTCACGACACCGTGGTCGGTATGTCCGCTATTGGCACAAAGCAGACATGAGTTAGTGCACCGCACATGTCCGCTTTTGGGGGCAAAGCGGACATGGCCTTTTGCGGGAATCCGCTTTCGCGGTCGCTATTGAGAGTAAAGCGGACATCGGCTGGTGCGGTGCAAATGTCTGCTTTTGATGCTGTGGACGGCGCCCCCTCGGCGGCATCAAGAGTGCTATAGGGTGGTTGCGCGAAGCGAGAGCGACAAGGAGGTGAGGCCAGGCAACGATGACGGCGTTTGAAGTTTTGAAGGAATTGGCGAGGGCATAACGACGTAATGCAGATACGGTCGTTCCGGGGATCGGGAGAACCCGTTTGGGTCAGCGCACTTTAAAGTGCGTGTTTTTGATTGGGACCCGATCCGCGCAGAGCATTAGGGCCAGCGGCCTAACCCGCCGCACAAACAGGCCGGACACATGACCGCACCCGACCAATGCTGCGCAACGTCAGAAAGTTCTTGCCAAGGCGCCGTCCACACATGACCCAAAGCGGACATTCTCACCTCGGCCCCGAGCCCCCGCCCGTCGCCGCACTGCCCGGGTTTGCCGGTGCGTTCAGAACAGCGGCGCAAGCGGGTGGCAAATCTTTAAGTTTCAGGCCTTTGGCGAACGGTGAAACGACGTTGGGAATTATGAGACGTAAGATCCAATCGGCGAACCAATAGTTGAGCGACTTATCACAACCATCGCCCTTTGGAACTGACGGCTGTGCGCGACAATCTGGTGAATCAGCAGGACACTTTAGACGCACGTGGATGTGGTCGTCGTGTCCATACCAAGGGCGAACCTTGGACATCCAAGCTTCATCCTTTGTGCTTTTGACGCGGCATAACTCCTTTTTAATCGCGGCATTGACTAGAACCCGCTCCACCTGAGGCTGTTCGGCCGCTGTTCGAATAAACGCGATGTGGGCGGCACTCCAAAGTTTCTCATTGACGCGCTTTCCATCGGCTGTAACCACGTTGGGAGCCAAAATTTTTTCACGTTCTTCTGTACTCAAGACCCGATCAGGCATCGGCATAAACCAGATATCGACATCGAGCCCGATTTGATGGCTTCTATGTCCGGTCGGAAGCGGACCGCCGCGCGGCTGCGCCATATCCCCGATCAATATTCCTTTCCAGCCGGTAGCTTCCGCGGCCAGCGGCGCGAACCGTTCCAAGAATTGCACTAGTTCTGGATGGCCCCAATTACGATTACGAGACACACGCATCACCTGCCAATTTGAGCCTGTCGTCGGAAGCTCGACGCCCCCTTGAAGACAGCCGCGCGGGTAGTAGCCGATAGCCATTGCGCTGCCGAGACTTGGTAGCTTCTTCTGTGAGAATAGATCCATCGCTGGCTTCGAATTCTGCTTTTTTTCTTGCTCGGTGTTTTTCAAAGGATTGCTCGGCGGCAAAGGCACACGAGCTGGGGTGCCAGTTTTTGCCGCGGTCGTAAAAGCCACCACCATCAATAATACGGTGATAATTGCAGCGCATCTGTACATGGTCGAACCAGAACCCATCGCCAATTGTACTGGGCGCACGATTGGATGGGGTCTATTTTTCATCGTGAACCATTTGCTTTCGGTCTAGCGAATGTTGAATCGAATGGGCACCGTGAAATCGAAGGTTTCGCCGGGCATGTTCGGCGGCGGCGGTGGGAAAGGCTGCGCGCGCCGCACCGTGTCGATTGTTTCCTGATCAAGAGCCGCGAAACCCGAGGTCCGGACCACCCGGCTCGCCAGAACTTTTCCGTTTCGGTCGAGGGTAAATGCGAGTTCAGCTGTCCCTGTCTCGTGCCGCGCTCGCGCAGATGCTGGGTAGCCTTTGTGCCGCTCAACCTGCAGGGCGATCCTGCGATGCCATGAGGCGACTTGCGCGGCAGACGGTCTTGGCCGCGGGGGCGATGTGGTTTCGGGTACCGGCGGAGTTGGTTGCTCTATTGGCTTATCAGGTGGCTTTGGCTCGGCAGGCAGTTGAACATCTGCATCTGGCACCGGAGGCGGTGGCTCGATCTTCTCTAGCGGGGGCTCCTCAGGCTTCGGAGGCTGGGCATCTGGAGTAGATTTTGACTGCTGCTGCTCTGGCCCCGGCGCGAGGTCATTCTTGCTATCCGTCGATGGTCCCATATATGGCGCGAGGTCTACTATGATGGCTTCCGTGCCTTCATCGCCGGGAATTGGCTCGTGCCATTTCATGAGCATCATGACGAGCGTTGCGTGGAGGATAGCCACTACCGCGGCGCTAAGAACCCAACGAGGAAGATCGTATTTATCGGCAGGGATAGCGCTCATCACGGCTACTCCGCTGCGGTATGGACGCTCTTTCGGATCGGCAACCCTCGATCGAGATTACGGCTGACGAGCCGAAGTACTTCCGCTGACACGTCTGCAAGCGTCGCGCGATAGCTCGTGATCTGGCGCGCGAACAAATTGTAAATGACGACGGCTGGAATTGCGGCTGCGAGCCCGAGGGCGGTCGCAAGCAGCGCTTCAGCAATCCCCGGCGCGACCACTGCCAAATTAGTAGTGTGAGATTTCGAGATACCGATGAAGCTGTTCATGATGCCCCACACCGTGCCGAAAAGGCCAACGAAGGGGGCGATGGCTCCAATGGTAGCGAGAACGCCTGTGCCACGACTAATTCGGCGACTGAATGCGGCTTCGATCCGTTCGAGCCGAGACGCAATGCGCTCTTTTAGACCCTCTTTGTCAGCAACCGCATCGGACAAGTTCACTTCCGCAATCGCAGCCGCACAGAAACTTGCCGCTGGTTCTTTGAGGTCAGATTGTTTGATGTTCGCTAGGGTTTGGATCGAACTCAGTGCATTTAATGCGGAACGCACCTGCCAGCGCGCCTTCAGGAGTTCGATTGTTTTCGCAAGCCAGACCGTCCATGTGACAAACGACGCGACGATAAGACCAACCATGACGACCTTCACCACCACGTCGGCATTCATGAACATGCCCCATGGCGACAGATCGCGTGGGAGAACAGCCGTTCCTTGGATCGATGGAAGTTGTTCCTGCGCAGCGACAACGGATAGTGAGGTAGCAACGGCGACCAGAACGAGGAGGGCGCGCCGAGCGTACGCCATCGCCGCAGTGATGCTTTTAGGTTTACGACCGAATGATGCCATCTTAGTACTTGACCCTCGCAAATAATCGAGCGCTGACGCCTGGCAACAGCACTTGGTCCTTGGTGTAGGACACGCTGTTGCGAATATCTTGGTTGAGAAGATTGATGCCGACCAAACCAAAGGTCATTTCGCTTAACTGGTCGGGCTTGGGTTTGGCCGCCTTCCACGTGTAACTGACCTCAGCACGCAGGTCGTCGTAGCCCGGCGTCGGAGTTTCGGCGACCGGCGCGGTATCGTTTTGAGCGAAGGCGTGAATAAGCCGGACGCGCGCAAACCATGCGTCGTTACGCCAGTAAATTCCGCCGCCGACGCGCACCGGAGGGATACGAGGCACATTGCTGCCGTCGGTGAATGTGGCGCGGACAACGTCGAATTGGTTTTCTATGCCAAGGTAACCGGTGGCGATCGGTAGAATGTCCCATTGGCTTTGAAATTCACCGCCGCGGAAAATGGCATTTGCCTGCGAGTAGATCGCCTCGTTCAGATCGCCCGGGCCGGGGCCACACACACCTGTGTCATCACAGGTGTTTCCAGTCAGCTGTCGAAATATGAAACCGTTAAATCGCGTGTAGTAGGCTGTTGCCTCAAATCGAAATGGGCCAGTCGCGCGCCGCAGCGCTACTTCGATCGATTGCGCTGCTTCAATTTTGAGATTGGGATTGCCTTTGTCGAACGTTGCCGTCGCGTCGTGCGGGCCCCCCGAAAATAATTCGGCTGGTTTCGGCGCCCGCTCGATGTACTGGGCGGTGACACTGCCAACGAGATCCCAGGGAAGGTTTTGGATCAGGCCGACGCTGACGCTTTTGGGCGTGTAATTCGGTGATGCCGGTGTCGAGGTCATCGTGCCGGAGGCATCAAAACTGCGGCCAAAGCCAGAAAGTGAAACCTGTTCAATTCGGCCGGCGATTTGCGCCTTGGTGGTCGGGCTGAATTTGAATTCATTGAAGATGTAGCCTGCAACCCGCCAGTTGCTGTTAGGGTCCCAAAGACCGATGCCGTCGGGGCTCGGCGCCGTGAGCTCTTGATGTCCGCCCTGGACGCCAACGGCCGTTGTAAGCGCGGCGAAGCGCAGGTCGAATGGGGAGAGTTGCGCCTCTACGCGCCCTTCCTGTTCCTTATTGGTGAAGGTCTGTTGGATACCGTCGCTGGCAGGATTGGTGTCGTCAGCTAGGCCGAGTTCGTTGTGTTTGTAGTCCGTCACGCCGCCCCAGAAGCGGATCGCGTCAATGGCCAGACTCGGCGAACGCCATTCTCCCTTGCTCAAAAGCTTTGTTTGATGCGCGTCAATACGGGTGTTGTGGTCTTCGCCATCAATTCCAGGAATGTAGTAAAGTGCGTTGTTCTGTGTGAGTGCGAGGCCGAAGAAGCCCTCATTAAAAATATACGAGGCGCCCACCGCCGCGCCGTTACTGCGCGCCGAAGAATTTGGCTGGTGACCATTGAAATTGCCGGGCTGCGTCGCATTGGGCGCCTCCGCCGGATCGGGTGGCGTCAGGTATGGATAATTTGGGATGCGATAGTCCTGCGCTGTGCGGCCGAAGGCATCCGCATGCAGAGCAAAATTTCCGGCGCCAGCATCGAGCAAAGCTGCGCCATCAAGGCCGTTGTCAACGGATGTGCCGGCGCCACGGAATTCGGCGCTGATGCCGCGGCTGGGAATGGTGGTCGGAATGCGGTTGTTAGTCGCCTCGACGACGCCGCCAATTGCCTGCGAGCCGAAGCGTAGTGTAGCCGGACCGCGAATGACCTCGATCTGGTCACTCGTGAGCGGGTCAACCGGGACAAAGTGATCTTCGCCGAGGTCGGATGCGCCGTTCGCTCCAACGCCGTTCTCCTGGATGCGCACCCGATTGACGTCGAGCCCACGAATGATCGGTCGGCTGGATGCACCGGGCGCAAAGCTCGAGCCGGTAATGCCGGGTTTTTCGAACAACAAGTCGCCAAGCGTCGACGCGCCGTTCCGGCGTAGCTCATCGTTGGGCACGACCGTGATAGTGGCAAATTGGTCCGTAACGATCGGCATTGTTCCGACCATTTGCTCGGGCGTGGCAGTAGGCGCGGGCTGAGCGGGTGCCGATTGCGCAGGCGTAGGCCGCGCGGGCGCGCGACGGATCGGACTCGCAACTGTAACGTCAACCTGGGGCAACGCGGTTTGAGCGGAAGCCGAGGGTACCCAAGCACATGAGAATGCGCCCCATGACGCAAGACACATCTTCAAGCGAAGATGCATTTCAAACTCCACCTGATTGGAATGACATTGCCCCACGCGCTTGTGCGTGAGTTACAACCGACCTCAGTCGGGGCTGTCGTCAGTCATTGCTCAGATGGAGTAAGGAGGTGCGCGGGCCTGAAAAGGAAAAAGTACGCCGTGTGAAACCTGCACCGGACGGACATCGACGACCCACTTGTGGCAGTGAGCAGCCGGCGTCGCCGGCAATTCAACGGCCGGCAGAACCGAAGACGCTGTCAGGCTGACGGCCGCACAAATTGCGCAGAAATGATGCGGACCGAATCCGCGGTCGCCATCGTCGTCCGCAGGAGCATTGGGTTGCGCCTGCAACTGCGGCGCCACGGCGGCGGATGAGCCCTGGATGTCTTCGAGATGGATATGGCCAAAGGACAGAACAAGTTGGATCGCCAGCGCGAAGAGCGCTGCCCAGGAACCAAAGCGTCTGTTGCTCCTGACCCAAAACATTTCAGAACTCTCGCAATTTACGAAGGATATTATGCGAGGGGTAAAGAGTAAATCGGTCGTTGCACGACGGTATTTAAGTCTTCAAGTTATCAGAGTGACTGATAAAGCTGCTACGGCTACAAGGCGTCCATACATGTCTTTTTCCGTTTGGCGCACCAGCCTATCAACCTGCCAGTTGGTTGCCGCGCTCCCGTCGCAGTCCATGGTATTCTACGACTCATGACCGTCTCATTCCGAGATCTCTTTATAGGGTTGATTTGTGCCGCAATTTACGCGGTGCCGGCACAGGCGCATCCGCACGTGTGGGTGACGATGCACACCGAGCTGATCTACACACCCGATGGCCGCGTCACTGGTGTGCGTCATGCGTGGGCATTCGATGACATGTTCTCCACCTTCGCCACGCAGGGACTGGAAAGTAAGGAGAAGGGCAAGTTCACGCGCGATGAGCTGGCGCCACTGGCCAAGGTCAATGTCGAGTCACTTAAGGAATTTGATTATTTTACGTATGCGACCGCTGATGGCAAAAAGGTAGCATTGACCGACCCACTTTCCGACTATTGGCTCGACTATACGGATCTGTCCTTACGTTGCACTTTACTTTGCCATTCAAGTCACCACTCAAAGCGAGACAGCTAAAGGTTGAGATCTATGATCCGACTATCTTCGTCGATTTTGCTTTCGCCAAGCAGTCACCAGTCAAGCTTGTCGGCGCACCAAAATGCAAACTCGATGTTGCCTTGCCGCGGGAAATGAGTACTAGCCAAAGTAAAGCGTTGAGTCAGATACCTGCTGATGCGTTCAACACCACGATGGCTTGGGGCGCACAGTTCGCGAATAAAATTCTCGTGCACTGTCCTTGAGATCAGAACCTTTAATCTTGATCAATCTGAAAGTGGCGAAATCGCTCTGGTTAGAGTGGGATGTCCGCTATTGGCACAAAGCGGACATGGGCTAGTGCACTGCACATGTCTGCTTTCGGGGGTAAAGCGGACATCGAACGCAGAAGGAATCAGGGCCAATTTTGACGTAACTCCGACGGATTGTTGAACTCCCCGGCGAAGGTGGGGTACCCGGCGGGGGTACAGGCCGCAATAGAATTTTAAATCGCTGAAAAAATTATGCGATTTGCGGTTGATGGTGGAGCCAGGGGGAGTCGAACCCCCGACCTCGTGAATGCCATTCACGCGCTCTCCCAACTGAGCTATGGCCCCAATTCGCGAGTTCGATTGCCGCTCTTGGGGAGCAGCAGCTGTAATCAGTTTTCCTCTTCCTTCTCGACGCCTTCGCCGATGATGTCGCTAACATCGGCGTTGCCTTCTTCCTCTTCCTCGATGAAGGCGGCATCGTCGAGGCTCTCATCCATCTCGACTTCTTCTTCCTCACCTGCTGCGGCGTCTTCGGCCGCAGCCGGCTTCTTCTTGCCTTGCTGTTCGGCTTCTGCGTCCTCAAGCGAAACAAATTCGGCCTCGACGGTCTCCGGGGCGATGCTTTCGGTCTGAGCGACAGGTTTCGCGGCCACCGGCGCTTCAGGGCGCGCGCGCGAAGGCGCCGGTGCAGCGATAGGGACGACCTTGCCGGTATAAGGTGAAATCACCGGCGTTTTGTTGAGATCGTAAAACTTACGGCCTGTATCCGGACAGACACGCTTGGTGCCGAGATCGGGTTTCGCCACAGTCGAGGTTCCCAGGGTCATGAAAATCGGTGTTTCACTTGGCTAGTTGCAAGGCCCCTGTCAATAGCGCAGATGCCCAAAAGCCGCGGGATGACGGCCCGCGCGGCTGCGTGGTAGGACGACGAAGACTTTAGGGATACCGGCTGGTGACTTCCGTAGAATTAGCGCCGTTAACCGCCCGTCAAAGCGGCCCCGTACAGGGCCGCGCCCGCGTGCCCGGCGACAAATCGATTTCTCACCGCGCTCTCATTCTGGGGGCCCTGACGGTCGGCGAAACTACCGTCGGTGGCCTTTTGGAAGGCGAGGATGTCCTGCATACCGCCAACGCGATGCGAGCGCTTGGGGCTCACCTGGAGCGGACTGGCGAGCAGGCCTGGCGTATTCGCGGCGTCGGGGTGGCGGGCTTCGCCCAACCTGTCGGTCCACTCGATTTCGGCAATTCCGGAACGGGCTGCCGGCTGGCCATTGGAGCGGTGGCCGGCTCACCGGTAACCGTTGCCTTCGTCGGCGACGAGTCTCTGCGTAGCCGGCCGATGCGGCGCGTGCTCGACCCGTTGGAGAAAATGGGCGCGCGCGTGCTGGAGGTGGCCGACGGCGGGCGCCTCCCATTGATAATCCGAGGCGCTGCCGATCCGATCCCGATCATTTACGAACCGCCGGTCGCGCAGCTCAAGTCCGCCGTGCTGCTCGCCGGTCTTGCCGCGCCGGGCGAGACGACCGTCATCGAGGCGGAAGCAACCCGCGACCACACCGAGCGGTTGCTCAAGCACTTCGGCGCCAAGATCACCAGCAAGTCGCATGGCGAGCACGGGCGCCGCATCGTGTTGAAGGGCCAGCCTGAGCTTGAGCCGGCCAATGTCCTTGTGCCTGCCGATCCGTCTTCGGCGGCGTTCCCGCTCGTCGCGGCATTGCTCGCGCCCGGCTCCGAGCTTGTTCTCGAAGCGGTCATGACCAACCCTCTGCGAACCGGATTACTGACAACGTTACGCGAAATGGGAGCGAGCATCGAAGTCGATGGACAAGCGCGACGACGGCGGCGACGAGACGCCGATCTTCGCGTGCGTACGTCCACCCTCAATTAGTGTGTGCCCCGACCGGCGCCATGCATGATCGACGAATACCCATCCTGGCCGTGGCTGCGTCGTTCGCGGAAGGCGTGACGCGAATGCGGGGTTTGCAAGGAGCTGCGCGTGAAAGAATCCGATCGTCTTGCCGCGACCGCCGATATGTTGCGCGCAAATGGCGTCGCCGTCGAAATCGAGGGTGACGATCTGATAGTTCAAGGCAAGGGCCGGCCTGCCGGCGGTGCGAGGTCAAGACGCACATGGATCATCGGATCGCAATGTCGGCTCTGGTCATGGGTCTCGCCAGCGAAAATCCGGTGCGTATTGACGACAGCGCATTCATTGCGACCAGCTTTCCCGGCTTCGTCGAACTGATGCGTTCGATCGGTGCGGATCTGACATGATCATCGCGATCGACGGCCCGGCGGCGTCGGGCAAAGGACGCTCGGCAAGAAGCTCGCCGCTCACTATAAGTTGCGGCACCTGGACACCGGATTGATCTATCGCGCGGTTGCGAAAGCTCTCGTCGATCGCGGACGCGTCCGAGCGATACGAAAGCTGCAATTGCTGCCGCGAAAGCGCTCGATCCGTCGGGCTTTGATGAAGGCGTGCTTAAGACCCACGCTATCGGGGAAGCCGCATCGATCGTATCTGCCATTCCGGAGGTCCGCGCCGCTTTGCTGGCGTTCCAGCGCGAGTTTGCCGCAGCGCCACCGGGAGCGGTTCTCGATGGCCGCGACATTGGCACCGTCATTTGCCCTAATGCCGACGTTAAGATTTTCGTCACTGCGAGCCCCGAGGTGCGCGCCCGCCGCCGCGCCGCCGAATACCGGGCGCAAGGTCGGAATATCGACGAATCGCGGTGCTGGCGGATATCCTTAAGCGCGATGAACGAGATCAAAACCGCGCAGCAGCGCCTTTAAAACGCGCGCCGGATGCGCACTTGCTCGATACAACACATTTGGATATAGACGCGGCAATCCGGGCCGCCATCGACATCGTCGAGGCCAGCCGGGCGGGCCGAGGGCGCGAGTAACGCCCCTCGCTGTTGGAGGACAAAGCCCCGCTCGAGCCTCAGCGTAAAGCGCGCCCGCTCGAACCATCGTTCCGAAAGCACGGTTTTTGCGCCGGCCAACGGGGATTCCGGAGGCAGCCGTTGGTCTGCGGGACCATCGGCCTGCGCATTTGGAACGCCATTCAAACCCGCCGGCGCGCCGCAAACAGGAGACTCCATGGCTACGGCTACAGCACCCTCGCGTGAAGACTTCGCCAAGATGCTCGACGAAGCTTTTGGAGGCGGAAACCTGCAGGAAGGTTCCGTCATCAAGGGCAAGGTCGTCGGCGTCGAAAAGGAATTTGCCGTCATCGATGTCGGTCTGAAGACCGAAGGTCGGGTCGCCTTGCGTGAATTCGCCGGCCCGGGACGGCAGGCTGACCTCAAGGTCGGCGATGAGGTCGAAGTCTATCTGGAGCGTGTCGAGAACGCGCTCGGCGAAGCGGTGCTGTCGCGCGACAAGGCGCGGCGCGAGGAAAGCTGGGGCAAGCTCGAGAAGGCATTCAACGCCAACGAGAAAGTGCAGGGCCTCATCTTCAATCAGGTCAAAGGCGGCTTCACGGTCGATCTCGACGGTGCCGTTGCGTTCCTGCCGCGTTCGCAGGTCGACATCCGGCCGATCCGCGACGTCACGCCGCTCATGAGCGTGCCGCAGCAGTTCCAAATTCTGAAAATGGATCGCCGGCGCGGCAACATCGTTGTGTCACGCCGCACGGTTCTGGAAGAAACCCGCGCCGAGCAGCGCCAGGAGCTGGTGCAAAATCTCGAGGAAGGTCAGGTCATCGACGGCGTTGTGAAGAACATCACCGACTACGGTGCGTTCGTGGATCTGGGCGGCATCGACGGCCTGTTGCATGTAACCGACATCGCGTGGCGGCGCGTCAATCATCCGACCGAAGTGCTCAACATCGGCCAGCAGGTGAAAGTCAAGATCATCAAGATCAACCACGAGACGCATCGCATCTCGCTTGGCATGAAGCAGCTGCTAGACGATCCGTGGCAAGGAATCGAAGGCAAATACCCGGTAGGTGCCCGCTTCAAGGGTCGCGTTACCAACATCACCGACTACGGCGCCTTTGTGGAGCTTGAACCTGGCATCGAGGGCCTGATCCACGTGTCCGAGATGTCATGGACCAAGAAGAACGTCCATCCGGGCAAGATCGTTTCCACTTCGCAGGAAGTCGAAGTGCAGATTCTCGAGGTCGATCCGGTCAAGCGGCGTATTTCGCTCGGCCTCAAGCAGACCATGCGCAATCCGTGGGAAGTGTTTGTCGAGAAACATCCGCCGGGTTCGACGGTCGAAGGTGAAGTCAAGAACAAGACCGAATTTGGCCTGTTCCTTGGTCTTGATGGCGACGTGGACGGAATGGTCCACCTGTCCGATCTCGACTGGAAGCGTCCCGGCGAGCAGGTGATCGAGGAGTACAAGAAGGGCGACATCGTCAAAGCGCAGGTTCTCGACGTGGACGTCGAAAAGGAGCGCATTTCGCTCGGCGTCAAGCAGCTCGCCGGCGATCCGATGGAATTGCAGGCGACCTCAAGAAGGGGTCCGTCGTCACTTGCGAGGTTACGGAGGTGAAAGAGTCCGGGATCGACGTCAAGATCGTCGGGACCGATCTCGCCGCCTTTATCAAGCGTGCCGATCTCGCGCGCGAGCGCGGCGAGCAGCGGCCTGAGCGATTCTCGGTCGGCCAGAAAGTGGATGCCCGTGTCACGCAGTTCGACCGCAAGACCCACAAGGTCGGCGTTTCCATCAAGGCGCTGGAAGTGGCCGAGGAGAAGGAGGCGATTGCCCAGTACGGCACGGCCGATCAGGCGCGTCGCTTGGCGATATTCTCGGTGCGGCGCTCAAGCAGCGGGCCGGCGACAAGCCGGAAGCCGAAACCGAAAAGGCCGAAGAATAGGCCTTTATTTGGATCCCTAAAGAGACGGAAAACCCGGGGCGAGCCCCGGGTTTTTCACTTTAATGCCGCCAAAACTCGGCCACATCATTGCGCGATGCGCGGCATTGACCGGTACAATCTGGTGACGATTCGACATATGTGATGTGGAGCCGGTGCGCGATTTGCTGCACTATCACGCGTGAACCAATGGAGCGAGACCATGTCGCTCGATGCCGATGCCATCGTTGATCGCCGCCGCATGCGGCGCAAGCTCACATTCTGGCGGGTAACCGCTGTTGTGGTGGCGCTGGTCGCAATCGGCGGCGGCGCCCTCTTATTTGTTCCTGGCAGCCGCTTGATGCCGCCGGGCGCTTACATTTCGCGCATCAAGATTTAAGGCCTCATCCGCGGTAATCAAGACAGGATCGAGGCGCTTGAACGGCTTGGCCGATCGCGTGCGAGGGCGGTGATTGTCCATATCGATAGTCCAGGCGGCACCACGGCCGGCTCCGAACAGCTCTATGACGCGCTGCGCGAGCTCCAGAGCAAAAAGCCAATGGTTGTGGTCGTTGACGGGCTCGCGGCATCCGGCGCCTATATCGCCGCGCTTTCGGCCGACCATATCGTTGCAAATGAAACGTCGCTGGTCGGCTCGATCGGGGTATTGTTTCAGTACCCCAATTTTACGGACGTGCTCAAAACCATCGGCATCAAGGTGGAAGAGATCAAATCCTCGCCCCTGAAGGCTGCGCCGAACGGGTTCGAGCCGACCAGCCCCGAAGCCCGGGCAGCGATCGAAGCGATCGTGCTCGATTCCTATGCTTGGTTTAAGGGCCTGGTGAAGGATCGGCGGAATTTGGACGATGCTCAGCTTGCCCGCGTATCGGATGGGCGTGTGTTTACCGGCCGCCAGGCGGTTGGGCTAAAGCTGATCGATGGCATCGGAAACGAAAAGACCGCGCTGGCCTGGCTGGAGAAGGAAAAGAACGTGCCCGCAAATACGCCGGTGCGCGATTATTCACTGCAGCCGCGCTTCAGCGAGCTCTCTTTCCTTCATGTCGCTGCCTGGACCTTCGAAGCGGTGGGGTTGAGCGTTATTGCGCACCGCATCGAAGAATGGGGGCGGTGCAGGCGGTCGAGCGACTTAACCTTGACGGTCTCTTGGCGCTTTGGCACCCTCCATCCACCAATTGATTTCCAGTCGGCAGGGCGGGGCGCATCAATGATCAAGTCCGAACTTGTGCAGCGAATTGCCTCCCAAAATCCGCACCTGTACCAGCGCGACGTCGAAAATATCGTCAACGCCATTCTTGGCGAGATCACCAGCGCGATGTCGAAAGGCGACCGGGTCGATTGCGTGGCTTCGGCGCCTTTTCGGTGAAACATCGGCCAGCCCGAACCGGCCGAAATCCGCGGACCCGACATGTGGCGGTCGACCAGAAATCCGTGCCGTTCTTCAAAACCGGCAAGGAAATGCGTGAACGGTTGAACAGGCCGGGCGCGATTTAGGAGCCGGCTTCCGTTTTCGGAAGTGCTATGTTTATGGTCGGGCTTGTCCCGGCCATCATTGTTTTTGACGTGGCATCGCCAGTGTTCCGCAAAATCGTCTGGACGGTGATTGTCGTTCCGTTCGCGGCGATCATCATCGTGTTCGCGGAGCCAACCGCAATCGGTGACGGTTTCGTTCGACCCCTTTTCGTCGACGAGCCCGGCCTACGCGGTGACGCTGCCGCTTTTCGTTATCGTTGTCTGCTTCTCATTCTTGGGGTGCTGTTTGGTGGCCCGGTTGCCTGGTTCGGCCAGGCCCGGTGGCGGCGTGCGCCCGCAAGCTGATGCCGACGTCCGCGCGCTTCGTCAGGAACTCGACGTCATCCGACGCCGATTCGCGGCGGAAACCCAGCGTACGCCGGATCCGGCCGCCTATACGGTCATTCCTCCGCCGCTTTCGTGACCGGCGATCAGCTTTGCGGCCGAGTGGATAAGGCGGTAAACACGCCCTGATGCGTTTGTCGATCAAAATTTGCGGCCTTAAGACCCCGCAAGCGCTTGATGTAGCGCTCGATTCCGGGGCCGATCTGGTTGGTTTCGTGTTCTTTCCCCCAAGCCCTCGTCAATCGGCTTTGAGGCCGGCGAACGCTCGGCCAGCGTGTTGAAGGTCGCGCCGTCGAGGTGCGCTCACGGTCGACGCCAACGATGAGACTGCTCGACATCATCAACGCGCTGAGTCCGGACATGTTGCAACTGCACGGCAACGAAACTCGGATCGCGTTGTGGCAGTGCGCACGCGCTTCGGCTTGCCGGTCATGAAGGCGCTGGCGATCGCCGAGCGGAAGGACCTGTCGCCGATCCGCGAATACGCGCAATTTGTTGATAGGCTCATTTTCGATGCGCGGCCGCCGCGCGACGCAACCCGTCCGGGCGGACTGGGCAGGGCGTTCGACTGGACTCTGCTGAAGAACGTCAACGCCGGTGTTCCCTTTATGCTGTCAGGCGGCCTCGACGCCGACAATGTTGCGGAAGCGTTGCGTGTCACGCGTGCGCCAGGCGTCGACGTTCTTCTGGCGTAGAGCGCGCGCCAGGCGAAAAAGATCGCGGAAAAAATCCGGCCTTATCCGTGCGGCGCGGCGGCGGAGGCGGAGATCTTATTCGCCGCCGCTGCAGCTGGGCGAGACCTCGATCGTACCCCAGGTCAAATAGGGCACTTGCATCCATGACCGTGCAGCAGCCCAACTCATTCCGTACCGGCCCCGACGAGCATGGCCATT
>CAVQYD010000054.1:0-8668 GCA_963718035.1 uncultured Alphaproteobacteria bacterium | reverse complement strand
CCGGAGCAAGCCGTGGTCATGCCTGGAAATAATTCGAGCGTGCGGCGCCGCGCGGATGCGTTGCGCCCATTCCCATTTCGTCTATCGCGGGCGATTAGTGCGACCCGCCTTGATTTCAGCGCGCCGGCTGACCGGCCATCATGTTCTTGATCAAGCCGACGATGAACGTAAGGACTGCACCGGCCACGCCGCCGCCCACGGCCTGTCCGAGCAATGTGCCGATATCCACGCCGCCCGCCGAACCTGCCAGCATCGGAATGAGCGACTGCAGAACCGTGCCGCCGGCAACGCCGCCGATCGCGCCCGAGATCGAGTTGCCGAGCATGCCGAGGTCATAGTCCTTGAGGGCATTGCCCGCGGCATTGCCGCCGATCGCGCCGGCGACGAGTTGGATGATGAGATTGATCAGTGTGCCTGACATGAGAACCTCCGTTGCTGTCGACGTCCCTCCCCGCAGTTTCCGTGTTGAGTCACTCGTCAACTTCCATTTTTCCATGCATCCTTGTGCGTCTGCACGACGCACCGAAATCCGACATGGCTGGTTGACGTGTCGACCGGCTGCGCGTGACGCGCGGCCGGCCGATAACGGCGGCAATAGTTCGGGGCGCAAAGATGCGAGCCGCCTTTGAGAACCTTGCGTGGAATTCTGATGTTGGGCTGACAGGAGTTGTAGCTGTCGCTTTCCGATCCACCACGCGGATTTTCCGGAATGCAGCAGGCCTTTGGCGCGTCGGCCTGATGCTTGGCCGGGGGCGGCGTGAACACCAGCGAACCGGCAAACAACATACTCGGTAGCGCGCCCGGGTAATCTTTCGGATTGGGAGGGATCTCCGCGAATGTCACATGCCCCGTCGCCTGCACGAACGCCCTGAACTGACCATTGGTGACCGGCGTGCGATCGATCCAGAATTCGCTGACGGTGACGCGGTGCACCGGTGCTTCTTCAGGATAGTGCTTGTCCGATCCCATGCGGAACGTGCCGCCGGGAATCCGGATCATGTCAGCGGTGTTGACGCTCGGCGCCTCGGCCACCTTGCCCGCCACGCGAAAGCGAGGCTCGGTTTCCGTCCACGCATGCTCGCTCATATGACGATGCTACGCGCGAGCGCGGCGCAATCGAGTTGGCCTGTGGTCCAATGGACCTCCCGGGCAGCCAAAACGCGCGAGGCGGCAGGGGGACGGGGAGGTGGGGGGATTGCCGCCTCGCGCATCATGAGGCCGACATCTCAGTGGATGTCGTAGAATGTCAGCTTCTGCCCATAAAATGTTTGTGTCGATTGGACCGTGGTCCAATACCCGCCGCAGCTGCATGGCTCCCACGCATTTACCCGCCGCAGCCGCATGGCTCCCACGCATTTTCGTAAAGTTGCCACGGCCTCCCTTGGCCGAAAGACGGATGATATAGATACCGTTCCACGCCGACGGACGGACGACGATGGATCAAATCGCGCCTGACATGTCCATGCGATCGCTCCAGGAGCACGCTGCGCGCTTTGGCGGCGCGAACACGATCCGGAACGTCTTCATTGTCGCGATCGCCTACTACCTTGGCGCTGAAATCGCTTTTCTGGTCGGCACACTGTCGGACAAAATTTTCGCGCCTTTCTGGCCGCCGAACATCGTTCTCTTCTGCGCGCTTCTGGTCACGCCGCCGCGGCAATGGTGGATCTACATCACCGCTGCCCTGCCCGCTCATACGATCGCCGAGCTGGGCGTCGGCATGCCGATGCCGCAATTGATCGTGGCCTTCGTGACAAACTGCCTGGTTGCGATGGCCAATGCCTTTGCCGTGCGACGCCTGATGGTCGAGCCGCCGTGGTTCGCCACCATCCGCAAGACGATCATCTACGTCCTGATCACCGCTTTCCTGAGCCCGGCTTTTTGCGCACTCGGCGGCGCCTTCGTTCAGATTTTGGGCGGCGGCTCCATCGAGGACTACGGCCTGTTCTGGGCACGCTGGTACGCGTCCAATGCCCTCGGCAGCCTGACGCTCGGGCCGATCGCGATGATCTGCATCGAGAGCACGACACGGCCTCGCCTTGCCCCGGCCGGGCGGGCCGTGGAGGCCGCTATCATCGCAGCGCTGCTTGTTGCGGCCTGTATCGTTGCGTTCGAAGATGTGCCGTCCATTGCGAGCGGCTATCTGCCGCTGCTTCTGTATCTTCCCTTGCTGGTCATCGTCTGGGCTGCGGTACGCTTCGGCGCCAAGGGGGCCAGTGGCTCCATTTTCGTGATCAGTGTCGCGCTGATATGGCGCACGCTCAACGGCCCGAGCCTGTTCGACATCGGCTCACCCGAAGCAAATGTCTTCGGCATGCAGCTTTTTCTGATCGGGCTGTCGCCGCCGATCCTGCTGCTCGGATCCGCTATCGAGGAAACGCGCCGGGCCGAGCGGACCACGCGCAAGAGCGAGGAGCGAATATCATTTGCCGCGGCATCTTCGAACGTCGGACTTTGGCAATACGAATTTGCGACCGGCGCCTTCTGGGCGACGGATTACTGCCGGACATTATTCGGGCTGTCTCCGAGCGAGCCCCTGAATTTTGACAGGCTGCTGAGCCGTATTCACCCAAACGACTCGCCGACAGCGAGCGCGGCGTTACGATCGGCAATTTCACACGCCACACCGCTGGATGTCGAATTTCGTATGCAGAACGGCGACGAGGTCCGGTGGATCTCGGTGCGCGCGCGGCCGGTCGCAGGCGACGACGGCAAGCCGGCGGCGATTTCGGGCGCATTTGGCGACGTTACGTCGCGCAAGTTGGCAGATGCCGATGCCGATGTGCAGCGGCAGGAAATCGCACATCTGATGCGGGTGTCGATGCTGGGCGAGCTGTCCGGAGGGCTGGCGCACGAGCTGACGCAGCCATTGACCGCAATTCTCTCCAACGCTCAGGCCGGAAAGCTTCTGCTCGCGAAAGGCAACAAATCTCTGTCAGAAATCGGCAACATATTTGATGACATAATCGCGGAAGACGAGCGTGCCGGAGAAGTGATCCATCGCCTCCGCGGCATGCTGAAAAAGGGCGAAGTCAAACACGAGCCGATCGATATGAACGAGCTCATTGCCTCAACGTTGCGGCTCCTGCACAGCGAGCTGATCGATCGCCGGATGTCTGTGAGCTTCGACAACGTCCGCCAATCTGCCGGCAGTACATGGCGACCCGGTGCAATTGCAGCAAACATTGCTCAATCTTTTGATGAATGCGATGGACGCAACCGAACATGTGCCGCCGGCCCGGCGCATCATTTCGATCAGCACTGCAACGACCGACGACGGCGGGGTCGAGGTGCACATTTATGACCGTGGTACCGGATTGCCTCCGTCGCGCGAGCACGAGGTTTTTCAGCCATTTTTCACGACAAAGAAGCGAGGTCTCGGCCTCGGCCTTTCGATCTGCACGTCGATCGTAAAGCTTCATGGCGGCACGCTCTCGCTTCAAAATAATGTGAGAGAGGGCGCGAGCGCGGTTTTTCGGCTTCCGCCGCCGCTGGATTGAGGTAACCTTTGCCGTCGTGTGGGGGTGTGAGTGATGGACGACGCGGGCTTTACAACCTATCTCGTCGACGACGATCCGGCCGTCCTTCGGTCGATCACGCGGCTTTTGCGGGCCGGCGGATACAAGACCAAATCCTTTTCGTCTCCACAGAAATTCCTCTCCGCGCACGATCCGTCCGTTCCCGGCTGCGCAATCATCGACCTCGTGATGGCGGAGCTTGATGGCCTGCGTCTGCAGGAAGCCTTGGCCCAATCGGGCTCCGAACGTCCCATCATTTTCTTGACCGGACGCGGCGACGTCTCGACCAGTGTCAGGGCGATGAAGGCCGGCGCCGTCGATTTTCTGACCAAGCCGGTCAAGCGTGACGCGCTCTTTTCTGCCGTCGTGCATGCGGCCGAGCTGGATGCGGCCTCACGCCAGAAACGGCAGGAATTCAAATCGATCGACGACCGGCTTGCCACCCTCACCCACCGCGAGCGCGAGGTGCTGGAGCATGTGATCGCCGGCCGGCTCAACAAGCAGATTGCCGCAAGCCTGGGCACCGTCGAAAAGACGATCAAGGTGCACCGCGGACGCATGATGGCGAAGCTGGGGGTGCGAAGCGTCGCCGAGCTCGTCCGGCTCGCCGACCGGGCCGGAATCGCGCCGGCCCGCAGTGACCCGTAGTTTCCCACGTAGGACCTTGGGTCAACTCGACGCAGCAAGCCGTTTCGCGCGACAATACAGCGGTATGTCAAAAACCCCCATCCGGGTCGCGATCGTGGACGACGAGGCATCCGTGCGCACCGCGCTGGCACGGCTGTTGTCCGCATCATCATTTGAGCCGAGTACCTACGGCTCGGCGCGTGAATTCATCGATTCCATCCGTACCGATGTACCAGAGTGTCTGGTCGTCGACGTGCACATGCCTGATTTCACGGGGCTCGACCTGCAACGCTATCTCAATCGCATCAACAAAAAGATTCCGACCGTCGTCATTACCGCCTTCGACGATGCCGGCGTAAGAGAGCGCAGCACGGCGTCGGGCGCAAAGGCGTTCCTCACCAAGCCGCTGCACGGCCCGACGCTCATCGAGGCCATCCTGAGCGCAACTGGAAGAGCCCTGCCGGATGCTTCGCCTGCGCGAGCGGCGAACCTGAGGAAAAGGAGATCCTAGGTGTCCTTGCCGCCGGTGCTCGTATACGATTTGGGCGGAGAATGCGGGGAGCGGATCATGAGCAGATGCGGCAAACGGGCGAGCGCAGCCGTCTGACAGGGCGTCTGCGAACCGGCGCGAGTTGCGGCAGCGCTCGTCAGTCTCGTTGTCCACGGCATTCCCAATGACGCGCGCGCCGACGAAGGCGGCGTCAGCTTCTGGGTGCCGGGATTTTTCGGAAGCATGGCGGCAACGCCGCTGACGCCGGGATTTTCCTTTGCCAACATTTACTATCACACCTCGGTCTCTGCGGGAGGCAACGTCGCGTTTGCGCGACAGGTCAGTCGCGGCAACATCACCGCCAATTTCACCGGCGGCGTGAATGCAAATCTTGACGCCAGAGCCGATCTCTACTTTGCGATTCCCAGCTACACATTTGCAACCCCCGTGCTGGGCGGCCAGGCCAACGTGCTTCTCATCGTTCCATACGGACGAAACCGCGTATCCGTCGACGCCACGCTCACCGGCGCGCTGGGTCCATTCCCCTTTACCGTTTCGGGCGGCAGAACCGATGAGGTTACCGGCTTCGGCGATCTGGTGCCGCAGTTTAATCTTCGCTGGAATCAAGGCGTCCACAATTATCCTGGTCTATCTCACGGGCAACCTGACGACCGGACGCTACGATCCGAGCCGGCTCGCCAATCTCGGCATCGGCCACAATGCAATCGATGCCGGCGGCGCCTATACTTACTTCAATCCGCAAACCGGATACGAATTCTCGGCTGCGCTCGGCTTCACCTACAATTTCGAGAACGTGCACACCGATTACCAGAACGGCATCGACATGCACCTGGACCTCGGCGCTTCGAGGTTCGTCACCAAGCAGCTTCAGCTCGGGCTCGTCGGTTACTGGTACAACCAGCTGTCCTGCGACAGCGGCACCGGCGATCGTGTCGGCTGCTTCGAGTCACGGGTTTTCGGCATCGGACCGCAGATCGGCTATGTGATACCGATGAGCAAGGACGTGCAGGGCTATCTCAACCTGAAGGGCTACAAGGAATTCGCGGCGGAAAACCGCCCGGACGGATGGAACGTATGGCTGACTTTCGCGATCTCGCCTGCGGCACGTCAGGAAGCCGCGGCAAAAAGGCCTATGATCACGAAATAGACGGCGCGGGCGCGTATCGGGGCGCGTATCAGTATGCCTCAGAAGAGTTTCTGCACTCCGGGTGCACTTCACGGACTGCGCACCGGCGTCCGCGTGCTCGCCAGCCTGCTTGCGGCCGTCGCCATTTCAGGCTGCGCGACGCTCGAGCGTCTTCCGGCCGTGACCTATGCGGAGGCGCGGCAGATAGACATTCTCGATACTCCGGACGCGCGCTTTTACGTGAGCGACACCAACCGGATCTACGATGTCGCAATAAAGGCCTATCAGCGCAGCAACCGCGCGCGACCGGCGCAGATCCGCCATTATCTCGCACTTTCCGGCGGCGGCGACGATGGCGCATTCGGAGCTGGGCTCCTTGTCGGATGGAGCGCGCGCGGCGACCGCCCCGAGTTCGACATGGTGACCGGCGTCAGCACCGGGGCCCTTTCGGCGCCGTTCGCCTTTCTAGGCCGCGCTTACGACCAAAACCTTGCCGGGGTGTATACCGAAACGAACGCGGGCAACATCTTTGAGAAGCGTGCGGTCTTGCTCGCTGCCGTTACCTCCGATTCTCTCGTCGACAACACGCCGCTGCGCAGACTGATCGAGAGTAATGTCGATACGGCAATGGTCCAGAAGATTGCCGAGGAATACGGCAAGGGCCGGCTGTTGTTCGTCCTGACGACGAACCTCGACCAGAGTCGCCCCGTCATCTGGAATATCGGGGCGATTGCAGCAACCAACAATCCGAAGGCCCGCGATCTCATCATCGACGTCCTGCTGGCGTCGGCTTCGATTCCCGCCGTGTTTCCGCCCGTCATGCTGGATGTCACGGTCAACGGCCAGAAGCGCCAGGAAATGCATGTCGACGGCGGCACCGTGGCACAGGTGTTTTTTTACCCGCCGTCGTTCTCGATCAGAGGCGCTGCCAGGCGGCTTGGTGTCGATGACAAGGCGTTACGGGCGCGCAAGCGTGTCGCCTACGTGATCCGCAACGGCCGGTTCTTCCGCCAGGACGAAAGCGTGCAGCTGCGAACCATAGCAATTGCCAAGGAAGCGTTGGCGACGATGACCATGTCCAGCGGTGTTAACGACACCTACCGCATGTATACACTTGCCAGACGCGACGGCGTCGATTTCAATCTTGCTTCGATCGGCGAAGATTTCACCGTGCCTTACAAGGGGCCGTTTGATCCAGGCTACATGCAAGCGCTTTTCGCCTATGGATTTGAAAAAGGCCGAGCCGGTTATCCATGGAAGAAAGTGCCGCCGGGCTATACAAACTGAGATCCAGGTCAGGATGCTTTTCTCAAATCAGATTTGTCTTTAGTTTATCGATTCAACAACCAGGGAGGCAATGATGATTGGTTTCACGCGTACAATTAAGTGTGCCGCAGCAGTGTTCGTGGCGGCGGCGATGTTGATTGTGGCGACGCTGCCGTCGCAGGCGGACACCGGCGCAGTGCGGTTCCGCGTCGGCAGCGCTGGCTTCATTGTCGGCGTCGGCGGCGGCTCGGGTACCTTGACCTTTCATGGCAAGACTTACCCGCTGCGTATTGGCGGCGTCAGCATCGGCATGATCGGCGTGAGCAGTGCCGACCTTGTGGGCCGTGCGCGAAATCTGCGCAGGCCCTCGGATATCGCAGGCACATACACGGCGGTGGGCGCGGGCCTTGCCATTGCAGGCGGTGCGAAGACTGCCCGGCTGCGGAATGCGAATGGTGTCGTGCTCGAGGTGAGAGGCACCCAGGTCGGATTTTCGGCGTCGCTCGACCTCAGCGGATTGCAGATATCGATGCAATAGACCGGCGGCGCTTGTCGCTACTGAACGGGAATCCATCCATTGGCAGCGTTACATTTTTCGCCCCGGCAACGACGATGCCGGGGCCGTCCAGCGACCCACGCTCGCTCCAATTCGGTATCGTTTGCCTCCCCTCGCCTGCATGAAAATGACTATTGCGTGAACCGACATAGTCAGAAGACGGGAGCGTGCTAGGCTGCGACAAGTCGGGGTGGAAGTTGGAGTTCTCGTATGCGTCTCCATCGTATTGCGCTCCCCTTCGCGGCCATTATTGCAGTGGTCACATTGGCTCAGGCCGCGCATGCCAATGTCATGATCATCATCGACAAGTCGGCGCAGAAGATGACGGTTACCGTCAACGGTGAGGACCGTTACACCTGGCCGGTGTCGACGGGCCGCGACGGCTATGACACCCCTTCAGGCGATCACCAGCCGTTTCGCATGGAGAAGGACCATTTCTCCCGCGAGTGGGACGATGCCCCGATGCCGAACTCGATTTTCTTCACGAAGATCGGCCACGCCATTCACGGCACCTACGAGATTCGCAATCTCGGCAAACCGGCGTCGCATGGCTGCGTGCGCTTGGCGCCGCAAAACGCCGCGATTCTCTATGCCCTCGTCAAGGACGAAGGTGTCTTCAACACGCGCGTGAGACTTGTCGGCGAAATTCCGAAATCAAGCGATCTCGTCGCAAGCCGCGATCGCGGCAACAGCACCACGCGCGAGTCGACCAGAAGCTCCGACTACTACGTGCGGAATTACAGCACGGACAACGCCGAAATGGACGACGTGCCACCACAACGGAATTACCAGGTCCGCAGCGGGCGTGAATCGCAATACGGGCCCCGTTACTACTACTACCAGCGGCGCCCCTATCCGTATTACGAGCGCCGCTACTACTACGGCCGCGGTCTCTTCGGCTCCGGCTGGTGACGGCGTGATCCGCAAGGTCGCCGGTGGGAAATACAGGCTCTATTCGCGCAAGAAGGATGCGCGCACCGGCAAGCGCCGCAATCTCGGCACTTTCAGCTCAAAACGGGCGGCGCTGAAGCACGAGCGCGAGATCCAGTACTTCAAGCGGCACT
>CAVQYD010000053.1:0-20844 GCA_963718035.1 uncultured Alphaproteobacteria bacterium | reverse complement strand
CAAGAACAACATCCTCACGCTGCCGGACGGCACTCAAATCGACACCGTCACCGGCCTGAAAATCTCCGTCACCGCCTAGCGAGCAACAGTGTCCGGCCACAAAGACGGCCGGCGTTCCCGCTCATGGTTAACGGCACCTTAAGAATAGTTGATCTAACTGACGTAATTGCTCCGACTCGGTGCATGTCAGAAAGGCTGAAAATGCCCGCTCGCAAAATTGTTTTTGTCGTTCCGCCATATCTTGGCGACAAAGTTGAAGCGATACGGCCAACAAAACTGAGAAGCTTTTTTGCTTTCCCGTACGGAGTTCTTTGTCTCGCATCGTACATCAACAGGGCGACGTCCGACGCCCACGAAATAAGGATCATCGACCTCAATCGCTACGGTATCGAACAAGGTCTTGTGCAATTCAGAAGACCTGCTCAACAGTTTCCAACCCGACATTGTAGGAATATCCGTCATGTTCGACGTTTCCTACAAGTACGTCGCAGGGCTGGCGACAACGGCCCGAACCGCTAATCCGGAAGTCATGGTTATTCTGGGCGGTGCGGCGGTCACGACGGCCTGGGACGATATCCTGCACGAGCAGCCATCTGTTGATGCGCTTTGCTATTCGGAAGGGGAGATTGCGCTTTCCAGCCTTCTGAATTCGGATGATCCCAAGAAAGAATTGCTTCGAGATCCCTGGGTTACACCGGCAGTCGATCGCCGAAGGAAAAAAACCCAAGACGAAGCACATCGAAGACCTGAACGAGGTCATTCCGATCGACTACGGCCTTATCAATGCCAACGACTACGGCATGATCGAAGCATTTTCTCCGTTCAGAAAATCCAAAGATGAGGACGTCAAACAGTTTTTCATCGTGACGTCGCGGGGATGTCCATTCAAGTGCGTATTCTGCGCCGAACCCACACTGCATGGCGGTTCGATGCGCTACGCGAGCCTCGATGTGATCGAAGATCACATAAAGTATCTGATCGACACTTGCGGGATGAACGTTCTCACGATCTACGACGATCAGTTGCTCTTGAACCATAAGCGGGCGAAAGAGTTTTTCCGGATACTGTCAAAATACGA
Organism: uncultured Alphaproteobacteria bacterium; assembly: GCA_963718035.1. Taxonomy (GTDB): domain Bacteria; phylum Pseudomonadota; class Alphaproteobacteria; order Rhizobiales; family Xanthobacteraceae; genus Pseudolabrys. Next base: position 19,766 of record CAVQYD010000053.1, on the reverse strand, counting down.
CCTTCGGGTTGAAACGCCGAACGGACTGACCGTCGCCTACATTGATGAAGAAATGGCGGCGCTCATGAAAGCCGCGGGAATGGACACTGTGCAGCTGGCAATCGAGTCCGGCACCGAATACATGCTGCGCAACGTCATCAAGAAACCGCTGCGGCTAAACAAAGTCGCACCAGTCATCGAATTGCTGCACAGGAATGGCTTATTCGTTCAAGGGTTCTTTGTGATGGGGATTCCCGGCGAGCGGGAGCAAGATCGCATTGAAACCACGCAATTCATCAAGGACGTGGGACTGGATTGGGCGAGTTTCAGTCTTGCTTCGCCTATTCGGGGCACCAACTCTACGATATCTGTATCAAGAACAAGTACATTCCGGAAAAAATGAAAATTGGCGAATATGAACTCGGGACCTACATCATTCGCGCACCGGGCCTAAGTCCGGAAACCCTTCCGACGATTTCGTATCGGATGAATCTGGACGTCAACTTCGTCAACAATCGGCGAATGCACATGGGCGACTTTCAGACCGCCGCGCGCTGCTTTGAGGACGTTATCGAGCGCTATCGCGAGCACGCTTTCGCACATTATTTCCTGGCGCAGGCTTATGAAAAAATCGGCGGCAACGAAAGCAAGGTGGAGGAAAATTTAGCGCGATATGAAGCGATTATTGCCAACAACGAGACCTGGAGAAGTCACGCAGATTATTTTGGACTGACTGAACATCCGCGCTTCGTTCGTCCGCTCAACACAAATTTTCCTATGAATAATGCGGCTTTGGTGAGCAGCCCACTTTAGCTACGGAAGGGCACTTTTGAAATCCGCAAATCAAACCAGGTCGGTCCTGCTGGTCGTCTTGCCGTACCGTTTGGGCGATGCAACGACAGATACGTCAAAGAAAGCCGTCAGAAGCTTTCTCGCCTTTCCATATGGCGTGTTGACGCTTGCGTCCTACGTTCGGCGTTTCGCCGAGAACCTGAATAAGGTTGCGATCCTGGACCCGAATTTGCCGTGCGGGGAGGCTCCCGACGTCCGCTTGAAGCGGAAGATTTCAGAGATGCAGCCTGACGTCGTGGGCTTCTCGATGTCCTACGATGTTTCGTATCGCTGGTTGAAATCGTTGGCGGAAGTCGTCAAGACTTGACGACAGCGGAATTTACACTGTCGCCGGCGGCCCAGCGGTCACGACCGCTTATGCCGAAATTCTTGCCGAATGCGCGCAACTGGATGCCGCCTGTTATTCCGAAGGCGAGGTCGGCCTAAAGAGTTTGATTGAATTGGAGAATATCACGCTGGCGCTTTCGAAGGATCCCTGGATTACGCAGGAAAAATTGCGACAGAAGATAACCACGTCACCTGTCTATGACGACTTGGACAAGATCATTGATGTGGATTACTCGCTGGTCAATATCAACGCGTACAGCATGAAGGAGGCATTTTCTCCCTTCACCCGATTTGCCGCGTCCTCAAAGCAATTCTTTATCGTGACGTCGAGAGGGTGCCCATTCAAATGCGTTTTTTGCGCGGAGCCTTCCTTCCACGGCGCCAACATGCGTTACGCCAGCGTTGACCGTGTTGTCGATCACGTCGCCCGTTTAAAAGAGCAGTATGGCTTAAGCGTTCTGACAATCTATGACGATCAAATTTTGATGAATCGCGCGCGGGCGAAAGAGCTTTTCTCCAAGCTTGCACCCCTCGATATTCGCGTAGAAATGCCAAATGGTGTCACACTATCCTACATCGATGAAGAATTGGCAGGCCTGATGAAGGCCGCCGGCGTCGACACGATTTTTCTCGCGATCGAACATGGCTCGAAGCGGGTCTTGAAGGACATCATCAGAAAACCGATTGCATTCAGGCAGATTAAGCCGACCGTTCGGCTGCTGCAGGATACCGGCATTTTCACGTGCGCATTTTTCGTGATCGGCTTACCCGGCGAAACCCGTGCGGAACGGGAGGAAACCCGGGACGCCATTTACGATTGGGGCCTGGACTGGGCCTTCTTCAACTATGCAACGCCATTGCGCGGCAGCGAATTGTTCAGACAGTGCAAGGAAAACAAATGGATCGATGAAAAATATCTGCCGATCGGTGCCATCGATATGACGGACTACGTGATCACTGCGCCAGGCATGGATAGGGATGAAATCAAGAATACGGTGTTTGCGATGATTTTCTACTTGAACTTCGTCCACAACAGCAATTTGCGAAAGGGCAATCTGAAAACAGCCTACCAAACGTTCAGGGAGGTCGTGGATAGACATCCCACACAGCCATTCGCACAGTATTTTCTGGCTAAATGTCTAGAGAGCTTGGGTATTGGCCAGGGTAAGGTCAACAGACATTACGAGATTTACCGCGGCATCATTCAGGAATCAAAACCGTGGCGCGACGCAGCGCTAAAGATTTGGCCTGGAATCTGCAAGAGCCGAAGTATCGGCCGCACGACGTCAAGCTGCTGCGCGCCTAACCTCAGCGTCGGCACATCAGACGCGCTTGACAAAAAAACTGTCCGGCGAAGCCGTAATCATGAGCTTGTGTTCGATCGTGTGATCGTATTCGAAGCGCAAAGTGGCGCCGTCACGTGCTTTGCGACTTCCGTCCTCTAGATGCCTCATATATTCCCAAACCGCAGTTTTCGGATTGTTGCCTTTGCCCCAGGGGCGATCAGCGCACATCTCATTTTGGGCAGGTCCTCGACTCCGGTATCCCTGAGACCACGCAATAAGAACCTTTGCTGACGTAGGGTGCGTAGAGTTCGAGCTCCACTGAGCACATGTTCGTGGGTATGATTGGAAGGCCTTCAGGAACACCATGACGCGCTCGTAACCTTCTGGCCTGGGCGGCGACCTGCTCCATGGTGTTGTGCGCGATCGAGGAACCCTCAATGGTGTGGATCTTGTTGCGCAGCGGGTGTGCGTCAATCGCAGCGCGATTGTGCGCGCGGATGTCGATATCGACTTCGATGAGCTTCTTGCGTCGGCCGTCTTTGGGATTGAGCCCGCCGCCGGTTTTGATCGCATCACAATAGTCGAGCAGCACCAGCATTGACGCGCTCATCACAAGCGACCCGCCATGCGCGATACCGGTTTCGATGATCAAGTCAGGACGGCAAGCCCAAATGAGTTCCTGGATGGCATAAAGATCTTGGGGACTTTGTATTACTGGTCGCCCGAGCCACGTAAAGTTCTGAAAATATCCGTGGCGTATCGCTGCCTGGTTCCAGGCATTTGATAAGTCCAGAAAGGCGCGGTCGAAGGACTGGTGTCGCGAATGTTTTCGGCGACGCGCTTTTGGAAATCGGCGACAGGATCCGACGGTGCTGCCGGGATCATGACGCCACTTGTTCTTTCGGCAGGCAATAGACCACGGCGCCGTTGCCGCACCACGAGCCGACGCGGAAAAAGAAACGGTAGTCAGGCAATGTTTCCATGAGCCAAAGAGGCGTTTTCCAGATGCCGTCAAGCATTGTGATAAACGGTTGCCGCCACGATCGGTCGGTGCGACAGCAGTGTGCGCCGGGCGCCTTTCAGAGCGGCAAGCTCGGCCCCTTCCAGATGAAGCTTGATGAATGTAGGCAAGAGACCGAGCGCATCAATGCGACGGGTCCCGAACTTTCGTGTGGCCGGTATCCGAAATTTGCGATGCATAACCCAGTCCATCGTGGAATTTCGGTCTTGCCTTCCTCGGCGGCGAGAACCCGAGTCGTGCACCCGGCAATACGCGGATATTGTCCGGCAACCACGAGTGCAGGTTCTTTCGCAGGCGGGCCCGGTTCGATGAGTTAGGTTTGATGGTGATGATCTGGCGGAACGGACCCCCGCATTGCGTGACGAAGGCTTTCGTCACGCTGCCATAGTGGGCGCCGGCGTCCCAGCAGGGTTTTGTTGCTCGCGCAGGAGACGGTTTACCTCGGGTATGAAGAATTGATTGCCGCCAGCCGAGCGGCGCAGATTTAAATGTCCATTCCTCGCGCAGCCGCCGCCAAGCGAGGAACTGCAGGTGATGCGCTCGCGAAATATTGTCGTCCCAAAGCTCCAAAACGCTCTCTGGTATTCTCCCGATCCTCTGCTGTTAATGGCGGTGCGAACCAGCCATTTGAAAGCGGGTGAATATGCCGGAAGCTCTCAGCCAGATCGCAAAAGGGCACAATGTCCGTAAAACCAAGCTCGGCCAGTGAGCGTTCAGAAGCGGAACATAGGGTGTTGTGACTACGCTGACGGCCAGGCGAGTTTCACGCTTCGCCACGTCCCGTCACCTCGTCCGGTTGTACAAATGGCACGCCTGTCCAGGCAGGTTCTTCTGCCAACTGGCCGAGCGTTGCGGTCGATCGCCATGACAAAGTCCAGTCCCCCGGCACGATCGAGGAAATCGCGCGCCAGCTGGCCGAGTTTGCCTGGCACCATAGAGCGCCAGCGGCTGACGGGGGGTCGCGGGGAGCGAAGGGGCAGGGCGCAGTTGCGATTTCAGCCAACAGCGGCAGAGCCTGATCAGTGCCGGGCGGGGTGGTGGCCAACGATCGGGCCTTGTGTGGCGTTTGCGTCATACTGTGCCGCAAGCTCGAATTGGCAAGCATCGTTTCTGGCATCCTACGAGCCCGTTTGCCGGGGACAGATGGTGCCCGCATCAAAGACCAATCAGGTAGAAAGCAGGTATCCGCATCCGTTGCGGTGCCCCTGAATTCACCGCGGCACGCAGGTAGCCGCGTCTTGAGCCGGCAGAGGCCCGTGCAACTTTCCATCTTGATCGCGACCCACCGCCCAGTCTTCCGGCCTGCTTCCAAAATTGCGCAGGCCTGTTCCTGGGCGGGCCCAACGTCGAAGTTATTGTCCGCGACAACTCGGGCGACGCTCGGAAAGGGGTGCTGCTGCCCCAGTTCCAGCAGCGACAATTGCAAAATTATTATCGCCGAGCCGTGCGATTCGCGCACCAACGCCGGTGAAATCCTCAAGCTCGCAAAAGGAGATTTTGTTTTCCTTCTGGCCGACGACGATTTCGCTTCGATCATGCCGTCGCCTCGCTCCCGGGAGTGTTAAATCACATTGTCCCGATCAATCGGTGGTCGGGATCACCGGACTATATGCCGTGGAATTTGCACAAGGACTCCGCCTTGGTCGAATACAAAAATATAGACTCAGACGATCCGAGCGACCCGGTTAATGGTTTCCTGAGCTACGGCGGACCCAATGTTATGCTTTATGCACCGGTGCGCCGTGAACTCGTCCAACGAGTTTTTTCGCCTTTCATGAAATCGCTGCCGGTCTGCCTTCCTTTCACGATCAGATCTTCTGCCTGCTTTATCTGCTGAACGGAAAGTTCTGCGACTCAACAGGCTCTCTTATCTCTACGATATGGGACCGTGGGAAAACGAGGAAACCGCGCAAGAAGACGGGATATCGACTTTTACAAGGCCGCCGGTCTCGATCCGGCCATCAACAAGCTGCACTGGTTCTTGCGCCTTCGAAGGCGCCGCGCTGGTCCGCAACACGGCGATCTTTCCGGGACTTCCGCTGCGTCACGTCAGGCGATCGCGGATCGCTGGTTTTCGCTCGATGTTTCCTCGATTCAAGGGCAATCTCGCGGACACACATTTAATCCGCCCTTTACCGCTCGAGGCCGAACAGCTGTGCGCGAAATTCGTGAACTCGACAGGCCAATGTCGTTTCAGGAAATCCTGACGGAATCAGCAAATTTTCGCGCTGTTGTCCAAAACGCGGCGCAAAACTATTTCGATTTTTGGGATGCCCTCATACGAGCAGCGCAAGCCCGCACGGCAGGATGCCCGCCAGCCCGGAATTGCTGGCCGCCGCGCGCAGCGTAACTCCGCCATGAAGGTCGTCATTCTCGCCGGCGGGCTGGGCACTCGGATATCCGAAGAGAGCTATCTGAAGCCGAAGCCGATGATCGAGATCGGCGGCAAGCCCATCCTCTGGCACATCATGAAGCTCTACTCGGCGCACGGCGCCAACGACTTCGTGATCTGCTGCGGCTACAAGGGCTATGTCATCAAGGAATATTTCGCCAACTATTTCCTGCACATGTCGGACGTCACGTTCGACATGGCCGACAACAGCGCCATTGTGCACCAGCAAAAGGCCGAGCCGTGGCGCGTGACGCTGGTCGACACCGGCGAGAACACGCTGACCGGCGGGCGCCTCAAGCGCGTTGCGGCCTACATCAAGGACGAGCCGGCTTTCTGCTTCACTTACGGCGACGGGCTGAGCAACCTGAATATCCGCTCGGCGATCGACTTCCATGTCAGCCACGGGAAGCTCGCGACGTCGCGGCGGTGCGGCCGCCCGGTCGCTACGGCGCGCTTGAGCGCCAGGGCCCGGCGGTGACGGCTTTCATCGAAAAGCCGCGTGGCGACGGCGGGCTGATCAACGGCGGCTTCTTCGTTCTGTCGCCGCGTTGCCTCGACCTGATCGAAGGCGACAACAGCAGCTGGGAAAGCTCCCCGATCGTCCGGCTTGCCGCCATGGGACAAATGATGGCGTTCGAGCATCGCGGCTTCTGGCACGCGATGGACACGTTGCGCGACAAGACGATGCTGGAAGAGCTCTGGGCCTCGGGCAAGGCGCCCTGGAAAATATGGCAGTGACGGCCGCACCGCAGGCGGATTTCTGGCGGGGCAAAAGTGTCCTCGTCACGGGGCACAGCGGTTTCAAAGGCTCATGGCTTACGCTTGCATTGCACCGGTCCGGCGCAAAAGTAACCGGCATCAGCCTGCCGCCGCTGACGACGCCCAGTCTCTTTACCGAAGCCAAAATTGCCGAACTATGCCGAAATCATTTCTTCGATATTCGCGATGCTGCCGGAGTGGCCAACCTGATCCGCGCGGCACGGCCTGAAATCGTATTCCACCTCGCCGCCCAGCCTCTCGTGCGCGAAAGTTATCGCGATCCGCTGAACACGTTCGAGACGAATGTGATGGGAACCGCGCATGTGCTGGACGCGCTGCGCGGGCTCGCAAGCGTACGGGTTGCCGTGATGGTGACAACCGACAAGGTTTACCGCGAGGCCGAAGTGCCGGGCGCTCTCAGGGAAGACGATCCCCTCGGCGGTCACGACCCTTACAGTGCGAGCAAGGCGGCGGCCGAAATGGTGATCGAATGTTATCGCCAGTCCTATTTGTCGGAGCAGCCGGTGGCGCTCGCAAGCGCGCGCGCCGGCAATGTGATCGGCGGCGGGAACTGGTCCGAAGATCGCCTCATTCCGGATGCGGTCCGCGCCTGGGAGTGCGGCAAGCCTCTACAGGTCCGCCGCCCCGATGCCGTGCGGCCCTGGCAGCACGTTCTCGAACCGTTATCTGGCTATCTCGTGCTGGCGCAACGGCTTTGGGAGCAGCCGTCGCTCGCGGGTGCCTACAACTTCGGGCCGGAGATCGACGAAGCGGCGAAGGTGCGCGATCTGGTTGAGCTGGCCCGCGCGGCTTACGGTGAGGGCGTCATCGATTACGGCGACGGCAGCGAGGGCCCGCATGAATCGGGGTGGCTCGTCCTCGATTCCCGAAAGGCCGAAATGCTGCTCGGGCTTTCACCTCGCTGGACGCTGCAGGAAGCTGTCAAGCGGACGATGGCCTGGTATCGCGCGCTTCGAGACGGTGCTGATGCGCGCGCGCTTTGCCTTGCCGACATTTCGGATTTCGTATCGTTCAGCTCGAGAGGCTGAATCCATCGCATGTTCCGGAGCAATGACTGGTTGAGAATTACTATGCGTTTTACACCGATGTCGCTATCCGGTGCCTACTCTGGTCCAACTCGAGCCGCGGATCGATGCTAGAGGAACTTTCGCACGTGCATTTTGTGCACGGGAATTTGCTGCACAGGGGCTTACGGCGTTATTCGTGCAAGCAAATATCAGCACCAACCTGACGAGCAGGCACCGTGCGGGGACTTCATTTCCAACATGCTCCTCACCGCGAAGCGAAACTCGTCCAATGTGTGAAAGGTTCGGTCTATGACGTCGATCGTGGACATACGTGAAGAATCGGCGACTTACCTTCGATGGACCGGCGTCGAACTCTCTGACGGTAACGGGGTGATGGTTTATGTGCCAGAAGGCTTTGCACACGGATATCAGACTCTGAGTGACGGGGCGAACGTCCTGTATTTGGTGAGCGAGTTCTACACGCCAGAGGTAGAAGGCGGCCTTCGCTACAGCGATCCGAAACTTGGAATTAAGTGGCCACTTGCAGTTTCGGATATCTCCGAGAAGGACGGCCGATGGCCGCTGCTTCCCGGATTAATTTACTGACGGGTGCGGCCGGCTTTGTCGGCCGGCAGGTGTTGCGGCGCTGGCGAGCGCGGCTGCCACGTGCGCCCGGTTGTGCGGGATGGCAAAAGAAGCGCTCGTGCACCACGATGCGATCGACGATCGTCGCAGTCGCGATATTTTCGCCGAGAGCGCCGCCTGGTGGGGCGAGCTTGCAGCGGGGCCGACACGGTGATCCACGCCGCCTGGTACGCCGAGCCGGGCAGTATCTGCAGTCCCCGAAAAATCTGGACTGTTTGGCCGGAACGCTGCGGCTCGCCGAGGGCGCGGTGGAGGCGAGGGTGCGCCGGGTCGTCGGCATCGGCACTTGCTTCGAATATGATCTCGACGTGGGCCGGTTGAGCATCAGACGCCGCCCAGACCGTCGACACCCTATGCGCAAGCGAAGCTCGACGCCTTCAAAGCGCTCTCGGCCGTGTTCCCCGGCAGGGCCTCGCGTTTGCCTGGTGCCGGCTGTTTTATCTCTTCGGCGAAGGCGAGGATTTGCGCCGGCTCGTGTCCTATGTGCGCGGCCGGCTGAAGGGCGGGCGAGCCGGCCGAATTGTCGAGCGGCACGCAGATCCGCGACTTCCTCGACGTGCGCGAAGCCGGGCGCATGATCGCCGATGTGGCGCTTGGATCGCAGTGCAAGGGCCGGTCAATATCTGTTCGGGCACGCCGGTCACCGTACGCGAGCTCGCCGAGCGGATCGCCGACGAATTCGGCCGCCGGGATTTATTGCGCTTTGGCGCGCGGCCCGACAATCTGGTCGATCCGGCGGGTGTCGTGGGGGTCCGCGGCTACTAGCTCCTTATTTTGGTTAACCCCTGTTAACCATTGTCCTGTACGACAGACCATTGCGCGCTCCTATCGCAGGACATTCCCATGAAAGCCCGGCTCGAACCTCGAATCAATCTCGTCGGCCGCACGGCACTCGAAACCGTCATCCCGCTGGCGACACCGTTCATCGTCTTTGTGGATCCGGCGAGGTCTGCAATTTTAAATGCACGTTCTGCCTGACCGGACATCGCGACATGATCGCGGAGACCGGCCGCTTTCAGGGCGTCATGAAGTTCGAGGTCTTCCAGAAGGTTATCGACGACCTCGGCGAATTCGACAAGCCGATCAAAGTGCTGCGCATGTACAAGGACGGCGAGCCGTTGCTGAACAAGCGCTTCGCCGACATGGTCGCCTACGCAAAGAAATCGGGGCACGTCGAATATATCGACACCACGACCAATGGCACGCTCCTCTCGCCCGAGCGCGTCGGCCCCGTGCTCGAGGCCGGCATCGACAAGATCAACATCTCCGTCGACGGTATGAACGAGGAGACCTATCTCCGCTTCACAGGCTTCAAGTTCGACTTCAAAAAATTTGTCGACAACATCAAATGGATCTACGCCAATAGGGGCAATTGCGAGATCGTCGTCAATATTCCGGGCGAGCTGATCACCGAGGCGCAGCGCCAGGAATTCTTCGACACCTTCGGCGACCACTGCGACCGCATTTTGGTCGAACTTCGCGCCGTGTTGGCCGGAGTTCGATATCGAGAAGCATACCGGCGTCAAGATCAGCAAAGGCATCTACCAGCAGGACATGGGCGATACCGACACCTGCCCGTATATTTTCTACGGCTATTCGGTCAACGCCGACGGCCTGGTGTCGTCCTGCTTCCTCGATTGGGGCCGCAAGCTGATCATCGGTGACGTGCGCACTTCAGTCGATGAAGGAAATCTGGACCTCGGACGCAATGAACGCGCTGCGTCTCCAGCATCTCGAGGGCCATCGCAAGCAGAACGGTGTCTGCGGCAATTGCGGCCAGCTCAGCCATTGCCTGCCCGACAATATCGACGCCCATCGCGTCGCTGCTACTCGACAAGTTCAAGAAGGCGGTCGCCGTAGACCGGATATCGAGCCGCCGGGCGGCGCCAACCGGAAATTCGCGGCCGTGGCGGCGGAATGAAGATCCTGCATGTAGCGCCGCATCTCGGCGGCGGAGTAGGCAAGGCGCACGCGGCGGGTGAGCGCGGCTCTGCCCGAGGTGGTCTGAAGCAGACCTTCGTTCTGCTCGAAGCAGCCGCGCGAGCGCCGCTACGTCGACATGATCGAAGGCGGCCGGCGCGCGTGTGTTGACGTCGCGGACAATCTCGAGCACGTCGCGCGACCTGGCGCGCGAGTCCGACATCGTCCAGTTCGAATTCTGGAATCATCCGCGCCTGTTCGAATGCCTGGCGCGGGCCGAGATTTCCGGCCGATGCGCAGCGTTTTCTGGTCGCATATTTCGGGCCTGTTCGAAGCCGTTGATCCCGCCGGCGCCTGATGGCGGAAGTCGGCGCGCTTCGTGTTCACGACCGAGGCTTCGCTTGCATCAGCGTCCGTCGTCGCCTTGCAGTCGCAAGACGCACAAGAAAGTCTCAGTGATCAACAGCGGCTTCGGCTTTGCCTGATTCGCCGCGCCGCGCGTCGCGCGACAGGCAGGCGCCGGGCATCGCCTATCTCGGCACGGTCGACTTCGTGAAGATGCATCCCGGCTTCTTCGATGCGATCGATGCGTTGGGCGACGACAGCGTGCGCGTCGCCGTGTGGGGCGGAGGTCGATCCGCAGGGCGCCGTGGTCGCGCGTGCGCAGCGCCATGCGTCACCCCGGAGCGCGTCGAATTCATGGGGCGAGACCGTCGGATCCGGCGGCGGCATTGGCCAATGCCGACATTTTCTTTTATCCGCTCCAGCGCGATCACTACGGCACGGCTGAAAATGCGCTGGTCGAGGCGATGTCCCTTGGCCTTGCGCCGCTTGTGCTCGACAATCCGGCGGAGAAGGCCATTGTCCAGGATGGCCAGACCGGCTTCATTGCGTCGTCGATCGAGGAAATCGGCTCGCTGCTGGAAATGCTGCTCCTGTTGCCGGATATTCGCGAAAAGATTTCGCGCAATGCAATCCGCGCCATGGCGGAGACGCGAACGCCCGCGATGTCCGCACAGGATTTCATGATCCTTTGGCTCGCCATGCTTGCCGAGCCGGCGCGCGTCTGCGATTTCGCGAGTGCGATCGGTTCAACGCCGGCCGAATGGTTCCTGTCGACGCAACGTCTTGCCGGAGCGGCCTGGGCGCCTGGGGATTCCGATGCGGCTGCCCGCCCGGCGAAGGGCACGCTCGCTCATTTTGAAAGCGCCTTCGCGGGCGACGACTTGTTTGCCCGATTGAAAAAAGTAGGCGCCTGAACAAAAAGGGCCCGACCGCAAGGCCGGGCCTTTCTCGTGGCGCGATTTTGTCAGTAGCAGACCCGTCTGCGCACGAACACCCGCTCGCCCCAGCGGTTGATGTGGGACCGCACGACGACTCTGCAGCCGGCGTAATGGTTCCACCAGCCGCGATGATGATGGCGGTGGCGCCAGTAATGATAATCACGCGCACTCAGCGTCAGGGATGCTCCGGCCTCTTTGGCGCTGGCGATTCCCGGCACTCCGGCAACTCCTGCCGTCGCCAGAACCGCTATGGCCGCAGCCAAAACGATGCGTTTCATTTTGCGTTCCTCCTCTCGTCACCCTGGGAGAAGAAACGACGGTCGGGTTAGCGCGGTTCCGCACAATGCGAAAATGCACAGCGAAAGGAACTAAATGCCTGTTCAGGATTGCGGCGCCGCCGCGTCAAGCTGCCGCCAAAACTTCCATGCACTTGTGAAAGAAATAGATCCCGAGCGCCAGGCCGCCGATCGACGACCAACCTGAGATCGTATTGCCGGCCCACTGCATGAGCGCGCCGCAGGCAATGGCCGTTCCGAAGGGCAGCACCACAAGCAGGATGATGAGCAGGACATACATGTCAGTGACTTATTTCACGATGGCTGCGATGACGCACACGGTACCAAGAACAAAGGAGGACAGGTAGCCGCAATAATAGAGCTGGATCGCATTGCCGCCTTTGAGGATCGGCCGGCTCGCCTTGTTGCGGGCAATTTCATACAGGACCATGCCGATCCCGACGGCGAAAAAAACAACGGCTGCGCCAAGGAATTGAAGATTTTCCATTGTCCCCCCTGTAGCCGGCATCACTCAACCACGATTGGGCCGGGACGCAAGTCAACTTTGCCGCAAAAGAATATCAGCAGGCAGCTCGCTGCGATAGGAAAATACTCCTTGACAGCGTGACGCTGCTCGGGTAGTAATTGGGCACGCTCCACATCTGCGCCTCAGACGTCTCAGGCACCCGGCGGAACATCGCCGCGTGCTTCTGCGTTGTTTCCGCGAACGGCGGCACCGTTGCCGTTCAGGGAGCGATCATATGCCGCGGGTGGAAGACAAACGCATCGTTGAAAGCACGACCGAAGCGCGGGCTGCCGTCACCGGGCACAATGTGCGCTACGTGCTCCTGATCAGCACGCTTGCGGTGATCGTGCTTTTTGCCGTCGCTTATCTCGTCACGCGCGGCTGAGCGGCAATATCACGCATCGTGCAAATCGCGCGCCGGATTGCCCGGCGCTTTTTTAGTGTCTACGGTCATGTGGTCTCGCATCAGAAAAGTGTTCGTGCCACCGGAGTCGAAATCGTCGCGCGTCGCGCGGCTGATCGCACTCGAACACGGCGGACGGCCGCGCTGGACACCGCGCGATTACTCGGCGCTCGCAAGAGAAGGCTACGCCCGCAACGCCATTGTCTACCGGGCGGTACGGATGATCGCCGAAAGCATCGGTTCGCTGTGTTTCGTTCTCTACGATGGCACCGCCGAGCGCGATACGCATCCGCTGCTCGATCTTGTCCGCCGGCCTAACCCGCGCCAGGACGGCGCCTCTTTTTTCGAATCCGTCGCCTCGCATCTTCTGCTCGCCGGCAACGCCTATGTCGAAGCGGTCACCTTGAGCGGAGAGGGCGGTGCGGAGAGTTTGCAGGTCCGCGAGCTTTATGCGTTGCGGCCCGACCGTATGAAGCTTGTGGCGGGCGCTGATGGTTGGCCACAGGGCTATGATTATACGGTCGGCGGCCGCACGGTGCGCTTCGACCAAAGTGCGGCGCTGCCGCCGATCCTGCATCTGACGTTCTTCAACCCGGTCGACGATCACTACGGGATAAGTCCGATAGAAGCGGCTGCTGTTGCGATCGATACGCATAACGCCGCGGCCGGCTGGAACAAGGCGCTGCTCGACAATGCAGCATGCCCGTCCGGCGCACTGGTCTATGCCGGCGCCGATGGCACCGTGCTCACCGACGCCCAGCACAACCGGATCAAGCAGGCATTCGCCGAGCAATATCAGGGCGCCGGCAATGCCGGACGGCCGCTGGTGCTGGAAGGGGGCCTCGACTGGAAGCCGATGTCGCTAACGCCGCGCGACATGGATTTTCTGGAGGCCAAACATGCGGCCGCGCGCGAGATCGCGCTGGCCTTCGGCGTGCCGCCGATTCTGCTCGCCATTCCGGCGACAACACCTATGCGAACTATCAGGAAGCCAACCGCGCCTTCTGGCGGCAGAGCGTCCTTCCGCTCGCCGCACGAATTGCCTGCGCGCTGACTAACTGGCTTGCGCCTGCTTTCGGTGACGGCCTGGTTCTCGCGGCCGATACCTATCGCGTGGAGGCGCTCGCTTCCGATCGTGCGGCGCTCTGGGAGCGCGTGAGCAATGCGCCATTTCTGACCGTCAACGAGAAGCGCCTCGCGACCGGTTACGGCGCCGTGGACGGCGGGGACGTATTCGCTCGTTAGAACTGTCGAGTTGCGGCGAGGCCGGCGAACCATTGACGCCGGCCGTGGCGCCCGCCGCGGTGGCGGTGGGCGCCCTTTTTCGCCGATCCGATCCTTGTTCTGAGCGTTCTACGTCGCGCTTTGGGGTCGCGATCCATGACCGATCCTGTGGATATTTTCATCGAGCGCGGCGATCTCGCGCACCTGGCCTTGCTGCTATGGGCGGCGTCGGCGAGCGGTCTCGCCTGGTTCGCGCTGCGCGAGCTTGCCGCCGCCAGCCGCTGTTTCGACTATTTCGTGCGCGACCCCGCGCGCCTCAGTGAGCGCTACGAGCACGAAAGGGAGGGTCCGCGCCGCCGGCGCCGAACGAAGCAGCCCCGGTTGCCCGGGTTCCCTTTGCGGTCCTCCCGCGTCCTGAGACTTAGTCGAACTCGAATTCGGCCATGCTCTTGAGTGATTCCTTGGTGGTGCCGTGGAGCACCGCATGGTCGGGAGACCATCTGGCCTTGCTCGGCCTTGCTCTGACGCGCTTGGTTTGTCGCCGGACGCGACATGCTGCCCACCCGGCGCCGCCGCTCCTGTGTGCCGCGGTCCGGAGCGGGCTTGACCGGCTCGTTGACGAGTTGGAGCTTGTCCAGCTGGACCCGGATGTCGTGCTCTGCCCATGCCGAGGAAGCCGCCGACCCTGATTACGACGCCGTCGATCTTCCCGGACCTGTCGAGCAGATTTTCACTGATGTCGCCGAGCTTCTCGTTCGATTCGTCGTAGACGTTCGAGGCCGATCAGCTTGGCAGCCGGCCAGATGTCGCCCTGCGCCTTGGGCGCAACGGTCGCCGACGACGATGCAGCAGGCGGAGCGGACGGCTGCGCCGATGGAGCTGCGAAGCCGGCGGGTTGTCCTGGGCAAACGCCGGGACGAGCATCGTCGATGCGAGCAGGCCGCGGAAAGTATTTCGCGCATAGCCTCACCGCTGAATCCGTGAATTCGAGTCTACGAAACGCAGGCGCGCCGACAGGGTTCCGGGGACCGGCAGTTCCCTTCGCGAGAATCGATTGTGCAATGCATGTAGCGCGCCGTCGCTTAAGCGCAAATGATTCGCGCGGAACTTTGGGCGAGCGGCGGAAAATTTTGTGTTATTTTTCTAAAGGAAGAAAACATAATGGATACGGCGGGGACGGCGATGTGCCGCGACCCTGAGAAGCGACGCGACCATCTCGACGTTTCCGTGAGTTGATTGATCACGTCGATTGCAACGTGCGCAGCCCCCCGGCTGCGAGAAAAATGCGGTGGGCGAACGCCTGCTAGCAGGAACCCTCCGACCGTCATGGCCGTACCCTGCTCCGGCGATCCGTGAAGACCTGATCAGGGCTTGCTTCGACCGGCCCGCGGACGGGCTCCGCGGGTGACGGCCCGATTCCGATTGATGGCCCGGCTCCTCAATGCTCTCTTTACATTCCGAACCGACGGTCGCGTCCGTTTTCGCGCCGCGCGTCACCATCGATACTGACGGCACGGGCGGGAGGCTATGCCAGCCTGTTCGGGCGAAATCCACCAGCGTGCGACATGGGCCAGACGCCGGGGTCCTTCCGCTCGATACGCCGGCCTCGCGTGGAGATCCGTCGAGTTCCGATGCTGTTCCAGCACGACCCCTCCGAGCTGCTCTGGCATCTGGCTGGAACTGCGCGAGGATCTCCGCGGCCTGTCCGCGGTGCCGGTGGCTCTATTCCGAAGTGGCGCGCGGTCGCGAGCTCCATTCTGCTGCTGTGAACAGGGCCATCGATGGCCTCTTCATCGGCTTCCGTGCATCGAAGTGCCCGATCGACCCGAGAAACGCGCATCGTCGTTGGCATGTGGTTGCCTCCGGGAAATTTCTATCGCTACCTTCTGCTGCAGCGGATCCGCGCGTGCGGCGGCGGCGGAACGGACCGCGACCTCAAAAGCGAAGCTGTCATGCCCCCGCACGCGTGCCGAGCGGGAGTGGGTGAAGATCTCCGTCTTGTTCCGCGTTTCCCGTGAATCGAGTCAGGCGACAGTCTTGCCAGACCGGTGCCGCCTGCGTCTTCAGCCATTTGGATTGTTGGAGCAGCTGCGAGTATGGCTGACAGGCCCGGGTCACGTGTGAAAGACTTGCCCGCGGTGGCGCAATTGCGCTGGCTGCTCAGCGCATCGCCCCACGCGCTGGCGAGGTGCCGGAAAGCCGCCTGATGCGGTCCCCGTCTGCCGCGACCAAACAGGACCACGACAGCGCGAAGAGGATACAGATGCCGCGACTTGTATCATGCAATAGTGCGCACAGGCTTGCCGGACGGCGGCACACATCGGTATTGCCGATGATGGTGTCCGTCACTTTTCAGGCAGGGAACGCACGATGCAGGCCGACAACGCAAGCCGCGAAAGACGGTTTCCTGCGCGTACCGCCGCGCTGGCCGTATCGATTGCTGTACGTCTCGTTCTGGCTCCAGCACGTTTTAATGGCACAGCCCAGGTGTCTGTCGGCGACGGCTCCGGCTTCCAGCGGGGATATCGCGGTCTGTGCCGCTGGAACCGGTCTTTTTCGCATCCACTTCTCTGGCTCTGGTTTGCGCGTGGAACGGCCAGTCCTCTTCGGCCTGCTTTCTTATTGGTTGCGTGGGGCCTCATTGCATTCGGCGCTTTGGATGGAGTGAGCTGCTCGGCGAGTCCCATCAGATCGAGCCCAGCGTTCGATCGTCGCTGTCCAGAGTATCGCGATAGCGAAAAGATGCGATAGTACTGTATGATGTGTCGCGCTTCGTGATGGCGCTGATCTCTTTCAGCGCCTCCATGAAACGTAAAAGAATCGACTTGCGCGATTACTTCCTTTTTGTGCCGTCAAACGTGGCTACGGGGTCGCGATAATCTGTGTTCACGGCATTCATGAAGTATATCCATTGCTGAAGGAACGGATCGCGATGAGGGCGGTTGTGCCTGCCAGAGGAAACTGTTTTCTGGATTCCCAATGCTGCCATCACCATTGTTCACGGCCCCGCTGGTGCGAATCGGCAGCGGCTGCTGCTTGTGACCGTGTCATCCGAACGGGTCAGTAAAGCGGCAAAAGATGCAGAACGCCAGCCGGCTGCCTTGCGGTCACGGAGGCACCACCACCGCCGCGACAAGATACAGCAGCACGCCGCCTGCGTGCCGAATGTCGGCCAGAAATTGCCCTCCAGATATTTCGCGCGCAGGGCCTTTGCTTGCCGGATGATGGTCTGGATCTACGTCGTCCTGTTCATAGCGCCCATGTCGCCGTCACTTGTGTCACGCATGGCCGCCGCTCCCGTCATCGGGCAACCCCGATCGGCAAAGCTAGGCCGCGGGCAGGCGCGCGAGGTGAGCTACCTGACACAGCGGAAAACTTAGTCCCGGATATTGGGGGAGATGGTGCGGTGCCTGACTAATCCGGCACGGCCAAGGCGAGGGCCCGGCCGCTAGCCGAGCAGGCCTTCGCACATCACGGCCACGCCGACGATGAACAGCGTCAGGATCACGATCGTGACCATGGAGCCGACGCCGTTATCTTGGGCTGGTGGGAGTCTTCCCATTGCGCGGGAGCAGATACCAGATTCCTGCGCTGGTGCCGGCGACCAGGGTGGCGCCGGTGATGGTCAGCATGTCGAAAGCCTCGCCGATATGAAAACGGGCTTTCTTCTACGCCACGGGCGCGCTTTGCCGGCGCAAATTTTTCAGGGCAGGCGTAAATTCGAGCTAAATCAATAAAAGGCGGCCGCGGCGGCCGCCCTTCCCGCCGCCCCTTTGGCGTTCGCGATCAGTCGCAGAACTTCCTGCGGAACGTCACCCGGTCGCCGTGGCCGTTGATGCGATGCGTGACTACGATCCGGCAGTGGTCGCGCGGGCATAATCGCCGCGCCAGTGACGACGATGCCGCCAGTGTCGTGATTCTCACCGGCGCGAATCGTGACACCGAAATCTTCCGCCTTGGCGGTTCCCGCGGTGTTAATAGCGGCGAGACCCAGCACGGCGGCGGCAATTGCAACGTATTTCATGCGTATCCCCCCAATGCCTCATGTGCGAGAGAAAACGGTTTGGCATTTGTGCTTTCGGTTTCACGATTTGATTTTTGCAATGCCCGCACGCAACACAGAGCGTTCAGCTGCGTTAATTTTTGGGCCGTGGAATCTCCCCCTCCATCGCAGAAGAGGGGCAGGAGCGGTCTAGGGCCGGGTCGGTCCCTCGACCCGGCTCTCCTTCTGTTTTGCAAAGCAAAGAACTAAGCGCGCTGCCGCGAAGCGAACTGCTTTCCTTGCATGGCGTCGCCGGGCCTTTGCAGTCCCGCGTGCCCGTCTCGGTCGGTTCGCACGACCGGCATGCAGTCTGGACGACGGCCCGCCGACCTCCGAGATCATCAGCCAGCCAATGCCTGCGGCGATCAGCGCGAAGGCGAGCGGATTGCCCCGCACGTGCTTCGACAGAAACTGTGTCACATCCTGGCGCGCTTTATCGTAATCGATCGTCAGCAAATCGCCGATCATGGCCGAAGGGGAAAGCTGATCACCAAGTTCCGTGAGGCGGTCGCTTAATCGCTCGCGCGCCTGATCGGCTTTGCGTTGAAGTACATGTGATGAGGCCACTGTCACTCCGCTTCCCGTAAGGGCTTTTGCGTCTTTCTGAACCTGCGCGATCGTTTTTGTCGGGGTCAGGCGATGCGCAAGATTATTGAATCCCGACCAGACCAAACTGCCGCCGAGCACCAACGTGACCGCGGCCACAATAAGCATGGCGGCTAGGCCTCGAGACGCCCAGCGCAACGAGTGCGCCGATCGCTGCCTGTAACAGCAACACCAGCGTCGCCACCAAAAGGACGACCCCGCCGGCAATAAGGCTTGCCGACCATGCGGTGAGCGTAAGTTTTTCGGAAATCTCTGCGCGGAGCAGCTCCAGCTCCGCCTGAATCAAGGTCGCCGAGATCCTGCCAGGCGCCGCCTGCGACTTCGAGTAATCCCTTCCGCGGCCTGTGCGCGTCGCGAAGCATTAAACCCGCCGGATGCTGACGTCATGCGTCTTTTCCCGAATGTCTGCAAACGCCGTGCGGCAGTCCCCGACATGAAGCTACCGAGACCGGCGTTTTGCCCTGCGTTTCGGCGCTGCTCTTTTTCGCGCCGTCTTTCGACGAGCGGCTGCCCGTCTTGCGGTGCGTTTGCGTCCGCTGGCCGCGCGGCGGCGCCCGCCAATCGTGCGCTTTGCGGCGCGTCCAAGCGTCTTTTTGACGCTGGGCGTCGATTGCGCGACTTCCGTGCGACCCGCTTCGAGGGCATTCGCCGTCGACGCGAGCACCACTCCGGCGGCCGCCTGAGTTGCTGCGCTGGCCGCGTCAGCGGCCACTGCTCCTGATTTTCTCTGCGCTATGTTGCGCGGCTCGACGATCGCTTTGCGCGTCTTCGCCGCCCCGGTCCTGACCATCGGTGCCCTCTATTGGAGTGTCGGCGAGACAATGCCGCATGCCCGGGCAGGTTCCCTGGCATTGCATCAGGCCTGTGTGATTGAAGGCGACCGGCCTGCTTGCGCCCGTCAGTGGATGCCCATCAGTGCGGCAATTGGATTTTGTGCGATGTGTTTCCAGCGTGGAACGCGGCGGGCCTCAGTGTCGGCCGCGGGCTGCTGCTGCTGGAGCGAGTCGGCCCGACGGGTGGGCTTCGTCTCCGCGGCCGCACGCGCGGCTGCCGGCTTGTAGGCAGCCGCAAAATTCGTCCCCGGTGATTGCGTAGGGAGACCGGCTCCGGCTCGGGCATGTACGGCCTGGCATACGCCGACGATCTGCGAGGTCGGAACCGGTGAGCCGAGCGGCTCGAGGCGGTTGCTGATAAAGAT
>CAVQYD010000052.1:0-34369 GCA_963718035.1 uncultured Alphaproteobacteria bacterium | reverse complement strand
GATACCCGTTCGTGTAACGGTGGTAGTACCTGGCACATCGATCTCCTAAGGCTAGCAGACGTGATTTCTGAAAAATCGCGATCAGGTAGGAACAAGCGACATTTTGCCAGTGCGGCGATGCATGTCGCTAGCAGGTTTGCTATCGATTAGAGGACTTACTTCCGGTGGGGTCGAAATATAGCGATGTGACGTGGCGAGATGAGAGTGAGCGGACTGCAGTGGGCCGCCCGCGCCCACGACGCAAAGTCTCAAGAAAAATGACTATGTTCGCGATTTGCATTTGCCCCCATTTGCCCCATTCTGCATTTTTTCCTGCAGCGCCCCCCGGCGTCCGCTATCGAATATCTGGCACGCAATGTGGCTTTTGTGAGTTAATCACCGTACTTGAAGCGGTCGCAAATCTCTGTTCATAACTTTTGAAGCCACCCAGTCTTTTTCTTGACGCGGTTAAATACAAACCGCCGCCGATGGTCGCGATGGGAGGTCAAACTCATAACAGGCAAATCCATAATTGTTAAGGCAAAGGACGAACAGCGGCGCAGGCTCATCGCCACTGGGCACCCAAAATCAAAACGCCCGATATACAAAATTTACGGTCGTCTTGCCGTTTGACCTTGATGATGCGTTATTCCCTCGATGCGGTAGCAAAAGGCCCGGTCGTCGTCGCGTTCGCTGAACAGGCGCGTGTCTCTCAATAACAACCGCTTGTCCGCCGCCAGACACGGCGCCCCTGAAAATCATTGGCCCATCGGCGCCGCCAGAGGCAGTCAGCTACGGACTCGTCCTGGTTGGTAGAGTACTCGCCGAATTCATACGGGCCGCCGTAGCCTAATCATAATATCGGTAGCCGTAGTAGGGGCCATATCCATATCGGTACCGTAATAGGGGCCATAGCCATAGGAGTAGGGCGCACCGAAGCGGAATGGTAACCCGGGCCCAAATCCCCAGCCAAAGCCTCCATGCCAATAGCGGCTGCCGTAATACTGAGCCGTGGCTGCGGTTGGAAGCGCCGCGGCAATTCCAATAATTGTGAATGCAACGCCCGCAGCGATAGCAATTTTTCGGAAGATTATGGCTCGCATAATATCCTCCTAGCTATGCGCCCATCTTTCACCGGTTTTTCGGTATCAATATGACCGCGGCTTGCCTCGGGCGGTAGCCGAAGTCCTCCAAGTTTAATCTGGCCGAACGCAAGCGCAGAGGTATACGTCGTACCCTGATCAGTCCCGCTATTGTTTCGCTTCGCGCAGCGATGGAACAAAGCGGCTAATCGAGCCTTTTAGTGATGGCCGTCACAGCAAGTTCTCACTGTGATGCCAACCTTAAGGTCTGAGCGGAGGCAACTCCACTTGGACGCGGTCCCGGTCGGCGTAAGCCACAAGCGCTGAGACTGGGACCGCATTTGAAACTCGCTTCGCGCGGCGGCCTGCGAAATTTTGCGACGTTTTGGCAAATCCTATGGCTTGAAATTATGTCACGGGGCAATTCAAAGAACGTGATAGATGGCTCGAAATCGGGGCGGGCTGAGATTATGGTCGCGATTGCCGGATTGGCTAAAGAGGTGGAGCACTTAGCGACCAACGTAAGACGTATTGTTGTGGTGGCTGACACGCATCGCCCCGCGCGACTGCCACCAAGAGCGAAGACAGAACCCGAAGTCCCACGCAAGATCGCTTCTTCCGCGACAGCCTGTGGCACGCAACCTGCCGACATTTCCCAGGCTGAAAACGTTCCATTGTCGCCGCAGCCAACCCAGAGTGGAATGGCCGGTGAACCCAGCGCGCAATGGAAGCCGTTCCGGCCGAACCTGAGGACCGCGCGGAAAATGCTACGGCAATGCACGTGCTCGAATTATATGACCGACTTGGCGGGTTTATGAGGCCTCCGAAGTCTTCCTGAACGTGATCGCACCGGAATACTTGTACCCCCTCGATTTCTATCCACTGTTGCGCGCCGGCCACAGCCAAGGCGCGGGACAATTTCTTATCGTGTTCGGGCCGGTTACTTAGGGGGGCATGCTATGCAGTCGGCGCGCGTTGGCAAGGATCACCCTGTGGCCCAGTTGGTACACGTGGAGTGGGGGGTGCGAGAAATCAACGAGCTTATCGATCGTCAACGAAAACTTATTGAGGAATTGCAAGAAAGCAGGTCCGATCTCACGTCTGCAAAGATTGTTCTCGACAGTCTCATTGTAACTCTCACATTGCACTTACAAGAGCGGGATCAGCTTCGTGCGATGTTCAATGCCGAAATGGCCGAGGTCTTTGCCGCATGTCGTAATGCGTCAGCGGAAGCCCGATCAGGTTGGCGCCAGCAAGCAGCGTAACGCCCACACTATCGTGGTCGCGAGTTGCAGTGACCTCGTGGTGGCGCCTGAATTAGTCTTGTTTCGCGGGACGCCCGCCCTTTAAATCATCCAAAATGGCACGGATGGTTTTTTCCGCAACATCTCGCGGCATGGCAATCTCTACGGGAGGCCCTTCCTCAGTCGTAAAACCAATAGCAAAAAGATCTGTGCCGACTATAGCCCCAGTGCGAACGTCTTTTGCACGCCATGGCGTACTGGTCGAAACAACACTTCCTGGCTCAGCCTTTCGCATCCTTTCAGCCGTTGCTGCGCCTTGGATAAGGGATTGCACAAGACGCGGTGCGAGCTCCGGGCCGAGGTAAATTTGCTCCCTGGTCCCATCTTCAAATTGCATCTCGATGCGTAGCGTCTGCCCGCGGTTTCCAACAGCGACTTGGAAGGCTCTTAAAGATTTCGTCATTGCCATGAATGTCCGCTATCGATGCCGTTGCCTGCCGCCCTTCCGCTCTTCGTCTTGGCGCACTTGGTTTGCGCCGGTTGGCGCAGATAGAGGAAGCAAGCCGCCTGATTAAGTCTATTTGTGGCCAGGATCTGAAACCAGTCCGACGCGGCAATAAAAGGTCAATACGGCTGGCCCAGTGGTTCTCATCTTGACAACCCCGGAGCATCTACTCGGGAGGGCAATTGGGATTTCGCGATCGACAACTAGCTTTCAACCAAAATACTGTCGGCGAAAATACACCGAGAATACGACACCGGTACCTGCGGCCCTTCTATTGTTCGTTTCAGGCCGAGGCGTGTTGGGGCTGCTGGGTGGCGCAGGAAGAAGAAGGCTGCTGCTCTAGTGCGTGATCAATTAGGTATTGAGACAAACAAAGCCCCGGCCAATGTGCCGCGTTTTCTTATTCTTGATGCAATTGCTCTCGCCCTAGCGCTCCGGCGCTTGCGCCACCTGTGCAGCAAAAGCGCACCACCAAGCACGCTACCGACCAGCGGCAGTGCGCCAGGAATTGGAGTTGCCTGTAGAGGGGCACATTCGCAATCTACTCTTTCCGTAATGATTGCGGCGCCTACGAAGTCGTCATGATCATTGCCCGCACCACCGTCATTGAGTGCAAATATGATAATATCACTTACTGATTTCGTAAGCACGAGTAGGTCCGGCTCGACAAAAGTAGCGTACGAAAATATCAGGTTGGGGACACCGGAGCCGGGACTGGGTTGCAACGCGCTGTTATCGACCGAGCCGGTCGCCCAAGTAAGCGAAAACTGAATTGGTCCGCTCCCCACATTCAGTTGAGAGCCGAGAACCCCGACAGTGAGTGGGGGACTTCCACTATAAGCACTATTGTTCTGGTTACCCTCGCTGAAATCAGCCAGTGTCGGCGAATGAAATGTAACTTCAAAACCGGATTCAGATCCAAGAAAAAACCAGCTAATGCCTGTAAAACTGGACGAGCCAGTGTGCGCAACGAGCTGGCCGCCCTGCACCCACGGTGTGTCAGGCGTGAGATTAGGTCCTGTTGGGTCAAACACAGCCGCCCCGGTCGGAGACGCGCCAGGCGAATTCACAACGTTGTTTTGTGGAAGAGCGCTCCCATAAAATGGAGTGGGTCCGGCAGACAGGGGAGCGCCGCCGACAATCTCAAAAGTTGCGGCTTTAGCAGTGTTACCGCTCACTGTCAGAGCGGTCGCACAAAGACCCAGTAACGCTATACTTTTTGCGGTCCAATGCATCGGAGCCCTAACGCTTCGCATCGCAATTGGCTCGCTTGCAACAGGGACAACATTCTTAGGTTAATAGGCTTGTAAATTGTTGTGGCACTACGCTGCTGAAACGACTGCCTGCCGCCCAAGTTCCCCTCTACTTTTGGTAACTCAGTACCCGAACACCAAAGCGACTTTATTCCGGTAGTAAGCTACCAATCGCAAATCTATGACCGGAATCACAGTGGGAACTCGCAAGCGCATTTAGATCGAAAAACATGATCCTCAAGTTGGGAGGGTGTCATGTGGAATTTAAGAACAGTGGAGAGCGCGCAAGCGGTGTTTGGAATCACACTCGTCTGTGCCTTGATCCTTTTGTCCGCCGTTATCCCAGCTTAAGCCGCGTGGGCTGGATGCCGCTTTCGGCGTAGGTGGACATCTTGTTTGTCCGCACACAAAAGGCACCGCCAGATTTTCACTAATCAAGACAGCGCCGACGTCACGACCATTTGCTTTGAGAGTGCCGCAACGCCTTCCGTAATTGCAGGATGGTGTTCCTTCCGTGCCGGGCTGACACGCACAAGCGACAAACTCGAAATCAAGCTTGCTTGATTGCACAAGATCGCGAAGTCGGCGAGTAGCCTTGTCACCTAACTCGCGCTCCGCTTCGCAGATTGCCCGGCGAGTTTCGGGTGCATTGAAGCCGACCAAACGAACGTCCGGCTTCTGATGACGGATTCGGATCGTATCGCCGTCTATTACGCGCACCTCATCAGGTGTTATCGGGGCAGACGAAACGGCACCGACAGACAGCATCAACGCACGCCAGTGGCCATTCTGCTAATCATTGGTTTCCCGCGTAACGTTCTGACGACTGTCGTTACTGTTCCCCAGGTAAATTATGGTCAGCACAAGCACAAAGACGTTGAACATTCGTTTGCCTTCATTGTCCGCACGGCAACAGTCCTGAAAAAAGAGCGCGGGGTCGCCGTTGCGGCTTGCGGCGACTCCGCAGGTGTCAGGGCTGAAAGCCCCAACACTGACGAAGAGGCCCCCACGTTGACGTCAGATCGTCTTCTCACGCGCGTTTCTTTTTGGGGAGCTCAGGCCGCGCGAGAGATAGCACGAAAAATATGCGGCGAATAACACGACGTCGATAAGGATTGCCGCTGCGGTCTGCATGAGATGCCTCCCGTCTAAGACTCGGGAAGCTAAACGAAGGCTCCTGTTGCAATCTTGGACAGGAGCGTCATTCGATATTTGAAACCACGAAATAGGCGTAATCCAAATGGAGGAGGCTACGCTGCCTGTCGCGTTCCAAGTTGCCGCGACGGTCGGAGGAGAAGACGTTTTCCGCCTAGGTGCCGCTTCGGGGTTTGTTCATCACACGAAACGATGAATGGGCGCTGCCAACGGCAGGTTCTCAAGCTTATTCATGCTGCTCAGCGAATTCATTTTTTGAGCTGCACAAGAGCGCGCGCAAGCCGGTCACTTAGGGGGCGTTCGGGTTTATTTCCAAATTCTTCACACGTTTCGGTTTGAGCAGGCCAATCAGCATGAATAGGGGGCGCTGCCGCCAGCCTACCTTTTTCTGCGCTGCGGTTCATTTCCAGAATGCGTTCGAGATCACGCTCGGTAAATCTTTTACGGTTACCGAATGGGACGTAAAAAGGAACACCGGCCCTGTCGACGGGATGTTGGCGTAGAAATTTCTGCAGCCACCATTTGCTGACGCCTAAGCGCTCTGCGGCATCTTTCATGTCGTAGGTGAGGGGCACTACACTACCTGCCAGTAAAACCGCCACAATTCAAAACATGGCACGCTAGTTCGGCGAATACTGTGATCTCGGACACATTTCGTCGCTCGACGCGGGATGGCCGC
Organism: uncultured Alphaproteobacteria bacterium; assembly: GCA_963718035.1. Lineage (GTDB taxonomy): Bacteria > Pseudomonadota > Alphaproteobacteria > Rhizobiales > Xanthobacteraceae > Pseudolabrys. Next base: position 28,472 of record CAVQYD010000052.1, on the reverse strand, counting down.
GAATGTCCACTATTGGGGGCGCCAGTATCATCTATCCGCCCCATTGGCACCTGATTACAGGAATTGCTGCGGTGCACCATGACTTAAATCAAAGGCGGAACTCCGCTCCTTAAAACCATAAATCTAAATATATTTTCGACGGTTACGGCGCGCGTAGCCGTGGCCGGTCGAGGAAACAACTGGCGCGGCTCAGCTCCAGGTTCGAAGGGCCGGCGGAAGCGTTGACTGCAAATGTGCTTATGACCCAAAGCAGACATCACACCTTTTGGTACTTAACGGACTTTCAGATCGAGTCTCGAACCTCTGCTTCGGGAGTAAAATAATACCGACGTCATAAAATTCATAAAAATTCTTCTGACTCTTGTTGGGCCGTCAAATGCATTATTATACCGTGGCATGTGGTTCAGCTTGTGTAGGGAGCTACTCGTGAAAAAGGTCATAGCCAAAATCGGGCTCGCTGGCGCGATGTTGATTGCAGGTTTTTGCGCCACACCCACTTACGCTTCACTCGCAACGTTTCAGACTTACGTCGGCCCAAACGGCGTGTCGACCGATGGTTCGGACGATGCCATCGGCATATTCACCGCTGAATGCACCTGTGGGATCCACCGTGATTGCCGCGTATCTTTATACAGCGACCTACACGTTTGCAGGGTCTCCCGACCTTTCCGGCGTAACACTTAACGGCACCACGGTAACATACGGCGCAACATTTCCGAATGCGACGGCGTGCTGCGGTCTTTCCTCTTCACGGGCCGACGTAACTGCAATCGTGGCGCCCATCATCAATGGTGGCGCAGGCGGTCCTTACAACTTCACGTACGCGGAAGGGCCGGGGGCCCCGAACGGCGGTAACACTGGTATCGATGGATCAGCCCTCGTGGTCGTTTACTCCAACCCCGCTTTGTCAACTCATACCATTGGCATTTTGCAAGGTTTCGCGAGCGTGACGGGCGACACGGGTACACTCAATTTCGGCACCCCACTTGATCCGACTGCGGCAGGGTTCGTGGCCGAATTGAGGCTCGGTATCGGTTTCAGCTGTTGTAGTCAGGAATTGATCTCGGTTTCGTGAACGGCACGCTGATTACGGAGACCGCAGGCAACAACGATGACGGCGCTGCAGTGCAAAACGGCCAGCTCATCACCATGGGCGGTGATAACGATCCCTATTCGCCGTTTCTCCCGAGCTATGCCGATGACCACGAGCGCTATAATCTGATCCCGCAAATCACGCTTGGCGATACGTCGATCACGGTCAGTACTGCCAATGCGTCTCAAGATGACAATATCTTCCTTGCAGTCTTTGATGTGACCGGCGAGGCCACCATCGTTACCCCGGGCGATACGCCACTGCCGGCCGCAGCTTGGCTGTTCGGTTCGGTTCTGGGCGCGGCGGCGATTGTTCAGCGGAGGCGCAGGAAGCGGCCAATCACAGTCGGCTGAATTAAATCGGTCTTTAGTGAAACGAGGCTGCGAGGTGGCTATTCTTGCTACTTCGCAGCCTCATCGATTCTGCGAGCCGTGAGTTCTTGCGTAGCTGAGGTGCGCTTGATGAAAGCGAAACAAAATCTGGCCGGACTTGTTGTTGCGCTGTTAATTTCCGCCGCGGCCATTCCGCCTTCGTTTTGGCCAGCAAGCGCCTAGCATGCCAGCGCCGGGCGTGCCGCCGTCGCTCCTTTCGCCAGCGCCGAGCGTCCCGCCATCCGTCCTTTCGCCAGCGCCGAAAAGCTCCTGCAACGCAGCTTTTTGACAAGTGGATGTATAGTTGCGAGGAGATCGCTTGCCAGGTCTTTCTGACTCTGGCCGATGAAGCCACCAAAGAGGCGAAAGTCTCCTGGTCATTTGTCTATGATCCCAAGAGCGGCAAGCTGTCCACCATTGTTCACTTGCCGCTGATGGTTGCTTTGCCTCCCGGCGTTCGGATTCGTGTGGATGACAAGACCCAGTACACTTGGCCTTTTCAGTTTTGTGACGGCACTGGTTGCCGGGCTGTCGCCGTCTTGACGGACGATATATTTGCATCATTGAAGGGACGGCAAAGCATTGTGCTCCAATTCGTACCCTATGGAAGCCGGGACGCCACCAACTATCGAATCCCAATGGCCGGCCTCGCTGCCGCGACTGAAAAGTTGGTCGCCGACGCAAAGGCCAGCAGGAAATGATCGCGCTGCAATAAGATAGTGATTTGGCAAAATGTCCGCTATTGGCACAAAGCGGACATCGCCTAGTGCACTGCACATGTCCGCTTTTGAGCCAAAGCGGACATTGCTGCCCCTAAGGCCAATTGCCAGACAATCGTCTTCGGCAGCAACCTCCGAAAACATCCCGCTCCGGGGAGGCGACTTACGGTAGCCACTGGAATTTGTTGCCGCCTCAAAGGCGAGCCAATGCACAAAAGTCCAAAACAAATCGCGCGATCACTAAGGGCATTCCGAAACGCGCACCGAATGGGTTTATTGCGTTGAGTAGCATTGCGCCCGGACCGAACGCATGCGAGGCAGCGCGGTCTCAACGCGGCATCGAGTACCTGGGCAATGCCATACCCCGTTTGCCGCTCGCTCAGTGCGGGCGTGCCCACTGCGAGTGCGATTATCATCCTGTCGGAAGCGAGAAATTGCGTAGCCTTTATGTCGGCAAGCCACTGCCGCCGAATTGACGGCAGCTCGCTCGCCTGAACCTCAAAGGATGAAGTATCTACGGGTGCCGAAGTCTATTCGGCCGCTATCGGCAGTTCGAGCGGAAGTAGTGGCTCGGTCTGGCTGTCGGCCTTTTCACATGGCGTAGTGCGTGCAGATAAACTCAGTCGTCGCAAATCGACGATTAAGTCTTGCAGGCATTCGACAGGAACAGAGTATATTCTTTCAGCCGTCGAATATTTTGTACGTAATGAAATAACGATGCTGTTGTCGTCGGCTGAGTAACTTTCGGCCCTCAACGCTACAGCGCTCACAGGAACTCGTTGCTCTACTTTTTCACTCATGGTGCTCGCCAGTTTAGCACCAGACGAAGCCATTGGCACTGTGCGGAAACGACCGGTTTCAGAGGGTTTCCCAGTCGAAGCCGACGGCAGTTCAGGTATTTCTTACGGCATCACCCGCCTGGCGCTTACTCTCGTCTTGCCCGCCAGCACGATTGATGGAGCTTTCGGGGTTAAAGCGGACATGCGTGCGAAAGTACTCGAGTACGAAAACGCGGATTGCTGAGGATAGATTGCCGTGCTCCCGCGTCTGGTCGATGTCTGCGACCAACCTTGAGAGCGTCGCCTGGCGGGAATGTGCAATATCCTTCAGGTGGCTCCAGAAGGCGTCTTCGAGACTAATGCTGGTCTTGTGACCAGCAATGACGATGGAACGTTTGACGACTGAGGATTTCATCAGGGCACCTCAGAGCCCCCCGTATCAAAATACGGCACATTCGGAATTGTGAGGGGTAGCTCCGTACAGTGCGGTCGCCCATCGCTTCATACCGTTTTTTATTGCTTAAACAAAAAACTCTAAATTGCATTGAAAGAAATACTTGTCCGCTGTTGGCACAAAGCGGACAATTCAGACTGTGGCCGCGTTTGTCCGCTTTTGGAGTAACAGCGGACATCGCGACTAGACGCGGTCATTCCTCCTGCCAGTCCTCGTGCTCATGGGGGCTGTATTGTTTGCGTGCATATGTGCCCTAGCAGCAACAATTCACGAGAATTCGTAACCGCAACTGCTTTGTGTCCACCGAACTGCCACAAATCATTGTAGGAATGTCGGCCCCGACCTCGGGGATATTTGGGACGGGGAAGAGATCGGGGCCGCGCTCTCTAGGGGACGAGAGCGGCCCCGATATTACGACTGCCCCCACGTCCTACATCATCAACATTTCGCGACTGCGCGCGGCATCAGGTTGTGCCTTGCTTCGACGCCGCAAGCGCGAATGGCGGCTTTTGGGGGTAAAGTAGACATCGCTTCCGCAGCGCAAAATGTCCGCTAATGACCCACAGTGGACAAAATTCCCGCCGACATAATCGGCTGAAACGCGGACAATGTTCTCGAGCGGGGTTATTGCTGTATCGACCTGCTGCCACCAGGCGGCACAACCCCGAAGGCACCGAACGGGATGATCAGGATCGGGCCTTGTGGGTCATGCGTGATCGTCACGCTCCAACGACGCCAGTCAGGCGCGTGGCTGGCCAAACGGGAGGTCGACATCACCAGATGCGCAAGCCGTTTGGCTCTCGTATGCGCGACACTAATGTCGGCGAGATCGTACCCGATGTTATCTCGGAAACACTCCTCGCAGTTTGATAAGTGAAAATAAAACCTCGGCATGACCGCTCTCCCTCGGTCTCCCACCGTTGTTGAACGGTACATCGCCGATACGCACGCGCTGTGGTAGCGCGCTGACACCTGCGCTTAACGTTGACGGGCTCAATTTGATTCTAATCTTAAACAGCTAAGGCACTCGGTCTCAGCATGCCACCATCGCTGCTCGCCCGCGCCAAATGAAGTCGTCGAATAAGGCGCGATGTCCGCTATTGGCACTTAGCGGATATCGGCTTGTGCACCGCACATGTCTGCTTTTTGACCCAAAGCGGACATCAGCCGTGTTTCCAGCGTCCGCACGGCAATATGTCGTGGCACAAATTCCCAAAACTTTGGCCGGAAATCACAAGACAGAGCCGGTCCAGTCGGCTTTCCACAGTTACGTGGCGGGGTCGGTTTTATGGGCCGAAGCAGGTTTGTGACGACCAAAATCGAGCGGGGCTCAAAAAGATGGCTATCAATTTGAAATTCTCACCGTTCCGCAAAATGATCGGTGCGGGGATTGCAGGTATCGCCGCGATGTCGGTTGCCGCGGCGACGGCGCAGGCGGCCTCGGTCACCTTCGTGTTCGACTACGGCGATACTCCTCCCCATACTGCCGGCAGCCCTCCAGTCCCTGGGGGACAGTATGGAACGATCACGCTAACTGACAGTCTGGTTGACCCCAATCGCATTGATATCAGCCTGACGGCCGTGCCGCCGGCGGCTTATAATGGGGCGCTTTTTGAACGTTTCTTACTGAATTTCGACGCGTCCTTGTTGCCGGCCAACCGGCGAGCGTACTTCGTTGACCCAGCGACGTCGGCTACCGGCAACAGTAGTACCCCGTTTACCGCGGCTCAAACAATCGGGAGTGTGGTATTTTCGAACGGCACCGCCAACAGCCGGTCAATTCGCATTTGACGTGAACACGGTCCCGGATGCCAATGGCTATAATATTGTTGGGTCACTATCGCTTTACAACGCGTTATCCCGAACCTGATGTGCCGGTTAACCTCGACGTCAGCATGTTCGATTTGACATCCTCGGGCGACGGCACTCCCGCAATGTACGCCGCTTATAGGCTGAGCAACTTCAATGTGAATCCAAATGACCCCAACAATCCGGACGGCGAGTTCTGGGCCTTCGCATCCAGCAAACCCTTCGTTGAAGAACAAGGCGCCGCAACGCCTCTGCCCGGCGCGATTTTGCTGATGGGCACCGTGCTCGCGGGCGGCGCTGGGTTTGGTGCGTGGCGCAGACGCAAGCAGAGCAAAAGCTAACTGATCAATTTGAGTTGTGGCCAATCAACCCCCCGGCGGTTCTCGGGGGTTTTTTGTTTTCTAAGCGCACAAACATCTTCGGGGCACGAAACAGGTATGTCCGCTATTCCCAAAACTTTGGCCGGAAATCACAAGACAGAGCCGGTCCGGCCCGCTTTACACAGTTACGTGGCGGCGAGTTTGGGGTCGGTTTTATGGATCGAGGCAAGTTTGCGTTTTTTGCGGTTCTGATGCCAAATCAATGCGATGCCGACAGGCGCTCGGCGCGGTGCGCCGGTGCGCAGTAGGGAGCGCACTCGTGGTCGGGCTCGCTGTGGGGTTTTCAGTTGCCCCGACGGCCACTCTGGCGGCGCCGATCACATTCGCGGGCCCGGCCGATTACGACAACAACGCCGCACAAACGACCGGTGTGTTCCGCGATTTCCTGAACGGCTCGCTTATCAACCAGGGCAATGACCTGGGCGGTACCGGCCACACGGCGTTGAACTTCACCGGCAGTGACAACAACGCGGCTTTGGCAGGTCGGATTACGCTCTACGACACGAGCCCATCGAACGACAGCACCAACAACGTTTTCCGGCAACCTGTCGATCAGCGCCGACATCCTGATTCATCCCTTCAACAATGCCAAAGGCGCGGGCATTCTGTTCCTGTTCAACGAGGGCGCAGGCCAGAATGGTTTGGCGCTGCATCTGTGGAATGCCGGCAACAGCGATTCGAACAAGATCGAGCTGGTGGCGCAGACCGGCGAAGCGAGACCGGGGGCCGCTTTGGCTACGGTAGCGCTTGGGAACGTCATCGCGCAGGATCTCTGGTATCAGCTTCAGATGGATCTGCAGTTCAGCGGTTCAAATTTTACCGTAACGGGAAAGGTGTTTGGCCACACGACCGGAACCGACCCGAACAGCTCGCTTGGCTCACAGATCGGCAGCACGCTGACGTATAACTCATCTCTTGGGAGCGGGATTGCGAGCCCTTACGAGATCGGCCTGGTGGCACGCGGCGACAGTGCCGTTGTCGACACGAGCGTGACGAACTTCTCGATCGGCGGGCCTGGCGCGAGAGCTCGAGCAAATCCCTGGCACGCCGCTCCCGGGCGCGGTGTGGCTGTTCGGGACAGTACTCGCAGGTGGCGCCGGTTATGGCCGCTGGCGCAAGAAGCGGAAGGCTGCAATCACGTCCGCATAAAAACAAAGATTGCTTGACCTCAATTCGGAGAGACCGCCCGCAGGGCGGTCTTTCTTTTTGCTATGGGCAAAAAAGACGACAACAGGGCCGCGTCAGGCCGTGCTGTCATGCACCCTATCTGTGTGCTCGCCTTGCTGGGCGTGTTGGTGATCCGTGCTTGAGCTGCTCGACGGTACCCAGTTTGAGTAGCGTCTGCTCCTGAGCGGCCACAAGACGCGCCTGCGCAGCTGCTAGCTGCTCTTGGCTCGCTGTGAGTTCCTTCAAGTCCTGCCTTAGGGACGATAGGTCCTGCGGATGACGTTCAACTGGTTTGCAAATGCGCTATGTGAGATCTGCTCAGGTGCGGCCGCACTCGAAGTGAGCGGCGATTTCCAAGCCCAGGCGGCGCCGACACCAATCCCGGAAATTAGTGCGAGCATCACAGAGATCACGACAGATGGGCCGCTAAAAGACGACCTGAATGTGTGAAATGCCGCCCCAGAGGCAGGCAGCGCTGAGACGTCCGGCTCCGTGACGTGCTCGATCCGATCCACGACCGTAATTAAGATTACCCGCGTGCGCAAATTCGCGAGCTGCCAGCAACTCACTCTCTGATTTTGGTGTGAAAATTCTTCTGCTCGCTCGACTTCAGTTCCTGTGCCCAAACTTCGGTTTCAAAACCGGTCAAATTTGGCGCCCGTACGCTCTGGGAGGCATTGCCCCCTCCGCGAGCTGCCAGCAACTCACTTTCAGACTTTGGTGCGAAAATCCTTTGCTCGCTTGACCTCGGTTCTTGCGCCCAAAGTACGGTTTCAAGACCAGTCAAATTTCTTGCTGGTTCATTCTGGGAAGCGTGCATTTGCCCCTCCCGAAATAGTTATCTCCCTTCCTCAGCATATTAGAGATCGCTGTGACGAAACGAGGGCGGTTTTCTATATCGGGCGTGTTCACAGTTAGCGGCAAAAAATTGAGGTGGTGTGATGATGCTACCCGCAACGAGTTCCGACGAAATCAAAACGTCAGGCTATGGTCACTCAACGGTCAGACTGCAGTCACCTTCACACGTAAGGTTCTGCCCATGAGAAACAGCACGAGAGTGTAATCATGGCGCTGCACCTAGATCCCGAAACTGCCGCTCTCTTGAGAGAGGCCCTGGACAGCGCTTGGGCCTGCCTTCCGCCGGAACAGCAAGCCACGATGCAGAAGAGCACGCTGGCCGTCAGCATCCTCAAATCCGCAGCTCAAGGCGAACGGGACCGTAACCGCCTGCGTGACGCTGCGCTGACGGACCTTGCTGCCTAGTCTAAAAAAACACCACGAACTGAGTGGGGCAGACGATTGAAGTCACGCAGGCCGCGCCGTTAAGTTCAAGATTGCCGCGGTTTTACACGCGACCAGCCGGCTGTTTTGTCACCAATCTGTGTTCTGGCGTTTAGGTTACTTTGTCACCTTGTTCGCGGTTTCATCCAACGTAACCAACTTGGCAGGTTAAAAGCGAAACAAGTGTTGGACGCTCTTTTGCGAGCGCTTAACACTGGCGGAGTTGCCACAAAGCCACAACGGCGACTCCGCAGCTAGCCGTCGTGTGCTGAACTTTCATGCAGTGGAACAATTGCCAAAACTTTGGCTGGAAATAACAAGACCGAGTCGGTCCAGTCGAATTAAGTAAAGAATCAAAACTTACAAAGCTTGGCGCACTGACAGCTTAAAATGAACGGGTGTTGGGCGCTTTTTTGCGAGCGCTTGACTCCAGCGGAGTCGTCGCAAGCCACAACGGCAACTCCGCACTTTTTAACAGCATCTGGGCGGAATGGGTGATTGGACAATGTTGGATGTGCGTAAATACAGTCCGTTCGTTGCTCTGGCCTTCGGGTTCTTATTCACAATCGCTTGGATCGCGACAATCACCTGGTTTCCAGTGCATCTCGTTGCGTCAACAATCCTGCAAATGCTCTCCGATGTCGCTTTGTGAATAAAACGGCTGGCGCGAAACGGATATGACAGTTCGTACGCCGAATGCCCCATTTCGGGGGCCGGATCTGCGGTAATAATTTCTGCAAACGAAAAGTAAGGGCGATCGCGTCAGTTGCGTTTGGCCGGCGTCAATTCCTTAACCTCTATTTTCCTGACCTGCAGCACAGTCTGTGGGTTGTCCGCCGAAAGCTGCGTGCTGCTGAAGCGCAAGATGACCCTTGGTGTAGGTGTTCTTTTCGTCCACGAAATCCACGGTCGTCTTGTCGTTGACCTTGATGATGATGTGATTGCCGCGGGCGATCACTTCCTGGGTGAACCACTCATCCGGCTTATGAAGCTGGTCCTTGACGATGATTTTTGCCTGCTGGTCGGCGCTTAATTTCGCATCAAATGCGGGGTAGAGACTGCCGGTTCGCACGGGGTCGGTCGGGAATGTGCTGTTGATCTGCGCCTCATAGCCAGCCGGGTAGCCTGGCGCGAATGTGGCCCTGAAAGCTGGCCGCTGTTGCCCTTGTCGCTGATCTTGGCCTCGATGCGATAGTGAAAGTCCTGATAGTCATCACGGTCGCTAAAGAGATGGCTGACCTCCTTGCCTCCGCTGATCAGGATGCCGCCCTCAACGCGCCACTTGCCTGGGTTTTTGGAATGCGTTTTCCAGCCCTTCAGGTCTTTGCCGTTAAACAGCTGAATCCATTCGCCGTCATCCTTTGCGGTCGCCGGGCAAACGGCAACTGCCAAGAGCATGGAAAAAACCGTTTCGATGACAATGAGAAAGTGCCTGGCAATCACGGGACACCTCACCAAGTCAGTCCAGTGCGACCTTCAATATCGACACCAGCAAATTACATCAGTTCTAATCGGCTCGCCAGCCGAAAAAGCGCACAATGCTTTTTTGAGCTGTACGCGGATTTAATTTTGTTCCGATCGGTTTCGTTTAGGCAAGACGACCCCAGATGGCGGATGTTGATCCTGATCGGGGCTCGAGGATTGGGATTTTGCCAACGCAGAGACAGGGACAAAATATCCTGCCCAGCCGTTTGGCCTTGCAACTCTAAACGGGCCCTCGTTTTTGTAGACATATTTCGTTACGCGCCGGCTCATGATTTCAAGAAGACATTTCCTGTCAGCACGAAACACGCCAGATCCCGAGCCCTGGGGCTCCGTGATGAGAGTACGGAACTTTGATCGCAATTGCGGCGGAACCAATAATGGAGAGATGGTCTGAGAGCGAACACTCTTTTCCGGATAAGCGACCACAACACTTGCGCCAATCGGCGTCGGCCCCTTGCAAAACGGATTGCGCCGCAGCCGCAGACTTATTGGCAATCGTTCGGCATCCACTGAAATCAGTGCCAGGTCTGTATCGTCGGGCGACATGTATTTGATCACTTTGGCGGGAAGGTCTTGACCCGCAATGATGACGCGAAGACGGGTATAGGAGGGCCAGTGCCCGATGACATGCGCAGCCGTGAGTACGGTCCCTGGCCAAGGTAGATGCCATAGCCAATAAATGGACTTTTAAATGGCACCTTACGAACGATGTTTACAGCATAAATCCTTAGCTCGTCCTCGGAAGTTTCCGCAGGCGCAAAGACATTCGCTGCCGTTGCGCTGAGCCTTGCTTGATGGTCGGGAGAGGTTTCAACTTGGTCGGGCGAAATGAAGAACTTCCAGCTCAGCAAAAATGCGAGTACTGCGAGCACTGGCAGAACATAGGCTAATGTCTGAAAGGATTTCGGCATTAAATCAGGTCTCCGCCCAATGGTTCAATTCGCTGGTTCTCGTCTGCCAGAACACCTAGTGCTTCAAACCATAGGCTCGTGTACCAGTACTTGATGGCGCGATACGGTCAAAGGGACAATTGCTTGATTTGTTCGCCGGTAAGGTCGGCGTCTCGGCCGTCGGCAAGGGCCCGGATGCGCCGATTTTTCACTTCAATTGTCGTTGCAATGCTTTGGCTCGCTGCCGGCACATCTCCAGGCACCGCTCTGGAGAACTTGAGAGTATTCAGAGGAGTCGCTGATCCTCGAAGGGAAGATTGAATCGGGCGATTATTTGTCGGTGCGCAATTTCCTGCGCGACGAGTCCAACTTCAAGAAAATCAGCGGTGGTGTCTTTCTTGCTTCGCCGGGCGGCAGCGTACTTGAAGCCTTGAAGATTGGCAGACTGATCCGCGAATTGCGATTGAGCACGGAGGCTCCCGCAAGCCCGCCGCCGGACAGACGGGATATCAGCGCGCCTCTTATTCGTGGACGCGATTTATCAAATCCGAGACGTTATGACTGTGTCAGCGCGTGTTTTTTTCTTTACGTTGCGGGTATCTACCGGACGCTTAATTGGGCCGGCCGGCTTGGCGTTCATCAACCGCGAATGGAGCAAATTCGCGAAGGTTTGACCGAGGGTGACATTGCGAATGCAAGCTGCGCGCGTTCGCAATGCCATTAAAGATTATATGGAGAGCATGAACGTCCCGGAAAAATATCTCGAGCTAATGTACTCGGTCCCACCCAACGAAGTACGTTGGATTACCCAGGAAGAGTTTGACGCGGACCTGAAAGGATATGTGCCGGAAGTGCGCAGGACACTAAATGAGCGATGCGGTTCGCTTAATGAAGCAGAACCGCACGCGCGGCAGTGCATCACGCAAGTCAAAGCAGAGCTGGTCACTGCAGCGTGGCGAAACGCTTTTCGCCGAAACTAAATGTTTTTGCGAATGCTTTTTATGTCCGACCGCCGCGAGGCGGTCTTTCTGTTTGTGAGGCTGCCTGATTAATTCGTCGCCAATTAAGGTTGATGTTTTAGCCTAATGCGTGGGTTTCCTTGCGCACTGGATCAAGCCGACAGCATTCCTCACGCCGGGCAGCAGTCCCCTGCTGTCCGGATCTCCAAGTGCGAAGCCGTCGGGCGTCCCCCATACCGCTCGGCGGCTTTGTTTAAGATCGTTTCAGGGAACGCGAGCTTCGATCGCATGTTTGAATTGCTGGAGGCAGAGTGGGGTGTCGCGAAGACTAACGAGCTTGTCGAGCGCCAACGCCTGCTTATTGAACAGCTAGGATACGAAGGCTACGACACCACTTCGGCGCGGATCGTGTTCGATAGTCTGCTCGTAAGCCTCGCCTTGTACCTGCAAGAGCGGCATCGGCTTCGCGCTGTGCTGAATTCTAAAGGAGCCGAAGCCTACAGTGCGCACGACCCGCGGCTGTTCGTCGCCACCGCGGGTCAGCTTTGAAGCGTCTGAAATACCGGTACGGCAAAATCGCTGTTTTGAATTTTGTGATTCAGCCTCGTTGTGACGCTCGAATTGCGCGATTTATTCCAGCGTTCGCAGTTCGGCGCTCTGCCAGCTTAGATGCGACTGATTACTGCGCTTGAGCAGTCAGATATTACTCGATTGACGGGATGTGACGACGCATGAAAGTAAAGCTCGCTCCACCGAGCTTGCGGTGCAGCCGGTCCAGCAGCAGGTAGATAACCGGCGTCGTATATAGTGTGAGGACCTGCGATACGAGCAGTCCGCCGATGATCGTGATGCCGAGCGGCCGTCGGAGCTCCGAGCCCGGGGCCGATGGCAATCACGAGTGGAACCGCGCCCAACATGGCGGCGAAAGTCGTCATCAGGATCGGCCGAAATCGTGCAAGGCAGGCTTCGTGGATCGCGCGTTGCGGTGACAAGCCCCAGTCGTCGTTCGCCGTCCAGCGCGAAATCCACCATGATGATTCCATTTTTCTTCACGATGCCGATGAGCAGGATGATCCCGATGAAGGCGATCACCGACAATTCAGTGCCGGAGATCTCCAGGGCGAGCAGCGCGCCAAGCCCCGCTGACGGCAGTGTCGAGATGATGGTCAGCGGGTGAGCCAGGCTTTCATACAAGACGCCGAGCACGATGTAGACCGCGATCAACTGCCGCCAGTAATAAGCAGCGGCTGCGTGGTGGTGGTCCGCCTAAATTCCTTTATATCTCCGGCGAAATCCATCCGCACGACATAGGAATATGTAATTCGGCGACCGCCTGCTCGATCGCGACGGTAACGTTCTCGATCGGAGCATTGGGCGCCAGGTTGTAAGTGATCGTCACGGCCGGGAATTGGCCCTGATGGTTGACCGTAAGTCGGCGTGTTGCCCCGTTCGCCTGCGCGTTACCGCTGATAACGGCACCTGGTATCCTCTCTGCCTGTGACATAGACGTGATTTGAGGTCGCTGGGGTCGCGTTGGTACTTGCGGTCCACCTCCAGGATCACGCGATATTGGTTGCGCGGGCCGTAAATTGTCGAAATCTGACGCTGCGAAAAAGAATTATTAAGTGAATTGTCAATGTCCTGAACACGCACGCCGAGCCGCGCCGCCGCGAGGCGATCAATGATGACATTGACTTGCAGGCCACCGAAGTCGCGATCGGTGGTGACGTCGACCACGCCGGGCACTTGCTTTACCCGATCGACGGCGCGCGGCACCCATTTATTTAACTCATCAATGTCGGCGCTCCACAGCGTGAATTGATACTGCAATGGCTCTGCCGGCCACCGGCACGCAGGTCTTGAGACGCGATACATGAAGACGCTGATACCCGGGATTTCAGCAAGCTTGGGCCGCATGCGCGCAATCACGCGCTGGGTGCTCAGGCCCCCGCGCTGGCTGATGGGTTTCAGGCTGATGAACAGGCGGCCGAAATTGACGGCAGCATTGAATGGCGACGCCCCGATCGAGGCCCCGACTGCTGCCACCGCCGGATCAGCAAGGACAACATTCATTGCTTTGAGCTGCAGGCCTTCATTGCGTCGAAGAAATAGCTGGCGTTGCAAGTGTGCCAGCGAAAATCAGTCCGGTGTCGTCCTGCGGGAAGTAGCCCTTGGGCACCTTGATATAGAGCCCGACGGAAAGAGACGATCGTTGCCGCGAACACGATGAGCATCAAGGCACGATGTTGAGTGCGGAAGACAGCGTGCGGTCGTAACAGGCGGCCATGCGCGACAGCAAGCCTTCAACCCGGCGGTCGAGCCATGTAGTGTCGCGGCTCGGCGGCTGGCGCACGAAATAGGCGCATATCATTGGCGTCACCGACAGCGACACGACGGTAGAAATGACAATCGCGAAGGCGAGCGTCACAGAAAACTCGTGAAACAGCCGCCCGACGATGCCACCCATGAACAGCAGTGGAATGAAGGCGGCAATCAGCGAGACCGAAATCGACACCACGGTGAAGCCGATCTGCTTTGCGCCCTGCAAGGTCGCGCGCAAGGGCGACACGCCTCTCTCCATGTGACGGAATGCGTTCTCGAGCATCACGATGGCGTCATCGACAACGAAGCCGACGCTGACCGCAAGCGCCATCAGCGACAGATTGTCGATGGAAAAGCCCGCGACCCACATCGCCGCGCAGGTGCCCGAGAGCGCAAGCGGTATTGTGACGCCAGCCGCCGCGGTGGGTGCTGCTCGCCGCAGGAACAGAAAGACCACCAGCATCACCAGTACGATGGTGGCCGCGAGCGTGAGTTGCATATCGCGGACGCTGGCGCGGATGGTCTGCGTACGGTCGGTCAGCACCGAGATGTTGAGGCCCTCTGGCACCCACTGCCGAAGTTCAGGCAGCAGCTCGTAAATACGATCGACCGTGTCGATGACGTTGGCATTGCCCTGTTTTGTAACAATGAGAAGGACCGAAGGGTCGTTGTTATACCAGCCGGCGGCGCGGCTGTTGCGCGTGCCTGCGCTGACAGTTGCGATATTAGAAAGACGGATGACCGTGCCGTTCACGGTCTTCACGACCACTAAATCGTATTCATTGGGACTGTGCAGTTGGTCGTTGGTCCCGATGGTTACGGCACGCCTGTCGCCGTCGAAGGTGCCGAGCGGCCCGGCGGCGTTGGAATTGCTGATCGCTCCTGCGGACGTCTTCCAGGGACAGCCCCATGGCGGACAGCCGAGCCGGATCGACACGCACGCGGATCGCCGGCTGCTCGGAGCCTGCAACCGTCACGTCGGCAACACCGTCCACCTGCGACAGGCGCTGTGCGATCACGCTGTCGGCTGCGTCGTAGATCGCACTTGGCGGCAAGGTCTTGGAGGTGAGCGCCAGGATTAGGATTGGGGCCGCCGCCGGATTGGCTTTCCGGAAACTCGGCAGCGTCGGCATGTCGCCGGGCAGGTCGCTGAGCGCGGCGTTGAGCGCGGCTTGCACGTCACGTGCCGCACCGTCGATATTGCAACTCAAGTCGAACTAAATCGTGATGCGCGAAAGGCCAAGCTGCGAAACCGATGTCATTTCAGTGACGCCGGAAATTTCGCCGAGACGCCGCTCGAGTGGAGCTGCGACGGTCGCAGCCATGACTGCCGGCCTCGGCCCCGGGCCGATTTGCACTCACATGGATGGTGGGAAAATCAATAGTCGGCAGGCTGGAAACCGGAAGAAACGTATAGGCGACTGCGCCGACCAGAAATAATCCAAGAGCCAATAGTGTCGTGCCGATCGGTCGCCGGATGAACGGGTAGGAGAAATTCATGGACGGCCCTCGCGCTCCGGTGAACCTGCGCTGGCTATGACGCGACATACCTCAAAGGGTGTCGCTTATGGACCAAAGTTCACCGAACAGATCTCCGACAATAGCAGTCGACTTGCCTGTCGCGGCTTTGCCCGCTCGCCGCATGCGGGCCCCCGTGATCGTTGTCCTGGGCCTCGGGTTCACGCTCATCTGGATCGCCCTCCTGGGATACGGGAGCTTTCTTCTGATCGAGCAGGCGTTTTAGCGCGGAGAGCGGTAATTTTTGCCCGTAAGTGCGGCCTTTGAGCGCAATGGTTATTAATGAAGGTATTGAAGTGCCTCTCCCAGCTTAGGTATATTTGTCCGGGCTGCTTTTTGGGAGGGCTGCAAAAGCGTTCAAGCCGACTCGCTAACTGAAGCGAGCGTGCCACATCAGCATTGTATGGAGTAGCGGATGGGGAAACTATCGAAAGCGAAAACGGCGGCTGATGCCCTTCATGCCGAACTTTGCAGTGCAATTGCCGACCTGGCCAAGTCAGTCGACATCGCTGTCACCCAGATGAAGCTTCGCGCCCAATGTACAGCGGCGATTGCGAATGCCACGAAAGTGGAGCATGCCGCAGAATTGCTCCGGGCCACCGCGACGCAGTCATCAGCCAAAAAGACTGAGCGGGTCAGCATTGTTCCGCCAGTGCTGGATGCTCAAAAGTCGCGTCGGGAAAAAAACGCGCGCCGAACTAAGCTCAGATCCCGCGACGTACCGCCAAATAAAGCCGTTGAGGATCTCCATGCCGCCTGCAAACGCCTCACAACGGCTCAGCCTCCCCACAAAACGAAAAATCGGCCGGGAGAAAGCGCAATTGCGATGCGCATCCTGGAACTCCATGACCGCTTTGGTGGGCTGATAAAGTAGTACTTACAAATAAGGTCGAAAATTCAAAGCCTTAAAACGAGTTCCGCACGGAACTACGAAGTTCCAAGTTAACGTTGCGGGGGTATTATTATAACATTCGCACTCTTGAATTGGTCATAGCCCTGATCTATCAGTCACCTGTGGCGGTGCGGCGTGCGGGGTCTCAAAAGTGAAATTCTTATCTCTAGCTGCGGCCGCAGTCTCCGGGCCGCTGCGATGGTAGTTGGCGCGGCCATTCCTTCAGCAAACGCCAGCACAGTCATGATTTGAACGTGTGCTTTGGCGCGAGCATATGCACGACTGGGACGTCACAGGGCCTCGTGACCCTTACTCAGATTAGTACGACTGAAGTTGATGTGAGCGTCACGCTCACTCCTGGCGTTTTAATCATCAATACGGGCGGTCCCATACTCCCTTCGTCTTTAATCTCAGTGCTGCGGCAGCGGGCGCGACGGTCAGGCCGTCCTCGCCACCAGCAACATCCTTCCCGCAGGGTGGGGCACACCAGGCGGCGCAGATGATGAGACGCCCTATGGCACGTTCACAAACAACATACCTTATCTCGGCTCGAACGGTGGCGTCGGGGACGGTTTTACCCCGGACCGCTAAATTTCTCGGTCGTTCTCGCGAGCGGGATAAACATCAGCGATTTCGTGGCAAATAGTGGGGGATACTTCTTCGCGGCCGATCTTCTTGGTACCGCCGGGGCACTGGTGGGGTCGCTTCGAACGTATGTGCATCGGGTTGCCTTAAGACGAAAATCCTCCTGGAGACGCCAATTCCCGGAGCGGTGTGGTTGTTCGGTACAGTGCTTGCCGGTGGTGCAGGCTATGGCCGCTGGCGCAAGAAGCGGAAGGCGCAGCTCGCTTCCGCCGCCTGACAGATTTTCTTTGATAGCAACAAAACCCCGGGCAACGTCCCGGGGTTTTTCGTTGGCGAATTTTCGCAGAGATCTCGTAGCAGGTAGAGCCGTGGGATCAGTCCTAGAAAGCAAGTGACGTAAGTACAATTGCGCCGTACCCCACCAGGCATATCCACGCCAGCGTCGAAGCGAATCCGCAGGCCAATATTGTCGGCAATACGATCCGCCAAACAAGATTGGCGGTCCCGGTCCCGGCTTTGGTCGCGGTCGGAGTTTGCATTATCGATCCTTCACCTATCCGCTTTGCGCAGCCACGTTCCGGCGAGATTGCCGAAACGGGCAGAGCACGGAATCTGAACTATCTTGACTTAACGCTAGATCACACACCGAACCGGCTGCTGTGATGTAGCTCACAAAAAGTCGCATTTTGGCATATCAACCGCCTGCAAATTCTGGCGCGGCCCTACCGCATTTTCCTGAAAATATTGATGAACCCTTCGGCCGATCGATACGACACAAGGAAGAATGCAGGTGCCGGATATCGCCACACCCCGGCGCGTTGTGTTCGGTAGTCCCGTCCGTTCAAGCGGGCGGGACTACTCTTTCGAAGTCACTTGGGCACGCCAAGCGCGTTCGCGACTAAGACTTATTGCGTCTTCGCAATTGTCGGTATTAGAGCTACCAGGGCAGGCCGTACTCTAATCGTGGGTTTTGTTGCGGCCAAGCAGACCCATGGCGCCAAAGCCGAAAACGAAGAAGGGCAGGGCAGCTGGAGGGGCGTGACAGTCGCCAACGAAAAATTGTCAAAAGCTACAAAGTCGAGATCATCACGAAATCTACCGAGAAGGTGTCGAATAAGTTTCTGCCGGCGTATCCAAAAAACTCTGGCTTAAAAAACTTTCAGAGCCTATCGGGCCTGCCGTGGCGTAACGCTCCCTCCTGAGCAGCGCTGGGACCAAAAAGAAAGATCTTGAGACGACCTGCGTGAACGTGAAATTCCGCTTGCCGTTCACCCAGTGAAGTCGCCGGCCTCAAAACTGCCATTGATGGGATAAGGCCTGGCCTGAGCAGGGTGAGCAAGAATCACCAAGCCAAACACTGCGCTCATTACAGCGCGCAGGACGATCGCTTTAATTAAAACGAAGACTCGGGCGAAGCATATTAAAAACCAGAAGCGCGCAATGGCCGATGACAAAAATATTCTGCCGGCAGCTTCCAATGTCTTTCCGGGCGACGCTTTGCTCGCAACACCAGGACATGAAAATCATCAAAAAGTCTAAGCAAAAAATTTGAGCAGCAACGTGCCGCGTGAAGCCGGTAAATCGGTGAGGAAAAATGGCACCGTGATACCCGTTAAGCATACAAAAAAGTTTTATGCGAACGGAACGCTAGCTAACTAACCGCGTTGCCGCGCGTGCGACCAAAATAAAAACACATGTGCGGGTAGGCTTTGAATTCCTGGGCAGTGAAATGTTTGATGCTTGTTCGAGCGTTTCCGGCATGGGGCATTTAGGTAGGACGTAGGAGAGCTTCCTCATGAAGAAATCTTTACTGGCGGCCATGGTGGTGGCAGCGGGCACAATTGTCACCGGTCAATTTGCCGCCACGGCACACGCCGGCACCGTAATACCCTACGACAATCCCGGCACGGAAAACCCTGAACTCTACTCTTTCATTGCCGCGGCGACCGGTCCCGTCGTTGCATATTTTGGAGGTTCGGATGCGGGCCACACCGACACGATCGGACTGATGGTTAATAATGTTGTGGTCGCGTCCGGAACTCTGAACAATCACACGTCCGTCCTTGGCGGCAACGTCGTCCTCGCCAACGTCACTGCCGGCGACCTGCTGACCTTTTTCTTGTTTGATTCGAACACCGGCTCTACTTGGTATTCTGACAAATCGCTGAATACAGATGGGGCGAATCATGTCTATTCGGCACCCTACGATGGTGCCAATCCGCCGTTTGGTGGATTAATCCCCGCTGGCACATACGTCGGGTTTGAAGACCTGGCGCTCGCTCAAGGCGGCGATTTTGATTACAACGACGACTTGTTTGTGTTCACGAATGTGACGATCGGCAGACAAGGTGATGAGACACCTATTCCCGCAGCTCTTCCACTTTTCGCCACCGGGCTCGGCCTGCTGGGTCTGCTAGCCCGTCGTCGCAAACGAAAAGCGGAAGCGAGCGCAGTCTGATCGGTCGGTTTCAGTTTGATAAAATGCCCCGGGCTAATAAGCCCGGGCCTTTTTGTCGGCTGTGCGACTTTGCGACTCAGAAACTCGTAACAAGGCCGCTGCTAACCCGTCGCTAGCGCAGCGCGCAAAATTCAATCACTGAAACGAATAGTTGTAACGGATACCAACCAAGCACCGTGATCCAGGCAACGGTTAAAGGGAAACCGAGTGCGACAAGGACCACAGGAACCTTTGCTGTCATTTGCTGATTTTGACTTCTGGATCGAGGGGGGAAGAAGAGCGACAGAAGCCACTTTGTTGTTCGGATGTGATGGCTTAAAGACGATCACGTGACCAAGAGATTGACGTGGGTTGTGATGCCCGCGGTTCCCGTTGAAGAAAATGTGTCATAGGGGAATTCGCCATGGCTCTTTCCAGCGCCCAAACGGTCCAACGCGTGAAGGGCTAGGTGGTTTCCGAAAAAGTCATTTTCCATAAAATGAAAACAGAGAGCTCCGCTCGCAAATAATTGGCATCGGGCGTGCCCGATGGCTACAGCGCGTACTCACACGTGACCTCGGGCTCGGTAGCCAGCATCAACGAAGATGCCTATCTGTTTGTCATGACAGGCGTCGCCGTGAACGGGGTGGGCACGTAAAGACCGCGAGCCCCCCGCGAAGTCTCAAATTGGTTTGGCCAGATTACGTCAGAAGTTTGAAGCCGCCGATTATGACCGGGGGGAGCGTTCTTACAGCACCGACCCGCGCAGGCCGATGGCGCTCTTGCCGCTCGGGCGCCGATTGCGGTACCAGGGTGTGCGCTAGGTCATATTTGATTCACGCGCGCGAACGAATTTGATTCACGCGCGCGAAATTCCACCTCCATAATCGCCCAATCGCAACCGAATTGTAAATGCGCGTCAATCTTAAACTTAATACTTAACGCCTTTCGATTGATTTAGCTCAATGTGACTTAACGCGGACATGAGATTGGCTGTATTTGTAGAAATACGGGAAAGCCAGTCTATGCACGGTTCGTTTGTTGTGGCGTCCAATTCCGGCTCTGGCGTCGGCATCGGCGTTGAAGCCGGTCCAGATCATCAAGATCGTCAAGCCGGCAGCCGGGCAGACGGAAAATTTTTCATGCCAGCTTCGACGGCTCGGTGAAGATCGACTTCACCGCGATCGCCAACGAACAGGTTACGTTTTTCCACGACAGCAAGAACCAGTCGCTGCACGTCATCTTTACTGATGGCTCGCAGGCCATCATCGAGCCGTTCTTCAATTCGATGGGCGTGATGTCGAATCTCGTTTTCGAGATGTCGCCAGGCCAGTTCTTGGATAGCGCGGAGTTTGCTTCACAGTTTCCGATCACGACAGACCAGAGCGTGCTGCCGACCTTGGCCGAGGGCCCGGTGGAGTCCGGTGCGGAATTCAATGATCCCTCCGTCGATAGTCTCCCGCCCAACATCAAGCTGGCGCTGCTTCCGCCCGAAGAGCTGCCGACGTGGGAATTTCATGAAACGGATACCGGTGAGGTTGCTTGCTGAGCCGCCGGCGTTGCCAACGGAAAATCTTGCGCCTGCGAACGCGGTTGTGAAGACGGCCGATCCGGCGACGGTCAACGAGGGCGGCCAGTCGGTCACCTATACCTATGAGGTGACAAACACGAGTCCGGCGAGGGGACTCCGCTGACGCTGACGTCGCTGGTTGACGACAACGGCACGCCCGCCGACCAGCGATGACTCAACCTGCTGGCGGTGGGCACCTTTGTCGGCGGCGATACCGACGGCGATGGCCTGATCGATGCCGGCGAGACCTGGACCTATACCTACACCACCGACGTGACGCTCAACGCCGGCGCCAGCCTGACCAATGTGGTGACGGCGACCGGCACCGACGACGAGGGCACCACCGCGACCGGCAGCGACGATGCGACGGTGACGGCGGTGGACGTGCTGCCGACGCTGCTGGTGACGAAGCAGGTGGATGCCGACGGGGCTGCGGGCTTCAACGACAGCGAGACGATCAACGAAGGCACGCCGACGACGGCGAGCTATCAGGTGACGATCGAGAACACCGGCGTCGAGGACGTGACGCTGACCTCGATCGCCGACGACCAGATTGCCAATGACGCGGCGCTGCTGGCGGCGGCGATTGCGGCCAATGGCGGCAGCGCGGTGCTGGCGGCGGGCGCCACGGTGACCTTCACCTACACCTCGGATGCCCCGCTCGACCTCGACGCGCCCGCCGCGGTTGTGAACACGGTGACGGTCAACGCGACCGACGACGAAGGCAACACCGCGACCGACGACGACACGGCGACGGTGACGGCGGTGGACGTGCTGCCGACGCTGCTGGTGACGAAGCAGGTGGATGCCGACGGGGCTGCGGGCTTCAACGACAGCGAGACGATCAACGAAGGCACGCCGACGACGGCGAGCTATCAGGTGACGATCGAGAACACCGGCGTCGAGGACGTGACGCTGACCTCGATCGCCGACGACCAGATTGCCAATGACGCGGCGCTGCTGGCGGCGGCGATTGCGGCCAATGGCGGCAGCGCGGTGCTGGCGGCGGGCGCCACGGTGACCTTCACCTACACCTCGGATGCCCCGCTCGATCTCGACGCGCCCGCCGCGGTTGTGAACACGGTGACGGTCAACGCGACCGACGACGAAGGCAACACCGCGACCGACGACGACACGGCGACGGTGACGGCGGTGGACGTGCTGCCGACGCTGCTGGTGACGAAGCAGGTGGATGCCGACGGGGCTGCGGGCTTCAACGACAGCGAGACGATCAACGAAGGCACGCCGACGACGGCGAGCTATCAGGTGACGATCGAGAACACCGGCGTCGAGGACGTGACGCTGACCTCGATCGCCGACGACCAGATTGCCAATGACGCGGCGCTGCTGGCGGCGGCGATTGCGGCCAATGGCGGCAGCGCGGTGCTGGCGGCGGGCGACACGGTGACCTTCACCTACACCTCGGATGCCCCGCTCGATCTCGACGCGCCCGCCGCGGTTGTGAACACGGTGACGGTCAACGCGACCGACGACGAAGGCAACACCGCGACCGACGACGACACGGCGACGGTGACGGCGGTGGACGTGCTGCCGACGCTGCTGGTGACGAAGCAGGTGGATGCCGACGGGGCTGCGGGCTTCAACGACAGCGAGACGATCAACGAAGGCACGCCGACGACGGCGAGCTATCAGGTGACGATCGAGAACACCGGCGTCGAGGACGTGACGCTGACCTCGATCGCCGACGACCAGATTGCCAATGACGCGGCGCTGCTGGCGGCGGCGATTGCGGCCAATGGCGGCAGCGCGGTGCTGGCGGCGGGCGACACGGTGACCTTCACCTACACCTCGGATGCCCCGCTCGATCTCGACGCGCCCGACGCGGTTGTGAACACGGTGACGGTCAACGCGACCGACGACGAAGGCAACACCGCGACCGACGACGACACGGCGACGGTGACGGCGGTGGACGTGCTGCCGACGCTGCTGGTGACGAAGCAGGTGGATGCCGACGGGGCTGCGGGCTTCAACGACAGCGAGACGATCAACGAAGGCACGCCGACGACGGCGAGCTACCAGGTGACGATCGAGAACACCGGCGTCGAGGACGTGACGCTGACCTCGATCGCCGACGACCAGATTGCCAATGACGCGGCGCTGCTGGCGGCGGCGATTGCGGCCAATGGCGGCAGCGCGGTGCTGGCGGCGGGCGCCACGGTGACCTTCACCTACACCTCGGATGCCCCGCTCGATCTCGACGCGCCCGCCGCGGTTGTGAACACGGTGACGGTCAACGCGACCGACGACGAAGGCAACACCGCGACCGACGACGACACGGCGACGGTGACGGCGGTGGACGTGCTGCCGACGCTGCTGGTGACGAAGCAGGTGGATGCCGACGGGGCTGCGGGCTTCAACGACAGCGAGACGATCAACGAAGGCACGCCGACGACGGCGAGCTATCAGGTGACGATCGAGAACACCGGCGTCGAGGACGTGACGCTGACCTCGATCGCCGACGACCAGATTGCCAATGACGCGGCGCTGCTGGCGGCGGCGATTGCGGCCAATGGCGGCAGCGCGGTGCTGGCGGCGGGCGCCACGGTGACCTTCACCTACACCTCGGATGCCCCGCTCGATCTCGACGCGCCCGCCGCGGTTGTGAACACGGTGACGGTCAACGCGACCGACGACGAAGGCAACACCGCGACCGACGACGACACGGCGACGGTGACGGCGGTGGACGTGCTGCCGACGCTGCTGGTGACGAAGCAGGTGGATGCCGACGGGGCTGCGGGCTTCAACGACAGCGAGACGATCAACGAAGGCACGCCGACGACGGCGAGCTATCAGGTGACGATCGAGAACACCGGCGTCGAGGACGTGACGCTGACCTCGATCGCCGACGACCAGATTGCCAATGACGCGGCGCTGCTGGCGGCGGCGATTGCGGCCAATGGCGGCAGCGCGGTGCTGGCGGCGGGCGCCACGGTGACCTTCACCTACACCTGGATGCCCCGCTCGATCTCGACGCGCCCGCCGCGGTTGTGAACACGGTGACGGTCAACGCGACCGACGACGAAGGCAACACCGCGACCGACGACGACACGGCGACGGTGACGGGAGACGACATCCCGCATCCCGTGCCGGAGGAGATCTTTGTCGACGAGGATTTCCTGGCGGCTGGAAATCAGGACCTTCCGAGTTCATCGCCAGGCGATGGCCCAGGCTCTGCGACGCAAACCGATACAATCACGCTTGACTTCGGCGCCGATGCAGCCGGGGCAACGATCAGCTTCCTCGCCCTCAGCGGTCAGCAGGTTTTAGACGCGTCGGCCGTGCCCGTCCAGACGTCAGCGACGAACGCCAACCTCTATTACTTCTGGGATGCAAATACCAACACGCTCTATGCTTCGACGGACCCAACTCCTGCCGATGCCGCGGCTCTGCAGCTACTGCCGCATTCAAGCTTCAAATCACCAATGCGTCGACCGGCGACGATACATTCACGTTGCTGCAGGCGCTCGAACACGCCCCCGGAACCGGGCAACCGACAATACCGAAGATCCCGATATCGTCTTGTCGTTGGCCTATACGGCGACCGATGGCGACGGCGATTCGGCGCCCGGCACGATCTCTGTCACGATCGACGACGACATGCCGCTCGCGGTGGCGCGCAGCGCCACGGTCGGCGAAGGCCAGACCTTAAGTTCGGACGTCGTGCTCATCATCGACACGTCGGGCAGCATGGGCCCGGCCGGCAACGGCAATGGCGGCAGCGATCCGGACGGCGCAGGCCCCTATAATTCGCGGCTGGAAATGGTGAAAGACGCGATCGAGGTGCTGTTCAACAGCGGCGCTGTCCACTCGGCGTTTCTCGTTGACTTCAACAGCAATGCGACGTTCCACCCCGGTCCGGACGGCCCATCGGGCGGCTGGTACCTGAACCTCGACGACGCATTGGCCGCGGTCGATGCGCTCTTTGACACTGCCGCGACCGACTACGACGCCGCGCTTCGATCAGTGACTACCAATTTTACGCCGCCTCCTGCGGGGGGTGACCGTCTGGTGTCGGTCTTCATGTCGGACGGGCAGCCGAACGAAAACGACGGAACCGGTTCGAACGGCATCGACGAGGATGATACCAATGGAAACCCGGCGCCTGGCGGCGAGGAAACCGACTGGATCAACTTCCTCACCACTCACAATTTCGATGCGTCCTATGCTATCGGCTTCGGCGGTCTGAGCAACACCGACAAGGCATTCCTCGAGCCGATCGCCTGGACCGGCCCCGGCGAGACCGCCGACAGCCCCTATGATGCGGACAATGCCGCCCAAGCCGCCCTAGATCCGAACGTGGTCATCATCAGCGATTCCAGCAGCATCGATAACCTTATTGATGTACTGATCACGTTGATTGGCGGATCGGTCACAGGGAATGTGATCGACAATCTTACGCCTCCGGACACAACTGATGACTCCAGCTTCGGCGCTGACGGCAAGGGTTTCGTTACGTCGCTGCATTTCGACAGCGATGGCGACGGCACCCTCGAGGGAACGGACTCCACCTACACCTTCGATGGCATCAACATCTACCTGAACAATGTGCTGTTCGACGACAATGCCCACGAAGTTATGTTTGCCACCGGCTTCGGCGGTCAAATGCACTTCGACTTCCTCTCCGGCGGTTGGGACTACACGGCGCCGGATCCGGAAACCGTGCTCGCAACATTCGTCGAGCACTTCACCTACACTCTTATGGACAGCGACAACGACCAGACGCCCGCGGCCGCGCTCGACATTACGGTTCCCCCACGGCCGCCGAGCTTGACGGTGGCGAGCGTCACTGCCGACGAGGGCGGCCTGGCGGTCTTCGAGATCAACCTGTCGAACGCGGCATTCGGCGATGTCATGCTGAGCCTGGCGTTTGCCAACGGCACGGCGGAAGGCACCGATTACGACAGCGTCAATTACGAGTTCTCCACCGATAACTCCAACTGGAGCGCGGTCGTAGGCAATCAGATCACCATCCCGGCCGGCGACACCCAGGTCTTCGTGCGCGTCCAGACCAGCGAGGACGCTGACATTGACGACGAGACCTTCACGCTGACCGCAACGGCTACGTCCGGCAATACAGCCAACGTGTCTGACGTCGGCATAGCGACCATTCTTGACAACGAGCTGCCGCCGACGGACATCATCTTCACCGGCAATTCGAGCATAACGGTAGGGAATAGCGGTGGTGATACGACGGCCTCAGCCGGCACGACCTTGTTCACGCTGTCGACCGTGGACCCAGACGATGTTTCCGGATTCACGTACACCTTCAATGGTGCCGGCACAGCCGCCGTTACGGTCGATGGAGATTCAGAGACGTTTACTCTGAACCCGGTTACCGGTGCGGTGACGACGACCGCTTTGGCTTACAATGACCCGGCGGTGGTTACCGTCACCATGTACAGGACGGCCGACGATGACGGAAATCTGCTAACGGAGACAATGACCCTGCGTCTCGGTGAAAATGGCAGCAACGACACGCTCAACGGGTCGGCCACGACCAACGATCAGGTTATCTACGGTTTCGCCGGCGATGACACTTTGACCGGCGGTTCCGGCAAAGACTGGATTTCCGGCGGCGATGGCAACGACACGATTGTCGCCGACCAGAACGACCTCGTGATCGACGGCGCGGCGGGCACTGATACGCTGCAGGTCGCGGCGAACTTCAACGACGCCAGCAACGCGCAGATCAACAGTATCGAGAACATCCTGCTGACGGCCGGCGCCACGCTGGTGCTCGATCAGCAGACCGAAGGCTTCACGATCACGGGATCCGGGTCCGCAGATTCGATCACTGGCGGCTCCGGCAACGACACGATCGTGGGCGCCCAAGCCGACACGTTGCTCAACGGTGGCGGGGGCACCAATACGCTCAACGTGGGTGCCAACTTCACCAGCACGGGCGATGTGCAGATCCAGAACATCCAGAACGTGCTGCTCACGGCTGCGGTGACCTTGAACCTGGCAAACCAGACTGAGGCCTTCACCATCACCGGTTCGTCCGGCGCCGATACCATCACCGGTGGCTCTGCTGCCGACAGCATTAACGCTGGCGACGGCAACGACACCATCAATGGTGCCCAGAACGACACTCTGCTGAACGGCGGCAACAACACGGACACCCTGAACGTGGCCGGCGGTTTCGCCAGCAGCAGCGATGCGCAGATCCAGAACATCGAAAACGTCGTGCTCACGTCCGCGGGCATCTTGAACCTGGCTAATCAAACCGAAGGGTTTACGATTACAGGGTCCGCAGGCATCAATTCGATCACCGGTGGTGGCGGCAACGACACGATCGTGGGTGCTGTGAACGATGCCCTGCTTGCGGGTGGTGGTGGCATCGACACTCTGAACGTTGGCGCGAGCTTTACGAGCACCGGCGACGGCCAGATCGTTGGCATCGAAAACGTGACGCTGACTGCGTCCGGCCTCACGCTCAATCTGTCGAACCAGACCGAAAGGATTCACCATCAACGGCTCCTCGGGCGTGGATACGATCACCGCAGGCTCGGGCAACGACGTCGTCAACAGCAATGGCGGTGGGGATACGATCAACACAGGTGCGGGTGCCGATACCGTGAACGTCACGGCCGCCACCGCAACGTCGTGGGCCGTCAATTTCGGAAGCGACGCGGCCATCGACAAGATCGTCTTCACAAACTCCGCCATCAGCAACGGAGACAACGGTCGCCACCATCTCCAACTTCACCGTGGCGAAGACCGTTTTGCGGTGCTGTTCGGCGCCACAAACATTGCCGACGGCACCTTCCAGACGATCACGGCGGACGGGACCAATGTCGCTGCCGGCACCGAAGTCATCGAAATAGCGGTCAACGCTGCTAACCGCGTCACTGGAACGCTTACCGGGGATGGAGATGACGGCACCGTAGCAACGATAATTGCCGGGGCAATCAATGATTTCCCGGCGGCCGGGAGCTACACAGTCATTGTTTATTCCGACCTCACCGGCACGGCCAATGCGGGCGTCTATTCGGTGAACGTCCTCGACAGCACGGCACCCACCTCCGACATAACCGACTTGGTCGTCGAGCACATCATGACGATCAACGGTGTCGGGTTCGGGAATTTGGCGGACGCCAACTTCGTGGCGAACGGCGACCCCATCGTCCTCGATCTCGGAGCGGAGGGCATCTCGCTTACCGATGCCCAGAACGGCGTGTCGTTCGACCTCGACGGCGACGGCAACGCCGAACAGATGGCGTGGACCACGGGCGAGGATGGCTTCCTCGCGCTCGACCTCGACGGCTCGGGCAAGATCGAGAACGGTACGGAGCTCATCTCGCCCGACTTCGCCGGCGGCAACCATGCGAACAGCATCGCGGCGCTGGCCACGCTCGACGGCAACGGGGAATTCAATCCTCGACGCGAACGACACCCGGTTCTCCGACCTGCTCGTGTGGACCGATGGAAATCACGACGGCGTGAGCGGCGATGGCGAATTGCACTCGCTCGCGGACCTGGACATCGAGTCGATCCATCTAAACGCGGTGTTCGGTAACAGCACGACCAGCGGACAGGAGACCTTCGTCAAAGGCCAGTTCACGTTCGAGAGCGGCGAAACGCGGAGCTATGTCGGGGTCAACTTCGAAGTGGGCTCCACGCAGATGGCGCTGGCGCAAATTGAGCACCCGGAGCAACCTGTTTGCTGATCGTGTAATGAAATATCAGAATCGGGGCCTCGCGGCGCCCCATTCGTTATCGCGGGGCGTCTTTACAACA
>CAVQYD010000051.1:0-19786 GCA_963718035.1 uncultured Alphaproteobacteria bacterium | reverse complement strand
AGTGATAGATCTTTAAATTGAGATTGGCCCAGACGACCGTTCCGCCGACGCAGCGGAATTTGGCCTGCCCTTCCGTCGCGTACTGGTTTGCACCGGTCGGAGCCGTCGCTGCAGGCGGTGCAGCCCCGGTTGTCGTCCTGGTGCCTGCTGCGTCGGTTGTCGCAGCTGGCGGCGGCGCTGTCGTTGTCCCGTCTGTTGCGGCTGCGTGGGGACCAGCGTCGGCTGCGCCGTCGTCTTGCCCGTACGGCAATCGGCAACATAGGCCTTCTGCGTTACGCCCTTCGCTTCATTGGCGGCCTTGTTCGCGCGCCATTCTTCGATACAGGCCTTGGCGGTCTTCTGGCCGGTCGCCGCAGGCGCTGCCGCTGTCGTTTTCTGCGCCGCGGCTGGCGCCGACGGAGCAGTTTGATTCTGTGCCGCGCCTCCCGCGCGGCACTGCGTCACGTAGGCCTTGAGCGTAACGCCCTTGGCCTGGTTTGCGTCCTTGTTCGCCTGCCATTCTTGCGTGCAAGCCTTGGCCGTTTTTTGCTGAGCAAAAGCCGGGACAGACAGAAGCATTGCGCCAATAATGGCGCTGCCGACGACAATGGTACGCATCCTCAACTCCTGATGTTGAAGTTGTTAGGCTTCCTTCTCGCACTTGGTCATGAAGCTGTTCTTGGCGGCGCCAGCGAGCGGCTTGCCCTCCTTGCTGACGGCCTTGCCTTCGCAGGCGTCATGCTTGCACTTCTTGACGAAACTGGATTTCGCGGCGCCGGCGAGCGGCTTGCCGTCTTTACCCATGGCCTTGGTCTCGCAGGACTGCGCGAACGCGGAGCCGGCGGCAAATGCAGTAATCAGCGCTGCAAGAAGAATGCGCTTCATCATTTCCCTCCCATTATTTGGTGACATTGAATTCATGGACTGGGACGCCAACCCATCGCGAATTCTTGTCCTGGTGCGACAAATCGTCAATTTAATTCGCTCAATGAACATTTGTTCGCTTGCCCGACGAACATTTATTCGTGCCCGATGAACATTTGTTCAGGGCAACGACCACATGCTTGTTGCGTTTGCGAAAACCAATCCGGCGGAGGAATTTCAGAGCGTCGCCGCAGGCAGGCGGTGCCCGGGCACCGCCTAGTTTAATGTCGTGATTTCTTCAGGCTGCGGATCAGCTGCTCGGTCCGCGTCTGGCTGATGCGCACCAGCGGCGGCGGGAAGTATTTGCCGTCGGTGACGTCCTTGGTCGGGCCGTAGAAGCGATAGGTCAGGTTGTATTTTTTCCCCTGCGGCGTCGGCAGCCAGTTGGACTCCGGAATTCCAGCAGGCAGTGTCGGCGCGAAAGCGAGCGTGAGCGAGCCGTCATCGTCGAATTGCAGCTGCGACTGCTTGTTGAGAAGAAACCGGTTGAGCGAGTTCGGTATGACCTTGTAGTCGGCGCCGTCGACGACGACCGACCGACCAGAAATAACGTGTCTTCGACCGCGGCAGCGCGTCTTTCGGAAACGTCTGCGTATAGCTCTGGCTGCCGTCGAGGCCCTGCCCGGCGAAATAGACGACTTCCTTGCTGTTGTTGGCCCATATGCCGGCGTAGTTGGTGATGGTGCGCATCACATAATCGGTGCGGTAGTTACCGATCACGCGCGGATGCATCCAGCCGTTCTCCGCCTTGCCCATTCTTAGTATCTCGTTGTGGAAGGCGGGGATCGCCTGCTTGCGGATGACCTCGTCGATGCGCGCACGCTGCGTCCGGTCCGCTGCGGCTTTTGAAATTGCGATCGCCTTCTCGCGCACGTCGATCATGCCGGGATTGAGATCGGCTTCGCTCGCGAAGATCTCTGCGGTCTTGTCGAACGCCTCGACACCCGGGAGCTGGCTGTTGGTGAAATTCGGCTTCACGACCGCTTCCTCGATCACCGGTTTTCCGGTCGCCTTCATCGTCACCTTCTTCTGAAGAGCGATGGCATTCTCCGGATGGGCGCCAAGCTCGATCCGCATCAACAAGCGAGACTTCCGGCTCGGCAGTGTCACGCGCAGGGTGCCTTTCGGCAGCACGGGGGTCGCGCCCTTGATGCAGAACAAATACTTGCCAAACGGATGCTTCTGAAAATTCCGCTCGTTGATGTTGGCGGTGGTCTCTCCCCAGCCATTGAGGATCTGCACCGTGTAATAGCGGCCCTTGATCTCCGGAATATCGATCAGCGTGCAGCTCTTCTCGTCGAGCCCGATCCAGGCCTCGCTGTAGACGACGTCGAGATTCGGGTTCGCCCAGTCGACGCCGCCGGGAGCGCGGTGAATGATCTCGTTCCACTTGAAGCCTTCCTTGAAATCGAGGTTCTCCTGGCGGAGCACCAGCAGGCGGCCGAGCATGTATTCGTAAGCCTCGACAATGTCGCGATCGGCGAGACGTGCGGGCTGCGCGCACACCGGGTGGCAATACCGATCGCCGCGAGCGCTGCGAGAACCAAGCTCCTCATGGCGCCGTCCTCTCCTCGGCGGATGAGCATACTCAATTTACGCCCTTTGCCTCGGGAAATTTCCACTTGCCGCCCAGAATCTCGTCTCGCGGACGATAGAGCCGCACCATGTAATTCCAGCCTTTCATGGTTGAAATACAATTCGAAATCTTGCCGTCGCAGCCACCGAACTGCACCGAAACCGTGCCGTCAGCGTTCTTCTTTGCGGTGACGCTGTTCAGGGAATAGGCATTGTATTGGTTTTTCTGCAGATGGCCTTCGGCGTCGTAAACGGTGACCGACCAGAAGGCGTTGACCGGCACCTTTGCAGGAACGTTCAAGCTGTAGATTGTTGAGCCGTCATTTTTTGCCGGCGTGACGTTGAGGTAGATGGCGTCTTTATCGGGATTGCCACCCCAGGCCGCCGCTGTGCCGATCAAATGCCGCACCTGATCAACCTGGAACCGCGCGCCGAATGCTCGTTTCAGGTCAGGCAAGTTTGAATTCAGCGCCAAAAGCGAATCGCGCACTTTCTTCTGGCTGACGGGATCCCAGTTCGGCGCCTCGAAACGCCCGGCACTCTTCTGCCTGACAATAACCGCATCCTGCAGCGCGTGCGCCTCCTTGATGTCCTTCGGGTCGGCGGGGTCGATCAGAATACGGAGCGCCATGAAAACATAACGCGTGCCGACTTCCGCCCTGGTGAAGTTGTAATTGCCGGGAGTGTAATCGACTTCGTAAACGTAGTGATCCTGGTTGACCACCATCATCGACATGAAGCGATTGCCCGCTTTCGGCAAAGTGATCCTGACCGGCCCGGCATCGAGATCGAACACGGCTTCCGAATAAAGCGTGTCGCGGTTCGGGCGCACGCCGGTATTTTCAAGCGGCAGGTCACGCAAGATGAATGAACTTTCCAAGTGCGCCCCGCTTGGCGAACATTGCGAAATACATGTCGGTCTCGGCCCGATTGAAATTGTCGGCAGTGACCGGAATAGCGTTCTGCGCCTGCGCAATGGTTGGCGCGGCAAGCGCCAGAGCGCACAGTGCGAGCGTGAACTTCATACTCCCCCCTTTTCTCAATTCACCGGCCGCGCCTCGGGAAATTTCCACTTGCCGTCCAGGATCGCCTCGCGCGGCCGATAAAGCCGCACGGTGTAGTTCCCAGCCCTTCATGGTCGGCAGGCAATTGGGAATTTTGCCGTCGCAACCGCCGAACTGGACGTCGATCGCGCCGTCCGCGCCCTTCTTCGCCGTGATGTTGTTGACCGAATAGGCGTTGTATTCGTTCTTCTGGAAGTAAGCCTTCCGCATTGTAAAGGCTGATCGACCAAAAGCCCTCT
Source organism: uncultured Alphaproteobacteria bacterium (assembly GCA_963718035.1). Taxonomy (GTDB): domain Bacteria; phylum Pseudomonadota; class Alphaproteobacteria; order Rhizobiales; family Xanthobacteraceae; genus Pseudolabrys. The sequence continues at coordinate 16,005 of CAVQYD010000051.1, read as the reverse complement.
ACCGGCACATCCTTGACCGCTGAGCTTGTAAACCGTCGTGCCGTCGTTCTTGGCCGGCGTGAAACTGACATAGGTGGCGTCCTTGCCGGGATTGCCTCCCCAGCCCGATCGCGGTGCCGATCAAATGATTGATCGGATCGACCTTACCCTTGGGGCCGAAGGCGTTCTTGAACCCGCTGGTCGTCGAGCCAAGAACCAGCAGCGCATCGCGCACTTTCTTCTGCGAGCCTGATCCCAGTTCGGCACCTCGAATTTCCCGGCGTTCTTCTGGCTGACCTTGATTGCGTCCTGCAGCGCGTGGACTTCCTTCAGGTCCTTTGGGTCGTCGGATCGACCAATGTGCGGACCGCGGCCATCACGTAGCGCGTGCCGACATTGTCTTTCGTCAGCGTCAGCGAGGCCGGCTGGTAAATAACGAACGGCGCATAGTGATCCTCGCTGATCGCCTGCAGCGACATGAAGCGTTTGCCGGCTTTGGGCAGCGTGATCGTCACCGGCCCGGCGTCGAGATCGAAGACAGCTGCGGAGTACAGCGTGTCGCAATTCATGCGAATGACAAGCTGCTTGTCGATCTCGGTCGGAGTGCGGTTGTGATGAAACTTCCCGAAGCCACCATCTTTCACGGCGTTACCCATGTAGAGGTCGGATTCCGCGCGCGGAAAATTCTGGACGGTGACCGGAACGGCGTTCTGAGCCCACGCCGGTATGGCAAAAACCGCGGCAATGGCCGCAGCAAGGATTCTCATTTCTTGTCTCCTTTTTTCACGACGCCCGCATTTCCTCGTCGACCTCGTCCTCGAACTCGCGCTTCTTGCCGGCGATGAAGCGCCGGTAGCCTTCAGGGTCTATCCACGCCTTCACGCCTTCGGTCTGTGCCCGCTGCCGCTTGCCTTCGAGGTCGTAGTATTCGTTGTGCTGCGCCAGCCAGATGTCGGGCTTCAGCATCTCGAGCAAATGGTGGGTGCGGCGATAATCCTCGGCGATGCCCGGGTATGAGGGATTCTTCACCAGCCGGTAGCCCGGATTGAACCCGGCGCCGTCAGGGAAAGCGACGACGTAAGCCTTGCCGTCGACGACGATGTTCGCGATCCAGGTGGTCGCTCCTCGCGTGTGGCCGGGCGTGTGATAGGCGGTGAGCAGCACGTCGCCCATCTTGATCGTGTCGCCGTCGCGCAGGATGCGATCGACCTTGACGGGCGGATAAACGAAGTCGTTGGCGTACTTGAAGTCGTCCTTGTCGCCGCTCTCCATCGCCGCAACATCATCCTTCATGACCGCCATCTGCGCGCCGAACTGCTGTTTCAGGTAGGCAAAGGCACCCGCGTGATCGATGTGCGCATGGCCGTTGATCATGAGTTTGATGTCTTCGGGCCTGAACCCGAGTTTGCGGATGGAATCGACGATCATCGGCCCGGACGAGGGCATGCCCGTGTTCATCAGGATGTGCCCCTCGGAGGTCGTGAACAGGAAGACGCCGAGTCCCTTGGTGCCGACGAAATACAGAGGACCGACGATCTTGACCGGCTCGGCCGGCTCTTCCCACTTCAGCGCCTTTTTGCGAGCGACGATGAACAGATTGTTGTCGTTGGCGAGTTGCTCCTTGGTCGGCAGGTTGGACGGCAGTGTTTGCGCAAAGGCTTGCGTGGCAACTCCGAGAACGACCGCCATGCATGTCACCTGCGTCTTCGTTTCAATGAAAGTTCGGATCTTCATGCTGTTCTCCCGTCCCGCGTTGCGGATGGTCTTAAATGGAGCACTCGCAGTCGATTGGACCGTGGTCCACCATGCCGCCACCAGCTTGGCCGGAGCTCACGTGCGAGAAGCGCGCCATCGCCCGTATTCTTTATCGAGGCCCCGGGCAGGCCCGTCTTCCTTCTCCCCTCCGGATGCGAGGGGATGGCGCGCCAGGGGGCGCTGCCGTCGTCGTTCAAGTATCCGCATCTCCTTGCGGAAATGCGGAAGCGCCTCCCGGCGCGCCACCCGAACATCTTTGAAATGCCCGGGCTCATTTGCGGTCGTCTTCTTCCGTTTCGCCCTCAGTCGTAAACGGAATTCCTGCGCCGGGCCGCGCTTTCCGGGCACCGTCTTGATCGGGGTTTCCCGATCCGAGGCTGCCGTTCGCGTCCCCACCGGGATTGCCGTCATTTCTGACGGCCTCTCCGGCAAGACTCGGGCAAGCCTCAACGGCTGCACCGTCAGCCAGCTCCTGGCGGGCGGCTCATATTGGCCACCAGGCGGAGCCCCGGCGCCGCCCGAGTGCGTGGGAGGAGCGTTCGTCTCCCGCCCGCGGGCGCCGCATCCGGCTCCATCATCAGACGCCTCATGATGACGCCCCTCGATCGAGCCGGACGCAATGTGAATAATATCCTATAGGAATAAAGTCAAGAGGCGCGAGAACAATGCGTGGGTAGGAGACTCACGTCCTTTCAGGTGTCTCGTTACTCTTAATTTGGCGCCTGAAAACAAATCTTTGGCGCTATGCGACAGGACGCGCGTTTTGACCTCCCCTACATAAGCCGTCCAGCGCGATGATCCTAATGCCGCACACCAGGTGAGGCATGAGGCAAAACGGAATGGCCTTGATGATTGATGTCGACAGTCCACCCCTTGCGCCCCTATGCGCCGCATGCGGCACCGAGTTGATGTTGACCCCCAGCGGTCACCACTTCTGCACCGATCCGACCTGCACGGCAGGATTCGGAACCGATATTCTCCGTCAACTTTTCGGTGGCACGCTCAGCACCAAGCCGATCGATCTCGACCGGAAATGACCGCGCCAAGGTGCGCGTTCTTGCGCCCGCCGGCGAAAGCCATGGGCGCGAGCGGTATCGGCGCACGCCCTGGAACCGAATCGATCAAGACTTCGTGACGCCGCGCAGGGATTCGGCGCGGCGGCTGTGTTCTTTGTTCAGTCAACACATCTGCAACACACTTGGGAGGGTCGAATGCGCAAGCTTGTCATCGCCCTTGCAATATTATTCCTACCCACGCTCGCCATCGCGCGCGGCGGTGGCGGCGTCGTGGCGGCAGCGGCGGCCATGGTGGCGGCGGAACTGGCGGCCATGGCGCGCGGAAGCCGCGCACATGTCCGGCGGCGGCTGGAGCGGCCACTCGGGATCGTTTTTCCAGTGGTGCCCGCATGAGCGGCCCAACAGGCATGAGCGGCGCGGCGCGCATGAGCAGCCCCACAGCCATGGGCAGCGCTGCGCGCATGAGCGGCACAACAGGTATGGGCGGCACTGCACGCTTGGCCGGATGGTCCGGCAAAACGGGCACCTGGAACGGCGGCAATTGGAATGGCAATTGGGGCCATGGTCATCATGGTCACCATCACCGCCACAACCGGGTCTTCTTTGTCGGCGGCGGGCCGTGGTGGGGCGACTACGGCTACTACGACAACGGTTGCTGGCAGTTGGTCGAGACGCGGCGCGGACTGCGCCGGATCTGGGTCTGCGGCGACTATTACTAGAACGGATTGACGTAGTTCACGATCGCGATCTGCCGCAGGATCACCTTGCGGATGATGTGGCCGGCTTGATGTGCGAGGTGTAGATCGCCGCGGCGCCGGCCGTGCCGGCGGGCAGGCTGGCGGCGAGCTTGGCGTCATCGAGCTTGACGCGGACGACGAACGGCGCCGCCGTCACTTGCCTCGGCGCCACGGCTGAACCCGAAGCCACGACCTGGCCCGTCGACGTCGCCTGCAAGACGGTATCGACCTTGCCGTTGAAGACCTGGCCCGGGAACAGCTTGAACGTCATCTCGACCTCCTGGCCAGGCTCGACGTAGCGGGTATAGATCTGCGGGATCTCGACCCCGACCACCGTCTCCGACGTGTCGATGAACGCCATCACGGGCGAAAGCGGCAGGCTCGCAACGCGCGCGCCTTTCATTGCCGACATTGGTGCGTAACCGTCGGCCGGCGCACGCACGACGTCTGGTCGAGATTCCACTTTGCACCGGGGAGTTGCCCCTTGAGCTTGTCGACGTCGGCCTGGCGCTGCTCGACATCAAAGGCGCGGCCGGCGTCGCTGAGCTGCAGTTGCGTCTCTGGGAAGTCGCAATTCCTCGAACTTGACTTGCGCGCCGATGGGAATCGACCTGCGCCTGTAAGGGGTCGGGTCGATCTTGAACAATACGTCGCCCGATTTCAGCGGCTTGTTGGGCTCGACCGGAACATCCGTCACCTCGCCGGCAACATTGGGAACGATCTGCACCGAATTGCGCACCACCAGCGCTGCACCCTGCGGGGCGCCCCATCCCATCGGAATGAAGAGCCCGAACATCAGCAACAGAAGAACGATGAGCGGCGAGCACTTCCAGAACAGGTTGAAGGGAACGATCTTTGGTCTTCACCAGGATGAAGAGGATGACGAGATAGACGTTCAGGATGGCGACGATCATCGCGCCGCCTCACTTTTGCGCGCCGGGATGTCGACATGGCCCAGATGAGTGCAATCGGCCACAGCGCGAAGCCGCAGCTCAGCGTCACCCAGCCGGCCACGGTGACCGCCTGCGCCCACGGATGGCCGCGGCTTTTGGCGATGTGCCCGGGAAGCGACCCGGCGATGAAAAAGATCGCGATGCCGCTCGCAACGAGAATGAGCAAAACGATCCAGGCAAAGACGTCGATCATGCGCGCTCCCTCCCCGCTTATCTTTCAGAGTGGGACGCCGGTATTATTTCTCCGTGTCGACCACTTTCTTCCAGGTGTGATCGGGATTGAACGAGGTCATGCGCGCCGCTAGTTGGGCCGTGCCGCTGCCGAGATCCTTCTCGTAGATGTCGCCATCGTTGTTGATGATGAACGTCATGATGCCGGAGTTGCCGTATTCGGCCGGATAGGCGACGAGGCCGAAGCCGCCGATCATGTTGCCGTTGACGATGTAATCCACGGCGCCGCCGGGCGCGGTCGGGCCCTGGCGCGTCAGGACCTTGAAGCAGTAGCCGTTGAAGGGCTCGCCGGCGCCGGCACGATAGCCGCGTTGTGTCGCCGCCGCGACCGCATCGCCGAGCGGGCTCGGCTTTTCGTTTCCGCTGGTCGGCCAATAGAGCCCGTCCTTCTTGCCCGGCGAGCTGACGATCCGCTGCGCATAGACCGCCTGGCCGCTCTTGCTCTTGGTCATGTCGGCGTAGTCGTTCTGCGCATCCCAGTAAGCAAGCATGGCCTTCAGGGTCGCAAGCTCGTTGCGGCCGATGCGGCGCGCCAGGATTTCCTCGCGGCCGGCCGCGGTGTCGAAGACCCACTGACCGTCGCGCTGCACGATTGGAATCGGGAACGGCCAGGCGTCGGTGCCCATCACCAAGGTTGCGGGCTTGCCGGGTTCAGTAAGGATGCGATGCCCGGCGTCATAGTTCGCCAGGAACTCCTTTTTCGTGTTGGCGTCCTCCACCGGGTCGCCGGAGGAAACGAGCTCCTGCGAGCCGGGGCCGAGGACGGTGAGGACCGTCTTGCGGTCGCCGCTGCGCGCCGCATTGATCAGCGCATCAACCGCCTCCTGCGGCGTGTTGAAGCGCTGTTGCGCCTGCGCGAGCGAGGACAGCGCGAGGATGAGCATCGCCGCGCCGGCCAGGATGGTGATCTTGCTCAAGAGGCGTACATGGTGTGCGTTCATCATGACCGTTCACCTCTCAATGCGGCTGCGGAGCGGCGGACGGAATCCGCGCTCCCGTAGCGAGCCACTGGTCGTAGGTTTGGAACTGCAGCCCGAGCTTGTCGTAGAAGACGCGCAGGTAGCCGTCGTGACCGCGAATAACCGCATCCGGCGCAACCTCCTGCACCTCCTGCGCCATCACGCCGACATAGGCCTTGTCGCTGCCGTTGTAGCTGAAGCGATAGAAGCCGAGGCCGTTGTCGAGGTGACCGAGCAAACTGATGTCGTGCTTGAGCGCGATGTCGGAGCGACGTCCGCCGCCGCCGCCACCACCGCCCCGCCACCGCCACCACCGCCACCGCGGCCGCCACCGCCGCCCTCGCCACCACCGCCGCCCGCCCGTGCGCCACCGCCACCGCCGCGCGCGCTCATGCTCGTATGACCGCGTGACGCCGAGGCCGCAGCGGCGCGGCCACCGCCACCGCTGCCGGCAAAGGCATTGTGCCACCGCCGCCAGCGGGACGCGTGCCTGCGCTGGGCTTCCCGCCGCCACGCTCGGACGCGTCCTGCAGCTTTTTGACCGCCACCGCCGCCGCCAGGACGATTGCCGGCACCCGCCGCCACCAGGGCGGTCGCCGCCGCCAGGACGATTACCGGCGCCAGCGCCGCCGCCAGGGCGATCGCCGCCGGGCCCGCCCGGACGAAGCGCGGCCTGACCGTTGTGGCCGCGGAAGTCCATGCGGTTATTGGCGCCGCCGCGGATGTTGTTGCCTTTGTCGAATTTGTTGGCGACGTCTTTGTTGTTGTAGCGCACGCCGTGCCGGTGATCGACATTGTGCTGCCAGTTGTCCGCCGCCACCGCCTGGTCGATTGATGTTGATGTTGTTGTTGGTCCAGTTGACGTTGCCACCCCAATAGCCTCCGCCGCCGGCCCAACGCCCAATCGCGTAACCCGCACCGAACGCCAAGCCAGTCGCAAGGAGTGCGCCGCCGCCCGGCCAATAGCCGGCTCCCCAGTAATAAGGCGGATAGGCCGGGTAAGGCCACGCGCCATAAACCACCGCCGGATCGTAGTACGGCACATAGACCGTTTCCGGATTCGTCGGCTCAATGACGATGACCTGCTTGCTGCCCTCGGATTTCTTCGAAACCTTCTGCTCCTTGGTTGATGTCAGCTTTTTGTTCGCATCTGCCTTGGCGCGCAAACGTTGGACACCGTCCATTACATCGGCCTGCTGCGCGAGCACGGCGTCGCCGAGCTTTTGCGTCCAGTCGAGCTTGTCGCTCATCATGTCGAGCACCGACGGCGTGGCGACGAGCGATCTCACGCTTTCATCCCACCCCTGCTTATCGACGGCGGCTTTCAGAGCGTCGTCCTTGAGGCCCTTGTTTTCCTTCAGCCAGCGGCTGGCCTGTACGACCTCGAGCGGATAGGTCGACGCCATCATCACTTGAGCGAGCAGATTGTCCGGGTAAAGCGCGATCGGCGAGAGCAGCGCATCGATTTCTTCCGGCTTGAGCAGGTCTCCCTGAGCCGGCGCGCTTGCCGGCGCGGGAGCCGGTTGACTCTGCGCGCTTGCCGCCGGGGCAAAGCGCAACAAAAAGAACGAGTGTCAGTGCTTGTGCGAGGAATTTCGACATGACCACTCCCTCGGTTCGCCCGTCGTGGAGGCGAGGTCGATACAGCAGAATATCACGCCCGCTCGGGGCATTTTGACTTAGGTCAAACCCCGTGATCGGACGATTGCGCGAAAGCCGCGCGACCTGCAATGGCCGTCGCCCCGAGATGCAAAGGACGCCGCAAGAGGCATGCGGCGGCCGACCGCGGCAGCCGTCACAGGCGTTTTCTTGATGCAGCCACTGCCGAGCCGAGGCGGCTCCGACTTGGTGCGGCTGTGATCATTGCGCCTGAAATGATCGAGCACGAAGACACGGATGGCGGACGAAAGATTGTTCGTGGTGCGGCCGTGATCGATCGTGGCGACCAGCGCCGAGATCGCGATGTGCTCGTGGTCGGCAATCTCGCGCAGCGCATCCCAGAACTCATCTTCGAGGGAAATGCTCGACTTGTGCCCGTTGCGTACGACCGAACGCTTGACCACGGACGAGTTCTTGCGGCCCTGCGGCGGGTGAACGCGGCCAGCGCTTTCTACGGCCGCGGCGTGATGCATAAGTGTCTCCGTCATTTCTGCGGACTCCGGCGAATTCCCATGATTCCCATGTGACGAGATTAAACGTGGACGCACGCCATGATCGAGTTGGACCATGGGCCAATGCCGCAGCTGGCGCGACTGCGATCAGCGCTCTTTGCGCAATATCTGCCGGGCTTTTTCCAGGTCGCGGCGCGCGGCTCCGGTCACCTTCGGATATTTGAGCCCAAGCCGGTCCAGCGCCTCCACCACCTCGGCGGCGACGACGAGACGGGTGAACCACTTGTTGTCCGCGGGCACGACGTGCCACGGCGCTTCCGGCCGGCTGGTGTGGCGGATCATGTCCTCGTAGGCCGCCATGTACTTGTCCCAGAGCTTTCGCTCCGCGACGTCGCCCATCGAGAACTTCCAGTTTTTTGACGGCTCGTCGATGCGCTCCAGGAATCGCCGTTTCTGCTCTTCCTTTGAGACGTGCAGAAAAAATTTCAGGATGAGCGTTCCGTTGCGCGCGAGATAGCGCTCGAACGCGCGGATATCCTTGAATCGCTCCTTCCAGATCTCCTTGGTCACGAGCTTGGCGGGCATTTTCTCTTTTTCGAGAAGGCCCGGATGCACACGCACGACCAGCACTTCCTCATAATAGGAGCGGTTGAAAATCCCGATCCTGCCGCGCTCGGGAAGGCGGCGTGACGTGCGCCACATGAAGTCGTGGTCAAGTTCTTCCTGACTTGGCTGCTTGAAGGAATGCACATCGCATCCCTGCGGATTTACGCCCTTCATGACGTGCTTGATCACGCTGTCCTTGCCCGCCGCATCCATCGCCTGGAAAATCAGCAGCACCGCCCAGCGGTCCTGCGCGTAGAGCCGCTCCTGCAGCTCGGACAGGCGCTTGACCCCTTCCTCCAGCAGGTCCTTGGCCTCGTTCTTTTCGATATCGAGGTCGTTGGTGTCGCCCGGATCCCAGTCCTTGATGCGGAAGTTGTCGGGATCGTCAACGCGATAAAGCTTGGCGAACTTGGAAAGGCTCATGCAATGGCTCTTCGTTCAATCATCGGGCAACCGGGCGCCAACCGAGCATGCGCCACAGCATATTTCTACGGGGCATCGCGAATAGCAAACCGGCCGGCAAGCTGCCGGCCGGCGACGAGCCAGAGCAAGCCTCGTGATCAGCGAACTCCGCGCTGCATTGATCATCAGTTCTTGTTTGGCCCGGCTGTCGTGATCTTCTCCATCACATCGCTGACGGTGAAGCTCGCCGCCTTGGCGCGCGGCGGAAACTCCTTGAAGCTTTCCAGCTACTTGCGCGACGATGGCCTGCGCCGGCACGAGCATGAACGCGCGATGCGCGAACCAATCGCCGTAGTAGCATGCTGTTCGGGCCCGCGCTCGAACGGATCGGCGCGCAGATTATACAGCTTGGGGGCGCGCAGCTTCGGTGAAGTTGCCCTGCCAAACGCCCACCGGCGTTTTGGGGATTAACCTCAGTGTGTCTGCTCCATGAAGGCGACCTTCCAGTCTCGATACGCGGATCGCCATCAGGTCGCCATCGTCGCTCCAATAGAGGAATTCCTGGCGCGGCGATTCCTTCGCGTCGCCCTTGAGGAACGGCAGCAGGTTCATGCCGTCGAGATGAACCTTGAAATTCTTGCCGTTCAGCGTGTGGCCCTTCAGCACCTTCTCGACCACGTCGGGCTCGCCGCCGCCGCCGCGAAGGTCGGGATGAAATCCTCGTGCGCGCAGATGTCGTTGACGATTGTTCCGGGCTTGATGACGCCCGGCCAGCGGATCAGGCACGGGACGCGGAAGGCGCCCTCCCAGTTGGTCGCCTTCTCGCCCTTGAACGGCGTTGCGCCGCCGTCGGGCCAGGTAAAGACTTCGGCGCCGTTGTCGGTGGTGTAGACCACGATGGTGTTGTCGGCGACGCCGAGGTCGTCGAGCAGCTTCAACAGCTCGCCGACGTGGCCGTCGGTCTCCACCATGCCGTCGGGATAGAGGCCGAGGCCGGTCTTGCCCTGCGACGCCTGCTTCAGATGCGTGAAGACGTGCATCCGCGTTGAGTTGAAATAGCAGAACCATGGCGTTGCCGGCCGCTGCTGCCGGTTGATGAAATCCTTCGCCGCGCGCGAGGAATTCCTCGTCGACCGTTTCCATCCGCTTGGTGTCGAGCGGGCCGGTGTTCTCGATGACCTGCTTGCCGACGCGCCCGAAGGCCGGATCGACGGTCGGATCGTCGCGGTCGCTCGCCTTGCACTTGAGGACGCCGCGCGGCCCGAACTTCGTGCGGAAGCGCGGGTCCTTCGGATAGTCGGGATTCTCCGGCTCCTCTTCGGCGTTGAGGTGATAGAGATTGCCGAAGAATTCATCGAAGCCATGCACCGTCGGCAGATGCTCGTTGCGGTCGCCCAGATGGTTCTTGCCGAACTGGCCGGTGGCGTAGCCGAGCGGTCTTCATGACATCGGCCACGGACGGATCGAGCGGGCCAAGCCCGAGTTCGGCGCCGGGCAGGCCGACCTTGGTCAGGCCGGTGCGGATCGGCGACTGGCCGGTGATGAAGGCGGCGCGGCCGGCGGTGCAGCTTTGCTGGCCATACCAGTCGGTGAAGACCGCGCCTTCACTGGCCGATGCGATCGATGTTGGGCGTCCGGTAGCCCATGACGCCCATGTTGTAGGCGCTGACATTGAACCAGCCGATATCGTCGCCCATGATGAAGAGGATGTTCGGCTTGCGCCCCGACGGTACGGGCGCCGGCCGTTGCTGGGCCTGCGCGGTTTGAACCGGCGCGCTCGCTGCAAGCGCCGAAGCGGCCGCCATCGTCGTGCCGGCGAGCAGAATATTGCGCCGGCTGACGTCGGTTGCGCGTTGCTGGTCGATTTTTTTAGGCATGACTCTCTCCCTGAGCAAAAACGTCCACTCGACTGGTGCCGCCCCGACGCGCCCCGTCCCTTTTCAGTAGTCGCGCGCGGCTGGAGGCCGCGCGCGCATCAATCGAATTCCCGTCTCACCGCGCCGGTTGACCAGCCATCATGTTCTTGATCAAGCCGACGATGAACGTGAGGACCGCACCGGCGACGCCGCCGCCCACGGCCTGCCCGAGCAAGGCGCCGACATCGACACCTCCGGCCCCACCCGCAAGCATCGGAATGAGCGACTACAGAACCGTGCCGCCGGCAACGCCGCCGATTGCGCCCGAGATCGAGTTGCCGAGCATGCCGAGGTCATAGTCCTTGAGGGCATTACCCGCGGCATTGCCGCCGATCGCGCCGGCGATGAGCTGAATGATGATATTGATCAGTGTGCCTGACATGAGAACCTCCGTTGCTGTCGACGTCCCTCCCCGCAGTTTCCGTGTTGAGTCATTCGTCAATTTTCATTTTTCTTATGCGTCCTTGTGCGTCCGCACGACGCACCGAAATCCGACATGACTGGTTGACGTATCGACCGGCTGCGCATGGCGCGCGGCCGGCGATAGCGGCGGCAATAGTTCGGGGCGCAAAGATGCGAGCCGCCTTTGAGAACCTTGCGCGGAATTCTGATGTTGGGCTGACAGGAGTCGTAGCTCTCGTTTTCCGATCCACCGCGCGGATTTTCCGGAATGCAGCAGGCTTTCGGCGCATCGGCCTGGTGCTTGGGTGAGAACCAGTCGCTGGTCCACTCCCACACATTGCCGATCATGTCGTGGACGCCATAGCCGTTCGGCGGAAACGCCGTCACCGGTGATGTGCGCTTGAACCCGGGTTGTCCGCTGGTGCGGAAAGTCGCCGTGCCAGGTGTTCGCCATCGCGCGATTGCCGGGCATAAACTCGTCGCCCCATGCGAACTCTGTGTCCGTCGAGCCCGCCGCGCGCGGCGAATTCCCACTCGGCTTCCGTCGGCAATTCCTTTCCGGCCCAACGCGCATACAGAAACGCATCCGCGTAGGCGATATGCACGACCGGATGGTCGTCGAGCCCCTTGATGTTGCTGTCGGGGCCATAAGGGTGCTGCCAGTTCGGCGCCTTTGAGAAAGGTCCACCACTGGCTCCAGTCGCGCAGATCGACCGGATGCTTCGGCGGCGTGAATACGAGCGAACCCGCAAACAGCATGTTCGGCAGTGCGCCCGGATAATCCTTCGGGTCGGGAGGAATCTCCGCGAACGTCACATGGCCGGTCGCCTGCACGAATTCCCTGAACTGGCGATTGGTGACCGGCGTGCGATCGATCCAGAAATCGCTGACGGTAACGCGATGCACCGGCGCTTCTTCCGGATAATGCTTGTCCGAGCCCATGCGGAACGTGCCGCCGGGAATCCGGATCATGTCAGCGGTGTTGACGCTCGGTGCCTCGGCCACATCGCCCGCCACGCGAAAGCGCGGCTTGGCTTCCGTCCACGCGTGCTCGCTCATATGCCGATGCTACGCGGGGCGGCGTACAATCGAGTTGGACCGTGGTCCAATGTTCCCCCTGGGAGCCAAAACGCGCGAGGCGACAGGGGGACGGGGAGGTGGGGGGATTGCCGCCTCGCGCATCATGAGGCCGACATCTCAGTGGATGTCGTAGTGTGCGAGCTTCTGCCCATAAAATGTTTATGTCGATTGGACCGTGGTCCAATACCCGCCGCAGCTGCATGGCTCCCACGCATTTACCCGCCGCAGCCGCATGGCTCCCACGCATTTTCGTAAAGTTGCCACGGCCTCCTTGGCCGAAAAGACGGATGCTATAAATACCGTTCCACGCCGGCGGACGGACGACGATGGATCAAATCGCGCCTGACATGTCCATGCGATCGCTCCAGGAGCGCGCTGCGCGCTTTGGCGGCGCGAACACGATCCGGAACGTCTTCATTGTCGCGATCGCCTATTACCTTGGCGCCGAAATCGCTTTTCTGATCGGGACGCTGTCGGACAGAATTTTCGCGCCGTTCTGGCCGCCGAACATCGTTTTGTTCTGCGCGCTTCTGGTCACGCCGCCGCGGCAATGGTGGATCTACATCGCCGCTGCCCTGCCCGCTCATACGCTCGCCGAGCTGGGCGTCGGCATGCCGATCCCGCAATTGATCGTGGCCTTCGTGACAAATTGCCTGGTTGCGATCGCCAATGCATTTGCAGTGCAACGCCTGATGGTCGAGCCCCCGTGGTTCGGCACCATCCGCAAGACGATCATCTACGTCCTGATCACCGCTTTTCTGAGCCCGGCCTTTTGCGCGCTCGGCGGCGCCTTCGTTCAGATTTTGGGCGGCGGGTCCCTCGAGGACTACGGTCTGTTCTGGGCGCGCTGGTACGCGTCCAATGCTCTCGGCAGCCTGACGCTCGGGCCGATCGCGATGATCTGCATCGAGAGCACAACACGGCCTCGCCTTGCACCGACCGGCCGGGCCGTGGAGGCCGCCATCATTGCAGCGTTTCTGATTGCGGCCTGCATCGTTGCGTTCGAAGATTTGCCATCCATTGCGAGCGGCTACCTGCCGCTGCTTTTGTATCTTCCCTTGCCGATCATCGTCTGGGCTGCGGTGCGCTTCGGCGCCAAGGGCGCCAGCGGCGCGATATTCGTGATCAGCGTCGCGCTGATATGGCGCACGCTCAACGGCCCGAGCCTGTTCGACATCGGCTCACCCGAAGCAAATGTCTTCGGCATGCAGCTCTTTCTGATCGGCCTGTCGCCGCCGATCCTGCTGCTCGGTTCCGCTATCGAGGAAACGCGCCGGGCCGAGCGGACCACGCGGGAGAGCGAGGAGCGAATATCATTCGCCGCGGCGTCTTCGAACGTCGGACTTTGGCAGTACGAATTCGCGACAGGCGCCTTCTGGGCGACGGACTACTGCCGGACATTGTTCGGCCTGTCTCCGAGCGAGCCCCTGACTTTTGACAGACTGGTGAGCCGGATTCACCCAACGACTCGCCGACAGCGAGCGCGGCGCTGGATCGGCAATTTCACGCGCCACACCGCTGGATGTTGAATTTCGTGTGCAGAACGGCGACGAGGTCCGGTGGATCTCGGTGCGCGCGCGGCCGGTCGCCGGCGACGACAGCAAGCCGGCGGCGATGTCGGGCGCATTTGGCGACGTTACGTCCCGCAAGTTGGCAGATGCCGATGCCGATGTGCAGCGACAGGAAATCGCACATCTGATGCGGGTGTCGATGCTGGGCGAGCTGTCCGGAGGGTTGGCGCACGAGCTGACACAGCCATTGACCGCAATTCTCTCCAACGCTCAAGCCGGAAAGTTTCTGCTCGCGAAAGGCAACAAATCTCTATCAGAAATCGGCAACATCTTTGATGACATAATCGCGGAAGACGAGCGTGCCGGAGAAGTGATCCATCGCCTCCGCGGCATGCTGAAAAAGGGCGAAGTCAAACACGAGCCGATCGATATGAACGAGCTGATTGCCTCAACGTTGCGGCTCCTGCACAGCGAGCTGATCGATCGCCGGATGTCTGTGAGCTTCGACAACGCCGCCAATCTGCCGGCAACGCTCGGCGACCCGGTGCAATTGCAGCAAACATTGCTCAATCTTTTGGTGAATGCGATGGACGCGACGGAAAACGTGCCGCTGGCCCGACGCACCATTTCGGTGAGCACCGCAACGACCGACGACGGCGGGGTCGAGGTGCAAATTTATGATCGTGGTACCGGATTGCCTCCATCGCGGGAGCACGAGGTTTTTCAGCCGTTTTTCACAACAAAGAAGCGAGGTCTCGGCCTCGGCCTTTCGATCTGCACGTCGATCGTAAAGCTTCATGGCGGCACGCTCTCGCTTCAAAATAATGTGAGAGAGGGCGCGAGCGCGGTTTTTCGGCTCCCACCGCCGCTGGATTGAGGTAACCTTTGCTGTTGTGAGGGGTGTGAGTGATGGACGACGCGGGCTTTACAACCTATCTCGTCGACGACGATCCCGCCGTCCTTCGGTCGATTACGCGGCTTTTGAGGGCCGGCGGATACAAGACCAAATCCTTTTCGTCTCCACAGAAATTCCTCTCCGCGCACGATCCGTCCGTTCCCGGCTGCGCGATCATCGACCTCGTGATGGCGGAGCTTGATGGCCTGCGTCTGCAGGAAGCCTTGGCCGAATCGGGTCCCAACGTCCCATCATTTTTTTGACCGGACGCGGCGACGTCTCGACCAGTGTCAGGGCGATGAAGCGGGCGCTGTCGATTTTCTGACCAAGCCGGTCAAGCGTGACGAACTCTTTTCTGCCGTCGTGCATGCGGCCGAGCTGGATGCGGCCTCACGCCAGAAACGGCAGGAATTCAAATCGATCGACGACCGGCTTGCCATCCTCACCCACCGCGAGCGCGAGGTGCTGGAGCATGTGATCGCCGGGCGGCTCAACAAGCAGATTGCCGCAAGCCTGGGTACGGTCGAAAAGACGATCAAGGTGCACCGCGGACGCATGATGGCGAAGCTGGGGGTGCGAAGCGTCGCCGAGCTCGTCCGGCTCGCCGACCGGGCGGGAATCGCGCCGGCCCGCAGTGACCCGTAGTTTCCCACGTAGGACCTTGGGTCAACTCGACGCAGCGAGCCGTTTCGCGCCACAATACCGCGGTATGTCGAAATCCCCCATCCGGGTCGCGATCGTGGACGACGAGGCATCCGTGCGCACCGCGCTGGCACGGCTGTTGTCGGCATCGTCATTCGAGCCGAAAACCTACGGCTCGGCGCGCGAATTCATCGATTCCATCCGTACCGATATACCAGAATGCCTGGTCGTCGACGTGCACATGCCTGATTTCACGGGGCTCGACCTGCAACGCTATCTCAATCGCATCAACAAAAAGATTCCGACCGTCGTCATTACCGCCTTCGACGATGCCGGGGTGAGGGAACGCAGCACGGCGTCGGGCGCAAAGGCGTTCCTCACCAAGCCGCTGCACGGCCCGACGCTCATCGAGGCCATCCTGAGCGCAACTGGAAGGCCCTGCCGGATGCTTTGCCTGCGCGAGCGGCGAATCTGAGGAAAAGGAGATCTTTGGTTATCCTTGCCGACGGCCGCTCGTATACGATTTGAGCGGAGAAAAGGGGGAGCGGACCATGAGGCAAATCGGGCGGCAGCGGAGTCCTAATTCTATCAACCGTCTGAAAGGGTATTTGCGAATCCGGCGGAATCGCGGCAGCGCTTCTGGGTCTCATTGTCTACGGCTTTCCCAACGACGCGCGCGCCGACGAAGGCAGCGTCAGCTTCTGGGTGCCGGGCTTTTTCGGAAGCCTTGCGGCGGTGCCGCAAACGCCACTATTTACATTCGCCATCATTTATTATCACACCTCAGTTTCGGCGGGAGGCGACGTCGCG
>CAVQYD010000050.1:0-24961 GCA_963718035.1 uncultured Alphaproteobacteria bacterium | reverse complement strand
TATCGATGGGCTACGGCGTATGGGTACCCGCTTTCGCGGGGACGACCACAGCGACTACTCAATCGATTCTGCCGCCCGAGAACCTTCGCCCCGGCACGGTGAGAAAATAGCCGACCGCCTGGCCGCCGTCGGCGCCGACCACGCTGCCGGTCGTGTAGCGCGACTCATCGCAGGCGAGGAACACCGCGGGCCCCGCAATGTCCTCGCCTGAGCCGACGCGGCCCATCGGCACGCCCTTGCGGCGGCCCTCGTAGATTTCGGGATCGGCATACATTGCTTCCGTGCCGGGCGTGCGGATGTAGCCAGGCGTGATCGCATTGGCGCGAATGCCGTAGGGCGCCCACTCCATCGCCTGCAGCTTGGTGAGCATGATGAGCCCGGCCTTCACGACGCTGTAGGCGCCGGCCCAGTTGTAGGGAAAGAGCCCGGCGATCGACGCGATGTTGACGATGGCGCCGGACTTCTGCGCGATCATATGCTTCGCCGCCGCCTGGCTCACCAGGAACGCGCCCTTGAGCCCGATGTTCATCGTCGTGTCCCACGCGGCCTCCGGCAGCGCCTCGAGCTTGCCCGGCACGATCTTCATCGCATTGTTGACCACGATGTCGATGCGCCCGCGCTCTTTAATAATGGTGTCGACGAGCCGATTGATGTCGGCGGATTTCGCAACGTCCGCCACCACCGCAAGGCTCTTGCTGCCGAGCGCCGCGGCATCCTTTGCTGTCGCTTCCGCGGTCGCCGGGTCGACGTCATTGATCACGACGTGCGCGCCCTCACGCGCATAGGCGAGAGCAATGTCGCGGCCGATGCCGCGGCCTGCGCCCGTGACGAGCGCCACCTTGTCCTTCAGTCGCACGGAGTTCCCCCAATACTGAAAATAACGCGGAAAAATCACGCTAAATCCGCGCCTCAGGGCGCACAAGGCCACTTCCGGCCTCGAAAATGGCGCCCGTGAGTGCCATCTTTGCTATTGAGAATCATTCCGGCGGCCAAGGCCGCCTACTCCGGACAACATGGCCGAGCCGAAGCGCAACGATCCCGCTCCTGTGAGCCCGCAGCCCGCCGCGGGCGGTATCGCCGCGCGCGCGCTCGGCGCCCGCGCCGCGCCTTATCTCGCCGACCTCAACCCGGAGCAGCGCCAGGCGGTCGAGACGCTCGACGGGCCGGTGCTGGTGCTCGCCGGCGCCGGCACCGGCAAGACGCGCGTGCTCACCACCCGCATCGCACACATCTTGAATCTGGGCGCGCGCATCCGAGCCAGATCCTCGCCGTCACCTTCACCAACAAGGCGGCGCGCGAGATGAAGGAACGCGTCGGCCAGATGGTCGGGCAGATCGTCGAAGGCATGCCCTGGCTCGGCACTTTCCACTCGATCGGCGTGAAGATCCTGCGCCGGCATGCCGAGCTGGTCGGGCTGAAGAACAACTTCACCATCCTCGACGTCGACGACCAGATCCGCGTGATCAAGCAGATCCTCGAGGCCGAGAAGCTCGACGAGAAGCGCTGGCCGGCGCGCGTGCTCGCCATGCTGATCGACGGCTGGAAGAACCGCGGGCTCACGCCTGAGCAGGTGCCGTCCGGCGAGGCCGCGAGCTTCGCCAACGGCAAGGGCAAGAAGCTTTATATCGCTTACCAGGAGCGGCTGAAGACGCTGAATGCCGCCGACTTCGGCGATCTGCTTTTCGAGAACATCCGGCTGTTCCGGCAGAACGCCGATGTTCTTCGGTCATTTCAGGAGCGGTTCAGGTTCATCCTGGTCGACGAATATCAGGACACAAACGTCGCGCAGTATCTGTGGCTGAAGCTGCTGGCGCAGACGACGCCGGCTCCACAGTCGACCACGGCCGTGCAGCCTGCACCCTCTCCCCAATGGGGAGAGGGTGGCGAGCGAAGCGAGCCGGGTGAGGGGGCAACGATCGAACGAGAATCGAGACCCCCCTCACCCCAACCCTCTCCCCGCAGGGGAGAGGGAGTCACGCCGAACATGCCGCTCGCGCGTCCTGATGCCGCACAAAGACAGCCCAAAAACATCTGCTGCGTCGGCGACGACGACCAGTCGATCTACGGCTGGCGCGGGGCCGAGGTCGACAACATCCTGCGCTTCGATCACGACTTCCCCGGCGCCAAGGTGATCCGTCTCGAGCGGAACTATCGCTCGACCGGCCACATCCTCGCGGCCGCCTCCCATCTCATCGCGCACAATGAAGGCCGGCTCGGCAAGACGCTGCGGACGGAAGATGTGCTGGGCGAGAAGGTGCAGGTCACCGGCGCCTGGGACAGCGAGCAAGAAGCCCGCGCCATCGGCGAGGAGATCGAGGAGCTGCAGCGCGAGGCACGCGAGCGCGGCGAGGACCATCCGCTCGACGAGATCGCCATCCTGGTGCGGGCCTCGTTCCAGATGCGCGAATTCGAAGACCGATTCATCCAGCTCGGCCTGCCCTATCGCGTGATCGGCGGCCCGCGTTTCTACGAACGCGCCGAAATCCGCGACGCCCTCGCCTATTTGCGCGTGATCGCGCAGCCGGCCGACGATCTCGCCTTTGAGCGAATCGTCAACGTGCCCAAGCGCGGCCTCGGTGACGCCACGGTGCAGATGCTGCACGATTACGCACGCAAGAAGCGCATCCCGCTCACCGAAGCCGCCAGCGCCCTCTCCGCCACCGACGAGATGAAACCGAAGCCGCGTCAGGCGCTGCGCGACCTGATGACGAGCTTCGAGAGCTGGCGTCTGCGGAAGGATTTAATGCCGCACACTGAGCTTGCGGAAATCGTGCTCGACGAGAGCGGCTACACCGACATGTGGCAGAAGGACCGCTCCGCCGACGCCGCCGGCCGCCTGGAAAACCTGAAAGAACTGGTGCGCTCGATGGAGGAGTTCGAGAACCTGCAGGGTTTCCTCGAGCACATCTCCCTGGTGATGGACCGCGAGGGCAACGAGGCCGAGCAGGCCGTCAATATCATGACGCTGCACTCGGCCAAGGGCCTCGAGTTCGACTGCGTCTTCCTGCCCGGCTGGGAGGAAGGCCTGTTCCCGCATCAGCGCTCGCTCGACGAAAGCGGCCGCGCCGGCCTCGAGGAAGAGCGCCGCCTCGCCCATGTCGGCCTGACGCGCGCGCGCAAGCTTGCGAAAATCTATTTCGCCACCAACCGCCGCATCCATGGCCTATGGACGTCGACCGTTCCTTCGCGCTTCCTTGACGAGCTGCCCGAGGCGCATGTGGAGGTGAAGGAAGCCGCGGGCGGCGGCTTCGGCATGTCGGGCTACGGCGCCTCCCGCTTCGACGAGATGAATGCCTTCGGCTCGGGCTACACCACGCCGGGCTGGCAACGCGCGCAGGCGCGCAAGGGCCGCGGCGGTTTCTATGACAACGGCCAGCCGCGTTATGTGCCGGATGGCGTGTATGACGATGCTGATGCGGAGAACATCCCTCCCCTTAAGGGAAAGGCGGCACGCGGAGCGCGCCGGGAGGCCCAACGCAAAGCCCCTCTCACCATCGAAGGCGAGTTGATCGCCAAATCCACCGGTACCGTCTCATCCTTCACTGTCGGCGAGCGCGTGTTTCACCAGAAATTCGGCAACGGCAACGTGGTGGCCGTGGACGGCAACAAGCTCACCATTGCCTTCGACAAGGCCGGCGAAAAGCGCGTGGTGGATAGCTTTGTGGAGCGGGTTTAGTCTGCGTTCGTCTTCCACGTGCATGTACGGCGGAAGTACCCAGTGCTAGACTTCTCAACGGTCGGCTCGAAGCCGGCCTACGGGAGGCGGCGAATGAAGGCATCTCACGTCGTGACTTTGTCTCTGGCGGCTGTGCTCGCGGCTCTGGCAATCCAGGCCTGCCCAGGCCCAAGACAACAAAAACATTCGCGAAGACGATTACGTTCGCAAGGTGCCGCTCGAGGACTTTAAGGTCCCAATCGTTCCGATCATTCCGCCGGGCTCATCGCTCGACCTGCGTCCTGGGCGGACGCCGGATTCCGCCGACCGTGTTTACAATTCCACGCCGTTCTCCAGAGACCCGACGACGCCGTCGATCGGCCTCTCGATCAAGTCGCCGTTCGACGACCGGAAATAATCTAGCCGGCGTGGGCCGCGTGCTTTTTGTCCGCTGAAGCCTGCGCCGCAGCATCGACCAGGCCAGTCAGCACCGCCGGATCATCGACACTGCGCACGATCATCGGCTCGTCGCGCCCGCGGATCGCGACTTCCGAGCGCGGCAGCGCATCGGCCGGCAATGCCCGCAGTGGCGCAGACCTCTTCCGAAATGACGGCCCTGCAGTTCATTGATTTGGTCAGGT
This sequence comes from uncultured Alphaproteobacteria bacterium, assembly GCA_963718035.1. GTDB lineage: Bacteria > Pseudomonadota > Alphaproteobacteria > Rhizobiales > Xanthobacteraceae > Pseudolabrys. Next base: position 20,665 of record CAVQYD010000050.1, on the reverse strand, counting down.
CCTGCAGCCGCGCCGCGACGTTCACCGGGTCGCCGAGCGCCGTGAACACGGTGTGCTCCTTGAAGCCGATGTCGCCGACAATCACGTCGCCGCCATGGATGCCGATGCCGTACTGGATCGGCTCGCGCAGGTCGGCTTTCATCTGCCTGTTCATGCTCTCGACATTGGCCGCGACCCTGGCGGCGGCCCGCAGCGCCTGACGGCACGCCGTCTCGGGGCTTGTCTCGAGGCCGAACAGCGCCAGCGTCCCGTCGCCGACGAACTGGTTGGGCTGGCCGCCCGCATCGAGCGCGGCCTGTGAGACGGCGGCGAGGAAACGGTTGATCAGGAACACGACATCGAAGGGCAGCCGCGCTTCGGCGAGCTTGGTCGAACCGCGCATGTCGACGAACATGCTGACGATGTAGTGCTCCTTGCCGATGTTCATGCGGCGGCCCTTGCGCAGCAGATTGGCGTTCATCGACGACGGCAGGATCGGGATCACGCCGATGTCCGTGTCCGGCCGCAGCTGGCAAGCGAGACGGATCGACGGATTGGCGGTGACGCCGACGCGATCGAGCACAAACGCCTCGCGCCCGGACGGCGGCGGCAGGGCGCTGACATCGCCGAGGACGCGAATGCGGCAGGTCGAGCAGCGCGCCCGGCCACCACACACACTGGCATGCGGGATGCTGTAACGCAGGCAGGCTTCGAGGACGCTCACGCCCTTCGGCACGCGCACCTGCCGGTCGGGAAACGAAATCGCGACCAGGCCACTCCGGCGCTCGCGCAAGGAGCGCACGCCACGCGCCACGAAAACGAACCCGATCGCCGCGGCATAGCCGAGCGGGAAATAGACAAGGACGATACTCTTGATGACCCTCGCCTGCGGTGCGGTGACGCTCTGCAGGTTCTCCTTGCGCCACTCGGCGTCGTCGGCGAGCTGGGCGACTTCGCGCCCGGCATGGTGCGCGCCGATCATCGCCAGCGTCGGCAGCAGGATGGCAACGGCGAGAAGATATGGCGCCGCCCAGTCGAAGAACGACTTCATCCGCAGCCAGAAATAGAGACCGATGCAGGCGTGCGTCCAGGCGACGGTGAGCGAGATGAACTGGATGGCGATGTTGTACGGCGCGCTGACCCAATAGGCGAACAGCGGCGTGGCATAATTGAACGGCGGAGTATCGAACAGCGCAGCCGTCAGCCGTTGCGCGCCAAAATGGTCGGCGAGCCAGAGCGGAATGCTCAGGCCGAGCAGAAGCTGGATCAGCTCGGCGCCGGTATAGCGAAAATGCCGCCGCTGATAGAGCGCCCACAGCCCGAGCGAGAAATGGATGACGGCGGCAATATAGAGCGTGTCGTTGACCACCGGCAGCCGCCAGAGGGCCACGTGGTACGTCAGCCACGCCTCCATCGCGTCGTAGGAAATGACGCCGAGCGCGTGGTTGAAGAAGTGCGAAAAGATGTAGGCGAACATCACCAGGCCGGTGATGAGACGCACCTGGCGCACGCCGATCCCGCGCAGCCATGTCCGGACGCCGGCGCTGGCCGCTGCGCGTGTCGTGGGAAGATCAACGTACGCAGGGACCTCTGCCGTCACGATGAATCACCGTCAAATGGCCGGTCGGTTGCGGAACGCTAGCTGCGAGACTTCCGCCGATCAACTGGCGCAATCCCGCCATTCCGTGGCGTAATCGCTTGCGCGCCGCAATATCCACCGCTCATTCCGGCGCACGCGCCGTTGCGAAGCCAAAGTCAGCTTCCCTTTGGATCGGGATTCCTCTTCTCCGGAATTGGCAAGCTGCAAGCGGCACGCACGTCTGAATGACACGACGGAATTTCAGTTGACGCTATTCCGCTGCGGCGACCACCCAAGTCGGTGCAGAAAAAATTTGTGAAACACGAATCTGATTTTTCGAATCAGCGGCGCGGCGCGTAACCTTAATTGCCACCGTTGAGCCGCATGTCGGGCGAAAATCGCGGCAAATTGGTACCAAACGCCGCATAGCTCCTATACCGATTTACCGTTCGCACATTCTTGCCTTGCTTCCGCCACGTTACGCCGCCCTACCGTGTTCCCAATGCAAATCATTGAAGGGGACAACATTCAATGAAGCACATTGGCATTGCGATTCTCGCGAGCCTTCTCATGTTCGGCACAGCTCATGCGGCGGGCTGGGCCTCAGTTCATAAGTACGTCAAGAAATCCGGCAACTGCGCCGGACAGGAAGTTCTCGCCAGCCACTACGCATCCGGAAAACGCACCGCCAACGGCGAGCGTTTCGATCCGAACGGCAACACCGCGGCGGCGCGCACGTGGCCGATCGGCACGACGCTGACGGTGACCAATCCGAAGAACGGCCGCTCGATCACCGTCCGGATCAACGACACCGGGCCCTGGGGCATCGCGTATCGAATGGGCGCCCGTCTCGATCTCGCGCGCGGCGCCGCGCGGCAGTTGGGCATGACCGCGACGCAATACGTCTGCGTTGCGTGAGCGACGGCGTAAGCCGCAGCAAATCTACCTGCTTGAAAACCGGCGGCACCTCGGTGCCGCCGGTTTACTTTTGGACTGCGCGCAGATCGACATTCCAGCCGCAATCCGTCGCAAGACAATATTCACCCTTCGAATTGCCCTGCATTTGCGCCAATTCAACAGGCGCGCCGCATCGACTCCTAAAATTATCCAGGTCCCGGAAGCACGCATTAACCAATGAATTCTTTGGTGTCACAAATCGCGCACGGAACCGCATGGAAAACGGAATGATTAAATTATTTGCATTACCAACGCCGTGTAGCTTCGAGCGACGGGTCTCCCGCAGGCGAGATGTGGCTTCAAAGTGCGGTGGTTGTCTGAACTTGCATCAGCGCAGAATGCGCGCGATCGGAATGGAGCGGCGCTGAGTTTCTTCAGCCCGATGCGGCTGATCGTGGCCTGCGCGGTCACGCTCGCACTGATCGTCGTCGGCAGTGCAGGCCTCATTGCTTACAACCTCGCGCACTGGCAGAGAACACCAGCGTTGTCAATTACGTTCTCTTGTCGGTACGTCGGCAGTGCTTCTGTTCTTGCGGTCATCGCCGCGTTCGCGACCTGTCCCTCTGTTCACCCGCCTGTTGTCGCGCAATTACCAGGCGCCTCGAGCAGGCACGCGAAGATCGCAACAGAGCCGAGCAGTTGCGCCAATGCGGCTCGCGTGCGTTTCAATGTCGGCCGCTCAACAATATGTCGCATGGCCTGGTGATGTTCGACGCAACATCACGCCTACTTCAGGCGCTCAGACGCCGGGCGTGAGGTCGTTTCTCGGCGAACCGGTCCGCGACTAGCACCGCGCTCGTCGACTCGTCAATGCGCGCTTTTTGGAGATGTATGGGCTCTCGCCTGATGTGGTTAAACCAGGCCTGTCGCTGCTCGATCTGCTGAAGCACCGCAAGGAGCGCGGCTCGTTCGGCGGCGACCCGGAGGAATATCACGGCAAGATCCTGGCGCAGATCGCCAAGCGCACGCTGACGAAGCAGAACGTGCCGACCCCGGCCGGGCGCATCATCCAGATCGTCAATCAGCCGATGCCCGACGGCGGCTGGGTGGCGACCCATGAGGACATCACCGACAAGATCGAGGCCGAGACCGCGATCAAGAAGCAGAAGGGGCAGCTGGACGCGGCGCTTGCCAACATTTCACAAGGCGTCTGCATGTTCGACGCCTCAAAGCGCCTGATCATCTGCAACAAGCAATATGCAGACATCTATGAGCTCACCGAGGAGCTCACGAAGCCCGGCACGCCGTTCCAGGCGATCCTCGAGCATACGGTCGCCAAGGGGAACGGGCCGAAGGATGCCACGGCTTATCTCAAGACGCGCCTCAACGACGTCGCTGGCCGGGTGCCTTATCAGACCACCAACAAGCTGCGGGACGGCCGTTATGTCGCCGTCGTCCACCGGCCGATGGCCAATGGCGGCTGGGTGGCGACGCATCAGGACATCACCGAGGCCAAACACCGCGAGGAATCCTTCCGCCTGCTGTTCGAAGGCAACCCCGTGCCGATGTGGGTGATCGACCGGGAGACGCTGCGCTTCCTCGCCGTCAACGAGGCCGCCGTCGCCCATTACGGCTATACCCGCGAGCAGTTCATGGCGATGAACGTGGCCGACCTGCGGCCGACTGACGATCGCGAGCGCTTCAAGGCCTTTATCCGCGGCCTGTCCGCCGACCAGTTCGTCGAAAACGTCGGCCAGCACATCAAAGCCGACGGCACCAAGATCGACATCGCGGTTTATTCGCGCGCGCTCACCTACAACGGGCGCAGCGCCCGGCTGACCGTCGTCCACGACGTGACCAAAACAAAGCTCACCGAAGCCGAGCTGCGCCGCACCAAGATCTTCCTCGACGCCGTGATCGAGCACGTTCCGGTGCCGATCGTCGTGCGTCACGTCGACGGCACGGGCGAGAAGGCGCAGGGCGGTCGCTTCCTGCTGTTCAACCGCGCCTATGAGGAATTGACCGGCGATTTGCGCAGCCGCCTGATCGGCAAGACCGCGCACGAGCTGTTCCCGCCCGAGCGGGCGGACATTATCGTGAAGTCCGATCTCGAGACATTGCAAGGCGACGGCATCGTCTCCACGCCCGAGCATTACATCAATACGGCAGACAAGGGCCTCAGGCTGATCAAGGCCAGCAAGATCGCCATCCGCGACGACAGCGGCGACGCACAATACCTCCTCACGGTGCTCGACGACATCACCGAACGCCGGCGCAGCGAGCAGCACATCTCGTACCTCGCCCACAACGATTCGCTGACCGGACTGCCGAACAGGACCTCGTTCCTCAAGCACCTGTTCGACACGCTCGACGACGCTGCGAAAAACGGCAACCGCTTCGCCATCATGTGTCTCGATCTCGACCGCTTCAAGGAAGCAAACGACACCTATGGCCACCTGGTCGGCGACGGATTGCTGCGGGAGGCCGCCCGGCGTCTGCAGGCCGCCGCCGAAGGTGCATTCCTCGCCCGCATCGGCGGCGACGAGTTCATCGTCGTTCTGTCATGCGACGAACCCGAGGTGACCGCCGGACTGATCGGCGAGCGCATGATCGAGGCGTTCAAGGACAACTTCGAGGTCGACGGTCACCAGATCCAGGTCGGCTTGAGCGTGGGCGTGGCCGTCTACCCTGCCGACGGCACGGATGCGACGGCCTTGATTGCCAACGCCGACGCCGCGCTCTATCAGGCGAAGTCGGAAGTGCGCGGCTCGGTGCGCTTCTTCGAGGAAAAGCTCGGCTCGCGTCTGCGCGAACGGCGCGAGCTGCAGACCGACCTGCGCAGCGCGCCAGACCGTGGCGACCTGCTCCTGCACTACCAGCCGCAGAAGACCATCGCCTTCGGCAAGGTTGTCGGCTTCGAGGCGCTCGCACGCTGGCACTGCCCGAAACGCGGCTGGGTATCGCCCGAGACCTTCATCCCGATCGCCGAACAGAGCACGCAGATCATTGCGCTCGGCGAATGGATCCTGCGCGAGGCCTGTAAGGAAGCCGCGTCGTGGCCCAATCCTCTGCGGGTTGCGGTGAACATCTCGCCGGTCCAGTTCCACCATGGCGACCTGGCGAAACTCGTCCACTCGATCCTGCTCGAGACCGGACTGAAGCCAGACCGGCTGGAGCTCGAGATCACCGAAGGCGTGTTGATCGACGACTTCTCCCGCGCCGTATCGATCCTGCGCAAGCTCAAGCTGCTCGGCGTGCACATCGCGCTCGACGATTTCGGGTCGGGATACTCCTCGCTGTCGTACCTGCACGCCTTCCCGTTCGAGAAGATCAAGATCGACCGCGTCTTCGTCGGCGACCTCGAGAACAACCATCATTCGATGGCGATCGTTCGCGCCATTGTCACGCTGGGCCACAGCCTCAACATCCCGGTGCTTGCCGAAGGCGTGGAGAACGAAAGCCAGCTGTCGTTCCTGGCGCAGGAAGGCTGCGACGAGGTGCAGGGCTATCTCACCGGCAAGCCGCAGCCGATCGAGGCCTATGCCGATCTCGTCGGCAACGTGATTGCGAAGGCCGCGTCACCAAGGCCTTGGCGGGTTAGCGCCGCGCATTGCGTCACCGCTATCGCGGTGAAAACTCCAGCGCGCAGGTGACACCCTTCGACGCAGCGGCCACGCGGTATCCGCAAAAAAGAAGCGGCCTCTTGGAGGCCGCTAAGAAGTTTGGAGGATCGTGAAACGGGGGGCCTGCCCCTTGGGTGGGGGGCAGGCCTTACGACGGTCAGATTGCGTTCAATATCCTGGCCGTCAGGCCGCCTATGGTGTGGGGACTTACCACCAGGCTAGCCAAGTTCGTGGAAGGGCCTTCGATGGTGCGCGCAACGCCGGTCACCACCGTCACGCAAGCGAGGAGTAAAGTGGCTGCGGCGAGGATGATGGTCTTACGCATGGTCGTTGGCCCTGAATGGTGCGGGAGCAACCGCGCTCCCTATGACCATCACACTAGGCCGGCAGATCCCATGGCGATGTGACCAGGGTCACAGATAAGCGCTTTTTTCCTCAGGCGCGAAAACACCTGAAAAAGCTAGAGTTTTATTTCTCTTTCGAGCTTGGCTTTGTTCTCGAGGCAGTAATAGCCGGACAGGCGGGTCACCATTTTTGACCGCATCCACTCATTGAGAATCCGGCTGACATTCTCGCGTGCGATTCCCGCCATCGCCGCGACGTCGCTCTGGCTCAGCTTCTGCCGGATGACGACACGGCCGCCGCCGACATCATTTCCGAAAGCCTTGGCCAGATCCAAAAGGGCACGCGCCACGCGGCCCTTGACCGGCAGGAACGATCCCGCCGCTACAACCTGGTCGGTATCGCGCAAGCGGGTCGCCACCAGGTTGAGGAGATGCTTGTAAACTTCGGGGTTCTTTAGCGCCACGGCCTCGAAGGAGGCGCGACTGATGAACCTGAGCTTGCAGTCGCGCACGGCCGTGACGGATGCCGAGCGCGGGCGGCCGTCGACCATGGCCATGTCGCCGACGATCGAGCCGGGCCCGAGAATTGCGAGGATGCGTTCCGCGCCCTTTGGCGAGACCATGCTGACTTTGACCAGCCCCTCATCCAGCCGGTAGCAGCCGTCGCCGGGGTCGCCCGCAAAAAACAGGATTTCATCGGCCGCCAGCTTGACCGGTTTTGCATTGGCCAACAGCAGATCCGCCAGCCGCTCGGGCAGGTCCGACAGCAGATCGGTGGAATGCGGCGCAGTAACCATCGAAAACCCGGCCCAGAGCGTATAAGGCGCCAGGTTTTCTAGCAGAATTCCGGGCGAAATGCCTCAATAGCCGGTAAGGGCGGCTCGCGCGATCATCTGACGGTTAAAGCCGTGCCGGGCGAGTTCCGGGGTCGAAAGTTGCGCTAATGCGTGGTAGCGCGCGGCAATTTCCTGACCTTCGCGGACACCTTCGACGAAATGGGTGCACCAGGCCGCAATCCGCGACAATAAGGCGCTTGGGCTGGCTATGCCGCTCGTGGCGGTCTGGTAGGTGATGTCGGTCATCGGTCCCTCCTGGTCTGTCCCCCACGGAGCGAGATGCTCGCAACGTTAACCAGACTAGGGGCACCCGCCTTCGCGCGCTGTGTTGGCCATCACAAATTCACGAATTTTGATAAGTGCGCGCAGGCCCCCGCCGTTAGTGGCGCGAGCCCTTCCGCTTGCGGTCCTTCTTGCTCGCGGCGGCAAGCTGGATAGCCCCCTTCCCGCCTTTGTCGCGGGTCTTCCCGTGCCTTGTTTCGCTCTTGGCGCTCTTGCGCTCGGCGATGATCGCCGGCGTCGTTGCTCCGGCGACCGTTCGGCGAACTGATGGGCCGTCCGCCTTCGCGGCAATAGCCGTGACCCTCTCCTGGCACGGCGCTTCGCGTGGCAGCACCGCGGCGAGCTTGGCCTTCACACGGCCTTTCCAGGTTTCCGCCGGACGCCCGGTGATCGTTTTCACATAATGCTGCGTTTCTTCCGGAAGCTTGCCCTTTTTGGCGAGCCAGTCCTGGATGCGCCGCGGCCCGGCATTGTAGGCGGCGGCAGCAAGGCCGAGATTTCCGAACCGGCGCACAAGATCGCCGAGCAAACGTGCGGACGCCGCGATCGCCTGGATCGGATCGAACGGATTGTTGAGCCCGACGGTCGCCGCCGTCTCCGGCATGAACTGCGCAATGCCCTGCGCGCCGGCGCGGCTCACCACATCCGGCTTGAAACCGCTTTCCTGAAAAAGAAGCCGAATGAAGAACGGCAGCGGCAGGTCGTTCGAATGCGCCGATTCCGCTACGGTGGTGCAAATCTCATGGTGCGAGCGGGCCACCACGCGATCTTTAATCGGCGGCGGGCGCTTGATCGGCATCGACACGTCGGCCGCGACCGGCGGAGTCTCCGCCGCGCCGTTTTCGGCTGGGCGCTCTCGGCCTGATCCGGAGATTCGCTGACTGGCGCTTCGGCGACGGGTGCCGGCGCTGTGCTGTCTTCGGTCTTGGTTGCGGAAACGGGCTCGGACGGAATTTCGTCGGCGCCGGCCGCACCCGACAAAGTCATCAAGCAGATACAGGCCGGCAGGAACAGATGCCGCATAATGTCTCCAAATTGGCGCGAGCATGCCCGCGCGGCGCATCGCAATGCGCCGGTGTCGATTTCGAAAAGGAGAAGTCCCCTCGCGTGGGCCGCGTCATGCGGTCGAAACAGGACTGTTTTTTGGTGAGCGTGTGGAAAGAATAAGAACGAGTCCGCCCCGGGTTTGCCGCAGTTCCCCGCCGAATCGCTTAACCAATCTTCCGGCAGCGGCCGGTCTGCAGGATCACAGCGTGCCCTTGCCTATGGGCCGTTCGGAGAAGGGCTGGCATATCGCGCGGCGACCACTTAGCATTGAGTCGGCTGACGCTTTGGCGGGCGGGGGAATGACCATGAGAAAGCGGGCACTGCTTGTGGCGGCGCTGGGATTAACCTTGGCCTCGTGCGTCGGCGTTTATGGGCCGAAAGGCAACGATACCGGCGGCATTATTCCCTGGTCACCGGAAGCCGAGCGCGACGCGCTCAACATCGCGCAAGCCAACTGCAGCCAATTCAACAAATATGCCGTGATCACCAGCGTCCATCGCGTCTATGGCGATTACATCGCCTATTCCTGCTGGTGGCACCCGCCGCGCGGCAAGAGATACCACTCTTAAGCCCCTCCTCGCTCGGACAGCCCCGCGCGCCGGTGCTAACCTCGCCTTATGAGGCGGGGGCTGTTCATCGCTGCACTGGCTTTGATTGTTCTCGCGGATTCATCATCCGCGCTCGATCTCAATTCATACCGCGCCCAGCACGGACGCCCGCCGCTGTCGCCGAGCGGCGCGCTGTCGGGCGCCGCCTATAGCCACGCGCAGAGCCTTGCCGGACGCCAGCGGCTTGATCACACCGGATTCCGTCAGCGCGTTTCGATCGAGAGGGGCACGGCCGCGGAAAATGTCGGCTTCGGCTGCGAGACGGAAGATTGCGTCATCCGCATGTGGTCACGGTCCGGCCGTCATCGCGCGAACATGCTGCGGCGGGACGTGACGAGCTACGGCATTGCCTCTGCCGTCGGCAGCAACGGACGTCGCTATTGGGTGCTTGAGCTGGGAAACTGAAGAAGGCGCCCTACTTCTTTTCGAGCATCAGCTGGCCCTTCTGGCCGATCACGCGCTGCGCGGCATGGGCAAAGCGCGCAAGCAGCCACGGCAGCGTGACCTCGACGCGCACACCGGCCTCATAGACATCGATGAAGCCGGTGGCCGTCTGGCCCAGGGCCGAGGCGCGGAACGACAGGCGGTCGCCGGTCCAGACGTCCTGGTCGATCGAGAGCAACCAGGCGAATTCGCCCTTGGCACGGCCGAGCCCATCCTTGATCCGGCGCAGCGCTTCGTCCTTTCCGAGGCGATGCGGAATGACCACCACGAGCGGCTCTGACATTGCAGACGATCTCCCGAGCGCTTCCGGACATGTAGGAACGGCATCGACGCAGGAAAAGGCCTGAGAGCAAAGGATAGCCGTCTGAACTTGTGCTACCTTTCCCGGCATCATGATGAAACGCGAGACCTTCGCGGTCGACACCATTTACGTGCCAGTCAAGCGGCGGACTACGCTTGATCCCAAACGCGTCGAGGAGATAGCGCACAGTATGCTCGCGGACGGCCAGAAGACGCCAATCCTGGTGCGGCCGGACGGCGCACGCTTTGTGCTTATCGAAGGCCTGCATCGGCTGGAGGCCGCCAAGGCATTGGGGGAACGGACCATCGTTGGCTTCCGCGTCGACGCCCGGAAGCACTGACTTGCTGGGCAGCTGCCAGCCGCCCCAGCCAAAGCCGATAGCCATCGAATCCTCAGGTGACTCCATGCTCTCCGACACCATCAAGACACTGATCCACAACGCCTGGGATGACGGCTATCCGTGCCTCGTCGCGACCAACGGGCCGCAGGGACCGAACATCACGCCAAAGGGCAGCATGATCGTCTTCGACGACGAGCATCTGGCCTGGTGGGAGCGCACCAAGCGCGCCGTGCTGGAGAACCTCGGTCACGACAAGCGCATCTGCGTCATGTACGCAAACTTCAAGGCGCAGCGCGATGGCATTCTGGAGTCAGGCTTCCTGCGCTTCTTCGGCTCGGTCGAATTGCACGAGACTGGGCCCGTGCGGGAGGCGATTTTCGCGAAGCTGTTGCCGCGCGAGCAAACTCACGCCGGCGCCGAGGCCGGCATTGGTGTGCTGATCCGCATCGAAAAGGCGATCGACGTCCGCGGCAAGCCGATCATGTGATCGGTGCCGCGGAGCGCTCTTTTACTCAGGGATGCTTTCTCGTTTTTCGCGGCGCGCATGCCCTGGCTCTGGGCATCCCGCTCGCACATATACGCGCCCGCTTTGGTCTGGCCATAGGTCTTGTTGCCGCTGAAGCGATTAGGCTTCCTTCTCGCACTTGGACATGAAGCTGTTCTTGGCGGCGCCGGCGAGCGGCTTGCCGTCCTTGCTGACGGCCTTGCCTTCGCAGGCGTCGTGCTTGCACTTCTTGACGAAACTAGATTTCGCGGCGCCGGCGAGCGGCTTGCCGTCCTTGCCGACGGCCTTGGTTTCGCAGGATTGAGCAAATGCGGAGCCAGCGGCAAATGCAGTAATCAGCGCTGCAAGAAGAATGCGCTTCATCATTTTCCTCCCATTATTTGGTGACGTTGAAGTCATGGATTGGGGCGTCAACCCAAGGCGAATTTTTGTCCTGGTGCGACAAATCGTCAACTCAATTCGCCCAAAGCGCATTTGTTCACGGCGAAAGCGCCGCGGAGCCAAATTTATTTGGCGAAGCCACTGATCCAGCAAGATTACGGTGTTCGACGGCAGGCGTGGGCGGTGTCCGGACACCGCCTGTATTAGTGCCGTGATTTCTTCAGGCTGCGGATCAACTGCTCGGTCCGCGTCTGGCTGATGCGCACCAGCGGCGGCGGAAAATACTTTCCGTCCGTGAGGTCCTTGGTCGGGCCGTAGAAGCGATAAGTTATGTTGTATTTTTTCCCCTGCGGTGTCGGCAGCCAGTTCGAACTCCGGAATGCCCTCGGGCTGTTTCGGTGCAAACGCCAGCGTAAGCGAACCATCGTCGTCGAATTGCAACGGCGACTGCTTGTTGAGAAGAAACCGATTGAGCGAGTTCGGTATGACCTTGTAGTCGGTGCCATCGACGACGATCGCCGACCAGAAATACCGCGTCTTTGTTCGCGGCAACGCATCTTTCGGGAAGGTCTGCGTGTAGCTCTGGCTGCCGTCGAGCCCCTGCCCCGTGAAATAGACGACCTCCTTGCTGTTGTTGGCCCATATCCCGGCGTAGTTGGTGATGGTGCGCATCACATAGTCGGTGCGGTAGTTGCCGATGACGCGCGGATGCATCCACCCGTTTTCGGCCTTGCCCATCTTCAAAATCTCTGCGTGAAACGCGGGGATCGCCTGCCGGCGAATGACTTCGTCGATGCGCGCGCGTTGCGTCCGGTCCGCCGCGGCTTTCGCGACCGTGCTCGCTTTCTCGCGCACGTCGATCATGCCGGGATTGATGTCGGCTTCGCTCGCGAGGATTTCTTCGGTCTTGTCGAAAGCCTCGACGCCGGGGAGCCGGCTGTTGGTGAAATTAGGCTTCACAACGGCTTCGTCGATGACCGGCTTGCCGGTCGCTTTCATCGTCACCTTCTTCTGCAAGGCGATGGCATTTTCGGGATGCGCGCCGAGCTCGATCCGCATCAAAATGCGCGACTTCGGATTGGGCAGGTTCACGCGTTGCGTGCCCTTCGGCAGCACGGCGACCGTCTTCTTGAGACAGAAGGCAAATTTTCCGGACGGATGCTTGGGAAAATTCCGTTCGTTGATGTTGGCCGTCACCTCACCCCAGCCGTTGAGTGCCTGCACGGTGTAGTAGCGGCCCTTGATCTCGGGGAACTCGATGAGGGTGCAGCTCTTCTCGTCCAGCCCGATCCAGGCCTCGCTGTAGATGACGTCGAGGTTCGGGTTCGCCCAGTCGACACCGCCGGGAGCGCGGTGGATGATCTCGTTCCACCTGAAGCCTTCCTTGAAATCGAGGTTCTCCTGCCGGAGCACCAGCAGGCGGCCGAGCATGTATTCGTAAGCCTCGACGATGTCGCGATCGGCGAGACGCGCGGCGGGCTGCGCAAATACCGGCGTCGCGATATCGATCGCCGCGAACGTTGCAAGCGCTGCGAGAAGCAGCTTCCTCATGGCGCCGTCCCTCCCCGGCGGATGAGCATACTCAATTTACGGCCTTTGCTTCCGGAAATTTCCACTTGCCGCCTAGAATCTCGTCTCGCGGGCGATAGAGCCGCACCATGTAATTCCATCCGGCCAGGGTCGGCAGGCAGTTCGGAATCTTGCCGTCACAGCCGCCGAACTGTATGGCCACCGGTCCGTCCGGACTTTTTTTGGCGGTGATGCTGTTGAGCGAGTAGGCATTGTACTCGTTCTTCTTCAGATGGCCGTCGGCGTCGTAAACGGTGACCGACCAGAACGCGTTGACCGGCACCTTTGCAGGAACGCTCAATCTGTAAATCGTTGAACCGTCGTTCTTTGCCGGCGTGACATTGAGGTAGACGGCGTCTTTGTCCGGATTGCCGCCCCAGGCCGCCGCTGTGCCAATCAAATGCCGCACCTGATCAACCTGGAACCGTGCGCCGAATGCCCGTTTCAGGTCAGGTAAAGTTGAGTTCAACGCCAAAAGCGAATCGCGCACTTTCTTCTGGCTGACGGGATCCCAGTTTGGCACCTCGAAACGCCCGGCACTCTTCTGCCTGACAATGACCGCATCCTGCAGCGCGTGCGCTTCTTTCATGTCATTCGGATTGGCAGGGTCGACAAGAATCCGCAGCGCCATAAACACGTAACGCGTGCCGACTTCGGCTCTGGTGAAATTGTAATTACCGGGTGTGTAGTCGACTTCGTAAACATAGTGATCCTGGTTGACTACAATCATCGACATGAAGCGATTGCCCGCTTTCGGCAAGGTGATCCTGACCGGCCCGGCCTCGAGATCGAACACGGCTTCCGAATAAAGCATGTCGCGGTTCGGACGCACGCCGGCATTTTCAAGCGGCAGGTCCCGAAGGTGGATGAACTTGCCGAGGGCGCCCCGCTTTACGAAGAGAGCGAAGTACATGTCGGTCTCGGCGCGATTGAAATTGTCGGCCGTGACTTGAACACTGCCCCGCATCGATTGAGCGCGCGCCGCCGATACGTACATGGCAAAAATTACAGCGATCGCTATAACCGTTCCTGTTTTGATGAGAGTCCGGATCATTGCCCCGCCCTTCTGTTCTGCTTTGCAAATGATCTGAAATAACAGCATTCGCAGTCGATTGGACCGTGGTCCAACGGACGTTCTCAGATTGGCTGACTCACTTGTCAAACAGCGGGCAAGCATCATCACCCGTATTCTTTATCGAGGCCCCCGGCAGGCCCGTCTTCCCTTCGTCTCTTCCCCTCCGGATACGAGGGGATGGCGCGCCAGGTGGCGCTGCCGTCGTCGTTAAGTATCCGCACTCCCTCTCGGGAATGCGGAGGCGCCTTCCGGCGCGCCACCCGAACAGGTTCTTACTGCTCGGGCTCATTTGCGGACCGTCTTCTTCCGCTTCGCCCTCAGTCGTAAACGGAATTCCTGCGCCGGGCCGCGCTTTCCGGTTTGGCGCCGCAGGCTTACCAGTCGTCCCTGCCGTTCGCATGGCCCCTTGTGGGTGGCCATTGACCGTCAAGGCTTTCCGGCAAGCGGCAAAGCACCGCTCCCGTCAGCCAGCTCCTGGCAGGCGGCTCGTATTGGCCACCGGGCGGAGCCCCGGCGCCGCCCGAGTGCTTGGGAGGAGCGTTCGTCTCCCGCCCGCGGGCGCCGCATCCTGCTCCATCATCAGACGCCTCATGATGACGCCCCTCGATTGAGCCGGACGCAATGTGAATAATATCCTATAGGATTAAAGTCAAGAGGCGGAGACCCCGCGTGATTGGGCCTCACCCTTTCAGGTGTCTCGTTCCTCTTGGTTTGGCGCCTGAAAACAAATTTTTGGCGCCACACAACAGGACGCCGGACTTAAACCCTCATAGACACAGCCGTCGAACGGTAGCGCGTCCTGACGCCGCCCGTTCAGCAAAACGCTCAGGCAAAACAGAGACACCCATGATTTATGTCGACGGGCCGCCGCTTGCGCCCCTATGCGCCGCATGCGGCACCGAGTTGATGTTGACCCCCAGCGGTCATCACTTCTGCACCGATCCGACCTGCACGGAAGGATTCGGTACCGATATTCTCCGTCAACTTTTCGGCAGCGCACCGACCGCCACGCCGCCTATCATGGTGGAGCAGAAGCGGCGCCGCTGAGGGTCGCAGCAGGCGGTGCCTGCTAAGCGTGCCCTGGAAGGATTCGCCGTCGACATACTTTCTTTCAGCTTTTGCACTGCAAAGCACAGAGGCCACCGTGAGGCGGCCTCTGCGGTCGAACATCAAGCGGCACTCTCCGCAGTGTGCCGGAGCCGATCAGTAATAGTACCGGTAATAAGGCTCGGCGGTAATAGCGATAGTACGGAGCGTAGCCGCCATACCGGTAGTACGCACGGCGATAGCCATAAGGATAGGCGTAGCCGTACGAGGGATAGCCGGAGCCGTACGCGTAAGGATAGTCGCCGTAATAGTACGGAGCGTAGCCGCCGTAGTAACCGCGGTAGTAGGGAGCTGTTGCGGCGATCGCGAGGCCGGTCGCGAGACCGAGGCCTACGCCGCCCCAACCCCAGCCACCGCCCCGCCAGCCGCCATGCCAGCCGCCCCATCTTGCATCGGCCGCTCCGGGAATCGCGACCGTCATTCCCACGATCGCAACTGCGGTCGCTGCGGCCAAGCCAACTTTTCGTAGTTTCGTCGTCATGTGTTGTGTCCTCCCTTCTCGGTCTCGTTCGAGACAACGTAACTCCGTCGGGAGGCGGCCAAGGCCGATGTTGCCTCACGGTTCGACCAAGGCCGCCCGGTCCGCCCTGGAGGAAAGGCACGCTCGGACCGAACGAATAGTGGTGCGCAAAGACCGTTCAGGCGCATTGCGAAAGATCAACGGCAAGTTCCTGTGCACTCCGACAGGATTCTTTTTGTAGGGCACCATTTGGATTGCCGCCATGCGCACATTCTTCGCTATGTCATTCGACATAGTTTTGCGCAAAGTCGGTATCGGGACACGCTCAATCGATCAAGACTTCGTGACGCCGCGCAGGATTCGGCGCGGCGGCGGTGTTCTTTGTTTAGTCAACACACATGCAACACACTTGGGAGGGTCGAATGCGCAAGCTTGTCATCGCCCTTGCAATTTTATTACTGCCCACAGTCGCCATCGCGCGCGGTGGCGGCGGTGGTGGTGGCAGCGGCGGCCATGGTGGCGGCGGAAGTGGCGGCCATGGTGGCGGCGGAGGCGCGCACATGTCCGGCGGCGGCTGGAGCGGCCACTCGGCATCATTTTCCGGAGGCGCCCGCATGGGCGGCCCAACAGCCATGGGCGGCGCGGCGCGCATGAGCGGCCCAGCAGGCATGAGCAGCGCGGCTCGCATAAGCGGCATAACAGGTATGGGCAGCGCTCCGCGTGGCCGGATGGTCCGGCAGAACGGGCACCTGGAACGGCGGCAATTGGACATAGCGGCAATTGGGGCCATGGTCATCATGGCCACCATCACCGCCACAACCGGGTCTTCTTCGTCGGCGGCGGGCCATGGTGGGGGGCGACTACGGCTACTACGACAACGGTTGCTGGCAATTGGTCGAGACACGGCGCGGACTGCGCCGGGTCTGGGTCTGCGGCGACTATTACTAGAACGGATTGACGTAGTTCACGATCGCGATCTGCCGCAGGATCACCTTGCGGATGATGTGCGCCGGCTTGATGTGCGCGGTGTAGACCGTCGCCTCGCCCGCCGAGCGTACGTTTCCTACCCGTTCGACTTTCAGAGCGGGGCGCCCAAGTTATTTCTCGGTATCGACAACCTTCTTCCACGTGTGGTCGGGATTGAACGAGGTCATGCGCGCCGCTAGTTGGGCCGTGCCGCTGCCGAGATCCTTCTCGTAGATGTCGCCATCGTTGTTGATGATGAACGTCATGATGCCGGAGTTGCCGTACTCGGCCGGATAGGCGACGAGACCGAAACCGCCGATCATGTTGCCGTTAACGACGTAGTCCACGGCGCCGCCGGGCGCGGTCGGGCCCTGGCGAGTCAGGACCTTGTAATAGTAGCCGAAGAAAGGCTCGCCGGCGCCGGGACGATAGCCGCGTTGTGTCGCCGCCGCGACCCCATCGCCGAGCGGGCTCGGCTTTTCGTTTCCGCTGGTCGGCCAATAGAGCCCGTCCTTCTTGCCCGGCGAGCTGACGATCCGCTGCGCATAGACCGCCTGGCCGCTCTTGCTCTTGGTCATGTCGGCGTAGTCGTTCTGCGCATCCCAGTAAGCAAGCATGGCCTTCAGGGTCGCAAGCTCGTTGCGGCCGATGCGGCGCGCCAGGATTTCCTCGCGGCCGGCCGCGGTATCGAAGGCCCACTGACCGTCACGCTGCACGATCGGAATCGGGAACGGCCATGCATCCGTACCTATCACCAGCGTGGCGGGCTTGCCGGGTTCAGTAAGGATGCGATGCCCGGCGTCATAGTTCGCCAGGAATTCCTTTTTCGTGTTGGCGTCCTCCACCGGATCGCCGGAGGAGACGAGCTCCTGCGAGCCAGGGCCGAGCACGGCGAGGGCCGCCCCGCGGTCGCCGCTGCGCGCCGCCTTGATCAGCGCATCAACCGCCTCCTGCGGCGTGTTGAAACGCTGCTGCGCCTGCGCGAGCGAGGACAGCGCGAGCATGAGCATCGCCGCGCCAGTTAGCAGTGTGATCTTCCTCAAGAGGCGTACATGGTGTGCGTTCATCATGACCGTTCACCTCTCAATGCGGCTGCGGAGCGGCGGACGGAATCCGCGCTCCCGTAGCGAGCCACTGGTCGTAGGTTTGGAACTGCAGCCCGAGCTTGTTGTAGAAGACACGCAGGTAGCCGTCCTGACCTCGGATAACCGCATCCGGCGCAACCTCCTGCACCTCCTGCGCCATCACGCCGACATAGGCCTTGTCGCTGCCGTTGTAGCTGAAGCGATAGAAGCCGATGCCGTTGTCGAGGTGACCGAGCAAACTGATGTCGTGCTTGAGCGCGATGTCGGAACGACGCCCGCCGCCGCCGCCACCACCGCCCCGTCCACCGCCACCACCGCCACCGCGGCCGCCACCGCCTGCCCGTGCGCCACCGCCGCCACCCGCCCGTGCGCCACCGCCACCGCCGCGCGCGCTCATGCTCGTATGACCGCGTGACGCCGAGGCCGCAGCGGCGCGGCCACCGCCACCGCTGCCGGCAAAAGCATTGCCACCGCCGCCAGCTGGACGCGTGCCTGCGCTGGGCTTCCCGCCGCCACCGCTCGGACGCGTACCTGCGCTGGGCTTCCCGCCGCCACCGGGACGATTACCCGCGCCGCCGCCACCAGGGCGGTCGCCGCCGCCAGGTCGATTGCCGGCGCCGGCGCCGCCGCCAGGGCGATCGCCGCCGGGGCCGCCTGGTCGCAGTGCGGCCTGACCGTTGTGGCCGCGGAAGTCCATGCGGTTATTGGCGCCGCCGCGGATGTTGTTACCTTTGTCGAATTTGTTGGCGACGTCTTTGCTGTTGTAGCGCACGCCGTGCCGGTGATCGACATTGTGCTGCCAGTTGCCGCCGCCACCACCAGGACGGTTGATGTTGATGTTGTTGTTGGTCCAGTTGACGTTGCCACCCCAATAGCCTCCGCCGCCGGCCCAACGCCCAATCGCGTAACCGGCACCGAACGCCAAGCCAGTCGCAAGGAGTGCGCCGCCGCCCGGCCAATAGCCGGCTCCCCAGTAATAAGGCGGATAGGCCGGGTAAGGCCACGCGCCATAAACCACCGCCGGATCGTAGTACGGCACATAGACCGTTTCCGGATTCGTCGGCTCAATGACGATGACCTGCTTGCTGCCCTCGGATTTCTTCGAAACCTTCTGCTCCTTGGTTGATGTCAGCTTTTTGTTCGCATCTGCCTTGGCGCGCAAACGTTGGACACCGTCCATTACATCGGCCTGCTGCGCGAGCACGGCGTCGCCGAGCTTTTGCGTCCAGTCGAGCTTGTCGCTCATCATGTCGAGCACCGACGGCGTGGCGACGAGCGATCTCACGCTTTCATCCCACCCCTGCTTATCGACGGCGGCTTTCAGAGCGTCGTCCTTGAGGCCCTTGTTTTCCTTCAGCCAGCGGCTGGCCTGTATGACCTCGAGCGGATAGGTCGACGCCATCATCACTTGAGCGAGCAGATTGTCCGGGTAAAGCGCGATCGGCGAGAGCAGCGCATCGATTTCTTCCGGCTTGAGCAGGTCTCCTTGAGCCGGCGCGCTTGCCGGGGCGGGAGCCGGTTGACTCTGCGCGCTTGCCGCCGGGGCAAACGCAACAAAAAGAATGAGTGTTAGTGCTTGTGCGAGGAATTTCGACATGACCACTCCCTCGGTTCGCCCGTCGTGGAGGCGAGGTCGATACAGCAGAATATCACGCCCGCTCGGGGCATTTTGACTTACGTCAAACCCCGTGATCGGACGATTGCGCGAAAACCCCACCTGCAAGGGTCGCCGCGAGATCCGCCGCAAGAGGCGTGCGCCGGCTGACCGCGGCAGCCGTCACAAGCGTTTTCTTGATGCAGCCACGGCCGAGCCGGGCGGCTCCGATTTGGTGCGGGTGTGATCATTGCGCCTGAAATGATCCAGCACGAAGACACGGATGGCGGACGAAAGATTGTTCGTGGTGCGGCCGTGATCGATCGTGGCGACCAGCGCCGAAATTGCTATTTGTTTGCTGTCAGCAATCTCGCGTAGCGCATCCCAGAACTCATCTTCGAGGGAGATGCTCGACTTGTGCCCGTTGCGTACGACCGAACGTTTGACCACGGACGAGTTCTTGCGGCCCTGCGGCGGGTGAACGCGGCCAGCGCTTTCTACGGCGGCGGCGTGATGCATAAGTGTCTCCGTCATTTCTGCGGACTCCGGCGAATTCCCATGATTCCCATGTGACGAGATTAAACGGGGACGCACGCCATGATCGAGTTGGACCATGGGCCAATGCCGCAGCTGGCGCGACTGTCAGCGCTCTTTGCGCAATATCTGCCGGGCTTTTTCCAGGTCGCGGCGCGCGGCCCCGGTCACTTTGGGATATTTGAGCCCAAGCCGGTCCAGGGCCTCCGCCACTTCGGCGGCGACGACAAGACGGGTGAACCACTTGTTATCCGCAGGCACGACGTGCCACGGCGCTTCCGGCCGGCTGGTGTTGCGGATCATGTCCTCGTAGGCCGCCATGTACTGGTCCCAGAGCTTTCGCTCTACGACGTCGCCCATCGAGAACTTCCAGTTTTTTGACGGCTCGTCGATCCGTTCCAGAAATTGCCGTTTCTGCTCTTCCTTTGAGACGTGCAGAAAAAATTTCAGGATGAGCGTTCCGTTGCGCGCGAGATAGCGCTCGAATGCGCGGATATCCTTGAATCGTTCCTTCCAGATCTCCTTGGTCACGAGCCTGGCGGGCATTTTCTCCTTTTCGAGAAGGCCCGGATGCACACGCACGACCAGCACTTCCTCATAATAGGAGCGGTTGAAAATCCCGATCCTGCCGCGCTCGGGAAGGCGGCGTGACGTGCGCCACATGAAGTCGTGGTCAAGTTCTTCCTGACTTGGCTGCTTGAAGGAATGCACATCGCATCCCTGGGGATTTACGCCCTTCATGACGTGCTTGATCACGCTGTCCTTGCCCGCTGCATCCATCGCCTGGAAAATCAACAAGACTGCCCAGCGGTCCTGCGCGTAGAGCCGCTCCTGCAGCTCGGACAGGCGCTTGACTCCTTCCTCCAGCAGCTCCTTGGCCTCGTTCTTTTCGATATCGAGGTCATTGGTGTCGCCCGGATCCCAGTCCTTGATGCGGAAGTTGTCGGGATTATCAACCCGATAGAGTTCGGCAAACTTCGAGAGGCTCATGCAATGGCTCTTCGTTCAATCATCGGGCAACCGGGCGCCAATCGGGCGAGTGGATACGGCATATTTCTACGGGGCACCGTGAATAGCAAACCGGCCGGCATGCTGCCGGCCGGCGACGA
>CAVQYD010000049.1:0-16176 GCA_963718035.1 uncultured Alphaproteobacteria bacterium | reverse complement strand
CGACCACGGTGAAGCCAGCGATGGTGTAACGGCGGATCAACTCGTGCGCGCTGCCGCCCGCCGGACTGTCGAGGCTGATCTTGTAACGCTGGAGGAATTCGAGCGCGGCTTTGATGTCGAGCTTCTTCATGCTGTGGCGCTTCCGATTTCGTGGACGACTTTCAGCGGCATGGGCGCCGGCGTTGCGCGCTTGAGAACCTTCGCCAGCGTTTCATCCTTCGGGCCGAACTCAACCTGCCGTCCCTGGTTCATCGCGAGGATGAGGTCGAGACCAGCAATGGCGCTCGGCCGGTGCGCCACCACGATGACAATGCCGTTGCGCGCACGCACGCCGAGGATGGCGCGGGTCAGCGCCTCGTCGCCTTCCGCATCGAGATTTGAGTTCGGCTCGTCAAGCACGACGAGGAACGGGTCGCCGTAAAGCGCGCGCGCCAGCGCAATACGCTGGGCCTGGCCGGCGGAGAGCGACGTCCCCTGTTCGCCGATCGACGTTCCATAGCCTTCCGGCATGCTCACAATCAGCTCGTGAACGCCCGCGGCCTTGCGCGGCGGCAATGATGGCTTCCGGCTGTGCGATCGGTCGCAAAGCGGGCGATATTTTCGGCGATTGTGCCGGACAGAAGCTCGACGTCCTGCGGCAGATAGCCAATATGCTGGCCGAGCGCTTCGGGCGCCCATTGGTCGTAGGTCGCTCCGTCGAGACAGATTTTGCCGCGCGCCGGCTGCCAGACGCCGACGAGCATGCGCGCCAGGCTCGACTTGCCGGAGCCGCTCGGGCCAATAATGCCGAGGCCGCTGCCGGCTTTCAGCGAAAAATTGATGTCGTGGCGACCAGCCTCTGGACGCCCGGAGGCGCAACGCTCGCAGTCTCGACGGCGAGGTCTTGCCGGCGGCTCAAGCGCCATGGGCTCGGCCTGCTCGGGAAACAGCGCCAGCAGCTGGTTGAGCGCATGCCAGCTTTGCCGGGCCGCGACAAATCCCTTCCAGTTGCGCGATGGCGAGGTCGACCGGCGCAAGCGCGCGCGCGCTCAGGATCGAACCGCAATGATGATGCCGGCGGTTGCCTGCTGATTGATCACAAGATAGGCGCCAACCGCGAGCACGGCCGATTGCAGCACCATGCGCAGCACTTTTGACGTCGATGCAAATCCACTGGCGATGTCGCTCGTCTGCTGCTGGCTGGCGATGTATTTCCGGTTGGTCTCGCGCCAGCGCCCGCCAAGCGGCGGGTCATTCCCATCGCGACCAGCGCTTCGGCATTGCGCCGGCTTGTTTCGGCGAGGTTGTTGCGCGACATCGCGAGCCCATGACCTGCTTGCTGGATCGCGGGTATAGACCTCGGTCAGTATCGTCAGCACGCAGAGGATGATTGCGCCGAACAGCGCCGTCAGCCCGATGAGCATGTGGAACGCAAAACAGATGATGAGGTAAAGCGGAATCCAGGGCAGGTCGAACAAAGCAATCGGCCCCATGCCCGACAGAAACGATCGCAAACTGTCAAGATGGCGCAGCGACTGCAGTCCATCGCCACGATTGCCGGCCTTAAGCGGCAAGCAGACCAGCGCGTCGTAGACGCGGTCGCTGATCGCCTCGTCGAGACTGGCGCCGACGCGTACCAGGATGCGGCCGCGGATCAGATCGAGAATGCCGAGCACGGCGTAAAGCGCTGGCCGCAATGACAATAGAGCTATAAGTGTCGGAATGCTGTGGCTTGGCAGCACGCGGTCATAGATCTCCAGCATGAAAATCGCGCCGGTCAGCATGAGGATGTTGCTCATGCCGCTGAACAGCGCGGTCGCAATGAACGCGCTGCGGCAGGAGGCAAGCGCTGTCGAGAGCTCGGACCGATTTCGGATTTTGCGGCCGGAGGCGGAAGCAGTTGCATGCGACGCACCAGGTCAACGATTTCTCGCACGGATGCGCGGACGCTAATAGAGCCGCCGTCTTTTCCCTTACTTTAATGCCGCCGACCGGAAACGGATGATTAACGAATGGGCAAGGACCTGGCGAAACGGGCCTGTGGCGGGAATTTATCGAAGCTCATCGGTGACTTTATAAGGTGCCTGTGGCGCCCGCGTCCGTGCGGTTTGCCTCGAAAGCGGCGCAGGCTTGCTGATCGCCCAGTGGCATGAATGCGAGAAGATGACCGGGCCGGGCATCGTTTTCGAGCTCAAGAATGCCGAGGGCCAACGATGTGTCGCCTTGTGTCGCGCAGGTGCCGGCCAAACCCTTCGACTGGAAGTCGCCGCCGGTAATGTTCCGCGCGGTCGACGCGCCCAGGCCTCAGCGCTCGACGCCGATGCCGCCGCCAAAGAACAGATACGCTCAAACAGGTTGTTGAAAAACGTTTCTGAGTTTATCTGGGGTGCGCTGAAAGCGTGAACCCGGAACCCAGCCACATTGATTTTCTTTGTGTTTCTGGATTCCGGATCGCCGCCATAAGCGCGTTTACGCGCGTCTTCGACGCGCTATGGGACACGGCGCGCGCCGATTTTTAAAAAGCACGCGCGCGATCGTCGAAATTTTCCATATCTAGCGGGAGGCTACAGCAAGCTAAGAATGCTGGGGCCGAAGTCGCAAAGATCAAAGTAGCAAAGACTGCCGGAAAGACGATCCAGTACGAAAGCCGCCAATCAAGTGCGGCCTTGATGCCCAAAGCGGCGAACGCCACCAGCACGATTGCGAGCGTCACCCACAAAAAGCCTTCGCGCGATGGGGTCATTGTTACGCTAACTAAACCAAATGATATCGCTTCCATTGAAGCAATCGCGGCGACAACCGACAGGAACAGCAAGACTGCTCGGCAAACGAGATAGATTAAGCGCGAGCGCATTCTGGCGCCGAGAATGCAAAGAAAGAAAACCACGCAAATGACGGAGAGTATCGCGCCTGCAAGGGCAGGGTTCTCGGGAACGTATCAACAAGAAAGAATGCAACGGGCACCCAAATCTTTGCAGATAAAAGCGTGCCAAAAATTGCGAGAGCAAGCAGGCCTGTGTTCCTGCCAAGATACGGTTATTTCCTGTCTGAGGCCGCGAGCTCAGAGGCACGTCATGTTTTTCGGAAATGCTCATGCGCCTTCCAGAGCGAGGTGAGCATCCAGCCGCTCGAGATCCCGACAAAGCCGCCGGCAATCACGTCGCTCACGAAGTGATAATTGGCGCCGATCAGCCCGATGGCAACGGCAAGCACCGCAAGCGCGTAAAGCCACCGCCACTTCGGATAGTAGATCCACAGAACCGAGATGACCGCGCAGGTGACGGCGGTGTGGCCCGACGGGAACGATGCGTAGGCGTGGCCGCCGTGGAAGAAATTAAATCCATAGACGCCGTCGTGCAGGAATGACGGGTTGTTGTCTCTGAAAGTGTCGGGCCAGGTGCGGCCGAACACGAGCTTCAGCTGGATCTTGGTCAATTCCGCGACAATCAGGCTGAGGCTGCAGAGCAGGGCGCAATTCTCCAGGCGCGACAGCGCGCGGCCCGACAGATTCATCAGCCCGAGGACGACGAAGACCGTCACGGCCAGCGGCACCATCGGGTCGGGTGCGTAGGTCAGCTTGGCGAATGTCTGGGGCCGCGCGACGGTGTGGTGAAAAAAGAGGGCGACGGGCCGGTCGAGCCATTGGTAAGAGACGGTGGCGGCGATCGTGGTTCCCGCCAGGCTCACGATCCATTTGCGCAGGCCGCTCATTCAGTGTCCGCTCCGGCTCATTTTTGTGATCCACGATCACAACGGCCCGAGCCTATATCTTGTTTGTCGGCGGAACGACAGAGTGCATGCGCCATCGCGCGCTGGCCGGAACCGGCGCGGTGTGGCAACTTCGGTGGACTTTTCTAGTCCGTCTATTTGCCGATCGATCGGCGATCGCTGCCGGCGCGTCGATCGTTGCCGGAGCGCCGTTCGCTGCCCTTTGCGACGCTTTTCGTCTTGTCCGATCGGCGATCGCGCTTGGATCGACGATCACGTCCCAGTCGCCGATCCTTATGTCCGCTCGGACTTCACCCATGGCACTATCCCTCCATTGGTGAATGCACCGTCATACATATTCATGAATTGAGTTTGAACAGGCGTCATCCGGCGGCGGTCAGATTGCCGCGCAGTGTCGCTGCGCAAAAAATATTTTCGCTGCGTGCGCTTTGTCGCGCGGCCTTTTCGCGTGCGCGCGCAGTGGCTTCCGCGGATGGTAAATGAAGCCTGAGTGAGCATGCCCCGTTTTTGATCTAACTTTACTGTTTTTTTCGTCGGTGGCTCATACGATCTTAAACCGCCAATCCAGAAATCGATTGGGAACGCTCTTGGCAACGCCGATCAAGAACGATCGCAGCCGTTGCCAGACAGGTATCACGCGTGCGTGCTCGGAAGTCCATCTCGCGCTTTGCGCAACTGGTGCGGACCAACGTCGGTCCAGTATCGGGCATTGCCTCCGCATATCGCGCGATCAGCCTGACAGCGCTGGCCTGGCTTGTCGCGCTCGAGGCCTACCGGTTCGCGAACAAGACTTACAAGCCCGACATCGATACGCACGAGGCAACGAAAGGGCAGGCTACCGATCGACCAGGGTCGCCGGCGCCGGACGCTCGAGAAAACGGCCCATCGATTGCGGGCGCTCAGGCAGAGCGTCACGCAAAGGTCGATGGTTCGCCGGCGCTGGGGAGCCAACACAAACTTCTGACGGCACCAAAATCGGATCGTCGACCGATCCGCAGATCATCGCAAGCCTGCTGCCTTCCAGTCCGACGCCTGTGGAAGGTTGTCACAACGACGTCGCCTGTTTCCGGAATCGATCTGAAAAGCAATCCCGCGAGCATCGTTCTCGCGGGCAACGAACCCGAACGATTTTGTGCCCGTTGCACAAGCGGCGCCGGTGCTCGTCCCGTCACAATCGCGCCGACGGTCTCGTCGGTCGCAGCGTCCGGCAGTGGCATCGACGTGAATGGCAATGGCGATCTCAATGCAGGTCATGTCGTCACGCTGACCGTGACTTTGAGCGAAACGGTCACTGTTGCGGGCGGGGTGCCGACGTTGGTCTTGAACAATGGCGGAACCGCAAGCTACGTCGGCGGCTCCGGAACCGATACGCTGACCTTCAGCTATACGGTTGCGGCCGGGCAAGACACCAGCGACCTTGCCGTTGCCTCTTTCAGCCTCAACGGGGCGACGGTCCAGGGCGATTCGGGCGACAACGCCGATTTGTCCGGCGTCGTGACCAATCCGCCCGGCGTCCTGCAGATCGACACGACGGCGCCTTTGGCACCAGCAATTGCCAGCATCGTGCCGGGCGGCAGCGGCGGCAATCACTGGGTCTTGACGGGAACGGCCGAGCCCAACAGCACCGTCACCATCTTCGACGGCGCTACGCAACTTGATACCGTGACGGCTTCGGGCTCCGGCGCCTGGACTTACACCACGGTCGGATCCGGTTACGGATTCCAGCGTCCATATCTTTACGGCGACTGCGACCGACGCTGCGGGAAACACCAGTTTGCTTCGAGGAATGGATCGAAGGCTCGTCGGGCAACGACGTATTCGCGATTCGGATCCGAGGCAACGCTCACGGCGCCCGCAGCGATCAGCGGCAATGGCGGCGCCGACACAATATCGATGACGGCGGCAGTTACGCTCGACGACGGCGATTTCGCCCATGTCGGCGGGGTTCAGTCCCTGCAGCTGACCGGCGCGAGCACCATCGCCCTGGGCGCCAACGCCGCCAGCGCTGGTCTTGTGAATGTGACGACTGGCAGCGGAGCAACCAGCATCACAGACTCCAACGGCGTCACGCTCAATGTCGACGCCAGCGCCCTGACGGCGGGTCAGAGCCTGACCTTGACGGGCAGCAGCGCGGCCACCGTTACGCTGAACGCTGGCAATCTGTCGGCCGGAAGCTATGCCGGCATCTCACAGTCACCGGCGGGGCGGCGGCCAATACGATCACGGTGGGCAATGGCACCAATACCATTACCGGCGGTGGCGGTGCCGACCTACTCACCGGGGGCAGCGGCAGCGACACCTTCAACTTCAGCTCGGCGGCTAATCTTGGCGCCGCGACGACCGCGCCGGCGGGGTGGGCAGCGACACCATTGAGATGACTGCAGCAGCCACACTCACCGACGCCAACTTCGTGAATGCGACGAGCATCGAAACCCTGCGCCTGACCGGCGCAAGCACCATTACCCTGGGCGCCAACGCCGCCAGCGCCGGTCTTGTGAATGTGGCGACCGGTAGTGGGGCGACCAGCATCACGGACTTCAACGGCGTCCCTCAATGTCGACGCGACCACGCTTGCCAACAATACGACGCTGACGCTTGTCGGCTCTGCGGCCGAGGTGGTCAGCGGGCTAATCGGCAATATCACGGCCAGCTCGCTCACCGGTGCGCTGACCGTGACCACGGGGACGCCACCGACAACACGATTGCGATCATCACCGGTTCAGCGGCGACTTCGATCACCGACAACTTCGGCACCGATACCGTGACGGTGACCGCCACCGCGCTGGCGCAGAACACGGCGCTGACGCTGGCTGGTTCTGCGGCCGAGACAGTGACCGGCCTGGTTGGCGATATCGCGGCCGGCTCGTTGACCGGGGCGCTGACCGTGACCACCGGCAACGCGGCCGACAACGGCATCGCGATTGCGACCGGTTCGGGGGCAACCTCGATCACGGCGAGCGGGACAAGCGATGCGGTGACGGTCAATGCCACGGCGCTGGCCGAGAACACGGCACCTGACGCTTCCCGGGTCTGCTACAGAGACAGTAACCGGCCTGGTTGGGAATATAACGGCAGAGTTCGCTCACCGGCGCGCTGACCGTGACCACGGGGGATGCAGGCCGACAACACGATCGCGATCACCACAGGCTCGGCGGCCACCTCGATCACCGACAACTTCGATACCGATACCGTGACGGTGGACCGCAACCGCGCTGGCGCAGAACACGACGCTGACGCTTGTCGGCTCGGCAGCGGAGACAGTGAGCGGCCTGGTCGGGAACATCACGGCCAGTTCGCTGACCGGTGCACTGAACCGTGACGACAGGAGATGCTAGCCGACAATGGCATCACGATCACCACTGGGTCGGCCGCAACCTCGATTACGTCGAGCGGGGTGAGCGATGTGGTGACGGTCAATGCGACCGCACTCGCCGAGAACACCGCGCTGACGCTTGTGGGCTCTTCGACAGAGACGGTGAGCGGGCTGGTCGGCAGATATCGCGGCCGGCTCCTTGACCGGGCCGCTGACTGTGACCACCGGGGACGCCGCCGACAACGGCATCTCGATCACGACCGGTTCTGCTGCGACGTCGATCACCGCCAGTGGTGCAAGCGACACGGTGACGGTCGATGCGACGACACTCGCCAACAATACGACGCTGACCTTGATTGGCTCGGCGGCCGAAGTGGTCAGCGGGCTGATCGGCAATATCACCGCCACTTCGCTGACCGGCGCGCTGACCGTCACCACGGGGGATGCAACCGACAACACTATTGCGATCACCACGGGTTCGGGGGCGACTTCGATCACCGACAACTTCGCTACCGATACGGTGACGGTGACCGCCACCGCGCTCGCCGAGAACACGGCGCTGACGCTGGTGGGCTCGGCGGCGGAAACAGTGACCGGCCTGGTTGGGCGATATCGCTGCCGGCTCGTTGACCGGGTGCGCTGACCGTGACCACCGGCAATGCGGTCGACAACGGCATTGCGATCACGACTGGTTCGGCGGCAACATCGATCACGGCGAACGGAGCAAGCGACGTGGTCACCGTCAATGCGGGCGCGCTGGCTGAGAATACCGCGCTGACGCTTGTGGGCTCGGCGGCGGAAACAGTGACCGGCCTGGTTGGCAACATCACGGCCAGCTCGCTCACCGGTGCGCTGATCGTGACCGCGGGGGACGCAACCGACAATACGATCGCGATCACCACCGGCTCGGCGGCGACCTCGATCACCGACAACTTCAGCACCGATGCCGTGACGGTGACCGCTACCGCGCTGGCGCAGAACACGACGCTCACGCTGGCTGGGTCTGCGGCCGAGACAGTGACCGGCCTGGTTGGCGATATCGCGGCCGGCTCGTTGACCGGGGCGTTGACCGTGACCACCGGCAATGCGGCCGACAACGGCATCGCGATCACGACCGGTTCGGGGGCAACTTCGATCACGGCGAGCGGGGCGAGCGACGTGATCTCCGTCAATGTCACCACACTTGGTGAGAACGTTGCTCTGACATTGGCTGGCTCTGCGGCGGAGACGGTGGCCGGCCTGGTTGGCGATATCGCGGCTGGTTCGCTTGACCGGGGCGCTGACCGTGACGACAGGTGACGCGGCCGATGGTGGCATCTCGATCATCACCGGCTCGGCGGCAACCTCGGTTACCGCAAATGGCGTAAGCGATACCGTGACGATTAACGCGACCGCGCTGGCACAGAACATAAACCTGACATTGACGGGGTCAGCGGCCGAAGTCGTGACCGGATTGGTCGGGAATATCGCGGCTGGTTCGCTCGACTGGTGCGTTGACCGTGGCCACGGGGGATGCGGCCGACAACGGCATCTCGATTACGACTGGTTCAGCAGCCATCTCGATCACGGCGAGCGGGGTAAGCGACGTGGTGACGGCCAATGCCGCGGCGCTGGCCGAGAACACAACGCTGACGCTTGTCGGCTCGGCGGCAGAGACAGTGACCGGCCTGGTTGGTGATATCGCGGCTGGTTCGTTGACCGGGGCGCTGACCGTGACCACGGGCGATGCCGCCGACAATACGATTGCGATCACCACCGGCTCGGCCGCGACCTCGATCACCGCAAACGGCGCAAGCGATACGGTGACGGTCGACGCCACCGCGCTCGCCAACAATACGACGCTGACACTGGTCGGCTCTGCGGCCGAGGTGGTCAGCGGGCTGATCGGCAATATCGCCGCCAGTTCCTTGACCGGGGCGCTGACCGTGACGACGGGGGACGCAACCGACAATCGATCGCGATCACCACCGGCTCAGCCGCGACCTCGATCACCGATAACTTCGGCACCGATACCGTGACGGTGACCGCCACCGCACTGGCGCAGAACGCGACGCTGACGCTTGCGGGCTCGGCGGCAGAGACAGTGACCGGCCTGGTTGGCGATATCGCGGCTGGTTCCTTGACCGGGGCGCTGACCGTGACGACGGGCAATGCGGCCGATAACGGCATCGCGATTACGACCGGTTCGGGGGTAACTTCGATTACGGCCAATGGGGCGAGCGACGTGGTCGCCGTCAATGCGCACGGCACTGGCCGAGAACACGGCGCTGACGCTTGTGGGTCTGCGGCAGAGACAGTGACCGGCCTGATCGGCAACATCACGGCCAGCTGCGCTCACCGGTGCACTGACCGTGACCACGGGCGATGCCGCCGACAATACGATCGCGATGACCACCGGCTCGGCGGCGACCTCGATCACGGCGAGCGGGGCGAGCGATACGGTGACGATTAACGCGACTGCATTGGCGCAGAACATAAACCTGACATTGGCGGGGTCAGCGGACGAGGTCGTGACCGGATTGGTCGGCAATATCGCAGCCGGCTCCCTGACCGGGGCGCTGACCGTGACCACGGGCAATGCCGGTGACAACGGCCTCGCGATCACGACCGGTTCGGGGGCGACCTCGATCACCGCGAGCGGGGCGAGCGATGTGCTCACGGTCAATGCCACGACGCTCGCCGAGAACACGGCGCTGATGCTGGTCGGGCTCGGCGGCAGAGACAGTAACCGGCCTGGTCGGCAATATCACGGCCAGCTCGCTCACCGGCGCTCTGACCGTTACTACGGCGGACGCCGCCGATAACGGCATCGCGATCACGACCGGTTCTGCTGCGACCTCGATCACGGCCAATGGTGCAAGCGACACGGTGACGGTCGATCTCACGGCACTAGCGCAGCAACATTAACCTGACATTGGCGGGCTCGGCAGCGGAGACGGTGACCGGCCTGGTCGGGAATATCGCGGCCAGGTTCTTTAACCGGCGCACTTACCGTGACCACCGGAGATGCCGCCGACAACGGCATCACGATTACCACCGGATCGGCCGTAACCTCGATCACCGCGAACTGGGGCAAGCGATGTGGTGACGGTCAATGCCACAGCACTGGCTGACAATGTAGTATTGAGCCTTTCGGGGTCGGCGGGGTTCACGGCGACGGGGCTGCAGGGCGATCTGACGGCGAGCGCCGTGAGCGGAGCGCTGAATGTGACGACGGCTGCGGTTGCCCGGCCTGTCGATTGCCACCGGCAGCGGCGCAAATACCATTGCGGCGAGCGCGTTGACGGCGGGACAGACCCTGACCCTGACCGGTAACAGCGCGGCCACGGTGACGCTGAACGCCGGCAACCTCTGCGGCCGGAAGCTATGCCGGCAACCTCACGGTCACCGGCGGGGCGGGGGCCAATACGATCACGGTGGGCAACGGCACCAACACGATCACCGGCGGTGGCGGTGCCGACGTGCTCACCGGGGGCAGCGGCAGCGACACCTTCAACTTCAGCTCGGCCGTCAATCTAGGCGCCGCAGTAACCATTGCCGGTGGGGCGGGCAGCGACACCATTGCGATGACGGCGGCAGCCACGCTGACCGACGCCAACTTCCTGAATGCAACGAGTATCGAAACCCTGCGGCTCACCGGGGCGAGCACCATTACGCTGGGCGCCAACGCAGCCAGTGCTGGTTTTGTGAATGTGGCGACGGGGAGCGGGGCGACCAGCATCACGGACTTAAACGGCGTCACGCTCAATGTCGACGCCACGGCGCTCGCCAACAATACGACGCTGACCCTGGTTGGATCGGCGGCCGAGGTGGTGAGCGGGCTGATCGGCAATGTCACCGCCAGTTCCTTGACCGGCGCGCTGACCGTGACCACGGGGGATGCAACCGACAACACGATCGCGATCACCACCGGTTCGGCCGCAACCTCAATCACCGATAACTTCGCCACCGATACGGTGACGGTGACCGCGACGGCACTGGCACAGAATACGACCTGACATTGGCGGGCTCGGCGGCGGAGACGGTGACCGGCCTGGTTGGCGATATCGCGGCTGGTTCCTTGATCGGGGCACTGACCGTGACGACGGGCAATGCGGCGGACAACGGGATCTCGATCACCACCGGGTCGGGGCGACCTCGATCACGGCGAGCGGGGCAAGCGATGTGGTGACGGTCAATGCTACTGCACTCGCCGAGAACACCACGCTGACGCTGATCGGGCTCGGCGGCAGAGACAGTCACTGGTCTGATCGGGAATATCGCGGCCGGCTCCTTGACCGGTGCGCTCACCGTGACCACGGGGGACGCCGTCGATAACGCCATCGCGATCACGACCGGTTCGGCCGCAACCTCGATCACCGCCAATGGCGCTGGTGATACGTTGACGATCAACGCGTCAGCGCTTACCGCAAATACACTGACACTCACGGCTCAGCGGCCGCGACAGTAACGCTGGGGAGCGCCGGTAGTCTCGCGGCCGGCACCGACACCGGCAATCTAACGGTTACCGGTGGAAGCGGCGTCAACACAATTACGGTTGGCAGCGGCAACAACACGATCATCGGCGGCAGGCGGGGCCGACGTGCTGACCGGCGGGAGTGGCGCCGACCGATTTGTCTTTAACGCGACGTCGGACTCGACCGTGGCGGCGAAAGATTCCATCAACAATTTCGTTCACGGCGCGGATCTTATCGACACGTCGGCAATTGCCGGAATTACCGCGGTTCAAGGTTTGATTTCCGGGGGCTACACAAATTGCTCCGCACAGCATCGCGTGGATCCAGAGCGGCGCAGATACGATTGCTCTACTTCAATAACACCGGCGTAGCGGAAAACCAGGCTGCGGCCGACATGGCCGTTACGCTCAAGTCAATTACGGCGAGCGTGCTTGCGGGGAGCGATTTCATCCACGTGTAACCGTGGGGAAGTCGCCAAGCGTCCAATATTAAGCACTGATTAAGAGATATCGTCCGAGGGTTAGCACAGTATTGGCGACAGCGATTTGATTGCTCCGCCGTATTTCCGTGCCCGAGCTGACGCGTTTGATCCCGCCTTCAATGGGAAGCGCTGGACTATGAAATTCGTTGAGCCCGCTTTTGAGGCCGGTGGAGCACTTTGGCCGGCGCTGTCGAACGTCCCTGATGCGGATAGCGCGCTCAACGATAAGCTCGCGAGGCAGTCCGCCGAATTGAAGCTGCGCCTTACTGAGATTCTTGAATTATACAATGTGCAGCAGCGGCAGGCTAATGAGTTGCAGGACGCATACGAGGAGATAGATCATCTCAGCCAGACGGTCTCGGCGCTTCAGCAGGCCGTGACTCAGTACGAAGTGGGCGCTGCCGCCGCGGAAGACAAAATCATTCTTCTGGAAAGTGAAAAAGCGGCCTTGCAAGCGCAACTCGACGGCGCCCTTGAGGAATCAAAAGCGTTGGCTGATCGGCTGCTCGCAGCGGAGGCGGCGGCAAATCGAAGGGAAGAAAATATCGCTTCGTCCATTAAGCAGATCGAATTTCTGAACGCTGAATTAATGGCCGCGTCGGCGGAGCGGTTCAAGGTGGTTGCGGCGATGCAGGGCGAACAGAGGCGGCAACGTAGCGCGCTCAATCAGCAGAAATCGATATTGGAATACAGACTTCAAGAAAAAGAAGCCCTGGCGGCAACTCAAGAGGCGAAAATAAAGCAGCTCGAGGGCGTTCGCGACGAACTAGACAAACGCGTTCGGGTTATCGAGGCCCTGCTCACGAGCGAGCGCGAGGCGGCGGAGCGGAAGACCAAGCGAACGGCCGAAGACCTTCGCGCCGCGGGCTAAGGTTGCGGCGCGCCGACATTCGCAAAGGCTGCGGCTAGGCGGGGTAAAAGGGGGCCACGGTAGACTTATATATATTTATGGTATAAAGGTAGAAGTCATGAGTATGAATATCAAAAACAGAGAGGCTAACCGCCTCGCCAGGCAACTTTCCAAGCTAACAGGGGAGAGCCTGACGACGGCTGTTACCGAAGCCGTCCGCGAACGCCTTGATCGCCTTCGCGGTGAACATGACGGAGATCTTGCCGAACGCTTATTGCTGATTGGGCGGGACTGCGCCGCACACCTCAAGCAACCATTCCGCACCATCGATCATGAGGACATGCTCTACGACGACCGTGGGCTACCAAAATGATTATCGATACATCGGCCATTATCGCCATCCTTCGCGATGAGCCAGAAGCAATGGTCTGTGCGCGAGCGATTGCCGATGCGACGATCCGCCGTGTCAGCGCCGTTAATTTTGTTGAATCCGCAGTTGTGATCGATGCAAGCCGCGATCCCATAGCCACGCGGCGGTTTGATGATTTCATCAGAGAAGCAAACATCTCCATCGAACCCGTGACGGAAATTCAAGCGCAGATTGCCAGGAGCGCCTATCGAGACTTCGGAAAAGGCAGTGGGCATCCGGCAAAGCTGAATTTCGGCGACTGCTTCGCCTACGCGCTTGCAAAAGAATTAGGTGAGCCGCTGTTGTTCAAAGGCGATGATTTCGCTCAGACGGACATCATGACCTAACGACTCTGGGCAAAAGGGGCGACGCGTGCCGAATTCATCGACGAAAACCGGCGCGGCCCGGAGGTGCGGCTCAGCAGGCGCCAGCGGCTGAAGCGGCCCAAAACAAAATAGGGGCGACCTTATACGCCGTGGGCTCCGTGCTAATATGTACACAATCTAACACAACCGCACACAAAGCCATGTCTTCCACCACCGTCAGCGTTCGCGTCGATCCGGTGATCAAAAAGCGGCTCGAGAAGCTCGCCAAAAGCACGGGTCGCAGCCGCTCGTTCCTCGCCGCCGAAGCGATTAATGAGTACCTGGACTTAAATGAGTGGCAAGTTGCCGGTATTCAAAAAGCCATCACCTCGTTTGCCGAGGGCAGGAGCGTCTCTCACCGGCAGGTCAAAGACTGGGTCAGTTCATGGAACGGTAAAAAAGAGCGACCGAGCCCAAGACGCCCGACGACATGAACATCGAGTGGTCGCCCGAGGCAATCGAGGATCAGAACTCGCTTCGCGCCTTCATCGCCCAGGACAACCCGTCCGCAGCACAGCCTTCGTCCTTCACAAATTGCTGAACATCGAATGTCAGCTAGTTTGCACCGTCTTCGATTTGCTGAATTAACCGCCGCAACGCACCGGGATTTTCGAGATGAGGCGCGCCCAGTCGTATTAGATCGCGCATTATTGAGAAGGCCATCGGAGCACCAGCAGTGGACTGGTCAGCCGACTCAAAATCGCCAAGCAAGACCCAGCATCCCGCTCGTGCCTTTACCAGAAGGCCTTCTAATGTTGTGGCGGGCGTGCAGACTATTTGTTGGAGAATGCGGTCGAATTCTTCTAGCGTTTTCCATTCGGTCCTTAATTCGCGGTCGAGCTGCGCTGAGATCGCATCGAACTGACGGCCGAGCTCAAGAAGGACAAGGTCAGAGTCTGCGACGCAAGATGAATGGACACGGCAAGGTGGGGTCGTTGCAGCAAAATAAAGTGCGGAACGTCGCGACATTTGTTTCATGCTTATCGCCACTACTTTTCGTTGGCTCAATTTGATCAATGGTTTTTTATAGAGCGGCGCCGGAGTAACCGGCGCCGCTTGGGAAACGCTAGTCGGCTTTAGGCTTCCCGCGATGTTCGGGAGCGGCAAGAGCGACCGGGTGGTCCTTTGTTCCCCTGAGCGGAGCGTTTTCTGCCGGCTCAACTTTTTGCTCAACGCTTGGGACCTCGTTGGGGATGACCGGAGGAGACACGACCAATGGCTTGAGAGCTCCGGTCTTGCCCGTCACATTAGCGATGTCACTTGCGAATGTTTTCAAGAAAATCAGCCGCTTTATGGTTTTATCAATCTCGCGGTCGATCATGGACAACAACCTTGCCTGTTTCTCGATTTCGTCCGGTTGATAAGCCTTGTCGAACAGGCTGGTAATTGTCCGAACGGTCTGCTTGATCTTCTCAGTTTCACCAATAGCGCGCTCTCTCACTTCAGAGGCTAACGTGCCAATTTCGCTTCGCATTTTCTTAAGCTGGAACTGGATGTCTTTGCCTTCGGTTGTGTCGGTCCAGTAACGATGTTTGCTGATCTGCTCGCCCACGCCGTTGAGGATTTCGACGAGTTTGCCCTGGGTCGAGATAAGATCTCGAATTTCTGCCGGCACCTTCGATTGATGCGCCACTACGTCATCCCAAGTCAGTTCCCCCGTCTTCAAGCCTTCTGGCACTGGAGAACGAAAGTAAGTTATTTCGCTTGCCAAGATTACGCGGCGTCGTTGCCACGTCCATTGGCACAGAGACGAAACCACTTCCTCTTGAAGTGCCCCCTCAGGGTTGCAATCTTCCCTGAGTTTTTTATGTAATGCCTTGAAATCGTCCGGCGATTCCCAAGGCAAGAGCCCGGGGAAATAGCCTCCGTGACGAAGGGCGTTTTTGTTTCCAGATTTGCCCGAAGTGCTCGCTCCGTTCGACGCGGCAGTCGTTAACTGCTTCGTTAGGGACTCCGTTAACGGGGTCGATACATACGTCGCACGCTCGGCTTTTTCGCGCGCCGCACGCTGCTTGGCGCTCAAACTCGAGGTTTAGTTCGGCATTACTCATCACACGGCCATCTGAATCGATGTTCGCTGGGCGTTGATCGTCGTCATAGTCTGTCATAGTTATTTCTCCTATAAATTATTAAATATACTTTGTTGCCACTCTAACTTCCGGATATAATTCTATAATTATATTTCCTATTACTTGTCATACCGACACGAATACTACACGATGCCGGGTCGAATACAAGGAAAAAAGATACAATTGTTAGTTGCATAAGCACACGCATAGATTGTATTTCTTCGGAAACGAAATATGCGCTGGGCTCCATTTGCTTGATGAAGTTCGGTTGGTGCTGTAGCAGGACCGCGCCGGCGAAGTTAGGGTCGCGGGTGTAGCTCAATGGTAGAGCAACAGCCTTCCAAGCTGATGACGACGGTTCGATTCCGTTCACCCGCTCCAACCTTCGCTGGGTCGGCCAGCTTCGGCTCGGCAAGCCAGGACTACCTCCGTAGCGAAGCGACGAGCGGCTGATTCGCCTTCGGCGCTTCGGTTGGCAAGCCAGCCTGAACATCGCGAAGGTTGCCCGGCGAAGCCCCAAGGGC
>CAVQYD010000048.1:0-47856 GCA_963718035.1 uncultured Alphaproteobacteria bacterium | reverse complement strand
GGGACGACCCGGTTGCTGTTCAGTTCGCGCAAGCGCACGACGTTTGGCGGGCGTCGCGGTGTTCAGCGGAATCGTCAATCTGCTGATGCTTTCCGGCTCGCTGTACATGCTGCAGGTCTACGACCGGGTCATTCCAGCCGCAACGTCGCAACCCTCATTGGGCTCTCCGCCATCGTGCTGTTTGCCTACGTACTGCAAGGTTACTTCGATGCGCTGCGCACCCGTATGCTGGCGCGGATAGGAACGCTGTTCGATGCCGGCTTGCAGGGGCCGATCTACCAGGCGCTCGTGACGCTGCCGCTCCGGGGCGCGCGGCCCGTGGTGGCGCAGCAGCCATTGCGCGACATCGATCAGGTGCGGACCTTCCTCTCGGGAGCGGCCCGACTGCGTTCCTCGATATGCCGTGGATACCGATCTTCCTGCTTGGGCTCTTCGTCTTTCACCCGGTCATCGGCATTGTGGCGACCCTCGGCGCCGCGTCGATCATCGCGGTGACGCTCGCGACCGAACGCCGGTCGCGCGGCCCCGCCAGGCACGATGGAAACCAACGCCCACCGGCAGGTCCTCGCCGACGCCAGCCGGCAAAACGCCGACGTTATTCGCGCGCTGGGAATGACGGACCGCTTTACGGAACGCTGGCTGCGCGGCAATGATCGCCTTTCTTGAGATCAGCCTTCGGGCTATGGACACCCACGCCATGCTCGGTTCCGGCGCGAAAGTCCTGCGCTATGTGCTGCAATCGGCGATGCTGGGGATCGGCGCCTATCTCGTCGTCATAGAGCAGGCATCAGGCGGCATCATGATCGCCTCGTCCATCCTCATGGGCCGGGCGCTGGCGCCGATCGAAGTGGCACTGACGAACTGGAAGCAATTGGTCGCGGCGCGCGAGGGTATTGTCCGTCTGCGCGAAATCATCAAGGCGACTGCTGCGCCCCTGCGCCCGCGGTCGCGCTGCCGCGGCCGCACCGGACCTGACGGTCCAAGATCTCAGTGTTCGTCGCCCGGTACCGAAAGCCCATTGTTTCCAGTGTTTCTTTCGGCTCAGAGCGGGGATGGGCATGGCGCTGCTCGGCCCGAGCGCGGCGGGCAAATCGTCGCTCGCGCAGCGCCCGTGGGGTCTGGCCGGCCGCGTACGGGTAGGTGCGTCTCGACGGCGCCCCGATCGACCAATGGGATATTGACGATCTTGGCCGTACCTCGGCTATCTGCCGCAGGATGTCGCGCTGTTCGACGGCACCGTCGCGACAATATCGCGCGCTTCGATGATTCGGCGTCATCCGAGGCTATTCTGGAGGCCGCGCGGATTGCGGGTGCCCACGAGATGATCCTGCGCCTGCCGACGGCTATGACACGCCA
The DNA here is from genome assembly GCA_963718035.1 of uncultured Alphaproteobacteria bacterium. Taxonomy (GTDB): domain Bacteria; phylum Pseudomonadota; class Alphaproteobacteria; order Rhizobiales; family Xanthobacteraceae; genus Pseudolabrys. The sequence continues at coordinate 46,500 of CAVQYD010000048.1, read as the reverse complement.
GATCGGCGAAGGCGGCTCCGCGCTGTCCTCGGGCAGCGGCAACGCATCGGCCTGGCGCGGGCGTGTTTGGCGATCCTTCCTGGTCGTGCTGGACGAACCAGACGCCAATCTCGATGTTGAGGGCGAGAAGGCGCTGGCGGACGATCGTAACATTGCGCAGCGATCAAGTATCGTCATCGTCATCTCCCACAGCCCGGCGCTTTGGCGGCGCTGAATATGGCCATGGTGATCTACGGCGGCCGGGCAATCGCCTTTGGGCCGCGCGAGGATGTTTTTGCGCGGGTAAGGCGGTCGGCCGTTCGCGCAGGAGCCGCCTCTAGTCCGAACAACCGGGTTTCGCGAATGGCGGCGGGGGCCGTGCCATGAGCCGCTTTTCCGCTCACGGTCAGCCCCCGCACTACGACGATGCTGCCGATCCCGGGTCGGTCAGTCTGCAGGAGGCAGCACTTGTCCGGGAATTGCGACGACTGCAAAGATTTCTTGAGGAGGAGTGCGACCAGGAGCGGTTTCCGCGATCGATCGATCTGCAATGCAACGACCGACCGTCCAGTCGTCCGGGCGCCGAGCGAAGACCACCTGTCAAGCAGACCGACAGCAAGGTTGAACGACTCCTCGGCAGGCTTGGACTTCAATCGGCGGAAGCCGCAAGCGAGGCCGGGTCCACGCGGTAAGCCGCCGGCAGGGCGCCCGGTGCGCCAGGACGCAAAGGTGCTACTCCATCCGGCAAGCGAGCATGCGCGCCAGGGTCGCGTTCGTCATGCGCCTGCGTTGTCACGGATTTCTTTGCAGGATCGCATCGGGAGTTCACCGCCGGCGGAGGGAAAAAACCGGGTGCAGTCTGCCCTTGCGGTGGGACAGGGTTTTCTCCAGCCGCGTCGTACCTGGGAACGCCTGCGCGAGGCTACGAGTTTTTGGTCGGCCGGGCGCCGGCCATCGGATTAGATGGGCCGGAAATTGCACTCAGAAAAAGGCTGACGCGCGCCTTTGAAGGGGAACTAAAAATCGGTCTTCGGGTGCTGGTCATCGGCGTGGGCATTGTCGGGGGATGGGCATGCTTCATGCCGCTGTCGGGCGCGGTCATCGTGCCAGGCACGTTGGTGGTGGAGTCGGACCTCAAGAAGATTTAGCATCCCGCCGGTGGCGTTGTGGCGAGCATTCCGGTTCGTGACGGAACGCATGTGCGTGCGGGCGATTTGCTCTGCGCCTCGACGAGACGCAACTGCGAGCCAATGCACAGGTCCTGACGCAACAACTCGACCAGACGCGCGTGCGGCTCGCGCGCCTGATGGCGGAACGCGATGGGCTTGACCAGCCGCAACGGCCGCACGAGATGGCCAGCCGCTCGGGTGATAACGATATCGGCCGCCTTGGGCATCGGAGATTTCGCTGTTCAACAGCCGCACCGCGGCGCGTCGCACAGCCAAAGATCTCTTGCGCAGTCATATTGGGCAGCTCGGTGAACACATTTCGGGTCTCGACGCCCAAGTCAAATCGAAAGCGGCGCAGCATGAGCTGATCTCCGGCGAACTCGAGGGTGTGGAGGGTCTTTACCAGAAGGGTCTCGTACCCCTCACACGCAAGACGTCGCTGCAACGCGAGGCCGCGCGTCTTGATGGCGAGCGTGGCCAGGTGGTGGCGGCCATCGCGGAGGCAAAGTCGAAGATCAGTGAAGCAGAGCTTCAGCAATTGCTTTGTTCTAGTTGTGTCCGACCCATGTGTCAGCGGCAAAAGCGTGGCGGCAGCGTCGGTCAAAAAGTGTGGCCGAGCCTTGTCATGTGATGAAACGCGCGTCGATTGTCCACTATTGGCGCACACCCGGCCGCACCTCAGGTGCGCTCAGCGCCGATGATGATAATGTATGTTGGCGCCCACAAAATAACCCGGGGGAGGACGTCATGACACTCACACGCCGCACGCTCGTGCTTGCCGGCATCGCCGCGCCGGTGGTGGCCGCGCCGTTAGGAGCGCGCGCCCAATCCTGGCCGTCCGGCCCGGTGCGAATTGTTGTCGCTTACCCGCCGGGCGGATCGACGGACGCCATCATGCGGCTGGTCCAGCCGGGGCTGCAGCAGCGCCTCGGCACCACCATCGTGATCGAGAACCGATCGGGAGCGTCCGGCAGCGTTGGCACCGCCGCGGTGGTAAAATCACCGCCCGACGGCAATACCTGGTTGGCGGTGTTCGACAACCACGCCGCCAACCCGTTCGTGCTGCCGAGCCTGCCCTACGACAGCGAGAAGGACCTCGACCCGGTGCTGCTGATTGGCACCGCGCCCTACATGATCACCACCGCGAAAGCGAAGCCTTACAACACATTGGCTGACGTCATCGCCTTGGCCAAGGAAACCGGGCAAGGTCAGCTACGGCTCTGTCGGCAGCGGCAGCGTTGGGCATCTGGCAATGGCGCTACTGTCACAGCGCGCGGCGTGAAGTTGTCGCACGTGCCCTATCGTGGCGGCGGGCCGGCGATGAATGACGCTGTCGCTGGCCACGTCGATCTTCTGATCGGCAGCACCGCGCTGTCGATGCCGCAGGTCGACGCCGGCACCATTCGTGCGATCGTGCAGACTGGGAAAGAGCGCAATCAGTTCACTCGCCCAGGTGCCGACCGTGGCCGAGAGCGGCTTCCCCGGTTTCGAAGCCTATGCCTGGTGGGGCATCTTCGCGCCGGCCGGTACGCCGAAGCCGATCATCGAGCGTTTCGGTAATGAGATGGCCACACCTGCTGCGCGAGGAGCGCATCGCCAAGCAATTGGTCGAAACCCAGCAGGTCTCGCTAACCCTCGGCGCCCCGGAAGCCATGCGTACCTTCGTCACCAATCAGATGCAGACATGGGGCAAGGTGGTCAAGGACAACAACATCAAAGCCGACCAGAACTAATCTGAGCGTTTGGCAGCCGAAGACATACCTATAGAGCAGCCGAACAAATTCGAACTGCCATCAACGTCAAAACAGCCAAGGCCATAGGTCTGACTGTTCCAGAAACATTTCTGCGGCGTGTCGATGTGCTCATCGAATGAGCAAGTGCACTTTGCTCAAAAAATCAAATTTGATTTTTTTTGGCGAGGACCGCGTGTGAAGGTATCACTAGCCAGCATGATGGTGTCATCAAACCACGGCGCATGATCGCCAGTCATCGAAAAATCACTTTGCTCTCATCGAAAGACCACTTTCGTCGAACAATATTTTCTACAACCGGATTAAGCAAAATAAGAACAACAGCACAGGGGCGATGTCATGAAAAAATCTACCCTCGGCGACTTTGACCCTCTCCAACTTTCTCCATCAATTCGACCTCGACAATCTGCAATCTTTTTTCGGTAATCATGGCAATGGCCATCCGCGGCCTTCGAGTTCCCCGCCAAATGAGGTTCATTTTCGGACCATCGACGGCTCCAACAACAATCTTGCGGATCCCACCATGAACCAAACCGGCACCGACTTTGCTCGGGTGGGTCCGGCGAATTTCTCCGATGGAATCAGTGAAATGACACCGGGGCCGAACCCCCGCGAGATCAGCAACATTCGTTGTGACGCAGGCGGACACCGGAGAGGACGGCCCGCATTTGATGGACGACAACGGCATCGCGCTATCAGGCATGATGTATGCGTGGGGCCAGTTCGTCGATCACGATCTGGATCTGGAAAAAGGGGGCACAACCACGGATATCTCGATCACGGTCCCGGCTGATGATGAGTTTCTTGAGCCCGGCAGCATCATTCCGCTGACGCGGGTAGCCATCGATCCTGCGACCGGTGTTCCTGGACATCCGGCAACTGCTATTAACACGATCACAGGTTGGCTGGATGGATCACAGGTATACGGATCCGACGCTGCCACCGCAGCGAGCCTGCGGACAGCCGACGGTCATATGAAAATGTCGGCGGGAGACAATCTGCCGATTCGATCCGCAAAGCGGAATGTTTATGGCGGGCGACGTGCGGGCGCAGGAGAACCCCGATCTGACGGCCTTGCAGACCTTGTTTGTGCGCGAGCACAATTATCAGGTCGATCAACTGCATAAGGAACATCCGAACTGGAGCGGCGACAAGTTGTACGAGATGGCCAAAGCCATCACCACGGCTGAGATGGTCAACATCACCTATAGCGAGTTCCTGCCGCATCTGTTGGGCAAGGACGCCATTGAACCGTACCACGGCTATGATCCCACGGTAGACGCGCGGATCACCGAAGAGTTTGCGGGTGCCGCCTATCGCTTTGGTCACTCCATCGTCTCCGACGAAATCAGTGCAATCAGCAATTTGGGTGCCTTCACGTCGGAGCAGACGCTGGCGGAATTGTTCTTTGAAGATCCGGCGACTTTCGACGCTACGGGTGCAGATGGTTTACTTCGGCATCTGTCGGGAGACTTGGCGAATCCGCTGGACACCCACCTTGTCGATGGCTTGCGGAACTTGCTGGTCGATCCTCCGGACGGTATCGATCTGGCGGCTATCAATATCCAGCGCGGCCATGATCTTGGGTTGGGTACACTGAACCAGACCCGAGAGGCGCTGGGACTAACGCCATACACCAGCTTCGATCAGGTCAGCTCTGATCCGGAGACGGCAGCGGCGCTCGAGCAAGCCTATGGCTCCGTCGATGCCATCGATCTGTGGACTGGTGGATTGGCGGAGGATCATGTTGCAGGAAGCGTCATCGGACCAACGTTCGGCAAGATCATCGGCGATCAGTTCACTGCATTGCGCGACGGCGATCGGTACTATTTCGAGAACCAGAATTTCGACAGGCAGACCCTAAATGAGATCAAGGGCACCACCCTGTCGGACTTGATCCTGCGCGACACTGATACCACAGCGATGCAGAGTGATGCTTTCGTCGCCACCGAGCGGCACAGCGGCACCTTGGGAGGAGTAGACCCGACCGGAGAAGAGGCTGCCGACGGTATGGCGCAACTTGTGATCGGATCCCCGGGCAAGGATACCCTGACCGGCGGGGACCTAGATGACACGTTGGTGGCAGCGCGCGGCCGCATGACCATGACCGGCGGTGATGGTGCCGACACCTTTGTGATCAACTTTGACGACCTCAAAGGTAAACACAACACCGCAACCATCACTGACTTCGATCCGAAAGTGGACAAGCTGCAAATATTGAACGACGTCTACGTCGCGAAATCATCTGACCATCACGGCGGAACACTGTTGCAAGTCGGCACCGAAACCATCGACTTGCTGGGCGTAAAGCCGAATGAACTGCACCATCACGACTGGGCATAAGCCTAAAATGCTGCCTCTGCTTTGGCGTCGCGAACTTCATTTTCCAGCGCCACTGGGATTTCGAGTTCAGTGAAAAGCCGCTCAAAAATGTCGAGATAGCCACAAATAGATGAGACCTTTGTTGCCGCGCTCGGCAAATCCCGCGACTGTTAGTCGTTGAGTTCTGGTAATTGTTGGGATGAAACCTTAGGGAGGCGTATTTCGTGGGTTCTCCGAGCACGGAGGCCGAGTGTTGGCCCGAACCGTTAGTTAGGCCACCCCATTTTTTGCTGCCAGCGTTTTAGGACGCCAATCGGAAATTCATGGACTGGGATCCCTGTACGCCGGCAGGCTTCCGGCCACATATCAAGCAGAGCCTGATCACGCCTGAATAGTTCGGCTTCGGAAATTTCATCGCTTTCCGAACTCGGCCATTTGTCCTCAGCCATTTTCAGCAGTTCTATCAGCGGAGCAATGTCTCTCTCGTGCCCCGCGAAATCGGAGGGCTGATTTAGCACATCCGAAAAGATCACGCCCATTTCTGTGCAGGTTCTCCAAACCGATCGGCCGGGCCTCCGCTTTCCATCAATAATAACGTCGAACGCATTTGGAATGCCGTATGTCGTTGAAAGGCAGAGGCGGGTTCCTTTAGCTGAAAGGTCACGGGCGCAGCACTCGAGTGCCGTCTCAGCGATGACTATGTGCGCAAGCTTGAACACGCGCTTGCGAAAATGCCTTCTTTGTTCTGCGCGTGCATTCATGGCATCTGACCTCAGAGAAACTTCCAAGAATTTCTCTCAAATAAAAGATAAAGTTGGTAAAAAGTCCTAAGTCGAGTGCGGAAAGTTACGCCCATGCTGAAAGTGTTCGCTAATCACGGTGCCTTTTTGCTCTTTTGATATTTCAGCTGCAAATCAGTGTCGACATTCATTCGCATTCGCCGAGTTCATGAGCCGATGAGTACGTGTAAAATTAGAGTAGTTTCGCCAACCAGATTTAAATCCGCTGCGACCATTCCTCCCTCACGGAGACGGGTTGATGAAATCAGTGGTCGCAAAGCGCTCAGTTGTTATTGGACGACACAAGACAAGCGTCAGCCTGGAAGACGAATTTTGGGTCCAACTGAAAAAAATAGCGAACGCAAAACAGGCAACGGTGTCAGAATTGATCGCGGAGATCGACGAAAGTCGCGAGCATAACAATCTGTCGTCGGCAATTCGTGTATTCGTACTTGAGCATTTCCGAAATTTGGCGAACAACACTTAATAACAACGACAAATAGGGCTGCGTGGCGGTGGGGCTGATGGAATTGTTTGCCGCTGACTGTTCGACTGATCGGTGGAATGGGCTTTTTGCAGCAGATAGCTTTAGCGCGAGTTCATCGCCAACCGATCTTGCACGTCGAGCCATTGGTAAGAGACGGTGGCGGCGATCGCGGTTCTCGCCAGGCTCATGATCCATTTGCGCAGGCCGATCTTCAGGATCAGAGCGGCCCGAACCTATATCCGGTTTGTCAGCGGAGCGACAGGTGTCGCCAGCTCCCGCCCAATAAGCCCCGCCGGAAATGAACAAGCCTTATTATTGCAATTATGCGGGCGTGCCGACGATTGTCGGCGAAACCCGCGCATGGTCATTCGTTGAAGGGGCGTGGATCGAAATCGACCGCGCAAGGCCTGACACGAAGGCGCAGCTGATCGGCGAGATGGAATTCAGGCGCGTATTCGGCGAGCTGCCGCCACTACCCGCACCGCATCGGTGAAAAAAGCGAGTCGCGGGACGGCAGGCGCAAGAAGAACGGGCGAGGCCGCAGTCCACGTCTACTTTCTGAGTTTATAGTAAGTCGCGGCGGCCGTTGTGCCGAGCCAATCTCCCAGCCGGCCCAGCCGTCACTTGCGTAAATAACCTCGGCATCGTCCGGAATGTCTTCGGGCTTTGTGCCCGCGTCGACATAGGTCTGCCAGTCGCGTACAGATTTCAGCTTGAGATCGTGGGCGAATGCGCGCGCCTTCTTGAACGTCCGATAGCCCCCCTTTGAGCGCCGGTCCAAACCGGAGCGGCGCTCACCCTCGAGGAATTTGTTGATTTCCGATCGGCGATCGAATCCGCATTGGCGGTCAGCACCGGCGCGCCGCTCGTTGCCGGAGCGCCTGTCGGCGCCTTTTGTCCACTGTCCGTCGTCCCGCGTCCATTTTCAGCGGCGTCTGGCGCAACCTCCACAATTGCGGAGGGGTGGACGAACCGAACTTTCTGTCCGCGCAGAAATTCCGCCACGTCCGGTTGCTCATAGCGGGGCTCAGACCGACGCTCGCGACTGGACCGGCGGTCAGGCGCAAGTCGCTGGTCCTTATTTCCATTGCGGGGCTCTTCACCCATGGCAATAGCTCTCCATCGGTGGTTGCACCGTCGTACAATTTCGTGAATTAAGCTAAAGTCGCCGCGGCAATCGAAAAACGGCTTGCGGATCAAGCATCAAGCGGCGCCGCCAAGCATCCGCCAGGACGTAATGCCCCGTTCAGCGCTGATTGAGACCAGCGCGGCGTTCAACACGGCGAACTTTTCTGGTTCGTCTATTTTCGGCGGTCGCCGCCGGCGCGTCGGTCATTGCCGGAGCGCCGGTCGTTGCTGACGCTCTTGTATTGCCCGATCGGCGATCGCGCTTGGATCGACGATCGTGTCCCAGTCGCCGATCCTTATGTCCGCTGGACTTACTCATGGCACTATCCCTCCAATGGTGAATGCACCGTCATAGAGATCTGTGAATTCAGTTTGAACAGGCGTCATCCGGCGGCGGCCAGATTGCCGCGCGGTGTCGCCGTGCAAAATATAATTTTTGCTGCGCGCCTTTGTCGCGCGGCCTATTTCGCGCTGCCGCGCAATGGCTTCCGCGCATGGTAAATGAAGCCTGAGCGAGCATGCCCCCGTTTTTGATCTAACTTTACTGTTTTTTTCGTCGGTCGGCTCATACGATCTTAAACCGCCAATCCAGAAAACAGATTGGAAACGCCTTGGCAGCGCCGATCAAGAACGATCGCCGCTATTGCCAGATAGGTGTGTCTCTTGGCTTCTCGAGTGTCCATTTCGCGGTTTGCGCAGCTTGTGCGAACAAGCGGCCGTTCGGTATTCGGAGCTGCAGCCGCATACCGTGCGGTGAGCTTTACTTTTCTGGCGTGGCTGGTGGCGCTCGAAGCGTACAGGTTTGCAAACAAGCTCTACAGTCCGAGCATCGCTACAGACGATGCAACGAAAGGCCACGATGCCAACAAAGAATGGCCGTCGGCCACGGACGCCCGGGATAACGACCTATCAATTGCAGGCACGCATACAGACCGTCACGCCAAGGCCGATGATTTGACGCCCGGCAGGTCGGATGGCGACTTAAATTGTACAGTTCCGAGCACCGTAGTTGGATCGTCGACTGATCCGCAGATCATCGCAAGCCTGCTGCCTTCCAGCCCGACGACTGATGCGAGGTTGTTACGACGGCGCCGCCGGTTTTCGGGATCGATCTGAAAAGCAATCCTGCAAGCATTTTCCTCCCGGCAACGAACCCGAACGATTTTGTGCCCGTTGCACAAGTCGGCCCGACGCCGCCCGTTACAATCGCGCCGACGGTCTCGTCGGTCGCGGCATCCGGCAGCGGGATCGACGTGAACGGCAATGGCGATCTCAATGCAGGTCATGTCGTCACGCTGACTGTGACACTGAGTGAAGCCGTCACCGTTGCGGGCGGCACACCGACGTTGGTGTTGAACAGTGGTGGAACAGCAAGCTACGTCGGCGGCTCGGGAACCGATACGCTGACCTTCAACTATACGGTTGCGGCCGGGCAAGACACGAGCGACCTTGCCGTTTCCTCTTTCAACCTCAACGGGGCGACGGTTCAGGGCGCCTCGGGCGACAACGCCGATTTGTCCGGCGTTGTGACCAATCCGCCCGGCACCCTGCAGATCGACACGACGGCGCCTTTGGCGCCAGCAATCGCCAGCATCGTGCCGGGCGGCAGCGGCGGCAATCATTGGGTCTTGACCGGAACGGCCGAGCCCAACGGCACCGTCACCATTTTCGACGGCGCTACGCAACTTGATACCGTGACGGCTTCGGGCTCCGGCGCCTGGGCCTACACCACGGTCGATCCAGTTACGGATTTCAGCGTTCATATCTTTACGGCAACTGCGACGGACGCGGCCGGAAACACCGGCGCCGCCTCGGCGGAATGGGTCGAAGGCTCGTCGGGCAACGACGTGTTCGGATTTGGGTCTGCGGCAGCGCTTACGGCGCCTGCTGTCGATCAGCGGCAATGGCGGCGCCGACACAATATCGATGACGGCGGCAGTCACGCTTGACGACAGCGACTTCGCCCGTGTCAACGGGATTCAATCGCTGCGGCTGACCGGCGCGAGCACCGTCACGCTCGACACAGACGCGGCCGCTGCGGGCATTGCGAATGTGGTTACGGGCAGCGGGGCCACCACTATCACGGACTCCAACGGCGTCGCGCTCAATGTCGACGCCACGGCACTGTCAGACAATACGCTGACATTGGCCGGGTCAGCGGCCGGGTTCGGTGAGCGGACTGCTCGGTATCTTGCGGCGAGCGCTTAAGCGGTGCGCTGGCCGTGACCACCGGCAATGCGGCCGCCAACGGTATCAGCATTGCGACCGGTTCAGCGGCGACCTCTATCAGCGCGAGCGCGCTGCCGGCGATACCGTGACGGTGACCGCCACAGCGCTGGCAGCAATACGGTGCTGACGCTCACCGGAACTGCCGCGGAGGTTGTGGCCGGGCTGGTGGGAGATGTCACGGCCACTTCGCTCACCGGCGCACTGACCGTCACCATGGGCGATGCTGCCGATGATGGCATAGCGATTACGACCGGCTCGGCGGCGACCTCGGTCACGGCGAGCGGCGCAAGCGACACGGTAACGCTCGACGCCACCACCTTGCCAACAATACGACGCTGACGCTTGTTGGCTCTGCGGCCGAGGTGGTCAACGGTCTGATCGGCAACATCACGGCCAGCTCGCTCACCGGGGCGCTGACCGTGACCACGGGGGACGCAACCGACAACACGATTGCGATCACCACAGGCTCGGCGGCAACGTCGATCACCGACAACTTCAGCACCGATACGGTGACGGTGACCGCCACCGCGCTGGCGCAGAACACGACGCTGACGCTTGCCGGCTCGGCGGCAGAAACAGTGACCGGCCTGGTTGGCGATATCGCCGCCGGCTCCTCGACCGGGGCGCTGACCGTGACCACCGGTAATGCGGCGGACAACGGCATCGCGATTACGACTGGTTCAGGGGCGACCTCGATCACGGCGAGCGGGGCCAGCGATGTGGTGACGGTCGACGCCACGGCGCTGGCCGAGAACACGGCGCTGACGCTTGTTGGCTCTGCGGCCGAGACAGTGAGCGGCCTGGTCGGCAACATCACGGCCGAGTTCGCTCACCGGCGCGCTGACCGTGACGACGGGGGACGCAACCGACAATACGATTGCGATTACCACCGGTTCGGCGGCAACCTCGATCACCGACAACTTCGCGCACCGATACCGTGACGATTAATGCGACCGCGCTGGCGCAGAACATAAACCTGACATTGGCGGGGTCGGCGGCCGAAGTCAGTCACGGGCCTGGTCGGGAATATCGCGGCCGGCTCCTTGACCGGCGCACTGACCGTTACGACGGGCAATGCCGGCCGACAATGGAATCAGCATTACGACCGGTTCGGCGGCGACGTCGATCACGGCGAGCGGGGCAAGCGACGTGGTCACCGTCAATGCGACCGCGCTTGCCGAGAACACGCGCTGACGCTGGCCGGCTCCGCGGCGGAGACGGTGACCGGGCTGGTCGGCGACATCACCGCCAGTTCCTTGACCGGGGCGCTCACCGTGACGACGGGCGACGCTGCCGATAACGGCATCTCGATTGCGACCGGCTCGGCGGCAACCTCGGTCACCGCAAATGGCGCAAGCGACACGGTGACGGTCGACGCCACGACGCTTGCCAACAATACGACGCTGACGCTGATCGGCTCTGCGGCCGAGGTGGTCAGCGGCCTGATCGGCAACATCACGGCCAGTTCGCTCACCGGGGCGCTGACCGTGACCACCGGGGACGCAACCGACAATACGATTGCGATCACCACGGGTTCGGCGACGACCTCGATCACCGATAACTTCGGCTACCGACACGGTGACGGCGACCGCCACGGCGCTGGCCGAGAACACGGCGCTGACGCTGGCCGGCTCGGCGGCGGAGACGGTGACCGGCCTGGTTGGCGATATCACCGCCGGCTCCTTGACCGGGGCGCTGACCGTGACCACGGGCAATGCGGCCGACAACGGCATTGCGATCACGACCGGTTCGGCGGCAACCTCGATCACGGCGAGCGGGGCGAGCGACGTGGTGACGGTCAATGCCACGGCACTGGCCGAGAACACGGCGCTGACGCTTGTCGGTTCGGCGGCAGAGACAGTAAGCGGCCTGGTTGGCAATATCACGGCCAGCTCGCTGACCGGGGCGCTGACCGTGACCACGGGGGATGCGGTCGACAATACGATTGCGATCACCACCGGCTCGGCGGCGACCTCGATCACCGACAACTTCGGCACCGATACCGTGACGGTGACCGCTACTGCGCTGGCGCAGAACACGACGCTGACGCTGGTGGGGTCGGCGGCAGAGACAGTGACCGGCCTGGTTGGCGATATTGCGGCTGGCTCCTTGACCGGTACACTGACCGTGACCACGGGCAATGCTGCCGATAACGGCATCGCGATCACCACCGGTTCGGCGGCAACCTCGATCACGGCGAGCGGGGGTAGCGACGTGGTGACGGTCGATGCAACCGCGCTGGCACAGAACACAGCACTGACGCTCACCGGATCTGCCGCGGAGGTTGTGACCGGGCTGGTCGGGGATATCGCGGCCGGCGCGCTCACCGGCGCGCTCACCGTAACTACTGGCGAAGCTGTCGATGACGGCATATCGATCACGACCGGCTCGGCGGCAACCTCGGTCACCGCAAGCGGTGCTGGCGACACGGTAACGATCAACGCGACCGCACTGGCACAGAATACAGCGCTGACATTGGCCGGGTCAGCGGCGGAGGTGGTTACCGGCCTGGTCGGAAATATCACCGCCGGTTCCTTGACCGGGGCGCTGACCGTGACCACCGGCAATGCGGCCGACAACGGTATCAGCATCACGACCGGTTCAGCGGCGACCTCTATCAGCGCGAGCGGGGCCAGCGATACCGTGACGGTGACCGCCACGGCGCTGGCAGACAATACGGTGCTGACGCTCACCGGAACTGCCGCGGAGGTTGTGACCGGGCTGGTGGGAGATGTCACGGCCAGTTCGCTCACCGGCGCACTGACCGTGACCACGGGCGATGCTGCCGATGATGGCATAGCGATTACGACCGGCTCGGCGGCGACCTCGGTCACGGCGAGTGGCGCAAGCGACACGGTAACGCTCGACGCCACAACCTTGGCAAACAATACGGTGCTGACCCTGGTGGGATCGGCGGCTGAGGTGGTGAGCGGGCTGATCGGCAACATCACGGCGAGTTCGCTCACCGGCGCGCTGACCGTGACGACGGGGGACGCAACCGACAATACGATTGCGATCACCACCGGCTCGGCGGCAACCTCGATCACCGATAACTTCAGCACCGATACGGTGACGGTGACCGCCACCGCGCTGGCGCAGAACACGACGCTGACCCTTGCCGGCTCGGCGGCCGAGACAGTCACTGGCCTGGTTGGCGATATCGCGGCCGGTTCGTTGACCGGGGCACTGACCGTGACGACGGGCAATGCGGCGGACAACGGCATCTCGATTACGACGGGTTCGGGGGCAACCTCGATTACGGCGAGCGGGGCGAGCGATGTGGTGACGGTCGACGCCACGGCGCTGGCCGAGAACACGGCGCTGACGCTCTCGGCTCGGCAGCAGAGACGGTGACCGGCCTGGTCGGCAACATCACGGCTGGCTCGCTCACCGGGGCGCTCACCGTGACCACGGGCGACGCAACTGACAACACGATTGCGATCACCACGGGTTCGGCCGCAACTTCGATCACCGCGAGCGGCGCGAGCGATACCGTGACGATTAATGCGACCACGCTGGCACAGAACATAAACCTGACATTGGCGGGGTCTGCGGCCGAAGTCGTAACGGGATTGGTCGGGAATATCGCGGCCGGCTCCCTGACCGGGGCACTCACCGTGACCACGGGCAATGCGGCCGACAACGGTATCAGCATCACGACCGGTTCAGCGGCGACGTCGATCATGGCGAGCGGGGCAAGCGACGTGGTCACGGTCAATGCGGCCACGCTCGTCGAGAACACGACGCTGACGCTGGCCGGTTCTGCGGCGGAGACGGTGACCGGGCTGGTCGGCGAACATCACCGCCAGCGCACTGACTGGGACGCTCACCGTGACGACGGGCGACGCTGCCGATAACGGCATCTCGATTGCGACCGGCTCGGCCGCGACCTCGGTTACCGCAAATGGCGCAAGCGATACAGTGACGGTCGACGCAACCACGCTTGCCAACAATACGACACTGACGCTTATTGGCTCTGCGGCCGAGGTGGTCAGCGGGCTGATCGGCAACATCACGGCCAGCTCGCTCACCGGGGCGCTGACCGTGACCACCGGGGACGCAACCGACAATACGATTGCGATCACCACGGGTTCGGCGACGACCTCGATCACCGATAACTTCGCTACTGACACGGTGACGGTGACCGCCACCGCGCTGGCTGACAATGTAGGATTGAGCCTTTCGGGGTCGGCCGGGTTTACGGTAACGGGCCTGCAGGGCGACCTTGCGGCCAGCGCTGTGAGCGGGGCGCTCAATGTGACGACGGCTGCGGTCGCCTCGGGCCTGTCGATTGCCACCGGCAGCGGCGCAAACACGATCACGGCGAGCGCGCTGACGGCGGGACAAACCCTGACCCTGACGGGCAACAGCGCGGCTACGGTGACGCTGAACGCCGGCAACCTCGCGGGCGGGAGCTATGCTGGCAACCTCACGGTCACCGGGGGTGCTGGGGCCAATACGGTCACGGTGGGCAACGGCACCAATACGATCACCGGCGGCGGCGGCGCCGACGTGCTCACCGGGGGCAACGGCAGCGACACCTTCAATTTCAGCTCGGCCGTCAATCTGGGCGCTGCGGCAACCATTGCCGGCGGGGCGGGCAGTGACACCATTGCGATGACGGCGGCGGCCACGCTGACCGACGCCAGCTTCCTGAATGCAACGAGTATCGAAACTTTGCGGCTGACCGGCGCGAGCACCATTACGCTGGGCGCCAACGCCGCCACTGCCGGCATTGTGAATGTGACGACGGGGAGCGGGGCCACCAGCATTACGGACTCCAACGGCGTCACGCTCAATGTCGATGCGACTACGCTTGCCAATAATACGACGCTGACCCTGGTCGGATCTGCGGCCGAGGTGGTGAGCGGGCTGATCGGCAATATCACCGCCAGTTCCCTGACCGGGGCGCTGACCGTGACCACCGGGGACGCAACCGACAATACAATTGCGATCACTACCGGCTCGGCGGCCACCTCGATCACCGACAACTTCGGCACCGATACGGTGACCGTGACCGCCACCGCGTTGGCTCAGAATACGACGCTGACACTTGCCGGCTCAGCAGCAGAGACTGTGACCGGCTTGGTTGGGGATATCGCAGCCGGCTCCTTGACCGGGGCACTCACTGTGACCACGGGCAATGCGGCCGACAACGGCATCGCGATCACGACTGGTTCAGGGGCGACCTCGATCACCGCGAGCGGGGCGAGCGACGTGGTGACGGTCAATGCGAACGCACTTGCAGAGAACACGACACTGACGCTGACCGGCTCTGCCGCGGAAGTGGTGAGCGGGCTTGTCGGCAATATCACAGCCGGTTCCTTGACCGGTGCGCTGACCGTGACCACCGGGGATGCCGCCGACAATACGATTACGATCACCACCGGCTCGGCCGCGACCTCGATCACGGCGAGCGGCGCCGGTGATACGGTGACGATCAACGCATCAGCGCTCACCGCAAATACATTGACACTTACGGGCTCGGCGGCGGCGACAGTGACGCTTGGGAGCGGCGGCAGTCTCGCGGCAGGCGCCGATACCGGCAATCTCACGGTCACCGGCGGCAGCGGAATCAATACAATCATGATTGGAAGCGGCAACAACACGATCACCGGCGGCGGCGGCGCAGACGTGCTGACCGGCGGGACCGGTTCCGACCACTTTGTCTTTAACGCAACTTCAAATTCCACAGTGGCAGCCAAGGATTCAATCAACAGCTTTACCCATAGCTCCGACCTGATCGACACCTCGGCCATTGCCGGCATTACTGCCATTCAGGGTCTGATCAGCGGTGCCACCCAGATTGCCGCGCACAGTATCGCGTGGATCCAAAATGGCGCGGATACGATCGTGTATTTTAATAGTTCTGGCGCGGCGGAGAACCAGGCTGCCGCCGATATGGCGGTTACTCTCAAATCGATCACGGCAAGTGTGCTTGCAGGCAGTGATTTCATCCACCAATAGAGTCGGAGCTCGCGGCATGACGTTTTCCACGGCAGATCAAACCATCCTCCGAATACGCTGCCCGACCTGCGGCCAGCACTCGGAAAAGCTCGTCGTCTTACTGGTCGGAAAAAATGCGATGCCTTGTTCTCATTGTGGGGCAAGAATCAATCTTGCAACCCCTACAAACAAGCTATTGATTTCAGCGACTGCAGAAAGCTGCGTTCGTGTGGGCGAAGCCTTGATTAAACTCGCTTGCGGCAAAAAAGAAATGACCTTGTGACGGCTTCGGGAAAGAACGTCTTGGCGCCGCTTCATATGAAAGTTATACCTGTAACAACGCTAGCAAGCGAACGAGACTGCAACACTTGCGCCATCGATTTCAATCATTCTGGCACGGTGGGCAGCTCTCACCATATGAACGGTTTTGCTTAAGATCATTTGTCGATTGCGGTCACGATTTTGATCTTTACACTTATGATTTAACCCTCGCTGTTCCTGCAGGTGTGCAGGTACGTGATGCTTCTGAACTCATACATGAGAATGAAGTATTTTGTTATCAGGAAGGGTTCGGGAAAGGGTCACCATCAGCGTTTTCCAATCTCTTCAGGTACAAGCTGCTCGCTGAAAAAGGGGGATGGTGGGTTGACACTGATGTCGTGTGCCTGAGAAAGGACATTCCCATTGTCAGCGAGTTCTTTGCGCTGCAACAAGTCGATCGGGCCAATACCGCAATAATGTATTTTAACCCAGGCGATCCGGTTATGTTGCAGTGTCTTGCGACGGCAACAAAGGCGGGCCGTACCATTAAATGGGGAGAGACAGGCCCCCGCCTGTTGACGCAAGTACTAAAGGATCAGGGTTACTTTAGTCGCGCGCTGGCCGCGTCAATATGTTATCCGATTCATTACCGCCGCGCCGCTCATCTTCTTCTTCCCGCGGCAACTGCCACTTTGGCGCCACTGATTGAACCATCACTTTTTCTACATCTCTGGAACGAAGCGCTTGTTTTTTCTGGTATCCAGAAGACGTATTTGCCGCCTCGCGGCTCTTTGCTGCGGGCGCTCGTTGACAAACACCCGGTGAGTGGTTGGACGAACGAGTACCCCTAATTTAATCTTCCAAGCAAGGTCCATACAATTTAGGAACTGGTATTTTTGCGCGCTGTTAAACCTCGGAAGCCGTCTAGCACGATCGGTGGTGCACGCGCGGCTTTCTCCGCTACTGACCAAATTGGGCATGCCGCCCGCGCCATACCGGAATCGCTCAGAGCCGCATTTCGCTGGCCCAGTCTGCGACTTAGCGCCACGCGATCAAAAACTAGGCTAGAAAAATCTTCACGAGCGGCGGTAACCTTCATAACGCCTACTGCTTGCGGGGCATTCCAAGTACTAAAGCAATACATAGAAACTGAGTGGCTGGGGCAAGTGCGAGTGGTGGAGATAGGTTGATGAGCAGCTTTGATGCGCTAGTTACGTTTATTGTCCCGTGTAAAGGTAGATTAGAACATCTGCGAGTTAGTCTGCCACGGCTGGTAACGCAGCAATATTCCTCAGTGATTGTAGTCGATTCAGATTGCCCCGATGGCACGGCTAACTGGGTTAGTGCAAATTTCCCAACAGTTAAAATTGTTTGCTTGAACGATGATGGGATATTTAGTTTAGCGAAAAGCAGAAATAAGGGACTGGAAATAGCTCTAACGAAGTGGGTCTGCTTTATCGATGTCGATGTTGTCTTAAAAGACGGTTTCGTCACGCAGGTCGCACCGCTCCTTGACGAAGACACTTATTATGTATTCGAGCATAATCCAGAAAAAGCCGGTATGTTCGGCTCCTGTATCGTTCCGCGAATTCCGGTGAAAAAGATTGGTTCTTACGATGAAGTTTTTGAGGATTATGGTGGCGACGCCAGAGATCTTTATTATCGACTCGAAAGGGCAGGCTTAAACAAATATCTTCTCTCACATGAATTTGTTGATTTTGTTATACAACACTCGGATACTTTGCGTTCAAAATACTATAAAGAAAAGGACATAAGGATTTCACAATCCTACAATGCTCTATATAGGCTGGCAAAATTAAATTTGTCATTGCTTGGCGAAGAATGCAATTTTGATATAGCAAAACGTCGTCAACTATACGCAATGGCGTGCGAGGCAGTTATACATGCGCTAGGCTCCGCTGATCACCGGGCTGAACTGAAGTTACAGATTCCAATAAATGCTTCTGATAAATCCAATTTCAATTTCGCTCAGTTCAAGCGAAGTGTTTCATTAGAAGTAGATCTTTCACGGATCGCTGGTGATGGATCGAACACTAGCGAGTGATGGGCCTGCGAGCGAATTGTTGATGGTCTCTATTGCATTTATTTTCGGCACAAGCGCCTTCGTCAACTCAGGAGGCAGGTTGCTGATGTTGCCTGTCTTTAATTTTGATAGGTCGTCGTGAGTGCTTTTGTGCCGTTAGAGGATTGAGGAAGCCTTCGTGAAATGCGGTTGCCGTAGGACATTCAGCGTTAAGCGCAACGCAGCGCTCCATTGATGGGCGGGGCATGTGGTGAGCGATATGGTTTTGATCAGCGGGGAGAAGAACACAATAAATATTTCTCCTGAGGAAATTGTTTGCCTCTTAAAGGTTCGCAATGAAATATTGAGAATACAATCAGTTCTAGAGCATCATCGAGCAATAGGGATCGATCGATTTTTTGTCGTTGACAACTCGTCTGACGATGGAACCGTAGAGTTTCTTAAACTCCAGCCTGACGTCGCATTATTCATTACCAATGAACAATATAGCGCAAACAATGATGGAATGAATTGGCTTCACTCAATTTTGGATAAGTATTCTGAGGATCGTTGGTCGCTCATAGTGGATGGTGACGAATTGTTCGTCTATCCCTATTTCGAAAGTAATAAGCTTAGAGCGCTTTGCAACTTTCTCGATCAAGATCGCCACCGAGCTATGTTTGCAATTATGGTGGACATGTATTCAACGGGACCTATTTCTAAAACGGCGCACAAGCGAAATGGTTCACTGATTGATACCTGCGAGTATTTTGATTTAGGTCCGTACGATGTCTACACATCGCCTGACTTTCCGTTTGTTAAAATTCGTGGCGGCCCGCGAAGGAGGTGTTTTTGGGATCCCAATACTAATTTGCGCCCTCCAGCACTAAGCAAAGTGCCTTTGGTCAAATGGAAAAGGGGATATAGGTACATCAAATCAACACACACTATGTTCCCTGGCCCTCAAACTATTTCCGAGGTTTGCGGAGCGCTCTTACATTTTAAATTTCTTGAGGACTTTCATCAGCAAGCTAAAATTGAATCACGCCGAGAGCAGCGTTATGCTGGAGCAATACAGTACAAACAATATCTCAAGAAAATGGAAGAAAATCCAAATATGAACCTTTATTATGACGGCTCGATTCGGTATCGGAACAGTTTAACTTTGCTGGAGCATCAGTTGATCAAAAGTGTGACCGAGTGGGATATGATCTGTAACCTCTGAGTTTACAATGTTCTTTGATTTGACTGCGAGGCCGCTTCACTCAGATGCATATGGCGATCATCCGTTCACTTTTTTGGATCAAGCCGCCCAAAATGATCTTGGTAATATCGCGGCAATCAATCTCATCGAATGCGGCGCTCGAGAAGCGCGCGAGCGGTGGCAAAACCGACAACTGACAAATCTGCTCAGGCACGCGCAAGCTCACTCCAAGTTTTGGCGGCAGAGGATGCCATCCCGCATGATCAATCAGGGCATCATGAAGTATTTGCCCATTCAAAGTCGTGAGAATATCGCCACCCAAGCGAAACTCGAGGGCTCGCTGGTGGCGAGTGAAGGCAAAACGGCAGTTTCGAGCTATGCATCGACAGGATCTACCGGTACGCCTGTCAAGGTGTACGTCTGTCCCGAAAATGGCTACTACAACAACATTAGGAGCTTGGCGCAGTATTTTATCAATGACTTAAGTCTTGAGGAAAATCGCGTCTACATCGGCCCAGAAATAAGTTTAGCGAAACTGGAAAAGGATTCACTGTCGGTGAAGTCGACTGCTTCTTGGGCTGGCCCCTTAGGTGAGGTTTTCCGCAATGGATCGTCAAAAAAAATAACTCACAGATATGATGATGCTGCTTTGATAAACGAACTATTGAAGGACCGGGTTGGATATCTCGTTTGTCCAAATCGATATGTCGATATCTTGATGAATAACGGAGGCACCGATCTTATAAAAAAACTTGGCATTAAGATGTGGCTTCACCTTTCTGATCAGCGTGATCCGGAGATCGTCAGGGCGCTAGAGGGCATTGGAGTGCCATCTTTATCGAACTACTCTGCAGGAGAGATTGGACCAATTGCCTATGAATGTTCGAAATGCCAAGGCTATTTCCACGTAGCTCATACTAACGTAATTGTGGAGTGTGATAATCAACTAACCGCATCATTTAATGGTGTGTCAGTCGAACGATTATTGGTTACGCATCTGCATTCCTATGCCACGCCAATCATTCGCTATGATATCGGTGATTTCGCTCAGCTAGAAAAGCAGTGCCGGTGTGGTCATGATGGGCCAACAATTTCCAATATCTTTGGAAGAGGAAAGCATTTTCTTCGGCACCCTAATGGCAAACTGCTACCATTCTATCTCTCGACACGAGCGTTGCTGCGGGCCGTTGCTTTTAAGGAATGCCGCGTCAGACAAGCTGAGGTTGATACAATTACGATAGAAATCGGTGGCCGAGAAAATATCACGGCGGATGAAGAAACAAACTTGAAAAAGCTCGTTATCAAAGCCACTGATCCAGCGTTCAATATCAAGATAAAGCTAGTCAAAGAAATCGATTGGTCAGAAAACCCAAAACGTCTCTTTTTTTCAAGCTCAGTTGTGTAGAGAGTGTTTTTGTTGGAAGAGAATTCGAACACTCATTGACACTTTCAGAGCAATGTCACGACGTCCGCCAATTGGTCGTTGCACTCTCAGCAATTGAGTTCGGTGCACGCCCGGCTGGTGGGCAGATCGGTTTAAAGCGGTTGTGTCTCTCGACGAACTCGGATGGCCCGATCGAGCGCAATAGAATTCTACTTAAGCAATTGAATCCACTTATTTTTTGACAGTATTCGGGGCGCCGACCAAAACATATATTGTTGTTGAGTGTAGCAAAAATACCATAGCGGCAATGACTTGTTTTAGTTTATGTTTTTTAAGCAGTCGCAGCAGCGTTTTTTGTTGAATGTTATCTTGGGGGACGTTGTGAAAAGACAGCTTTTGATGGGCGCCGCGATCGGTGCGCTCACGGCAATTCAGCCGGCGCTGGCTGCCGATTTGCCGGTCAAAGCGCCAGTTAAGACGCCTGTCGCGGCTGCCTATAATTGGACTGGTTGTTATCTTGGCGGCAACATTGGTTACGGTTGGGGACGGACCCGAGGTAACATCAACACTCCGGACATTAATTCTTTGGGCGGAGGCCTCGTCGGATCGCCTATCTCATTTCCAATATCACTTGATCCAGATGGTGTGATTGGCGGTGGGCAGATCGGCTGCAATTGGCAGTTTGATAACAAGTGGGTTCTCGGGTTTGAGACGGATTTCCAGGGCTCTGGACAAAAAGCCAGCACCAACTTTAGCAATCCCTTCAATGATAGTGAGGGCTTTGTCGGTCACAGCCTCGAAGCCAAGATTCAATGGTTTGGTACGGTGCGCGGCCGCGCCGGTTTTCTCGTCACCCCGACGATATTGTTGTACGGAACGGGCGGGCTTGCTTACGGCAAAGTCAGCGTGACCGATAATATTGCTGTCAATTTCACGGGTACTCCCGCATTTGTTGGCGCTACATCAATTAGTGCCTCGAAGACAAAGTTTGGTTGGACCGCGGGCGCCGGGGTTGAAGGCGTCTTGTTCAATTGGAACAATTGGACTTGGAAGCTTGAATATCTTTACATCGACCTCGGATCCCTGAGCGGCTCAGGTGTCGATCCGATCATCGGACCTTATAGTTACGATGCGAAGTTTACCGACAACATCGTACGTTTTGGATTGAACTACAGAATACGTTGAGCCAAATCACCAAGGTAACGAAAGCCGAAAGACCGCCGCGAGGCGGTTTTTCCTTATCTACGCAGTCCTGGCGCGCATATTTTGCGTTTGGTCCCCAGGCCGAACCGTGTCCAGCGGCCACTGCGGACGCCAATTTGGCTGGAGGATTAAAGTCCCTAAACGCATTTTCATTTTGGCAAAACGAACCCAAATCGCCTATTTCATGATAACGGGTCTATGTCCCGACGTGGCGCGCGCAAGTGAGTTAAAATTAGTTATGAGGTTGAGATTTCAGACATTTGCGGGTGTAGCTCAATGGTAGAGCAACAGCCTTCCAAGCTGATGACGAGGGTTCGATTCCCTTCACCCGCTCCAACCTTCGCGCCTTCGGCGCTTCGGTTGGCAGGCCAGCCCCGACCGCGAAGGTTGCCCGGCGAAGCCCCTAGGGCGAAGCCGGGCGCAAACCTCGCCGACCCGAAAATACCCTAAAGCCGGGCTTTTCTGTCCTTGCAAAGGCCCAGTGTATAATGCATGACATCACCGCGGCGGGCCCTTATATGGTCCGCCGCAGCCGCTTTCCGGAGGAGTGTAGCTCAATGGCTAGAGCACCGGTCTCCAAAACCGGGGGTTGGGGGTTCGAGTCCCTCCACTCCTGCCAAGCGGACCGGACGTACATATAGATGTACATATAGATAATGAGTTGGACTTAAGAGCGAGCACGAATGAGCGATCAAGCGCCGGCAGAGGTGCGACGCAAGCGGGTCAGCCCCTTCCGCTTCCTGCAGGAAGTGCGCGAGGAAGGGCGCAAGGTGACCTGGCCGACGCGCCGCGAGACCGCGATCACCACGGGAATGGTGTTCGTGATGGTCGCGATCGCGTCGATATTCTTTCTGGTCGCGGATCAATTGATCCGCATTGCCGTTACCTTCGTGCTCGGCATCGGGGGCTAAAGGTTCAGGAGCGATGAACGACACCGCTGAGACGACGACGTCGACCAAGCCGAAGCGCTGGTACATCGTCCACGCCTATTCGAATTTCGAGAACAAGGTCGCGGATTCGATCCGCGAGCAGGCCAAGCAGCGCGGGCTCGCCGAGCATATCGGCGAGGTCCTGGTGCCGAAGGAAAAGGTCACCGAGGCGCGCCGCGGCCGCAAGGTCGAGACCGAGCGCAAGTTCTTCCCCGGCTACGTGCTGGTGAAGATGGATCTGACCGACGAGGTCTATCACCTCATCAAGAACACGCCGAAGGTCACCGGATTTCTCGGCACCGACAAGAAGCCGATGCCGATCTCGGATGCCGAAGCCGACCGGATCCTGCACCAGGTGCAGGAAGGCATTGAGCGCCCGAAGCCGGCGGTTTCATTCGAGGTCGGCGAGCAGGTGCGCGTGTCGGATGGGCCGTTCGCCTCGTTCAACGGCACGGTTGAGGAAGTCGACGAAGGCCGCTCGCGCGTGAAGGTCGCGGTGTCGATCTTCGGCCGTGCGACCCCGGTCGAGCTGGAATTCGGGCAGGTGGAGAAGCTATAAGAGTTTGTCAGGGCCGGCATAGGTGTGCGAAAGCACGCCGTCCCCTGGACGGCTATTGCCGGCCATGACATGTGCAGACGTGGGAGGTGAGGCGGCCGCCAACCGTCAATATCCGCACCACGAACCTGAAACAGACGGGCTGGCACGCCAGCCCTTATGCAGGAGTAAACGATGGCAAAGAAAGTCACTGGATTCCTCAAATTGCAGGTGCCCGCCGGCGCCGCCAATCCGTCGCCCCCGATCGGGCCGGCGCTTGGCCAGCGCGGCCTGAACATCATGGAGTTCTGCAAGGCGTTCAACGCGCAGACCCAGAAGATGGAGAAGGGCGTCCCGATCCCGGTCATCATCACGACCTACCAGGATCGCTCCTTCACCTTCGAGATGAAGACGCCGCCGGTGTCGTACTTCCTCAAGAAGGCGGCAAAGCTCGACAGCGGATCGAAGACGCCGGGCCGCGAGCCGATCGGCAAGGTCACCAAGAAACAGGTGCGCGAGATCGCCGAGCAGAAGATGAAGGACCTGAACTGCGACACCGTCGAAGCGGCGATGAAGATGATCGAAGGCTCCGCCCGCTCGATGGGCCTCTCGGTGACGGAGTAACAGCCATGGCAATCGGAAAACGCACGAAGAAGGCCCGCGAGGGTATCGATCGCGAAAAGGCCTATTCGATCACCGAGGCGGTCAAGCTCGTGAAGGAGCGCGCCAAGGCGAAGTTCGACGAAACCATCGAGATCGCGATGAACCTCGGCGTCGATCCGACGCATGCGGACCAGATGGTGCGTGGCGTCGTCACGCTGCCGAACGGATCGGGTCGTACGCTGCGCGTCGGCGTGTTCGCGCGCGGCGCCAAGGCCGACGAGGCCAAGGCGGCGGGCGCTGACGTCGTCGGCGCGGAGGATCTCGTCGAGAAGGTGAGCAAGGGCGAGATCGACTTCGACCGCTGCATCGCCACGCCAGACCTGATGCCGCTGGTCGGGCGGCTCGGCAAAGTGCTTGGCCCGCGCGGCATCATGCCGAACCCGAAGGTCGGCACGGTGACCATGGACGTGACCAACGCCGTGAAGGGCGCCAAGGGCGGGTCGGTCGAGTTCCGGGTCGAAAAGGCCGGCATCATCCAGGCCGGCGTCGGCAAGGCCTCCTTCTCGGAGGACAAGCTCGTGGAGAACATCAAGGCCTTCGCGGATGCCGTTCAAAAGGCGAAGCCGTCGGGCGCCAAGGGTCACTACATCAACCGTGTGGCGATCTCCTCGACCATGGGTCCCGGGGTTAAAATCGAGATTCCGAGCCTGTTCGGGACCGGCACCGCCCACTAAGGGTGTTGCAGGCCGTTTTCAGGGTGAATCTTCGCAGATTCCCCTTGGCAAGACGGACTTGAAGGTCTAGATGAAGCGCGTCGGGCGTGCCGGCCCAATTTGTCGGCGCGCCTTTGCGCGTCCCTACAAACTGATGGTGATCGGAAATTATTCCTTTTGGATAACCCAGTCGGGATCTCTAAAGGGAGGAAAACCGATGCTGTTGCGGATGTGGTGGCGCGCGGGCTGTCCCGGTAACGGGCGGCCACCTGTCCAAGACTGCCGGCGCCGAGGTCTTTCGACCGACGCTTAATCCCGCAAGGGGCCAGCACAGACGGGGAAGCGACCCGAGTTTGTGCGCCGATGAGGCGCACCAGTTTGGTTCGAACCTCGAGACCCGGTTGCGGCCGCAAGGCGTGGATCGGGGGGCAGGCTTGTCGAAGCGTCGTCCTGCCCTTGGTTCGCTGCGCGTGAACTTGGAAAGCGGGACGGCTGGTAGCAACCCGGCGGCTCCCGCGGCTCACGCGGGCCAGCCGTCAAACGGAAAGAGCTTGCAGTGGATCGAGCGGCTAAAGCGGAGTCCATCACCGAACTGAACGGGGTCTTCAAGACCTCCAACGTCGTGGTGGTGGCTCACTATTCCGGCCTCAGCGTTGCCCAGATGCAGACTCTGCGGAAGCAGATGAAGCAGGCGGGCGCGCAGGTGAAGGTCGCGAAAAACCGTCTCGCCAAGATCGCACTCAAGGACACCGACGCTGCCGCCATCGCGCCCCTGCTCAAGGGGCCGACAGTGATCGCCTACTCGGGCGATCCGGTCGCGGCACCGAAGGTGGCCATCGATTTCGCCAAGGCGAACGAGAAGTTCGTCGTCCTCGGCGGGACGATGGGCAAGACGGCTCTGGACACCAATGGCGTCAAGGCGCTCGCCGCTTTGCCGTCGCTGGACGAATTGCGCGCCAAAATCGTCGGCCTCATCCAGGCTCCGGCGACGAAGATCGCGCAGCTCGCCAACGCTCCCGCGGCCAAGGTCGCGCGCGTGGTCCAGGCCTATGCCTCCAAGGGCGCGGCGGCCTGACGGCTCAACACTCATTCTCTGGTTCGAACCGATAGGAACTGAAAAATGGCTGACCTGCAGAAGATCGTCGACGAATTGTCGGGCCTGACCGTCCTGGAAGCGGCGGATCTGGCCAAGATGCTGGAAGAGAAGTGGGGCGTTTCGGCTGCCGCCGCGGTGGCAGTTGCGGCGGGCCCTGCGGCCGGTGGCGGCGCTGCCGCGGCCGAAGAGAAGACCGAATTCACCGTCGTGCTCGCGAGCGCCGGTGACAAGAAGATCGAGGTGATCAAGGAGGTGCGCGCGCTCACCGGTCTCGGCCTGAAGGAGGCCAAGGACCTGGTCGAGGGTGCGCCGAAGACGGTCAAGGAAGGCGTGGCCAAGGACGAGGCCAACAAGATCAAGACCACGCTCGAGAAAGTCGGCGCGAAGGTTGAGCTTAAGTAAGCGGAGCTTACTTAAGCGAAATCCCCGGGCGAGCGGAGCGAGACCCGGGGATCAGACGAAAACGAAATCCCCGGGGGGCGCCCCGGGGGTCTCGGACAGGAGAGACGGTCGTGATCCGACGCTGCGGTCACGGCGAAATGTAGTGTGCGGCGGTTCGGGCCAGGCCCAAATCACATAGAACCGGACGGCCCCGACGCCTGTCCCGATGGTCGCGATGGATTGCGGCTGTTCGGAGAGGCGCCCGCGCCGCCCGCCGAAATCGAATCGAGAGAAAAAGATGGCGCAGACGTTTACCGGTCGCAAGCGCGTAAGGAAGTTTTTCGGGAAAATCACTGAAGTGGCGGAGATGCCGAACCTGATCGAGGTTCAGAAGGCATCTTATGACCAGTTTTTGCTGGTGAAGGAGCCCGTCGGCGGGCGTCCCGACGAGGGCCTGCAGACGGTCTTCAAATCGGTCTTCCCGATTTCCGACTTTTCCAATTCGTCGCAGCTTGAGTTCGTCAAATACGAATTCGAGCCGCCGAAGTACGACGTCGACGAGTGCCGCCAGCGCGGCATGACTTACGCCGCGCCGCTCAAGGTGACGCTGCGCCTGATCGTCTTCGATATCGATGAGGAGACCGGCGCGCGTTCGGTCAAGGACATCAAAGAGCAGGATGTCTACATGGGCGACATTCCGCTCATGACGAACAACGGCACCTTCATCGTCAACGGCACCGAGCGCGTGATCGTTTCGCAGATGCACCGCTCGCCGGGCGTGTTCTTCGATCACGACAAGGGCAAGACCCATTCCTCGGGCAAGCTTCTGTTCGCGGCACGCATCATTCCGTATCGCGGCTCGTGGCTCGACATCGAGTTCGACGCGAAAGACATCGTCTATGCGCGTATCGACCGCCGCCGCAAGATTCCGGTGACGTCGTTGCTCTATGCGCTCGGCCTCGACGGCGAGCAGATTCTTGCGACATTCTACAAGCACGTCTCCTACAAGCGCCAGAAAGAAGGCTGGCGCGTGCCCTTCGATGCCAACCGGCTGAAGGGCTACAAGGCGGTCAACAACCTGGTCGATGCCGACACCGGCCGCACCGTTGTTGAGGCCGGCCACAAGCTCACCGTGCGTCAGGCGCGCCAGCTCGCCGAGAAGGGGCTCAAGGCGTTGCGCATGACCGACGACGAGCTCATCGGCCACTACGTCGCCGAAGATCTTGCCAATGGCCGCAGCGGCGAAATCTACATGGAAGCCGGCGAGGAGATCACCGAGAAGAATCTCAAGATCCTGATCGAGGCCGGCTACAAGGAATTGCCGCTGCTCGACATCGACCACGTCAATGTCGGCGCTTACATCCGCAACACCTTGTCGGTCGACAAGAACATGACGCGCGAGGACGCGCTGTTCGACATCTATCGCGTCATGCGTCCCGGCGAGCCGCCGACCGTCGAAACGGCGGAGGCGATGTTTCGCTCGTTGTTCTTCGACAGCGAGCGTTACGATCTGTCCGCCGTCGGCCGCGTGAAGATGAACATGCGTCTCGACCTCGACGCGCCGGACACGATGCGCGTGCTGCGCCGCGACGACATCATCGCGGTCATCCGCACGCTCGTCGACCTGCGTGACGGCAAAGGCGAGATCGACGACATCGACCATCTCGGCAATCGCCGCGTGCGCTCGGTCGGCGAACTGATGGAGAATCAGTACCGCATCGGCTTGCTGCGTATGGAGCGCGCGATCAAGGAGCGTATGTCGTCGGTCGATATCGACACCGTCATGCCGCAGGACCTGATCAACGCGAAGCCGGCGGCTGCCGCGGTGCGCGAGTTCTTCGGCTCCTCGCAGCTTTCGCAGTTCATGGATCAGACCAACCCGCTGTCCGAGATCACCCACAAGCGGCGCCTGTCGGCGCTCGGCCCGGGCGGTCTGACGCGCGAGCGCGCAGGCTTCGAGGTGCGCGACGTGCACCCGACGCATTACGGCCGCATCTGCCCGATCGAGACGCCGGAAGGTCCGAACATCGGCCTGATCAATTCGCTCGCGACCTATGCGCGGGTCAATAAATACGGCTTCGTCGAGACACCATATCGCAAGGTGAAAGACGGTCGCGTCACCGACGAGGTGATCTATCTCTCGGCGATGGAGGAGGCGCGTCACGCGGTGGCGCAAGCCAATGCCGCCATCGACGGCCGTGGCCGTTTCACCGAAGATCTGATCGTGTGCCGGCAGGCCGGCGACGTGCATCTGGTGCCGCGCGACAAAGTCGA
Organism: uncultured Alphaproteobacteria bacterium; assembly: GCA_963718035.1. Classification (GTDB taxonomy): domain Bacteria; phylum Pseudomonadota; class Alphaproteobacteria; order Rhizobiales; family Xanthobacteraceae; genus Pseudolabrys. Next base: position 18,104 of record CAVQYD010000048.1, on the reverse strand, counting down.
CTTCATGGACGTGTCGCCGAAGCAACTCGTCTCGGTTGCCGCCGCGCTCATTCCGTTCCTGGAGAACGACGACGCCAACCGCGCGCTGATGGGCTCGAACATGCAGCGCCAGGCGGTGCCGCTCGTGCGCTCCGAGGCTCCGTTCGTCGGGACCGGCATGGAAGGCGTGGTGGCGCGCGATTCAGGCGCCTCGATCGCCGCGCGGCGGAGTGGGGTCGTCGATCAGGTTGACGCCACCCGTATCGTCGTCCGCGCGACCGGAGAGACCGACCCGACCAAGCCGGGCGTCGATATCTACCGGCTCATGAAATATCAGCGCTCGAACCAGAACACCTGCATCAACCAGCGTCCGTTGGTGAAGGTCGGCGACAATGTCGACAAGGGCGATATCATCGCCGACGGTCCCTCGACGGATCTCGGCGAGCTCGCGCTCGGGCGCAACGTGCTCGTCGCGTTCATGCCGTGGAACGGCTACAACTTCGAGGACTCGATCCTGCTCTCCGAGCGGATCGTGAAGGACGACGTGTTCACGTCCATCCACATCGAGGAATTCGAGGTGATGGCGCGCGACACCAAGCTCGGTCCCGAGGAAATCACCCGCGACATCCCGAACGTCTCGGAAGAGGCGCTCAAGAACCTCGACGAAGCGGGCATCGTTTATATCGGTGCGGAAGTTCACGCTGGCGACATCCTGGTCGGCAAGATCACGCCGAAGGGCGAAAGCCCGATGACGCCGGAAGAAAAGCTTCTGCGCGCCATCTTCGGCGAGAAGGCCTCCGACGTGCGCGACACGTCGCTGCGCGTGCCGCCGGGTGTGCAGGGCACCGTCGTCGAAGTGCGCGTGTTCAATCGGCACGGTGTCGAGAAGGACGAGCGCGCGCTCGCGATCGAGCGTGAAGAAATCGAGCGGCTCGCCAAGGACCGCGATGACGAGCAGGCGATCCTTGACCGCAACGTCTACGGCCGTCTCGCCGAGTTGCTCGAAGGCCGCACCGGCATTGCCGGCCCGAAGGGCTTCAAGAAAGATTCCAAGATCACGAAGGCGGTGCTGGACGAGTATCCGCGCTCGCAGTGGTGGCTGTTTGCCTCGCCCAACGACAAGCTGATGGCGGAGATCGAGGCCATCCGGAAGCAGTACGACGAGTCGAAGAAGTTGCTCGAGCAGCGCTTCCTCGACAAAGTCGAGAAGCTGCAGCGCGGCGACGAGCTGCCGCCCGGCGTGATGAAGATGGTCAAGGTCTTCGTCGCGGTAAAGCGCAAGATCCAGCCGGGCGACAAGATGGCGGGCCGCCACGGCAACAAGGGTGTGGTGTCGAAAATCGTGCCGGTCGAGGACATGCCGTTCCTCGAGGACGGCACGCAGGTCGACATCGTGCTCAACCCGCTCGGCGTGCCGAGCCGCATGAACGTCGGTCAGATTCTGGAGACCCATCTTGGCTGGGCATGCGCCGGCCTCGGTCTCAAGATCGGGCAGGCGGTCGATGCGTACAACGCCAAGCACGACTCGCGTCCGCTTAAGGACATGCTCAAGAAGGTCTACGGCGACGACGAGACCATCAAGTCGCTCAGTGAAGACGGCCTGATCGAGCTCGGCGGCAACCTGCGTCACGGCGTGCCGATTGCGACGCCGGTGTTCGACGGGGCGAAAGAGAACGACATCGAGAAAATGCTCGATCTCGCCGGCCTCGATCACTCGGGGCAGGTCACTGTGTTCGACGGGCGCACCGGCGAAGTCTTTCGACCGCAAGGTCACGGTTGGCTACATCTACATGCTCAAGCTGCACCATCTTGTCGACGACAAGATCCACGCCCGCTCGATCGGTCCTTATTCGCTGGTCACCCAGCAACCGCTCGGCGGCAAGGCGCAGTTCGGCGGCCAGCGTTTCGGCGAAATGGAGGTGTGGGCGCTCGAGGCTTACGGCGCCGCGTACACCTTGCAGGAAATGCTCACCGTGAAGTCGGACGACGTCGCAGGCCGTACCAAAGTGTACGAGGCGATCGTTCGCGGCGACGACACGTTCGAGGCGGGCATTCCCGAAAGCTTCAACGTGCTGGTCAAGGAAATGCGATCGCTCGGCCTCAACGTCGATCTGCACAATTCGAAGCAGCAGCGGCAGGGCCCGGAAACGGCCGAGGCGGCGGAGTAGTCACAACTTTGCGGGGCGGCGAGGGCGCCGCTGCGCGATTGAAAGTTTAACGACAGGTGGGGAATGGCGGTTCCCCGGTCGAGGAGAAGACGATGAATCAAGAGATCATGAATCTTTTCAGCCCGCAGGTGCCGGCTCAGGTCTTCGACCAGATCCGGATTTCAATCGCGAGCCCGGAGAAGATTCTGTCCTGGTCGTACGGCGAGATCAAAAAGCCGGAAACGATCAACTACCGGACCTTCAAGCCGGAGCGCGACGGCCTGTTCTGCGCGCGCATCTTCGGCCCGATCAAGGACTACGAGTGCTTGTGCGGCAAGTACAAGCGCATGAAGTACAAGGGCATCATCTGCGAGAAGTGCTCGGTCGAGGTCACGCTGTCGCGCGTGCGCCGCGAGCGCATGGGCCACATCGAGCTGGCCGCGCCGGTGGCGCACATCTGGTTCCTCAAGTCGCTGCCGAGCCGTATCGGGCTCTTGCTCGACATGACTTCTGAAGGACCTCGAGCGCATCCTTTACTTCGAATACTACGTGGTGCTCGAGCCGGGTCTGACCCCGCTCAAGGACCGGCAACTCCTGTCCGAGGAAGAGTACCTCAAGGCGCAGGAGGAATACGGCACCGACAGTTTCACGGCGACGATCGGCGCGGAAGCGATCCGCGAGATGCTCAAGGGCATCGACCTTGAGAAGATGCAGGGCGAACTGCGCGCCGAGCTTGCCGAATCCGACAGCGACATCAAGAAGAAGAAGATCGCCAAGCGGCTGAAGCTGATCGAGGCGTTTCTGGCCTCCGGCAACAAGCCGGAGTGGATGATCCTGACGGTCGTGCCGGTCATTCCGCCCGATCTGCGGCCGCTGGTGCCGCTCGACGGCGGACGCTTCGCGACGTCCGATCTCAACGATCTCTATCGCCGCGTCATCAACCGCAACAATCGTCTCAAGCGGCTGATCGAGCTGCGGGCGCCGGACATCATCATCCGCAACGAAAAGCGCATGCTGCAGGAAGCGGTCGATGCGCTGTTCGACAATGGCCGCCGCGGCCGCGTCATCACCGGCGCCAACAAGCGGCCGCTGAAGTCGCTCGCCGACATGCTTAAGGGCAAGCAGGGGCGCTTCCGCCAGAACCTGCTTGGCAAGCGCGTCGACTACTCGGGCCGCTCGGTGATCGTGGTCGGCCCCGAACTCAAGCTGCATCAGTGCGGCCTGCCGAAGAAGATGGCGCTCGAGCTGTTCAAGCCGTTCATCTACTCGCGGCTCGATGCCAAGGGCCTTTCCACAACGGTGAAGCAGGCGAAGAAGCTGGTCGAGAAGGAGAAGCCGGAAGTCTGGGACATCCTCGACGAGGTGATCCGCGAGCATCCGGTGCTGCTCAACCGCGCGCCGACGCTCCACCGCCTCGGCATTCAGGCGTTCGAGCCGGTGTTGATCGAAGGCAAGGCGATCCAGCTGCATCCGCTGGTCTGCGCAGCCTTCAACGCCGACTTCGACGGCGACCAGATGGCCGTGCACGTTCCGCTGTCGCTCGAAGCGCAGCTGGAAGCGCGCGTGCTGATGATGTCAACCAACAACATCCTGCATCCTGCGAACGGCTCGCCGATTATCGTGCCGTCGCAGGACATCGTGCTCGGACTCTATTACCTGTCGCTGCTGCGCGAGGGCGAGCCCGGCGAAGGCAAGGTGTTCGGTGACATGGCCGATATCGATCATGCATTGCATGAGCGCGTGATCGGCCTGCACACCAAGATCAAATATCGCTGGGAAGGCGTGGACGAGAAGGGCAAGCCGTTCAGGAAGTTGTACGAAACCACGCCCGGCCGCGTCGTGCTGGGTAACGTGCTTCCCAAGAGCGCCAAGATTCCGTTCGACATCGTCAATCGCTTGATGACCAAGCGTGAGATCTCGTCGATGATCGATACGGTCTATCGGCACTGCGGGCAGAAAGAGACGGTCATCTTCTGCGACCGCATCATGTCGCTCGGCTTCTATCACGCGTTCAAGGCCGGCATTTCGTTCGGCAAGGACGACATGGTGGTGCCGGAGTCGAAGTGGAAGATCGTCGAGACCACGCGCGAGCTCGCGAAGGAGTTCGAGCAGCAGTACAACGACGGTCTGATCACCCAAGGCGAGAAGTACAATAAGGTGGTCGATGCCTGGTCAAAGTGCACCGAGGAGATCGCCGAAGAGATGATGAAGGAGATCTCGTCGACCAAGAAGGACAAGGATGGTCGCGAGCATCAGGTCAACTCGATCTACATGATGGCGCATTCCGGCGCGCGCGGTTCGCCCGCGCAGATGCGTCAGCTCGCCGGCATGCGCGGCCTGATGGCGAAGCCGTCGGGTGAAATCATCGAAAGCCCGATCATTTCCAACTTCAAGGAAGGCCTCTCGGTGCTCGAGTACTTCAACTCGACGCACGGCGCCCGCAAGGGCCTCGCTGACACCGCCTTGAAGACCGCGAACTCGGGCTACCTGACGCGGCGTCTCGTCGACGTGGCACAGGATTGCATCATCACGGAAGAAGACTGCGGAACGAAGAACGGCATCAAGGTGCGCGCCATCATCGATGCCGGCACCGTGGTGGCGTCGCTCGCCAGCCGCATCCTTGGCCGCACGACGGCGGAGGATGTGAAAGATCCCTCAAGCAGCAAGACGCTGATCAAACGCAGCACGTTGTTGACGGAGCCGGAAGTCGAAGTCATCACCAATGGCGGCGTTCAAGAGCTCAAAATTCGCTCGGTGCTGACCTGTGAAGCAGCCAACGGCGTGTGCGGTGCCTGCTATGGGCGCGATCTCGCCCGCGGCACACCGGTCAACATGGGCGAAGCAGTGGGCGTCATTGCCGCACAGTCGATCGGCGAGCCGGGCACGCAACTCACCATGCGCACGTTTCACATCGGCGGCGCCGCGCAAATCTCCGAACAGTCGTTCATCGAGTCGAACTTCGACGGCAAGATCAAGTTCAAGGGCAAGAACGTCGCCAAGAACTCTGATAACGAGGTCGTGGCGATGGTGCGCAACATGGTCGTCGCGGTCGTTGACCCCGACGGCACTGAGCGCGCGCACCACCGCATCCCGTACGGTGCGCGCATGCGTGTCGAGGACGGCGAAAAGATCAAGCGCGGCCAGCGCATCGCCGAGTGGGATCCGTACACGCGGCCGATCCTCACCGAGGTCGAGGGCGACATTGCCTTCGAGGATCTCGTTGACGGTCTGTCGATGTCGGAAGCACTCGACGAGTCGACCGGCATCGCCAAGCGCGTGGTCATCGACTGGCGTACCGGTTCCTCGCGCAATCAGCAGGATCTGCGTCCGGCGATCGTGATCAAGTCGGGCAACAAGATCCTCAAGCTGGCGCGCGGCGGCGAAGCCCGTTACCAGCTCGCGGTCGACGCCATCATCTCGGTCGATCCGGGAGGCCACGTGAAGGCGGGCGACGTCATTGCGCGTATCCCGACCGAAAGCGCCAAGACGCGCGACATCACCGGCGGTCTGCCGCGGGTGGCGGAGCTGTTCGAGGCACGGCGGCCGAAGGAAGCCGCGATCATCGCCGAGATCGGCGGCACGGTGCGGTTCGGCAAGGACTACAAGAACAAGCGCCGCATCACCATCGAGCCGTCGGGTAAGGGCGATGAGCCGAAGGAGTACCTGATCCCGAAGGGCAAGCACATTCACCTTCAGGACGGCGACGTCATCGAGAAGGGCGACTACATCGTCGAGGGCAATCCTGCGCCGCACGACATCCTCGCCATCAAGGGCGTCGAGGAGCTGGCGGCCTATCTGGTCAACGAAATCCAGGAGGTCTACCGGCTGCAGGGCGTCAACATCAACGACAAGCACATCGAGGTGATCGTTCGCCAGATGCTGCAGAAGGTCGAGATCGACGACGCCGGCGAGACCGAGCTGTTGCAAGGCGAGCAGCTCGACAAGGTCGAGCTCGACGAGATCAACGCTCGTGCCGAGGCCGAAGGCAAGAAGGGCGCGACCGGACATCCGGTCCTGCTCGGCATCACCAAGGCCAGCCTGCAGACCCGCTCGTTCATCTCGGCGGCGTCGTTCCAGGAGACCACGCGCGTGCTCACCGAGGCCGCCGTCAACGGCAAGGCCGACACGCTCGACGGACTCAAGGAGAACGTCATTGTCGGCCGCCTGATCCCGGCTGGCACCGGCGCGATGATGAACAGCCTGCGCGAGGTCGCCGTCAAACGTGACGCGCTCATCCTGGAAGAGCGCGAGAAGGACGCGGCTAAGGCTGCAGCCAAAGCGGAGGCCGCGGAAGCGCCGGCGCTGCCGGCAGCGGAATAGGCGCCGCGCTACAATGTTTGAAGGGCCGCCCTGTGGCGGCCCTTTTCTTTTGCGCGAATTACACGCTTCTATCGCTGCATCTATTGGCGCAATCGCCGGAACTTGCGTAGATTTGGACGTCATCGCGAACCGCCAGGGGGCGAGATGAGGGAACGCGGCAAGGCACGTGGCCGACCGGCGAAAAGCCGGCGTTCCCGCACGCCCACAAGGCGGAAAACGCCAACAACGTCATCGCGGATTTCCGATCTCCAGGCCCGGATCGATTCATGCATTCGCGAGCTGAATGAATCGCGCGAACAGCAAAGCGCCACATCGGAGGTGCTGAAGGCGATCTTTCGATCGCCGGACGATCTTCAGCCGGTATTTCAGACAATTGGAGTTCGTGCGGAAAAGCTGTGTGGAGCTGAAATCAGCGTCATCGCGACAACCGACGGCGATCAGATCCGCCTGGCTTCCATCAACGGGATGTCACCTGAAGGGGTGGAGGTTGTTCGCCGTGCGTTTCCGATGAACCGCAGCGAAGAGACGATGACGGCGCGCGCGATCCGGACGTCGGCGATTTGCCACGTCCCCGACGTCCTCGACGATCCGTTCTATCAGAATAAGCAGGTCGCACGCACGAGCGGGTATCGTGCTGTCTCTCGGTGCCGATGGTCCGTGACCAACGCGTCGATTGGTTCGATCTTTGTCGCGCGACGAAAGCCGGGCCCTTTTACAGATAGCCAGATTCAGCTTCTGAGAACTTTCGCCGATCAGGCAGTGATCGCGATCGAAAACGTCCGGCTGTTCAATGAAACGAAACAAGCGCTCGATCAGCAAACCGCCACTGCCAATGTTCTCAAGGTCATCAGCCGTTCGACTTTCGACCTGCAAACCGTGCTCGACACATTGGTCGAGTTGGCGACCCGGTTGTGCGACGCGGATTACGCTTGGTTGTTTCAACGCGAGGGAGAGAACTTCATATTTTCGGCCAGCCACGGCAATTCGGCCGAAATTCACGCGCAGATCAGGGAGTTTTTTAAGGATCTGCCAGTGCCGATCGATCGCGGCAGTGTCACAGGACGGGCCGCTATGGAGGGCATAGCGATACATGTTCCTGACGTCCTGGAGGATTCCGCATACGCTTATGGTGAAATTCAAAAGATTGCCGGCTATCGCGCCGCGCTAGGCGTTCCGCTCCTGCGCAAGGGTGAAGTCGTCGGCGTCATCTTCGTGGGCAAGAACAAGGCGGAGCCGTTTACGCAGAAGCAGATCGAATTGGTCACGACCTTTGCCGACCAAGCCGTCATCGCCATCGAGAACACACGCCTCTTCAGCGAACTGCGCCAGCGCACCGACGATCTTTCTGAGGCGCTCGAGCAGCAGACGGTGACCGCCGACGTGCTGAAGGTTATCAGCCGCTCGGCCTTTGATCTTCAGGTCGTGCTCGACACGCTCACCGAATCCGCTGCGAAACTTTGCGAAGCTGACATGGCCGGCATCGTGCGGCCCAAAGGAGGCGAGCACTACTGGGTCACGAGCGTCAATTTTCCGGCGGCCTTTATGGACTATGTCAAAACCCGGCCGATTTTGCGGGACCGCGGATCTGTCGCCGGCCGTGCCTTGCTGGAACGCCGCGTCGTCCACATTGCCGATGTTGTCGCCGATCCCGATTTCACCTTCAACGAGGCGCAGAAACTGGGCGGTTACCGGACCGTTCTCGGCGTGCCGCTCCTGCGCGAAGGAAACCCGATCGGCGTCATTGTGCTGACGCGCACTGCAGTGCGCCCCTTCAGCGACAAGCAGATTGAGGTGCTCACAACCTTCGCCGACCAAGCTGTTATTGCTATCGAGAATGTGCGGCTGTTCGACGAAGTGCAGGCCCGCACGGCTGAGCTGTCGTGAGTCTCTGGAGCAGCAGACGGCGACTTCCGAGGTGCTGAGCGTTATTTCAAGCTCGGTCTCCGACGCTCAGCCCGTTTTCGAAACCATCGCCAGAAGCGCCGCCCACGTCTGCGATGCTCGATTCTGTAATGTGTTTCGTTTCGACGGGCAGCTTATCCACTTTGCCGCAACACATGGTTATGAAGGCGAAGCGATCGAGGCGTTGAAGCGCGCGTATCCTATTACACCGGGGCGGAAAAGCGCGGCGGCCCGCGCTGTCCTCAATGGCGTTGTTGAGCAAATTCCGGACGTCAATGCCGATCGCGAATATGAGCATGGCACCACAGCAAGTGAAGTGAACTTCCGCAGCATCGTGGCGGTGCCGATGTTGAAGGCCGGTAAGCCGGTTGGGGCGATCGCCATTTCACGGCCCCAAACCGGATACTTTCCCGAACGCCAGATTGAGCTCTTGAAGACCTTTGCCGACCAGGCGGTCATTGCCATCGAGAACGCACGCCTGCTCAGCGAGTTGCGCAAGCGCACCGACGACCTCTCTGAAGCGTTAACACAACAGACCGCGACGGGGGAAATTCTCGCTTCGATAAGCGGCTCGATGACGAATACCAAGCCTGTTTTTGATGCCATCGTGCGCAATCTGCTGCGGCTGTTCGGCACCAGTTTTGCAGTGGTGCAACTCATCGAGGATGGGATGGTGCATCTCGCTGCACTGGATGGCGCGCCTGGATTCGAGCGATTGGGGAATTCGTATCCACGCCCACTCGATGACAGTACCGGTGGCGGCCTGGCGATTCTGTCCAAGAAAACGATTTATTTTTCTCCGATTATTGGCAATTCCGCTGCGCCCCATGGGATACAGGAATTCGCGAAAGACCTGGGATTCAACGCAGCGATCTTCGCACCGATGTTGCGCGGCGATACGGTGATCGGCGCAATCGGAGCCGGGGATAAAGAAGCACGGCAATTCGACGACAAGCATCTTTCACTCATTAAAGCGTTTGCGGATCAAGCGGTCATTGCAATCGAGAATGCGCGGCTGTTTGGTGAGCTGCAAAAACGCACCGACGACTTGAGCGAGGCGCTCCAGCAGCAAACCGCTACGGCCGATGTGCTGAAGGTCATCAGCCGCTCGACATTCGATTTGCAGTTGGTGCTGGAGACGCTGACGGAATCGGCGGCGCGTCTCTGCGAGGCGGATATGGCCGCTATTATTCGTCAGAAAGACGATGGCTACTACTGGGCCACGAGCTACGGACTACACGCCTGGGGTCGGCGATTCTCTCAAAACTGTTCGCTTGGAGCGGGACCGGGGCAGCGCGGTCGGACGCGTGCTGGTTGAGGGCAAGACGATTCACATTCCCGATGCGCTTGCCGATCCTGACTACACATTTCTCGATGTAGCAGAAGAACAGGCGGGTTTCCGCACGCATGCTTGGCGTTCCTCTCATGCGGGAAGGAACGCCGATCGGCATAGCACTGCTGATGCGCAAGACCGTCCGACCGTTCAATGAAAACCAGATCGATCTCGTGGAAACGTTCGCCGACCAGGCGGTGATCGCGATCGAGAATGTTCGTCTGTTCGACGAAGTGCAGGCTCGTACCGCCGAACTGGCCGATGCATTGCAGCAACAGACAGCTACTGCAGAAGTGCTCAAAGTCATCAGCCGCTCGGCCTTCGATCTTCACATGGTGCTGCAGACGCTCGTCGAAGCGGCCGCCAAGCTCTGCGAGGCCGACCAGGGTACGATTGCGCGAGAGCAATCCGGCGTCTTTGTGCGCGCAGCAAGCTATGGTTTTTCACCCGAATTTGTCGAATTCGTTAAGGATCAGCCCGTCGCGCCCGCGCGTGGTTCCGCGACCGGTCGCGCCCTTCTGGAAGGGCGAACTGTCCACATTCCAGACGTTCGTGCCGACCCGGACTACACCTTTTCCGAAGCGATCGAGCTCGGCGGTTTTCACACCATTCTTGCGGTGCCGATGCTGCGCGAAGGAAAGGCGATTGGCGTTCTCGCCCTGACGCGCATCGAGGTGCGTCCCTTCACGGATAAACAAATCGAGCTTGTTTCGACTTTTGCCGACCAGGCTGCAATCGCTATTGAGAACGTCCGCCTTTTCGAAAGCGTGCAGGCGCGCACGCGCGAATTGACAAAGTCGCTTGAACAACTGCGGACCGCTCAGGACAGGCTGGTGCAAACCGAAAAACTCGCGTCGCTAGGTCAATTGACTGCGGGCATTGCACACGAGATCAAAAACCCTCTGAATTTCGTCAACAACTTTTCGTCCGTTTCTGCGGAGCTGATTGGTGAACTGCAGGAGGCGCTGCAACGCGTCCATTTTGACGAAAAGACAAGTAGCGAAGTTAATGAGATTACCGGCATGCTGCGAGGCAATCTCGAAAAGGTCGTGCAACACGGCAAGCGTGCCGACTCGATTGTCAAAAACATGCTGCTGCATTCGCGCCAGGGCTCGGGCGAGCACCGGTTGATCGACATCAATAGCGTCGTCGAGGAAAGTCTCAATCTCGCTTACCATGGGGCGCGAGCCGAGAAGCGGGGCTTTAACATCACCCTGCAGCGATCTTTCGATCCGGGCGCCGGCGAAGTGGACCTTTTCCCTCAGGAAATCACCAGGGTTCTTCTGAACGTGATTTCCAATGGCTTCTATGCAGCTGCCAAACGCAAAGCGGCAATGAATGGAGGCGAATATGAGCCTACGCTTGCGGCCACGACCAAGAACCTCGGCGACAGCGTAGAAATCACAATACGCGACAACGGCGTTGGTATCCTTCCCGAGGTGAAGGAAAAAATGTTCAATCCGTTCTTTACGACCAAGCCTGCTGGGGAGGGGACAGGTCTCGGTCTGTCCATCAGTCACGACATCATTGTCAAACAACATCGCGGTTCGATCGAAGTCGATACCGCGCCCGGCGAGTACACGGAGTTTCGAATTGTACTTCCGCGTAAAGCCGCAACGCTTGAAAATTAGGGAGGATCTGCGTGCAACTTCTTATTCTTGTGGTTGATGATGAACCGGACGTCGAAGCGCTGTTTCGCCAGCACTTCCGGCGGGATCTTCGCGACGGCCGATTTGCAATGGAATTCGCTCAATCTGCGCCTGCGGCATTGCAATGCATCAGCGATGCGGGCACTGCTTCGCTCATATTGATTCTGTCAGACATCAATATGCCTGGGATGAGCGGGCTGGAGCTTCTGCCCAAAGCGAAAGCAGTTCGACCCGATGTGCCCATCATCATGATAACGGCCTATGGCGACGCCGACACCAAGCGCAAGGCGCTGGAAAGTGGCGCCGACGCGCTTTTCACCAAGCCGATCGACTTCGGAATGCTGCGTAGCGAAATCGACTCGCGGGTTGAGCGCCACGCATGATCGAACCGGAACGTGTTGTGCAGGTCTAAGCGGAGAACATCTCAGATTTGAAGCCTTGTGGGGGAATGGCTCTATGAGACGGCGCCGATAGGGTGATCGCATGAGACGGCGCGATTTCATCGTAGTGCTCGCGGGCTCGGCGGCTGCGTGGCCGTTCGTCGTGCGCGCGCAGCAAACAAGGCCCGCAAAGCTCGGCGTGCTGTTGGTGGAAAAGCGCGAACCATTTTCGCGGATATTTTCGGAGGGACTCCGGGAGTTCGGCTACATCGACGGTCAAAATATGCAGATCGAGTATCGCTCGGCGGAAGGGAAGCTGGATCGTCTGCCTGCGCTGGCTGCGGAGCTCGTTGATCTCAAGGTCGATATTATCGTCGCCTCTGAAACTCCCGCCGTACAGGCGGCAAAGCGTGCGACAACGGAAATCCCGATCGTCATGGCCCCATCCGGCGATCCGGTGGGAACCGGGCTTATAAGCAGCTTGTCCAGGCCAGGTGGAAACGTCACGGGGTTGTCTGCGGCGACGGCTGAGCTTGCGGGAAAAAGTCTCGAATTGATCCGGGAGATACTTCCTGGCGCGCGCCGCGTGGCGGCGCTTGCCGATCCGGCAAACGCATTTACCAAATCGTTTTTGGCGCAAATCCATGCGTCAGCCAAAGCGGCCGGTTTTGAGATTCAAGACGTCATGATCGGAGGAACGCAAGATCTCGAACCTATTTTCGCAGGGATAGCCAGTGGCGGCGTAGATGCTTTGATCGTCCAGCCAACGCTTCCGCGTGCGCCGATCATCGCGCTGGCGCGAAAACATCGTCTTGCGACGGTCTCGGGCAACCGCGCATTCGCTGACGCAGGCGGCCTCATGTCATATGCGGGGAGTCTCGCGGATAGATATCGGAATGCGGCGCCGTATGTGGACAAGATTTTGAAGGGCGCAAAACCTGCCGATCTGCCGGTCCAGCAGCCAACGAAATTCGAACTGGTCATCAATCTCAAGACCGCGAAGGCGCTGGGCATTTCCGTGCCGCACGCGATGCTGACCCGTGCCGACGAGGTGATCGAATGACAGATCGCGCGGCGCCGGACCGAGCCGATACATCGCCGCGGCGCGAGACCCGCAGCCGCCTATTCTTGAAGTATGTCGGCCTGTTCGTCGCCGTGGTTTGCGTCGCGCTATTGATCAACGGGCTTCTCGAGGTCTGGGGCTCATATCGTGAGCACAAAACTGCATTGATCCGCATTCAGCACGAGCAGGCAGAAGCGGCGGCCACCAAGATCAGCCAGTTCATCAAGGAAATCGAAAATCAGGTTGGATGGACTACTCAGTTGCTGTGGTCCGCCGAGACCATTGAGCAGCGACGGTTCGATGCGCTCCGCCTGTTGCGCCAGGTCCCGGCGATTACCGAACTTGCGCAGGTCGACGCCAGCGGCAAGGAGCAACTCCGCGTGTCGCGGCTGGCCATGGATGTGTTGGGCAGCGGCCTCGATCTGTCAAACGAGCCCAAGTTCACGGAAGCCGTGAAAAACAAAGTCTACTACGGCCCCGTCTATTTCCGCCGCGAGTCCGAACCGTACATGACCTTGTCGCTCGCAGGCACCCGGCGCGATGCCGGCGTTAGCATTGCGGAAGTCAATCTCAAGCTGATCTGGGACGTCGTTTCCAGGATCAAGGTTGGCGAACGTGGCCAAGCCTATGTGGTAGATGCGCGCGGCCGCCTGATCGCCCATCCGGATATCAGCCTGGTGTTGCGCAACACCGACATGACCCGCCTCGCTCAGGTTCAGGCGGCGCAACGTGGAACAGCCACGTCGGAGGACGAGATTCCAACCGCAACCGATCTGCAAGGCCGGACTGTTCTGAGTGCCTTTGCGCCGGTTGCGCCGCTCGGCTGGACCGTTTTTGTCGAGCTACCGCGTAGGCGAGGCCTATCAGCCATTGATGGCCTCCATTCAGCGCTCGGCCCTGGTTCTGCTTGCCGCGCTCTGTCTTGCGGCCGTGGCCGGAATATTCCTCGCGCGCAGGATGGTCGTGCCGATCCAGGCCTTGCGTACCGGAGCGGCTCGAATCGGCAGTGGCGACCTGTCGCAACGGATCGAGGTCAAAACCGGCGATGAGCTCGAAGCACTCGCCGACCAGTTCAATGACATGGCCGGTCGGCTTCAGGAATCCTACACGGGGCTGGAAAACAAGGTCGAACAGCGCACGCAAGAGCTTGCGCAATCGGTCAAGGAGTTGCGCGCGCTTGGCGAGGTGACTCAGGCGGTAAATTCGACGGTCGACCTGGAGACCGTGCTGTCAACGATCGTTGCCAAAGCAGTCCAGCTTTCGAATACCGACGCCGGCGCGATCTATGTTTTCGACGAGGTGACCGAGGAATTTAAGTTGCGCGCAACCTACGGGTTGGACTCGGGAGCAGTCGCTGAAATCCGCGACCGTCACATTCGTCTGGGCGAGACCGCGATCGGCGAGGCCGCGTTACAACGCATGCCGATCCAAATTCCGGACCTTCAGAACGATCCTTCAAGCACGCTCGACATTATCATCCGCGCGGGCTTTCGCGCTCTCCTGATCGTGCCGCTTCTGAGCAATGACCAAATTATAGGGGCGCTCGTTGTGCGCCGCAGGCTGCCCGGCGAGTTTTCGAAAAGCGCCGTCGAACTGCTGCAGACCTTTGGAGCGCAATCCGTCTTGGCGATACAAAATGCCAGGCTGTTCGAAAGTGTTGGTGCGAGGACGCGCGAACTTGCGAAATCACTGGATGACTTGCGTACCGCCCAGGATCGCCTGGTTCAGACGGAAAAGCTCGCGTCGCTTGGTCAGCTTACCGCGGGAATAGCGCACGAGATCAAAAACCCGCTTAACTTCGTGAACAACTTCTCGTCCGTCTCGTCGGAACTTGTGGGCGAACTGCGCGACGCACTGAAAGGTGTCAATCTCGACAACAAGCTGCGAACGGAGATCGATGAGATCGCCGACATGCTGCAGGGCAATCTCGAAAAGGTCGTGCAGCACGGCAAGCGCGCTGACTCGATCGTCAAAAACATGCTGCTGCACTCGCGTCAGGGTTCGGGCGAGCACCGGTTCGTGGATGTCAATGCCGTTGTCGAGGAAAGTCTCAATCTCGCCTATCACGGGGCGCGCGCCGAGAAGCAAGGTTTCAACATAACGCTCGAAAAGTCATTCGATCCTGGCGCGGGCGAGGTCGACCTGTTTCCGCAGGAGATCACGCGCGTGTTGCTCAACCTTATCATGAATGGCTTTTACGCGGCGACCAAGCGCAAAGCCGAAGTAAACGGTGCTGACTACGAACCGACGCTCGCGGCCACAACGAAGAGCCTCGGCGACAGCGTCGAAATCAGGATCCGGGACAACGGCACCGGAATTCCGCCCGAGGTGAAGGAAAAGATGTTCAATCCGTTCTTCACAACCAAGCCGGCCGGTGAGGGGACGGGACTAGGTTTGTCGATCAGCCACGACATCATCGTCAAGCAGCACGGCGGATCCATTGAAGTCGATACCAAACCCGGTCAGTACACTGAATTTCGTATCGTTCTTCCCCGCAAAGCCGCAGTCCTTGCGAATTCGAGGACATCCGCGTGAATCTCTTCATCAACAGACAGGTTGAATTGGCCGCATGACCGCACGAATTCTCGTAGTCGATGACGAGCCGGACATGGAGGCCCTGCTCGTCCAGAAGTTTCGCCGAAAGATCAGCGAAGGCTCAGTAGAGCTTTTGTTCGCCCGTGATGGCGTTGAAGCGCTGGATTTGCTCGCATCCAACGGCACCATGGACATGGTGATCGCCGACATCAACATGCCGCGCATGGATGGGCTAACTCTCCTGCAGAAGCTTCAGGAGATGGAGGACAGGCTGTCGACCATTATTGTGTCGGCCTATGGAGACATGGCGAATATCCGCACCGCGATGAATCGCGGCGCATTCGATTTCCTGACCAAGCCGATCGATTTTCCCGATCTTGAGGCGACCATTGCAAAGACAATTCGGCACGTCGAAGATTTGCGCGATGCGAGACGCCGCCAGGCCGAAGCCGAACGAGCTTACGCTTCGCTCTCAAGATATTTTTCGCCTAATCTTGTCCAAAGACTTGCTGGCGACAACGATGCGATAGATCTTGCGGGTCAGCGCCGTGAAATTGCATCGCTGTTCACCGATATTGCGGGGTTTACCGCATTGGTGGAAACGCTTGAGCCGAGCGTGCTCGGGCCACTTCTGAATGAATACCTCACAGGCATGACCGATATCGTGTTTTCGCACGATGGCACGGTCGCGAAGATCGTCGGCGATGCCCTCCATGTGCTTTTCGGCGCGCCCGGCGAGCAGGCCGACCATAGCGCGCGTGCTGTCGCCTGCGCGCTGGATCTTGATGAATATGCCATGTCATTCCAGCAACGCTGTCGGAAAAAGAAATCGCGCTCGGCATCACCCGGATTGGCGTTCATGCCGGGCCGGCGATTGTGGGGAATTTCGGCGGCGGACGATTCTTCGACTACACGGCCTATGGCGATACGGTCAACGTCGCTGCGCGGCTGGAGGCTGCCAACAAATACTTTGGCAGCCATGTCTGTGTCAGTTCGGTCCTGGCGGAGAAAGTGAAGGATTTTTGCGGGCGGCCAATCGGCGATCTCTTGCTGCGGGGCAAGACCGAAGCGATGCGGGCATATGAGCCCTTGCGGCGGGAGAAATTCGAAAGTGCCGCGACAAAGAGCTATCTGGAAGCGTTTGCCAAGCTCGAGTCGGACGACGCCGCCGCGATGGCGGCATTTGCCGCGCATGTCGGGAGCTACCCGGAGGACCAGCTCGCCAGCTTTCACCTCAGGCGGCTCCTCAACGGGGAAAAAGGTACGCGAATTGCCTTGCAATAATGCGGCCTAGGCCGCCGGTGAGGCAGCTTTTCTTTCCGCCGGAATTGGAGAAGATGGCGCCGCCGCGTCCACATTGGAATCCACCGAAATGAATCTCGTCGTTCTTGCCGGTGACGGTATCGGTCCCGAAATTACCGCCGCCACGCTTTCGGTATTGCGTGTCGCTTCCGAGCGTTTTGCGCTTGGACTTCGAATTGAAGAAGCGCCTGTCGGCCATGCCGGCCTTCGCGCGCTCGGAAGTACCATCCATGCCGACATCGTCGAAAAAGCGCGCAAGGCCGACGGGGTCGTCCTTGGCCCGACATCGACTTTCGAGTTCAAGGATCCGGCGCGCGGCGAAATCAACCCGTCGATGATGCTCCGAAAAAGTCTCGATTTGTTTGCCAATATCCGCCCGGCGCGGACCTATCCGGGATTCCATTTGCGCTGCGGCGCGTTCGATCTCGTTGTCGCGCGCGAAAATACCGAAGGGTTTTATGCCGACCGCAACATGGAGGCGGGGAGCGGCGAGATGCTGGTTACGAAAGACGTTGCCGTTTCAATGCGGCGGATCACGCGTGCCTGCAGCGAGCGCATTGCGCGCGCAGGCATGCGAACTGGCAATGACCCGCCGGAAGCATGTCACGATTGTGCACAAAGCCAATGTGCTGAAAGTCACGGACGGATTGTTCATGGAGGCGTGCCGGGACGTTGGTAAGGAGTTTCCGGCAGTTACCGTCGATGACGTGATCGTCGATGCCATGATGGCGCACGTCGTGCGCAATCCGCAGCGTTTTGACGTATCGTTACGTCCAACATGTACGGCGATATCCTGTCCGACCTGACGGCCGAATTGTCGGGCAGTCTCGGGATGGCCGCCTCCCTCAACGCCGGTACCGATCACGGAATGGCTCAGGCCGCCCACGGCTCGGCACCGGATATCGCGGGCAAGAACGTCGCCAATCCGCTTTCGCTCATTGTGTCGGCTGCGATGCTGCTCGCCTGGTATGGCCGCCGCAGCAAGGCCAAATCGTTCGAAGCTGCCGCCGGCGCCATCGAGAAGGCGGTCGAGGCGGCGATTGCGGCAAAAGAGTCGACTACCGATGTCGGCGGGCGGCTGAGCACGCGTGAAACCGGCGATGCGGTTGCCGCGCGGCTGCGCGCGTGACTGCCGAATGCGCTGCGACAGTCACGTCCATATCGTTGGTCCGGCGGATCGTTACCCGCAAGTCGCCGAGCGAACCTATCTTGCAGACGTCGCCACCCTGAAGCAGCTCGAGCGGGTGTCCGCCTCGCGCGCTATCAGGCGGTTTGTCATTGTGCAACCGAGCTTTTATGGCACCGATAACAGCATGCTGCTGGAAAGCGTCGATGCATTGGCCGGAAGAGGGCGGGGTGTTGCGGTCATCAACCCAGAAATGACATCGGCACGCACGCTTTCCGCGATGGCTGCGCACGGTGTACGCGGCTTGCGTCTCAATCTTTATAGTCCGCTTCGCGAAACGTCATCGCTTGCGGCCCGCTTCGCGGCCG
>CAVQYD010000047.1:0-9043 GCA_963718035.1 uncultured Alphaproteobacteria bacterium | reverse complement strand
GACCGCCGCGCATGCCGCCGGTACGTCGGCGCTGCTCCCGATGATTGCGCTCGGCGTGCCGGCTCGCCGACGGCCGCGGTGCTGCTGGGCGGCTTGCTGATCTGGGGCCTGCAGCCGGGCCCGCTTCTGTTCACCGAGCAGAAGGATTTCGTCTGGGGCCTGATCGCCAGCATGTATATGGGCAACATCGTCGGCCTCATCATCGTGCTGACCTGCGTGCCGCTGTTCGCCGCGATCCTGCGCATTCCGTTCAGCGTGATCGCGCCGGTCATCCTGGTGCTGTGCGCGATCGGCGCCTACACCGTGCACAACAACACCTTCGATGTGGTGATGATGCTGGTGTTCGGCGTCGCCGGTTACTTCATGAAGAAGTGCAACTACCCGCTGGCGCCGATGGTGCTGGCGATCGTGCTTGGCGACAAAGCCGAAGAGGCTTTCCGCCAGTCGCTGCTTGCCTCGCAAGGCGGCCTCGGCGTGTTCTGGTCGAACGGTCTGGTGAGCACGATCATGGCGCTCGGCCTGATCGCGCTGTTCTGGCCGATCATTCAGGCAGGTTGGACCTGGCTGCGATCCGGCAAGTTGCGGCCGGCGCAGTAGCGCGCGATCTACCAGCGCCAGCCGACGAAATCGGGCCGCTAATTCGGGCGGGTTGCGCCTGTCCGACCTGTCTGGCATATTGTATACCAGTCATGAGTAGCCGAGACCGTAACCCCCGTCGCGTCGGCGTTTCCGGCCGCGTCCTGCCCCCGCCGCCGCTTGCGCCGCACCCCGCGCTCGCGCCGATCGATGTGACGCCGAGCTTCAAGCACAAGGCCTACGCCGCGTTGAAGAACGCGATCGTGGCGATGGACATCTACCGCAGCCGCGACGACATCCGTCTCGACGAGCGCAAGCTGGCGCAGGATTTCGGCATCAGCCGCACGCCGGTGCGCGAAGCCATGGCGCAGCTCGAGAGCGAAGGCTTCGTGCGCTCGGTGCCGCGCCGCGGCATCTACGTCGTGCGCAAGACCAAGCGCGAGGTGATCGAGATGATCACCGCCTGGGCGGCGCTCGAAAGCATGGCGGCGCGCCTGATCACCCAGACGCGCGAGCGACGAGGAAATCGCGGGCCTGCGCAAGATGTTCGCGACCTTCGAGAACGGCAAGCTGCGCGCGCACCTCGACGAATATTCCGACGTCAACATCGAGTTTCACCAGACCATCATCCGGCTCAGCCGCAACGACGTGCTGATCGACCTCGCCGAGAATCTGTTCACGCATATGCGCATGATCCGCCGCAAGACCATCGGCGAGAAGGATCGCGCCGACCGCTCGATCCGCGATCATATGAACATCATCGAAGCGCTTGAAGCGCGCGACGACCGATCGCGCGGAAGATCTGGTGCGCGACCACGCGCTCGGCCTCGCCGATCACGTGTCGCACTATGCCGATTATCTCGATTGAACGAATAAAGCGAGGGAGAAGCCATGGCCGAAGCAGCAGTGAAGGCAAAGCCCGAAACCGCGCCGGAAGCGGAACAGGAGCTGACGGACGGATTTCACCTCATCATCGACGCGCTCAAGCTCAACGGCCTGAACACCATCTATGGCGTGCCGGGAATTCCGATCACCGATTTCGGCCGCATGGCGCAAGCCTCCGGCATCCGCGTCATTTCGTTCCGCCACGAGCAGAATGCCGGCTATGCGGCGTCGATCGCCGGCTTCCTGACCAAGAAGCCGGGCATCTGCCTCACCGTTTCGGCGCCCGGCTTCCTCAATGGGCTCACCGCGCTCGCGCATGCGACGACCAACTGCTTCCCGATGATCCTGATCTCGGGCTCTTCCGAGCGCGAGATCGTCGACCTGCAGCAGGGCGACTACGAGGAGATGGACCAGCTCGCAATCGCCAAGCCGCTCTGCAAGGCGGCATTCCGCATCCTGCATGCGCAGGACATCGGCATCGGCATTGCGCGCGCTATCCGCGCCGCGGTCTCGGGCCGCCCGGGCGGCGTCTATCTCGACCTGCCGGCCAAGCTTTTCGGCCAGGTGATGGATGCCGAGGCCGGCAAGAAGTCGCTGGTGAAAGTGATCGACGCCGCGCCGGCGCAAATTCCGGCGCCGGACGCGGTCAAGCGCGCGCTCGACGTTCTCAAGAGCGCCAAGCGCCCGTTGATCATCCTTGGCAAAGGCGCGGCTTACGCGCAGGCCGACGATCAGATCCGCGCCTTCGTCGAGAAGAGCGGCGCGCCGTTCCTACCGATGAGCATGGGCAAGGGCCTGCTGCCCGACACGCATCCGCAATGTGCCGGTGCGGCGCGGTCGACGGTGCTGAAAGACTCCGACGTCGTCCTGCTGATCGGCGCGCGCCTCAACTGGCTGCTGTCGCACGGCAAGGGCAAGACCTGGGGCGACGCGCCGAAGAAATTCATCCAGGTCGACATCGAGCCGAAGGAGATGGACTTCGAACGTCGAGATTGCCGCGCCTGTGGTCGGCGATATCGGCTCCTGCATTTCCGCGCTGCTTTCAGGCATGGGCGGCAACTGGCCGGCCCCGCCGGCGGATTGGACCGGCTCCGTCGCGAAGAAGCGCGAAGAGAACGTCGCCAAGATGGCGCCGCGGCTGATGAACAACAATTCGCCGATGGATTACCACGGCGCGCTCGGCGTGCTGCGCACGATCGTCAAGGAGCGGCCCGACGCGATCCTGGTGAACGAAGGCGCCAACACGCTCGATCTCGCGCGCGGTATCATCGACGTGTACCAGCCGCGCAAGCGTCTCGACGTCGGCACCTGGGGCGTGATGGGTATCGGCATGGGCTACGCGATCGGCGCCTCGATCGAGACCGGCAAGCCGGTGCTCGCCGTCGAGGGCGACTCGGCCTTCGGCTTCTCCGGCATGGAGATCGAGACGGTCTGCCGCTACGAGCTGCCGGTCTGCGTCGTCATCTTCAACAATGACGGCATCTATCGCGGCACGGACACCAATAGTGCGAACTCGGATCCAGCGACGACGGTGTTTGTCAAAGGCTCGCGCTACGACAAGATGATCGAGGCGTTCGGCGGCGTCGGTGTCAATGCGACCAGCCCCGACGAACTCAAGCGCGCCGTCAACGCCGCGATGGATAGCGGCAAGCCGACGCTCATCAACGCGGTGATCGACCCTGCCGCCGGCAGTGAGAGCGGCCGCATCGGCAATCTCAATCCGCAAAGCAAGCTTCAGAAGAAGAAATAACCGGTTCCAGCTCAGAGAATTCAAGAGGAAAAACGTCAATGGCTACGCGCAAGAAGTCAAAAGGCAAAGGAAGAGCCAAAGCGGCATCCAGAAAAGTCGTGAAGCTCAAGTCCAAAGCCATCGCCGCCAAAAAGGCGAACGGCAACGGCCATCTGCCACGGCCGTCGAGCAAGGCCTGGGGCCAGGCCGGCAAGGCACTCACCGGCGTGCGCATTCTCGATTTCACCCACGTGCAATCGGGCCCGACCTGCACACAATTGCTGGCCTGGTTCGGCGCCGACGTGATCAAGGTCGAGCGCCCGGGCGTCGGCGACATCACGCGTGGCCAGCTGGTGGATGTGAAGGGCGCCGACTCGCTCTATTTCACGATGCTCAACCACAACAAGCGCTCGATCACGATCGATTCCAAGCACCCGCAGGGCAAGCGCGTGCTCAACGAGCTGATCAAGACTTGCGATGTGCTGGTCGAGAATTTCGCGCCCGGCGCGCTCGACCGCATGGGGCTCACCTGGGACCACATCCACAAGCTCAACCCACGCATGGTCGTTGCTTCCGTGAAGGGCTTCGGCCCCGGCCCTTACGAAGACTGCAAGGTCTACGAGAACGTCGCGCAGTGCGCCGGCGGCTCGGCCTCGACCACGGGTTTCCGCGAGGGCGCGCCGCTGGTTACCGGCGCGCAGATCGGCGACAGCGGCACCGGGCTTCATCTTGCGCTCGGCATCGTCTGCGCGCTCTTCCAGCGCAATCGCACCGGCCGTGGGCAAAAGGTGCTCGCCGCCATGCAGGATGGCGTGCTCAATCTCTGCCGGGTGAAATTGCGCGACCAGCAGCGGCTCAAGGTCGGCCCGCTCACCGAATACAGCCAGTACGGAGAGGGAGTGCCGTTCGGCGCGTCAGTGCCGCGTGCCGGCAACGATTCAGGCGGCGGCCAGCCCGGCTGGATCCTGAAGTGCAAGGGCTGGGAGAACGACCCCGACGCCTACATCTACTTCATCACCCAGGCACCGGTGTGGGGCGAAATCTGCGATCTGATCGGCGAGCCGACATGGAAGACCGATCCGGACTACGTCACGCCGCGCGCGCGGTTGCCGAAGCTCAAGAAGATCTTCGAGCGCATCGAGCAGTGGACCATGACCAAGACCAAGTTCGAGGTCATGGAAATCTGCAACAAAGTCGATATCCCCGTCGGTCCGATCCTGTCGATGAAGGAAATCGCCGAGGAGCCGTCGCTGCGCAAGACCGGCACGGTGGTCGAGGTCGATCATCCGACCCGCGGCAAGTACCTGACGGTCGGTAATCCGATCAAAATGTCGGATTCGATCTCCGAGGTGAAGCGCTCGCCCCTGCTTGGCGAGCACACCGACGAGATTCTGAAGGACGTGCTCAAGCTCTCGGCGAAAGACATTGCCGAAATCAAGAACTCCGGCGCCCTTAGCGCGCCGAAGAAGGAAGAAAAGGCAGCGTAGACCGTTCGTCCTCGCGAAAGCGGGGACCCAGACGACAAAAGTGCTGGATGCCCGCTTTCGCGGGCATGAGCGGAAGAGGAGGGGTTGAATGCGTATCGTCGTTCATGGCCAGCAGGCCTTCGGTAAGGCCGTCCTGGAAGCGCTGCTCAAGCGCGGAGATAACGTCATCGCGGTCTACGCGGCGCCGGAAAAAGAAGGCGCCAAAGCCGATCCACTCAAGGAAGCCGCGATTGCAGCGAAGCTCCCGGTCTATCAGCCGGCCTCCTACAAGGACCCGAAAGTCTGGGAAGAATTCAAGGCGCTCAAGCCCGACCTGCAGGTCATGGCCTTTGTCACGCTCTTCGTGCCGGAAGATTTCCTCAACATCCCGACGCACGGATCGATTCAGTATCACCCCTCGCTGCTGCCCGCCTATCGCGGCGCCAGCGCCATCAACTGGCCGATCATCAAGGGCGAGAAGGAGACGGGGCTTTCGATCTTCTGGCCGGACAACGGGCTCGATACGGGCGACATCCTCGTGCAGAAGAAGACGCCGATTTCCAGTACCGACACGCTTGGCACCGTCTACTTTGATCGCCTTTTCCCGATGGGTGTCGACGCGATGCTCGAAGGCGTCGACCTGGTGAAGGCCGGGAAGGCGCCCCGCATCAAGCAGGATGAATCGAAAGCCACCTACGAAGGGCGCTGCACGCCGGAGAACGCGAAGATCGATTGGGGCAAGCCGTGGGAGCAAATCGACCGGCTCATCCGCGGTTGCAATCCGGCGCCCGGCGCGTGGACGACACTCGACGGCAAGCAGCTGAAGATTTTCGACGCCAAGCCGATCCCGGCGAAGGATCCGAAAGGCATTGGCGGCAAGCTCGGTGAAATCGCCGCCGTCGAGGCGGATGGCTTCACCGTGGTTTGCGCCGACGGCCGCTTCAAGGTCACCCGCGTCCAGCCCGCCGACGGCAAGAAAATCGATGCCGGCGAATGGGCGAAATCCGCAAATATCGCCGTGAAAGCAAGGTTCACCTGACCCGCCGCATTTTCCCCTTCCCGCCCTCCCGTTTCTCTTTCATTTGATGGATCGTCTCCCATGCCCGCCTCGCAACACCAGAATCCGAAGTCCGACATTGAAATCTCGCAGACCGCCAAAAAGCGCCTGATCCTCGACGTTGCAAAGGAGAAGCTCGGCATCGCGGCGGAGAACCTCGAGCCTTACGGCCACTACAAGGCCAAGGTGTCGATGGACTTCATCAATTCCCTCAAGGGCAAGAAGGACGGCAACTGATCCTGGTTACGGCGATCACGCCGACGCCCGCCGGCGAGGGCAAGACCACGACGACGGTGGGGCTAACTGACGCCCTCAACCATATCGGCAAGAAGGCGATGCTCTGTCTGCGCGAACCGAGCCTCGGGCCCTCGTTCGGCATGAAGGGTGGGGCCGCCGGCGGCGGCTACGCGCAGGTGGTGCCGATGGAAGACATCAACCTGCATTTCACGGGCGACTTCCACGCCATCACGTCGGCGCATAATCTGCTGTCGGCGCTGATCGACAACCACATCTACTGGGGCAATGCGCTCGGCATCGACTTCCGCCGCGTAACGTGGCGTCGCGTCATGGATATGAACGACCGCGCGTTGCGCGAGATCGTCTGCTCGCTCGGCGGTGTCGCCAACGGCTATCCGCGCGAGGCCGGTTTCGACATCACCGTCGCTTCGGAAGTGATGGCGATCTTCTGTCTTGCCAAGAATCTCGACGACCTCAAGGAACGGCTTGGCAACATTATCGTCGCCTATACGCGCGACCGAAAGCCGGTCCGCGCGCGCGACCTCAAGGCGCACGGCGCCATGACGGCATTGCTCAAGGAGTTCCTCGCGCCGAATTTGGTGCAGACACTGGAAGGCACGCCTGCCTTTATTCACGGCGGTCCCTTCGCCAATATTGCGCACGGCTGCAACTCGGTGTTGGCGACCACGACCGCCCTCAAGCTCGCCGACTATGTCGTGACGGAGGCGGGCTTCGGTGCCGACCTCGGCGGCGAGAAATTTATCGATATCAAATGCCGCAAGGCTGGCCTTACTCCCGATTGCGTGGTGCTGGTTGCCACCATTCGCGCGCTCAAGATGCATGGCGGCGTCAAGAAAGAGGATCTCAAGTCCGAGAATCTGAAGGCGCTCGAAGCGGGCATGGCCAACCTGCAGCGGCACGTCGAGAACGTGAAGAAATTCGGCCTGCCCGCTGTGGTGTCGATCAATCGTTTCTCCGCCGACACCGAGGCCGAGATCGCGCTGGTGAAGGAGAAGTGCAAGGCGCTCGGCGTCGAGGCGCTGATGGCCGATCACTGGGCGATGGGCGGGGCTGGTGCGGCCGACGTGGCCAAGACGGTGGTAAAGGTGATCGACGAGGGTAAGAGCAAGCTCAAGTTCCTCTATCCCGACGAAACGCCGCTATTCGAAAAGATCGAGACGATTGCGCGTGAAATCTACCGCGCTAAGCACGTGACTGCCGACAAGTCGGTGAAGGACCAGCTCAAGAGCTGGGAGGAAATGGGTTATGGCAAGTTGCCGATTTGCATCGCCAAGACGCAGTACTCGTTCTCGACCAATCCGGACGCCAAGGGTGCGCCGGCTGACCACACCATCAATGTGCGCGAGGTGCGGCTGTCCGCTGGCGCCGAGTTCGTGGTGGCGATCTGCGGCGAGATCCTCACTATGCCAGGGCTGCCGAAAGTGCCGTCGGCTGACTCGATCGACGTCAAGGACGGCAAGATCGTCGGCTTGTTCTAAAGACCGCTCCCACGCCGCAGGAATTAAAAGGGCCCGAGAAATCGGGCCCTTTTTGCGCCGGGCGGCGCGGGGTCGGGTCGCAGTTGTGTACGAATTCGCTAAAATTTTTCGTTTTTTTTGACCGGGCTTGTACAGCGAGTTTTTGCACCTTTGCGGTAGGTTCGTACCCGCTCCGGTCGCGCGATCGACCGCGTAGCCGGGGGCGGCGTCCAAATTCATTGAGTTGCAAAGAACTTGCCATGGCAATGAGCACCGCATCCAATACGGCCAGCGCACTCGCCGAAAGCCGTTCGATTCTCGACGACCTGGTCAGCCCGGTCGCCGGCGCGACCGCCAAGCACCGCCTGAAGATCATTGATCGGGTCGCCGACCTGTTTGCCGCCGGCTCGCGCAGCTATTCCGACGAGCAGATTTCTCTGTTCGATGACGTGTTGCGCCGCCTGACCGTTGACATCGAGGTCAAGGCGCGCGCTACGCTCGCGCATCGGCTGGCGGTCATCGACAATGCCCCGCCGGTGCTCATTCGCTCGCTCGCGTTCGACGATGCAATCGAGGTTGCGGAGCCCGTCCTCATCTATTCCGAGCGTCTGACCGACGACGATCTCGTTGAAAATGCCACCACCAAAAGCCAGGACCACCTTTATGCGATCGCGCAGCGCCTGAAACTGAGCGAAAAGGTGACCGATGTCCTGGTCGAGCGCGGCGACCAACGGGTTGTCCATAAAGTCGTGAAGAACAAAGGCGCGCGGTTTTCTCTCGCCGGCTTCGGCAAGTTGACCACCCGTGCCCGCTACGACCGCAAGCTGACCTTGGCTCTCGGCGAGCGCAGCGATCTCCCGCGGCAATATTTCCTCAAATTGCTGGAAGCGGCCTCTTCGAAGGTTCGCGCCAAGCTGGAGGCCTCCAATCCGCAAATGGTCGCCGCCATTCGCGATACCGTCGACGACGTCGCGACCGCGATGCAACGTGAGGTCCGCAAGGGTTCCCGCGCGCATGCCGTTGCCGTGCGCGAAGCCAAGCGCCGTTTCAATGTCCAGCCCATCACCGAGGCCAGCGTTCACGGCCCCGCCCACGCGCAGGATTTCGAAAAAACTGTTGTCGCGCTCGCTCGCCTGGGCGTTTTCCCGGTCGATCTGGTCGAGCGCGCTTTGCTTGACGAGGGCGAGGACATGCTGTTGCTCCTGGCCAAGGCGGCCGGCTGCTCCTGGACGACGGCGCGCGAAATGCTCGTTATGTTCGCTGCGAACCGGAATCTTCAGCCCGACGACATCACGGTGGCGTTCGAGCGCTATCGCAAGCTCAGCCAGCAGACCGCGCGGAACATCGTCACGTTTTACGAGCGGCGCATGAAATTGCGCAAAGCGGAGAACACCAAGGGCAAATCGACACGCGGGCGGAAGGACAAAACCCGCAACGAGGATGACAACCTCGTCACGCTGCCGTCGCCCTCGATTGCACCCGTCTAGTTGCTAATTGTCGAGACTGGGCAGCCAATAAGGTCAGCCTGACAGTTGTGGAGCAAGACGGCGTGCTTCTGCCACCAAAGCAGCGGTGGTCGGTGTCATCGGCTCGCGCTGCGGCACCACGAGACCGA
>CAVQYD010000046.1:0-25407 GCA_963718035.1 uncultured Alphaproteobacteria bacterium | reverse complement strand
GTAACCCTATCGTTCACACAGTCGGCGAATTTCTGTACAGGATCACCGAACCACTACTACGGCCAATTAGGCGCTTGCTCCCAAATCTTGGTGGCATCGATGTGTCGCCTGTAATTTTAATCCTGCTCATCTTATTCATTCAGGCTGTGATAATTCCAAACATCGCCAAGTTCTTCGTTTAAGTGGCTGTGCATGGCGGAAAACCCTGGTCGCCGATAGCCAGCGGCGTCGTAGTCGTGGTGCGACTGACGCCAAAGGGCGGCCGTGATGCAATCGACGGCATCGAGACCATGTCGGATAATCGCGCCGTGCTCAAAATCAGGGTGCGGGCAGCGCCGAGCGAAGGCGAGGCCAACGCGGCGCTGATAAAGCTGATTGCCAAGGCCGTGGGCGTCCCACCGCGCGATGTGAGCCTGGTGGCGGGCGCCACCGCCCGCATCAAGCGGCTGAACATTTCGGGCGATGGCCCAACGCTTGTCGCAGCGCTGGAGAAAATCGCCGCACCGCGCTAAGGCTTGTCCGGCAGGGCAAACGGATCATGAGCGCGCGTATAATTGACGGAAAGACGATCGCCGCGGATTTACGCGGCAGGATCGCGGATGCCGTGCACCGGCTGCGGCGCGATCGCGGAATCGTGCCGGGGATTGCCGTCGTTCTCGTCGGCGAAAATCCAGCGAGCGAGGTCTATGTCCGCACCAAGTCCAAGGCCGTGGCCGAGGCAGGCATGAAGGCCTTCGACCACAAATTACCGGCGAGCACGAGCGAACCGGAGCTGATCGCACTCATCTCGGAACTCAACGCGAACGAAGAGGTGAGCGGCGTTCTCGTCCAACTGCCGTTGCCGAAGCAGATAGACGCGCAGAAGGTCATCGCGGCCATCGATCCTTCCAAAGACGTCGATGGCTTTCATCCGCTCAACGCAGGGCGGCTCGCCAGTGGCCTGCCGGCATTGGTTCCCTGCACGCCGATGGGCTGCGTGTTGCTCGCGAAGTCCGTGCATGAATCGCTCGCCGGCCTTGCAGCCGTGGTTATCGGGCGATCCAACATCGTCGGCAAGCCGGTCGCGCAGTTGCTGCTCGCCGAGAACGCGACGGTGACGGTCGCGCATTCGAAGACGAATGATTTGCCGGCCGTGTGCCGCGGCGCCGATCTGCTCATTGCTGCGATCGGCCGTGCCGAAATGGTCCGCGGTGACTGGATCAAGCCGGGTGCCACGGTCATCGATGTCGGCATCAATCGCGTGCCGGGCGATGGGGGAAATCACGGATCGTAGGCGATGTCGCCTACGCGGAAGCGATGCAAGTTGCCGGCGCGGTCACGCCGGTTCCGGGCGGTGTTGGTCCGATGACGATCGCGTGTCTGCTGTTGAACACCTTGCGCGCGGCTTGCGCGCAAAAGGGCCTGCCCGCGCCGAAAGTGTGATTACGCCTGCCAGGCGTAGGCGACTTTATCGAGTGTCTTTGCGCCGAAGCGCTCCGAGGAGCGCGCGACCGCACGACCGCCGAGGGCACGATAGAATTCCATCGCCGGCTCGTTATCGGACAGCGCCCACACCACCAGGCTTTTCAATCCGCTCTGATTGAGATCCCTGCGAGCCGCGGTGAACAGGCGGCGGCCGAACCCGAGCCCCTGGAACTCCGGGCGCAGATAAAGTTCGTAAATCTCGCCGTCGTAGAAGAGGCTGCGCGCGCGATTGCGTCCGTAGTTGGCGTAGCCCGCCACGCGCTCGCCAAACTGGAGGATGGTGATACGGCTGCCCTTGCGGATCGCGGAGTCCCACCAGTCAGGTCCGCGCCGGTTGATCAGCTTGTCGAGCTCGTTGCCCGGGATGATTCCCTGATAGGCCGTCCGCCACGCCTCGTCGTGCGTATCGGCGACGTCCACCGCATCCGAAGACTTCGCGCGGCGAATCTCTATGAGGGTCGTACTCATTCCGCGATAGAAGCAACGAAATTTCCGGCCTTCAAGCCCTATCGTTAATGATGGGTTAACGGTGTGGATTACTGGTCACAGCTGCCAAAACGCCGGGCGTGTGGAGGAAAAATGATGTTTGGGGCATCAAACCGGCGGCGTCGAATCATCCGGTTCCATGTGGGCGTCATGGCGCCGTACCGTTTGCCGCGCGTGGGTAGGCCTACTGATTCGACTTGCCTTCCAGCGTGCGCCGCGCGTCAGACCGTCTCGGCTTCCTTCTTCCGCTCTTCCTTCTTGCGGTCGTTCTCGTCGAGCAGTTTCTTGCGCAGACGGATCGACTTCGGTGTCACCTCAACCAGCTCGTCGTCCTCGATATAGGCGAGCGCTTTTTCGAGCGTCATGCGGATCGGCGGCGTCAACCGCACGGCCTCGTCCTTGGACGTCGTGCGGATATTGGTGAGCTTCTTGCCTTTGAGCACGTTGACGATGAGATCGTTACCGCGCGTGTGCTCGCCCACGATCATCCCGTTATAAACCTTCCAGCCTGGCTCGATCATCATCGGGCCGCGGTCTTCAAGATTCCACAGCGCGTAAGCGACGGCGTCGCCCTTGTCGTTGGAAATCAGCACGCCATTGCGGCGGCCCTGGATCGGTCCTTTGTACGGCGCATAAGCATGGAACAGACGATTCATGATCGCCGTGCCGCGCGTGTCAGTGAGCAATTCGCCCTGATAGCCGATGAGACCGCGTGTCGGCGCATGAAAGACGAGACGCAGGCGGCCGCCGCCCGACGGCTTCATTTCCGTCATATCGGCTTTGCGTTCCGCCATCTTCTGTACGACGATTCCGGAATGTTCTTCGTCGAGATCGATGACAACTTCCTCGATCGGCTCCAGCACTTCGCCGGTAGCGGGATCCTCCTGGAGCAATACCTTTGGACGCGACACCGAAAGCTCGAAGCCTTCGCGCCGCATCGTCTCAATAAGGATACCGAGCTGCAATTCGCCGCGACCCGCGACTTCCATGGAATCCTTTTCATCGGATTCGCGCACGCGCAGTGCGACATTGCCCTCTGCCTCGCGCAGCAGCCGATCACGGATCATGCGGCCGGTGACTTTGTCGCCTTCGGTGCCGGCGAGCGGAGAATCGTTGACGCGGAAGATCATCGCCAGTGTCGGCGGATCGATTGGCTGGGCGGGAAGGGGCGTCTCAACCAAGGGGTCGCAGATCGTCATCGCGACGGTCGCATTCGGCAGGCCTGCGATTGCGACGATGTCCCCCGCTGACGCCTCTTCCACCGCGGTGCGCTCGAGTCCGCGGAACGCGAGCACCTTGGTGATGCGGCCGCTCTCGATCAACTTTCCGTCGTGATCGAGCACTTTTATCTGCTGATTGGGTTTTACCGAGCCCGACGTGATGCGGCCAGTAACTATACGGCCGAGGTAAGGATTGGCTTCGAGGATGGTGCCAAGCAGACGGAACGGGCCATTTTCCACGACCGGCGGCCTGACGTGGCGCAGCACCAGGTCGAACAGCGGCTTCATGCCATCATCGTGTGATCCGTCCAGGCTCGTCGCCATCCAGCCCTGCTTGGCCGAACCGTAAAGGATCGGGAAATCGAGCTGTTCGTCGGTGGCGTCGAGCGCAGCGAACAGGTCGAAGACTTCGTTGAGGACCTGTGTAGGCCGGGCATCGGTGCGGTCGACCTTGTTGATGACGACGATGGGTTTGAGACCCATCTTCAGCGCCTTGGAGACAACGAACTTGGTCTGCGGCAGCGGCCCTTCGGCCGCGTCGACCAGTACCAGCGCGCCGTCGACCATGTTCAAAATCCGTTCGACTTCGCCGCCGAAATCGGCGTGGCCGGGCGTGTCCACGATATTGATGCGCGTGTCCTTCCACACCACCGAGGCCGCCTTGGCCAAGATCGTGATACCGCGCTCGCGCTCGAGATCGTTGGAATCCATCGCACGCTCGATCACGCGCTGGTTCTCGCGGAATGCGCCCGATTGCTGCAACAGCCGGTCGACCAGCGTCGTCTTGCCGTGGTCGACGTGCGCGATGATGGCGACGTTTCGAAGATCCATTTCAAGTTCCAGAAATCAAAGCGCGGGCCCCGGTGGGGGCCCGCGACGCGGCGCGTTTGCGCTGCAATATAGTCACGGGCGGCACGGATGCAACCGCTTCCAGCGCATGGCCGAAAACCGAGGTTAAGCTCCCGCCGGGCGACCCCACGGCCCGAGTCGGATGCCTCCGGGCAACGCCTCCTGCAACATCATCATTTCGGCAATGGTTTCGCTGGTAACGAGTCCTGCCAGCTTGCCGGCGGCGTCCGTAATGCCGACGGCCGGTGCCGATTTCTGCTGCAGCAGTTTGAATGCCTGTTCCAGCGTGACTCGATGGCTGATGGTCGGCAGTTCCGCGGTCATGGCATCGGACACGCGCGCATCCGCGCCGCGCGTCTTGATGGCGCGAATCAAATCAGCGCGGCCGAGGACGCCGACCGGCTTGCCGAAGTCGTCAACCACTGGAAATTCGCTTTGGCTCGTTTGCAGCAATGTCTGCACCGCCTCGTCGACATGCGCGTGCGGCGACAGCGTCGCAAACTGCGTCATCATGGCGTAGGTCACCGGCACCCCGCGCGAAGCCGCGCGCAACGCCACCATATGCGCCTCCGAAGACGCCGCGAGATAGACGAAAATGGCGATGAAGATCAGGATCGGGTTGGACATCAGCCCGATGAAGCCGAGCGCGAAGGCGACGAATTGCCCGATAGAAGCGGCGATCTCAGTGGCGCGCACGTAGCCAAACCGGCTCGCCAGCAAGGCCCGCAGCACACGGCCGCCGTCCATAGGGAAGGCGGGGATCATGTTGAACAGGGCAAGAAAAAGATTCACCGCCGCGAGGCGGTCGACGAAGCGGGATCCCCATGTTGTCCACCGCTGCCGCCGCGCGGGTCTGCAACTCGGCGCCAAACAGATAGACCAACACGGCCGCAATGACGACGTTGACCAACGGCCCAGCGATCGCGATGAGGAACTCCTCCCACGGCTCTTCCGGAATGCGTTCGAGCTGGGCCACGCCGCCGATCGGCAGCAGCGTTACGTAAGGCGTGGGCACGCCGAAGGCGCGGGCAGTGAAAATGTGCCCGAACTCGTGCAGCAGCACGCATAGGAACAGGAGCACCATGAAGATGAGGCTGTCCCATGCGGTGGCGGCGCCGCCCGAGGCGTAGCTCGCCGCGAAGATCCAGGCGAGAAACAGCAGGAAGGTGAGGTGGACGCGGACGACGGTGCCGGCCACTCTGCCGATATTCAGGGACCAGGACATGAATGCCTCGTATGGTCGGTATCTGCCTCAATGAGTTAATATCGAGCGTAGCGTAATGCGAGGGCGCGGCGTCGGCCCACAGCCGGCGGATAGCGGGGCAAAACAAAGCGAGGCTCGATCATGAGCAGCAAACTTACCGGAGATGCCCGTAAATCAGCGCTGGCCGGACTTAAGGGCTGGTCGGAGACGAGCGGCCGCGACGCCATCACGAAGAAATTCGTGTTCAAGGACTTCAACCAGGCCTTCGGCTTCATGACGCGCGCGGCGCTGGTCGCGGAAAAAATGGACCATCATCCGGAGTGGTTCAATGTCTATAAGACGGTGGACGTAACCCTCTCCACGCATGACGCCGGCGGCCTGACCGACCGCGATGTGAAGCTTGCCGAGGCCATGGATAAAATTGCCGGATAGCCGTGGCCTTGCAGACGCCTGAATTGCCAACCACATAGTTGAACATGGCATACTCATCGGCAGAGGCGGCATTCGAGGGTCGCAAGGATGACGCGTTGAGGCGTCAGTTCTGGCGCAAGCTACAAGGCGTTGCTGCGTCGATCCCATTCGCCGAAGAGCTGCTGACCGCCTATTATTGCGCCTTCGACCGCAAAACACCCACATCGGTGAAGGCGACGCTGGTCGGCGCACTTGCCTATTTCGTTCTGCCTATCGATGCCATTCCGGACTTTCTGCCGGTGCTGGGCTTCACCGATGATGCGGCCTTTCTCGCCGCAGCCATCAAGCTGGTGACGGATCACATTCGTCCTGAGCATCGCGACGCAGCGCAGCGCGTTCTGGCGAGTCTGAAGTAGAGCAGGCCGCAACAAATCACGGCCGCAAGATTACTTTTCCCATCACTTGCCTTGCCGCGAGGGCCTTGAGCGCTGTCGGGGCGTCCGCCAGCGGATAGATCGCATGAATGTGCGATGACAATTTTCCGTCCACGCACCAGGCCATCAACTGTTCGGTGTTCGCGCGATGGCCTTGCGGATCGCGGTCCATCCACGAGCCCCAGAATACGCCGACCACGTCGCAGCCCTTGAGCAGCACGAGATTGAGCGGCAGTTTCGGAATGTCGCCGGCGGCGAAGCCGACCACGAGAAACCGGCCCTGCCACGCGATCGAACGCAATGCAGGCTCGGTATAAGGTCCGCCGACCGGATCGTAGATGACATCGACGCCCCGGCCGTCCGTAACACGGCGGAGTGCGTCCTTCAGATCATCTTTCCCGTAGTTGATCGTATCATCGGCGCCGTGCTTTTTGGCGAACGCCAGTTTTTCGTCCGAGGATGCGCAGGCGATAACGCGGGCATTCATCAGCTTGCCAAGTTCGACTGCCGCAAGACCCGCTCCGCCGGAGGCACCAAGGACGGCGAGGGTTTCGCCGGCACGCAATTTCGCACGGTCCTTCAACGCGTGAAGCGTTGTGCCATAGGTGATGCAAAGGCCGGCTGCCCGGTCAAAATCAAGTGCATCCGGTATCTTGATGAGCTTGCCGGCGGGCGCTGCAATTTTTTCACGCGCTGCGCCGTGGGTGAGGCAGCCGATGACGCGATCGCCGATCTTCACCGCACTCACGTCAGAGCCGACACTTTCAACCGTGCCGGCAAATTCCGCGGCCGGTGAAAACGGCAGCGGCGGCTTGGTCTGGTACTTGTTGGCGATGATCAGCGTGTCGAAGAAATTCAGATGCAGCGGCCTTGATGCGCACGACAGCTTCGCCGGATGCGGCGACAGGATCGGGAACGTCGGCAAGCTCGAGATCATCGGGTGTTCCGTGACGCGTGCAGAGCAGTGCTTTCATGGCCTTCCAGTCGTCGGAGTGCGGATTAATGCCGCGGTTCTACCATGGTCTGCGGGCGGTGGATTGCCGCCTTCACATTGCCGACTTTCGTCAGTATTGGGCTAATATCCAGCGATTCTTTATGGGGGCGGCTCAACGACCGTCAATACGTCGCCGGTAGGACCCGATGAACACGACAGCATTGCTTCGCACGCTCATTGTCTTGATGTCGGCTTGCCTATGCGCCGCATCAGCCTCCGCCCAGCAGAAGAAGGCCGCTGCAAGTCCAACCGATCAGGCCGTCCTGCTCGGTCAGTTCGGAGACTGGGGCGCGTACAGGGCATCGCCCGGGGGCAAGAAAATCTGCTTCGCGCTTTCAAAGCCGACATCGGCCGCGACGGAACCGGCCGGCCGCAACCGGGACGCGTCATACGCTTTCGTATCGACGCGGCCGTCGGAAAAGGTGAAAAACGAAGTGTCAGTGATCGTTGGCTATCCGCAGAAATCGGGCCACGACGCCACTGCAGCGATCGGCTCGGCGACCTACGCCATGTATACGCAGAACGACGGTGCGTGGGTGAAGAATGCGGCGGAAGAGGCCCAAATGGTGGATGCCATGCGCAAAGGAGCCGACTTGGTGGTCAAGAGCGAATCGGGCCGCGGCACCAAGACCACGGATACTTACTCCCTTAAGGGTATCGCGCAGGCCCTCGACAGGGTGGCGGAAGAGTGCAAGTGACCCGCTGCGAGGGTTTTTGCCAGGCCGCACCGGAGTGGCAAGACCGGTCGATCCAGCTTAGATAGACTGCGATTTGCCATTGTGATCGCCGGAAAAAGCCGGCAGTGAACTCTGTTCCCATGACGCTGACCTTACAAAGCGCCGAGGCTATCGAGAAGACGCCGCTCGAGCGCTATGTGGCGCCCGAGAAGCCGTCACTCGTCGGCATGACGCGCTTGGAGCTCGCCACTGCGCTCGGCAGCCTGGGGGTGCCAGATGCGCAGCGCAAGATGCGCGTGCAACAACTTTGGCACTGGATCTACTTTCGCGGGTTCACCTCGTTCGAAGACATGACGAGCGTATCGAAAGAACTACGCGCGACCTTGGCCGAGCATTTTACACTTGCGCGGCCGGAGATCGTCGCCGAGCAGGTTTCGGTGGACGGTACGCGCAAGTGGTTGCTTCGTTTGCCGGGCGAAGTGCAGGGTGAGCGGCCGCACGAAGTTGAGTGCGTTTACATCCCCGACACCGAGCGGGGCACGCTGTGCGTGTCCAGTCAGGTCGGCTGCACGCTCAATTGTACGTTCTGCCACACGGGGACGCAGCGGCTCGTGCGCAATCTTACGGCGGGCGAGATCGTCGGCCAGGTATTGGCTGCGCGGGACAGTCTTGGAGACTGGCCGGGCGGTACGCGGCCGACCGACGGTGTCGTGCCGAGCGGTGATCGATGCATCACGAACATCGTGATGATGGGGATGGGCGAGCCGCTGTACAATTTCGAGGCAGTCCGCGATGCCTTGCTCATTATTGCCGATGGTGAGGGCATCGGCATTTCGAAGCGCCGCATCACGTTGTCCACGTCCGGCGTTATCCCCAACATCCAGCGCACCGGCGCCGAGATCGGGTGCATGCTGGCGGTGTCGCTGCACGCGGTGCGCGACGACTTGCGCAATGAGCTGGTGCCGCTCAACCGGAAATATCCGATTTCGGAGCTCCTGGAGGCGTGCCGCAATTATCCCGGCGTTTCGAATGCCAAGCGCATTACGTTCGAATACGTGATGCTCAAAGGGGTGAACGATTCCACCGACGACGCGAAAGCGCTGATACGGCTGCTTAAGGGTATCCCTGCCAAGATCAATCTTATTCCGTTCAATCCGTGGCCGGGCAGCAAATACGAGTGTTCGGATTGGGAGCAGATCGAAAGATTTTCACAGATTGTGTTTGATGCGGGATATGCTTCGCCGGTGCGCACGCCGCGCGGGCGCGATATCCTGGCAGCCTGCGGCCAGCTCAAGAGCGCGACAGAAAAACTTTCGGCGCGCGAACGTATGGCACTGCGCGCGATGGCGATGGTGGAGTGACGACGCGGTTTTTTGGGGGCAATACAGCAAGATGTCACTCTTCGGCCGGATCATTGTCATTATTTTTGGACTTCTCGTTGCCATCATCGTTGCCGGCATCACGCTTGCCATCGGCATCGTTCTGCCCGAATGGGCGACAATGGATAGCGACCCGATCGAACGCGTGATCTTTTTTTTCGCCGCTTTTTTTGCCACCAGCTATGTCGGCGCGGTAGCAATATTCCCCGCCGCGCTGGTGATCGTAATTTTGGAGGCGGTGGGCATGCGCAGTTTCCTCTACTATGGCATCGGCGGTGCCCTGGTTGCGCTTGCTTCCTATTACGGGTCCGACATTTCGGTTCAACTTGAAAACACTACCGATGTGACGCCGGTTGCGAATACCTTGCAATTGGCGGCCGCCGCGGGAATTCTTGGCGGCCTGGCATATTGGCTGATTGCCGGCCGCAACGCAGGCCGCTGGCGCAGGCGGCCCGTACCCTCAGCCTGATCTGGCTTTGCACGCGCAGCGCTGACGCCACGCGATCGGCTTTCTATTTACGGGCGCGTCGGCTAGACGAGCCTGCATGGATCGCACCGGATTGCTGATCGCGCTCGCCATTGCCGTTATCGCCGGCTTGGTTTTTGGGCTTTATCCCGTCCTCGATTTGGAAGTCGCGCGATATTTCCACGGGTTCGTGGACCGCAGTCACAACATGTTTGCGCTGCGCATCTACCCGCCGCTGATGAAGGCGCGCGACATCGGGCTATGGGTTGGCTCCATCCTGGTGGCGCCCGCCGTATGTGCGCTCATTGTCAAGTTGCTGCTGCCGCGCAGAAAAATGCTGATATCAGGTCGTGCAACAGTATTTCTGATCGCGACGATGGCACTTGCGCCGGGCTTGCTGGTGAATGTCCTTCTGAAAGATCATTGGGGTCGGCCGCGGCCCATCGACGTGACACAGTTCGGCGGCAACCAGAACTTCGTCGCCTGGTGGGACCCGCGGGGCGATTGTCCAGCCAATTGCTCGTTCGTCTCCGGCGACGTGGCGGGCGCCGTGTGGACGATTGCGCCTGCCGCCCTGGCGCCGCCGCAATGGCGCGCGCTTGCCTATGCAGCGGCGCTCGCGCTCGGGATGGGGATGGGGACTATCCGCGTGATGGCCGGCGCGCATTTTCCGTCGGATGTCATCTTCGCCGGCATATTCACCTTTTTGATCATTTGGATCACTTACGCAGTCATCTATCGCTGGCGACGGACCCGGTTCTCGGACGAGGACGTCGAACGGGCGCTCGAGCGCGTGGCCATGCCGGGCTACGATTTGTTTGCCGGCCTGTTCGGTGGAAGTCGAAAGACAAAATAGAAGTCGTTAACGAGGACGCGCTTTGCGAGGCTGGTCTTTGGCCCTATAGTCCGCCGCAATTTTCCACTGCAGCAGTTTTTTCCAATGCCCGACGGCAAGACCAAGAAGACCGTTAAGAAAGTCGTGCTCGCTTATTCCGGCGGGCTCGATACTTCGATCATTTTGAAGTGGTTGCAGACCAACTACGGCTGCGAGGTCGTGACCTTCACTGCCGATCTGGGCCAGGGCGAGGAACTCGCGCCCGCACGCGAGAAGGCGCTGCTGCTCGGCATCAAGAAGGAAAACATCTTCGTCGAAGACCTGCGCGAAGAGTTCGTGCGCGACTACGTCTTCCCGATGTTTCGGGCAAATGCGCTGTATGAGGGGCAATATTTGCTCGGCACGTCCATCGCGCGGCCGTTGATCGCGAAAAAGCAGATCGAGATCGCCGAGAAGGTAGGGGCCGATGCGGTCGCGCATGGGGCCACCGGTAAAGGCAACGATCAGGTTCGTTTCGAGCTGACCTACTATGCGCTCAAACCCGACGTGACGGTGATTGCGCCGTGGCGCGAGTGGGATCTCACCTCGCGCACCAAGCTGATCGAGTTTGCGGAAAAGCACCAAATTCCGATCGCCAAGGACAAGCGTGGCGAGGCGCCGTTCTCGGTCGATGCCAATCTGTTGCATACTTCATCGGAAGGAAAAGTCCTGGAAGATCCGGCGCAGGAAGTGCCGGATTACGTGTTCTCCCGCACGGTCGATCCTGAAAAGGCGCCCGACAAGCCTATCACGATCACGATCGCCTTCGAGAAAGGCAATCCGGTTGCGATTGACGGAAAAAAGCTCACGCCTGCGGTTCTGCTGAAACAGCTTAACGATCTCGGCAAGGCCAATGGCATCGGACGGCTTGATCTCGTCGAAAATCGTTTCGTCGGCATGAAATCCCGCGGCATGTACGAGACGCCGGGCGGCACGATACTGCTGGCTGCGCATCGCGGCATTGAATCGATCACGCTCGATCGCGGCGCGGCGCATCTCAAGGATGAGCTGATGCCGAAATACGCAGAGCTCGTCTATTACGGCTTCTGGTTCACGCCCGAACGGGAGATGCTGCAGGCTGCAATCGACAAAAGCCAGGAGCTGGTGACCGGAAGCGTCAGGCTCAAGCTCTACAAGGGCAACGTCGCCGTCATCGGGCGCGAGAGCAAGTATTCCCTCTATGACCAGGAGCTGGTGACGTTCGAGGAGGGCGCGGTGGCCTACGATCACCGCGATGCCGAAGGCTTCATAAAGCTCAACGCCTTGCGACTTCGCACGCTCGGCCAGCGGCGGCGCAAGTTCAAGCTCGACTAGGCGGCCCGATGATGAAGATTGCGGCGAGTGCCTGTCTGCTTTCGGTCCTTGCAGTGGGCCTGACCGGCTGCTCCGGCAGCGGCAGCAAGCAGCCTGAGGAGAACCCCAATGTCTTCCCGGCTGACTACAAAAACGAGATTCTTTCTCACGATGACCAACACGCTTGAGGATCCGACCAACATCCGCGGCGCCTTCATCAGCGAACCGGTGCTGCGGCAGGCCGGCAAGGAAGAGCGGTACGTGGTCTGCGTACGTTCGGACTCGCGCAATGCCAACAAGCACTACACCGGAAGCAAGGATCGTATTGGCTACTTTTACGCTGGCCACCTTAACCAGCTGATCGATGCGACAAAAGAGCAATGCGGCAATGCCGCTTACAAGCCTTTCCCGGAACTGGAAAAGCTCTGCCAGGCCAAGAAGTGCGTTTAGTGACGGCCTGGCTGCCACTCAGGGCTGGATTTCGTTTGCGGCTTCCGTCCCATCAAAATCGCTTCGGATGAAACGTCGCTCCGGATCCAGCGGCAAATTCTGGCGCTTCTTGTTTTCGATCTCATCGATGGCCTTCTGCATCTGGACAAATCGCAAAGGCGTAATCGGGTGATCCGTCGTGAGACGGATGCTTTCAGGGTCCTCCAGCGAGAATGTGCGCCAGATTTCTTCCGAACCGGTAAGGTCGTAGCCGGCACGGGCGGCATAATAAGCGCCGACATAGTCGGCTTCGCGCTCGAACGCGACGCTGAAGGCCCGCGCGCCCGCCTGGGTCAATACCCTGGAAAAGGCGCCATAGGTGGACATTCCGCCAAGCATGATACCGGCATCCGCTGCAGCTCCGCCGATCCAGCCGATGACGGCGTTCGCCCGCCGCTTGTTCAGATGGCCGAGATTGGCATGCGCCAACTCGTGCCCCACGACGAGGGCGAGCTGTGCATCCGTGCGTGCGGCTCGCAATATGCTGGAAGAAACCACGATGCGATCGTCGGTCGTGAATGCATTGATGCTGGAATCGACTTGAAGCTCGATGGGAATAGCGCAGGCAATCACCGGAACGACCGCGCGCATCTCGTCGATGCCCTCACGCCGGATCAGGACCTGGATCGGCCGTTCGCCATTGTTCCGCACATAGCCGCCGATCCATCCGGCCGTGCCGTGACGCGGAACCGGCTCATTATTGAAAGTCAGAAGCTGGTCGCCGATTTTGATGCCTGCGACCGCAGCCGGTGAATTATCCGCAATCGAGAGAACCGTTGCATGCGTCCAGCTTACAGCCAGTGCCTCGTGCGAAAACGAACGGAACTTGCGCGGTAAACTTGGCACGGTGCCGGCGATAAGTCCGATCTGCGCCCAGGCCCGGTCTTCGCAGTCATCTCGGTTGGCGACGCGAAGCTGGAAGGCGACGTTGTCGAGGCGGCTGAGTTGCCCGAGGTAGCTGCGAAGCTGGGCGATCTGTTGCTTGCGCTGCTCGGCTTTGATTTCGTCTGCCGGCAACGGCGGTAGCTTGGAAACCGGAGCGCAGGCGGCGCACAACAAGAGTGCATGTAACACCAGCAGCTCGGTACAACGCACGTCCTGAACCCCGCGAATTAGGGCGGACCCTGCATGACCTGTCTTGGCCGCTCAAGCGGCGTTCGTATGAGGCCGAAAAATTCTGCGACGTCGGCTCTTGTCGTTCCTTCGGTTGAGGGACAGAACAGCAAATGTCGTTCCAAACGAAAGATCGCGCATCGTGCTGGCGCAGGCGGCCCGCGACATGTCAGGTCGCGCTAAATAGATGCGCTAAAGTTGCCGGTCGACCAGCGCCTTCTTCAGCGTGGCGATTTCCTTTGCGGGGTTCAGCCCTTTTGGACAAGCCTTGGAGCAATTCAGGATCGTATGGCAGCGATAGAGCCGGAACGGATCCTCAAGATTGTCGAGACGCGCGCCGGTCGCTTCATCCCGGCTATCCTGGACCCAGCGGTTTGCCTGCAGCAGCGCAGCGGGGCCGAGATAGCGGTCTGAATTCCACCAGTAGCTCGGGCAAGACGTCGAGCAACAGGCACACAGGATGCATTCGTACATGCCGTCGAGCTTGGCACGGTCCTGGTGCGATTGCCGCCACTCCTTTTCGGGCGTGGGCGTCGAGGTCTGCAGCCATGGCTCGATCGAGGCATATTGCGCGAAAAAATTTTTCAGATCGGGCACCAGGTCCTTCACCACAGGCTGATGCGGCAGCGGATAGATTTTCACCGGCGCGCGCGCATCGTCGATCGCCTTGGTACAGGCAAGCGTGTTGGTGCCGTCGATATTCATGGCGCAGGAGCCACATACGCCTTCGCGGCATGATCGCCGGAAGGTGAGAGTGGGGTCGATGTTGTTCTTGATCCAGATCAGCGCATCGAGAACCATCGGTCCGCAATCATCGCGATCGACGTAATAGGTATCGACGCTTGGATTCTGGCCGTCGTCCGGATTCCAGCGGTAGATGCGGAATTCGGAGACATGAGTGGCGTGCGCCGAGCGCGGCCATTTCCGGCCTTCTGTGATCTTGGAATTTCGGGGCAGCGTAAATTCGACCATGGCTACGTTCCGTCAGTAGACGCGCGCTTTGGGTTCGATATAGGCGACGTCATTCGTGAGCGTGTAGGCGTGAACCGGGCGGTAATCGATTTTTACGGCGCCCTTTGGATCCATCCACGCCAGCGTGTGCTTCATCCAGTTTTTGTCATCGCGCTCAGGATAATCTTCGCGCGCATGTGCGCCGCGGCTCTCTGTGCGATTCCTGGCCGATTCCATCGTGACGACGGCCTGCGCGATCAGGTTGTCGAGCTCCAACGTCTCGATCAGGTCGGAATTCCAGATCAGCGAACGGTCGCTCACATGGACATCAGCCATGCCGTCGTGGACCTCATGGATTCGCTTGTTGACCCTGGTCCAGCACCTCACCGGTGCGGAACACCGCACAATCTTCCTGCATCACACGTTGCATGTTGAGTCGCAGCTTCGCGGTTGGCGTGCCGCCGGATGCGTTGCGGAATTTGTCGAGGCGCGCCAGCGCAAGATCGGCTAAATCCTTCGGTAATTGCGGCTGTTCTTCGCCGGGCGTGAGGACTTCGGCGCAGCGAAGCGCGGCAGCACGGCCGAATACGACCAGGTCGATCAGGGAATTCGAGCCGAGCCGGTTGGCGCCATGCACCGACACGCAGGCGGCTTCGCCGAGCGCCATCAGGCCCGGGATTACGGCGTCATCCGTGCCGTTTTTCTTGGTCAGGGCCTCCCCGTGATAGTTCGTGGCGATGCCGCCCATGTTGTAGTGCACTGTCGGCAGGACGGGGATTGGCTCACGCGTCACGTCGACATTGGCAAAAATGCGCGCGGTCTCGCTGATGCCCGGCAGCCGTTCGTGCAGCACCGCGGGATCGAGGTGGTCGAGGTGCAGGAAAAGATGATCCTTTTCCTTGCCGACGCCGCGGCCCTCGCGAATTTCGACCGTCATCGCCCGCGAGACAACGTCGCGTGAGGCAAGATCCTTTGCCGACGGAGCGTAGCGCTCCATGAAGCGTTCGCCTTCGGAATTGACCAGATAGCCGCCTTCGCCGCGCGAGCCTTCGGTGATCAGGCAGCCCGCCGGATAGATGCCGGTCGGATGGAATTGCACGAATTCCATGTCCTGTAGCGGCAGGCCGGCGCGCAGCACCATGGCGTTGCCGTCGCCAGTGCAGATATGTGCCGATGTGCACGAGAAGTATGTCCGTCCATAGCCGCCGGTGGCAAGGATCGTCATATTGGCAGCGAAACGGTGAATCGAGCCGTCATCCATGTTCAGCGCGATCACGCCACGGCAACGGCCTTCGTCCATGATGAGGTCGATGGCAAAATATTCGACGTAGAACTCCGCCGAGTGGCGGAGCGCCTGCCCGTACATCGTGTGCAGCATGGCGTGGCCGGTGCGATCGGCGGCGGCGCAGGTACGCTGCGCGGTGCCCTTGCCGAAATGCGTGGTCATGCCGCCGAAGGGGCGCTGATAGATTTTGCCATCTTCCTCGCGGCGCGAGAATGGCAGGCCCCAATGCTCCAGCTCATACACGGCGGCCGGCGCATTGCGGCACAGATATTCGATAGCGTCCTGGTCGCCGAGCCAGTCGGCACCCTTGACGGTGTCGTACATGTGCCAGCGCCAATCATCCTCGCCCATGTTGCCGAGCGCGGCTGCAATGCCACCTTGCGCGGCAACGGTGTGTGACCGAGTCGGGAAGACTTTGGTAATGCAGGCTGTGCGCAGGCCAGCCTCACTGCAGCCGACCACCGCGCGCAGCCCTGAACCGCCGGCGCCGACCACAACGACATCGTAGCTGTGATCCTCGATCGGATAAGCGCGGCCGTTGACCGCGGGTGCGCCGTTCGATTTTCCATTCGTCGCCATGTCAGACCCCGAACGACAACCTGAGGACGGCGTAGACCGACGCCAGACTGACAGCGAACACGAAGAACGTGTTTGCCATCAGGCTCAAGAACTTCCACTTCTCGTCATGCACGTAGTCGAGAATGATTTCCTGCATGCCAATCCACATGTGATAGGCGGTGTTGATGATGAACAGCAGCACGATGATCGAGACGATCGGTGAGGCGGAGAATCTGCACGACCGCGGCGTGGCTGCGTCCGAGTAGTGCCGTGATGATAAGCAGCAAGCCGATGGTCAGCGGGATGCCGGCAACCGACGTGACGCGCTGATGCCAAAAATGCCCGGTGCCGGAATGAGCCGCGCCCAGTCCGCGCACCCGGCGCATGGGGGTTCGCATGTGCGGAGCCTCTCTCATCGGGGACCTCCCATCACGAGATAACCGACGACCCAGAGTATGAGTGTGAGCGTTACCGAGCCGATCAAAGTGGCCAGCGTGAGCATTTCGCGTTCGGCCGGCTCGAAGCCGTGCACCGTATCCCAGATCAGGTGGCGGATGCCGCCCAGCATGTGGTGGATCAGGGCCCAAGTGTAACCGAAGAGCAGGAGCTGACCGAGCACGCTCCCCATGAACCATTCAAAGCCGGCATAGGCGTTCGGTCCGCTCGCGGCGGCGATCAGCCACCAGGCAAGCAGCAGCATTC
Source organism: uncultured Alphaproteobacteria bacterium (assembly GCA_963718035.1). Classification (GTDB taxonomy): domain Bacteria; phylum Pseudomonadota; class Alphaproteobacteria; order Rhizobiales; family Xanthobacteraceae; genus Pseudolabrys. Next base: position 8,558 of record CAVQYD010000046.1, on the reverse strand, counting down.
CAAAATAGAGCGCGGCGCCGGTGATCCGGTGGACGATGGACATCACCATCGTCAGAATCGGCTTGTAGATCTGCAGATGTGGAGACAACGGCCGCGGCCGCTCTGCTCCCGCCGCCGTTCCCGCTTCAAACTCGGCCATTGTCAGCCTCCGAAAACCAGCGACCGGTGCATTGCATGAAAGGAGGACCGGCAGTCGCAAGTGGGGGTGTGCAAACATTCCGCTTGACCTGGACCCCCAAGTCGCTACTTCATAATTAACGAAGCTTGGACCTGAAAATAGCCCGTTGCAATATGCCTTTTGTGTAGCCTGCCTTCGCAAAATAAGAAGGTAGCCCCAATGCGCTTCGATTTTACGGACCTCAACCTGTTCCGGCACATCGTCGAGGCTGGGAGCATTACGCACGGCGCGGAGCGCTCGAACTTGGCTTTGGCTGCGGCCTCGACCCGCATCCGCAAGATGGAACTGGCCTTCGGCACCCTCCTGCTGGTGCGCGGAAGGGCCGGCGTCAAACCGACCCCCGCGGGACGAACCCTGCTGCAGCACGCACGCGGAATTCTGGCGCAGACCGAGCGTCTGCAGGAGGACCTGTCGCCCTATGCCCGCGGCCTCGCCGGCCAGGTTCGCGTTCTCTCCAACACGAACGCACTCACCGAATTCCTGCCCGAAACGCTCAGTTCGTTTCTGATGGCCTATCCCGACATCAGCGTCGATCTGGAAGAGCGTCTGAGCGACGAGATTGTCGGCCTGATTGCCGAGGGCAATGCCGACATCGGCATCGTCGCCGGCACCGTCGACTACGGTGGGCTCAATACGTTTCCGTTCCGTAGCGACCGCTTTGTGCTCGTGGTGGCGAAAAATCATCCGCTCGCCAACCGTTCACGCATCGGTTTTGCCGAGGTGCTCGACTACGACATGGTCGGCCTCGACCGTGCCAGCGCGATCCAGCGTTTTCTTGCGGACAAAGCAAATCGCATCGGCCGGCCGCTGCGTCTGCGTGTACAACTGCGCAGCTTTGATGCCATCTGCCGCCTGGTCGAGTGCAACGTCGGTGTCGGCATCGTGCCGGAGACGACCGTGCACCGGACCGAGCGCACCATGGCGATCAGCGCCGTGCGGCTCACCGATCCCTGGGCTCTTCGCGAGCTGACAATTTGCGTGCGTGACGTCGAGGTATTGCCGCCTTACGCGCGGCAGCTGGTCGATCATCTGCGTGCGAGCCCTTGACGCAATCTCCGCGCGCTACCTCGGCATCAGCACCCAGTAGTCCAGGTCGAGGATCACCGCCGGATCGTACTCATCGCCGGCTTTGAGCGGAAAGTCGGGACACGGCCGGTCCTTGGTCGCAACGGTGCGCAGGCGCAGGGCGCCGACATCCTTCCGATTCGGTATGCCAGCGGTGGCCAGCACCTCTGACCACGCAAAGACCGTGTCGCCGGCGAACAGCGGGGCAACGTGCCGCCCGCCATTGATCGCGGCGACATGGAATGCGTTTGCCAGTCCGTTGAACGATAAAGCGCGAGCAAGTGAAATCGCGTGACCGCCATAAATGAGCCGGCGCCCGAAACGGCCCTTGCTCTCCGCAAACTGATTGAAATGGATGCGGGCGGTGTTCTGATAGAGCCGCGTAGCAATCTGGTGCTCGGCCTCCTCGACCGTGATCCCGTCGATGTGGTCGATTTTGTCGCCGGTCTTATAGTCGCCGAAGCGATGGGGACTGCCCGCAAGCGTCGTGTCGTAGGCCGTAATATTGATTTTCGGGCACGCCGTGCCCAGTTGCACGGGCTCGACGTTCTTCGGCAGATCGGGGATTTTATCGGCCGGTGCTGCGGCTGCCTCATCGCGTTTGCGCACCATCACCCAACGCGCGTAGTCGAGCACGATATCGCCGGTTTCGTCGAACCCGCGCGAGCGCACATAGACAATGCCGGTCTTCCTGTTGGAATTTTCCCGCAGCCCGATGACCTCGGAGACAGCGGTCAGCGTGGCGCCGGGAAATACGGGTTTGAGAAACCGGCAGTCCGCGTAACCGAGATTGGCAACGGCATTGAGCGAAATATCAGTAACCGTCTTGCCGAACACGACATGGAAGACCAGCAAATCGTCGAGCGGCGAGCATGGGTAGCCGATTTTCTGTGCGAAGACATCGGATGACTGGACGGCAAAACGCGCGCCGAATAGCCCATTGTAGAGGGCCACATCCCCGAGCGTCACGGTGCGCGGCGTGGCGTGCCGGATTGTCTGACCGAGCCGGAAATCCTCGAAGAAATTGCCGCGGGTGGTTTTGGCGGGCGAGGGCGCACTCACAAATAAACTCCGTTCAGTTCTGCTTGACCATTCTCACAAAAGCGTGAGGCGAATGCCAGCTTCCGACAACGGGAAACTGATGAGGATGTGTTTGGCGCGTGTGATAGCCGAGAAAGGGCACGTAAATCTCCCTTGGAGGACATGTCATGAAGAAGAGCACTCTCGTGTCGGCTGCGATCGCCATCGGTCTTGCCTTCGCCCCGCTTGCGCCGGCGGCCTTTGCTGACGATATGAAAAAGGACACCATGTCCAAGGACAGCATGTCGAAAGAATTCGATGAAGAAGGACACCATGGCCAAGGACAAGATGTCCAAGGACACGATGAAGAAGGACGGCATGTCGAAGGACGCCATGTCCAAAGACGGCATGAAAAAGTGACCGATAAAGCCGGGCCTGCGCATCCGCAGGCCCGCCTGCGCCGTATATTCGGCGAAAGCGAGTGGACGATGATGAGCGCTGAAACGATGATATCGACAGCACCCGCCGCCACCACGATCCACCCGCGCTGGGTGCGCGTTTGTCACTGGATCAATGCATTGGCGATCCTGGTAATGATTGGCTCTGGCTGGCAGATCTACAATGCCTCGCCGCTGTTCGATTTTCTGGTTTTCCCCGCCAGGTCACGCTCGGAAACTGGCTGGCCGGTGCGCTGCTATGGCATTTCGCCGCGATGTGGGCGTTTGTCATCAACGGCGTGGTCTACGTTACGCTCGGTATTGTTACCGGCCGGTTCCGCCGCAAGTTGCTATCCATTCGTCCGGTTGAGGTGATTGCGGATATAAAGGCGGCGCTGACTTTCAAACTCGCGCACGATGACCTCTCGCACTACAATGCCGTACAGAAACTTCTCTACACCGGCGTCTTACTCGCCGGCGTCATCATCGTGCTGTCGGGCCTGTCTATCTGGAAGCCGGTGCAGTTCCAGGAACTGACGGCGCTGTTCGGCGGATACGAGGCCGCCCGCTATGTGCACTTCATCGCTATGGCGGCGATCGTCGGATTTATCGTCGTACATGTGGCCCTGGCGCTGATCGTACCGAAGAGCCTGCGCGCGATGATCACGGGACGATAGGAGCAGCTCATGCGCCAACGAAGGATCATTCCCGGTGTCGATCCGAAGCTGCTGATCAAGGATGCGGCGCGAATAATGCCCGAAGCCAGTCGCCGTGGTTTCCTGCGCGGAGCGGCAAGCCTTGGTGCGCTCACGTTCCTTACCGGCTGCGACATCATCGATGGTGACACCGCCGAGGGCGTGTTGCGCAAGATCTCCGAATTCAACGATGGTGCGCAGGCGGCACTGTTCAGCCGCACCAAGCTGGCGCCGACATATTCCGAAAGCGCGATCACCCGGCCTTTCCCGTTCAACGGCTACTATGACGAGGACGAGGCGCCCGTGGTGGACGGCAACAGCTACAGGCTGGAGGTGGCCGGCCTCGTCGACAACAAGAAGCCCTGGACGCTCGAGGAATTGCACGCGCTGCCGGAGGTGTCGCAGATCACAAGGCATGTCTGCGTCGAAGGCTGGAGCGCCATCGGCTCATGGCAGGGGACGCGGTTGTCGGATTTTTTGAAACGGATCGGCGCTGATACGCGCGCCAAATATGTCTGGTTCAAGTGCGCCGAGGGCTACACCAACACGATCGACATGCCGACCGCCCTGCATCCGCAGACGCAAATGACATTCAAGTTCGATAACAAAATCCTGCCACGGGCTTACGGCTTTCCCATGAAGATCCGGATGCCGACAAAGCTAGGCTTCAAAAATCCGAAATATGTGGTGGCGATGGAGGTCACCAACACCGATAAAGGCGGCTACTGGGAAGACAAGGGTTACAACTGGTTCAGCGGTCTTTAGGAGAGCGATCCTCGGTTATCAAACGGGCACCGCGTTGAAAGGTGATGTAGTCCCATGCCCAGTTGATCGCCACCAGGAAGCGGTAACGGAGACCGATCAGAAAATAGATGTGCGCCACGCTCCAAAACGCCCAGGCGACGAAACCCTTTAGTTCCAACCGACCCAATTTCACCACCGCAGCCCGGCGGCCAATGGTTGCGAGATCCCCAAAATGCACATACCGGAACGGGCCTGGCTGCTTCGATCCGGCAATGCGCGCGGAGATAACCTTTGCGACGTATTTGCCCATCTGTTTGGCGGCGGGCGCGATGCCGGGCACCGGCCGCCCCTGCTCATCGAGAACTGAAGCAGTATCACCGATTACAAAGATGTTCGGATAATCCGGCACTGACAGATCCTTTGCGACCTTCACGCGGCCGGAAGCATCCGTTTCGGCACCGAGCCATTGCGCAGTTGGTGATGCTGTAACGCCAGCGGCCCAGATGATGGTTTCAGCATCAATGCGCCCACTCTTGAGATCGACGCCCCGCGCATCGCAGCCGGTCACGAGTGTCTCGGCTCTGACCTCAACACCGCTCCGCTCCAAAGTTTTCCTTACGTAGTCTGAAAGACGCGGGGGAAATGTCGGCAACACACGCGATCCGGCTTCGATGAGAACGATCCGCGCGCGCCGAGGGTCGATGCGACGAAAATCCGCAGCGAGTGTCTGCCGTGCGACATCGGCAATTGCGCCCGCCATTTCAACGCCGGTCGCGCCGCCACCTACGATCACGAACGTAAGGAGGCGCTGCTGTTCATTATTGTCCTGCGTCAACTCGGCGCGCTCAAACCCAGTCAGAATTTTGCGTCGTATGGTGGTGGCGTCCTCGATGCGCTTAAGACCTGGCGCATAAGCCGCCCATTCGTCGTGGCCAAAGTAAGAATGCTGCGCGCCAATCGCGATCACGAGATAGTCGTATCGCACCTCGCCAAACTCCGCTCGAACAAGTCTTTCTTTGGCATCTATGCCAAGAACTTTTTCCATCAAAACAGTGGCGTTGCGTTGGGAACGCAAAATGTGCCGGATTGGCCACGCAATATCCGCCGGCGAAAGGGCAGCCGTAGCTACCTGATAGAGCAGAGGCTGAAAGCAATGGTGATTGTGCCGGTCGATAACCACGACCTCTGCAGCGGCGCGCCGCAGTGCTTTGGCGGCTTCGAGGCCGCCAAAACCTGCCCCAACGATCACTACCTTGACCTTACCGTTCGCCATTGGGTCTCTCCGTACGGGCGCAAATCTCAACCTGCATCACTGGTTGCCAAGTTCGCAACGACGCTTTAGCAATCCGCCAGCGACGTTTCTGCGAGGTACAGTGTATGACTACCCACAACCTGCTTCTTCTGCCCGGAGACGGGATCGGCCCGGAAGTCATGGCCGAGGTGAAGCGTGTCATCGATTTCTTCAACAAAAAAGGCTCCGAGAAGTTCGCGACCGAAGAGGCGCTGGTTGGAGGCTGCTGCTATGACGCGCACAAGGTGGCCATCACCGACGCCACGATGGAAAAGGCGAAGGCCGCGGACGCCGTGATATTTGGCGCGGTCGGCGGGCCGAAGTGGGACAAGGTCCCCTACGACGTGCGGCCCGAGGCCGGCCTGCTGCGGCTGCGCAAGGATCTCGATCTCTACGCAAATGTGCGCCCGGCGATCGTTTACCCGTCGCTGGCGGATTCATCTTCGCTCAAGCGCGAAGTCGTTGAAGGTCTCGACATCATTATCTTGCGCGAGCTGACCGGTGGCGTTTATTTCGGTGAGCCGAAGACGATCACGGACCTCGGCAACAACCAGAAACGTGCGGTCGATACACAAGTCTACGACACTTACGAGATCGAGCGGATCGGGCGGGTGGCTTTCGAGCTTGCGCGCAAGCGGCGCAACAAGGTCACCTCGATGGAAAAGCGCAACGTCATGAAATCGGGCGTGCTGTGGAACGAAGTCATGACGCAAGTGCATGCACGCGAATTCAAGGACGTTCAGCTTGAGCACATGCTGGCCGACGCCGGCGGCATGCAACTAGTCCGGTGGCCGAAGCAATTCGATGTCATTGTCACGGACAATCTGTTCGGCGATGTGTTGTCTGACATTGCGGCGACACTTACGGGCTCGCTCGGTATGCTGCCGTCCGCTTCGCTCGGCGAGGCTGATGCAAAAACCAAGAAGCGAAAAGCGCTCTACGAACCGGTGCACGGGTCGGCGCCGGACATTGCCGGCAAGGGCATCGCCAATCCCATTGCGATGATCGCGTCGTTTGGCATGGCTCTGCGCTATTCGTTCAATCTCGGCAAGCAAGCCGACTGGATCGACCAGGCAATTTCGGCCACGCTTGCCAAGGGGCTGCGCACCGCCGATATCAAATCGGAAGGCACCAAGGTGGTTTCAACGTCGGAGATGGGATCAGCGATCCTGGCCGAACTGGAGCAGTTCGCCGCGTAGGCATGCGACTGTGATGTGAAAGGTGAAAAATAGAAACGCGGCCGGAGGCCGCGTTTTTCGTTTCAGTACCCAATCCAGGGATTGCTCTTGAACGGCAGTGTCCACGGTCCGGGAAGCGCCGATTGCGTGTTGTAAAGACCCGCCGACGTATTGTTGATCACGCTTCCGGCGTATTGGTTCGGATTTTCGATATAGCCCGTATTGCCGATGCGCTCGCCCGGAAACGTTTCCGTGCCGGGATCAAGATAGGACCGCTTTTGGATGATGACGCGCGTGCGGGTGCGTCCGTCCTCGTCGCGGGTAACCACCGACCGTTCGGTCGCGGTTGTAGGCAACGGTGCGCTTCTTGGTCTGGCTCGTCTGAGCGTTCGCGGGTGCGGCCAGAAGGGCCAGGATCCCGGCGAAAACCAGCGCTCCAGCGGCAACTTTCAATTTCATATGGCCCTCGACCTTCGGCTTAGTGTTGCAACGCAGTCTAGCGGAGTTCTGTTTCACACAACAGGCCAGGCACCCAGTATGTGGCTATAAACTCTTGAGATCCTCGCCTCAGGATCAGGCTGTTAGAGCGGTTCCGTCCACCGCGCTATCCAGGGATTCCAACGTCCCGGCAGTTGGCTCGTGGTTTAAATCGTGGAAGGATATTCCACTTATAAGCCTAAAAAAGAACAACGGTCCTGCCAACGGGCCAATTGAACGGGGGACGACATGACAGGGCGAACAGAACGCTCCATCGAGGAATTGTACGGCGAGGACGCCGAACGAGCGGATGCGCTCGTATTTGGGCGGAGATCGGGGCCAAGCCGACGTGGTTTTCTCAACGGCGCAGGGCTTGCCGCGATGGGCGCCGCCGTCGGCGGTGCGATCCCGTTTGCGGCCAATATGCCGATGGCTTGATTCCGGCCGCTATGGCGCAGGGCTCGGCGCCCTCCACGCCGCCCGTCAAGAAAGGTCCGATTTATCTCAGCTATCCCGGCAAGAACGACAAGCTGGTCGTGATCGGCGAGCGCCCGCTGGTGGCGGAGACGCCCGAGCATCTTTCTCGACGATGACACGACGCCCATCGAGAAATTCTACGTCCGCAATAACGGACAAATTCCCGACGAAGCGAAAGAGCCGGACAAGTGGAAGTTCACGGTCGAAGGCGAGGTCAACAACAAACTCGAACTTACGCTTGGCGAGCTCAAGTCGAAATTCAAGCCGCAGACGCGGCGCATGGTGCTCGAATGCGGCGGCAACGGACGGTCGTTCTTCTCGCCGCCAGCCAGTGGAAATCAATGGACGAATGGCGGCGCAGGCTGCGCTGAGTGGACCGGCGTACGGCTCGGCGATGTCCTGAAGGCGGCGGGTGTCAAGCCGTCCGGTATCTACACCGCGCACTATGCTTCCGACCTGCATTTGTCCGGCGATGCCAGCAAACCGACTTTGTCGCGCGGCGTGCGTATAGCGAAGGCGATGGATCCCGAGTCCATGATCGTATGGGCAATGAACGGCCAACCATTGCCCAATATCCATGGTGGACCTGTGCGCTGGTTTATCCCGGCTGGCCGGGCTCCGCGTCGCAAAAATGGCTGACGCGCATAGTCATCCGCGATAAGGAGCATGATGGACCAGGCATGACCGGCACTCCTACCGTCTCACCATCAACCCGATGGTGCCGGGCTCAAGGCGATCCGGAGAACTTCAAGATCCTCGAAGTCGATGCCGGTGCGCTCCATCATCACCAATCCGGCCAATGGTGCAAAGCTGGCCGCGGGCACACGTGACCTGAAATTGCGGGGTGCCGCCTGGGCGGGCGATTTTACGGTACGTCGTGTAGACGTCTCGGTCGACTATGGGGCGACGTGGCAGCCGACCAAGATGGAGAAAGCGAAGAACAGGTATGATTGGCAGCGCTGGACCGCTTCATTGAAGTTGCCGCGCGACGGCTAC
>CAVQYD010000045.1:0-9838 GCA_963718035.1 uncultured Alphaproteobacteria bacterium | reverse complement strand
AACCGGACACCGGCTCGCGGGAGGACCATATGAAAATTGATTGTGCCAGGATCGTGCGCATCGCTGCTTGCGCCTGCGCGGCGCTCGTGCTCGCCGGCGCTGTTCTCAAATCGAGCGTTGCGCGTGCCGCCTGGCCCGACCATACCATCACGATCATCGTTCCGTTTCCGCCGGGTCGCCCCAACGATCTGCTCGGCAGGCTGCTGGCGGCCGAGCTGGCGCCGAAGCTCGGCCAGAACGTCATCGTCGAAAATCGGCCCGGCGCCGTCGGCAACATCGGTCTCGCAGCAGGTGCAAGGGCAGCGCCCGATGGGTACACACTGGTGGTCGTGACCGGCGTCGTGTTGATCAACCCGAGTGTCACTAAAGTCGCTTACGATCCGCTCAAGGATTTTGCGCCGATCGCGTATCTTGGCGCAGCGCCCAATGCCATCATCACCCGGCCCGCTTCGGGCATTGTCAGCATCGCAGACCTCATTGCAAAAGCAAAAGCCAACCCAGGCAAGATCACTTACGCGACGGCCGGGCTCGGCAGCGTTTCGCAGCTCGCCGTTGAATTGTTGAAACTGCGCGCCGGCATCGACATGACGCATGTGCCCTATAGCGGGGCGGCGCCTTCACTTCAGGCGGCCCTGCAGGGGACAACCGATATCGCCTCAGTCAGCATAGCGGGGCTGATCGGTCACATCCGTTCCGGCGCGCTCAAGGCGCTTGCGCAGACTGGCGCCGAGCACTGGATCGACCTGCCCGATGTTCCGACGCTGCAGGAGGCCGGAGTCCCCAATGCGGTGGTCGAGACTTCACAAATGTTTCTAGCGCCGGCGGGCACGCCGCCAGATATCATCAAGCGGCTGAGCGAAGAGACCCGCGTGATCCTGCAGAAGCCGGACGTGAAGGAGAAAATGCTCAAAGCCGGCTTCCTCGTGAAATACGAGGGGCCGGGTGAGCTGCACGCGCGTATGGTCCATGAAATGCCGGTCTGGAAGGAAATTGTTGAGCGCGCCGGCCTTGCGAAACAGTAAGCCGCTCATTGCATTGAACGCGATTTTGGCGTGAGAAAGCGACATCCGCTATCGGATGATCCGATGTTTCCCACCGCACCAGGCAACTACAACTTCAACGCGGCCTTGGCCGACGAAGGAGGCACTTACCGGCTGATGGCGGATATCGCCGCGGTGATCGAGCCCGGTGACGTGATTACGCTGTCCGGCGATCTCGGCGCCGGCAAGACAACTTTTGCCCGAGCTCTCATCCGTTTCTTTGCCGGCGATGAAAGCATCGAGGTGCCAAGCCCGACCTTTACGCTCACGCAAACCTATGTGCTGCCGCGTTTCACGCTCGTCCACGCCGATCTCTACCGGTTGTCCGGCCCGGCCGAACTTGCCGAAATCGGCCTCGAGGATGCGGCAGAAGGCGCGGTGCTGCTGATTGAATGGCCTGACCGCGCCGGTTTGCTATTGCCGCCCGATCGGCTTGACGTCGCATTTACCTTGGCGCCACAGCAAAGCGCCAACGCACGCAATGCCCGCATCACCGGCTTCGGCCGCTTCGCCCCCCGTGTCGAACGAATCGTTGCAATGCGTCGATTCCTCGATCGAACCGGCTACGGCCGCGCAACGCGCCGGCGTATCCAGGGCGATGCCTCCACGCGCAGCTATGAGCGGCTGACCCGCGATGGCGCCACGTACATTTTCATGAATTCCCCCAAGCGGCCAGACGGGCCGGCGGTGCGCGATGGCAAGCCTTACAGTGCCATCGCGCATCTTGCGGAAAACGTCACGGCTTTCATCGCGATGGCCCATGCCCTGCGCGGCCGCGGCTTTTCCGCGCCGGCTATCTTCGCCGCCGACCGCGAAGCCGGCCTGCTGGTGATCGAGGACCTCGGCGAGGAGCTTTTTGTCGAAGGTGATCCGCCGGCACCGATAGAAGCTCGCTACGAGGCGGCGACCGACCTGCTGGCCGAGTTGCACGGCGATACGCCGCCGGCCGTCGTGCCGGTCGAGCCTGGTGTCGACTACCAATTGCCTCGTTACGACATGGAAGCTCTCCTGATCGAAGCCGAACTGCTGCTTGACTGGTACCTCCCCAAGCTCGGCGTCAAAATCAACGATATCAAACGCAACGCTTTTCGATCGCACTGGCAGGAGCTGCTCCTGCCATTGACGAGCGGCGTGCAGACCTGGGTGCTGCGCGACTTCCATTCGCCCAACCTGCTGTGGTTGCCGGAACGCGAAGGCGTTGCGCGCGTCGGGTTGCTCGACTTTCAGGATGCAGTGATGGGACCGGCCGCGTACGATCTTGCATCGCTGCTGCAGGACGCACGCGTCGACGTACCGGAAATGATGGAGATCGCCTTGCTGTCACGCTATGTGCGTGTGCGCATGCGCAAAGGGCCCTTTGAGGCGTCCGACTTCGCGCGCGGCTACGCGACGCTCGCCGCGCAGCGCGCGTCAAAAATCCTCGGCATATTCGCGCGGCTCGAACGCCGCGACCACAAGCCGCAATATCTGCGACACATGCCGCGCGTCTGGAACTATCTACAACGATCTCTGGCCCACCCGGATCTGGCGCCCCTCGCCGCCTGGTACCGCACCAATGTGCCGGCGCTGAAGGTCTAGATGAGCGCCTCCGGAAAAAACACGCCGCGTTGTGCCATGGTGCTGGCCGCCGGACTCGGCACACGCATGCGCCCGCTGACCGACACGATGCCGAAGCCGCTGGTGAAAGTGGCCGGCAAGCCGCTCATCGACCATGTGCTCGACCGACTCGCGGAGGCGGGCGTCGAGAAGGCCGTCGTCAACGTGCACCACTTCGCCGAACAACTCATCGGCCACCTGGCTGAGCGAGCGCGGCCGCGGATTGCAATTTCCGACGAGCGCGGACTGCTGCTCGGAACCGGCGGCGGAGTCAGAAAGGCGCTGCCCGAGCTTGGTGACGGACCGTTCCTTCACATCAATTCCGACACCATCTGGATCGATGGCGTGAAGCCGAACCTTGCGCGGCTGGCCGAGGCTTTTGATCCCGTGGCCATGGATGCGCTGCTGCTGCTTTCGCCCACCACCGGCAGCATCGGCTATGCCGGGCGGGGCGACTTCGCCATGGCGCCGGATGGCCGTCTGACCCGCCGCGGCGAACAGGAAGTAGTGCCCTTTGTCTACGCCGGCGCCGCCATTCTGCTGCCGTCACTCTTTGCCCATGCGCCCAAGGGCGAGTTCCCGCTCACCGAAATATTCGATCGCGCAGCTGAAAAAGGTCGCCTGTCCGGGCTGCGGCTGGAAGGCCTGTGGATGCATGTCGGCACGCCCGACGCAATCGCCGCGGCGGAAGGCGCGATCAAGGCGAGCGTCGGTTGATCGGCCACGCGTGTATGCGTGTATGATTCAACCAATGCCCCCGAGTTCGACCCAACGTTTTCACCGTTCCCGCTTCGGCGCCATTCCTGCCGACGCTAATCAACGCGCTGCGCGACGGCACGCTTTTGCCCGGCTTCCCGGCCGGCGGCGATCCGCTGGCGCTCTCGCGCGCCACGCTTTATTTGCCGACGCGGCGCGCCTGTCGGCTCGCGCGCGACGTCTTCCTCGACCATCTCGACGGCGATGCTGCCATCTTGCCACGCATCGTCGCGCTCGGCGATCTGGACGAGGACGAGATCATCTTTGCCGAGGCCGCGACCGGCGAGCTTGCTGATCCGGCGCTCAACCTTTCACCCACCTTCGGCGCACTGGAACGGCGGCTGACGCTGGCCGGATTGATCTCGATCTGGGCGGCGGCGATCACGCCGGAGAAAGGTGCGCCGCTCATTGCCAACACGCCAGAGGCTGCGGTGGCGCTTGCCGACGCGCTGGTGCGGCTGATGGACGACATGATCACGCGCCAGGTGCCGTGGGACAATCTAGACAAGCTGGTCCCAGACGAACTCGATGAATACTGGCAGCAGTCGCTGAAGTTCCTGAAATTCGTGCACCCCGCGTGGCGGAAGATCCTCGCCGAAAAAAATGCCATTGAGTCCGCCGAGCGCCGCGACAGGTTGATCGAGGCCGAGGCCACACGGCTTGCGGGCTCGGACGCGCCGGTAATCGCTGCAGGTTCCACCGGCTCGATGCCGGCGACCGCCCAGTTGCTTGCGACCATCGCTAAGCTATCGAACGGCGCCGTAGTGCTGCCCGGGCTCGACAAAGCGCTCGACGATGCTTCGTGGGCGCTGATCGCTGGCAATGAGGACGATGACAGCCATGATGGCCTGCCCGCCGCCGGCCATGCGCAATTCGCCATGCATGCGCTGCTCGACCGCATCGGCATCACGCGCGCAGATGTTCAACAGCTTGCAAAACCCGATGGCCGCGAGGCGCTGGTGTCGGAGGCCTTGCGCCCTGCGGCCACCACCGAGCGCTGGCGCGAGCGTCTTGCCGATGATGATTTCAATGCCGCCACATCGCGTGCGCTTGAAACACTGTCGCTGATCGAGGCTGCCAATGCCGAGGAAGAAGCGCTCGCTATCGCGGCGGCGATGCGCGAGACGCTGGAGACCAGGGACAAAACGGTCGCGTTGGTCACGCCTGATCGCGCGCTCGCCCGCCGCGTTGTGGCCTCGCTCGCACGCTGGGATGTAAAGGTCGATGACTCGGGCGGTGACGCGCTGGCCGACACCGGCGCCGGTTTGTTCGCGCGGCTCGCGGCGGAAGTTGCACTTGGCGGGCTTGAGCCCGTGCCGCTTCTTGCCCTGCTCAAGCATCCATTGCTGCGGCTCGGGCAGCGGCAGGGCGCGCATGATCAAGCAGTGGCCGCTCTTGAACGGGCGCTGCTGCGTGGGCCGCGTCCGCGCGCCGGAACAAAGGCCCTGGCGCATGCGCTCGAGACCTTCCGCACGACGCGTGATGACTTGCACCCAAGCGACCCGCGCAAATCGATCCGCAATGACGAACTCGATACCGCGGCCGCGCTGATCGAAGAAATCGCCGCCGCGCTGGCACCGCTCGAAACATTGAAATCCGGTCGAGAATCCCTCGCCGCATTTGCGCAATGTCACCACGACGTGATCGCGGCCCTCAGCTCCGACGAAAACGGTGAGGGCGCCGCCTTCGCCAATCACGACGGCACGGCGCTTGCCGATGCCCTCGAGCAGCTCATCAACAGCCCGACTGCCGTAGATCTCGCGGTCGCGCGCGGGGACTATGCCGAGCTATTCGAGGCCGTCATCGGCGACCGCGTGGTGCGCCGGCCGGAAGGCCGCGAGCTGCGCGCGCATATCTACGGCCCACTGGAGGCGCGCCTGCAGACGGTCGATCGCATCGTGCTGGGCGGGCTAAACGAGGGCACCTGGCCGCCGGAGACGCGCAACGATCCGTGGCTGAGCCGCCCGATGCGCCGCGAGCTCGGCCTCGATCCACCCGAGCGCCGCGTCGGCCTCTCGGCGCACGACTTCGCGCAGGCATTGGGCGCAAGTGATGTCATCCTCTCGCGTGCGGCCAAGGTGGCCGGCGCACCGACCGTAACCTCTCGCTTCATGCAACGTATCGCCGCGCTCGCCGGCGAACGCTGGAAAGGCGTCGTCGCGCGCGGTGACCACTATCTCGCGCTTGCCCGCGCGCTCGATGCGCCGGCCGAGGTGAGGCATGCGGAGCGCCCGGCGCCCAAGCCGCCGCGCGCCGCGCGGCCCAGCAAGCTGTCGGTCACCGCCATCGAGGATTGGCTGCGCGATCCCTACACGATCTATGCCCGCTACGTTTTGCGCTTGCAGCCACTCGACGCGGTCGATACCCCACCCGGCGCGCGCGACCGTGGCACCGTCATTCACGGCGCCGTCGGCGACTACACGGAAATGTTCGCCAACAACCAGCCGGCCGAACCGCTGAAGGAACTGCTCAAGCTCGGCGAACACCATTTCGCGCCGCTCAACGACTACCCGGAGGCACGCGCCTTCTGGTGGCCACGCTTCGAGCGCATCGCGCGTTGGTTTGCTGCGTGGGACATGGATCGGCGCACTGGCCTCACCACGCTGCACGCCGAAATCCGCGGCGAGTTGACTTTCTCGGCCGGTACACGCGCATTCACGCTCTCCGGCATCGCCGACCGCATCGAGCTGCGCAAGGACGGCACCTACGCCATCATCGACTACAAAACTGGGCAAGCGCGCACCGAAAAGCAGGTGCGCACGGGGCTCGCGCCGCAATTGCCGCTTGAGAGCGCAATCCTGCGCGGCGGCGGCTTCAAGCCGATCGCCGGCGGCTCGGTCTCAGAGATTGCTTACGTGACGCTCAAAGGCGGCGCTGAGCCAGGCAAGCCGCACGAAATCGAATTCAAAGACGGCAATCCGCCGGACGTTCACGCCGACCGTGCGCTCGCCAAGCTCAAGGAACTGGCGGCGACCTTCGACGACGAGACCAGGCCCTATCTCTCGCTTGTCCACCCGATGTGGAAGACGCATTACGGCGACTACGATCACCTCGCGCGCGTGAAGGAATGGTCGCTCGCCGGCGGCGTGGAAGAGGACCTGCCCTTCCCATGAGAACCGCCCGCACCGTCCCCGATCATGTGCGCGGCGTCCAGATCGACGCCGCCAACCCGGAAGTTTCCGCCTTCGTCTCGGCCAATGCCGGCTCGGGCAAGACCTATGTGCTGGCGCAGCGCGTGATCAATCTGCTGCTGCGCGGCGTCGATCCGGCCAAGATTCTCTGCATCACCTTCACCAAGACCGCGGCCGCCAACATGGCGAACGAGGTTTTCAAGCGGCTGGCGGCGTGGACCACGCTCGATGATGCCGCGCTGGACGAGCAGATCAGGCTCAGCACAGGCAGAACACCGAGCGCCGGAGAACGCGCGCGGGCGCGCCGGCTGTTTGCCTCGGCGCTCGAGACACCGGGCGGGCTGAAGGTGCAGACCATCCACGCCTTCTGCACGCGGCTGCTGCACCAATTCCCGTTCGAGGCCAATGTCGCCGCGCGTTTTACCGTCCTCGACGAGCCCTCGACCGCGCAATTGCTCAATCAGTTGACCCTCGATGTCCTGCTGCAGGCGGCCGCCGAGCCGGAGGGGCCGCTCGGCAAGGCGCTCGCCACTGCCATTGTCGTTGCCGCCGATATCACCTTCAAGGAGGTGATCGGCGACGCCATCAAGGCACGCGACGCGATCGGGGCATGGATCGTAAGTGCCGGCGGGATCGATCAAGCTATCGCACGATTGTCGGAGACCTTTGGGATTGCGCCTGATGACAGCCTTGAACAAGTCGAGCAGGAATTTTTCTCAGCTTCTCTCATTCCGGAAGGCGAATGGCCGGTGCTGATTGAGATTCTCTCGCAGGGCGCAAAATCCGACAAGAACAACATCGATGCACTCACCGCCGCACGCGCAGCGTCCGGCCGCGACCGTATCGATCAATATCTGCGGATCTTCTGCACTGCCGAGCTTTCCCCGCGGAAAAGCCTGCTGACCAGGGCGCTTGCTGACCGGTATCCCGAATGGCTTGAGCGACTGCTGGCCGAACAGGAACGTATCTGCACGCTGCTCGAGCGTGAGCGCGCGCTTAATGCCCGCGAGCGAACGCGCGCGCTCGTCACCATCGCCAAGGAAGTGATCGACCGCTACCAAACGGAAAAGGAGCGGCGCGCGCTGCTCGACTACGATGACCTAATCGACCGCACGCTGGTACTGTTCAAGAACGTTTCGGCCACCTGGGTGCTCTACAAGCTCGACCTCGGCATCGACCACATCTTGATCGACGAGGCGCAGGACACCAGTCCGAAGCAGTGGGAGATCATTAAGACTATAGCGGCCGAGTTCATGCCTGGCGGCAGCCGGCCCAATACCCGCCGCACACTGTTCGCGGTCGGCGACGAAAAACAGTCGATCTTTTCGTTCCAGGGTGCGGCGCCCGAGGCCTTCGACGTGATGCGGCGGCTGTTCGCGCAGCAATTCGATACGCCCGATTTGGGCTGGAAATTTCTCCGCTTTCACCACTCGTTCCGTTCCGGCGCCGCGGTGCTCGGCTCGGTCGATCAGGTGTTCAGCGGACGCGAAGTCTACGAAAGCGTCACCACCGACGTGGCCGGAATTCCAAAACACGAATCGCTGCCCGACGCCGCGCCCGGTCTGGTCGAGCTGTGGCCACTGGTCGAACCGGCCGAAAAAAAGGAAATCGAGGGCTGGGATGCACCCTTCGACACGGAGAGCGAAAAAAGCCCGCGCGTGTTGCTGGCGCAAAAAATCGCCAAGCATGTGAAGCTGTGGTGCGCGAACGGGCTGGCCGCGCGCGACGTGCTGGTGCTGGTACGCCAGCGCGGGCCGCTGTTTGAGGCGATTATCCGCGCCCTTAAGAACGAGAGCGTGCCGGTCGCAGGCGCCGACCGGCTGGTGCTTACTGAGCACATCGCGGTGATGGACCTGATGGCGCTTGCCGACTGTCTCCTGCTGCCCAACGACGATCTCGCGCTCGCCAGCGTGCTCAAGAGCCCGCTGTTCGGTCTCACCGAGGAGCAATTGTTCGAGCTTGCCTGGAACCGCAAAGGGTCCTTGCGTGGAAGTTTGCGCGCTCATGCAACTGATGTCCTGTTCGGCGCCATCGACGCAGAGCTCGACAAACTCGCCGGGGCCGCGCGCCGACTTTCGCCCTTCGCGTTTTTTGCCGATGTCCTTGGCCCGCGCCAGGGCCGCAAAAAGTTCCTTGCCCGGCTCGGACCGGAAGCCAATGACGCGCTCGACGAATTCCTCAACCTCGCGCTCGACTATGAGGCGCGCGAGACAGCATCACTGCAAGGCTTCCTCGCCTGGCTGCGTGCGGCGCAGAGCGAGGTGCGGCGCGACATGGAAATGGCGCGCGACGAGGTGCGCGTGATGACGGTGCACGGCGCCAAGGGCCTCGAGGCCAACACCGTGATCCTTGCCGACACCACAACCGAGCCAAAGGGCGCGCATCCGCCCAAGCTGCTGACGCTGTCCAATGGTGCGATCATTTGGGCCAAGCGCAAGCAGGACGACACCAGCACGATGGAGGATTTGCGTGCCGCCGCCGAGCGCGCCGCAATCAACGAATACCGGCGGCTGCTTTACGTGGCAATGACGCGTGCAGCCGAGCGGTTGGTGGTGTGCGGGTCGAAAGGCCCGAACAAGATTCCCGACGGCTGCTGGTACCAGCTCGTGGAGGACGCGCTGCGCGGCGATTGTGTGAGCGAGCCGGCTGACGTCGGCAGTGACGAAGTGCTGCGCTACCGCAAAGGAAAAGTGCCGGAGGCCGGGCCTGCGAAGCGTGAAACACCAGCGGCAAAAATTTCGCTGCCGCCCTGGCTCACACGCGATGCGCCGATGGACAAGTCGGCGGTGCGCAGCATCACGCCGTCGGGCGCGATTGATGAGGAAGCGGCGCGCCCATTCGCTGTCGCCGGCATCAAGGCGGCATTGCTGCGCGGCTCGCTCACCCACCGGCTGATGCAGTCACTGCCGGATATTCCCGCCGAGCGCCGCGCCAAGACGGCACAGGATTATCTCGCGCGCAGAGGCGGCGAGCTGACGGCTGACGTTCGCAAGGCCATCGCCGACGAAGTGATGGGCGTACTCGATCATCAGCACTTCCGCGAACTTTTCGGACCCAACAGCCAGGCCGAAGTGCCGATCATCGGCAGGGTCATGGCCGGCGGTGAACTGGTGCGGGTGTCGGGCCAGGTTGACCGGCTGGCCGTAACGCCTAGTGCCGTCTTGATCGGTGATTTCAAAACGAATCGTCCCGCGCCACGACGAATTGAGGAAGTGCCGGAGAGCTACATAACGCAGCTGGCCCGTTATCGTGCGGTGCTTGCCAAAATTTATCCGGACCGACCCATCCGCGCCGCGCTGATCTGGACTGAAGTCC
>CAVQYD010000044.1:0-30787 GCA_963718035.1 uncultured Alphaproteobacteria bacterium | reverse complement strand
AGATCTTTCGGCTTGTAAACGACCTTCGAGCCGTCTGCGAAAATGACGATCTTTACAGAACGGCCTCCGTTGTGCGGATCGGAGAAGCCGCCTTCAATCTGAACGACTCCGCCCTGCCCGCCGGCCTGTACGGCGCTGCGAATAAACGGCAGGTCGGCATCAAGCCGCTGGATGAATTCCCGAGAGGTCTCGACCCACTGCCGGACGATCGTGCTGATCAGCCGCAGGAGCACCGGCTTCTCCTCGAAGAGTTGCCGGAAGCCGCTGGCCTTCATCTCGGCGACGAATTTTTCGTAGAGCGACGTTCGAGCATCCTGCCGAGGCCCCGCGGTTTCAGCCGCGTTCCGTATCGCAGCAAAGCGTTCATAAAACGCCGGGGCGGCCAACTCGGAAAGTTCGGTAAGAAGCGCACGCCGCAGGCATTCGTACGCAGGTGCCGTCAGGTTTGCGGCCGTTTTGTCGTCGAGTTCCTGATTGCAGCAGCGCTTCAGCGCGTTCCACCACGCCGGCCAAAAATTTGTCGAATGCCACCGGCTCGGCTTTGCTCCCCAGCAGCTCGGCAGCGGACTTGCCGGTTGTCCCGTTCGAGCGCGGGCAGAACCCAGCGAGGCATCCGCTGCCCATAGCGGCGTCGGCGCGGTTGGCTTTCGTCGGGCTACCTGTCAGCCGCGCAAGAACGCCGGCAGATCCAACCCGTCACGTTCGATCCTTCGCCCAAAGAGCGACCAATCGCCGCTGGCGGCAGACTGACACCAGGCGGCCAGACGGCGTTGACCGAAGCCAGCGCGATCCTGTTCTCCGGGTATGGTTTCGAAGTCGTCTGAAAGAAGCTCGTCGATTGTCGCCGCACGATTGATCAGGCGGTCGTAGAAGAGATCCATGCGGCCTCACACAAGTGCCCAAGGATTATATCCGAGCGGGAACGAATACTCGGTACGCCCGACCGGTGCTGCGTCGAGAACGCGGGCCAAGGCTTTTGAATTTACGCGGGATTTGCATGAATTCCAGCCCGACTAGGTGACCCGATAGGAACTGCAGGAAGCTAAGCACCTTAACCTGCAACCAGATGGCACCACCGCCCCGGACATTCCATCGTGGAACGGTCATAAGTAACTGCAGGGATAGGCTTTTCCCCAATTGACTTTGCAAATTCTGCATCGGATCATAGACCCATGGCGCTGGGGGGGCTTCGAATTTACTAGCAACCTTCTCAATGCCGGCGCCGCTGGCAATAGAAAGGATTTATGCCATGACAAATGAAGAAGACATTCTGGCTTTTGAAGTGTCCGATGAGGCGCTGGAAGCGGCTGCGGGCAGCGAGCAGGTGAACTACACCCTTGGAGCTTGCACCGGTCTCTCGGTCTGCCCAGGCTGAGGATTATGAGATAGGTCCCTCGAGGGCCAATCGATGATCTGAACCTCCGACGAGGCGCCGGATTTTTATCCGGCGCCTTGTTTTTTTCAGGCTCTAATCCAGTCATTCGGCGGCCACGAGGTGCTTTCCTCGAAGAGGGGCGTCTGCGATGCTGAACCATCGGCGGCGCTGAACCGGCGGCCTTCAAAATCCGTGCGGTTCGCGCATAATGGCCGTCTTGCGCGAGCTGAGTATCTGGAGTGCCAATGGACCGCCGATCCTTGATGAAAACCGCCCTCCTCGTGTTCGCGGGAGGGCCGTCGGCGCTCAAAAATTCACTGCAAGTTTCGACCGCGCAGGCACGTGAGCGGGCCACCTGGTGGCACGGTCTCTCCAAACTTTCCGAGCTGAAGTATCCGGCGGGATTCAAACATTTCGATTACGTAAACCCGAACGCCCCAAAAGGTGGCACCGCGTCGCAAATCGCGCTCGGAAGTTTCGACAACTTCAACCTTGTCGTTGGCGGCGCGAAGGGCACTTTGGTGAGTGGCATTGAATTTCTCTACGACACCCTCATGGTGTCCGCGCTCGACGAAGTCGCCAGCACCTATGGCCTCCTCGCCGAAGCAGTCACCTTTCCAGACGATTTTTCTTCGGTGACATTTCGATTGCGCTCCAACGCAAAATGGCACGACGGCAAGCCGGTCACGCCCGAGGACGTGATCTTTTCATTCGACGCCTTCAAGAAACTCAGCCCGCAGGCCGCTGCGAGCTACCGGCAGGTCACGAAACTGAAAAGACCGGCGAACGCGAAGTCACTTTCAATTTTGACGGTGCTGGAAACCGCGAATTGCCGCAAGTCGTCGGTCAACTCACGGTCCTGCCAAAACACTGGTGGGAAGGAACTGACAGCGAAGGCAAGAAACGCTCGATCGGTGAGACGACACTCGAACCGCCGCTCGGCAGCGGCCCATACCGCATTAAGGAATTTTCTGCCGGCCGCAACATCACCTACGAACGCGTTCAGGACTATTGGGGAAAAGTCTCAACGTCAATATTGGCCGCGATAACTTCGACAATTTGCGATATGAGTATTTTCGCGATGCGACGATTGCGATCGAAGCATTCAAGGGCGATCTGGTCGACTGGCGCGCGGAAAACAGCGCGAAAAACTGGGCGACGGCCTACGACTTTTCGGCAGTCACAGAAAAGCGCGTTATCCTTGAGGAATTTCCCATCAACAGCATCGGCCTGATGCAGGCCTTCGCTTTCAATTTGCGCCGCGACAAGTTCAAAGATCCGCGCGTGCGGCTGGCTTTCAATTACGCGTTCGACTTCGAGGAAATGAACAAGAAGATCTTTTTCGGACAATACACACGCACTTCAAGCTACTTTGAAGGAATATCCGAGCTTTCTGCAACGGGACTCCCGGGCGGGCACGAGCTCGAATTGTTGCAGAGCGTGCGCGACAAGGTGCCCGCAGAGGTATTCACCACCCCGTTCAGCAATCCGGTCAACGGCAATCCAACGGCGGTTCGTAACAACCTCCGTGAGGCACTGCGTCTTTTCAAAGAAGCGGGTTACGAGATCCGCAATCAGCAAATCGTCAATACCAAGACCGGAGGACCATTTGAAGTCGAGCTGTTGACGAACGCGCCGCTGTTTGAGCGCGTCTACCTGTTCTACAAGCCTTCGCTCGAAAAAGTCGGCATTACTGTAGCGGTGCGCACTGTCGATCAGGCGCAGTATGAGAACAGGCTCCGCACTTGGGACTTCGACATCATTACATTCGGGTGGGGGCAATCCCTTCTGCCCGGCAACGAGCAGCGCGGGTACTGGGGCTCAGCCGCGGCTGATCAGGTCGGGTCGGACAATGTCATGGGCATCAAGAATCCGGCCGTCGACGCGATGATCGAGAAAATCATCTACGCGAAGACCCGCGAAGAGCTCGTGGCTGCTGCCAGGGCGCTCGATCGAGTCCTGTTGTGGAACCACTATGTTGTGCCGCAATGGAGCTACTCGAAACTGCGAACCGCGCGGTGGAACAGGTTCAGTCACCCGGAGACTATGCCGAAATACGGTATGTCCGCATTCCCGGCCGTGTGGTGGTGGGATGCCGAAAAAGCGACGAAAACCGGTGGCAAAAGACCGCTCTAGCTCGGTCTTGTCACGGATACTCCGGACGATTCGATTCAGGTCGGCTCTGAGCGCGCGGACGTCGTCTTTGATGATCGCCCGAGGTGTGACTGCATTTCCCGCGAGATGAATTCGCGATAGTTCGGCGGCTCAAAGTCAAGCAGCGTCCCGCCCGAAGCGAAGTGCTGGATGAACACTTTGCCGATCGCATAGGTCGCAGCCACGGCCAGCGCAGGCGTTACAAGCACTCCGACCGCCGTTCCAGCGATTGGGATGCTCTTCACCACACTTGCCATTCCGACACCCGTACTCACGGGGATGATGGTGCCGGCAATACTCGCGATCAAAGCCTTTCCCCGATTTTCCGAGAAAGGCACGTCGTAAACCCGTGAGATCAGCCGAAGCATCTGGATTTGCAGCGCGGCAACGGCGGCAAGGTCAACGAACGGAATTGGAAGCAAACCTGCGACACCGGACCAGAATGAAAAGCGTTCGACCACTTTTGTCGCGCGAGACCGCCGATCGCTGTCGGCGGCGGCCCCGGCTTTTGAGCGAGATGGCGAGACCTTTCCTGAATCGGGCGTAACGGTACGCGATGCGCGGGCTGTCTCGGTAGCCGGTTTTTTTACGGTCGGTCGAATTGCCTTCGGGAGCTTCTTTTTGTTCATCGCTCACGCCGCCGCTTGCAGGCCGCTCAGCGCGTCGATTTCGGCCGCGATTGCGGCGATTTCACGCGCGGCGGCCCCCGCCGGCTCGATCAGGGTCGGCGTGGCACCCCACAGTGCCGCCTCAGCATAGATGACCCGGTTATTCATTTCGGTTTTGAGCACCGGAAAGCCCGCCTCGGTCAATTCAGCACGTATATGTTTCGCGATAACCGAATCTCTCGTCGTTTGCGTGAGAACACACCGGTACAGCGGCCGTCGGCCACCCGAGGCCTCAATCAGCGAATTGAGCGTGTCCAGCATGCGATCGATGTCCAGCGGAGATGCCTTGACGGGCACGAGAAGAAAATCCGCCGCGGCAATGCAAGCCAACGTCGCTTGGGAACGGAATCCTGCGGTATCGATCACGACCTGACGGCCGCTGGCAGCAAGCTTCCGGGCTGTTTTCCACGCGTCCACTGACAAATCTTCAACGACTTCGACGCCGCCAAGGGCGCGTTCGCGCGCTGCCAAACGTGCAATCGAGCGCTGCGGATCGGCATCAATGACCGCGGGATTGCGACCCGCAAGCTGCCAATGAATTGCAAGGCAACTTGCCACCGTGCTCTTACCACTACCGCCTTTCATCGTTGCAACCGTGATGATCTGCCTCATGGTTCCCCTGCTCCTTGCGAGCGTCTGGCGAATCGGTTGCAAACGATGCTAACGGATTTTTGCCCTCTACGCTTCGAGGATCGGCTGCTGAGCGAGCACAGACGACCGCTTTCCCCATAGGGAAAGGCTCTTTTTTCCGCCCAAATTCCGGATTTTCAGGTCGCTCAGCGGCGGCCGCAGGTGGCCGTCACAACGGCCTTGAACATATCAAACGACTGCACGCGCACCTGACAGTTGGTCTGGCCATCGACGGCAACGTTCAAGACGTCTCCCGTGCCGAACGGTTGGCGCTTCCCATTGACATTGAGAGTCACGCTGTCGTTTGTCGGGGCGCCGACCAACCCGACGGTCAGGCGCCCCCCGCCCACGATCAGAGACTGATTTGCTTTGATGTTGTAGGTATTTTCCGACGGAACCAGTTCGTCCAATGTTGCCTGGAGCTTCGCAATACCGCTTTCCATAGCGGAAGCTTTGACGCTCTCGCCGGCCATCTCGCTTTTCATCTTCTGGGCCTCAGCCCGGCTCTGCTGGAGCGCCACTTTGCCCGCTGACATTTCGACGTAGGCTGAATTCAGACCGAGGAGATAACCGACGATCCCGCCCATCAACGCGGTGACCAGCAAATAGCGGCCCTCCCGCGTCATAAACAGACGATGGGTACGAGACCTTGCCGAAGTCGGTTGAGTTGATCGTGCAGAGTTGCTCACGTCCCGATCCCCTCGCAAACACTCACTTTGTCAACGCCCACATCATTACAAATGATTTCAGTCATGAAAGGCAATCCGAAAAGCCTGCTATTATTGACGCGGTGGCGCACTCTCGGCCGGGCGCGAGCCGGTCGTGGGATTCAACCATTCCGGAATGGACGGAAGGATCGCTTTGAGGCGGGAAAGATCGAACTGGGCATTTGAGCCCGGCTGATCGTCCTTGCCCGCAACCGCCGGCGGCTCCCCCATGGTCGGCTTAGGATCGGTCGGGACACCGCCGACAGAAGGAATTGCAGAACTCTTGCCCGGGACTGACGCGCCGTCCTCCGGCTTCGGTTGCGTCGCCGGCGGGCTGTCCACGTTTCCAAGAATGATCGGCAGGCCATCCTTCCCGCTTCCGATTATGACAATTTTTGAATTCGGGGATTGTGCGAGCGCGAGCGTTGCCTCGATCCCGCGCCAGCGCAGGTACGAGTCCGAAATTCCCTGACCTACAGTCCGCTGAAACGCGGCAATTCCGTTCGCCTCTACCTGCTTACGCGTCAACTCCTGGGCTTCACGCTCAACCCGATATTTGAACTCCTGGATTTCGTAGAATTGCTGCGTTTGCCGATTGATCGCCGCAACGATCGCTGGCGGTAATTCGATGCTCAGGACCAACGTGTCGATGATTTGGATCGAGTTCTGAAGGAAGTCGTTATAGTGCTTGGGGTCAGGTTGCTCCATTGCTTCCGGCTGAACCAGACTGTTGAGGTGGCTTGCCAGGCTCTTCTGTGCTTCCTGCCTGATCTTGTCCTGGATCTGTTCGCGCGAAGTGTAGACCTCTTGCGCCGTGTACTGCGAAATCACTTCACGCGCGCGGCTTCCGATTTCGGGGTCCACAACCGAATAGAGATAATTCGGTCCGATGAACTTGTGCAACACGCCAACGTAATTGTGCAGCAGCTGGTAGCGCATATTGATTTGCGCGTTGACGACAACGCCGTCCTTGCTGATGGCGTTGTAAGTCTGCGTTCTGGACTGCAGCCGCAGGTTATAGAGAAATAATTTGTCCCAGGGCCAGATAACGTGGAGCCCTTCGTCGCGCAGCTCCCGCGGGTCGACGATCGTGCCGCGACCAACGAAGCACCAGCAGTAAAGGTCGTAGCTGTTGAACCGTTTCCAGAGAACGCCGACCTGACCGCTCGGCACCGTGATCACGATAAAAGGAAACAGAAACGTCGCGACCAGCATCACTGCCAGCAGCATGATGGTCAGGCTGGGGAAATGGCGGCGGACAAACCGGCGGAACGCGCGCGCGTTCGGCGGCACTCCGTCAGTTGAACCCAGTTGATACGCCACATTTACTGGCCTCCCCCTCACCCAACCTTACTAAGAAATCGAATGCTGCTCGACTATTCGGCCTTCGTCCATGTGAATTCTCCGCGCAGGCAAATGTAGCTCGTTGAGATAGCGGTCATCATGCGTAATGACCACCACGGTTGCCCCGGCTCGCATCAGCTCGGGCAAAAGCTCGTCATAGAATTTGCGCCTGAATTCAGGATCTTGTTCCGCCGTCCACTCATCCAGCAGGAGGATCGGGCGCTTCTCGAGCAGGCTGACAATGAGTGCAAGTCGCCTGCGCTGCCCTCCCGATAGGTCGAGCGTACGGAACTCCCCGTTTGTCAGGCCGGTTTTTGTATCCAGCCGGAACTGCCTCAACAGCCGATCGACCTCCGCAGGCTCCGGATCGGGAATTCCATAGAGTTTGCGGAAGAGATGATAGTCGAAAAATATGGCGGACATCAGGGAGCGGTACATGTCCCGCGTCTCGTCGTTGATCTGCTGACCATTGAGGCGGATCTGGCCGGAATCGGGCGGATACAGCCCCGCTAGCACCCGCAAGAACGTCGATTTGCCGGAGCCGTTACCGCCGGTGATAAAGACAAGCTCTCCAGGATGCAGGCTGAAATCGATCGGACCGATCTTGAACGTTGCCTCGGAAAACTTGTCGACATAACGGAACTGGATGCCTGTCATTTCTATGGCGTCAAATCGGCTTGGCGCTGCGGACCCCGCGGCGTCGAGTGCAGAGGCTGTCGCCTGCAACTCGATTTCCAGCTGCTCGATCCGGTCTGCCGCAGCGTTGGCGTTCAGCAGGATCGGGATCGACTGAACAAGCCCAAAGCATGCGCCCACGATGAACATCAGAGCGGTCGTGGTCTTTGTGAGCGTCAGTCCGCCCAGCGCCTCGCTGAATTGCGGCGCGACAAAAACGACCGCGCCGATCAGCACGTACATCGAAATCTGCGAGGTCACGATCAGTTTGAACGTTTCCGCCTGACTGTTGATCTTGATATTGGCGGCAGTTCTCGAAACCTCGCTGGCATCTTCGAAGAGGTCCATGCTGCGCGCCGCGTTGAGCCTCACCTCCTTGAAGCCATCGAGAAAGTCCGTAAGGCGATCGAACAGGCGGCCTTCCCATTCCGCCGACTTTTGCTTTTCTGCCGCCAGGCGCCTGTTCTTGTAGTGAAAGATCACCCCCGCAACGCCAATGACCAGGATCGTCGTCACGATCGCCGCCAGCGAGAGAAAGGCCACGTAGATTGCAACAAAGAAAACCAACACTGCGCCCTGGATCGAAAAGCAAAGCATATTGCTTGCCTGCGTCAGGACGGCCGTATCGCTGGTGATGGCGGCTACGATCCTCGAACGGCCGATCGCCTCGATCGGCAGAAGCTCCGAGCGCCGGATGTGATCCATCACGCGCAAACGGATTTTGTGAATGATGGCTTCGATCTCGGCCGTGGTCGTGATCGTCACGTAATATTGAGTCTTGATGAATAGAAACAGCGCGACCAGAAACAGGGTGGCCGCCCATAGACTTCCGCTTCCCTGCAGTCCGGCATTGATGGCCGCCAGAATCGCCGCTGTGCTAAGGCCGCCGAGCGCAGACATGACCAGCAGTCGCGGGAGGGAGCCGTGCATTTCACGGCGAACAAGCTCTAGGAAGGACATGTCTGCGATGTCTTTCCGTTCAAACCGACACTACGCACTGACGCAATTTCAGCGCTTGTGTCTCCCCCATGACAACAAGGCGATCTACGAATTTCGCCGACGCCACCACCACCCGACCCGTCCCGATGATGGGGCAGTGAGCAGCAAAATCGGCAGAACGATAAACGGAGTGGTGACGATCGCGATCAGAAACGTCCCGAAGAAGCCCATTCGCCGGTCGATCCCGAGCAGCCCCGTCAGGACGCAGAAGATGATATAAATGACCGCTTCGACCATCAGCCCCTGTCCCGCCATCGCCCGGGCCCAAGCATGCCGGGATTCCGGTCACACCCGGGCCCGAAGCAAGTTTTCGGACATCAGCTGCCCGCCGTGCTCGCCGCTTCGCCTGATTTGCCACTCCGGCGTAAATCCCACATGTCGCGCTGGGCTCTGATGAACTCCCGATAATCCGGCGGGTTGAAATCCAGCAGCGTGCCGCCCGACGCAAAGTGCTGAATGAACGCCTTGCCGATGGCAAAGGTCGCACCAGCAGACAGAGCCGGCATGACAAATCCGGCCGTAATCGTCCCCAGCACCGGGACCGCCTTAAGCAGGCTCGCCGCACCAATGCCGCTTGTGGCCGGAATCAACGAACCGACAAGGCTCGCGACGATTGCTTTGGTGCGATTCTCCGAGAAATCGACATCGTAGATCTGCGACAGCCGGCGCACCATTTGGATCTGAAGTCCACCAACGGTAGCGACATCGATCACCGGGATGGGTATGAGCCCCGCAACGCCCGACCACAAAGAGAAGCGGTTGACCAGATTCAGTGCCGTTTCGTCGCGCGATGCGCCTTCGGCAATCGCTTCGTCAGTCGATGTGCTCGTGGACGATGATTTCTGTGCCATGGCAAATCCTTTCTCGTCTTTTTCAGGCTGGTCACGACCTGGTCGGCAATTGAACTTATTGCCGAATTCCCCCGAAAATACTGAAAAAGCGTATCATGCAGGGTATACGGTGCCAAGCGTCCCGCCAGCGCACTTCTTGCGGATTTAAGCCTGTTCTTGCCATCGCCGACCCGATCTCATAGAAGCCAAGGAGGTCGTGTGGAGGTCACAAATGCGGCCAAACAACGCTGCCCCAAGCGCCTCGGACGCGCGCCCCGATTGGGAGGCGCCAGCCTTTACGAAATTGCCGATTGCCAGCCGGACCGGGTCGGGCGCGAATGTGGCAAACGATCCCGCTCGCGTGGTCGAACCGGCAGCACCTGGCCAGCCCCTATCCAAGCTCGGCTTTTCATTTGAAATGGCGTTTCCGATGTCGTCGCGGTCGGACAAGTAATCGCAACGCCGCCAATTGAAGGCTGCGCCGCTTCGCTTCCGCACTGTAAGATTGTTGGCAGGTCCCGGCACTCTCGATGTCTGGACGTCGCAGCGGAGCCGTTCTTTGAATCTCACCGTCAACAGCGTCCTCGTTCAAGAGACCGGCCTGTCAGCCGCCGAGGTCGATGGCCGCGTTGTCGTTCTGAGCCTGCAAGCGGCCTCCTATTTTGATTTCAACAAGGTCGCGAGTGAAATCTGGGGCATGCTCTCAAGCCCGCACAGGGTCGAGGACATCCTGCAAAAGCTTTCGCAGCATCACGACGTGGACATTGAAATCATGACGCGCGACGTCATGAGCTTTCTGCAATCGCTGGTCACACAACGTCTTGTCCGGATTGTTGCCGTCGAGGATGCCCGATGAAATTGCGGACCAGGCGGCGTCTGTATCTGCGCGAAGCTTTCGTGATGTTTATTTTTGCGCGGCTCGCAGTGCGCCTGATCGCTCCCGCCCGAATCTTCGCCTGGGTTGACCGCCCTCCGCGGCGAACGAGTCGATTCTCCGGCGATGAAGTCGGATGGATAAACTGGGCTGTCGATACAGTCTCAGCGAATTCGCAGCGAAATGATCTATGCCTGCCTCGCGCGCTCGCGGCGCACGCCATGTTGCGCCGGCGCGGCATCGCCAGCAGACTTTGCCTTGCGGTGGCACGCGAGCAGCAGGAGTTGGCCGGTCATGCCTGGGTCGAGGTCGACGACCACACGATCATCGGTGACACGGGCGGCGACCGATTTACACGCATTGCCGAGTTCGGAGTACCGAGAACCGTTTAGGCATTTCGTCGATGAGCGGCATAGCCGGCATAGTCCGTTTTGACGACAGGGGCGTCAGGCGCCAGGAGCTCGAGCGCGTGGCGAACGCCCTTCATCAATATGGGCCGGACAAAGACGGTGTCATTGCGCAGGACAACGTCGGACTTGTTCACGCCCTGATGCGAATGACTCCCGAGGATCGGTACGATCATCAACCGACCCGAGGCGCCGGCGGAACGATGATCACCGCCGACCTGCGGATCGACAATCGCGACGATTTGCTCGGCCGTCTTTCTCTCAATCGGCAGCTTGTCGCGGAATGGTCCGACGCACGTCTGCTGCTCTTTGCCTGGGAGAAGGTCGGCGACCGCATTTTTTCGATGCTGCGCGGACCTTTCGCGGTCGCCATATGGGACGGCAGCAAAAGGTCGTTGACCCTCGCACGCGACCATCTGGGTCTGAATGTTCTGATGTGGCATCGGGACAAGCACTCCTTTGCCTTTGCCACGATGCCCAACGGACTGTTTGCGTTCGACAACGTGCAACGAGAGCTCTGCGAGGAAAAAATCGCCGATTTCCTCGTGCTCAATCACGCCGATCATGCCGGCACCATCTACCGGAACATCTTTCGCATTCCGCCCGCACACCTGATGCGGATTGGATCCGATGGCTCCCTCGAGCTGCAGCGCTACTGGGCGCTCGATGAAATTGCTCCGGTCAAGCTGAAGTCCGATGCCGCCTATGCGGAAGGGTTGCGTGAGCAGCTCGACCGCGCCGTTCGGCGCCAAATGCGCAGCCTTCATCCGGTAGGCGCTCTCCTGAGCGGTGGCCTCAATTCTTCATCGGTCGTGGCTCTCGCCGCTCGCGCACTCGCAGAGAAAAAGCAGAGGCTGCCCGCGTTTACAGGCGTCCCCCGCCGAGGCTTCGACGGTCCGGTGCCGGACGGTTCTTATGCAGACGAAACTCCTTTCGTCGAAGCGATCAAGGACAAGCTCGGCAATGTCGATGTCCACTATGTGCACAATAACGAGTGCGACGACTTTGCCGCGCTTGAGCGCTTTTTCATTGCGCTGAATGGGCCGGTGCGGAACCCAAGTAACTTCGGCTGGACGTTAGGTGTTCTCGAACACGCGCGGCGGCAAAACTGCCGCGTATTGCTCGGCGGCCTCCATGGAAACTACACGATAAGCTGGGACGGCTGGTCACAGTCGGTTTCCCACCTGCTGCGCGGGAAATTCCTGCTCGCTCATCGTCAATGGCGGCTCTATTACCGCAGCACGCCGTTTTCGCGGTCGGTCGCATTCAAAAAGCTTTTTGTCGACCCTCTCGTCCCATTGCCGGTTGGCAATTGGATCGACCGCCGCCGGCGGCCAAACCATGCCGCGGCCTGGCAGGACCATTCTCCGATCCGCGTGGACTTCGCAAATGCCATGGCTGTTGAACGTCGGGCCCGCAAATTCGGCCACGACTTCCTCTACCGTGTCCGCCGCAATGAACGCGCACAGGGGCTCGGACAGGTTGACTACCTCGGAGACTGGCACGCTGCTGAAAAGGCCGTCACCGGAGTGGAGGTCCGCGATCCGACGGCGGATATCGATGTTGTCTCCTATTGTTTCGGAATCCCACCCGAGCAATTTCTTGCCGAAGGAACCGACCGTTCGCTCGTTCGTCGCGCCATGTGGGGAATGCTTCCCGAAGCGGTCTTGACCAACCGCTCGCGGGGTCTTCAGGCCGCGGACTGGTATGAAAAGCTCGCGGCAAATCGCGGCGCGCTATCGCAACAGGTCGCTGCGCTTTACCGTTCGCCACTGGCCCGCAAAATGATCGATCTCCCCCGTCTGGAGAGCGCGATCAGGACGTGGCCGGAGACGGGATGGGAAAGGCTGGACGTGGTTCGCGAATATAACCTCGCGCTGACACGCGGCATCGCCGGCGCGCGCTTTTTGCAATGGTTTGAATCGGCGAACTAGCGACGCTCAGAGACCGTGATCGGGGATCACTTCGGCCGCAACCAGCCGATTCCAGATAAAAAGTATGATCAGCGCGCCAATGCTCGCGCCCACAAAGCCAGCACTTGCCCCCGAGCGATAAAGT
This sequence comes from uncultured Alphaproteobacteria bacterium, assembly GCA_963718035.1. Lineage (GTDB taxonomy): Bacteria > Pseudomonadota > Alphaproteobacteria > Rhizobiales > Xanthobacteraceae > Pseudolabrys. Next base: position 18,066 of record CAVQYD010000044.1, on the reverse strand, counting down.
CCAGTCGCGTGGCCGAGACCGGTTGCCAGGAACGCGCCGGCAACACCTAAAGCGATCGTGAGCACGAACCCCTTGGGCTTGTTAGGTCCCGGCATCAGCACGCGTGCAATCGTGCCGGCGACACAACCAATGATGAGAACCCAGAGAAGGACGCCCATGCGACGAGCTCCGTCGGTCAAAGGCGGCGAGCCGCAAATATCGACCGTTTCACCAGCTCGGACAACCTAGCCGCTTTCGCATATCGCGTCCAACGACCGCCTGCTCCGGCTATCGCTGCGGCCCCGACAGCCGAAGATCGCGCTCCGCCCGGAAGACGTTGCTGTAGAGATTTGCGATCCATTGGCGGCCGCTCGACGTCACATTGAGATAGCGGATCGCGGTCTGGATGTAAGGCGAAACCGTTTTCCAGTAGAATTGAGGATACAAATCCGTGAGGTCGGCGGGCGACCCGTAGCCGAGCTGCTTGTTGAGACCGACCTCCTCAAACTCATAATAGAGCGCATTGGCCTTCCGCAGATATTGAGGATCGCCAAGCTGGCCGATGAGATCGGCGGCGCGCACGAGTTCGCCTTCCTCGCTGCCGTTTCCGTTCGGTTCAGTCGCCGCAGGAAAGCGCGTGAATTCAATTGAGCGGGCAATCCTTGCGGCATCGAGGAGATCGCTGCTGCCGATCCGGTCCATGACAAACAGCTTCGACCTGTCCACGTGGTGCAGCAGCAGCGCCGCATCGGAGGATCCGCGCGGGAGCTTGGTGCGGCGTCCTTGCCCGTCGACGACATATCCGTCGGGACCGTCTCCCTCCAGAATGCCCCGCACATAGCCAATGTCGTGAAGCAGGCAGGCGACAAGGACGTGCGCGAAATCGGCCGGCGAGGTCGGCGTGAGCAGCGCCCGGCCCTTCATGATGTCGTAGCCGACAAACGTCACGAGCATCGTGTGCTCGACGTTGTGGTAGAGCGCGTCGCTGTTGCCGATGCACTCCAACGCAAGCCGGGCGACAGACGGGACAAGCTCGGTCAACTCGGCTTCGGTCGACGAAAAGCGGCGGCCGAGATGCGACGTTAAAAATGATCCAAGTGCTTCTGCAGAGAGTTCAGGAACTGTGATCATTGTGCGCCCGCCCCGACATAGAATTTTTCTATAGTACCGGTATCGCCCATGCGGACGCTGTGACGGCCATCACAATCGCGTGGCAAAAGCCAATGAATTAACTACGATATTTCTCCCACATCCACAGCGGCTACAGCCGCTGCTTGAGCGCCGCGGCCGCGAGGGCGTAGCCGCCCTCGGCACCATCGATGAAATGGACATGGCTTGGTTGCGACGGCAAAGGCGTGAAGCACGTCATGATGGCCGCATTCTCCCGGTGACAGCCGTAGCGGATGTGTCCATCGCTCTCCGCCGCCGCCAGAGTGTCTTCGATTCTTTGCGCCATGCCGGGCGAACAGTCGATGATCATGCGCAGCGCGTCGTCGAACTTCCGGAAATCCGAGTTTGCGACCACCTCGGACAAATATTTCCTTGGGACAAAGCGGCCAACGCGCAAATTAAGCCGCATGATGAGGAAATAAAGAAAAGTTCGTGCATAGACTTTCAATCTAGCCACGGAGGCCGACTCTCCGGCACTTCGGCTGGCCAGCGCCTCGAGGTCACAGCCTTGCGGAGGCCATTTTAATTGCATGGCCTCGCGCGCGGCCGGCCGACCGCATTCGGACGACACTTCCACCATGCTGATGATCTGCTTGACCACCGCACGGAAGGCGGACATGCGCGAGATGTCAGCCGGCAGCACCAGCACCGAAAGAATTTGTCCATACTGCGTGGGAAACTGCTCGAAGCGGCAGGACAGGCCCGACAGATCCGGCCGCGCTCCGGCAGGTGCGCGCGGAACGCTTATTTCGTCACGTTTCATCGCCGCATCCGCCCATGCAACTCCGCCACCCGAGAACATTGCGATGCTGATATTGTCCGAAACGGCGTACCGTCCGACGCGGACGTCGTGGCCGTTCCGCCGGATCTCTCCGACGGATACCATCCCTACCCTCAATGTCAGGTCGAGATCCTCGCGGACCCAGGTCGCGGTTTCGGCAAGAGCTTGCCGGGCTATCCCTGCGTCGGCGGGCGAAACAGCAAAGCTGGCCCCGTCGCCGCCGAACACGAAGGGAAACTCCCGCCCACCGATGGCGTTGGCAATTGCGGCGATCACTGCCGCTCCAGCCATGTTCACGGCCTTGTAGCGCTTATCGTGAATGGCCTTTGTCGACTGCTCAACATCAGCTACCCCGATGAGCCAGTCCTCCGGCAGTGGACTGAAAGAGAATTCATCTGCCACAAGCCGGAAGTCGCGAAATGTCGGAGCCGTGCGATAGAAATCGTCGTTTGTTGAATTTGGCGTCATTTAGGCCAATTCAACCACACAAGCGCGGCCCCGACCAATCGCGCCACAGGTCGATCCGGCAGAATCAGGGCAACGGTACCAGCTCTGGCGGAAAGTTTTTCATGTTGCTCGGCAAAGCCACATGCAGACCGTAGACGATGGCGCCGTTCTGAGCAGGCCGCTGAGCGGCCTGTGAATTTGCAACCGTGGTGCTGCGCGAGGCCAATACGTTCACCAGAACCCCTGCAACAACCAGTGCGACATTGAGTGCTCTACGCATGTGAGCCTCCTGCGCTGCCCTCCCCGGAATCGACAGTCGCACGGCCCGTTTCGGCGCTTTGTGGCGCCGCTCACACAGAATCCAGAATTTTTATGCGTCATTCGCGGGGGATAGGGTTGCGATTCATGTAGACACGCCGGTGTTTTCCCGGCGGCCCCCCTTCTCCGGCCACGCGCGTTGTGACAAGTAGGGGAATTCCGGATGTTCGCGCATGTTAGTAAAATCAGACTAATATTGATGGCTTGGCGGACCAGAATCCGATGCTCAACATTCTGATCATTATCGGTTGGCTTCTCGCCATCTGCTTGATGCTCTATCTCGCGAAAGAGCTGGTGAAGGATCGTTTTCACGCGCGCCGCGAAAGAAAACTCGCCATCAGAAACGCCATCCGCGCCAGACGGCGCGAGCAATTTATGGAGAATCGCCGGCGGTGGGCGGAAATCAATACCGGCGTCATCCAGCCACGGCCCGCCGAAGCGGCAGCTTATGCCGAGCGCCGGCAGAAACAGAACCAGAGGTTGTTTGGCTGGGTCGTGTTCCTGTTGTGGGAAGGCTACTGGATCGTGGAAATTCTCGATCAGTTCAAAAAGAGCGATCACCCGCTGCAACTGCCATACTTCTTTTTGTTTATCGTCATGGTCGTCATCCCTTATTCCGTTTATTGGTTCCAGGGTCGCCGGAAGCGGCGCGCGAGACGGGCATCGGACGCGACATTTCAATCGGCTAACTCGCGATAACGGCCGTTCCTTCGATTTCAACCTTGGCCCTTGGTTCGAGCAGGCCAGCGACTACCAACAGCGTCATCGCCGGAAAATGCCGGCCGATCGTCCTGCGATACGCCTCGCCAATCTCCTTCTGACGGGCCACGTACTCAGTCTTGTCCGTCACGTACCAGGTGAGGCGCACCAGATGCCGCGGCTCGCCGCCTGCCGCCGCAAGAACATCGACGATATTCTTCAAAGCCTGTTCAACCTGAGCGACAAAATCGTCGCTTTCGAATTTCCCCTGCCCGTTCCAGCCGACCTGGCCGGCAATGAAAACCTGCCGGCCCTGCGCAACGACGCCGTTGGCATAGCCTTTAGGCTCCGCCCAATTCTTCGGCTGCACAATTTCTATCGTGCTTTTGTTCATGAGACCTGTTCTCGTAATTTGAACCGCTGAATTTTTCCGGTCTGTGTCTTTGGCAAAGCGTCGACGAATTTCACCAGCCGCGGATACTTGTACGGCGCGATGGTTGCCTTGACGTGATCCTGCAAGAGCTTGATGCGGAGATTGTCTGCCTCGACCCCGGCCTTGAGCACGACAAACGCGGCAACAACCTGCCCCCGCTCGGAGTCGGTTGCGCCAACGACCGCGCATTCCGCAACTTCCGGGTGCGCCAACAGCGCCGCCTCGACCTCGGGTCCGGCGATGTTGTAGCCCGCCGAGACAATCATGTCGTCGTTGCGGGCAGCGAAATGGAATTGGCCGTCCCGGTCCCGCAGAAATAAATCGCCGGTAAGGTTCCAGCCATCGGCGACATAGTTTTTCTGCCGCTTGTCGGCGAGATAGCGGCAACCGGTCGGGCCGCGCACGGCCAACCGTCCGATTGTGCCGTCGGGCACATCCTTCATGTCGGCATCGACTATTCTTGCTTCGTAGCCGGCAACCGGCCGCCCGGTCGCTCCCGGCATGGCGTCTCCGATCCGGCTCGTGATGAAGATGTGGAGCATCTCGGTCGAGCCGATGCCATCGAGGATCGGCTTACCGGTCTTGCGCGTCCAATCCTCGAATACCGGACCCGGCAAGGTCTCGCCGGCCGACACGGCCAGCCGCAGGGACGACAGGTTGGCGCCCTGGTCCATCGCCGCCATCATGGCGCGATATGCGGTCGGTGCGGTGAACGAGATGGTGGCCTTATAGGTCTCGATAATCTGCACCATGTTGGCCGGCGATGCATTTTCCAGAAGTGTCGCGGTCGCGCCGAAACGAAGCGGGAAAATAGCCAGGCCTCCAAGGCCGAACGTGAAGGCGAGCGGCGGCGAACCGACGAACACGTCGTCGGGCGTCACGTTGAGAACTTCCTTCGCGTAGCCGTCGGCAATGATCAGCAGATCGCGATGGAAATGCATGGTCGCCTTCGGTTCGCCGGTGGTGCCGGACGTGAACCCGAGCAATGCGACGTCGTCGCGGCTGGTGGGCACCGCGTCGAACTTCACCGGCTTGTCGAGCGCAACGCGATCAAGCTCTGCGTCATGGTTGGACGTGCCGTCGAAATTGACGACCTGATTGAGAAATTTGCTGGCCTTGGCGCAGGCCACAAGTTCATCGGCGATACGGCTGTCGGTCAACGCCAGTGCGATCTCGGCCTTGTCGACAATCTTGCCGAGCTCGCCGGCACGGAGCATGGGCATCGTGTTGACGACGACCGCGCCCGCCTTGGTGGCAGCGAGCCAGGCCGCGACGAGTGCAGGGTTATTGCCGGAACGGATCAAGACGCGGTTGCCCGGCTTGAGCCCGTAGTTCTCGACGAGGGCATGCGCCAGCCGGCTCGACCAGTCGGCCAGCTCCTTGTAGGTCCGCCGGCGGCCATTTCCGATCAACGCGGTGTGGTCGCCGAATCCGCGCTCGACCATGCGGTCGGTCAATTCGACCGCAGCGTTCAATCGTTCGGGGTACTGGAATTCGGGCCGGTCGAGCAGGAGATCGGGCCACTGATCGAACGGCGGGAGATTGTCGCGGGTGAAGGTATCGACATGCGCGGACGGCCCAAGTTTGATGTTTCGAGTCATGTCAACGGCCTCAGGCAGATGAAAGTGCAGATCTTGCAATAATGATTTTCTGGACGTCGGAAGCACCTTCGTAAATTCGCAAGGCGCGGATTTCACGGTAGAGCGTCTCGACCGGATGGCCGGAGCGCACGCCGTCGCCGCCATGGATCTGCACGGCGGAGTCGATCACACGCTGCGCCGCCTCAGTCGCGTAGAGCTTGGCCATCGCCGCTTCGCGCGTTATGCGCGCCGCACCCGTATCCTTGGTCCATGCGGCGCGATAGACAAGAAGCGCCGCCGCGTCGATCTCGACCGCCATATCGGCAATGTGGCCCTGGACCATCTGCAATTCCGACAATGGAGCGCCGAACAGTTCGCGGTTCTTGGCGCGTTTGAGCGTTTCGGCGAGCGCACGGCGTGCGAAACCAAGCGCCGCGGCCCCCACCGAGGTGCGGAAGACATCGAGCGTCGCCATCGCGATCTTGAAGCCGTCGCCGGGCGCGCCGATGAGATCGTCGGTGCCGACACGGCAATCCTTGAAGGTCAGGCGCGCGAGCGGGTGCGGCGCCATAACCTCGATACGCTCGGCGACCGACAGTCCGGGATTATCGCCGCGCACGATAAAGGCCGACAGGCCCTTCGCGCCTGCCGCCTCGCCGGTGCGGGCAAAGACCACATAAAGATCGGCGATCCCCCCGTTCGATATCCATGTCTTCTCGCCGTCGAGAGTGAAACCGTCGCCGTTCCGCCGCGCCGTCATTGAAATGTTGGCGACGTCGGAACCGGACGCCGCCTCTGAAAGCGCAAACGCCGCGATCGCCGCACCGCTGCGGGTCTTCGGCAGCCAGCGGGCTTTTTGAGCGGGCGTGCCGAACAAGGAAATCGGGCCGGCGCCAAGGCCCTGCATCGCGAAGGCAAAGTCTGCGAGGCCGGAATGACGTGCCAGCGTTTCGCGGACCAACGCCAGCGTGCGGACGTCAATCTTGTCCGACGGGCCCTCACCGGGCGCAGTGTGCTTGAGCCAGCCATCGCGGCCGAGATTGCGCACCAGCTCGCGGCAGGCGGCATCGACATCACGGTGATCGACATGCGCACAATGCTGCGCGGCCCATGTTTCCAGCTGGTCGGCAAGCGCGCGATGACGCTCCTCGAAAAACGGCCAACGCAGGAAACTCCGGTCGAGCATCGTCAATTTCCGGCAAACTGCGGTTTCTGCTTTGCGACAAAGGCCTCATAGGCCCGGCGGAAATCTTTCGTTTGCATGCAGACCGCCTGTGCGAGCGCCTCCGCCTCGATTGCGTCATCAAGCGGCATCGCGAACTCCTGGTGCAGCATGGTTTTCGTCATGCCGTGCGCGAAGGTCGGGCCGCTCGCAAGCTGCTGCGCAAGCGTCATCGCATCCGCTTCGAGCTTGTCGGAGGCGACAATGCGATTGAAAAAGCCCCAGCGCTCGCCCTCCTCCGCCGTCATGACACGCCCGGTATAAAGAAGCTCCGACGCGCGGCCATGGCCGATGACGCGTGGCAGCAGAGCGCAGGCGCCCATGTCGCAGCCGGCAAGCCCGACACGGGTGAACAAAAATGCGGTCTTGGCCTGCGGCGTGCCCAAACGGATGTCGCTGAACAAGGCGATCATCGCGCCCGCCCCCACACAGACACCGTCAATCGCCGCGATAATCGGCTGCGGGCAGGCGCGCATCGCCTTCACGAGCTCGCCGGTCATCCGCGTAAACTCGAGAAGTCCCTTCATGTCACGGCCCGTCAGCGGCCCAATGATGTCGTGAACATCCCCGCCGGAGCAGAAATTGCCACTGTTCGAGCCAAACACGACGACCTTGATATCGCGGGCGCGCGCAAGCTCGCGGAAGGTCTGCCCGAGTTCGGCATAACTTTCGAAGGTGATCGGGTTCTTCCGTTCGGCGCCCTTGAGCGTGATCACGGCAACGCCGTTCTTGGCCGCCCAATTGAAATGTTCCGGCTTGAAGTCGCTCATGGTCATGCGCGCGACCCTCCATTGCGAATGCGGCTGGACAATCCGTCGAGATGGCGGATCAAGTGTGTCCGCCTCGCCCGCGTCGAATTCGGACAGCAAGCCATCGACCCACGTCTCATGCGCCTTGGCCATCGCCGTGAACTGTTTCAGGCCGCGCGGAGTGAGCCGCACGATGATGGCACGGCGGTCATCGGCGGGCGCCTGGCGCACGACGATCCTGTCCGCCACCAGCCGATCGATGATGCCGGTGACGTTTCCGTTCGAGACCATCAGGAAGCGCGACAGCTCCGTCATCGTCATGCCATCCGGCTTCCTTTCGAGCGCCGCCATCACATCGAATTGCGGGAGCGTCACCTCGAACTGGACACGGAGCCGTTCGCGCACCTCGGCTTCGATCGCACGCGCGGCGCGCAATATGCGGATCCATAACCGCAGTCTTTGTTTGCTCAGCGGCTGCGTCGTTTGCCGTGGCTTCGACTTGATCGCGATCGTCATGCCGCGCCCCCGGCAATGACTATGGCTTCGCCGTTGACCGCATTCGCCGCCGGCGAGCACAGCCACAGGACCTTGGCGGCGACATCGTCCGGGGAAATCAGCCGGCCATCGGTGTTGTCCTTGGCGAGCGCGGCACGCGCCTCGTCGACAGAGCGCCCGGTCTTGCCGGCGACCGCGGCGGCCGCGGCATCCAGAAGCGGCGTATCCGTGTACCCCGGACACACAGCATTCACAGTCAGCCCGTCGGCCTTGAGTTCTGCCGCCAAAGCGCGCGCGAGGCCGACAACCCCGTGCTTGGCGGCACAATAGGCCGCTACGTAAGGATAGCCCTTCAACCCCGCGGTCGAGGCGGTGAATACAATGCGCCGTGTCCCTTTGCCTTTGCGCGTCACGTCACCCAAAGCGGCTTGCACCGTCAAAAACGCACCGGTCAGATTGACTCCGATCATCCGCTGCCAGTGCTCGGCCGAGATTTTTGCGGCCGGCGCGCTCTCGGCCGCGCCGGCATTGGCAACAACAATGTCGATCGGCCCATGGGCGGCGTGCGCGGCTGCCACCATTGCCCCGCAGTCTGCGGCCTTTGTTACGTCAGCCATGACCGCGATCGATTTCGGCAAATCGCGCGCGACCGCATCGAGCGGCGCCTTCCGGCGTCCGACAAGCGTCACGGCGACGCCCTCCTTCGCGAGCGCCCGCGCGATCGCCGCCCCTATTCCGGTGCCGCCGCCCGTGACCAACGCGTGCAAGCCGTCGAGCGCGCCCATCACACCTTCCCCGTCATCACATCAGGACGCGACTTCAATCGATGCAGCTGATCGCGGCCCGGCCAATAAGGTTTCGGCCAGGCCAAACCCTCGTAACCAAGGTCCGCCGCGGCGTGCAGTGTCCAGTACGGGTTGGCAAGGTGCGGCCGCGCAAGACACACGAGGTCGGCCCGCCCTGCCATCAGGATCGAATTGACGTGGTCGGCGTCGTAAATGTTTCCGACCGCGAGCGTCGCAATGCCCGCTTCGTTGCGGATACGGTCGGAGAATGGCGTCTGAAACATCCGTCCGTAGACCGGCTTCGCCCGTTTCGACGTCTGTCCAGCGGATACATCGATCATGTCGGCGCCGGCGTCGGTCAGAATGCGCGCGACCTCGACCGCATCGCGCGGCGAGATGCCGTCCGGCACCCAATCATTTGCGGAAATGCGCACCGACATCGGCTTGTCGTCTGGCCACACCGCCCGTACTGCGCGAAACACCTCAAGCGGAAACCGCATGCGGTTCTCGAGACTGCCGCCGTATTCGTCGGTGCGTTTGTTGGTGAGCGGCGTGATGAACGCCGACATCAGGTAGCCGTGCGCATAATGCAGCTCGAGCCAGTCGAAGCCGGCACGCTGCGCCATCTGCGCCGAGCGGACGAACTCGTCGCGCACTCTGTCCATGTCCGCGCGCGTCATCGCCCGCGGCGCCTGGTTCTCCGGGCTCCAGGCCACCGCCGAGGGCCCCATCACCGTCCAGTTGCCGGATGGCAGCGGCGCATCCATCGTTTCCCAGCCGAGCTGGGTCGAGCCTTTGGGGCCGGAATGGCCAAGCTGGATAGCAAATTTGGCGTCGCTTTCGGCGTGGACGAAATCGACGATCCTTTTCCACGCGGCTTCATGCTCAGGGCGATAAAGCCCCGTGCAACCAGGCGTGATACGGCCCTCCGGGGACACACAGGTCATCTCGGTAAAGACCAGCCCTGCCCCGCCTTTGGCGCGCTCGGCATAGTGGACCAGATGCCAGTCAGTCGGCGTGCCGTCGACCGCGCGGTACTGCGCCATCGGCGACACCACGACCCGGTTCTTCAATTCGATGCCGCGCACGCGGAATGGCACGAACATCGGAGGCCGCTGGATCTGCGGCTCCCGCCCTGTCGCCTGGCGCTCGAACCAGCGCTCCGCGCCGCCAAGCCAATTTTCATCGCGCTCGCGCAGGTTTTCGTGGCTGATGCGCTGCGAACGTGTCAGCAGCGAGTAGTTGAACTGGACCGGATCGAGATGAAGATAGCGCTCGACGTCCTCGAACCATTCGGTGGAATTACGTGCCGCGCTCTGCAAGCGCAGGACTTCGAGCCGCCGCTCGTCTTCGTAGCGGCGAAAAGCGTGCGTCATGGTCGGCTCGCTGTGCAAATAATCTGCGAGCGCAATGGCGCTTTCCAGCGCGAGTTTCGAACCTGAGCCGACCGAGAAATGCGCGGTCGCCGCGGCGTCTCCGAGCAAGACAATATTTTTGTGGCTCCAGCGCTCGCACAGGACACGATTGAAGTTGAGCCAAGCCGAACCGCGCAGGTGACGCGCGTTCGACATCAATTTATGACCGCCGAGATTGCGGGCAAAGATCTTCTCGCAGGCCGCAATCGTCTCCTCGGTGCTCATCTGCCTGAAGCCGGCTCGGCGCCAGGTCTCTTCCGAGCATTCAACGATGAAAGTCGCGGTGTCGCCGTCGAACTGGTAGGCGTGCGCCCAGATCCAGCCGTGCTCGGTCTGCTCGAAGATGAAAGTAAACGCATCGTCGAATTTTTGATGCGTGCCGAGCCAAATGTACTTGCAAGCACGCACGTCGATGTCAGGCTTGAACACGTCGGCATGGGTGGCGCGTACCCGTGAATTCACCCCATCGGCGCCGACGATCAGATCGTAGTCCGCATAGGCGGAAACGTCCGCGGCCTCGGTCTCGAACTGGAGCTTGACCCCGAGGGCGCGGGCCCGCTCCTGAAGAATACTCAGCAGGCGCTTGCGGCCGATGCCGGAAAAGCCGTGGCCGCCCGAGCGCACCGTCTCGCCGCGATAGTGCACCGCGATGTCGTCCCAATAAACGAAAGACTTGCGGATGAGCGCCGCGCTCTCCGCATCGTTGGCTTCGAGATTGGCCAGTGTTTCGTCGGACAGCACCACGCCCCAGCCGAACGTGTCGTCCGGCCGATTGCGCTCGATGACGACAACCTCGTGCGCGGGGTCCCGCCGCTTGAGCGAGATCGCGAAGTAGAGGCCGCCGGGGCCGCCGCCAAGACAAACCGCGCGCATTGCCAGATCCGATCGTTCAATATTATTATAACCCTATAATTTCTAAACTTAAAGCATTTTTCCCCTGAAACTCGACCCCCTCCCCGGGTTAGGGAGGGGGCGCGAAAAAGGCCTGCTTTATTGGGTCTTACAGCGTGGTTTCAGAGCGTTTTCATCAAACCCGTGCCGGGGCCAGCAGCGGACGCTGTCCAGGTCAGGTGCGGTAAGCCGCATCGACCCTGCGAGTTTTATTTTTTTCTTGATGGCTTCTTCCAGATCCCGCGCTTCTGCATAAGCTCGACCTGTTTGTCGACCACATCACGCTTATACTCAGCGTGCTTTGGCGGCAGTTTCTTCAAGTATCGATTTTTCGGGTAGATTGGTTTCTCGTAGATGATTTGCGCCAGTTCCGCACGCACATCCTTCATCCAATTGGTGACCTGCGCCGACTGGCGGTGGTGACGCAGCGCTTCGATATTGACAACGCCTGAAACGAACGTCGAACCATTGGTGTCGCGCTGCTTGCCGACGAGCTGCCCGCGGTAGTCAACGATCATTGATTGGCCGCCTCCGGCGTCGATGCCGACCGGATGGTCCGCATCGAGATGGTAGCTGCCAATATTCGGCGCGACGATATACATGTTGTTTTCCAGAGCACGAGCGCGATTGGAGATCTCGAAAATGTCGTTCTCTGTAAATGGCGCCGGCATCGACGCTCGGTACACCACCTCAGCGCCGTTCATCGCAAGGCCGCGCCCGTTCTCAGGATAATTACCTTCCATCGCCATCATAATGCCGAGTTGTCCGATCTTGGTATCGGCGACTGGCCAGAACGCGTCGAGCGTGCGGCCATATTTCTTGATCCACCAATCGTAGACATCATGCGGCGACACCGAACGTTCGACCGGCAAAAGCGCACTCAGTTTGTAGTGCTGCAAAATAATGTTGCCGTCCGGATCAACGATGAACCCGATATTAAAGAAGCGATTCTTCCAGTCCTTATGACGCGCCTTGGCCTGCGCCATGATGAAAACATTCCATTGTCGCGCCAGCTTACCGATCTCGTCGGTTTCCGGTCCCGGAATGTCTATGCAACAAGTGCGGGCGTAATCGGCATGATCTACGTCCAGGACTTCATCATTGAAACCCATCAGCGCGCCCTCGGGAATCGCAAGCAGGCGCACCGGGATGTCGAGATTGGAAAGCCAGAATGCTGCCTTCGTAAGCCCCTTGAGGTGCTCGATATTATGCTTGATCTCCTCACGTCGACGGATGCCCCAGAAGCTGGGGATCAGGCCTACGGCGTTATAGGGCTCGATCATAGCCTACCTCATCGGATGAAATTTATGGTGAGCGATCGCGACGGATTCACGCGGCGACGCTCGGCAAGCCCGCCAACGCCATCGCAAGTTCCTTTTCATCGTAATCCTGGTCGACAAGCTTGCCTTCGAAGAAGCTGATGTAGGCCTGCATATCGAAATGGCCGTGACCGGAGAGGTTGAAGAGAATGGTCTCCTGTTTGCCCTCTTTCTTGCAGCGTAAAGCCTCATCGATCGCGCAGCGTACCGCGTGATTGGCTTCCGGCGCCGGGACGATGCCTTCGCAACGCGCAAATTCGACGCCGGCTTCAAAGCAGGTCTTTTGATGGTATGCGCGCGCCTCGATCAGCCCGAGTTCGTAAATGTGAGAGACGAGCGGTGACATGCCGTGGTAGCGCAGGCCACCGGCATGGAAGCCGGGCGGAATGAAGGTCGAGCCGAGCGTGTGCATCTTGACCAGCGGCGTCAGATGCGCCGTATCGCCGAAATCATAGGCGTACTTGCCCCGCGTCAGCGATGGACACGCTGCCGGCTCCACCGCGATAACACGCCGCTTGCGTCCGCCGCGTAATTGCAGGCCGAGAAACGGAAATGCCAAGCCGGCGAAGTTCGAGCCACCACCGGCGCAGGCGATCACAATATCAGGGTCGTCGCCTGCCACTTCAAATTGTTTGATCGCTTCCTGTCCAACGACTGTCTGGTGTAGCAACACGTGATTGAGCACCGACCCGAGCGAATATTTAACCGCCGGATCCTTGGCTGCCACCTCGACCGCTTCCGATATGGCAATGCCCAGCGAACCGGGGCTATCAGGATGTTGCTTGAGAATGGCGCGTCCGCAGTCGGTCTCATTCGACGGAGAGGGGACGCAGCGCGCACCATAGGTTTCCATCAGCGCACGCCGGTAGGGCTTCTGGTCGTACGACACCCGCACCTGGAAAACCGTGACGTCGATATCGAAAAGCGCACCGGCAAAGGCCAGCGATGAACCCCACTGCCCGGCCCCGGTCTCGGTGCTCAGCCGCTTGACCCCTGCCTGCTTGTTGTACCAGGCCTGCGCGACCGCCGTGTTCGGTTTGTGCGAGCCGGCCGGAGATACACCTTCATATTTGAAGTAGATTTTCGCCGGCGTGCCGAGTTTTTGCTCGAGCCGCCGCGCACGAATCAGCGGCGAGGGTCGCCACATCCGGTAGATGTCGCCTATGGGTTGAGGAATGTCGAGGTAACGCTCGCCCGTCACCTCCTGCAGGATCAACTCCATCGGGAACAGCGGCTCGAGGTCGGCCGGGCCAATCGGCTTCTTCGTTCCCGGATGCAGGACGGGCGGCAATGGCTTGGGAAGATCTGCCGTCAGGTTGTACCAAGTTTTCGGAATATCCTTTTCGTCCAAGACGAATTTGACCTGATCACTCACGCAACTCTCCCTTACCCGCAACACAACAGAACACAGCGCAACGACCTCCGCCTTACTGGACCTTGCAGTCCTTGGCGTAGCCATCGGCATGGTTCGAGAAGATCTTTTCGACGATCTGCGTCTCGTATTTGCCGTCGGCGCGCTTGGCGACCTTGGTGAGGTAGAAGTCCTCGATCGGGTAGCCATTGATGTTGAACTTGAACGGCCCGCGCACGGACGTAAAGGCGGCTTTCTTGAGCGCGGCGCGCACGGCGTTCTGATCGGCGAGGTTGCCGTTCACTGCGGACACTGCGCTGTTGATCAGCAGCGCCGCATCATAGGCCTGCATGGCGTAGGACGCAGGCACGGCGTTGTAGGCCGTTTCATACTCGGACACGAACTTCTTGTTGGCCGGATTGTCCATGTTCGGCGCCCAGGTCAGCACGCCATAGACACCGACGGCATTATCTTTGAGTACTGGCAGCGTGGCCTCATCGGCTGTGAAGGTCGACACGATCGGGATCTTTCCTTTGAGCCCCGCCTGAATGAACGTGTTGAGAAGATTGATACCGAGCCCGCCCGGCATAAACGTGAATAATGCATCTGCCTTCGATGCCGCGATTTTCGAAACCTCCGGTCCGAAGTCGGTCGTGTTCAGCGGCAGAAGCGATTCTCGATGATCTCCCCTTTGTAGGTGCGCTTGAAGCCTGCGATTGCGTCCTTGCCGGCCGGATAGTTCGGCACCAAAATGTAGACGCGCTTGTAGCCGAGCTTGTTGGAGGCCTCGCCGACCGCTTCGAAAATCTGGTCGTTCTGATACGAGGTCACGAAGAAGTTGGCATTGCAGCCTGCCCCGGCGAAATTTGACGTACCGGCATTGGTGCTGATCAAGATCTTTCCGGCGTCGATCACCGGCTTGTGGATCGCGACCAGGATATTGGAAAAGATCGGGCCCACCACGAAGTCGACGCGATCGCGCTCGAGCAGACCGCGAACCTTCTGAATTGCGACATCGGGCTTAAGCTCATCGTCAACGACAACAAGTTCGACGTCTTTCCCGCCCATCTTGCCGCCAAGATTTTTCAACGCGAGCTCGAAACCGTTTTTCGACTGCTGACCGAGCGTGGATGGCGAACCCGACAGGGTGTAAATGAGGCCAATGCGGATCTTGTCGTCCTGCGCCGCTGCCGCGTAACGACAAGCATAAATGCTGCGGTAGCCGCCAATCTGCATACGCAAGCACGCATAGTCAGTTCCTCCCCAAACACCAGCTTTTATTGCCTATTGGTCCAATAAAGCTCAGAGGAGTCAATCGCCACAAACGATGCGACCCGATTGCGCCTCAAATTGCCGAACAGATCGTAGAGCTCGCGCGCTCGGTGTCACCCAGAAAAGACATTTAAGTACCTGATCGGAGCACGTCACCTCTAATCGCGAACGATAGCGCCATAAAGCTTGTCGGCTGCCGGTAATTAAGCGAGAATCGAATCGCAACGGCTTCGGCTGGAGGTGGGGCAATGGTCGGCCGCAAGAATACGACAGCCGTCCTTTTCATCTGCTTTGTCGCTGGCGCCCTGCCGGCACAGGCTGCGACCCATGAAGAGATCGTTGAGTCCTGTCGCCAGAGCGTAGGCCGGCCGATCGTTCAGGCCTGCATGGGCGGACGCCGCGACATGCTTGAGGAATGCCGCCAGAAGGCGACCCCGGCCGTGCGCGCCTGCGTGATCAAGGAAGAACAGCGGATTGCGGCAACCAAGGCCGCGCCCGCCACGCCTAAGGACAAGGAAGAGGAAGCAGCGCTCAAAGGCGAACGCGGCATGGTGGCCGCCGGCTTCGTTGCGCCGCCGCGCACGATCGCCGACATCACGGCCATCCTCGACAGCGAGAAGCCGGATCCCGCAAAGATCGCGCAGCGCAAGGCGACCGCCGACGCCGAACCTCCGAAAAATGGATCGAAGAGCGCGCTCGCGCAATTCTATTACGACCGCGGCAACGCACGCGCTTCGCTTGCGCGCAATGAAGATGCGCTGAACGACGCGCTGAAGGCGTGGGAGGTTGGCCGAGGCAGCTTCCAAGAACAGCAAGATACGCGCATCATCCAATTCGTCGGCCTGCAATATCTGGCCGTTGGCCGGCCGAAGGAAGCGATCGATTTCTGGCTCAAAGCCGTCGGCCTCGGCGAGCAACCCGGACGTCGCGGAGCGTTGATCAATGCCGCGCGCGGCATTGCCCAGGCCTATGTCGCTATGGGCGACGTAACGCAGGCCGATGCGTTTGCGCGCCGCGTTATAGCGCGCGTGCAGGAGGCGCGCGGCAGTCCGCATCCGAAATGGCGCGAAGTGTACAAGAACGCTGGCACCAGCTGGGAAGCGGACAGCGACCTCGCCCGGGCGCTCATTTTTGAAGCGCGCGGGCCATATCGGGAGGCCGAGGCCGCATACCGGCGGTCGGAGGCGTTCCGCCGCGCCTCTGTCACCGATGTGCAGCGGCTCCCGTTCCCCCCACCGCGCGAGCAGGTTCTGGCCGGCGTCAATAGCGCTCGCCTGTCAATCGCTCGCATGGAAGCGAGGCAGGGCCGCCTGGCCGAGGCCGAGGCCGATGCGCGCAAGGCGCTGCTGGCAGTGCTTGGCAGCCAGGGCAAATACCATCCCAACACACCGAAATACATCACGGGGCTGGCGGCGATCCTGCTTGAACAAGGACGTTACTCGGAAGCAGAGAAACTCAACCGCTCTGCGCTCGACATTCTGCGCACCGTCGGCGTTGCCGAAGATAGCCCGGTGATGGCCAGCACCCTTTCCGATCTCGGGAATATCCTGACGCTTGAGCACAAGGATAGCGAGGCGATCGAAACTTATGCGGAGCTTGAGCGCGTGATCGCCAAATGGCGACCAAGCCAGCGCGAGGCTTTCCTGCTCAACGGCTCGCGCATCGTCGCACTCTACGCCGCCAATCGCATTGATGCCGGCATCGCGGCGGCCGAGGCACTCGTCAAGCGCCAACTGTCGCGAGTCGGCGAAGGTCATTACGACATCGCATGGGCTCGCGGCACCTTGGCAATCGGCTACGCGCGCGCGGGGCGCCATGCAGATGCCATTCGCGAGTTCAAACTTGCCATTCCACCCATGATTGCCGCAACGCGGGAACATTCCGAGGATGATGATTCCTGCCTCGGTTGCCGCGCGCAGCCAGATGCTGCAGACGATCGTGGAAGCATACATCGGCGTGCTTGCACGCGATGCCAATCGCAATGCCGAGGCTGCCGTCGAGACATTTGCGCTCGCCGATGCGGTGCGTGGACGGTCAGTGCAGCAGGCGCTGGCTGCGTCGAGTGCGCGCATGATCGCCAAGGACCCGGCGCTCGCCGAACTGGTGCGCATCGAGCAGGATCATGGCAAGCAGATTAATGCGTTGCTGGCCACCCTGAACAATACGCTTTCAATGCCCGCGGCCGAGCGCGACGAGGCCGGCATCCGCGCGATCAATGCAACGCTGGTGCAGCTGCGCGCCGACCGCAAGAAAGCACGTGACGACATCAACCGCCGCTTTCCTGCCTACGCCGATCTGGTCGATCCAAAACCGCCGACCGTGG
Organism: uncultured Alphaproteobacteria bacterium; assembly: GCA_963718035.1. GTDB lineage: Bacteria > Pseudomonadota > Alphaproteobacteria > Rhizobiales > Xanthobacteraceae > Pseudolabrys. The sequence goes on along the minus strand of CAVQYD010000044.1, from coordinate 837 downwards.
ACCAGATCGCCGCAGCCCTGCGTCCCGACGAAGCCTTTCTCTCGTTCTATTTCGGTCGCGATCTAAGTTTCGTCTGGGCCGTTCCGAAAACCGGTCCGGTCGCATTTGCGGCGGTGCCCGCCACCGCGACCGATCTCGAAGCCAAGGTCCGGCGGCTGCGTGAAGCGCTCGATCCGCAGGCCGCCATGATCTCCGATATTCCTGCTTTTGACGTCGTCCTCGGTTACGAGCTCTATGCCCTGTTGCTCAAGCCCGTGGAGCAAGGCTGGAAATCAGCGAAAAATCTTGTCGTGGTCACCAATGGCGCGCTTGGCCTGCTGCCGTTATCACTGCTGCCGACCGCGCGTGTCGAGGTCGAGCAGCAGGGACCTGCGTTTGCCGGCTATGCCAAAGTACCGTGGCTGGCGCGCACTCATGCCGTAACGATGGTGCCTTCGGCCGCGGCGCTGCGCACCTTACGAGCACTGCCACCCGGCCCGGCGACACGCGGCAAGCTCATCGCATTCGGCGACCCGTATTTCAGCGAGACGCAGGCAACCGAAGCAGAGAACGACAAACCGGTAACGGTCGCTTCCGCAGACGGCGTCGCAACGCGAGGTCTGCCGTTGAAGCGGCGGTCGAGCCCGCAGACACAAGGCGTTGACAGCGCCGAACTCGCGCTGCTGCCACGTCTGCCGGATACCGCGGACGAATTGCGCTCTATCGCGCTGGCGCTCGAGGCCGACCCGGCCAAGACTTTGTATCTCGGTAAGGAAGCCAACGAGAGCGCCGTACGGAAGCTGGACCTGTCCGGCTTTAAAGTTGTCGTCTTCGCGACGCACGGTCTGGTTCCCGGCG
>CAVQYD010000043.1:0-64402 GCA_963718035.1 uncultured Alphaproteobacteria bacterium | reverse complement strand
CGCACGCCGAAGACCGTCATCTTCGTGACCCACGATGTGCAAGAGGCCGTCTACCTTGCCGACCGCGTCGCGGTGATGTCGGCTCGGCCCGGCCGCATCAAGACAATCGTCGACACCAAGTTCGACAAGAACGATCCTGATATCTTCAAGAACAAGTTCTTCGTCGAGAAGGTCGACGAGACCTGGAACCTGGTGAAGGAAGAAGCGATCAAGGCGCAGGGCAAGCGGTCATGAAGCAATCCCTGGTCCGCTATCTCCCCTTGCTTCTGCTTGCGATCGGCTGGGAGGTCGTGGCGCGTCTCGAACTGGTATCAACGACCGCCTTGCCACCTCTGTCCGACGTCATCACGGCCGGCGTCGCGATGGTCAAAGACGGCGAGCTTGTCAGCAACGGCGCGTCCTCGCTCTACCGGGCCGGTGCCGGATTGGCGCTCGCAATCCTGATCGGCGGCACGGTCGGGATCGCCATGGCCTGGTGGAAGCCGGTGAACGTCCTGCTAGCGCCCATCGTCGAAATCTTCTATCCGCTCCCGAAATCAGCGCTAATTCCCGTCACTGTCATCTGGCTCGGTTTCGGCGATGGCTCGAAAATCCTGCTGATATTTCTGGGTTGCATGCTGCCTGTGACGATCGGCGCATTCAACGGCGCGCGTTCGAGCGAGCAGGTGCTGGTCTGGTCGGCGCGCAGCATGGGCGCCAGCCGGCTGCGCATGTTGTGGGACGTCGTAATGCCAAGTGCGATGCCCGAATTGCTCAATGGAATTCGTACAGCGCTCGCGCTTTCCTTCATCTTGTTGGTGTCATCCGAGCTTATCGTCGCGCAAAAAGGCTTTGGCCACTTGATCGGCTCTCTCGGCGCCAACGGGTCGTATGATGCGATGTATGCGGTCGTGCTCACTGTGGCCTTTCTTGGATTCGCGGCCGATCGGCTTTATTTGCTGATAACGAAACGGACGCTGGCATGGCGCGACTAGTCCCAGCGACGCCGGGTGCGGTGCCGGATGGCCTGCCGGAGAGGACCGCACGGTTCGCTTACCGTCTGCTGTGGGGTTTTGCTCACATCTTTTCAATCCTCGCCCTTGCGGCTACCTGGGAAATCCTTGCGCGCAGCGGAACCTTCACACCGTTCCAGCTCCCGGCCTTGAGCGCCGTGCTCGAACGTATCTGGAGCGACGCAACCTATGGCGATCTCTGGATCAACACTGGCCTCACGCTTTATCGCGCGCTGGTCGCCTTCGCGATCTGCGCGGTTCTTGGCGTCCTGATCGGGATGGCGATGTCGCGCAACATCATCGCCAACTGGTTTTTTGACCCGATCGTTTCTGTCGGCTTTCCTATGCCCAAGATCGCATTCCTTCCGGTCGTTATCCTTTGGCTTGGGGTCTATGACGTTTCCAAGATCACCATCATCGTCATCGACGCCATCTTTCCGGTCATTGCGGCGACCGTCATCGCAATCCAGGGCGTCGAAAGAGAATTGATCTGGTCGGCGAGAAATATGGGAGCGAACAACCGCGAGCTCCTCTATCAGATCATTCTGCCGGCGGCGTCGCCGCAGATCATGACCGGACTGCAGATCGCATTGCCGCTGTCGTTGATCGTCGCAGTGGTTGCCGAGATGCTGATGGGGGGCTACGGCCTCGGCGGGGCAATGATAACGGCCTCGCGTTTCGCCAATTCCACCAGTGTATTCGCCGGTATCGTCGAGATCGCCGTGGTCGGCTACGCACTGGTAAAGGCAATGGCATTGATCCGGCGCCGGCTCCTGATCTGGCATCAGGAAACGGCCGCGCCGTACACCCAATAAGGACGAATTGAAAAAATTGTCCTTATATGACGATGGTCAGATCGAAGATTCAGCTACTTCTGGCGCAGCCGCAGGAATGGCAACTGCCGACATCTCATCGGCATGTACATACCGGCACAGCCAGTGGCTCGCGGCAATGGCCACGAAAGCTACTAACGCTCCGCCCACCAGATCGATGAAGTAGTGTGCGCCATCAATTGGCGTTGCGGCAATGAGTGCACTGTTGAGCGCAATCGCCGGCCAGCGCACATAAGGCACCGTACGCAGAGCCCAAATGAACATGAGCGCGCCCGCGGTGTGGAAGCTCGGGAAGGTAATCAGCCCTTCGAGATTGTCGAGATGGATGGATTGAAGTGTGCCGGCACGCAGTGCTTCGAGCGTCGGGACATGAGTGTAAACCGTGGAAGAGATGTTCGCGTAAACCTGCGGCGTCAGATCAAGATAGACGAAAGCAGCCACCGCTGGCGTGAAAACCGAAATGGCGGAAGTTGCGATCAGCGCCAGACCGAAGGCAAGCATCCAGCGCCGCAGATGCGGAAACCGGTTGGCGACCATCAACACCATCGGCACCAGTGCGAACTGCGGCAGAAAAGAGAGATAGGCATAACTCGCAATCTCGGCGAGCAAAGGCCTGCTGTTGACGAAATCGAGATAGGCGCGGCGGTCCAATCCCAATGCTTGATCGATCGCGTGGAAATCGGCATCGCGATACGGAAAGTTGGCCGTCATGGCCGCATAGGTCAGCAGAATTCCAAAAAGCAGGATCAGCAGCATCTGCGCCGCAGCTTCGGTGACCGCGCAGAGTTGTGGATTGGGCCGGCGAAAGCGGTAAAAAAAACTCGCGGCCAAGAGACCTGTGATCGCCAGCGGCAGCAACGGATTGCTGCGAAGGTCGATTGTGAGACCGGCCAGGGCGAAACTCACAATTGTCATCATCGCCATCGCGCCAACCAGGCACCAGACGAGCGTCGCGCGCGTGTGGGTCATCGACATCCCTGCCCCGTTTTCATTTGCGGCAGTATGCTGCTGATGTGCTTAAAAATTGTTTTTCGCAAACCGAAGGCTTGGCCTGAAGGCGTAAACCGGCGGTCTAACTTTTTGGTAAAACTGCTGGCATTGGGCCCCTGAAACCGGGGCTTTTGAACGGTTTGCCATTCGTTAGAACCTGTCCCTTGTACCGGATGGTGGACACCGGAGCCTTTAGCTCACGCTTGCCAAAATCAGCCGGACCTTCGACAATCTTCGCTCGCGGCGAGAAGCTTGCCATCTCACACGCAAGCCCGGCGGAACTGGGGAGGAAAATCATGCGCCTTTTGAAACTCGCGCTGGCCGGCGTGTGCGTGCTCGGCCTCGCCGGCACCGCCAATAGCGCGGAGCCGGTGAAGATTCGCATGTCGTGGGTGGCGCCCGTCTCTAACTGGGCGTCCATCGTTCTGGAAAAGAAGGATCTGGCCAAGCATCTGGGCAAATCCTACACGCTAGAATCCACGCGCTATCAGGGCACGCCGCAGATGATCACGGCGATTGCCAATAACGAGCTGGAGGTTTCCAATCTCGCTTATTCGTCGCTCGCGATTGCGATCGAAAATGCCGGACTCGAGCGATATTCGTGTCATCGCCGACGAATTCCAGGATGGCGTGCCCGGCCACTACAGCACCCAGTACTACGTGCGCAAGGACAGCGGCATCAATAAGGTCGAAGATCTCAAGGGCAAGGTGATCGGGACGAACGGCGGCGGCAGCGCTATCGACGTTGCGATCCGCGCCATGCTGAAGAAGCACGGACTTGAGGAAAAGCGCGACTACACAATGCTGGAAGGCCCGCTGCCGGCGATGCCGGCGATGCTGCTGGAGAAAAAGGCCGATCTCATCCCGGCCGTGCTGCCCTTCTCGTTCAATCCAAAGCTGAAGGAGGAAGGAAAGGTCCTGTTCGAGCAGCGCGAGGCCCTCGGCGTCACGCAGATGATCGTTTGGACCGCGCGCAAATCCTTCATCGACAAGAACCGCGCCGCGATGGTCGATTTCATGGAGGACATGCTTCGGATCACGCGCTGGTACCAGGACCCGAAAAACCACGACGAAGTCGCGAAGATCGCATCCAACCTCACCAAGGTGCCTCCCGAGCGGTTCGGCTGGCTCTTCACCAAGCAGGACACCTTCCGCGATCCAAATCTTATCCCGAACGTCGAAGCGCTACAGCGCAACGTCGATGTGACGCATGACCTTGGATTTGTGAAGAAGAAGATCGACATCAAGAACTACGTCGATTTGAGCCTTGTACAGGAAGCCGCCAAGCGACCGAAATAAGCTGTCCGAATATGCAGAAGCGGCCCCGGATTCCTCCGGGGCCGTTTCTCTTTTTCTACAAGGCGCCTACAGCTCGGCCCACTGACGAAGCAAATTGTGATAAACGGACGTGAGCTCGACAACCGACGTGTGCCCGGGGTGATCGCGCGACAGTTTGATGATGGCCATGTCCATGTCGAACAGAAGCGATCGCTTGCTCTCGTCGCGGATCATGCTTTGCGTCCAGAAAAATGACGCGATGCATCTTTGCGGTCACGGGCATCATCATGTGGCTGCGCAAGCGTTCCGACCGCAAGGAACTGGCCGGAAAAGGCGCCAAACCGCGCTTGCGTCCCGCCGAGTGACTTAATTGTGCTAGCATTTGGAAGGCAGAAAGGATCGACCGTTCAATGACCTCTAAACGCCATAAGCACCACGGCATCATGGCGGCAGTTGTTGCCGTCGTCCTTGCCCTGCCAACGGCTACTCTTGCGCAGACAGCGCCTGCGGCTGAAACGCCGTCTGCCGCCGCTCCGCAATCCGCGCCCACTGCGGCTCCTCCAGCGGTCGCCACGCCCGCAACCGGTCCGGTGGCAAGTTCGCCGGACATCGCGCTCAAGCTGCCGCGCGACCTTTCGCCCTGGGGCATGTTCATGGCGGCCGATATTGTCGTGAAAGCGGTGATGGTCGGCCTTGCCTTTGCGTCCGTGCTGACCTGGACGATCTGGTTCGCCAAGGCGATCGAGCTGATGTTCGCGCGGCGCCGGATGCGTACCGCGATCGACAAGCTCGCTCATGCGAAATCCTGGAGCGAAGCCAATGTCCGGACCAAAGACCGGGATGTCGGGGTCGCCGCGATGCTTCGCGCCGCCGATACCGAGCTGCGCATGTCGGCCGATGCGCATTCAGCGTCCGGCATCAAGGAACGCATCGCCTCGCGCCTGGAGCGCCTCGAAGCGGCCGCCGGCCGGCAGATGATCCGCGGCACCGGCATCCTGGCGACCATCGGCGCCACGGCGCCCTTCGTCGGCCTGTTCGGCACGGTGTGGGGCATCATGAACAGCTTTATCGGCATCTCGAAGTCGCACACCACCAATCTCGCCGTCGTGGCGCCGGGCATCGCGGAAGCATTGCTGGCGACCGCGCTCGGCCTTGTCGCGGCGATCCCCGCCGTGGTCATGTACAACATGTTCTCACGCTGGATCGCCGGCTATCGCGCCTTGCACGCCGACGCTGCTGCCGAAATTCTCCGGATCGTCAGCCGCGATCTCGATCGCGGAGCCTTCGATCGAGCGTTCGGCCGATCGCCGGCGCGCGATCGCCGCCGAGTAGACGCCATGAGCGTCCGTCTTGACCACGGCGACGAACAACTCAGCGAGGTCCACGAGATCAACGTCACGCCGTTCATCGACGTGATCCTGGTGCTGCTGATCATTTTCATGATCGCGGCGCCGCTGGCCACGGTCGATATCTCGGTCGACCTGCCGGCCTCGAGCGCGGAGCGCACGCCGCGGCCCGAGAAGCCGCTGTTTCTGACGCTCAAATCCGACCTGACCGTGTCGCTCGACAACGACACGATCAACCGCGCGGCGCTGGCAGGCGCGCTTGACCGCGCAACCGCGGGTGACAAGCAGCAGCGCGTCTTCCTGCGCGCCGACAAGACGGTTCCCTATGGCGAACTGATGAGCCTCATGAACGAGCTGCGTGGCGCCGGCTATCTCCACGTGGCGCTGGTCGGGCTCGAAGCCGACAAGATGTAGGCATGGGTGGCGGCAGCAAGACATTCTCGTTCAGCCGGTGGCCCGAGGCCGCCCGCTGGGGTGCATGTTTTGCGTTGGCGATCGCCTTTCATGCCGTCGGCGCGGCGGCACTCTTTGCGCGATGGACCGAGGATTCCGATCTGGTCGCGAACGCGCCCGTGATCATGGTCGATCTGGCGCCGTTCGCAGTCTCACCAAACATTACACCCAACGAATTGCCGCCTGGACCGCAGCAGCAGGAAGCAGAGCCCGAGCCACAGCCGGAAAAGCCGATCGAGAAGATCGAGCTGCCGCCGGATCCGCAGGCCGAACCGGTCGTCGCGATGCCGCCCCCCAAGCCGGTGGAACAGCCGAAAGAGAAAAAACCGAAGCAGAAGCATGCGAGCCTTGCGAGCGCGCCGAGCACGGCCGATCAGCAGGCCAACCGGGCCGCGGCACCGATGCCGGGCGCCTCGTCACGCAATTCCAACGCGATGCCGAACTGGACATCGCAACTCGTGGCCGCGCTCGAGCGCCAGAAGAGATATCCATCGGAAGCACGCGGCGACCAGGGCACCGCGCAGCTTGCCTTCAACGTCGATCGCCAGGGCGGTGTGCATAACGCGCGCATCACGCGCAGCTCCGGCTCCAGCGTCCTCGACCACGAGGCTCTCGCGCTGGTGCAGCGCGCACAGCCGCTGCCGCCACCGCCTCCTGAAGTCCCGGGCGCGCAAATTCCGATCGTTGTGCCGATCCGCTACAACGCGCGCTGAGCGAAAACAGCTCGACACTTTATAAAAGTGTGCATTTCGAGTGACTCAACAAATACAAGCGAACTGTAAGGGCATTGACGGCGATTGATAGTCAGCTGGTTCTGGTTTGCACAATCGTGATCGGCCGGCGCTTCTGGAAATGTCTCAGGATCACGAAACAGGCGGCGGCTGCGGCGATGTGTTTGAGAGTATGACCGCTCAAAATGGATCCGATCGCGTAGATCGCGTGATCAGAGAACTCGAACACTTTCGCGAGCGCGTACAATGCGGCGGCGGCGAGCCAATCGGATGTGCCGCTGTATTGAGGCGGAAACAGAAGGAAGATGAGCGGCAATGCCAAGCCGGGAAAGAACTGCACCCAGCCATAAAGTCGCAGATCGCCGGTCCAGTGCCAGAGCAATATGCTGAATACACCGACGGCGACTAGCGGCCACAACAGGACGGCTCCCGCTTTTGCGTCCATGCGCTCCTCGATCGCATTCGCAAGGATGGCCATGAAGCTGACCGCCATCGGTAACCTGTCCCAAAACAAGGTAAGGTCGTTTGGATGAAGGTGATAATAGGCAGACCCGAAGCCCGTCAGGAGTATTCCCAGGAAGAGCACATCGATTGCCGAATCACGACGAAGTTGCCACAGCCCTGCGGCTCCGACCGCAACAAAGGGAATATTCGAAACAACATTCCAGAAGTGCGGTATTCCGAGGAATGTCCGCTGATCGGCGAAATCGTGATAGCTCTGATCCTGGGCAATCGGCGGCAGCAGCAGCAGCAGTCCGCCGAGCGAGGCAATCATCAGGACAAGGAAAACAACTACGGGGCGACCATTCTTCACACCGCCGGACATCATTTGGGCAGGATAGCAAAAGCGGCTGGCGAAGTCCGTAGTCGTTTCACCAGTGGCATTTAGGACCCGACACCGCGGATAGCTCAACGGGCAATTGTCGGAATCGGTGCGCGAATGCGGTCCGAGAAATCGGGCGCGTCGCCCGCTGCTTGCGCGGCTTCGTTTATCCGTGAGCGCCGCCGCAATTCGTCAAAAGGCAGCGTGGTGTCCACCCGGCCCGAATGGTAGAGGTAGCTATCAATCATTCCGTTGAGCAGATGGCGAATGTCGAACTGGCCGGCCCGGCCGGCGGCATTTGCGTAACGTATAATGTTGATCGTGCAGCTGTTGCTCAGCAAGTGATAGAACTCCGGCCGGTCGGCGAGTTCGTTGATCCGCTGCAGGTAGACCGCCAGCAGTCGGCGGGCGTTGTCGGGTGATGTGTTGAGGCGATAGAGATATACGGTCTCCCTGCGATAGTTTGTGCGCACCTTTACAAGGTCGCGTTCGGTACCCACCACGTATATCAACTCGAATTGCTTGAAGAGGGAGGCGATGGGATCAAAGCCCTCACCCATCTCCGGCCGTGTCTCGATCGAGATAGTCAGGGGCGGCGCGTTGTCGAAGATGAAGCTCAGAAACGTGTGTCCGACCAGCCCTTCGCTCCAGTAGGACACGAAAAAATCGAGGCCGGTCAAATGCGACAGCTGTATCGTGCGCTCTTCATAGCGCACCGTGAAATCGTTCCGGCTGCGGTAGTCGAAATTGCGGACACCGGTGATGCGCACGGTATCACCATCGATGACCGCGCGCGGCATCACGGCGACTTCCGGTCGCCACTCACGATCGTGCGAGGGAGGAATGGATATCCACCATGCAACCACGCCCAAAAACAGCACGATGAAGAGCACGAACGTACGGCGTTGCCGCGAGAGCCAGAGGGCCCAGATCGCGCATGCCGCAAAGGCCCCCGCCAGCGCGAGGCGCACCCCGGCCCACGGCAGGTTCGAATAATAGATGGCCAAAGTGGCCCACGCGACGAGCAAGGCCTGGCACAGAAACCAGATGCCCTTGGTCAGCCAGCCGAAAGGTCTAGACAGGACGCCGAGATGCAACCGCAGTGATTCCTCCCGCTCTCCGGGCGTAGTGTGTGTCGCGTGTCTGCTCGCGACTATTCGAGCACCTCATCGGCGCGTAGCACCATTGCCTGCGTTGTAAGGTCAGCGCAGCGTATTAACCCGCACGCATAGTTTGGAAGGGGCCGGGTTGAGGCAAGCCGGATGTCCGCTTTGGGTCAAGAGCAGACATAGAGGCCCCCCTCAAAGCCATGTCCGCTTTCCCCCGGGAAAGCGGACGTTTCGCCCAACGTTCCCGTCTGCGCGTCACATCGCGATTGAGGCCGATCCGCCACGTTGATTTGGCTCAAGCCTTTTCCGACCCATTTTCGATATCTTCGGCCCGCGACGGCGGAAGAAGCGTGTTGGCATAGGCCGGTATGAACAAACCATTGACGACGTTGCCAGATGCCCCGCAAGCGCTGCCGGCGGACGAGGTGCTGGCGCACTTTGGCGTCTCGGCAAGCAAAGGGCTTGCCGACGAGGAAGCCAAACACCGGCTGAAGGTCTTTGGTTCCAACACCGTCGTGTCGACGCGCAAAGCCGGCGGACTGGTCATTCTGTTGCACCAGTTCAAAAGTCCGGTGGTCTATTTGCTCAGCGCTGCTGCCGCATTGGCATTGTATTTCGGTGAGCTTGAGGAAGGCGCGTCCATTGTCGCCGTGCTCGCAGTCAATGCGCTAATCGGCTTTCTAACCGAGTTGAAAGCCGCACGCTCGATCGAGGGGCTGCGTGCGCTTGGCTCGCGCTCGGCGCGCGTGCGCCGGGATGGCCATGCTCGCATTATATCGGCTGAGGAGATGGTGCCCGGCGACATCGTGCTGGTCGAAGCGGGCGATGCCATTTCGGCCGACCTTCGGCTGGTGGAAACCTCAAATCTTGCCGCCGATGAAATCGACGCTGACCGGCGAGTTGGTCGCGGTGCATAAACATGTGCACCCCGTCCCGGGCGAGGCGCGCCTCGCGGACCGCACTTCGATGCTGTTCAAGGGCACCGCACTCACCCGCGGCAGCGGCATGGGCGTGGTGACAGCGACCGGGCTTTCCACCGAGCTTGGCCACGTATCGCAGCTTGTTGAAGAGGCCGAGCCGGGAAGTTCGCCGCTCGAAAGAAAGCTTACGCGTCTGTCCACGCAGTTGGTCTGGGCCGCGCTCATGCTGACCGCGCTTATCGGTGGGGTTGGACTGGTCAAGGGCGAAGATCCTTTCCTCATGGTCGAGGCTGCAATCGCTCTGGCCGTGGCGGCGATACCGGAAGGATTGCCGATCGTCGCCACACTCGCCCTCGCTCGCGGCATGTGGCGCATGGCTCGCCAGAATGCGTTGATCGAGCGCCTGTCGGCGGTCGAGACGCTCGGCGCGACAACCGTCATCCTCACGGACAAGACCGGCACACTGACCGAAAACCGCATGACTGTGCGGCGGCTCTGGGTGTCCGGCGGCGAGATCGAGATCGATAGCGGCGAAAGTTCTATACGGCCCCAACTCGGCGACGACGCGCAATTTTTCCTTCTCCTGGAAATCGCGATCCTCTGTAATAACGCCCTGCTTGAAAGCAGGGACACGCAGGGAGCCGGCGATCCGATGGAACTGGCCCTGTTGCGCGCGGGCTTTCGCGCCGGTCTCAAGCGCTCGACGCTGTTGCAGCACAACCCGATTGCCTGCAAGCACGCTTTCGACACAGCCAGCAAAATGATGGCGACCGTACATCGCCGTGGCGACCGATATCTCTTCGCGATCAAGGGCGCGCCGGAAGCGGTGCTGGCCGCTTCCAGCAAGGTGATGACCGAACATGGTGAGGCTGTGCTCGATTCCGAGATGCGCAGCGAGTGGCATGCGCACGTCGAGCATCTCGCTCATCATGGTCTGCGGGTGCTGGCTTGCGCCACAAAGACGGGCATGCGGTCTGACGCGCCGCCATATGAAGACTTGACGTTCGTCGAACTCGTAGGCCTGGAGGACCCGGCCCGCGCCGACGTGCCGCACGCGATCAAGTACTGCCGCGAGGCCGGCATCCGGGTGGTCATGGTCACTGGCGATCATGCCGTGACCGCACGCAGTATCGCCCGGGCGGTCGGGCTTGGACACACGGCCGCCAACGTCGTCGAAGGAAAGCATGTCGAGCATCTCATTGATGCCAAGGGCGCTGGACTGTTCGACGTCGGCATTTTTGCGCGCGTGAGCCCAGCGGAGAAGCTCGCACTCGTGCGGGCCTATCAGGCCGCGGGCGATGTCGTCGCCATGACAGGCGACGGCGTCAACGACGCGCCGGCACTGCGGCAAGCCGACATTGGCGTGGCCATGGGACTGCGCGGCACCGACGTGGCGCGCGAAGCAGCCGCGATGATTCTGCTCGACGACGCATTTCCGACCATCGTCAAGGCCATCCGCGAAGGCCGCGTCATCTTCGGCAATATCCGCCGCTTCGTGGCCTATCTGTTGTCCTGCAATCTGAGCGAAGTGCTGGCGGTCGGGCTGGCGGTGTTGTTCACGCTACCCTTGCCGATGCTGCCGTTGCAGATTCTTTACCTCAATCTGGTCACCGACGTTTTTCCCGCTTTCGCACTCGCCATGGGCGAAGGCGACCCGGATATCCTCAAGCGCCCGCCGCGCAATCCGAAAGAGCCGATCCTGGGCCGCTCGCAATGGACCCTCATTGTGCTGCACAGCCTCGCGCTTACCGCCGGAACCTTCGGCGCGCTGGCGGCCGCGCGGCTATGGCTGGACCTCGACAGCAAGTCTGCGGTGACGGTGACCTTCCTGACGCTCGCCTTTGCCCAGCTTTGGCATGCGTTCAACATGCGTCATCCGCGATCGGGGCTGTTGCGCAATGAAGTGACCCGAAATCCATGGCTGTGGGGCGCCCTGTTGCTCTGCACGGCGCTTTTGGCCGCGCCGCCCTATCTGGCACCGATCGCCGATGTCATGCACCTCGTGCCCCCGACCCCGATCATGTGGGCAATCATCCTTGGCGCAAGCGCTGCGCCGCTGGTCGTGACGCAGGCTGTCATGCTTGCGCTGGCCTCGCTGCGTCGAAGAGCAAACCTTTCGTCAGCGCACTGCCTTTAGATAGGGCCAAGCCATAAGAGAAATCTTCCGCGGCGATGAAAACATGTCCGCTTTGTCACAGGCGGCCATTTTTCAGTGCAATCCTCATGTCCGCTTTGCCCCCAAAAGCCTAACGTTGAGAAAGGGCTGGCGCAAAAAAAATCCGCACATCTTGTTGTAATTCGCGAAACTAAGCGTCACGATTACGGTTAGGGCACTTCGGGGAGGTGACCATGCTTACCATTCCCGAACTAGCGGCGGAGGCCTTGGGGTCTCACCTTGCCGAGCACATGGGTCGCCGGTTTGGCTCGACGGACGCAGGTTTAATAGAACTCGTCCAGTCGGCTGCCAGACTTGCTCTCGACTGTATCGGGAACAGTGACGCGCTCTATCATAACGTCGAGCATACAATGCTGGTGACGCTCGTCGGCTACGATATTTTGAAGGGACGAAGGCTCTTAACTGAGACAAATGCTAGCGACTACGCACACGTCATCGTCGCTTGTCTGTTTCACGACATTGGTTACGTTCGTGGTATTCTTAAGGGCGATAGCGCCGACGGCTATATTATTGATGCCAAAGGCAACAAGGCCAAACTGCCGCGCGGCTCGTCCGACGCCGCGCTGATGCCGTACCACGTCGACCGGTCGAAGCTGTTTGTGATGGATCGCATGGCCAAGAGCACATCGCTCGACGCCACCCGGATCGCCAATGCCATTGAGTCCACGCGCTTTCCGCCACCGCATGGCGCCGGCGATAGCGACAGCGAAGAGGGCATGCTGGTGCGGGCCGCCGATCTCATCGGCCAACTCGGCGATCCGCAATATCTGCGCAAAGCCAATGCGCTCTATTACGAATTTGAAGAAGTCGGAATGAACAAGCAACTCGGCTACACTTCGCCGGCGGATCTCACCGATCTCTATCCGCAATTTTATTGGAGTAGCGTATCGCCGTATATCCAGAAAGCCATGCGCTGCCTCAATGTCACATCGAGCGGACGGCAGTGGATCGCCAATCTCTACAGCAATATTTTGCGCGCCGAGCGCGAGCTTAACCTGTTCGGTCCTCAGCGCTGAGACCGCGTTCACGGAACCTGGATGGCGAACCAGACACATCTGGACAATTGGTGTGTTCGCTTTGGGTCAAAAGCAGACATTTGCAGTGCAAAACGTCATGTCCGCTTTACGTCAAAGCGGACATGTGCAGCGCACAAACCGATGTCCGCTTAGTGCCAATAGATGGGGTAATCGGCCGGGCGATCTTTGTGGATAGCTGAAGATTTTGGGTGCTGCGCTTCAGGCTGATGGTGAAACGAGGTCACCGTGGTTACGGGCCTCAAGCATCAGAAGGAGAAGCGCAGCATGGAGCATTTTGCCGGACTGGACGTCTCAGTCAAGGAAACGAGCATCTGCATTGTGGATGACACGGGCAGGATCGTGCGCGAAGCCAAGGTTGCGAGCGAACCCGGAGCTCTGCTGCAGGTGCTGAAGAACAATGCCTATCACTTCAAGCGGATTGGACTGGAAGCCGGGCCACTGTCGCAGTGGCTTTACAGCGCTCTCGCTGAGTCGGGCTTGCCGGTGATCTGCGTCGAGACGCGGCACATGCGAGCGGTGTTGCAGGCGCAGATCAACAAGACCGACCGTAACGATGCCCGCGGTATGGCGCAGATGATGCGGGCGGGACTTTATCGTCCGGTGCATGTGAAGACGTTGCGCAGCCAGAAGCTGCGCATGCTGCTGACCCATCGCAAGCTGCTGCAGTCGAAGGCCATCGCCGTCGAGAATGACCTGCGCGGAACCTTGCGTAACTTCGGCCTCAAGGTCGGGATCGTTGGCAAGCTGAAGTTCGAGGCGCGCATCAAGGAACTGGTCGAGAATCTCCCCGATCTGGCCATCCTGGTCGAGCCGCTGCTCGCCGTTCGCAGAGTGCTGCGCGAGCAGACCGCCGTGCTGCACCGCCGCGTGCTGGCCATCGTGCAGGACGATGCGGTGTGCCGGCGCCTGATGACGACCCCGGGTGTTGGTCCGGTGGTGGCGCTGACATTCCGCGCCACCGTCGATGTGCCCGCGCGCTTTCGAAACTCCAAGGCAGTCGGGGCGGTATTGGGTCTGACCCCGTCCAGGTATCAATCGGGCGAGATCAATCGAACCGGCGCGATATCAAAATGCGGGGACGAGATGATGCGAGTGATGCTCTACGAAGCGGCCCAGAGCATGCTGGTACGCTCAGCCAAATGGTCCTGGCTCAAGGCCTGGGCGATGCAGATCGCCAGGCGCCGCGGCATGAAGAAGGCAATCGTCGCGCTGGCGCGTCGCTTGGCCGTCATCATGCACCGCATCTGGGTTGATGGCACCGAATTCCGCTGGAGCAAGAACGCTGTTGCAGCGTGAGCGCTGTACATAATCAAACCGGATAGGAGAAACACGAGTTCCACCTCGCGGTGGCATGATGTCCCTCACGGGACGATGGATGAGGTGAGTTCGCAATGTCCGCTGGACCTGCCGTTCGTCTGACGGCAAGGCCGCCCAATAGATTGTTCCACCTCGTTCTCGAATCCCATGATGGAAGGGCCTTGGTGCCGATTCCGAAGAGAAGCACGAGCCCGTGAGTGACATCGACACTGTGGTCGTGGACAGTCTGAAAACGCTTGACCCCAATCGGCCGATTAGAGAAGCGGACATTGTATCGCCAGCCGGTGGCCCTCTCGGGCCGGTATTCTTAAATTTTCTTCATCGACGTAAGTTAGGAATCTGAATATATTTCAAATCAGCTTGCTGCCGGGCAAGGATGGGGGTTTTCCATGGCCTCGGCGAATAAGCGTGACCATAAACCAGCGTGCATTTATGAAATGATGAAGCGTCTCGGCATCGAGGCGGGCGGCGGAATATTGCCGAGGTTCAGTCTCACTTATTCCAGCGCGCTGCATCGCTGCGAACAGTGCCCGACCCCCGAAGCCTGCCGTGCGTGGCTCAATACCGCGCCGGAAGCGGTGAATTTCGCCCCGAAATTTTGTCCGAACGGCGATATTTTATTCGAACTGCAATATGATCAGCTGGGCAGGCCGCACCTACCCGAAGTGAAAAAGCCGCCCGATTAGGCCGTCTGGCACTGCGCTTCGAGGTCACCCAAGAGTCTTGCCAGGCGCTATGCCGTCCCCGTCGAACGCCTCGATACCGCACCGCTCGCCGAAGAGACGGTGTTTCCGATCATTACAAGAACTGGGCCGGGCAATCCGGCCTGCGCAAGCTGCTCTGGAAGTTCAGCGATGGACGCCGTAACGACAGCCTGATCGGGCCGGGTGGCGCGCGAAATCGCCAATGCCGGCGTGCGCGGATCGAGACCTTCGGCAATCGCTTTCTCGGCCAGCGCGGCAAGCGTGCGCGTCGGCATGAAGACCGCCGTTGTCGTCGCTGGATCCGCGAGACTTTTCCAGTCGATGTCGGCCGGCAGTCCGCCGTGTTTCGCATGACCGGTGACATACTGCAGCCGGCGGGCCTTCTTGCGATCGGTCAGCGCAATCCCAAGCCGCGACGCCGCGCCCTGCGCCGACGTAATGCCGGGCACGACATCGACCGCGATCTTGGCCGCTTCGCAGGCCGCGATCTCCTCGGCGGCGCGGCCAAAAATCAGCGGGTCGCCGCCCTTGAGGCGGACGACGCGCTTGCCCTGCCTCGCCAGGCTCACCATCAGGGCGTTGATGTCTTCCTGCGTGCAGGACGGCCCGAAGCCGGTCTTGCCGACCAGCATTTTCCTCGCCTCGCGGCGCGCGAAATCCAGCACTTCGCGCGACACGAGATCGTCGAACAAAATCACGTCCGCGGATTGCAGCGCGCGCACGGCGCGCAGCGTCAGCAATTCCGGATCGCCCGGCCCTGCGCCGACCAAAGTCACCGATCCGCTCTCGACCGCTGCCCCCAGGCCCTTCACTTCGGCAATGAAGCTGTCGAAATCCGCCTGGACCGGTTCGCGGTCGGGATTGGCGACGGCATAGCGCCGTGAACATCTGCCAGAACTTGCGCCGCGCCCGCGAACGACAGTCCCGCGAGCTTCAGCGCGCTGCGCCAGCGCGCGGCGGCGGCAGCCCAATCCGCAAAACCTTTCGGCAGCAGCGCCTCGAGCTTGGCGCGGATCGCCTGGGCAAAGACCGGCGCTGCGCCGTCGGTCGAAATGCCGATCACCAACGGCGAGCGATTGACGATGGCGCCGAAGGAAAAATCGCAGAAGGCCGGCTTGTCGATCACGTTGACCGGCACGCCGGCGGCGCGCGCGGCTGCCGCAAAAGCGGCAGCACTCTCGTCGTCTTCGAACGCGCCGATGGCGACGGCGGCATCTTCCAGATCCTTTGCTGACCAGCGCACAGCGATGGACGACGATCGCGCCGCGCGGCGGGTCCGCCGCCAGCTGCTGCAGCTCGTCGCATATCTCGATCGCATAGACATCGACGCGCGCGCCCGCAGCCGACAGCAACTCCGCCTTCCAGGCTGCCGCCGCGCTTCCGCCGGCAAGCACCGCGCGCTTGCCGTCGAGCGCCAGGAACACCGGCAGCCGCGCCAGCGCGCTCATGCGCGAGGCTTCGCATCAAGCGGTTTGCGCGACGCGATTCATGACCAACGATCCTCTTCAGTTCCGGCAGGCATGAGCCGCAATTCGTGCCGGCACGCAAAGCGCGTGCCGATCTCCTCGACGTTGACGGCTGCGCCGCTTGCGATCGCGCCACGAATGACATTGAGACCGACACCGAAACAAGCGCAAATCACCGGCCCGGGATCCGCGATGCCCTCGGTCGATTTACCCGACAGCACCGCACGCCTCTGACTGTCGTCCAGTTTTTCCGCTTCGAACAATGCCTTCACCGCGTCCCATGCGGCGCCGTTTCGGCCGGCCGAGGAACAGGCAGCCGATCAGCCGGCCCTCGAGAAAAGCCGCGAGCACGATAGATGCCGCGCGGCTCATCGAGATATTCGGCGATTTCAACTCGCGCCAAACAAAGCGGCGGCGCGGGCCCGCCAGTGTACGGGGCCATCGTTGCTCGCCAACAACAGCCCAGCGCCGTTCGCGACCGTCACCCGCGCCCACCATGTTTCATCAGGCAGCGCCAGCGGCTTGCGTCGCCAGCAAAAACCCGCGATAGGCAAATGTCGACCGGCCGGATCGCAGCCGGCGTCGCTTTGCCTTCCGGCTGGCCCGAATAAGGATCGGTCGCCGGCGTCACCAGTTCGCCGATACGGGCGCAGGATGCGGTCTCGTCGCTCCAATGAATCGGCGCAAACAACGAGCCGCGCCGCTGACCCTCGGTGACCACAACCTTGAGCACGCATGTGCCATAAGGCGAACGCAGCCGCGCGAAGCCGCCGTTCGCGAGCCTGCAGTGCGCAGCATCGGCCGGATGCACCTCGACAAAAGGCTCGGCGCATGCTGCGCAAGCCGCGGGCTCAAGACCGGAGCGCGTCATGGTGTGCCATTGGTCGCGCATGCGGCCGGTGTTGAGCCGAAACGGAAACTGCGCGGAGGCAGCGCGCGCTAAGCGCCGGCTTGTCCGGAGCAACCAGCCGCGCCTTGCGATCGGGCGTGAAGAATTTGCCGTCGCCGAATAACCGGCGCGTCGCCAAGTGCGCCATTGGCGCGTGCGCCGGCCATTGCACCGGGTTGAGGGCATTGAAACCGTCGTCGTCGATCTTCGCGAGGCCGCCGATATCGAAATCGCGCGTCGCCGTCGTTTTCGAACGCCGACAACGCCGCATGCTCGCGGAAAATATCGGCCGCGCGCTCATAGCCGAACGCGTCGCGATAGCCCATGCGATGCGCGACCTGCGAGACGATCCACCAGTCCGGTTTGGCCTCGCCTGGCCGCCGGCAGGAATGTGCGCTGGCGCGAGATTCGCCGCTCCGAATTGGTGACCGTGCCGTCCTTCTCGCCCCAGGCCGCCGCCGGCAGCAGAATATGCGCGCCGGCGTTGATGGTATCGTTGGCAGCAACGTTGTCCGAAACGACGAACAGATCGAGTTTGCCAAGCGCCTCGCGCATCGCGCGCCGCGCGCGGCAGCGACACCGCCGGATTGGTCGCCATGACCCACAGCGCCTTGATCTCGCCGCGCTCGATCGCCTCGAACATCTGCACGGCCTTGAGGCCCTCGCGCCGCGCCATGTTCGGCGCCCGCCAGAAGCGGCCGACGCGATCAACCTCTTCCGGCGAGAAACCCATATGCGCGGCAAGCTGGTTGGCGAGCCCGCCGACCTCGCGCCCGCCCATGGCGTTGGGCTGGCCGGTGAGCGAGAACGGCCCCATGCCCGGCTTGCCGATGCGGCCGGTGGCGAGATGGCAGTTGATGATGCTGTTGACCTTGTCGGTGCCCTGCGCCGACTGGTTGACGCCTTGCGAGAAGCAGGTGACCACGTTCGGCGTCGAGTGCGAAACAGCTCGAAGAAGCGCATGACGTCGGCTTCGTCGAGCCCGGTGACGTCGCGCAGTCGCTGCACGTCCGGGCGCGATCTCGCGCGCGCGCGCGAGCGCTTCGGTCAAATCCGGAGGTATGGGCATCGATATAGCCGTAGTCGAGCGCGTGCGTGTCGGCGAGATGCACCAGCAGCCCGCAAAACAACGCCGTATCCATGCCGGGCGCGATCGGCAAGAAATAGATCGGCCTCTTCTGCTGTCGCCGTGCGGCGCGGATCGATCACGACGATCTTTGCGCCGCGCTCGCGCTTGTTGGCGACCATGCGCTGATAGAGCACCGGATGGCACCAGGCGGCGTTGGAGCCGACCAGCATGATGAGATCGGCAAGATCGAGATCCTCATAGCTGCCCGGCACGGTGTCGGCGCCGAAGGCGCGGCGATGGCCCGCGACCGATGACGCCATGCACAGCCGCGAATTGGTGTCGACGTTGGCCGAGCCGATGAAGCCCTTCATCAGCTTGTTGGCGACGTAATAGTCCTCGGTCAGCAATTGGCCGGACAGATAGAAGGCGACGGCATCGGGCCCATGCTGTGCGATGATCGTCGTGCAAAGCCGTCCGCCACGCGGTCGAGCGCGTCGTCCCACGACGTCGCGCGCGAGCTTGCCGTCGGCACTGCCGCAGCATCGGATGCAGCAGCCGGCTGCCGAGCCCGAGCGTTTCGCCCAAGCGCCGAGCCCTTCGAGCAAAGCCTGCCGAAATTGGCCGGATGCTCGGGATCGCCGGCGATCACCGCGCCGCCGCGCCCGTCCGGCTTCGCCAGCACGCCGCATCCGACGCCGCAATAGGGACAGGTGGTGCGCACGGCCGGCGGATGCTGCGCAGGCGCATTCATCAGTAGACGTCCTGCTGATAGCGGCCCTTTTTCTTCAGATCGGCGACAAAAGCGGCCGCCTCTTCCGGCGCTGCGCGCGCCGTGCTGGGCGACGATGTCGACCAGCGCGATCTCGACGTCCTTGGCCATGCGCTTGGCGTCGCCGCAGACATAGATGTGCGCGCCGTCGGCGAGCCACGCCCACAGATCGCGGCCGACCTCGCGCATGCGGTCCTGCACGTAGATTTTCTCGGTCGCCGTCGCGCGACCAGGCCAGCGACAGCCGCGTGAGCAAGCCGGACGGCCTTCATCTCCTTGAATTCGTCCTCGTAGAAGAAATCGCAGTTCGAGCGCTGATGGCCGAAGAACAGCCAGTTGCGGCCGGGCGCGCCGATCGCGCTGCCGCTCCTGCAGGAAGGCGCGGAACGGCGCGACGCCGGTGCCGGGACCGATCATGATGATCGGCGTCGCCGGATCGGCCGGCAGGCCGAAGGCATGCGCCTTCTGCACATAGACGCTGCAACGGGCTGCCGGGCGCGAACCGCTCGGCGAGATAGGTCGAGGCGACGCCAAGGCGCGTGCGGTCGCCGATGTCATAGCGCACGGCGTCGACCGTGAGCGCAACGCGGCCCGGGTTTTGCTTTGGGCGAGGAGGAAATCGAATAAAGCCGCGGCTGCAGCGGATCGAGCGCCTCGACAAAGGCTTCCGGGTCGGGCCGGATGCCGGGGAATTTCTCGATCGCCGCAAGCACGTCGAGGCGTTGCGGCATCGCCGTCCGGATCCTCGCCGGTCGAAAGCGCCCGCGCCTTTTTCCGCCGCTCGCCGCCGGTGATGTAGGAGAACAGCTGGAACAGCATGTCGGGCGCCGGCGACAGCGACACGCCGTCAAGCAGCACCTCGCGCAGCGTGCGGCCGCCGATCGGAAAATCCGGCGGGCGCGCCGAGCGCCTTGATGACGGCATCGACCAGCGCCGGATCATTTGCCGGAAACAGCCCGAACGAATCGCCGACCGCATAGTCGAGGCCGCGTTCGGCAAGATCGAATTCGACATGCCAGGTTTCCTTTTCCGAGCCCGGCTTGTTCAGCCGCGTGCGCGACAAGAAATGTCGCCATCGCCGGATTGTCGCGCGAACGGCCGGGTGACGGCCTGCGGCGATGGCGGCGCCGTAGCCGGCGACGATGCCGGCGCAGCGGCTGGCCGGCGCGTTCCTGAGTTCCTCGTACAGCGTCTTGAGCATGCGGGCGGTTTCCTTGCCGCCCGGCACGCACAGGTTCAGCCGCTCCTCCTTGCCGGAAAAGATCGCGCCGGAATAGTTCGTGCAGTCGTAGCCGCACTGGCCGCAATCCTGCTGCGCCATCGCCGCCATCATGCGCCAGCGCAGCGGCTTGCCGTCCGCAAGCTTCATGCGCTCCGCCATCGGCAAAGTCTGATCGTGCCAGGGCGCGTCGCCATCATCGTCATCGGTCGTGCCGGCGCTGCGTTCGCCGAGAGCAGCGCGGCGCCTGATCGCCGGACAGCGGCGTCACGCCAAAGCCGTCGAGCGACACCAGGCCGGCAAAAAAGCCGTTGAGCCAGGCGCGCTGCTCTTCGGAAAACGGCGCGGTTTCCGGCACCAGCGACGGGATCGGCGGCGGCAGGTTTTGCGTCATTCGCCCGCTCTCCGCATCGAACAATTTCTTCAGCGTCATCGACCTCGTGCCGGCGCGAAAACGCCAGGAATGTTTCGTCGCGTGAGGCGCGATGGGCGAGATAGCCTTTGAGCATGCGTTCGACGACGCGCGGCGCGTCCTTCGCCTTCACGTCGCGATAAATCTCGCGGCCGAGCGCCGCGTCCGGGCCGAAGCCGCCGCCGACATAGACGTGATAGCCTTCGATCTGCTCCTCGCCATCCTCGACCTTGCAGGCAAGCAGCCCGATGTCGCCGATGTAGTGCTGCGCACAGGAATGATGGCAGCCGGTAAGATGGATGTTGACCGGTCCGTCGAGCGTGACGCGCGACTCGCACCATTGCGCGATGTCCTCGGCGTGACGCTTGGTGTCGGAGGCTGAAAAGCGGCAACCGACATTGCCGGTGCAGGCGATCGAGGCCGGCGCGGATCGAGGTCGCCGTGGTGTCAAGTCCGAGCGCCTCGATCGCGGCTTCGGCGGCTGCGACCTTGGCGTCGGGCAACGCCGGAGATCAGCAAGTTCTGCCAGACCGTCAGCCGGACATCGCCGTCGCCAAAGCTCTGCGCGATCTTGGCCAGGCCGCGCATCTGCGCCGTGGTCAGCCGCGCGACCGGCAGAACCACGCCGATCCAGTTGAGGCCTGTCTGCTTCTGCGCGTGCACGCCGATATGGGCGGCGCGATCATAGGCCGGCCGCGGCGCGATCGCCTCGGCCGGAACCTTCGTCAGCTTGCGGCCAAGTTTTTCCTCGACATGGGCGATGTATTTTTCCAGCCCCCAGGCATCGAGCACGTATTTAAGCCGCGCCTTGTTGCGGTCGGTGCGGTTGCCGTGCTCGATATAGACGCGCACGACGGCGTCAGCGACCTGCTGTCGCTTCGCTCGGCTTGACGATGACGCCGGTGTCGCGCGCGAAATCCTTGTGGCCGGTGATGCCGCCGAGCGCGAGGCGGAACCAGACGCCGGGTTCGGCGCCGAAACCATCCTTCACCTCGACGGCCTGAAACCCGATGTCGTTGGTGTCCTCGAGCACCGGGATCTGCCCGGCCCCGTCGAAGCCGACATTGAACTTGCGCGGCAGGCCGTAGAGCGCGCGCTCATTGAGTATGTGAAAGTGCCATTCGCGCGCATAAGGACGCGTATCGATCAGTTCCTGCGGATCGATGCCGGCCGTCGGCGTGCCGGTGACATTCCGGATATTGTCGGCGCCCGAACCGCGCGAGCAAAGACCGAGATCCTGGATCGCCTCCACCATCGCTACCGCATTGCTGCGGCTCGATCTCGCGCATCTGCAGATTGGCGCGCGTGGTGACATGCGCTGTAGCCGCCGGCATACTTGTCCGGCGAGTTCGGCAAGGCCGCTCAGCTGCCAGTGCTTCAGAATCCCGTTGGGAATGCGCAACCGGCACATATAGGAGTTTTGCGCCGGCGCCACATAAAACAGCCCGTAAAACCGCCAGCGGAAATTGTCGGCGGGCTTCGGCGCCTCGTTCTCGCGCGCCTGCTCCTTCAGGCGTCCGTAGGCGTCGAACGGATGCAGCTCGCGCTTGAATTTCTCCTGATCGGCAAGTTTGCCGCCGGCCGCCAGCACGCGGTCCTGCGCCTCGATGTGGATCGCATCCGGGCCAGTCGGCTCTGCGCCGCAGCATCACCCGGACGTCTTTCCGCGCGCAGCGCGCGCCGCATTGAGACCCGATGCGAAGCCTTCGAGATAGCGTTTCTGGTCCGGCGAGAAATCGCTCGACATCACGCCGCCTTTCGCTCGGCCAGCGCGCGGCCGAACATCAGTCGTCACGCAGCGCTTCGATCGACTGACCGGACCGGATGAGATCGAGATACCAGAGGCCGTCGGCGGTATCGCCAAACAGCACGGCGCCCGACCAGACGGCCATCCGCGATCACAAGCTTCTTGTAGGTCGCGAGGCCCGCATCCGAAAACACGATCGCCTCGGTTCCGGCTGCGCCAAGGAAATCGCCGGCCGAGAAAACATTGATCCCGGAGACCTTGAGATTGGTGGCAAGCACGCTGCCTGGTAACGCGCGTCGTCGCCGGCGAGATGGGCGGCCAGGACGCTTGCCTGCTCGTAAGCCGGCTCGACCAGCCCGTAGCAGACACCGCGGTGCTCGGCGCACTCGCCGATTGCATAGATGCCGGGCGTGCTGGTCTGAAGACGGTCATCGACGATTATGCCGCGATCGATGGCGAGATCGGCGGTGCGCGCGAGTTCGGCGTTCGGTCGTGTCCCGGCCGCGATCACCACCAGGTCGGCTTCGATTTGTCGTCCATCCTTCAGCACAACAGCCTGCGCACGCTGACGCCCCGCAATTTTCAGCGTTTCCGCGTCGAGATGGACGGCGATGCCTCTTGCCTCGACGGCGCGCTTGAGCATGTCGGCCGCGCAGGCGTCGAGCTGCCGCTCCATGAGCCGGTCCATCAGATGGACGACCGAAACCTCGACGCCTGATTTCGCAAGGCCGTAGGCAGCCTCCAGCCCGAGCAAACCGCCGCCGATGACAACGGCCTTTGGAGCGGCTTGCGGCGGCGGCCTCGATGGCGCCGACGTCGCCGAGGTCGCGAAATGTCAGCACGCCAGGCAGGTCCATGCCCGGCACGCTCAGGCGAATAGGGCGCGAGCCGGTCGCCAGCACCAGCTTGACGAATGGCAGCGTCGCGCCACCGGCGAGCCTGACCCTGCGGATGGACGGGTCGACGGCAGCGGCCGCTGTGCCCGTAAAGAAGCGTGACGCCGTGGTCCCGCCACCATCGCGCGGATTTCAGTTCGATCTCGGCGCGCGAAATTTCCTGCGCCAGCACCGATGACAGCAGCACGCGGTTGTAGGCGAGCCGCGGCTCCTCGCCGACGACCGCAATCGCGTACCGGCCGAGCGCGCGCCTGGTCAGTTCCTCGACCAAACGCATCGAGGCCATGCCGTTGCCGATAACGACGAGCGGTTCGCTCATCAGCAGTCCCTCGGACCATGAAGGTTTCGAACACCCGCCGCGCCGTTGCGGCCCCTCGCGCCGTTGCGAGGCCGTATCATCTGTGCGGCCGCGTCGCGGCCGTAAGCCTCCCCATCATGCCGCTTCGACAAAGCGATGCCGCTCGTAGAGGAATTCGAGCACCCGCTGCCGGCACTTCAGGTAAGTTGCATTGGCGGCAAGCTCGAGCCGGTTGCGCGGCCGCGGCAGCGGCACGTCGAGGATCTCGCCGATTCCGCGCCGCCGGACCATTGGTCATCATCACGATCCGGTCGGAGAGAAGCACGGCCTCGTCCACGTCATGGGTAATCATCATCACCGTGTTGCCGAGCTTCTGGTGCAGGGCCATGACCGAATCCTGCAGATGCGCGCGTGTAAGGGCATCGAGCGCGCCGAACGGCTCGTCGAGCAGCAGAACCTTCGGCTCCATCGCAAGCGCGCGGGCAATGCCGACGCGCTGCTTCATGCCGCCGGAGATTTCCGCGGGCCGCTTGTCCTTCGCATGCGTCATCTGAACGAGACCAAGATTGTGCATCGTCCAGTCGTGCCGTTCGGCGCGCGACTTTGCGTCCGCGAAAACACCTTGTCGACCGCCAGCCGGACGTTGTCGTAGACCGTGAGCCAGGGCAGCAGGCTGTGGTTCTGGAAAACGACGGCGCGATCCGGGCCCGGGCTCGTCGACCTGGCGGCCTTCGAGAATGACGCCGCCCTCGCGTGGCCGGAACAAGCCCGGCGACAATGTTCAAGCAGCGTCGACTTTCCGCAGCCGGAATGGCCGATGATCGTGACGTATTCACCCTTTGCGACATCGAGCGTGATGTCCTTGAGGACGTTCGATTCGATTTTGCCGCGCTTGAAGGTTTTCGCGACGTGATCGATCTTGCAGTATGGCGTCATGCGTGCCTCCTCAATTGGCCGCCGTGCCGCGCGTGACGATCGAAGCGGCGGCCGCGACGATCCTGTCGAGCACAAATCCGACCAGGCCGACGTAGATCAGCGCGAGGATGATTTCGGAGATGTGCGACGAGTTCCAGGCGTCCCAGATGAAGAAGCCGATGCCGACGCCGCCGATCAGCATTTCTGCGGCAACGATCGCGAGCCACGACAGGCCGATGCCGATGCGCAGCCCGGTGAAGATGTATGGCGCAGCTGAAGGCACCATGATTTTTACGAAAAACTCGAGCGGATTGAGTCGCAGAACCGCGGCGATGTTGCGGTAGTCCTGCGGGATGTTGCGGATACCGACCGCGGTATTGATGATGATGGGCCAGATGGCGGTAATGAAGATCACGAATATCGCCGCGGGATGTCCCTGCCTGAATGCGGCCAGCGACAAAGGCAACCACGCGAGCGGCGGTACCGTGCGCAGCACCTGAAATATCGGATCAAGGCCACGCATGGCCCACACCGATTGCCCGATCAGCGTGCCAAGCGCGACTCCGGCGACTGCCGCCATCGCGTAGCCCATCGCCACGCGCTGCAAGCTTGCCGAGAGATGCCAGAACAACCCTCTGTCGATGCCTCCACGGTCGAAGAACGGATCGAAGATTAATTCCTTTGTGTCGCTAAATACGCGCGATGGCGGTGGCAAGGTCGCGCCCGATTTGCGGCACAGAAGTTCCCACACACCTAACAGCAGCGCCACAACGATGAGCGGTGGCGCAACGCGCTCGAAGACGGCAGTCGCTCCGTCCATCAATTTGGTCCTGAACGCAACCTGCTTCGATGGCAGCGCAACGATCACCGGGTCGCCGGCGGCTGCCGGGACAGGTGCGGTCGGCGCCAGCTCGGATCTCAGAGGCATGTTCATTCCGGGTATTCTCCGCTGCTGCTAAGTTGGGCGGCCCGCCTGTGCGGGCGGGCCGATCGGATTTCAAACGTCGACGCGCTTGATGTTCAGGCTCTTGAGGTAGGCAGCCGGATTGTCTGGATCGAAAACCTTACCGTCGAAGAAGGTTTCCTTGCCGCGCGATTTCGAAGCCGGAATATCGGCTGCGGGGACGTTGAGCGCCTTGGCTGCGTCGCGCCACAGGTCTTCGCGGTTCACCTTCGCGATCAGGCCTTTGGTGTCGTAGCCGGCTTCGAACTTGCCCCAGCGGATATCTTCGGTGAGAAACCAGAGATCGTGGCTCTGGAATGGATACGAGGCATGCTCGGCCCAGTAGCGCATGATGTGCGGGCTGTTCTCGACCACCTTGCCGGGAATGCCGTAGTCGAACTTGCCTTTGACGCGGTCGGTGACGTCGTCGACCGGGCAGTTGATCCACTGCCGCTTGGCGCAGATTGCCGCCACCTCGTCGCGGTTCGCGGGGACGTCGCACCATTGCTGCGCTTCAATCACGGACTTGAGCAGCGCGGTGGTCGCCTTTGGATACTTGTCGACGTAGGAAGCACGCATGCCGAACGACTTCTCGGGATGCTTGTTCCACAGCTCGCCCGTGGTGATCGCCGTATAGCCGATGTTCTGGTGGATGAGCTGCAGGTTCCACGGCTCGCAGACGCAGAAGCAGTCCATGGTCCCGACCTTCATGTTCGCGACCATCTGTGGCGGCGGAACGACGATCGTCTCGATGTCCTTGTCGGGATCGATCCCGCCGGCAGCCAGCCAATAACGGATCCAGAGATCGTGCGTGCCCCCCGGAAAAGTCATTGCGGCCTTGATAGCCTTGCCGGATGCCTTCTTTTTTTCCAGCGCCACTTTGAATGGCGCCGTGTCCACGCCAACCTTTATCTCTGCGTATTCCTTCGCAACGGAAATGCACTGTCCGTTCAGATTGAGGCGCGCAAGGATGTACATCGGCGTAGGCACGTTGTTTTGCGTCACCTTGCCGGCGCTGATGAGATAAGGCATCGGCGTGAGAATGTGCGCGCCGTCAATGCCGTTCGCTTCCCCGCCAAGGACGAGATTGTCGCGCGTGGCGCCCCATGAAGCCTGCTTGGCAACCTCCACGTCGGGCATGCCGTTTTTGGCAAAAATTCCCTTTTCCTTCGCGACAAAGAGCGGCGCGGCGTCCGTGAGAGCGATGAAGCCAAGCATCGCTTTCGTCACTTCAGGTCCATCGGCGAGCGCAATCGGCACCCCGAACGGGAATTGCGAATTGACTGCGCCGAGCAATGCGGCGGTTCCTGCGCCTGCCTTGAGAAATGCACGGCGGCTGACACCGCGGTGACTGCTGCGCCCCTGTTTGATCGTCATTGTCGTCGTCATCCTTACGTTCGTGTTTTCCCGGCCTTTACGCGTGCCTACCCGTTCGTTCGCGTCCACTTCTCCTTCGCGCCAAACAAAAGGCCGCAGTCCTGAAGCGCGGCGGTGCGCATCCCCAAGACAGCGGCGTTCCCTGACGGTCCGTCGTTGGACCGGGGCTCCAGCGACGCTGGCACCCCTTGCCCTGTTCAATTCAAGTGTCGTGCCAACTCGTGTATAGGACAAAAAAACATTTTAAAACAATGCCTTATGGAATAGACGCCCTAGTGCGGCATGTCGCCCAATGCCGGCTGGCTGCCCCGCAACCGCGCAGGCTGCGAAATATTTGTGCAATGCAAAATCAGCGGACAATGGACAGTCGCGGACGATGCTCACGCCTTGCGCGCCATGCCGCCAGGTAGCCCGCGATGTCGCGGGTATCGAAGTCGGGACCCGCAAATGCACCGATCCCGTCACGCACTGCTGCGCGGCATGGCTCACGCTTGCCGCCAAGCGCAGCGTCGTAGAGATCGGCGCGGAAAACCTTTTCCGCCGCCGCGCGCAAATCTTCGGACAACGGCGCCTGCACCCAGCGCACGATCTGTGCGTAGGCCCACGCCGCCTGAACCGGATCAGGGCGGCTCGCACTGTTGCGGCCGATGACAATGTAACGATCGGACGGGCGGATAGTGTCCCCTGGCGCGACCTTAAGATTGCCGCTGAGCGTACGCACAACAAGTTCAGGGGCCACGTCGATCCTGCGCGCGACGATGTCCGCCACGATGGAACGGTTGTTCCGGTCTTCGGCAAATTCGCCGGCACGCGCGAGCGCACGCACGAGCGCCGACAGTGTGCCGGCGTTGTCTTCCGCCCAGCGCTCCCGGACCGCCAGGACTTTTTCCGATACATGCGCCATGATTTCGCAGCCGAAATGCAGGATGCGGCCCACGTCTAAATCCACCGCCACCGAATTCCACGGCGCGCCGACGCAGAAACCGTCCACATGACCGCTGGCGAGGCTTTCGACCATGTAAGGGGGCGGCAGCACCACGAGGCGCACATCCTCGTCCGGATCTATGCCGCCCGCCGCCATCCAGAACCGCAGTTGATAATTGTGGTGGGAAAAAGGAAACGTCATGCCGAATGTGAGCGGCTCGAGATCGTGCTTTTTCCGTTCCAAAACGAGCCGCGCCAGCGCCCTTGCTGAGACCTTCGGGTCGGTCAGATCGCCGTCGGCCGCACAGGACAACGCAGCAAAAAGATTCGGCGATACCGTAATGGCATTTCCGTTAATGCCCAGATTAAAGGGCGCGACGATGGGTACCCGCACATGGCCCAAGCCCAGACTCGAGGCAATCGCGACGGGCGACAACAGATGCGCAGCGTCGAACAAGCCAATGTTGAGCTTGTCGCGCACGTTCGACCAGGAGACTTCACGCACCAGCTCGATGCTGAGGCCTTCCGCTGCGGCAAAGCCGCGATCGACGGCGACCAGAAGCGCCGTCGCGTCGACCAATGGGATGTAGCCGATCCGCAGCGTCTCGCTCATTTGAGCAGCTCCGCTGCCGTGAGCACCGATTGCGCAATGTCCGCGATTTTTTTGTTTTCATTCATTGCGGTCTTGCGCAGCAGAGCATAAGCCTGCTCTTCGGTCAGTTTCCTGGCCTGCATCAGCACGCCTTTGGCGCGGTCAATGATCCGGCGCTCTTCCAATGCGCCTTTGGCGCGATCGAGCTCGGTCTGCAGACGGGCAAAGGCGTTGAAGCGTGAAATGCACAGATCGAGAATGCTGGTGATGCGTTCCTTCTTTAGGCCGTCAACGATGTAGGCGGACACGCCGGCATCGACGGCAGCCTGGATCGATGCGCTGTCGCTCTGATCGACAAACATCGCGACCGGCCGTTTCACGGCGCGGCTCATCTGGAACATCTGTTCGAGCACGTCACGGCTCGGGTTTTCCAGATCGATGAGGATCACATCGGGGTCGAGCGCATAAATGCGCGTAAGTAAATTGTGCGTTCCGGCGATCCGCTCGACCTGTGTGAAGCCGGCCTCGCGTAATCCGTCTTCGAGAATGGCGGCGCGGACCGGGCTTTCATCAACGATGGCGATCTTCAGCGCCGAATCGCGCTGTTCCCCCGACGACAATGCGCCGTGGTTCGATGCGTCCGATCCTCTGCCTGCAGCAGCCAAATTTTTTATCCCTGTCGACATTCCGCTCGCCTGGGCCGCGCATCACCTGAGCTCCTTCAAGCAAGACCCGTTCCACCCGGATTGCCGCGAAATGCCGCGATATCCGCGTGGTAAATGCGGCGGGCCCGCCTCAATTTGCGGCAGATGAACAGATTTTGGATGCCGGGAACCACGTCGGTTAGTGACTGGCCGCTGTTCGAATTTCAGCCGCGGTCGAAGTCTTGCTGCGGCTTTTCAACGCACGCCCGATCATCACCAGCACGGGGCCGGGAAGCGCAGAAGCATCCAGCAGGCGCGGAAGCTCGCCAATGGACGCCGTGACGACGGCCTGATCGGGCCGGGTGGCGCGCGAAATCGCTATCGCAGGAGTGTCGGGGTCGAGACCTTCGGCGATAGCCTTTTCGGCCAGCGCGGCAAGTGTCCGCGTCGGCATGAAGACCGCGGTGGTCGTCGCCGGATCCGCGAGACTTTTCCAATCGACGTCGACCGGCAGGCCGCCATGTTTCGCATGACCGGTGACATATTGCAGCCGCCGTGCCTTCTTGCGATCGGTCAGCGCAATCCCAAGCCGCGACGCCGCGCCCTGCACCGAGGTAATGCCGGGCACGACATCGACCGCGATATTGGCCGCTTCGCAGGCCGCGATCTCCTCGGCCGCGCGTCCGAAAATCAGCGGGTCGCCGCCCTTGAGGCGGACGACGCGCTTGCCCTGCTTCGCCAGGCTCACCATCAGGGCTGTTGATGTCTTCCTGCGTGCAGGACGGCCCGAAGCCCGTTTTTCCGACCAGCATTTTCCTTGCTTCGCGGCGCGCGAAGTCCATCACTTCGCGCGACACGAGATCGTCGAACAAAATCACGTCCGCAGACTGCAGCGCGCGCACGGCGCGCAATGTCAGCAATTCCGGATCGCCGGGCCCTGCGCCGACCAAAGTCACGGATCCGCTCTCGACCGCTTGCCCCCAGGCCCTTCACTTCGGCAATGAAGCTGTCGAAATCCGCCTGGACCGGTTCGCGGTCGGGATTGGCGACGGCATGGGCCGTGAACATCTGCCAGAACTTGCGCCGCGCCGCGAATGACAGCCCCGCAAGCTTCAGTGCGCCGCGCCAGCGCGCCGGCGGCGGCCGCCCAATCCGCAAATCCTTTCGGCAGCAGCGCCTCGAGCTTGGCGCGGATCGCCTGGGCAAAGACGGGCGCCGCGCCGTCCGTCGAAATCCCGATCACCAGCGGCGAGCGATTGACGATCGCCCCGAACGAAAAATCGCAGAACACGGGTTTGTCGATCACATTCACCGGCACGCCGGCCGCGCGCGCGGCTGACGCAAAAGCGGCAGCACTCTCGTCGTCTTCGAAGGCGCCGATCGCGACGGCGGCATTTTCCAGATCCTTTGCTGACCACGCACAGCGATGGACGACGATCGCGCCGCGCGGTGGGTCCGTCGCCAGCTGCTGCAGCTCGTCGCATATCTCGATCGCATAGACGTCGACGCGCGCGCCCGCAGCCGACAGCAACTCCGCCTTCCAGGCTGCCGCAGCGCTTCCGCCGGCAATCACTGTTCGCTTCCCGTCGAGCGACAGGAATACGGGAAGCCGGGCCAGCGCACTCATGCGCGAGGCTGCAGCATCATGCGGTTTGCGTAGCTCGCTCATGCCGCCTTCTGCTTGCCCGTGTTGGAATGAAAATCGGCGCCGTTGCCGCTGGCGGCGACGTAGCCGGCGCGGATCGTGAAGTCGCCGAAGCGCTCGCTTTTCTGCCGCCCGGCGACATAAGCCGCAAACAACGGATCGAGCGCAGCGACGATGCCGGCGTGATCGAGATCTTCGGCGTAGAGCTTGTTCATGCGCGAGCCGTCGAACGCCGCGCCGAGATAGAGGTTGTAGCGGCCAGGCCCTTTGCCGACCAATCCGATCTCGGCGAGATAAGGCCGCGCGCAGCCATTTGGGCACCCTGTCATGCGGATGACGATATCGTCAGCCGACAACCCGTACGCGGCAAGCTTCCGATCGAGTGCGTCGAGCAGCTCCGGCAGATAACGTTCGCTCTCCGCAAGCGCGAGGCCGCAGGTCGGCAGCGCGACGCAAGCCATCGAATTGCGCCGCAAGCCAGACCAGGGCGCGAGCAAGCCGGCCTCGCGCGCGATGCGCTCGATCTCGGCCTGCTTCTCCGTCGGCACATTGGAGATGATCAGGTTCTGGTTCGGCGTGATACGCAGGTCGCCGTCGTGCATCTGCGCAATGGTGCGCAGCGCGCTCTGCTGCGCGGCATCAGGCACGTCGTGCACGCGTCCGTTCTGCACGAACAGCGTGAGATGCCCGCGGCCATCGATGCCTTCGGTCCAGCCGTAGCGGTCGCCGGTCGCGGTGAACGTGTAGGGCTTTGCCGGCGCGAGCTTGACGCCGGAGCGCTTCTCGACCTCGGCGCGGAACGCATCGAGCCCGCGGTCTTCGATCGTGTATTTGAGACGGGCGTGCTTGCGATTCTTGCGGTCGCCCCAGTCGCGCTGCACGGTGACGACCGCTTCGGAGACTTTCACAACGTCTTCGGTGCGGCAAAAGCCCATCACCTCGGCGATGCGCGGATAAGTGTCGGGCTCGCCATACGTCATGCCCATGCCGCCGCCCACGGTCACGTTCCAGCCGGCGATATTGCCGGCCTCATCCGTGATGGCGATGTAGCCGAGATCGTGCGCGAAGATGTCGACGTCGTTCGAGGGCGGCACCGCCACCACCACCTTGAATTTGCGCGGCAAATAGGTCTTGCCGTAGATCGGCTCGACCACCTCTCCCTCGCCGCCCGCGATGCGCTCGCCGTCGAGCCAGATCTCGCGGTAGGCCGGTGTATGCGGCAGCAGATGGTCGGAGATCGTGCGCGCCAGCGCGATCGCCGCCGCATGCGCGCGCGACTGCTCCGGCAGCACATTGCACATCACGTTGCGGTTGATGTCGCCGCAGGCCGCGATCGAATTGAGCAAAACGGTGTCGATCGACTTCAGCGTCGCCTTCAGGTTCGACTTGATGACGCCGTGCAGCTGCACCGTCTGTCGCGTTGTCAGCCGCATCGTGCCATTGCCGTAGTCGCGGGCCACTTTATCCAGCGCGAGCCATTGCTGCGGCGTCAGCACACCGCCCGGGATGCGCACGCGGATCATGAAGGCGAAGGCCTTCTCCATCTTCTTGCGGGTGCGCTCGGGCCGCAGGTCGCGATCGTCCTGCAGATACATGCCGTGGAACTTCACCAGCTGCGCGTCGTCCTCGATGATGGCGCCGGTGATCTCCTCGCGCAGGCCGTCGGCTAGCGTGCCGCGCAGATAGTCGCTCGCTTCCTTGATGCGCTCGTTGCGCGACAGTTCGTCGGTCATTGTTTTACCCGTGGAAGACGCGCGTAAACGCGCTTATGAGCCGTCCAATAGGGGCAGGATCAGTAGGTATCCTGCAGATAGCGCTTTTCGCGCTCCAATGTCACCACCGCCTGCTCGGCCGCTTCGGGGGTGAGGGACTTCACATCGGCAAAAGCGCGCACCAGCGCGGCGCGCACGTCCTTCGCCATCGCCTTGGCATCGCCGCACACATAGAAGTAAGCGCCGCCGTCGAGCCATTCGACCAGCTCGGCGCGGCGGTCCCACAATTTGTGCTGGACGTAGATCTTCTCCGGCGTGTCGCGCGAGAAGGCGACATCCATGCGCGTGAGCGCGCCGTCCTTGAGCGCGTCCTGCCAGTCGAGCTGGTAGAGGAAGTCGTGCGTGAAGGTGCGGTCGCCGAAGAACAGCCAGCTGCGGCCGCTCGCTTCGGTCGCGCGGCGCTCCTGCACGAAGGCGCGGAACGGCGCGACGCCGGTGCCGGGGCCGACCATGATGACGTCCTTGTCGGGCGCCGGCAGCGCGAAATGCTTGTTCGGCTTGAGCTTCACGCGCACACGGCCGCCGCGCTTGAGCCGCTCGGCGACGAAGTTCGAGGCGACACCCTTGCGCTGGCGGCCGTGGCTGTCGTAGCGCACGGCGGAAATGAGCAGATGCGCCTCATCCCCCACCTCGCGCCGCGATGATGCGATCGAATAGGCGCGCGGCGCCAGCGGCCGCGTCAGCGCGCGCAGCGTCTCGGCATCGAGCGCAATCGGGAATGTGGCGATGAGATCGATCAGCTGACGCCCGGCGATCCACTCGCGCGCCTGCCCGTCGGCGATCAGCGCCTTGACGTAGTGATGACCGGTCTTTTCCGCATAGGTCTCGACCGTCTTGAGCGACAAAGTGGTCACGTCGCGCGACTTGATGAAGTCGCTGCGCAGCTTCTCGTCGCCCGCTAGGCCCGCAACCTTGAGCAACTCATCGACAGTAGGCCGGATCGTTCTCGGGATAGAGGTCGAGTGAGTTGCCCGGCTGGTAGGCCGGCGCGCCGTTCTCGAACGACAGCGCCAGGTGGACTGTCTCCTTATCGGAGCGCGAGGAGTTGAGATCGACATGCTCGGTGATCTCGGCCTCGATGATGTCGGTGCTCGCGGGCGCCGCGGGCTTGCCGCCGAAATCGACCTCGATCACGCGGCCGCCGGCATTCGGCGGGGTCAGCACTTTCACCGCATCGCCGATCCAGCGCGCTGCCGGCTCGGCGAAGTCGAGATCGCAATCGACGCGATCGACGACGCGCTTGCCGCCGAGCGCCGCGAGGCGCTCGTCGATCTTCTTGCCGATGGCGCAGAATTCCGCATAGGCGGTGTCGCCCAGCGCCAGCACGCCGAATTCGACGCCGTCGAGGCGCGGCGCGCCCTCGCCCATCAACTCGTTGTAGGCCCGCACGGCGCGCGCCGGCGGATCGCCCTCGCCCCAGGTGGCAGCGATGAAAACGAGCTTCTTGGCCGAGGTGAGCGCCGCAAAATCGAGATCGGCCATGTCGATGACATTCGGCTTGAGGCCGTTCTTGCGCGCCGACTTGGCAATGTCGCCGGCGAGCTTTTCCGAATTTCCGGACTCGCTCGCATAAACAATGGTCAGCGGCTCCGCCGGCCGCGCCGGCGCTGCCGGCTGGATCGCCAATGCGCCGCCCGACGCATCAAGCCCCGCCAGGAATCCGGCGAGCCAGGCCCGCTGGATCGGGCTTGCGGTGCCGACCACGCGATTGAGGAGATCGATCTCCTCTTCGGCGAACGGCGCGGTCTTCGGAATTGGCGACATTTCCATTCCCATTTCCCGGCGGCGCAACCGGCGCCGCCGTATTGCAGGCGTCAGACCGACGCGGGGTACAGGTGGTTAGCGATCGCGAGGACGACGAGCAGGCCGACGCCAATCCCGAGGCTCCAGCCGATCAGCTTCTTCTCGACCGGCAGCAGCGGCTCGACTTCAGCCTTGCGCAGTTCCTCGCCGATATTCGGTTGCGACATTGTTCGTTCTCCCAAAGCTCAGCTGGCCAGCGGCGGCTTGACGCCGGCGAAGAACAGCCAGGAAATCAAAAGCCCGACCCAGATCACGAAGCCGAACAGGCTCACGACATAGACGGCCGCGAGCCGGCCGATGCCCTCCTGCCAGAGCTTCTTGAAGTTCGACAGCACGCCGATCGAGAAGAAGGTCAGGATGAAGAAGACGACGCGCAGGGTGTTGGCTTCGCCCATCGCGGCCGGGACTTTGGTCGCGATGTCCGCCGGCGTCGCCAGCGCGAGGTAGAGGCCGACGATGAACGTCAGCACGAAGCCGAGCACGAATTTCGGGAAGCGGTCCCAGATCTCGCGGATGCTCGCCTTGTCCGACGTGCGGTTGATGTGGTTGGTCCAGATGTAGCCAAGCACGAAGGCCCAGATGCCGATGAAGATGTCGATGAACACCTTGATCGTCGCCGTGGTGCCGAGCATCCAGCCGGCCTGATACTTGACGCCCTCGGCCGCGTTCTGCGCGAGGATCAGCGACTCGGTAATGGCGCCGGCGGCGACCGCTGCGCCGTCGGTCTTGACCGCAAGGCCCATCCAGGCGCCGGCCACCAGTGGCTCATGCGAAAGGAAGGTCTGCGCCAGGAACGGCAGCACCAGCACTTCCACCACCGCGAAGATGACGACCAGCGATGACACCATCACCGGCACCAGCGGCCGCGCGCGGATGGCGCCGCCGGTGGCGATCGCCGCCGAGACGCCGCAAATCGAGATGCCGGAGGCAAGCGGCGCCGCCCATTCGCGGTTGAAGCCGAACCACTTGCGGGCGACGAAATAGACCACGGCCCAGTAGATCAGATAGGCCTCGATGATCGCCGCAACGCCGCGCAGCAGCAGCGAGCTCGCGAGCGACAGTTTCCCGGCCGCTGTCACCGCGAAGAAGCCGCCGAGGATCACGATCGCGATCTTGATGTAGAGCTCGGGCCGCACGGCGTCCTTGATCGCTTCCGCGAAGCGCGGGAACACGTTGGCGATCACCAGCCCGGCGATGAGCGCGAAGATATAGGCGCCTTCATTCGTCAAGCGCAGCGACCAGCCGATGCCGAACTTCTGCAGGTCGGCCGGCGTCACCGCCGCGAAGTTGGCGAAATTGCCGGCGACCCAGCTCGCATAGGCGATCCAGAAGACCGCGGTGAAGGCGAGCGCGAACCGCCTGATGTCGCTCTTGAGCGCGACCGCCGCCGCGCTCAGCACGACGAGGAGCGCGACATAGGTCGCAAGCAGCGCGCCGAAGCCGCCGAGCGAAGCATAAGACTTCGACACGGGACCGAGCGCCTTGCCGACGTCGGTCCACACCGAGGTGGTGACCACCCAGCCGAGCAGATCGATATTCACGATCGCGGCGAGCGACAGCACGAAAATGAAAAGCCCAATGATCAGCGACAGCCAGTCTTCGCTGATGCGCGGCGCGATCTCGACATTATCGGCGCGCGCGGGAGTCGCTTCACGCCAGATCGTTGCAGTTGTCATGAAAAGTGCCCTTACCCATTACCAATGCACATGCGGGACGATGCCGATGGCGATCAGCGCCACCAGCGCCGTGGCAAACGCGAGCGCCCAGGCTTCCAGCCCCGAAATGCGCTCGGACTCATGCGGGAAATCGGACATCGGGCCTGCTCCGGTTACGGAACCTCTGGACCCGCTAAGTAGGAGATTATTCTGCAAAACCGCAATAAGTGCCCGAAAATAAGAAGAAATTTGCTTCCTCAGGCGCTAAGTCGCGTAACAATTTCCTTCCCGGCTCGTGTTGTGGAGAACGCCGGTTACGCTCGAAAGCCGCATTTACGTATGCAAAACACGGAAGATGTCGCTCACTCCTGAACCCATTCACTGATGCCGAACTATCGCCGCAGGCTGCACGACGTTCTGTCGCCGCGCGAGCATAAGCTGCTCGCGCGTCTCGACACGCCGCAAAAGATTCAGACGTTTCTCGACAGGCTGCCGGTGAACTTCAGTCTTAATGGCGACACCGCGATGTCGCCGCGCCGCGTGCTCGAGACGCGCATGGCGCATTGCGCCGAGGGCGCGGTCTTCGCCGCCGCGGCGCTTGCCTATCACGGCCGGCCGCCGCTTCTGATGGACATCCGCGCCCTCCCGAGCGACCAGGATCACATCATCACGTTGTTTCGCGAGCGCGACTTGTGGGGCGCGATCAGCAAGACCAACCACGCGATCCTGCGCTGGCGCGATCCGATCTATCGCAGCGTGCGCGAGCTCGCGATGAGCTACGCGCACGAATATTGTCTGCCGGGCGGCAAGAAATCGATGCTGTCTTATTCGAAGCCGTTCTCGCTTGCGCGCTACACGCCGAAGAGCTGGGTCATCGCGCCGGAGGATCTCGACTTGCTGCTGGTCGATCTCGACACTTCGCCGCATCTTCCCCTCGCGCCGCCGCGTGCGTTGCGCAGCCGCCGCCGCGTCTCGCGCGTCGAGCTGCTGTCGCAGGACGTGGTCGAGTGGCCCGAGCCGAGGGAGAAGAAAAAGAAGAAGAAGAAAAGCGGAAGGCACGGGTCTGAGAGAACGTCATGACCGCCACACACTCCGCTCATTGCCGCGAAAGCGGGAATCCAAGGCCACGATTTCAGGCGTCGCGATAGATTGCCCTGGGTCCCCGCTTTCGCGGGGACGAGCGGGAGTTGTACAGCCAAGAAGTCGTCATTGCCGGGCTTGACACTGCAAGTCGGGTTTACCCGACTTGCAGCAATAATTAATTCAGAACTCGGGCAAGCCCGAGTTCTGATGCAATCCATGAGGCCGCGCAGCAATTGCAACGGTAAGGATACCATCGTAGCACGTCATCATGGATGCGCGGGTCGAGCCCGCGCATGACCGTGCTTTACATTTACGCCGACATCCGCGCTCGCTATAAACGCGAGACATCGCGAGACCGGAGCACCGCGTGGCGTCGTTCACCTACCGCAGGCAATTGACCATCGAATGGGGCCAGTGCGATCCGGCCGGCATCGTGTTCAACAGCCGCTTCTTCGAGATTTTCGACACCGGCACCTGGCACATGTTCGAGGCGGCCCTCGGCGTGAAGCCGCACGAGCTTGCCGGCGCCTTCGGCATCATCGGCATTCCCCTGGTCGACGCGAGCGCCAATTTCATCACACCGATCAGGTTCGGCGACGTGGTCGAGATGACCACGCGGGTGCGCGAGTTCCGCCGCTCCAGCTTCGACATCGAGCATCGCCTCTCGGTTGGCGGCGAGCTTGCGGTCGAAGGCGCGGAAACCCGCGTCTGGGCGGTGCGCAACAAGGACGACCCTGAAAAGATCGGTGGGACCGCGATTCCGCCCGAAGTAATCGCGAAATTCGGCCAAACCGCATCATCCTAAAGCGCGTCGAAACCGATGCGCGAAGGATGATGCGGCAAAAGCAACATGGGTAACGTTCCAGCCATTCCCGGGAATTGGCTTGTGGAAGCGCTTCGGGGCCGCCCGCGACGCAGATAATATCGGCCAAGATACGATTAAGAACGCGAATAAGAACAATGAAAAGGCGCACATAACCGCGCCTTGCAGGGGAAGAAACTTTTGGCCCGGCTGCTGTCATGCAGGCTGAACGGGCGCGACCGCTCCGATGCGGTCGCCGACAATATTCTGTTGCTCGATTATCTGCGCGAAAAGGTCGGCCTCACCGGCACCAAGACCGGCTGCGACGGCGGCGAATGCGGCGCCTGCACAGTGCTGGTCGACGACAGGCCGACGCTCTCCTGCCTCACGCTTGCGGCAACCGTCCAGGGCAAGCGCGTCGACACCATCGAGTTGCTCGGCCATGACGGGCAACTCTCCGCCGTGCAGCGCGGCTTCCACGAGAAGCTCGGCTCGCAGTGCGGCTATTGCACGCCCGGATTCATCATGGCCTCGGCCGGCTTGCTGCGGAGAAATCCCGATCCGAGCGATGAGGAGATCCTGGAAGCGCTCGGCAGCAACATCTGCCGCTGCACCGGCTATGTGAAGATCATCGAGGCGGTGAAGCACGCCATCGCGCTCGGCAAGCAGGGGGTGGCGCCGTGAGGGGAACGTACCTGTTTGACATTCACTTCGCGTCATGCGCGGGCTTGACCCGCGCATCCATGATGAGGCGCAGCGCGCAAAATCCTTACGGCAGTGCTTGGCGCGCTGCCTCATGGATGGCCGGGTCAAGCCCGGCCATGACGAAGGAGAGGCGTTGCGTACAAGCACGCGCGGCGTGGCCCTATGAACAAGCCCATGCCTGCGCATAACATCGGCGGCTACATCCCGATGATCGACGGCCCGGAGAAAGTGTCCGGCCGCGCCAAATACACCGCCGACATCGTGCAGCCGGGGCAACTCGCCGGCCGCATCTACCGCAGCCCTTACTCGCACGCCGAGATTGTTGGCGTCGATGTGTCGGCGGCGCTGAAGGTGCCGGGCGTGATCGCCATCGTCACCGGCGCCGACTGCGACAAGGGCTTCGGCGTGCTTGCCGATCGCGCGCACCGAATATCCGCTGGCGCGCGACAAAGTGCGCTACCGCGGCGAGCCGGTCGCGGCCGTTGCGGCCGCTCGACGACAACGCCGCGCGCGAGGCGCTCCGCCGCATCAAGATGACCGTGAAGGAGTTGCCGGCCTACTACACCTCGAAGGATGCGCTCGCGCCGGGTGCCGCGCTGCTGCACGAGAAGAAGCCCGGCAATATCGAGCGCGACGTGCTGTTCGAGCTCGGCTCGACCGCGCAGGGCTTCGCCGAGGCCGATCTTGTGCGCGAAGGCACTTATAACTGCGCCGAGGTCTGCCAGAACCAGATGGAGATGCACGCGGCGCTCGCCGAATACGACGCCGTGCGCGACCGCATGACCGTGCACGCCTCGACGCAGGTGCCCTATTACGTCCACCTCTCGCTGTCGCAGATCCTCGGCATGGACATGTCGCGCATCCGCGTGATCAAGCCGCATGTCGGCGGCGGCTTCGGCTGCCGCACCGAAACGCTGAACATCGAGCTGATCGCGGCGCTGCTCGCGCGTAAAGCGCGAGCCACCGTGCGCATGGTGACGACGCGCGAGGAGACCTTCATCACCCATCGCGGCCGGCCCGAAACCGACATCAAGCTGAAGATCGGCATGCGCAAGGACGGCCGCATCACCGCGGTCGAATGCGACTGCGACCAGCGCGGCGGCGCGCATTCCGGCTACGGCGTGGTGACGATCCTCTATGCCGGCTCGATGCTCTACGCCATCTACGACCTGCACAACGTCAAATACACCGGCCGCCGCGTGCTCACCAATACGCCGCCCTGCGGCGCCTTCCGCGGCCACGGCACCGTCGACATCCGCTTTGCCTTCGAGAGCCTGATCGACGAGATGGCGATCGAGCTCGGCCTCGATCCTTTCGCGGTGCGCCGCGCCAATCTGCTGACGGCGCCGACCTTCACCGACAACGACCTGATGGTGAACTCCTACGGCCTGCCGGAATGCCTCGACTGGGTCGAGCGCGAGAGCGGCTGGAAGAAACGCAAAGGCAAGCTTGGCAACG
Organism: uncultured Alphaproteobacteria bacterium; assembly: GCA_963718035.1. Classification (GTDB taxonomy): domain Bacteria; phylum Pseudomonadota; class Alphaproteobacteria; order Rhizobiales; family Xanthobacteraceae; genus Pseudolabrys. The sequence continues at coordinate 24,610 of CAVQYD010000043.1, read as the reverse complement.
GCAAAGCTGTCCGCAAGGGCCAAGTTCGTAAGGGATTTGGCATGGCCTGCTCTCATTATATCAGCGGCGCCTCCAAGCCCGTGAACTGGACCGGCGAGCCGCATGCGACCGTCAAGATCAAGCTCGATTTCGACGGCTCGATCGTCGTGCTGTCGGGCGCGGCCGATATCGGCCAGGGCTCGACCACGATCCTGGCGCAGACGGTCGCCGAGGTGCTCGGCCTCGATCTGTCGCGCGTGCGCGTCGTCACCGGCGACAGCGAAGTGGTTCCGAAGGACAACGGCTCATATTCCTCGCGCGTCACCTTCATGGTCGGCAATGCCGCGCTCGATGCCGCGCGCAATCTGAAAAGCGTGCTCACCAACGCCGCCGCCCGCAAGCTCGAGGCGCGCCCGGAGGACATCGAGTGCCTCGGCGAGGTCTATCGCGCCGGCAAGCAGGACAAGGGCGCGACCTTTGAAGAAGTCGTGACCGAGGCGCTGAAGGACACCGGCACCATCACCGTCACCGGCAACTATTCGACGATTCCGGAATTGCATGGCGGCAAGAAATATCGCGGCGCCGCCATCGGCGGCACCATGGGCTATTCCTACTCGGCGCAGGTGGTCGAAGTCTCCGTCGACGAGGAGACCGGCGTCGTCACCGTCGACAAGGTCTGGGTCGCGCATGATTGCGGCAAGGCGCTCAACCGCCTCACCGTCGAAGGCCAGGTGCAGGGCTCGGTCTGGATGGGCATGGGCCAGGCCATGAGCGAGGAAGCCGCCTATTTCAACGGGCTGATGCTCACCGCCAACATGCTCGATTACCGCGTGCCGACCATCCAGGATTCCCCGCCGATCGAGGTCGGCATTGTCGAGAGCAACGACCCGCACGGTCCGTTCGGCGCCAAGGAAGCGGGCGAAGGCTCGCTCGCCGCGTTTTTGCCGGCACTCACCAACGCCATCGCCGACGCGATCGGCATCCGTTTCAACGATTTGCCGGTGACGCCCGACCGGGTGTTCGAGGCGATCGAGAAACGGCGCCGTGCGGCGGAGAAGTCCCCGAAGAAAAACGGGGGCGGGTGATGGTGGAGAGCACACACACCGCCCTCTCAGTCGTCATGCGCGGGCTTGACCCGCGCATTCATGATGAATCGCCACAGCTCACAGCCTTACGGCTGTCACCGCAGCACTGCCTCATGGATTGCCGGGTCAAGCCCGGCAATGACAGCCGAGAGGCTGTGCGCACGATTGCTTTCAGTTGGCGGGGGCCGCCTGATGGACGCCCTGCCCGAATTCCGCATCGTCACGCCGCGCACGGTCGAGGAAGCGATCGCCGCGCGCGCGGATAATCCCAATGCCATGCCGCTCGGCGGCGGCACCGATCTCGTCGTCAACATCCGCCGCGGCATCGTCGCGCCACCGGTTTTGATCGACATGAACCGCGTGCAGGAGCTGCACACGATTCATGCCGACGAAAAATCGCTCGAGCTCGGCGCCTCGGTGACCTTGAGCGAGATCGCCACCCATCCCGCCATCAACAAGCATTACCCCGTGGTCGCGCAGGCGGCCGCGCATATCGCCGGCCCCACACACCGCAACATGGGCACCGTCGGCGGCAATCTCTGCCTCGACACGCGCTGCATCTTCTATAACCAGAGCGAATGGTGGCGTGACGCCAACAATCACTGCCTGAAGACCACCGGCACGATCTGCCACGTCGCGCCGAAGAGCCGCGGCGTCTGCTTTGCGACCTTCTCGGGCGATCTTGCGCCTGCCCTGCTCACGCTCGGCGCCGAGGTCGACATCGCAGGCCCGTCCGGCAAGCGCACCATTCCGCTCGAGACGCTCTATATCGGCTTCGCCCGCCAGGACGTGCCGGTCACCGAGACGCAGGGCGACGGCAAATATTATCTCTCGCTGCGCCAGGGCGAGCTCGTCACCGCCGTGCGCGCGAAGAACACGCCCGGCCTGCGCTCGGCCTACGACAAGATCCGCATCCGCCGCTCGATCGAGTATCCGGTCGCCGGCGTCGCCGTCGCGCTGAAGAAGGACAAAGGCAAGCTCACGGATCTGCGCATCGCCTTCACCGGCACCAATCCGCGCCCGGTGCTGCTGGCCGGCACCGCCGAGCTCTGCGGCGGCGGGCTCGACGAGCGCGTCATCAAGGGCCTCGACGCGCTGGTGCGCGACCAGATCATGCCGATGAAGACGACGTTCACGCCCGGCCATTACCGCCGGCGCGTCGCCGGCGTGCTGGCGCGCCGCCTGCTCACGCGGCTGTTCGAAAGCTGAAGGCGGGGGGCCGGGGGTGGACCGCATCACCGAACGCAGGCCCTACAACGCCGTTTCCGATTTCGTCGACGCGCATATCGCGGCCGGGCGCGGCAACAAGGTCGCTTTCGTCGATCCCGAGCGCTCGCTCACTTACGGCGAGCTGCAGGCGCGCTCGATCCGTTTCGCCAATGCGCTGCGCGATCTCGGCATCGAGCCCGAGCAGCGCGTCGCGCTGCTGCTCAACGACACCGTCGACTATCCGGTGGCGTTCTGGGGCGCGATCCGCGCCGGCTGCGTCGCGATCCCGCTCAATATCTATCTGACGCTGCCGCAATACGCCTACATTCTGGCCGACTGCCGCGCGCGGCGCGATCGTCGCCGATGCCGCGCTCGCCGACGCGATCCCGCCGGTGCTGGAGACACTGCCGCGGAAGCCGGCTGTGATCCTTGTCGGTGAGGCACGACAACGTCCCCGGAGCGCACGCCTTCGAAACCTCATCGCCAAAGCGGACACAAAGCCCGTCACCGCCGACACGCTGTCCGACGAAGTCGCCTTCTGGCTCTACACCTCGGGCTCGACCGGCGACCCCAAGGGCGTCAAGCACGTCCATTCCAACCTGATGGCGACCGCGAAACTGTTCGGCCAGGGCATTCTCGGCATCACCGAGAACGACGTCGTGCATTCCGCCTCGAAGCTGTTCTTTGCCTATGGGCTCGGCAACGCCCTGACCTTCCCGCTCTCGGTCGGCGCCACCGCCGCGCTTTGGCCGCACCGGCCGTCGCCGGAAGGCGTGTTCGAGACGCTGCGCGCGCAACCGCGTCACCATTTTCTACGGCGTGCCCTCGCTCTACACCGCGCTGCTCGCGCACAAGGACATCGGCAAGGGCGCGGGCTCCGACCGCCTGCGGCTCTGCGTCTCCGCCGGCGAGGCCTTGCCCGCGCATATCGGCGAGCGCTGGCGCGAGGTCACAGGCGTCGACGTGCTCGACGGCCTCGGCTCGACCGAGATGCTCAACACGTTTTTGTCGAACCGTCCCGGCGACATTCGTTATGGCTCGACCGGCAAGCCGGTGCCCGGCTACGAGGCGCGCATCGTCGACGAGCACGGCCGCGAGCTCGGCGCCGACGAGATCGGCGAACTGATCGTGCGCGGGCCGTCGGCCGGCGAAGGCTACTGGAACCAGCGCGAGAAGAGCCGCCGCACCTTCGCCGGCGAATGGACGCATACCGGCGACAAGTACCGGCGCGATGCCGAGGGCTACTTCTATTACTGCGGGCGCACCGACGACATGTTCAAGGTCTCCGGCATGTGGGTGTCGCCCTTCGACGTCGAGGCCGCGCTGGTCTCGCATGAAGCCGTGCTCGAGGCCGCCGTCATCGGCAAGGAAGATGCCGACGGCCTGATCAAGCCGAAGGCCTTCATCGTGCTCAGGAACGGCTACACGGCCGACGACGGCCTGTTCGAGACCTGAAGGGTCACGTGAAGGACAAAGCCGGCCCGTGGAAATTCCCGCGCTGGATCGAGCTGCGCGAAGCGCTGCCGCGCACGGCGACCGGCAAGATCCAGCGCTTCAAGCTGCGCGAGGAGGAGCTGGGCGCGGGGCGGTAGGCAGGCCGTTCGCAGAACGGGCTTGCACGCCATACCCACGTGAACAACTCCGGCCGATATTCGAAGTGCATCGTGTCGTAGTGATACCAGGCGCCGCCCCAGATGAAGCCGTGCTTCTCGAAGATCCGCACGATCGCAACGGGAATGCGGTTGCGCCAGCGCGGCTGCTCGCCGGGAGACCAGCGCCAATAGTCCGCATACCGCGTGTCGATGTCGATCGCGGCTCCATAGGCATGCATTGACGGCGCGCGCGACCCAGCCACTTTGCGGCAATTGTACGTTCCGGCCGCCGGCACCAGATACGTCGCGAGATCGCCCGGCAGCTCATCGAGCTCGCGCGACACGCGTTCGAGCGCATCGGCGACGCCATTCACGGTCGTCACCTTGACGCTGCCGCCGCCGTGCTTCGGCAGCCATTTGACTGCGCGCAAATTCCGCGCGACCTCGTTCTTGCTGCAGTCGCCGTACATGGCAGCGAACAGCGGCGCGAAACGAACGCGGCCGGGGTCGCTGTTCACGTCAGGCTGTTTCGGCTCGGCGCCTGCCGGATAGCGGACATAGAACATGTCGTCGATGTCCGGGCTCTCCAGCAGCTCCTGGAACGTCTTGTCGGTGCGGCCATCCGAGATGCGAAAGCGCGTGCCGTTCTTGAGCGTGAGAAACATGTTGTCGTGGCCGGCGACTGTATCCGGATAGGAGGCCACGAGCCTGTCCAGATCCTCTTTGAGGGAGCTGGGCGCCGCGCCATAGCGTTCCTCGGCGCCGGTTGCGTTGATGCAAAGCACAGCCAAGGATGCATCAGGCACGCCTAAGCGCGCCAAGGATCGCGGAGGTTGCAATGAACCGTTTGTCCCCTGGCCATTGGGTCTCATCCTCAAATGCGATACACTTTGTGCCGTACCGCCGGACGTTTCGTTTGATCACCCCACGAATCCCAGGGAGGATGTCATGCCAGAATCCGTCTACAAGGTCATCGAGCTGGTCGGCACCAGCACGGAATTGTGGGAGAAGGCCGCAAAGGCTGCCGTCGACCGGGCGGCCAAATCCCTGCGCGACCTGCGGGTCGCGGAGGTCGTCGAGCAAGACATGGTGCTGAAGGACGGAAAGGTCGAAGCCTATCGGGCCAAGGTGAAGATCTCGTTCAAGTTCGAGGGCAAAGCCTAGCGTGCGGCGTAGCGCCGCGGCATCTGTCGGGACATGCGCAGACATCGAGCAGCAGTAAAGCAAGCGGGGAGACGGACGTGACACGATTGTTCATCGCAATGCTGGTCCTCGGCCTTGCCGGGTGCACGTCGACCAGCAGCCTCTTTACGTCGAACGAGCCGCCGCCGCCCCCGCCGGCGCCGGAGCAAAGTGCCGCGCCGCCGCCATCGCAAGGCGCGCCGCAAACCGGACCCCGCGGCCCGATGACACCGGCGGCGAGTGCCGCCGCGCGCCCGGCGGCGCAGCGCCGGGCGAGCTGCTGGAGTGCGTGACCCAGTCATGCAAGATCAACTGCTCGCAGAAAGTGAAGCCGCAGTTCCGGCCGAAATGGTGCGCGAATTTCAAGTCGCCGGATTGAGCGAGCAGCGCTCGCGCGCTCGACTCTCCACGTCATGGCCGGGCTTGTTCCGGCCATCTCGCTTAGGGAAGTATTGTGGCCGCATGACGGGATGCCCGGGACAAGCCCGGCGCATGACGAGCTGATGGGATGTGCCCTTAAGCCCTACGCCATCTTCACGTACTCGAAGTCGCCCGGCTTGTTGTCGATGCCGACCTTGGGCGGGGCGATCCAGCTCGCGAACTTGCCGGTCTCCATCTGCGGCTGCATCAGGCTCTCGATGAAATCCTTGTCGCCGTCCGTCGGCAGGAATTCGCCGCGGCGCTTCTTCCACTGCTCGTCGCTCATCAGGTGGCCGCTCACATCCGCCTTGATGTGATGAGAACTCGCCGATATGGCGGTGGAAGGCGACGTGCGGCAGCTTGATCTCGAACGGAATGCCGAACTCGTTGATCACCTTGTTCCAGCGGCCGACGCCGGCATTGCAGTCGACGACGTAATCGTCGCGCAGCCGCATGTTGAGCGCCGACAGCGCCGGCGAGTCCTCGTTCTGGATCTTGCCGTCGATCAGGCGCAGCACCGGATAGGTGCCGCTCTCGAGCTGATGGTCGTCCTTCAGCCGGTCCTCGCGGTAGCGGCCTTTCAGCCCGGCGTGGAAGGCATTGGCGGCATTGGTCGAGATCTCGTTGCCGAACAGATCGAGCGTCAGCGAGAAGTGCAGGTTGGCTTTCTTCTGGATGGTCGGCAGATCGATGACGCCGAGCTTGCGCACCTTCTCGATCTCGTTCGGGTCGGTGATGCCGGCCTCCTTCATCGCCTCGCAGGTGCGCTGCACGACGCGGGTGACGCCGGTCTCGCCCACGAACATGTGGTGCGCCTCTTCGGTCAGCATGAAGCGGCAGGTGCGCGACAGCGGGTCGAAGCCCGATTGCGCCAGCGCCTCGAGCTGCATCTTGCCGTCGCGGTCGGTGAAATAGGTGAACATGAAGAACGACAGCCAGTCCGGCGTCTTCTCGTTGAAGGCGCCGAGCATGCGCGGCGTGTCGGGATCGCCGGAGCGGCGCTGCAACAAGCGCTTCCGCCTCCTCGCGCCCGTCGGTGCCGAAATATTTCTGCAGCAGATAGACCATCGCCCAGAGGTGGCGGCCTTCCTCGACGTTGACCTGGAACAGGTTGCGCATGTCGTAGAGCGACGGCGCGGTCTTGCCGAGATGGCGCTGCTGCTCGACCGAGGCCGGCTCGGTGTCGCCCTGGATCACCACCAGGCGGCGCAGCATCGCGCGGTATTCGCCCGGCACGTCCTGCCAGGCCGGCTCGCCTTTGTGCGTGCCGAAATTGACCTTGCGGCCCTCCATCTGCGGCGCCAGCAGCACGCCCCAGCGGTATTCCGGCATGCGCACGTAGTCGAACTTGGCCCAGCCTTTCGGGTCGACCGAGACCGCCGTGCGCAGATAGACCAGCGACTCCTGGAAGCCTTCCGGCCCCATGTCGTTCCACCAGTTGAGATAGCCGGGGTGCCATTTCTCCAGCGCGCGCTTGACGCGCACATCCTGCCCGAGCGCGACGTTGTTCGGGATCAGACCGTCATAGTCGACCGCTGCGATGTTCATGGCGTTACCCTTTCTTATTCCGCGCGCCCTCGTTCGCATGCCGCGCTACCGCCATCTCACCGTCATGCGCAGGTTGTCGAGTGCATCCGGATGGCGGTCAGCGCGCATACGCGTTGTCGCGCACCGTCATGGAGACGGGTCGGCCCTCCGACGATGGAGAGCGAAAATCCGAATCCATCACACCCTGTCCTTGTTGAACGTCGGCGACACGCCGCTGCCGTAAAGCTTCAGCGCGCCCTGCTCGCCGATCGCGTTCGGGCGCTGGAAGATCCAGTTCTGCCAGGCGGTGAGCCGCCCGAAGATCTTGGTCTCCATCGTCTCGGGGCCGGCGAAGCGCAAATTCGCTTCCATGCCGGTCATGGCGTCGGGCGAGAAGCTGGTGCGCTCCTCGAGCATCACGCGCAGCTCGTCGTCCCAGTCGAAATCCTCGTAGGCGGCGGTGACGAGGCCGAGCTCGGCCGCCTCCTCGCCTTCCACCGCAACGCCGATCTTGCCCTTGAGTTCGGTGAGCGTGTCCGGCTCGCCAAGAAACCGCGTCTGCAGCCGCGTCAGCCCGTTGCCCATCGGATAGAAGCCGAAATTGGCCGCTCCCAGCGTGATCGCGGCCGGCTTGCGGTTGTCGCCCTCGCGCGTGCCGATCAGCATCAGCGAGCGGTCGGCGGCAAAAGCGAGCTCGGCCAAAGTGCCGGCAAAGCAGGAGCCCGGCTCGATCAGCGCGATGAAGCTCTTGGCGGTGACGTCGACGCGCTTCAAAACCCTCTTTAAATAATGGCGGATCTCGCGCATCAGCCAGTCGCCATTGGCCTGGCTAAGGAAATCGTCGTGCTCCAGCACGGCCTGCGCGTTTCCGTCGGTGCGGAACAGCACCACCCCGATCGCGGCTTCGTTCGTGCGCAGATGCAAAATCGCGTCTTCCAGCTCGCGCGCGACGGTGAGCGGCCAGAACTTGGCGCCCAGCGCATGCGCGGCCTCGACCGATGCCGGCACGGCGCCCGCCGGCCCGCGCACGGTGACGGTCGCCAGCCCGCGCGCGCGGTCGATCTCGATATCGACATGCGAATACGAAACCTTGTCCTTCTCGATCTTGCGCTCGAGCGGCGTCAGCGTGATGCCCTTGGCGCCTTTCGGCCGGTCGGACTTCGCCGCGATCTCCTTGGCGCGCGCCGCCACCACGTCCTTCCATTTCGAGTTCGGCACCACCTCGTCGACCAGCCGCCACTCGACCGCGCGCGTGCCGCGAATGCCCTCCTCGATCGAGCAGAAGACGTCGGCGCGGTCGCGCCGCACCTTGCGCTTGTCGGTGACGCGGGTGAGCCCGCCGGTGCCGGGCAGCACCGCCAGCAGCGGCGTCTCCGGCAGCGCCACCGCCGAGCGGCGGTCGTCGACCAGCATGATGTGGTCGGCGGCGAGCGCGAGCTCGTAGCCGCCGCCGGCCGCGTTGCCGTTGATAGCGCAGACGTAAGTTTGCTTCGAATTCTCCGAGGCATCCTCGATCGCCAGCCGCGTCTCGTTGGTGAACTTGCAGAAGTTCACCTTGGCGCCGTGCGTCGACTTGCCGAGCATGCGGATATTGGCGCCGGCGCAGAACACGTTGTCCTTGCCCGACTTGATGACGACGCAGCGGATCTCGGGATGCTCGAAGCGCAGCCGCTGCACGGCGTCGTTCAATTCGATGTCGACGCCGAGGTCGTAGGAATTGAGCTTGAGCTCGTAGTCGCCGAGCCCGCCGGCCTGGTCGACGTCCATGATCAGATAGGCGACGTCGCCGTCATACTCGATGCGCCAGTGCCGGTAGCGCGAGGGGTCGGTCTGGTAGTCGATTATGTCCAGGGGCCAGTGGCCAATTAATGATGATGTCATTCCGGGCACGGTCAGTCGTCATGGCCGGGTTGACCCGGCCATCCTTACGTCCGCAGCGCTGCGGGCTATCGGATCCCGGGTTCGCGCCTTCGGCGCGCCCCGGCATGACGTGGCTTGGCGGCGCGTGCACTATCTTGCATACGAATAACACCTTGCCGGCGGGCCTACAACAGCCGGGCCGATGGGCCGGTTCCGCCATCCCCAAGTGCCCCTGCAATAAGCGTTTGCCGCCGCCCAATTGCCCAGCCCGCCCTATTGCTCGGCATTATAATGCATGTTACCTCCATGCTCGGAACAAGGCGATCAGCAAGCCGATGAACCCGCGCGCCAAAGCAACAGCCAAGCCCGCCGCAAAACCGGCCGGCCGCGAGACCGACGCCTATCTGCGCCGGCTCGGCGAGCGCGTGCGCATGTTGCGCAACCAGCGCGGCATGACGCGCAAGGCGCTCGCACGCCACGCGAAAGTCTCCGAGCGCTACCTCGCCCAGCTCGAGGCCGGGCTCGGCAACGGCTCGATCGTTCTCTTGCGCAGGATCTCGCGCGCCATCGGCCTGCCCGTCACGCAACTGGTGCACGAAGGCTCCGAGCCCGCGCTCGATCTCGTGCTGCTCACCCAGTTCCTCGAGCGCCTCTCCCCGCCGACTTTGTCGGAAGCGCGCGACCTGCTGCTGCGCCACTTCAGCGCGCCGTCGGACGACGCGCGCCGCCACCGCATCGCGCTGATCGGCCTGCGCGGCGGCGGCAAGTCGACGCTCGGCAAGCTCGCCGCCGAGCGGCTCGGCCTGCCCTTCATCGAGCTCGACCGCGAGATCGAGAAGCGCAGCGGCGCCACCTTGAGCGAGATCTTCGACATGTTCGGCCAGGAGACCTTCCGGCGCGCCGAGCGCGAGGCGCTCGACGACGTGCTGCGCCGGCACAAGGGCTTCGTGGTCGCGACCAGCGGCAGCATCGTCACCGAGCCGGGCACGCTCGAATTGCTGCTCGCCTCCTGTTTCACCGTCTGGGTGAAGGCCGCGCCCGAGGAGCACATGAAGCGCGTGATGGCGCAGGGCGACATGCGCCCGATGGCGAACAGCGCGCGCGCCATGGAGGACCTCGTCTCCATTCTGCGCAGCCGCGAGCCGCTTTACGCCAAGGCCGATGTGGCGCTTATCACCAGCGGCCGCACGCCCGAGCAGAACGTGGCGGAACTCTTGCGTTTGATCGAAGTTCCCGATAGTCGCATTGCTGCGGATGCGCGGCAGCGCAGCGGTTCCCCCACATTGGATAAGGAGAGGGTGTAGTGAGCCTGGACGCGCGCGGATTTGCAGCCTCTCCGCTGTCATTGCCGGGCTTGACCCGGCAATCCATGAAGCCGGGCAGCGACGGAAACCGTAAGGCCGCCTGCGCGGCGCTTCATCATGGATGCGCGGGTCAAGCCCGGCATGACCGTTGAGAGGCTGGGGTGCACAAGTCGGCAATGACAGCGAGAGGCAATGCGTGCATGACGTCCGAGAGGTTAGAGAGTTTGGAGAGAGTGAATAATGAGTGAGACCATTAAAACCGACGTTCTCATTGTCGGCGCGGGGCCGGTGGGGCTCTTCGCCGTGTTCGAGCTCGGCCTGCTCGACATCAAGGCGCACCTCGTCGACATCCTCGACAAGGTCGGCGGCCAGTGCGCCGAGCTCTACCCCGAGAAGCCGATCTACGACATCCCCGGCATTCCCTACATCACCGGCCACGGCCTCACCGACGCCCTGATGCAGCAGATCAAGCCCTTCGGGGCTACGTTTCATCTCAACGAGATGGTGACCTCGCTGGAAAAGACCGGCAATCCCGGCTTCCGCGTCACCACCGACGGCGACAAGATTTTCGAATGCAAATGCGTGGTGGTGGCGGCCGGCGGCGGCTCGTTCCAGCCCAAGCGCCCGCCGATCAACGGCATCGAGCCCTACGAGGAGAAGTCGGTCTTCTATGCCGTGCGCAAGATGGACGCCTTCCGCGGCAAGCGGCTGCTGATCGTCGGCGGCGGCGACAGCGCGCTCGACTGGACGCTCAATCTGCAGCCGATCGCGAAGAGCCTCACTCTGGTGCACCGGCGCGACGATTTCCGCGGCGCGCCCGACAGCGTCAACAAGATGCGCGCGCTGGTCGCGGACGGAAAGATGGACCTCAAGATCGGCCAGGTGATCGGGGCTCGAAGGCAGCGACGGCGTGCTCGCCGCCTGCTCGATCAAGGGCAATGACGGCGCGGTTCACCGCGTCGAGGTCGACGCCATGCTGCCCTTCTTCGGGCTGACCATGAAGCTCGGCCCGGTGGCGAACTGGGGCATCAAGATGGATAAGGAGCTGATCCCGGTCGACACCGCGGCGTTCGAGACCAACATTCCCGGCCTGTTCGCGGTCGGCGACATCAACACTTATCCCGGCAAGCTCAAGCTGATCCTCTCCGGCTTCCACGAAGTCGCGCTGATGGCGCAGAAGGCGCACCGCTACGTCTTTCCGGAGAAGAAGCTGGTGTTCCAGTACACGACCTCGTCGACCAGCCTGCAGAAGAAGCTCGGCGTGGCGTGAGAATGAGGCTCGCTCTCCCTCTCCTCCGTCATGCCCGGGCGCACCCTCTCCGCTGTCGGGCCCAGGCACTCCCTCTCGCGTTGCGCCCGAGCACACCCTCTCCGCTGTCATTGCCGGACACACCCTCTCCGCTGTTGCGCCCGAGCACACCCTCTCCGCTGTCATTGCCGGGCAAAAGGCGCGAAGCGCCGTCTTCGCGCCTGAAGACCCGGCAATCCATGAGGCCGCGCCGCATGCACAACCGTAAGGCTCACTGCCGCTGCCCTTCATCATGGATGCGCGGGTCAGGCCCGCGCATGACGTCTGAGTGCTTGGCACGGGTGTACGGCTAGCCGAAACGCCAATGCCCAAGATCACCTACATCGAGCACGACGGATCCCAGCACACGGTCGACGCCGAGATCGGCTCGACCGTGATGGAAACCGCGCTGCGCAACGACATCGCCAGCATCGTCGCCGAATGCGGCGGCTCCTGCACCTGCGCGACCTGCCTGGTGCATGTCGACGAGAAATGGTTTCCGGTGGTCGGCCCGCCCTCGGCCGAGGAAGAAGAGCAGCTCGATGCTGCCTTCGAGGTGAAGCCGACCTCGCGCCTCTCCTGCCAGATCAAGGTGACCGAGGCGCTCGACGGATTGATCGTGCACACGCCGGCCTATCAGGGGCGGTGAGCAGAGCCAAGCGGACAATCTCACCTCTCCGCTGTCATTGCCGGGCTTGTCCCGGCCATCCATGACGCGCAACCACAATGTCAGCAGTAAAGTGCCGCCACTCATCATGGATGCGCGGGTCAAGCCCGCGCATGACGACTGAGAGTCAACAAACCTCCCGCGCATAGCCGTCCGAAGGACGGCGTGCTTCCGCACGCCTATGCGGGAATCCAGGCATTTAGAAAACCTCTCCGCTGTCATTGCCGGGCTTGTCCCGGCAATCCATGAGGCCTCTCAGCACGTACAGCCGTAAGCCTTGTCCACACTGCACTTCATCATGGATGCGCGGGTCATAGGCGTGCGAAAGCACGCCGTTCTTCGAACGGCTATGCCCGCGCATGACGACTGAGAGTCAACAAACCTCCCGCGCATGACGTCTGAGTGCGTTGCTCGCCTGTCCCTCGTCCGCTCATTCCCGCGCAAGCGGGAATCCAGAACAGCTTGGGTCACGTTGTGTGGCCCTGGATCCCCGCTTTCGCGGGGATGAGCGGAGAACGGGAACCGTGCCGCCACGTTGCGCGGCAGCACGCTCAACCCTCTCTATGAGACCTCACGGGCACGGATACCTGCGGCCGCCTTTGCCGACATAGGTGCCGGATGACGGATCGTAGGTGCGGAAGCGCCGGATGCAGTACGCGACACCGTCGTCGACGTAGCCGGGCTCGACATAACCGTGTCGACGTAGTCACATAGGGTAGTAGTCGTCATAGTAGCCGCCGTAATACCCAAGGCCGATTCCGACACCCACCGCCGCATAATACGGCCAGTAGCGTCCGTGCCAGCGGCCGCCATGCCACCGGCCACCGTGCCAGTTGCCGGCCCACTTGCCGCCTTGCCACGCGCCACCCGCGACACGGGCACCGGCAACACGCGCGCCGGCGTAACGAGCACTGTATGGCGCGCCGACACGCGCGCCGGCAACACGAGCACCCATGTATGGCGCACCGACGCGTGCGCCTGCAACGCGCGCACCACCCATATATGCGCCGCCGACGCGCGCACCCGAGAATGAGCACCACCCATGCGCGCGCCGCTGAAACCGGCGCCACCGACTCGCGCGCCGCTAAATCCGCGCACCGCCCATGCGCGCGCCGCCGCCACCGCCGCCACCGTGGCGCGCATCCGCCGTGCTGGTGAAAGCTGCCGCCGCGAGCATTGCCGCGCAGAGAATTCCTGCCTTCTTGAACATGACACGTCTCCGCTGAAACTGGTTGCCAGCAGTAGGCGCCCGCGGCCCTTCCGGCGCGTTGATTTAGGTCAATGGAACTGGGGCCCTGGACCCCCGCTTTCGCGTGTGAACGCGCGGCTCGACGAGATCGCCGCGTCGATAGTCGGCTCGAAAAGCTTGCATGGCCACGGCAGGTAATTACGTGCCACGGGTCAGCAAAAAAAGACGTGCGTCCCGATATTTAGGGAACGATGTGTCAAATGACGCATTACTGCCCAAGGCGGCATAGGGGTGGGACCGCAGATGAACCCTTGGGATGAGTACCGCGTAAAGGCAGCCGAGCTGAACGCCAGAGCTGCGTGCGAGACCAATGCCAGGATACAAGCCGAGCTCGAAAGCCTGGCGCAGAGTTATCTGCGGCTGGCGTTGCAAGCGGAGCAAAACAGTCGTCTCGATCTGACCTACGAGACGCCATTGCCCAAGAGCGATGATCCTGCCGCCAAGCGGTGAAACCTGCGGAGCTTTTTATTCGAGCCCCTCGCAAATCCACGCGCGGCTCGATGAGATGGCCGCGTCGATCTTTGGCCCGAAATGCGCACACTCGTCCGCTTTCGAGCGGGAAAGCAGACATTCCATTTTGCACTGCAAATGTCCGCTAATGACGCAAAGCGGACATTAGTAACAGCGCTGCCAGCAGAACGCGTTAGTATAGACGCAAGCGACATATGATCCGTAACTGCAGTAGGGGCCACTTCCAGGCCACCACGGATCAGCCCCGCTGGCATAGCCGCGATAGTACGGATAATCGCTGACGCGATGGGTGTGTCGGTATGTCCGGCGCTCTCGCCGATAATCTGCGGCGTAGTATGGAAGAACCTTGCCGCTTTCCGTTGTTACGAAACTTGCCATATCCATTGCGTGCGCAATCGGTAGAGCGGTGGCATTTGAAATTCCCACCGCAAGAGCAAACAGAAGCACTTTTTTCATATGCGGCTCCATAAAAGGTCGTGTCTCGAACTCAACGTTGCCCCTGCTCCGGCACGGTAATCACGCGGGCGATTGGTCCCCGTCCAACGAGCGGGAATATGTAACCAAGATACAAGACGGTTTGCTGCGCCTCAGACCACGCCCACAAGTCGCCTGTTTGATTGTCGATAATTATAACCTTGGCTGGCGGAATGACCGGAATTCTATGGCGAGCTGCCTCAGTCTGACCAAACGCATGGCCCGCTGCAGCCTGACCAAACGCATGGCCCGCTGCAGCAACGAGAGCGTCTGATTGAACATCTGGAATAGTTACCGTGTCGTATCGGTATCCATGTGATTGCCCGGTACCGTAGCGGCCCGATGATTGGGCAGATGCGGACGTTACAGTTGCCACAAGTGTTGAGACCAAAACAAAAAGACGCATATAGCTCATAAAGCGCTCTCCCCTTTTTGCCAGTTTTTTCGTGTCCCCAACTTTAAACGCGGTGTCCGAACTCAAGGCTGCTCGCATGAGCGGGCGCGGCAAAGCCGGTTGTCCATTGACGTAAACTATCACGCTTGTTTTGAGCGATCCACGATGTCGACCTCGACCGGCGGGCGGTAACAGACACGAAATGTCCGCTTATGGCCCAAAGCGGACACCGTGGCGGCGACATACCGTTGCACCTGGGACGAAAGGCGGCGACTATTCTGCCTTTCGCAGATAAGAAATGGTTCCCGCCAGATCAGTGTCGTCTATCAGCTGGAAACGGCTTTCGCTGCCAAGCTTGCGCGCGTCGGCATGGGGTGCGTACTGCGGATCCGAAAGGAAGTTTTGCACGGCCTCCGTCGAGGGAAACTGGATCAATGCAATAAGATCCGTGTCGAGAGGCTTGCCTTCCAATGTCTCGATGTTGCCGCTGCGCGCGAGATATTTGCCGCCGTGTTTGTGCACAAGGTCGTGCACCGAGGCCGCGTAAGTGGGCACCCATTTGTTGTTTGTCACCTTGATGTCGGCGATCAGATAGACGCTCATTGCATGCTCCTGTGCTGGGTTGGTGCGGGAAATATGGGGGCAGCATGCCCGGTGCAGCCGATGAAGACTTGCAGGAGCCCGTGATTTATTCCTGCCGCGCGCTTGAGATTCGCTTGAGCTTTCCGGCGCATGGCAGACCTGCGTTTCGCCGACACTCCAATGACGACGCGGCATGTCCGCTTTCGGGGGTAAAGCGGACCTGACGATTGCATTGCGAAATGTCCGCTAATGACCCAAAGCGGACATCGGCGTCGCGAGGTGCTAGCCTTTTGGCCTTGGACGTGCTTGCCGGGGGGCGCATGCAGCGGCGCGAGTTCATCACGCTTCTCGGCGGCGCGGTAGCCACACCTGTCCTTGCGCCGCTTGCCATACGGGCGCAGCAGAGCGAGCGGCTGCGGCGTATTGGTGTAGTAATGCCGTTTCCCATGGACAATGCGGAAGGTCGGGTGCGCGTCGCG
The DNA here is from genome assembly GCA_963718035.1 of uncultured Alphaproteobacteria bacterium. GTDB lineage: Bacteria > Pseudomonadota > Alphaproteobacteria > Rhizobiales > Xanthobacteraceae > Pseudolabrys. The sequence continues at coordinate 8,848 of CAVQYD010000043.1, read as the reverse complement.
ACGTTCCTTCAAGAATTGCAGCAATTGGGGTGGACGGTCGGCGGCAATTTACAGATCGAGTATCGCTGGGATGCCAGCGATGCCAACTCTAGTCAGAAAGCAGCCGTGGAATTGGCTGCACTGTCTCCGGACGTCGTCCTTGCTACGGGCAGTCCGGTTGTGGCCGCATTGCAGCAGGCGACCCGGACCGTGCCGATTGTATTTACGGCGGTTGCCGATCCTGTCAGTGCTGGCTTTGTTGCTAGTCTGGCGAAGCCGGGTGGCAACATCACCGGGTTCACGAATATCGAATATAGCATCGGCGCGAAATGGCTGGAACTGCTCAAGGAAATTGCTCCCGGCGTGACGCGAGTTGGTGTCATTCGAGACCCCGCCGCAACCTCTAGTATCGGTCAGTTCGGTGCGATCCAATCCGTGGCGCGGTCGTTTGGAGTGGAGTTGAGCGCACTCGGTGGGCGAGATGCTAGTGAGATCGAGCACACTGTCACTGAATTTGCCCGCGGATCAAATTGCGGCTTGATCACAGTCGCAATTCCGTTGACGGCTATTAATCGCAACCTAATCATCGCTCTGGCAGCCCGGCATCGATTGCCAGCAACCTATCCGTTCCGCTTCTTCGCTGCTGACGGCGGCCTAATCTCTTATGGGCCTGACAATTCGATTGATCCGTACCGGCGAGCTGCTGGCTATGTAGATCGCATCCTAAAAGGCGAAAAGCCCGCCGATCTTCCAGTGCAGGCGCCGACCAGGTACGAGTTGGTCATCAACCTCAAGACCGCCAAGGCGCTGGGCCTCACAATTCCGCCGTCCGTACTCGCCCGCGCCGACCACGTGATCGAATAAGATCGGCGATGTCCGCTATTGGCACAAAGCGGACATCGGCTTGTGCGCTGCAAATGTCTGCTTTTGACCCAAAGCGGACATGGGGTGGTTCGCCACCCCCTTTCGGTATCCTAGTTTGAGCGGGTACGATGGCTCTCGTCCTGAGCCCTTGGGGGTGGCGATGAGGCGGCGCGACTTCATCACCGTCGTTGGCGGCGCGGCGGCTGCGTGGCCGCTCGCGGCGCGCGGGCAACAATCCAAGATAGCCAGAATAGGTGCGCTCTACATAGGAACTGCGGACGCGGAGACCTTCAAGAAGGAGCTTCGGGAACAACTGCGTGAACTTGGCTATGTGGAAGGACAAAATATTGCATTCGAGTTTCGCTCGGCGGAAGGCAAGCTGGACCGACTTCCTGAACTCGCGGCCGAACTGGTCCGGCTCAAAGTCGACGTGATCGTGACGCTCTACGTCCCGCCCTCGCTGGCGGCCAAGCAGGCAACTCGGGATATCCCAATCGTAGCAATAGTGGGCGACCCAGTCGAAACCGGCATCGTTCCCAGCTTGGCGCGTCCTGGCGGAAATATTACCGGGGTGTCTCTGATGGCCTCCGCATTGGCTGGAAAAAGTGTCGAACTTTTCCGCGATATGCTGCCTTCGGTGCGACGCGTGGGTGTATTGGGTCACGCCACCAATCCTGTGTTCGCGAAAGCTATGCTGGACGAGGTTCTAGTCGCAGGTCGGCCGACGGGCACAGAAATTCAGCCTGTTGTGATGGTCAGCGGACCTGACGAGTTTGAAGCCGCTTTTATGACCATGGTGAAAGAGCGAGCAGATGCGGTCGTGGTGCAGGGCAGCTTAGCGATCAAATCTTTAACCGATGCGGCGATCAAATATCGTTTGCCGACGGCCTCCACCCCGCGCGTGTTTGCAGATATTGGAGGCCTGATGTCATTTGGGGCCGATGGGCCTGCCGCTTTTCGGCACGGCGCCAAGTTCGTGCAAAGAATTTTACAGGGCAAGCAGCCGAAAGACATACCTATAGAGCAGCCTACGAAATTCGAGTTGGCCATCAATCTCAAAACGGCCAAGGCCATAGGCCTGACTATTCCAGAAACATTTTTACGGCGTGTCGATGTGCTCATCGAATGAGCGCATGTCCGCTATTGGCACTTAGCGGACATGGGCTTTTGCGCTGCACATGTCTGCTTTTGACCCAAAGCGGACACTCGGTGATGGGGCTATTGCCCCTAAGTGCAATTCCCAATTGGTAGAGAGTTACCCCAGAACCTGCGGCCGTTTGATTTAGCCTTGGCCTGTTCCGGTAGTGAGCTACCAATCGCAAATCTTGTGACTAGAGTCACAGTGGGAAACTCGCAAGCGCATTTAGATCGAAAGACATGATCCGGAATTTGGGAGAGTGTCATGTGGAATCTAAGAACAGCGGAGATCGTGCAAGCAGTGTTCGGACTCACACTCGCCATCGGTAGCTTAGTCTTTTTGTCCGCCGTAATTCCGGCTTAAGCCAGGTGTGATCGGATTGCTTGCGCGACGCAGGAGAGCGGAAGCAAAGACGGGCGTCAGGCCATGGCTGGTAATATTTTCATCAATTACCGCCGAGATGAGTTAGGCCACGTGGCCGGTCGTCTGCACGATTCACTCGCCCCGACGTTCGGCCGCAATAAGCTCTTTATGGATGTCGACAACATCCCGGTCGGGAGAGACTTCGAGGAGTACCTGAAGAGCCAAGTCGCTGCGTGCGACGCCATGCTGGCCGTCATCGGTCCAAACTGGCTGGCTGCGAAGGACGACACGGGGAAACGACGGCTGGATAATCCGGACGATTTCATCGTGATCGAAATCGGGACGGCGCTTACCCGCAACATTCCAGTTGTTCCGGTGCTAGTCGATGGGGCGCGCATGCCAAAGGCGAGCGAGCTTCCGGATTCGCTGAAGTTGCTTGCCCGCCGTCAAGCTATTCAAGTTCGCCACACCAATTTCGGCAGCGATGCTGAGGCGCTAGTTAAAAGACTGCGCGAGGCACTCGGTTATGATTCGGCCGAGCGCCGGTGGCGTGTGCGGATGGCAATTGGCGTCGCCGCGGTGGCGGTGTTGCTTCTAATCGGTTGGGGCAGCTACGCATTGTTTGGGATAACTGTAGAGCGAGGCATGCAACAGACCGCGATTAGATGGGAACAAGAGCGAAAGGCAGCCGATACCGAGGCTAAACGCAAGGCGGATGAAACCGAGCAGCAACGGCAGGCAAATATCGGGGCAGAGCAGGAACGTCGTGCTAAGGCAGATCAGAAGCGCCAAGCGGAGGCCGAGGCAGAAGCAAAGCGCATTGAGCAGCGGCTAGCTGCTCTCAAGACAGAGGAGTTCAATTTAAAAACCGGGGCTTCGCTTTGGCTGACGAATGAGACAATTCCCGACTTGAACGAGGCAATTCAGAAGAATCCCAAATATGCCGCGGGCTTTTTAGCCAGAGCCTTACTTTACGGGAGAGCAGGCAACCTCGACCGAGCCCTTGCCGATGTTAACGGGGCCCTTCAAATCGCTCCCTATTATTCCCTCGCCTTTAACGCCCGGGGCGCCATGTACGATATCAAAGGCGACAGCCACGGAGCCATCGCCGATTACAACGAGGCCATCCGATATTCAAACGGCCTTACTAACCCCTATTCCGCTATCATTTATTGCAATCGAGGTAATGCGAAACTGAAAATCAACGACATGAGCGGTAAGGCGGATATCGCGAAAGGTAAGGAGCTAGACGCTTCAGCTTGCCGATGAGATCACGGGTGGTTCGCATGTCCGATGATCCCACAATGGGGCTGGCACCAGATCGAATGGTAAGGACCGCCGCGAGGCGGTCTTTCTGTTTTGCGGGAGGTCTACAAATGTCCGCTATTGGCACTTAGCGGACATGGGCTAGTGCACCGCACATGTCCGCTTTCGGGGGTAAAGCGGACATCGCAATTCCATAGCGAACGGGTAGAATTGCGCTAGGCTCACGTCTCGGTGACTCCCTTGACCGTCAGCGGATGCCACAGGAGATGAATAAGCACGAGGATATTGCGAAAGCACTCAAGATCCGCCTTGCTGAATTAACGAGTCGCGTTGCGGAGATCGACAGCGTACTCCGCAAACCGCTGTCTGCTGATTCCGAAGATCGGGCGACTGATCTCGAAAATCAGGACGCGCTCGAAGGCATAGAGATTTCTGAAATGCGGGAAATCCAACAAATTGGCAAGGCGCTAAAGCGGATCTCCGAAGGTACCTACGGTGTCTGCTCTCAATGCGGGGGAGATATTGACCCCAAACGCCTAAAGGCACTGCCGACCGCCACTAGATGTATTTTATGCGCTGCGTGATTTGAGGGCTGACAGGATCGGCGCATATTAGCACGATGTCGTGTACAGAGTGCGGCCGTAGCGCCACAGGGAACACGCCCGCCGAGATCATCATCGCGGTTAGATGGTCAATTGATGGGAGGCGACGATGAGCATGAAGACGATCTTGGTTCCGATGGAAAACCATGACATGCAGTCAGCACTGCAAACCGCGCTGCTATTGGGCCAACGGACCAAAAGCTACATAGAAGGTTTTGCGCTGCGTTGGCAGGTCATCGAGCTTGTTGGCGGCATCGATGCAATGGGAGGACTACCGCTGGATAGGTTTAAAGAAGACATTGAAGAAGAAGCGAAGAAAGCAAAACAGATTTTTGAAAACTTTATGCAGGAACACGGCGTGCCGCGCTCAGCCGAGACGACAGGATCGGTGTCATTCGGCTGGTTGGACCATGCGGCAGAGGGGGAAGGCTTTATTGGCAGCTATGGCCGCGTTTTCGACGTGATTGTGATGAACCGGCGCGATGCGCGCTCGGGCCCCATGCACGACAGAGCGATCGAATCTGGCCTGTTCGAAAGCGGTCGGCCGATACTACTGTCTCCACCGTCGCCGCCAAGCCAGATTGCAACCAACGTGTTGATCGCATGGAACTGCAGCACAGAGCAGGCACGAGCCATTGCCCTTGCGATGCCGCTTCTTCAGAAAGCCGATCGCATCACGGTCCTGACGGTTATTGGCGGAACGGGAGTGCCTGGACCCTCGGCTGAGCAATTGATCCGATACCTGCACCGCAATGGGGTTAGCGCGAAACCGATGAGAGTTGAGCTTGATGGCAGAAACACTGGTGAGGCGATCCTGGCGACGGCCCAATCACTGGGCTGCGACCTGCTTATCAAGGGTGCCTACACGCAGAGCCGATTGCGACAGTGGATATTCGGCGGGGCAACCCAACACGTCTTGGGGAATGCAGCCTTGCCCGTCTTGTTGGCGAATTAACGGTCTTGCTATTGCCAAGGAGGTGATCAAATGAATTACGGAATGTCTGCTTTTGGCACTTAGTGGACATCAGGTGCACTGCAAATGTCCGCTTTTGACCCAGGTTGCGGCAGCGAAGCCGGCTTCATCCCCTATCAATGCACTCGTATGAACAGCTACGATGCCGTCTCCTGAGCCTTGGGGGTGGGCATGAGGCGACGGGAATTTCTGGGTGTTCTGAGTGGCGCGGCTGCGTGGCCCATGGCGGCGCGGGCGCAGCAACCGGACAAGGTGCGCCGGATCGGCGTGCTGATCGGCTTTGCCGAGAGCGACCCGGTAGCACAGGCCTACTCGGTCGCAATCCGCGACGAACTCCACAAGCTCGGGTGGATCGAGGGCGGCAACATCCGGATCGATATTCGCTGGGCGAGAGCCGGCGACGCGGAAGCGAGGCAACGATTCGCCAAGGAACTTGTCGCGCTGCAGCCTGACGTCATTATTGGGCACAACACGCCCACTACGGCGGCGCTGCTGCAACAAACGCGCACCATCCCCATCGTTTTCGTGGTCGTATCCGACCCAGTCGGCAGCAGCTTCGTCGCGAGCTTTTCGCGCCCGGGCGGCAACGTCACCGGCTTCACCAATATCGAACCGACGATGGCTGCCAAGTGGTTGGAGCTGCTCAAGGAGATCGCGCCACGCGTCAACCGGGTCGCGTTCATGTTCAACCCGGCAACGGCGCCATTCGCCGAAGTTTACCTGAAATCCTTCAAAGCCGCCGCTGCGCCCCTCGGAGTGGAGGCGATCGTGGCGCCAGTTCACAATACGTCCGAAATTGAATCCGTCATTGCTGCACAGGCCCGCGCGCCGAACGGCGGCCTCGTTGTGATGAATGATTTCATACGTGGTCGCCCATCGCAAAGAGATCACGTCACTGGCGGCTCGCTACCGCCTCCCCGCCATCTATCCGTTTCGCTCTTTTATTGAAGACGGTGGCCTGCTGTCCTACGGCAATGACCTGGTCGATAGTTTTCGGCGCGCGGCAACCTATGCCGATCGCATCCTCAAGGGCGCCAAGCCGAGCGAACTTCCCGTCCAGGCCCCGGTCAAGTTCGAGCTGGTGATCAATCTCAAGACCGCCAAGGCGCTCGGCCTCGACGTGCCTTTGCTCTTGCAACAGCGAGCCGACGAGGTGATCGAATAGACAACCATGTCCGCTATTGGCACTTAGCGGACATCGCTAGTTGCAGCGCATATGTCCGCTATTGGGGGTAAAGCGGACATGCCGTTTTGCACTGCAAATGTCTGCTTATGACCCAAAGCGGACATTGTTGCCCTCGGAGATACCTCCTACACTCAAGGAGATTTCTGCCGGGCGTCTATATGGCCGAAGATCGAGTTGACCGCAGACTGGCCGCGATATGGGCAGGCGACATTGCTGGCTACAGCCGGCTGATGGGCGTCGATGAGGAAGGCACGCTGCGCCAGCTCAAGGCGCATCGCAAGGAACTGGTCGACCCCAAGATCACCGAACACCGCGGCCGGATCGTCAAGACGACCGGCGACGGGATGCTGGTGGAATTCGTCAGCGTGGTCGATGCCGTGCGCTGCGCCGTCGACATCCAGCGCGGCATGGTCGAGCGCAATGCCGATGTGCCGGCCGACAAGCGCATCGAATTCCGCATCGGCATCAATGTCGGCGACATCATCATCGACGGGGATGACATCTTCGGCGACGGCGTCAACGTGGCGGCGCGGCTGGAGGCGCTCGCCGATCCCGGCGGCATCATGGTTTCGAGCGTCGTGCACGATCAGGTGCGCGACAAGCTCAGTTTTGGTTTCGAGGACATGGGCGAGCAGTCGGTCAAGAACATCGCGCGGCCGATCGGCGTCCACCGCGTCTCCCTCGCCGAAAGCGCCCCGCCGGCCGCGTCAAATCCACCGCGGCTGCAGAGCCGATCTGACCGTCCAACCGGCCGTCGATCGCCGTATTGCCATTCGCCAACATGAGCGGCGACCCGGAGCAGGAGTATTTTGCCGACGGCATTTCCGAAGACATCATCACGGGTCTATCGAAGCTGCGCTGGTTCTTCGTCATCGCGCGCAATTCGTCGTTCACCTACAAGGGCAAGGCGGTCGACGTGAAGCGCGTCGCGCGCGAACTGGGCGTGCGCTACGTCCTGGAGGGCAGCGTGCGCAAGGGCGGCAATCGCGTGCGCATCACCGCGCAGCTGATCGATGCCGCGACCGGCAACCACATCTGGGCCGACCGCTACGACGGCGACCTGACCGACATTTTCGCGTTGCAGGACGAGATCACCAAGAAAGTGGTCGCCGCGATCGAGCCAAAGCTGCTGGAGGCCGAAGGCATCCGGTCGCAAAACCGCTCGCCCGAGGATCTCGGCGCCTGGGATATGGTGATCCATGCCAATTCGCTGTTCTGGCGGCTGACCAAGACCGAAGGCGAAGCCGCAATCGCGATGCTCAAGCAGGCCGTCGAGCGCTACCCCGACTATGCGCCAGCGCACAGCATGCTGGCCTTCATGCATCTTGATATGCGCTACGCTCGGCTGGACCTCGGAGTTCGACCGCAAGTGAAAGAGGCTGCCGTGCTCGCCGCGCGGGCGGCGGAACTCGACGACAGCGACCCTGGGCGCATCTCGCGCTCGGCTACGTGGCCCACACGATGCGGCGCACCGACGAGGCGGCCGAGGAATTCCAGCGCGCACTCGATCTCAACCCGAATTTCGCCGCTGCCCATGGCTATCTTGGCTTGACGCTCGCTCTCGACGGCCGATCGGACGAGGCGATCGCATCATTTCGAGCAGGCCATCCGCATGAGTCCGCACGATCCGCAAAATGCGATCTTCAATGTGGGGCTGGCGGTCGCCCATTACCTTGCGGGCCGTTATGACGAGGCTATCGGTTTTGCCCGCAAGGCCATGCAACAGCGCGACGGAATGACCGCGGCCCATCGCATTTATTTCGCGAGCCTGGCGCAGGCGGGTCAGATCGATGAGGCTCGCGTGTCGCTTGCAGCGACTGAAGGAATTGCAGCCGAATATTTCGATCGCGTGGATCGAGCAATACGTTCCCTATACGCCGGCCCGATGGCGAAATTCCTCGACGGCATGCGCAAGGCCGGGCTTCAATAGGCCAAAATTTGGCTTGGTTTGAAATCAAATTTATAAATCGCCATGTACGTGCAAATGTTCGCTTTTGCAGAGCCGCCGCGCACAGTGCGGTGGCTTTTGCTTTTTGTAAGAAAGGGGGAACAGGCCAGTACGATTTGTCGCCAGGGGCTCTCGTGGTAGGCACTGGCGAATTCTTCAATAGCCGTCCCGAAAAAATTGTAGCGTCGGCCGCACAACAGCGCATACCTGCGATGTATCAGTACCGCCGATTTGTGGAAGTTGGCGGTCTGATCAGTTATGGGCCGAATATTACGGACGCCTATCGCCAAGCCGGTATTTACACCAGCAGGATTCTCAAGGGCGAGAAAGTCGCGGACCTGCCAGTTGTGCAGGCGACAAAATTCGAGATGGTCATCAATCGCAAAACTGCCAAAACGCTTGGACTCACAATTCCGTCGGGCGTGCTCTCAATCGCCGACGAGGTGATCGAGGAGGCCAGCTAGTTGATGTCCGCTTTTGGCACTTAGCGGGACATGAGCTGTTGCACTGCACATGTCTGCTTATGACC
>CAVQYD010000042.1:0-67207 GCA_963718035.1 uncultured Alphaproteobacteria bacterium | reverse complement strand
ATCGTGAGCACAAAACTGCATTGATCCGCATTCAGCACGAGCAGGCAGAAGCGGCGGCCACCAAGATCAGCCAGTTCATCAAGGAAATCCAAAATCCGGTTCGATGGGACTCAGCTGCTGTGGTCCGCCGAGACCATTGAGCAGCGACGGTTCGATGCGCTCCGCCTGTTGCGCCAGGTCCCGGCGATTACCGAACTTGCGCAGGTCGACGCCAGCGGCAAGGAGCAACTTCGCGTGTCGCGGCTGGCCATGGATGTCTTGGGCAGCGGCCTCGATCTGTCAAAGGAGCCCAAGTTCACGGAAGCCGTGAAAAACAAAGTCTACTACGGCCCCGTCTATTTCCGCCGCGAATCCGAACCGTACATGACCTTGTCGCTTGCAGGCACCCGGCGCGATGCGGGCGTTAGCATTGCGGAAGTCAATCTCAAGCTGATCTGGGACGTCGTATCCAGGATCAAGGTTGGCGAACGTGGCCAAGCCTATGTGGTAGATGCGCGCGGCCGCCTGATCGCCCATCCGGATATCAGCCTGGTGTTGCGCAACACCGACATGACCCGTCTCGCTCAGGTTCAGGCGGCGCAACGTGGAACAGCCACATCGGAGGACGAGATTCCAACCGCAACCGATCTGCAAGGCCGGACTGTTCTGAGTGCCTTTGCGCCGGTTGCGCCGCTCGGCTGGACCGTTTTTGTCGAGCTACCCGTAGGCGAGGCCTATCAGCCATTGATGGCTTCCATTCAGCGCTCGGCTCTGGTTCTGCTTGCGGCGCTCTGTCTTGCGGCCGTGGCCGGAATATTCCTCGCGCGCAGGATGGTCGTGCCGATCCAGGCCTTGCGTACCGGAGCGGCTCGAATCGGAAGCGGCGACCTGTCGCAGCGGATCGAGGTTAAAACCGGCGATGAGCTCGAAGCACTCGCCGACCAGTTCAATGACATGGCGGGCCGGCTACAGGAATCCTACACGGGGCTGGAAAACAAGGTCGAGCAGCGTACGCAAGAGCTTGCGCAATCGGTCAAGGAGTTGCGCGCGCTCGGCGAGGTGACTAGGCGGTAAATTCGACGGTCGATCTGGAGACCGTGCTGTCAACGATCGTTGCCAAAGCAGTCCAGCTTTCGAATACCGACGCCGGCGCGATCTATGTTTTCGACGAGGTGACCGAGGAATTTCGGTTGCGCGCAACTTACGGGTTGGACTCGGGGGCAGTCGCTGAAATCCGCGACCGTCACATTCGTCTGGGCGAGACCGCGATCGGTGAGGCCGCGCTACAACGCATGCCGATCCAAATTCCGGACCTTCAGAACGATCCTTCAAGCACGCTCGACATTATCATCCGCGCGGGCTTTCGCGCTCTCCTGATCGTGCCGCTTCTGAGCAATGACCAAATTATAGGGGCGCTCGTTGTGCGCCGCAGGCTGCCCGGCGAGTTTTCGAAAAGCGCCGTCGAACTGCTGCAGACCTTTGGAGCGCAATCCGTCTTGGCGATACAAAATGCCAGGCTGTTCGAAAGTGTCGGCGCGAGGACGCGCGAACTTGCGAAATCGCTCGATGATTTGCGTACCGCACAGGATCGTCTGGTTCAGACGGAAAAACTCGCCTCACTTGGTCAGCTTACTGCGGGCATTGCGCACGAGATCAAAAATCCGCTTAACTTCGTCAACAATTTCTCGTCCGTCTCGTCCGAACTTGTAGGCGAACTGCGCGACGCACTGAAAGGTGTCAATCTCGACAGCAAGCTGCGAGCGGAGATCGATGAGATTGCCGACATGCTGCAGGGCAATCTCGAAAAGGTCGTGCAGCACGGCAAGCGCGCTGACTCGATCGTCAAAAATATGCTGCTGCACTCGCGTCAAGGTTCGGGCGAGCACCGGTTCGTGGATGTCAATGCCGTTGTCGAGGAGAGCCTCAATCTCGCCTATCACGGGGCGCGCGCCGAGAAGCAAGGTTTCAACATAACGCTCGAGAAGTCATTTGATCCAGGCGCGGGCGAGGTCGACCTGTTTCCGCAGGAGATCACGCGTGTGTTGCTCAACCTTATCATGAATGGCTTTTACGCAGCGACCAAGCGCAAAGCCGAAGCAAACGGTGCTGACTACGAACCGACACTCGCGGCCGCAACGAAGAGCCTCGGCGACAGTGTCGAAATCAGGATCCGGGACAACGGCACCGGAATTCCGCCCGAGGTGAAGGAAAAGATGTTCAATCCGTTCTTCACAACCAAGCCGGCCGGGGAGGGGACAGGATTAGGCTTGTCGATCAGCCACGACATTATCGTCAAGCAGCACGGCGGATCCATTGAAGTCGATACCAAACCCGGTCAGTACACTGAATTTCGTATCGTTCTTCCCCGCAAAGCTGCAGGCCTTGCGAAATCCGGGGACATCCGCGTGAATCTCTTCATCAACAGACAGGTTGAATTGGCCGCATGACCGCACGAATTCTCGTAGTCGATGACGAACCGGACATGGAGGCTTTGCTCGTCCAGAAGTTTCGCCGCAAGATCAGCGAAGGCTCAGTGCAGCTTTTGTTCGCCCGTGATGGCGTCGAAGCGCTGGATTTGCTCGCGTCCAACAGCTCCATGGACATGGTGATCGCCGACATCAACATGCCGCGCATGGATGGGCTGACTCTCCTGCAGAAGCTTCAGGAGACGGAGGAAAGGCTGTCGACCATTATTGTGTCGGCCTATGGAGACATGGCCAATATCCGAACCGCGATGAACCGCGGTGCATTCGATTTCCTGACTAAGCCGATCGATTTTCCTGATCTTGAGGCGACGATAGCAAAGACGATTCGGCACGTCGAAGATTTGCGCGATGCGAGGCGCCGCCAGGCCGAAGCCGAACGAGCTTACGCTTCGCTCTCGAGATATTTTTCGCCCAATCTTGTGCAAAGACTTGCCGGCGACAACGATGCGATAGATCTTGCGGGTCAGCGCCGCGAAATTGCATCGCTCTTCACCGATATTGCGGGGTTTACCGCCTTGGTGGAGACGCTTGAGCCAAGCGTGCTTGGGCCGCTTCTGAATGAGTACCTTACAGGCATGACCGATATCGTGTTTTCGCACGACGGCACGGTCGCGAAGATTGTCGGCGATGCCCTCCATGTGTTGTTTGGCGCGCCTGGCGAGCAAGACGATCATAGCGCGCGTGCCGTCGCCTGCGCGCTGGATCTCGATGAATATGCCGTGTCATTCCAGCAACGCTGTCGGAAAAAGGAATCACGCTCGGCATCACTCGGATTGGCGTTCATGCCGGGCCAGCGATTGTGGGGAATTTCGGCGGTGGACGATTTTTCGACTACACGGCCTATGGCGATACAGTGAACGTCGCTGCGCGGCTGGAGGCTGCCAACAAATACTTTGGCAGCCATGTCTGTGTCAGTTCGGTTCTGGCGCAGAAAGTAAATGACTTTTGCGGGCGGCCCATCGGCGATCTCCTGCTGCGGGGCAAGACCGAAGCGATGCGGGCATTTGAGCCGTTGCGGCGGGAGAAATTCGAAAGTGCCGCGACGAAGAGTTATCTGGAGGCATTTGCGAAACTTCAGTCGGACGACGCTGCTGCGATGGCGGCATTTGCGGCGCATGTCGGGAGCTATCCTGAGGACCAGCTCGCCAGCTTTCACCTCAAGCGGCTCCTGAACGGGGAAAAGGGCACGCGAATTCCCCTGCAATAATGCGGCCTAGCCCGCAGGTGATGCGGCTTTTCTTTCTGCCGGAATTGGAGAAGATGGCGCCGCATCCACATTGGAATCCACCGAAATGAATCTCCTCGTTCTTGCCGGTGACGGTATCGGTCCCGAAATTACCGCCGCCACGCTTTCGGTATTGCGTGTCGCTTCCGAGCGCTTTGGGCTCGGACTTCGAATCGAAGAAGCGCCTGTCGGGCATGCCGGCCTCCGCGCGCTGGGAAGTACCATCCATGCCGACATCGTCGAAAAAGCGCGCAAGGCCGACGGGGTCGTCCTTGGCCCGACATCGACTTTCGAGTTCAAGGATCCGGCGCGCGGCGAGATCAATCCGTCGATGATGCTCCGCAAGAGTCTCGATTTGTTCGCCAATATCCGCCCGGCGCGAACCTATCCGGGATTCCATTTGCGCTGCGGCGCGTTCGATCTCGTTGTCGCGCGCGAGAACACCGAAGGATTCTACGCCGACCGCAATATGGAGGCGGGGAGCGGCGAGATGCTGGTTACGAAGGACGTTGCCGTTTCAATGCGGCGAATTACGCGCGGCTGCAGCGAGCGCATTGCGCGCGCAGGATTTGAATTGGCGATGACCCGCCGTAAACATGTCACGATTGTGCACAAAGCCAACGTGCTGAAAGTCACGGACGGATTGTTCATGGAGGCGTGCCGGGACGTTGGTAAGGAGTTTCCGGCAGTTACCGTCGATGACGTGATCGTCGATGCTATGATGGCGCACGTCGTGCGCAATCCGCAGCGTTTCGACGTAATCGTTACGTCCAACATGTACGGCGATATCCTGTCCGATCTGACGGCCGAATTGTCGGGCAGTCTCGGGATGGCCGCCTCCCTCAACGCCGGTACCGATCACGGAATGGCTCAGGCTGCCCACGGCTCGGCGCCAGATATCGCGGGCAAGAACGTTGCCAATCCGCTTTCGCTCATTGTGTCGGCGGCGATGCTGCTCGCCTGGTATGGCCGCCGCAGCAAGGCCAAATCGTTCGAAGCGGCCGCCGGCGCCATCGAGAAGGCGGTCGAGGCGGCGATTGCGGCAAAAGAGTCGACCACCGATGTCGGCGGGCGTCTGGGCACGCGTGAAACCGGCGATGCGGTTGCCGCGCGGCTGCGCGCGTGACAGCCGGAATGCGCTGCGACAGTCACGTCCATATCGTCGGTCCGGCGGATCGTTACCCGCAGGTCGCCGAGCGAACGTATCTTGCAGACGTTGCGACCCTGAAGCAGCTCGAGCGGGTATCGGCCTCGCGCGCCATCAGGCGGTTTGTCATTGTGCAGCCGAGCTTTTACGGCACTGACAACGGCATGTTGCTGGAGGGCCTCGACGCCCTGGCTGGAAGAGGGCGGGGTGTTGCGGTCATCAATCCCGACACGACATCTGCAAGAACCCTGTCCGGCATGGCGTCGCAGGGCGTGCGCGGCTTGCGTCTCAATCTCTACAGCCCGCTTCGCGAAAAGGCACCGCTCGCGGCCCGCTTCGAAGCGGTCGAGGGACATGCGCGCGATCTGAACTGGCACATTGAAGTCATCGCGCCGATCAAGCTGCTGTCGGAAAATGCGTCGCTGTTGCGGAACTCGCGCGTGCCGGTGGTGATCGATCACTACGGGCTCTATGCGGGCACCAGACCCGGATCAGCCCGACGGCATCTCGCTGCTAGAGCTGCTTGCGCGGCCCCACGTCTGGATCAAGTTGTCGGCGCCATACCGTGTGAGCGCGGATCCGCTCGCAACCCGGGCCGATCCGGCCTGGGTCGGAGCCATCTTAAAGGTCGCGTCCGATCGTTGCGTGTGGGGCAGCGACTGGCCGCACACACCGCCGCACGACCAGCATATGGGCAGCGCCGTCCTTTCGCCTTATCGAAGTCTTCGCTACGAAACACTGGTCGACGATTTCATTGGCCGCGACCGGTTCGGTGGAATTGGCCGAGCGAATTCTGTCGGACAACCCGGCGCGGCTCTACGGCTTTGAATAACCCCTACAGGCTGTTCTGCGGGGGCGGTCGTGACGCCCATGTCGGTCGCGGAGTTCAAGGCGTTTGTACGCGGCGAGAGTGCGAAATACCTCAACGTCATCAAGGAAACCGGCGTAACATCGCAATAGTGGGTAGCTCGGCCGCCGAATACGAGGTATTCGGTTGCCGAAGGCCCCGAACGCTCGAGTTTTCAGCCATTTCTGCTTGACTTGGACGGGTCACGCCGATACATACCCCACACTTTTCGGCAGGCGGTGAGCTTTGCTTGCTCGGAACGGCCACCCAATTAACCCTTTGAGAGCGTTGCGTTTTCTCAAAAAGTGATTGGGCACAACGCCTCGACGAATAAAGCTCAGACGCTGCCTCTGACAGCACCTGTCAGACTTTGAGAGTGAACGGCCGCGGTGTTTAACCGCAACGCGTCCGTCCGAACGGAAGAGCGCCCTGCCGCGGTTGGCGGATGGCGCGATTTCGTTTTGCGCGTGGAGAAGTCGCGCGAGGTTACGTGCGCCATTGTTCCGCGCACGCCGATGCCGGGGCGATAAGCCCGATACGACGCGGACGAGGGTGATGTCCGCACGAAATTAAACGAGGGGCGGTGCGGACCAGTTTCGTTCGCGCGGCATCCCCAAACTGAAGGTAGCGAAGGCAAAAATGCCGACGATCAACCAGTTGATTGCCAAGCCGCGGCACCCGCTCAAGGCGCGCAACACAGTGCCGGCCCTGCAGGCGTCTCCGCAGAAGCGCGGTGTCTGCACGCGCGTCTACACGACGACGCCGAAGAAGCCGAACTCGGCTTTGCGCAAGGTGGCGAAGGTGCGGCTCACCAACGGGTTTGAAGTGATCGGCTACATCCCGGGCGAGGGCCATAACCTGCAAGAGCACTCGGTCGTGATGATCCGCGGCGGCCGCGTGAAGGACCTGCCGGGCGTGCGCTATCACATCCTGCGCGGCGTGCTCGACACGCAAGGCGTGAAGAACCGCAAGCAGCGCCGTTCGAAATACGGCGCCAAACGGCCCAAGTAAGGATCTGCGTCATGTCCCGCCGCCACGCTGCCGAAAAACGCGACATCATCCCGGACCCGAAGTTCGGAAACATCGTCGTCAGCAAGTTCATGAACGCCATCATGTACGATGGCAAAAAGTCGGTGGCGGAAGGCATCGTCTACGGCGCGCTCGAGACGATTGAGAGCAAGACCAAGCAGAACCCGCTCACCGTATTCCAGCAGGCCCTCGACAACGTGATGCCCTCGATCGAGGTGCGTTCGCGTCGCGTCGGCGGCGCCACTTACCAGGTGCCGGTCGAAGTGCGCACGTCGCGCCGTCAGGCACTCGGCATTCGCTGGATTATCGCGGCAGCGCGCGAGCGCAACGAACGTACGATGACCGAGCGGCTCTCGGCCGAGCTGCTCGATGCATCCAATAACAGGGGAAACGCAGTCAAGAAGCGCGAGGACACCCACAAGATGGCGGAAGCCAACCGGGCCTTCTCGCATTACCGCTGGTGACAGCAGAAAAGATTTAAGGACTGACCCCCTATGCCCCGCAGCCACCCAATCGAGGACTACCGCAACTTCGGCATCATGGCGCACATCGATGCCGGAAAGACGACGACGACCGAGCGGATCCTCTACTACACCGGCAAGAGCCACAAGATCGGCGAGGTGCACGAGGGCGCCGCGACGATGGATTGGATGGAGCAGGAGCAGGAGCGCGGCATCACGATCACGTCGGCCGCAACGACCGCCTTCTGGAAAGAAAAGCGTCTCAACATCATCGATACGCCCGGACACGTCGACTTCACCATCGAGGTGGAACGCTCGCTGCGCGTGCTCGACGGCGCTGTATGCGTTCTCGATTCCAACCAGGGCGTAGAGCCGCAGACCGAGACGGTCTGGCGCCAGGGCGACAAGTACAAGGTTCCGCGCATCGTCTTCGCCAACAAGATGGACAAGATCGGTGCCGACTTCTTCAAATGTCTCGACGACATCAAGACGCGCCTCGGCGCAAAGCCGGTAGCGATTCAGCTGCCGATCGGAACCGAGCAGAATTTCAAAGGCATTGTAGATCTGGTGCGCATGAAGGGCGTGGTGTGGGACGATGAATCCCTCGGCGCCAAATATCACGACATCGATATTCCTGCCGACATGGCCGAACAGGCCAAGGAATACCACGACAAGATGATCGAGGCGGTCTGCGAACTCGACGACGATGCCGCGACCGCCTACCTCGAAGGCAAGATGCCCGACGAGGCGACCGTTAAGAAGCTGCTCCGCAAGGCCGTGATCACCGGCGCGTTCTTTCCGGTGTTGTGCGGCTCCGCCTTCAAGAACAAGGGCGTGCAGCCGTTGCTCGATGCGGTGGTCGACTATCTGCCGAGCCCGCTCGACGTGCCGCCGATCAAGGGAATCAATCCTGACAATGACGAAGAGGTCGTGCGCGAGCCAAAAGACAACGCGCCGCTGGCCTTGCTTGGCTTCAAGATCATGGACGATCCTTTTGTCGGCACGATCACGTTCTGCCGCATTTATTCAGGCACGCTCACCAGTGGCACCGGCGTCATCAATTCGACGAAGGAGCGCAAGGAGCGGATCGGCCGCATGCTGTTGATGCATGCGAACAACCGCGAAGACATCAAGGAAGCCTATGCCGGCGACATCGTCGCGCTGGCGGGCCTGAAGGAAGTGCGCACCGGCGATACGCTGTGCGATCCGGCAAAGCCCGTGATCCTGGAAAAGATGGAATTTCCCGATCCGGTCATCGAGATTGCGATTGAGCCGAAGTCGAAAGCCGACCAGGAAAAGCTCGGCGTCGCGCTTGCCAAACTCGCCGCCGAAGACCCGTCATTCCGCGTTTCGACCGATCAGGAGAGCGGCCAGACCATTCTCAAGGGGATGGGCGAACTGCACCTCGACATCAAGGTCGACATCCTCAAGCGGACCTACAAGGTCGATGCCAATATCGGTGCACCGCAAGTCGCATTCCGCGAAAAGATTTCGCAGCGTGTCGAGCACGGTTACACCCACAAGAAGCAGACCGGCGGCTCCGGCCAGTTCGCGCAGATCAAGATCATCGCCGAGCCGACGCCGCCCGGCACGCCGTTCGAGTTCGAGAACGAGATCGTCGGCGGTGCGGTCCCGAAGGAATTCATCCCGGGTGTCGAGAAGGGCCTTGAGAGCGTCCTGGGCTCCGGCGTAGTGGCGGGCTTCCCGGTCGTCGACCTCAAGGTAACGTTGATCGACGGTAAGTATCACGACGTCGACTCATCCGCGCTCGCGTTCGAAATCTGCGCGCGCCAGTGCCTGAAAGAGGCGCTGCAAATGGCCAAGCCGGTGCTGCTCGAGCCGATCATGAAGGTCGAGGTGGTGACGCCGGAAGACTATACCGGTTCGGTCATCGGCGATCTCAATTCACGCCGCGGGCAGATTCAAGGTCAGGACATGCGCGGCAACGCCAACGTCATCAACGCGATGGTGCCGCTCATGAACATGTTCGGCTACGTCAACAATCTGCGGTCCATGTCTCAGGGCCGCGCAACATTCACGATGCAATTCGATCACTACTCGGAACTGCCGGCGAACGTGTCGGCGGAAGTGCAGAAGAAATTCGCGTGATCGGAAACGGATAACAGAGGGATCTGAACGGAGAGTTCCATGGCCAAAGAGAAATTCCAGCGAACTAAGCCCCATTGCAATATCGGAACGATCGGTCACGTCGACCATGGCAAGACCACGCTGACAGCGGCGATCACCAAGGTCCTGGCCGAGAAGGGCGGCGCTACGTTCACGGCCTACGACCAGATCGACAAGGCACCGGAAGAAAAGGCGCGCGGCATCACCATCTCGACCGCGCACGTCGAATATCAGACTGACAAGCGCCACTATGCGCACGTCGACTGCCCGGGCCATGCCGACTACGTGAAGAACATGATCACCGGCGCAGCCCAGATGGACGGCGCCATTCTGGTGGTGTCCGCGGCCGACGGCCCGATGCCGCAGACCCGCGAGCACATTCTGCTCGCCCGCCAGGTCGGCGTGCCGGCGCTCGTCGTCTACATGAACAAGGTCGACATGGTCGACGATCCCGAGCTGCTCGAGCTGGTCGAGCTCGAAGTTCGCGAGCTTCTCTCGAAGTACAATTTCCCGGGCGACAAGATTCCGATCATCAAAGGTTCGGCGCTCAAGGCGCTCGAGGGCAGCGACGAGAAGCTCGGCAGAGAGTCGATCATGGCGCTCATGAAGGCGGTCGATGAATATATCCCGCAGCCGGAGCGCCCGAAGGATCAGCCGTTCCTGATGCCGGTGGAAGACGTGTTCTCCATCTCCGGCCGTGGCACCGTCTGTACCGGTCGAATCGAGCGCGGCATCATCAAGGTCGGCGAGGAAGTCGAGATCGTCGGCATCAAGCCGACGACGAAGACCGTCGTCACCGGCGTCGAAATGTTCCGCAAGCTGCTCGACCAGGGCGAGGCCGGCGATAACGTCGGCTGCCTGCTGCGCGGCACCAAGCGCGAGGAAGTCGAGCGCGGCCAGGTGCTCTGCAAGCCCGGCTCGGTGAAGCCGCACACGAAGTTCAAGGCGGAAGCCTACATCCTCACCAAAGAAGAGGGTGGGCGTCACACGCCGTTCTTCACCAACTACCGTCCGCAGTTCTATTTCCGCACCACAGACGTGACCGGCGTGGTGCACCTGCCGCAAGGCACGGAAATGGTGATGCCGGGCGACAACGTGGCGATGGAAGTGCACCTGATCGTGCCGATCGCCATGGAAGAGAAACTGCGCTTCGCCATTCGCGAGGGCGGCCGCACCGTCGGCGCCGGCGTGGTGGCGAGCATCATCGAGTAGAGAGGTCGGTTTTTCTGTCATGGCCGGGCTCGTCCCGGCCATCCCGATCGGGTGGGCACTGTGCCTTCCTAAGCGAGACCGCCGGGACAAGCCCGGCGGTGACAAGAAAATGAGAAAGAAAACGAAATGAACGGCCAGAATATCCGGATCCGGCTCAAGGCGTTCGATCACCGCATCCTCGATGCGTCGACGCGCGAGATCGTGAACACGGCCAAGCGCACCGGCGCGCAGGTCCGTGGCCCGATTCCGCTGCCGACGCGCATCGAGAAGTTCACGGTGAACCGCTCGCCGCACGTCGACAAGAAGAGCCGCGAACAGTTCGAGATGCGCACGCACAAGCGCTTGCTCGACATCGTCGATCCGACGCCGCAGACGGTGGACGCGCTGATGAAGCTCGACCTGGCTGCCGGCGTCGACGTCGAGATCAAGCTCTAAGGCCGGGGTGGGACTAGCAATGCGTACGGGTGTAGTTGCTCAGAAGGTCGGAATGACCCGGGTGTTCACCGAGGCCGGCGAGCACGTGCCGGTCACGGTGCTGCGCCTCGCGCAGTGTCAGGTGGTGGCCCACCGGACCAAGGACAAGAATGGTTATGTGGCGCTGCAGCTCGGCTCGGGCCCGCGCCGCTCCAACAACATGAGCAAGGCCGACCGCGGCTATTTCGGCAAGCAGAAGGTCGAGCCGAAGCGCAAACTCGCCGAATTCCGCGTGACCGAGGACTCCGTCATTCCGGTCGGCGCAGAAATCACTGCCGATCACTTCATTCCCGGCCAGTTCGTCGACGTCTGCGGCATCACCATCGGCAAAGGCTTTGCTGGCGGCATGAAGCGCTGGAATTTCGCCGGCCTGCGCGCCTCGCATGGCGTGTCGATCTCGCACCGTTCGATCGGCGGCACCGGTGGCCGTCAGGATCCGGGCAAGACGTTCAAGAACAAGAAGATGCCGGGCCATCTGGGTGTCGACCGCGTGACGACGCTCAATCTCAAGGTCGTGCAGACCGACGTCGAGCGCGGCCTCCTGCTTGTCGAGGGCGCGGTTCCTGGCGCCAAGAGCGGCTGGGTGACGGTGCGTGACGCAGTGAAGAAGAAGTTGCCGAAGGAAGCACCGAAGCCTGGCAAATTCCGCGTCAGCGAAAGCTCCGAGACCAAGTCTGAAGCCAAGGCGGAAACGAAATCCGCGCCGAAGTCCGAACAAAAGCCGGCCGAGGCGCCCGCGCCTGAGGCGGCTGCTCCTGCGAAGGAGGGCGCGTGATATGGAAATGAAGATCACCACCCTCGAAGGCAAGGAAGCCGGATCGGTCAAGTTGCCGGATGCGATCTTCGGCCTTGAGCCGCGGACCGACATCATCCAGCGCTGCGTCAACTGGCAGCTCGCCAAGCGCCAGCGCGGCACCCACAAGACCAAGGGCCGCGCGGAAATCTGGCGGACTGGTAAGAAAATGTATGCGCAGAAGGGCACCGGCGGCGCCCGTCATGGCTCCGCACGCGTCCCGCAGTTCCGCGGCGGCGGCCGCGCTTTCGGTCCGCTGGTTCGCAGCCACGCCATCGACCTGCCGAAGAAGGTCCGCGCGCTTGCGCTCAAGCATGCGCTGTCTTCGAAAGCCAAGGACGGCGGCATCATCGTTCTCGAGAAGGCGTCGGTGAAGGACGCGAAGACCAAGGCGCTCGCCAAGCAGTTCGGCAAGCTCGGCCTTGCGAACGCATTGATCATCGATGGTGCGGAGATCGACGCCAACTTCCGCAGCGCAGCGCGCAATATCCCGAATATCGATGTGCTGCCCGTGCAAGGCATCAACGTCTACGACATCCTGCGGCGCAAGACCTTGGTGTTGACCAAGGCCGCGCTCGATGCGCTGGAGGCGCGATTCAAATGAGCACCAGCGATCCGCGCCATTACGACGTCATTATCGCCCCGGTGATCACCGAAAAGGCGACAATGGGGTCCGAGCACAACAAGGTGACGTTCAAGGTCGCCAAGAGCGCCACCAAGCCGCAGATCAAGGAAGCGGTGGAGAAGCTGTTCGACGTCAAGGTCAAGAGCGTCAATACGCTCACCCGGCCTGGAAAGTGGAAAGTATTCCGCAACAGGATCGGACAGCAGTCCGATGTCAAACGCGCGATCGTGACGCTCGAAGAGGGTCACAGGATCGACGTGACTACGGGCTTGTAAGGGAGCGTTGCGATGGCGTTGAAAACCTACAATCCGGTGACCCCAGGCCAGCGCCAGCTGGTGACCGTCGACCGCTCGACCCTGCATAAAGGGCCGCCCGTCAAATCATTGACCGAGGGGCAAAACTCGACTGGTGGCCGCAACAACCATGGCCGGATCACCTCGCGGTTTCGCGGCGGCGGCCACAAGCAGGCCTACCGGCGGATCGATTTTCGCCGCAGCAAGTTCGACGTGCCGGCAACGGTTGAGCGCCTGGAATATGATCCGAACCGCACGGCGTTCATCGCGCTGATCAAATATCAGGATGGCGAGCTTGCCTATATTCTGGCGCCGCAGCGGCTTGCGCCGGGTGACTCTGTCATCGCCTCGGAGCATGCCGACGTGAAGCCGGGCAACGCGATGCCGATCGCGAATATTCCGGTCGGCACGATTGTGCACAATGTCGAGATCAAGATCGGCAAGGGCGGGCAGATCGCGCGCTCGGCCGGCAGCTACGTGCAGATCGTCGGCCGCGACCAGGACTATGTGATCCTGCGCTTGAGCACGACCGAGCAGCGTCTCGTACACGGCCGTTGCATGGCGACGGTCGGCGCGGTTTCCAACCCCGACAACATGAACACCACCATCGGCAAGGCCGGACGCCAGCGCTGGAAAGGCCGTATGCCGCACAACCGCGGCATCACGATGAATCCGGTCGATCATCCGCATGGCGGCCGCACAAAGGGTGGCAAACACTGGGTCACGCCGTGGGGCTTCCCGACCAAAGGCAAGAAGACCCGCAAGAACAAGCGTACGGAGCGCTTCATCATTGCGAGCCGGCACGACCGCAAGAAGAAGCAGCAGTAAGGACAGAGAGCTATGACGCGTTCAAGTTGGAAGGGCCCGTTCGTCGACGGATATCTGCTGCGCAAGGCGGAAGCCGCGCGCGCGTCCGGTCGTCACGAGATGATCAAGATCTGGAGCCGCCGCTCGACCATCCTGCCGCAGTTCGTCGGACTTAACTTCGGCGTCTACAACGGCCAGAAGCACATCCCGGTGCTGGTGACCGAGGAAATGGTCGGCCACAAGTTTGGCGAGTTCGCGCCGAGCCGGATGTTCTATGGCCATTCGTCCGACCGTAAGGCCAAGCGCGCGGGCGCGCCTGCGGCACCGGGTGCACCGGGCGCTCCGGCGCCAGCGGCAGCACCGGCTGCTCCGGCGGCAAGCTAAGGGATAAAGAGCAACGTCATGGGCAAGCGCCAACGCGAACGGGACCTCGACGAAAACGAGGCGAAGGCTGTGAGCAAGATGCTGCGGATCTCTCCGCAGAAGCTCAACCTCGTCGCGCAATTGATCCGCGGCAAGAAGGTTGCGAGCGCGCTCGCCGACCTGGAATTTTCGCGCAAGCGTATCGCCAAGGACGTGCGCAAGTGCCTGGAATCGGCGATCGCGAACGCCGAAAACAATCACGATCTCGACGTCGATGATCTTGTCGTCGCCGAGGCGCATGTCGGCAAGGCACTCGTGATCAAGCGATTCACCCCACGCGGCCGCGGCCGTGTTGGACGCATTTTCAAGCCGTTTTCTCACCTGACGATCGTCGTGCGTCAGGTCGAGGCGCGGGCGGAAGCCTGAGGAGTAGGCGATGGGTCAGAAAGTCAATCCGATCGGGCTACGCGTCGGTATCAACCGCACGTGGGATTCGCGGTGGTTCGCGGGCAAGGCTGAGTACGGAACGCTACTGCACGAAGACATCAAGATCCGCAAAGAGCTGATGAAGCAACTCAAGCAGGCGGCGGTTTCTCACATCGTGATCGAGCGTCCGCACAAGAAATGCCGTGTCACGATTCACTCGGCACGCCCGGGCGTCGTCATCGGCAAGAAGGGCGCCGACATCGAGAAGTTGCGCAAAGCGGTCGCCAAGCTCACCGACAGCGATGTCGTGATCAACATCGTCGAAATCCGCAAGCCGGAGCTCGATGCGCAACTCGTCGCCGAATCGATTTCGCAGCAACTCGAGCGCCGCGTTGCGTTCCGCCGCGCCATGAAGCGCGCCGTTCAATCCGCCATGCGCCTCGGCGCCGAAGGCATCCGCATCAACTGCTCGGGCCGCCTGGGCGGCGCCGAAATTGCACGCATGGAGTGGTACCGCGAGGGCCGCGTGCCGCTGCACACCTTGCGTGCCGACGTCGACTACGGCGTTGCCACCGCGTTCACGACCTATGGCACCTGCGGTGTGAAGGTCTGGATCTTCAAGGGCGAAATTCTCGAGCACGATCCGATGGCGCAGGACAAGAAGCTCGCAGAAGGCGAGAGCAGCCGCCCGCGCCGCGAGACCGCGGCTTGATAGGACGAATAGAGTTTTAAGTCATGTTGCAACCGATCCGCACAAAGTTTCGCAAGGCGTTTAAGGGCCGCATCCATGGTGCTTGCCACGAGCGGCACGACGCTTGCGTTCGGCCAATACGGCCTCAAGGCGCTTGAGCCGGAGCGCGTCACCGCGCGTCAGATCGAGGCCGCGCGCCGCGCGCTCACGCGCTTCATGAAGCGGTCGGGCCGGGTGTGGATTTGCGTGTATCCGGACGTGCCGGTTTCTAAAAAGCCGATCGAAGTGCGCATGGGTAAAGGCAAGGGCACGCCCGAGCTTTGGGTCGTGCGTGTGAAGCCGGGTCGGATTCTTTTCGAGGTCGACGGCATTCCGATCTCGGTTGCTCGTGAAGCGCTGGGGCTCGCCGCCGCCAAGCTGCCGGTCAAGACCCGTTTTATCGAACGTATCGCTGAGTGATGACGATGAAAGCCGCCGATGTAAGAGCGATGACGCTCGATCAACTCGATGACGAAGTGCTCAAGCTGAAGAAGGAGCAGTTCAATCTGCGCTTCCAGCGGGCGACCGGTCAGCTCGAGAATACGTCGCGGGTGCGTGTGATCCGGCGCGACATCGCGCGCATGAAGACAATCGCTGCGCAGAAACGCGTCGGCATGCCTGAGCCGGTGGCGAAAGCTGCGCCGGCCCCGAAGGCCGAAAAAGCCGAGAAGAAGACGAAGACCGCCAAACCGAAGGCCGCTGCGAAGCCGAAGTCGCGCGCCAAGACGAAGTCGAAGGAATAAGGGGTTCGAGATGCCGAAGCGTACGCTCCAGGGCGTTGTTGTCAGCGACAAGCAGGACAAGACCATTGTCGTGCGCGTCGATCGGCGTTTCACGCACCCGACGATGAAGAAGACGATCCGCCGCTCGAAGAAGTACCACGCGCACGACGAGGCCAACACCTACTCGGTTGGCGATCTGGTGTGGATCGAGGAGCGCCGGCCGATTTCCAAGCTCAAGCGCTGGGCCGTGGTCCGGGGCGAGAAGAAGCAGAAAGTTCAGTGAACGTGATGAGCGACCAGACAGTGAGAGCCGCATCATGATTCAGATGCAAACCAACCTCGACGTGGCCGACAATTCCGGCGCGCGTCGCGTCATGTGCATCAAGGTGCTTGGCGGCTCCAAGCGCAAATACGCCACTATCGGCGACGTCATCGTCGTGTCGGTCAAGGAAGCGATTCCGCGCGGCCGCGTGAAGAAGGGCGACGTGATGAAGGCAGTCGTGGTGCGCATTTCCAAGGACATCAAGCGCCCGGATGGGTCGGTCATTCGCTTTGACCGCAATGCCGCAGTGCTGATCACGCCGCAGATGGAGCCGGTCGGCACCCGCATTTTCGGACCAGTGCCGCGCGAACTGCGTGCCAAAAATCACATGAAGATCATCTCGCTCGCCCCGGAGGTGCTCTGATGGCAGCCAAGATCCGCAAGGGCGACAAGGTCGTCGTGCTCGCTGGCCGTGATAAAGGCCGCACCGGCGAGGTGATCGTTGTGCGCCCCGATGAAAACCGCGCGCTGGTGCGCGGCATCAATATGGTCAAGCGCCATCAGCGTCAGACCGCACAGCAGGAAGGCGGGATCATCTCCAAGGAGGGGTCAGTCCACCTGTCCAATCTTGCAATCGCCGATCCAAAGGACGGCAAGCCGACCCGCGTTGGCTTCAAGTTCGTCGGCGAGGGCGATGCCCGCAAGAAGGTGCGCATCGCCAAGCGTTCCGGAGTTGAGATCGATGGCTGATACCCAGCAGCAGTCCGAAGGCAAGAAGCCGAAGCAGCCGCAGGGCGCTCCGAAAGGCGCCAAAGAGGGCGGCGCTCCGAAGGGCGGCGAGCCAAAGGTGAAGAAGCCGCGCGAGCGCTCCGACTATGTCGCGCGCCTGAAGACCCATTACGAGCAGGTCATCCGCGGCGAGCTGTCGAAGAAATTCGGCTACACGAACCGCATGCAGGTGCCCACGATCACGAAGGTCGTGCTCAACATGGGCATCGGTGAGGGCGTCGCCGACCGAAAGAAGGTGGATAACGCCGCCGGCGACCTGTCGCTGATCGCAGGCCAGAAAGCCGTGATCACCAAGTCGCGCAAGTCGATCGCGACTTACAAGCTGCGCGACGGCCAGGCCATCGGCTGCAAGGTCACGCTGCGCAAGGCGCGCATGTATGACTTCCTGGATCGCCTGGTGAACATCGCGTTGCCACGCATGCGCGATTTCCGCGGGCTTAGCCCCAAGAGCTTCGATGGCCGCGGCAACTACAGCCTTGGCATCAAGGAATACACGGTCTTCCCGGAGATCGATTTCGACAAGGTCACCGATACCTGGGGCCTCGATATTACCGTTTGCACCAACGCGCGCACCGATGACGAAGCACGCGCGTTGCTCACCGCGTTCAACTTCCCGTTCCGGCAGTGAGGGCGTCCCTCATACGCGGAACCGCAAGGAGTGAAAAGTATGGCGAAGAAGAGTTCGATCGAGAAGAACAACAGGCGGCGCAAGATGGCAAAGCAGTACGCCAACCGGCGCGCGAAGCTGAAAGCGATCGCGTACGACAAGAAGCTGCCGATGGAAGAGCGTTTTGCTGCGTCGCTGAAACTGGCGGAGTTGCCGCGCAACTCATCCAAGACGCGCATCCGCAACCGCTGTGAGCTGAGTGGCCGCCCGCGCGCCTACTACCGCAAGCATCGCTTGAGCCGTATCGCCTTGCGCGAGCTCGGGTCGAAGGGCCTGATTCCGGGCCTTGTGAAGTCGAGCTGGTAGGGAGGGCGCGATGGCAGTCAACGATCCGATCGGCGACATGATCGCGCGTATCCGCAACGCTCAGATGCGCAACAAGTCGAAGGTCTCAATGCCGGGCTCCAAGCAACGCGAGCGCGTGCTCGAGGTGCTCAAGACCGAAGGGTTCATCCGAGGCTATGCCAGCGTGGCGCACGCCAGCGGCCGGTCCGAACTCGAGATCGAGCTCAAATATTTCGACGGCGAGCCGGTGATCCGGGAAATCGAACGCATCTCGAAGCCAGGGCGCCGCGTCTATGTCGCGGTGCGCAACCTGCCGCGCATCAATAACGGCCTCGGGGTCGCGATCCTGTCGACCCCCAAGGGCGTGATGGCCGACCACGATGCCCGCGAGGCCAATGTGGGCGGCGAAATCATCTGCACGGTGTTCTGATGTCGCGCATCGGCAAAAAAGCAGTTGCGGTTCCGACCGGCGTTACCGCCAACGTCGAAGGCCAGACCGTCAAGGTGAAGGGCCCGAAGGGCGCTCTTCAGGTCGTTGTGCATGACGACATCACTGTCGCCATGGACAAGACCGGGATCAAGCTCGAGCCGCGCAACGAGACAAAGCGCGCGCGCTCGATGTGGGGCACGTCACGCACGCTGGTCGCCAACGTGATGGCAGGCGTGACCAAGGGTTTCGAAGAACGGCTGGAGATCACCGGCGTCGGTTATCGCGCCGCAGTGCAGGGCAAGAACCTGCAGTTGCAGCTTGGCTTCTCGCACGACGTCAATTTCCCGATTCCTGAAGGCATCGCGATTGCGACGCCGAAGCCGACCGAGATCGTGGTCACCGGCGTCGATAAGCAGAAGGTCGGGCACGTCGCCGCCGAAATCCGCGGATTCCGTCCGCCCGAGCCCTACAAGGGCAAAGGCGTGAGGTACGCCAACGAGTACATCTTCCGCAAGGAAGGCAAGAAAAAGTAGAGGACGCGCGATGTCGAGATTAACTGACCGAACTGCGCGGAGGACGGCGTCGGTGCGCCGCAAGGTCAAACTTGCGGCCGGCACGAGCGGTCGCGCGCGGCTGTCGGTGTTCCGCTCATCCAAACACATCTATGCGCAACTGATCGATGACGTGAAAGGCACGACGGTAGCGGCAGCGTCGTCGCTGGAGAAGACGATGCGCGAAGGTGCCAAGACCGGCGCGAACATTGCGGCGGCAAAGGCGGTCGGCAAGCTGATCGCCGAGCGCGCCAAGGAAAAGGGTATCAAGGACGTCGTGTTCGATCGCGGCGGCTATCTCTATCACGGACGTATCAAGGCGCTGGCGGATGCCGCGCGTGAAGGCGGACTAAACTTTTAAGGAAACACGCACCATCCCCGAAAAGTGGAAAACCGGTTTTCGGACAAGATGATGCGAAAGGAATAGGCAAATGGCACGGGAAGCGCGACGGGAACGAGAACGCGGTGGCCGCGACGAGCGCGACAGCGAGTTCATCGACAAGCTGGTGCACATCAACCGCGTGGCCAAGGTGGTCAAGGGTGGCCGCCGTTTCGGCTTCGCTGCACTCGTCGTCGTCGGTGATCAGAAGGGCCGGGTCGGCTTCGGGCACGGCAAGGCGCGCGAGGTCCCGGAAGCGATCCGCAAGGCAACTGATGCAGCAAAGCGCGGCCTGACCCGCGTACCGCTGCGCGAAGGCCGTACATTGCATCATGACGTGCTCGGACGGCACGGCGCCGGCAAGGTGTTCCTGCGCGCGGCGCCTCCCGGCACCGGCATCATCGCGGGCGGCCCGATGCGCGCGGTGTTCGAGACGCTCGGAATGCAGGACGTCGTGGCCAAATCGCTTGGCTCGTCCAACCCGTACAACGTCGTGCGCGCGACATTCGATGCGCTCAAGCATCAGGATTCGCCGCGCTCGGTCGCGGCTCGCCGCAACATCAAGGTCTCGACGCTGCAATCGCGCCGGCGCGATGGTGATGCCGAGGCGGCAGCCGACTAAGGAACTCACACATGGCTCAGGGACAAAAGACCATCAAGCTCGAGCAAGTGGGCAGCCCGCAACGGCGCCACTTCGATCAACGGCAGACGTTGATCGGGCTAGGCCTCAACAAGATTGGGCGCACACGCGATCTCCCGGACACGCCGGCAACCCGCGGCATGATCCGCAAGGTGCAGCACCTTGTGCGCGTGGTCGGGGACGCGAAGTGACCGTAGGTCATGGCCGGGCTTGACCCGGCCATATCGAAAATAGGAACGAGGCGTAAGATGAAACTCAACCAGATCGCCGACAAGCCGGGCGCGCGCAAGAAGCGCATGCGCATCGGGCGCGGCATCGGCTCCGGGATGGGCAAGACCGGCGGCCGCGGCGGCAAGGGGCAGACCGCGCGTTCCGGCGTGCGTATCAAGGGCTTCGAGGGCGGCCAGATGCCCCTGCACAGGCGCCTGGCGAAGCGCGGGTTCCGTAATACGCCGTTTGCCCTGGTGCTCAATGAGATCAACGTCGGCAAGGTACAGGCCGCCATTGATGCCGGCCTGATCGATGCCAAGGTGCCGGTCGACGCTGCCGCCATGGTGAAAGCGGGTCTGATGCGCCGCGAGAAGGGCGGCGTGAAGCTCCTCGGCGATGGTGAGATCAAGGCCAAGGTCGAATTTTCGGTCTGGCGCGCCTCGAAGTCTGCCATTGCGGCAGTGGAGAAGGCCGGCGGCACCGTGAAAGTTCTCGCGCCGGCGAAAGAGCAAGACGAAATTCCGAAAGGCAAAAACAAGCGCAAGGCACTGGAAGCCGCCAAAGGTGGCGACAAGCCGAAAGGTGGAAAGCCCAAGCCGGAAGCGGAAGTCGAACAGAAGCCTGCCGAGTAGCCGGTGCGCAATGACCGCCTGCCGATGCAGGCGGAATCCCGGACTACCGTTTGCCAGGTCCGGGCATATCTAGAGGGTCGCAAAAGCCGGATGCGCTGCTTGCGAGAGAGATAGCAGCGGGAAGGGTTGGGGGCCGAGGGAGCAATCGATGGTTTCGGCAGCGGAACAACTGGCGGCCAATCTCAACTTCTCGGCACTCGCCAAAGCCGAAGAACTCAAGAAGCGAATCTGGTTCACGGTCGGTGCGCTGCTGGTCTATCGGCTGGGCACGTATATCCCGCTGCCCGGCATCGATCCCAATGCCTGGTCGCAGATCTTCAACACGCAGTCCGGCGGCATCCTTGGGATGTTCAACATGTTCTCCGGTGGCGGCATCCACCGGATGGCGATCTTTGCGCTCAATATCATGCCGTACATCTCGGCCTCGATCATCATTCAGCTGATGACGACGGTTTCGCCCACGCTCGAGGCGCTGAAGAAAGAAGGCGAGCAGGGCCGCAAGATCATGAATCAGTACACGCGGTACCTCACCGTGTTGCTGGCGGCGTTTCAGGCTTACGGCATCGGCGTCGGGCTGCAGGGTACGGGCAGCGTTGTTTCCAGTCCCGGTATCTTCTTCCTCATCTCGACCACGATCACGCTCACCGGCGGCACGATGTTCTTGATGTGGCTGGGCGAGCAGATCACCGCGCGCGGCATCGGCAACGGAATTTCGTTGATCATTTTGTCCGGCATCGTGGCCGAGTTGCCGTCGGCGATCGCCGGCACTCTCGAGCTCGGACGTCAGGGCGCCCTGTCGACCGGGTTGATTTTCATAATCATCTTGATGGTGATCGCCGTCATCGCCTTCATTGTGTTCATGGAGCGCGCACAGCGGCGCCTTCTGATCCAATATCCCAAGCGTCAAGTCGGAAACCGCATGTTCGAGGGTCAGTCCTCGCACCTGCCGCTCAAGCTCAACACCTCGGGCGTCATTCCGCCGATCTTCGCATCGTCCTTGCTGCTGCTGCCGACCACGGTCGCCAACTTCAACGCCGGTCAGGGTCCCAATTGGCTGACCACAGTGACGACGCTGCTCGGGCATGGGCGGCCCTTGTTCCTCATCCTCTATATCGCCCTGATCGTCTTCTTCGCATTCTTCTACACGGCCGTGGTGTTCAACCCGACAGAGACTGCGGATAACCTGAAAAAGCACGGTGGGTTTATCCCCGGCATCCGCCCGGGCGAACGGACGGCCGAGTACATCGACTATGTGCTCTCGCGCATCACGGTCATCGGCGCGCTTTACCTTGCGATTGTGTGCCTCATTCCGGAAATTCTGATTTCGTACGCGGCGGTGCCGTTCTATTTCGGCGGCACCTCGCTGTTGATCGTCGTCAGCGTGACGATGGATACGGTCGCGCAAATCCAGGGCTATCTGCTGGCGCACCAGTATGAAGGCCTGATCAAGCGCTCGAAGCTGCGAGGGCGCACGCGATGAGGTTGATTCTGCTCGGCCCGCCGGGGGCGGGGAAGGGCACGCAAGCGCAACGCCTGATCGCCAAGCATGGAATTGTTCAGCTGTCGACCGGCGACATGCTGCGTGCCGCAGTCGCCGCGGGTACGCCGATCGGTCTGCGGGCGAAGAGCATTATGGACCGTGGCGAACTGGTGCCGGACGACGTGGTGGTTGCAATCATCGCAGAGCGTATTGACCAGCCCGATGCCAAGCGCGGTTTCGTGCTCGATGGGTTTCCTCGGACGGTTCCACAGGCCGAGGCGCTGGAGCGGTTGCTGGCCGAGCGCGGCCTCAAGTTGGATGCGGTGATCGAGCTGAAGGTCGACGAGGGAATTCTCCTTCGGCGCATCGAAAAGCGTGTGGCCGAGATGGTCGCGCGCGGAGAAAGGGTGCGCGCCGACGACAATCCGGAGGTGTTGAAAGGGCGGCTTGGCGCCTATCGCGCCCAAACGGCCCCGCTGGTCGGGTATTACGCCGCCAAAGGCATGCTCAAGAGCGTGGACGGCATGGCGCCGATCGACGAGGTCGCGGCGGCCATCGACCGGCACCTGACGCCCGCTGGCGCGGCCAGGGGCCAGGTGGCCAAATCACGCCGCCGGAAGCCAAGGGCCTCAAGGGCCGCCAAGGCGCCCAAGGGTGCTGCCCGCAAGGGCAATACCCGCCGGAAACGGCCGGCTACGGCCGGTAAACGCGGCAAGAAGAGGCCGGGACAACGCAAAAACCGTACCCGGCGGAGGTTGACGAGAGCGTGATGAATCCCTTAATAAGCTGCACATTCAGGAGTTTGACGCGATGCCGGGCCCCAGCAAGGAGGGGACGGGCGTCGTGTTACGCTTTGCGCTATCCCCTTCAAGGGACTTGGAAAATCCGGCGCGTTCCGCGCCATCGGTCGATATAGGAGAAGCTAAGTGGCTCGTATCGCGGGCGTCAATCTGCCGACCAACAAGCGCGTGGTCATCGCGCTCCAGTACATCCATGGCATCGGGACCAAGACCGCCCAGGATATCATGGGCAAGGTTAATTTGCCGCCGGAGCGGCGCGTGTCGCAGTTGACCGACGCCGAGGTGCTCCAGATCCGTGAAATCATCGACCGCGACTACATGGTTGAAGGCGACCTGCGTCGCGAGGTGCAACTCAACATCAAGCGCCTGATGGATCTCGGTTGCTATCGCGGCCTGCGTCACCGCAAGGGCCTGCCCGTTCGCGGCCAGCGCACGCACACGAATGCACGCACCCGCAAGGGCCCGGCCAAGACGATTGCCGGCAAGAAGAAGACAGCGGGACCGACTTGATAACAGGATAAGCCCTCACGCCGGTTACGGCGCGCGGGCGCGAAAGGATTGAGAATGGGTAAGGAAGCTACTCGCGTCCGCCGGCGCGAACGCAAGAACATCGCGTCAGGCGTCGCGCATGTCGCCGCCTCGTTCAACAACACCATGATCACGATCACCGACGCGCAGGGCAACACGATTGCCTGGTCGTCGTCCGGGACCATGGGTTTCAAGGGCTCGCGCAAGTCGACGCCCTATGCCGCGCAAGTCGCCGCCGAAGATGCCGCCAAGAAGGCGCAGGAGCATGGCATGCGCACACTTGAAGTCGAGGTGTCGGGCCCGGGTTCGGGACGTGAGTCGGCGTTGCGCTCGCTGCAGGCGGCCGGCTTTACGATTACTTCGATTCGTGACGTGACGACGATACCGCACAACGGTTGCCGGCCGCGCAAGCGGCGGCGCGTGTGATTGTTTCTTTCGCGTGGGCATTGACGTCCCGCGCGTGATCTACCGCCGAAATTTTCCCCACGCGGCGGGTGGGGTGCGCTAGGCGCGAGAAGACCGCGCCGCTGAAAAGGTGAAGACGTGATCCAGAAGAATTGGCAGGAACTGATCAGGCCGAACAAGCTCCAGGTCTCCGCCGGCGGCGACGCCGCGCGGGTCGCGACGATGGTTGCCGAGCCTCTCGAACGGGGATTCGGCGTCACGCTCGGCAATGCGCTGCGCCGCATTCTGCTCTCCTCGCTCCAGGGCGCTGCGGTGCAATCGGTGCACATCGATGGCGTGCTGCACGAGTTCTCCTCGATCGCCGGCGTGCGCGAGGACGTCACCGACATGGTGCTCAACATCAAGGACATCGCCATCAAGATGCAGGGCGAAGGTCCCAAGCGGATGGTCGTGAAGAAGCAGGGGCCCGGCACGGTCACTGCCGGCGACATCCAGACCGTCGGCGATGTGGTCGTGCTCAATCCGGACCTCGTGCTGTGCACGCTCGACGAGGGCGCCGAGATCCGCATGGAGTTCACGGTCAATACCGGCAAAGGCTACGTGCCCGCCGAACGCAACCGTCCCGAGGATGCGCCGATCGGCCTTATTCCGGTCGACAGCCTTTACTCGCCGGTGCGCAAGGTCTCCTACAAGGTCGAGAACACCCGCGAAGGGCAAATTCTCGACTACGACAAGCTGACCATGACGATCGAGACCAACGGTGCGGTGTCGCCGGAAGACTCACTCGCTTATGCCGCGCGCATCCTGCAGGACCAGCTGAATGTTTTCGTGAATTTCGAAGAGCCGCGCAAGGAAGCCGCAGCCGAGACGATCCCCGATCTTGCCTTCAATCCAGCCTTCCTCAAGAAGGTCGACGAGCTCGAGCTCTCGGTGCGCTCAGCCAACTGCCTGAAGAACGACAACATCGTTTACATCGGCGATCTGGTGCAGAAGAGCGAAGCGGAAATGCTGCGCACGCCGAACTTCGGGCGCAAGTCGCTCAACGAAATCAAGGAAGTGCTGGCGCAAATGGGGCTGCATCTCGGCATGGAAGTGCCGGGCTGGCCGCCGGAGAATATCGAAGAGCTCGCCAAGCGCTTCGAGGATCATTACTAAGCCGCAGCGCGGCTTGAAAACGGAACGAAGGGAACGTACGCGATGCGTCACGGCAAGGTTCACCGCAAGCTCAACAAGAAGCCCGCGCATCGCCGTGCCATGTTTGCCAACATGGCGGCGGCCCTGATCAAGCACGAGCAGATCATCACCACGCTGCCGAAGGCGAAGGAGTTGCGCCCGGTGGTGGAGAAATTGGTGACGCTTGCCAAGAAGGGCGGCCTCCATGCGCGCCGCCAGGCGATCGCGGAAGTGCGCGACGTCGCCCAGGTCAAGAAGCTCTTCGACGTGATCGGCCCGCGCTACAAGGAGCGCAACGGCGGCTACATCCGCATCATGAAGGCCGGCTTCCGTTACGGCGACAATGCCGCGCAGGCGGTCATCGAATTCGTCGACCGCGACGTCGACGCCAAGGGGAAGGACTCCGGGCCGGTGCAGGAGAAAAAGGCCGAAGAGACGGCGACCGCGGCGGCTTAAATTTTTTAATACGGTTCTGCGAAAGGGCGGCAGGCATTGCCGCCCTTTTTATTTGCGGGGTCATGCCCGACCGTTATGATCGTGGCCGCATTTGGCTTCGTGGGGGAATACATCATGGGATTTCGTACGGCATTCTTCGTAGTTGCGTTTGGCATCGCGTTGGCTGGCGCCGCCAATGCACAATCGGCGAATAGCGATCTGATCAAGCGCGGCGACTATCTGGTCAACGGAATCCTGACCTGCGGCAATTGTCACACGCCGAAGGGTCCGCAAGGCGACATCATGGACAAGGCGTTTTCCGGCGGCCTCTCGTGGGACGAGCCGCCGTTCAAGGTGACCGCGCCGAACATCACGCAAGACAAGGAGACCGGCATTGGCAGTTACACGGATGCCGAGCTTAAAAAGGTCTTGCGCCAAGGCATCAACCGAAACGGCGTTCCGGTCGCGATGATCATGCCGAGCGGTTTTTACGAGATCATGACCGAGCGCGATCTCGATGCGGTGATTGCCTATCTGCGCACGATCAAGCCGGTGAAGAACACAGTGCCGGACCCGATTTACAAGATCCCGCAAGGCCATCCAGTCCCGCCCGGCGGCGATAAGGTATTCACCGAGACAATGCTGGGCGACAAGGTCAAGAAGGGTTTCTACCTCGTGACCATCGCGCATTGCATGGAATGCCACACGCCGATGGGGCAGCGCGGCCGCGAATTCGCGACCAAGCTTGGCGCCGGCGGCTTCGAATTTCCCGGGCCCTGGGGCGTATCGGTGTCCCGCAACATCACCTCGAGCAAGACCAAGGGCATCGGCGCCTGGACCGACGACGAGATCAAGCGCGCGATCACCACCGGCGTGAGCAAGGACGGCAGCAAGCTCAAGCCGCCGATGGGCTATCACTATTACGCGACGGTCACCCCGGACGACCTGGATGCCATCGTCGCCTATCTGCGCACGGTGCCGGCGGTCGAATAGAGGCCTTTACCCTGGGGGTGGGAAGGGCGGCCCCGGCCTTCATTTGGGCCCGAGAGAGGCCTATATCTCGCCCATTCGGACGTGAGTTCATGCCCGGCCCGAGCACAAGCCTTGTGCCGGGCATCCACGTCCTGCTTTTAAGTCGTGGACGGACGGGATAACCCCGGCCATGACTGCATGAGACCTCAGGAATCGAGCCAATGCGCCCCGTGTATCTGATTGCCGCCCTGTTTGCCGCAGGTCTTTCGGCGAGTGCCGTCGCCCAGGAGCGGCGCGTGCCGACGCAATCGGAATTGCGCCTTTCCTATGCGCCGGTGGTGCAGCACGTGGCGCCTGCGGTGGTGAACGTCTACGCCGCCAAGGTTGTTCAAAATCGCAATCCCTTGCTCGACGATCCGATCTTTCGCCGGTTCTTCGGCGTGCCCGGCGGCCTGGGCAACCAGGTGCAACGGTCGCTCGGCTCGGGCGTCATCGTCGACGCCAGCGGCCTGATCGTGACGAACAACCATGTCATCGAGGGCGCCGACGAGGTGAAGGTCTCGCTCGCCGACAAGCGCGAGTTCGAGGCGTCACTGGTGCTCAAGGATCCGCGCACCGACCTTGCGATCCTGCGGATCAAGGACGGCCGCGAGCGGTTTCCGGTGCTCGACTTCGCCGATTCCGATGCACTGCAGGTCGGCGACGTCGTGCTTGCGATCGGCAATCCGTTCGGTGTCGGACAAACGGTGACCCACGGCATCGTGTCGGCGCTGGCGCGCACGCAGGTCGGCGTCAGCGACTATCAATTTTTCATCCAGACGGATGCCGCGATCAATCCGGGCAATTCGGGCGGCGCGCTGGTCGACATGACCGGCAAGCTCGTCGGTATCAATACGGCTATTTTTTCGCGCTCGGGCGGCTCGCAGGGCGTCGGCTTCGCTATTCCCGCCAACATGGTGAAGGTGGTGGTGGCGTCCGCCAAGACCGGTGGCAAGGCGGTGGCACGGCCATGGCTCGGCGCAAAGTTGCAGGCCGTCACGGCCGACATCGCCGACAGCATGGGGCTCAAGCGTCCGTCAGGCGCGCTGATCGCGAATGTTGCGCCGGACAGTCCGGCGGCGCGCGCCTCGCTCAAGCCGGGCGACCTCATCGTGTCGGTCGATGGTCAGAATGTCGAGGATCCCAATGCCTTCGACTATCGCTTTGCGACCAAGCCGCTTGGCGGCACCGCGCGGCTTGGCATCGTGCGGGGCGGACGCGAGCAGACCGTGACGGTCGCGCTGCAGATTGCTCCTGAAATGCCGCGCGAGGAGATCGTGATCCGCTCGCGCTCGCCGTTTTCGGGTGTGAAGATCGCCAATCTTTCGCCGGCGCTCGTCGACGAGCTGCAGGTGCGCAATGCTGAAGAGGGCGTGGTCGTCGTCGACGTGGATAACGGTTCCTATGCCAGCAATCTGGGCTTCCAGCGCGGCGACGTGATCCAGGAGGTCAATGGTGAGCGCATCACCAAGACCCACGATCTTGAGCGCCTGAGCAAGGCGCAGAACCGCGCCTGGCGTATCGTGATCGTCCGTAACGGGCAGAAAATCTCCGCCGTGTTCGGCGGATAAGGGAGCGACGGTCCGATGGCTGTCCGTCCCAAAACCAGCGGTCCCAGCCTCTTTGCGGCCGCGGGCCTCGATAAGGACGCGCCGCGACCGCTCGCCGACAAGCTCAGGCCGCAGAAACTCGACGAGGTCGTCGGGCAGGATCATCTGCTCGGGCCGGACGGCGCGCTCACCCGCATGCTGGAGACGCGCTCGCTTGGTTCGCTGGTGTTCTGGGGACCGCCGGGCACTGGCAAGACCACGGTCGCGCGGCTGCTGGCGCAGGCGACCGACCTGCATTTCGAGCAGATTTCCGCGATCTTCACCGGCGTCGCCGATCTGAAAAAGGTGTTTGAGGAAGCGCGTCACCGCCGCGAAACGGGGCAGGGCACGCTCCTGTTCGTGGACGAGATCCATCGTTTCAACCGCGCCCAACAGGACAGTTTCCTGCCCGTGATGGAGGATGGCACCATCGTTCTGGTCGGTGCCACCACCGAGAACCCCTCGTTCGAGCTGAACGCGCCGTTGCTGTCGCGCGCACGCGTCCTGGTCTTCAAATCACTCGACGCCGGAGCAATCGAAAAGCTGCTGGGGCGCGCCGAGAAGATCGAGAACAGGCGGCTGCCGCTCGATGCCGATGCGCGTGCATCTTTGGTCCGCATGGCGGACGGCGACGGCCGCGCGGCGCTGACGCTTGCCGAAGAAGTCTGGCGCGCGGCACGCAAGGACGAGATTTTCGATAGCGCCAAATTGCAGGACATCGTGCAGCGGCGCGCGCCGATCTACGACAAGAGCCAGGACGGCCACTACAATCTGATCAGCGCGCTGCACAAGTCGGTGCGCGGATCCGATCCCGACGCCGCGCTCTATTATCTCTGCCGGATGCTGGATGCCGGCGAGCCGCCGCTTTATATCGCGCGCCGCGTGGTGCGCATGGCGATCGAGGATATCGGTCTGGCCGATCCGCAGGCGCTGGTGATCGCCAATGCCGCGAAGGACGCCTACGACTTCCTGGGGTCACCGGAGGGCGAGCTCGCGATCGCGCAGGCGGTGGTGTATTGCGCGACGGCGCCCAAATCCAATGCCGGCTATGCCGCGTTCGGCGCCGCCATGCGCACGGCCAAGGAGGCTGGTTCTCTGCTGCCGCCCAAGCACATCCTCAACGCGCCGACCCGGTTGATGCAGGACGAAGGCTACGGCCGCGGCTACGCCTACGATCACGATGCCGAGGAGGCATTCTCCGGCCAGAACTATTTTCCAGAGGCGCTCGAGCGGCAGAAATTCTATGACCCGCCGGAGCGCGGCTTCGAGCGTGAAATCAGGAAGCGGCTCGAATACTGGGCGAAACTGCGGAAGGAACGGGGCGGGGCATGAGCCGCGGAAAATCCGGCCCGCGCCAGCCCGGCGGCGGCCGTCAGCAAGCCGGGCCGCGGCATCAATCGCGCCAGGCGCGCCACCAGTCGTTCCGTCACCCCGAGGTGCGAGCGCAACGTGCCGTCCCACGGCCGGCGCCCCCAGTGGCCGGCGCGGAGCGGTTACAGGCGGCAGGCAAGGTCCAGACCGTCTCCGTCACGGCCGATGAATTCGGCATGCGCGTCGACCGCTTTTTCGAGGCGCGATTTCCGGGCCTGTCTTTCAGCCACATCCAGCGCATCATTCGCAAAGGCGAGGTGCGGGTGAACGGCAAGCGTACGCAGCCGAAGGCTCGCCTCGAAGCCGGGCAGGCCGTGCGCATTCCGCCGCTGAAAGTCGAAGCGCCGGCGCCGCGCGACGATGCACCGGCCGCGCAGAAGGATCGCGCGTTCCTGAAATCGATCATCCTCTTCGAGGACGCCGACGTCATGGTGCTCAACAAGCCGATGGGCCTTGCGGTGCAGGGCGGCTCCGGCACCACGCGTCACATTGACGGGATGCTCGGCGCCCTGCGCGGCCCCGACGGGCAGCGTCCGCGCCTCGTGCACCGGCTCGACAAGGATACCGCGGGTTGCCTGCTCGTCGCGAAGACGCGATTTGCGGCGGCAGCGCTCGCAAAGACGTTTCGCTCGCGCTCGGCGCGCAAGATTTACTGGGCGCTGGTCGCTGGCGTGCCGAAGCCGGCGCAGGGCCGCATTTCGACCTATCTCGCCAAGCAGGAAGTCGAGGAAGATTCCTTCATGCGCATCGCCAAGCATGGCGAGAAGGATGCGGTGCATGCCGTCACTTACTACGCGGTGGTGGAGACGGCGGCGCAACAAGCTTGCGTGGCTGTCGCTGAAGCCGGTGACCGGGCGCACCCATCAGTTGCGCGCGCATATGGCCCATGTCGGCAACCCGATTGTCGGCGATCCGAAATATTTCAACATCGAGAACTGGGAGCTGCCCGGCGGCATGCAGAACAAGCTGCATCTGCTCGCCCGCCGGATCGCGGTCCCGCATCCGCGTGGCGGTATTATCGATGTGTCGGCGCCGCTGCCGCCGCATATGGAGCAATCCTGGAATCTGCTCGGATTTGACGCGAAACGTTATGATCCGATCGAGGAAGCGCCGGAGGAGTAGCGGGCGGGGCGAGGGGTTCCTATCTGAGAGGAGCCATGCGCGCATCTCTTTTGCCTAGCGTGCTTATTCTGGCGGCGGCAGCCGCAGGGCCTTCCTTTGCTCAGAGCGGCAGCGGCTACAGCATCATGCAGGACGACTACAGCATCATGGTCCCCGAAAAGGGGGCCAAGCCGTCGAAACCGGAGCCCTGGCTTGCGCCGAAATACAGGTCGCCGCGCGGCACCGTGGAAAAGGTCGTCATTCCGCGCTCAAAAACAGTGCCGCAGCCTTACGCCGTCACGCCGCCGCCGATCGTCGTGCCGGAAACCGGCCGGTCATTGCCCAATCTGCCGACGATTTCAGGCTCGGGACGGGGCGGTGCCGAGACCTCCCAGGATCGTGCGGCGCGTTGCGCCCATCAGGCCGGGGTCTACGGACCGGACGCCGGCAACCGCAATGCCTATGTCGGCACCTGCATCAATCAATAGTAATCCTCACAATTCACTTGAGGATTGAGGGCTGCAGTTAGCGGGATTTCTTCAAGTTAAAGCTTTGCTTGAAGATCCTAAATCTCGTCCATCACCTGGGCATAGGCGATCAGCGCGAACAGGCCGTGCCCCCGATCATGTTGCCGATCAGGACCGGTACCATGAATTCGGTAATCATTTGCCACCACACCCACTCCCCCGAAAACACCAGCAGATAGGATTCCATGCTGCCGGCGACGACGTGGGTAAATCCGCCGACGGCGATGAGCCACGTCATCAGCGTGATGACGTGGAATTGCGCGCCTTCCGCGCCCGGCATCAGCCAGACCATGGCGGCCATCAGAAAGCCCGCGGCAATGGCGCGGAAGACCATCTCCCACCAGCCGAAGCCAAGCAGATCTTTGGCTGATCTCCAGCATTCCGCTGTAGACGTCGCCCGACAGCACGGGCGTGTAGGTGCAGAACAATGCCGCGAACAATGTGCCGGCTAGAT
This sequence comes from uncultured Alphaproteobacteria bacterium, assembly GCA_963718035.1. GTDB lineage: Bacteria > Pseudomonadota > Alphaproteobacteria > Rhizobiales > Xanthobacteraceae > Pseudolabrys. The sequence goes on along the minus strand of CAVQYD010000042.1, from coordinate 35,742 downwards.
TGGCTGCGAGCACGATCGCCCAAAGCCGCGCCATACGTACCATATTGCCGCACGTCACATCGGCTTCGACCGGCAAAACCGCGGTGATCGTGCTTTCGGTGAACAGTTGCTGGCGCGAGAGCACCGCCATGATGAAGCCGATGCAGTAGCCGAAGCTCACGACCAGCGGCCGCCAGGGTGCGTCCGGCAGATGTGTTGTCAGGATCGCCTGCGACAGCAGCGAGAAGCTGATCGAGAGTCCCGCCGCCACGCCCGACCACCACAGCGAAGTGAGGGGCGCGCCATTTCCTCTTCGCCCAGGCGGCGCACGACCTCGTAGATGACCGGCGTGCGCGGCGTTGCCAGCTCCTCGACGTCCTTGACTTCTTCAGCGGTGATGCCGCGCGGCGGCCGCGCTTTGACAGGCTGGGCCGGTGATTTTTGCGGACTGCGAGGGAGGCGCGCGCGCTCATGACCGCCGTCAACGCCGGTTCCATGACGAAGTTCCGCCATGGAACTTAAACGCAGCTTAGGCGCCGGCGGCATCGAGCGCCGCGACATCCTCGCCCGAAAGCTTGATGTCCGGCGCCTTCATGATCTCCTCGAGCTGCTTGCGGCTGGTGGCGCTGGCGATCGGCGCCGTGATGATCGGCTTTGCGATCAGCCAGGCGATGGCGATCTGGGCCGGCAGGGCGTTGTGGCGCGCGGCCACCGTGTCGAGCGCCTTGAGGATGCGCATGCCGCGCGCATCGAGATAGCGCTTGAGCCGCCCGCCGCGCCCGGGATGTTTGGCGCCTTCCTCCGCCGAGCGGTATTTGCCGGTGAGGAAGCCGGCCGCGAGCGAGTAGTAGTTGATGACGCCGAGCTTTTCCTGCCGGCAGATCGGCGCGAACTCGGTCTCGAATTCCTTGCGGTCGGAGAGGTTGTAGAGCGGCTGCAGGCTCTCGTAGCGCGGCACGCCGACCTCGCTGCTGGCGGCGAGCGAGGCCTTCAGCCGCGCGGGCGTCATGTTGGAGGCCCCGATCGCGCGCACCTTGCCGGCTGCGATCAGCATGGCATAGGCCTGCATGGTCTCTTCCGGCGGCGTGACCTCGTCGTCGAAATGGGTCTGGTAGAGATCGATATAGTCGGTTTGCAGGCGCCGGAGCGACGCCTCGCATTCGCGCAGGATGTAGTCTTTCCGGAGGCTGCGGCCTTCGCCCATGTCCTCGCCGACCTTGGTGGCGATCAGCACTTTGTCGCGCTTGCCGCTCTTCTTCAGCCAGTTGCCGATGATTGTTTCGGACTCGCCGCCCGGATGGCCCGGCACCCAGCGCGAATAGCTGTCGGATGTGTCGATGGCGTTGAAGCCTGCGTCGACGAAGGCATCGAGGATCTCGAACGATGTCGGCTCATCGACGTTCCAGCCGAACACGTTGCCGCCGAGCATCAATGGCGCGAGGTGCAGATCGGATTGGCCGAGGCGGCGTTTGTCCATGGCGATTGTTCGTTCGCCGCGAGACTGTGCGCCTACCGCAGGCTTGCGTTGAACTTCTCGAGCGCCGCCTGGCCGGGGCACAGCTCCTTTTCGCCGAGCGCGTTGAGCGGGGCGTCGACGGTGCGCAGGTGTGCGTGCAGGTCTTCCGGATCCTTCTCGACGTAGAGCAAGCCCGGTGACGATCTGCCCTTTGGCGGCATGGTGCTGCAGGAAGCCGAGCGCGGCGGTGCGGTCATGCACGTCGTAGTCGGCGGCGAGCTTGCGCAGCGCAAGCCGAGAGCCGTCATGCTGCTCGACGACCTCGACCGTTCCGGGCTCCTATTTCACCTCGATCGGCATGCGGCTCGAGATGAAGTCGAGCCGGTTCACCGCTTCGTTGTGCTCGCGCACGAAATCGAAGCTCTTGGTGGAGCCGGCATGGTTGTTGAAGGCGACGCAGGGCGAGATCACGTCAATGAACGCGGCGCCCTTGTGTGCAATCGCGGCCTTGATGATCGGCACCAGCTGCTGCTTGTCGCCGGAGAAGGAGCGGGCGACGAAGCTCGCGCCCAGCTGCAGCGCCATCGCGACGAGATCGATGGAATTGTCGGTGTTGATGAAGCCGCGCTTGGACTTCGAGCCGCGGTCGGCCGTGGCCGAGAACTGGCCCTTGGTGAGGCCGTAAACGCCGTTGTTCTCGACGATATAGACCATATTGACGCCGCGGCGCAGGCAATGTGCGAACTGGCCGAGGCCGATCGAGGCGCTGTCGCCGTCGCCGGATACGCCGAGATAGATCAGGTCGCGATTGGCAAGGTTGGCGCCGGTCAGGACCGACGGCATGCGGCCGTGCACCGAATTGAAGCCGTGCGAGTTGCCGAGGAAATAAGTGGGTGTCTTCGACGAGCAGCCGATGCCAGAAATCTTGGCGACGCGATGCGGCTCGATCGACAGCTCGAAGCAGGCCTGGATGATCGCACCGGTGATCGAGTCATGCCCGCAACCGGCACACAGCGTCGAAACCGTGCCTTCGTAGTCGCGGTGCGTGTACCCGAGCGAATTCTTCGGCAGATCGGGATGGTGGAATTTCGGCTTGGCGAGATAGGTCATGATCGCATCCTATATTGTCATGGCCGGGCTTGTCCCGGCCATCCCGATCAGGCGGGCACGGCATTGCGTCCCTGAGCGGGATGCGCGGGTCATAGGCGTGCGAAAGCACGCCGTCCTTCGGACGGCTATGCCCGCGCATGACGTCATGAAAGGCAAGCCTTTCATGACGTCACCTTCATCGGCTTCACCGTCAGCTTGTCGAGGTGGTCGCCGATTGCCTTGGCGATGAAACGGGCGGTGATGGGCGTGCCGTCATAATGCAGGATCGGCACCAGCCGCACCGGGTCGATGCCGCATTCGTTGACGATCAACGAACGCAGCTGCGCGTCGCGGTTCTGCTCGACCACGAACACGAAATCGTGGTCGGCGACGAAGCTGTTGACGCTGGAATGGAACGGGAAAGCGCGCACCCGCATACGGTCGAGCGAATGTCCGCGCGCCTCGATCATGTGGATCGCCTCGTCCATCGCGGGCGAGGTCGAGCCGTAATAGATCACGCCGTATTTGGTCGGCTTTCCGGCGGTCGCGATCAGCGGCCGCGGCACCAGGTCCTTGGCGGTGTCGAACTTGCGGATCAGCCGCTGCATGTTGTCGACGTAAGGCGCGCCTTCTTCGGTGTAGCGCGCATAGCGGTCGCGCGAGGTGCCGCGCGTGAAGAACGAGCCCTTGGTCGGATGCGTGCCGGGATAGGTCCGGTAGGGGATGCCGTCGCCGTCGACGTCGAGATAGCGGCCGAATTCCTTGCCGGCCTCGAGCTCTTCCGCCGTCATCACCTTGCCGCGGTCGTATTTGCGGCTGTCGTCCCAGGCGAGCGGCTTCGACAGGTGATGGTTCATGCCGATGTCGAGGTCGAGCATCACGAAGATCGGCGTCTGCAGCCGGTCGGCCAGATCGAAGGCCTGGGCGCCGAACTCGAAGCATTCCGTCGGATTTTCCGGGAACAGCAGCACGTGCTTGGTGTCGCCGTGCGAGGCATATGCGCAGGACGTGACGTCGCATTGCTGCGTCCGTGTCGGCATGCCGGTCGAGGGGCCTGCGCGCTGGACGTCGAACAGAACGGCAGGAATTTCAGCGAAATAGGCGAGCCCGATGAACTCCTGCATTAACGAGATGCCGGGGCCGGAAGTCGCCGTGAAGGCGCGCGCGCCGTTCCAGCCGGCGCCGATCACGATGCCGATCGAGGCGAGCTCGTCTTCGGCCTGGATGATCGCGTATTTGGCCTGCTTGGTTTCCGGGTCGACGCGCAGCTTCGCGCAGTGACGGGTAAAGGCGTCAGCGAGCGAGGACGACGGCGTGATCGGATACCAGGCGCAGACGGTGGCGCCGCCATAGACCGCTCCCAGCGCGGCGGCGGAATTGCCCTCGATGAAAATCCGGTCGCCGACGGCGTTGGCGCGCCGCAGCTTGATGCCGAGCGGGCACTGCAAATTCAGGACCGCGTAGTCGCGGCCGATATGCAGCGCCTTGAGGTTGGGCTCGATCAGCTTGTCCTTGCCTTTGTATTGTTCGCCAATGAGTTGCTCGACGACCTTCACATCGATGTCGAGCAGGGCGGTCAGCACGCCGATATAGATGATGTTCTTGAACAGCTGGCGCTGGCGCGGATCGGTGTATTCGCGATTGCAGATTGCGGTCAGCGGCACGCCGATGACCGTAATGTCCTCGCGGAATTTCGATGGAGGGAGCGGCTTGGTGGAGTTGTAGAACAGGTAGCCGCCCGGCTCGATGCCGGCGATGTCCCTGTCGAAGGTCTGCGGGTTCATCGCCACCATCAGGTCGGTGCCGCCGCGCGCGCCGATGATGCCCGGCTTCGGACACGCGAACCTCGTACCAGGTCGGCAGGCCTTGAATGTTCGACGGAAAGATATTGCGCGGCGCGACCGGGACGCCCATGCGCATCACCGCGCGCGCAAACATCTCGTTCGCGCTCGCCGAGCCCGAGCCGTTGACGTTGGCGAAGCGTATAACGAAGTCGTTTACGCGGCTGATCGGCGTGGCGGTCGGCATGAAGTCCCTGCGTGAGTCATATCGAGCAAGAATTTCTGCATGTCCCAGGCGCCGGTCGGGCAGCGTTCGGCGCACAGGCCGCAGTGCAGGCAGACGTCCTCGTCCTTGACCATGACGCGGCCGGTCTTGAGGCCATCCTGGACATAGAGATCCTGGGTGAGATTGGGCGACGGGGCGGTCAGCCGCTTGCGCAAGTCGGCTTCCTCGCCGTTCGGCGTGAAGGTGATGCAGTCCATCGGGCAGATGTCGACGCAGGCATCGCATTCGATGCAGAGCTGCGCCGAAAACACGGTCTGCACATCGCAATTCAGGCAGCGGCCGGCTTCCGCGAAAGCGAGCTTCGTCATCGAAGCCCAGCTCGACTTCGGCCTTGATGTCCTTGAGCGCGATCACCTTGTCGCGATGCGGCACCTTGTAGCGCTTATCGAGCGCGATCTCGTTGTCGTAGGACCATTCGTGGATGCCCATCTTCTGGCTCATAATCTCGACGGCCGGAGCAGGGCGGTCGGCGATGTCCTCGCCATTGAGCATCTTGTCGATCGAGACGGCGGCCTCGTGGCCGTGCGCGACGGCCCAGATGATGTTCTTCGGGCCGAATGCCGCATCGCCGCCGAAGAAAACTTTCGGATGGGTGGACGCCATCGTCGTGGTGTCGACCTTCGGCATGTCCCATTGGTCGAACTCGATGCCGATATCGCGCTCGATCCAGGGGAACGCGTTCTCCTGGCCGACCGCCACCAGCACGTCGTCGCAGGGGAAATGCTGGTCCGGCTCGCCGGCGGGAACGAGCTTGCGCCGGCCCTTGGCGTCGTACTCGGCCTTCACCTTCTCGAAGGTGATGCCGGTGAGCTTGCCGTTTTCGTGCGTGAATTCCTTCGGCACGAGGAAATTGTGGATCGGGATGCCCTCGTGCATGGCGTCTTCCTTTTCCCAAGGCGACGCCTTCATTTCCTCAAAGCCGGAGCGGACGACGACATCGACCTGTTCGCCGCCGAGCCGGCGGGCGGAGCGGCAGCAGTCCATCGCGGTGTTGCCGCCGCCGAGCACGACGACGCGCTTGCCGATCTTGCCGATGTGGCCGAACGAGACCGACGAGAGCCAGTCGATGCCGATATGAATATTCTTGGCCGCTTCCTTGCGGCCGGGAATGTCGAGGTCGCGCCCGCGCGGCGCGCCGGAGCCGACGAAGATCGCATCCCAGTTTTCGGCCAGCAGCGCCTTCATGCTGTCGATGCGCTTGCCGCCGCGGAATTCGACGCCAAGGTCGAGGATGTAGCCGCATTCCTCGTCGATGACGGAATCGGGCAGGCGGAATTTCGGGATTTGCGTGCGGATCATTCCGCCGGCTTTTGGATCCTGGTCGAACACCACGCAGTGGTAACCGAGCGGGGCGAGATCGCGGGCGACGGTGAGAGAGGCCGGGCCGCCGCCGACCAGCGCGATGCGTTTGCCGTTCTTTTTCGCTGCGGGTTTCGGCAGGCGATCGCGGATGTCGTCCTTGTAGTCGGCGGCCACTCTTTTCAGGCGGCAGATCGCCACCGGCTCCTTCTCCACCCGGACGCGCCGGCACGCCGGCTCGCAGGGGCGGTCGCACGTACGGCCCAGGATTCCCGGGAACACGTTCGAGTACCAATTGATCATGTAAGCGTCGGAATAACGGCCGTGCGCGATCAGCCGGATATATTCCGGAACCGGTGTATGTGCCGGGCAAGCCCATTGGCAGTCCACGACCTTGTGGAAGTAATCCGGGGCAGAAATGTCGGTATTCTTCATTGACTCCTCGAAACGCGCCCCGTTACTCCGCACTATATAAACGGCGTCGCGTCACAGCCCCGGCGGCGATTGTCCTCAATTGGCCTTGTTTCCCGGCGCGATTCCGAGGCGGATATTATTGGGTACCAACCCGCAAGGCTACCTATCCTTCCGTCATGGTTGAGGCCTATCAACCGCAAGTCTGCAGATAGGTTTTTCGCTCTCTGAAAGCGGCGGTCTAATGTCCGGAGCGGGGCGATTTTGGTACGCGCCAGCGGCGCTTATGGCGATCACGTTTAGACATCGCGCGGGCTTGGTTCCGCTGTTGTTGCGGCGCACAATCACGATCATCTGATGCGCGACATATTTACCGAGATATTCGAAAACCAGCCGCTCGACCCGATGGAATCGGCGCGCCGCGGCGGGCGGCCGAATTTGCGCAAGCGGTTCTACGAAACCGCGCATGTCGGCGAGGGCGGTGCGATCCTGCTCGACGGGAAACCGGTTAAGACGCCGGCGCGGCGCACGCTGAACGCGCCGACACGTGAACTCGCCGAAGCAATCGCCGGCGAATGGAATTCGCAAAGCGACGTCGTCGATCCGGCGCGCATGCCGCTGACGCGGCTGGCCAACGCCATTATCGATGCGGTGTGCGACGCGCCGCGGCCTGTTGCCGACGAGATCGAGAAATATCTGCGATCCGATCTGGTGTTTTATCGCGCGGAGGCGCCTGCCGGTCTGGTCGAAAAGCAAGCGCGCGCATGGGATCCGGTCCTGGCCTGGGCACGCGACCGGTTCAACGCGCGCTTCGTGCTGGCGCAAGGTGTCATGCACGTCGCCCAGCCGCGCGAATCCGTTGAGGCTTTGCGTTCCGCTATTCCCACAGAGCCGTGGCGGCTCGGCGCCGTTTCATCGATCACGACGCTGACCGGCTCAGGTCTGCTCGCGGTCGCGCTTGCCCACCGGGCGCTCGATCCCGGCGAGGTCTGGTCGGCGGCACATGTCGACGAAGACTGGCAGATGTCGCAGTGGGGCCGTGACGAGCTTGCGCTCCAGCGCCGCGCGTTCCGCGAGGCGGAATTCCACGCGGCGGTGAGCGTGCTGATCCTGACGGGCTAACTGTGGCTAGTGACCGGTCGGGTCGCCTTTGCGGCTTGCTTCGTAGAGAAACCACACGCGCTTTTCGGCGTCGTCGATGAATGTCTCCAAAAGGCTTGCGGTCGCGACATCATTGTGCTCGTCGCAGACGTCGTGCGCTTCGCGCATCGACGCAACGACGCGCTGATTGTCGTCGCGCAATTCCGCCAGCATGTCCTGCGGCTCGACGTAGGGGGCATCGTTATCGGACAACCTCTGCTGGCGCGAAATATCGCCGATCGAGCGCAAAGTCGGCTGTCCGATTTTGCGGACGCGCTCGGCGAGGACGTCGGTCGTGGCAAAGATCTGCTCGGCCTGCTCGTCGAGCAGCAGGTGATAGTCGCGGAAATGCGGTCCGCTGACGTGCCAGTGGAAATTCTTGGTCTTGAGATAAAGCGCAAAGCTGTCGGCCAGGATGCCGTTGAGGGCACCGGCGATGTCTTTTGCGGCATTGGCGCCCAGATCAGTGGGAGTGGCAAGGCGCGGCGCGGTGCCGCGGGAGGTGGCGTGATTCATGGAGGATGTCCTTCTGACTATCCCGCCAAACGACCGGAACCGCCTGAAAGTTCCACAAATCTGCAACTTTAATTTGCGGGCGGTGCGCTCGAGTTGCTCCCGCCGACCTTTGCGGCGAGTTCGGCGGCTCTGGCATCGGCCGCGCGCGCATCCTCGTCTCGCCCGAGATCGCGCAAGAGAGAGGCGCGCGCCTCGTGCATCTTGGCGACATCGCCCTTCATCCCGATTGCCTTGTCGACGCTGGCGAGGGCATCGTCCAGCCGGGCGAGCTTTTTCAGCACAACCGCCCGGCCGAGATAGGCTTCCGCCATTTTCGGCTCGAGCGCGATCGCGCGGTCATAGGCGGCAAGCGCCTCATCGTTGCGCCCCGCATCGAGCAAAGCGTGCGCGCGATTGTTGTGCGTCACGCAGAAATCCGGGTCGAGCGCGATGGCCTTGTCATAACTCGCGATGGCGTCCTCGACGCGGCCAATGCCATGCAAGGTGGCGCCGCGGTTGAGCCAATCCGTTGCCGATCTCGGGTTGAGCGCAACGGCGCGGTCGAAGCTTGATATCGCTTCGGCATGGCGGCCGAGCTCGGCCAGCATATTTGCGCGGTTGCCATAGGCGTCGGCGAAATTGACGTCGCATTCGAGCGCCTTGTCGAAGCTTTCGAGTGCTTCTTTGAGATCTCCCATCCGATGCAGCGCCTGGCCGATCAGATTGTAGGCGCGCGCCTGCCTGGGCCGGAAAGACAATGACCGGCGGGCAAGATCGATGCCCTGCTGAAACTGGCCTTCGTGGCAGGCAATAACGGCGATGTAGTACAGCGCGTCGGCGTTTTGCGGGTCGTTGCGCAACACCTGGGTATAGCGATCCATGGCGAGCGAAATCTGCCCGGCACGGTGGTGCACGAGGCCCTGCTGGATAAGCTCTGCCGCGGTCTGATGCTCGCTCATGCCCGGCTTGTAAGCAGTCTTTGGGGGCGGTGCCAAGCCTCTCCAATGACGATATTGGCCTCTCATGGTATGCCTCTGGCGGGCGGGATTCCGACCCGGCGACGGGCAGGGGTGAGAGCGGAATGAAGGACATCCTCGACAGACTTGAGAAGCGCCGTGAGGAGGCCCGCCTCGGCGGCGGCAAGGCGCGCATCGAGGCCCAGCACAAGCGCGGCAAGCTGACAGCCCGCGAACGCATCGAGCTCATCCTCGACAAGGGTTCCTTCGAGGAATTCGACATGTTCGTCGAGCATCGCTCGAACGAATTCGGCATGGAAAAATCGAAGATCCCGGGCGACGGCGTCGTCACCGGCTGGGGAACGGTGAACGGGCGCGCGGTCTATCTCTTCTCCAAGGATTTCACGGTGTTTGGCGGCTCGCTGTCCGAGACGCACGCACAGAAGATCATCAAGGTGCAGGACATGGCGATGCGGGCGCGCTGCCCGATCATCGGCCTGTTCGATGCGGGCGGCGCACGCATCCAGGAAGGCGTGGCCGCCCTTGGCGGTTACGGCGAGGTCTTCAAGCGCAACGTGATCGCCTCCGGCGTCATTCCGCAAATCAGCGTCATCATGGGCCCCTGCGCGGGCGGCGATGTCTATTCCCCGGCCATGACCGACTTCATCTTCATGGTGAAGGACACGAGCTACATGTTCGTCACGGGCCCCGACGTCGTGAAGACGGTGACCAACGAGGTCGTCACCGCCGAGCAGCTCGGCGGCGCGTCCGTGCATACGACCAAGTCCGGCGTGTCCGACGGCGCCTTCGAGAACGACGTCGAGTGCCTGCTGCAGATGCGCCGGCTGATCGACTTTCTGCCGTCGAACAACGAGAGCGGCGTGCCGGAATGGCCGACGCAGGATGAATCCGACCGCATCGATGAATCGCTCGATACGCTGGTGCCGGACAACCCGAACAAGCCTTACGACATCAAGGAATTGATCCTCAAAGTCGCGGACGAGGGCGATTTCTTCGAGCTCTCATCGGCCTACGCCAAGAACATCGTCACCGGCTTCGGCCGCATCGCCGGGCGCACGGTCGGCTTTGTCGCCAACCAGCCGATGGTGCTTGCCGGGGTGCTCGACAGCGATGCCTCGCGCAAGGCGGCCCGGTTCGTGCGCTTCTGCGATTCTTTCGGCATTCCGATCGTCACCTTTGTGGACGTGCCCGGATTCCTTCCCGGCACCGACCAGGAATATGGCGGGCTGATCAAGCACGGCGCCAAGCTTCTGTTCGCCTACAGCCAGTGCACGGTGCCGCTGGTCACCGTGATCACGCGCAAGGCCTTCGGCGGCGCCTATGACGTGATGGCGAGCAAACATGTCGGGGGCGACCTGAACTACGCCTGGCCGACGGCGCAGATCGCCGTGATGGGCGCGAAAGGGGCGGTCGAGATCATTTTCCGCGCCGACATGGACGACCCGAAGAAGATCGCGGCGCGCACCAAGGAATATGAAGAGCGCTTTCTATCGCCCTTTGTCGCGGCCGAACGGGGCTATATCGACGACGTGATCATGCCGCACTCGACGCGCCGGCGCATCGCCCGCGCGCTGGCCATGCTGCGCAACAAGCACGTCGAGATGCCGGCCAGAAAGCACGACAATTTGCCTCTTTAGCCGGCAGCGTTTGCAGGCTTACTCGCTCTTCACGCTCGCATAGACCACGCGCATCCAGTTCGTGCTGGCCTGGTCGTTCGCCTTGAATTTGGCGTCGAAGTCGGCGAAGGGCTTGGCGGCGACGACATCGGCCTCGCTCTTGCCTTCCTTGATCAGCGCCAGCATCCGGTCGCGGACGGTCGAGAGCATCGCGCGGTATTCGGCGAGCTGCGCCTTGGTGGCGAGCGGCCCGTGGCCGGGCACGATCTTGGTGCCGTCGTTGGCGAGCGCCAGATAAGCGTCCGATGCGGCGATCATTCCCTTGAGGCTGCCGCCATTGGCGAAATCGATGTTCGGATAGCGGCCCATCGCGACGGTATCGCCGGTCGAAATGACATTTGCGTCGGCGAAGTACACGAAGGTGTCGCCGTCGGTATGGGCGTTGACCGGATGCTTGAGTTGCGCGGATGCGGCCTTTGACCTGCAGCGTCATGCCGTCTTTGTGCGTCATGGCTGGCAGCGCTTCCTCGGGCGCCGGCGTGTATTTGACTTCCGGCACGGCCATCGTCGTGCCTTCGGCGAGACGCTTGCGCACGTTCTCCTGGGCGACGACAACCGCACCGTCTTTGCTGAACGGCGCATTCCCGCCGACGTGATCGCGGTGATAGTGCGTATTGACGAGGAAGCGCACCGGCTGCTGCGTGACGGCGGCAATCGCGGCCTTGAGCTTGTCGTACATCTGCGCGAACTGGCCGTCCACCATGATGACGCCGTCGTCGCCGGCGGCAATCGTCGTGTTGCCGCCGAAGCCCTCGAGCATATAGGTGCGGTTGCCGAGATCGAAGGTCTTGACCTCGATCTTCGACCAGTCGGGTCCGACCGGCGGGCCCGACGGCTGCTGCCCGAGCGCGGGCGCGACCAGACAGGCCGAAGCAACAACGGCGACGAGCGTGATCCTACCCATGCCTCCCTCCCATAACGCCTTTGCGGCTAAATCCTCTGAGCCGACTAACTACGGCGCTGGCCAAATATTCCCCAATCAAGCGAATATTTTCAGCAGTTTATAGTCATGGCCCTGAAGAGGATATAAAGGATTTTTGGTCGCGAGCGGTATGCCCGTGCGAGCAGCGACGCAATTGAGTAAAACCCGCGACACTTATCCAAGCACAAATTAGCCAGGAACTCGTCAGTCCTTGTGCCGACCTTGAACGTTTGAGGTCGCTCCGCATTTTCAGTGCGGTGGGCTGATGGAGGGTAATTTTGATGCAGCAAAGACAGACGAAAGTACTCATCGCTGATGATGCAAGCACTGTTCACCAGCTCATTCGCGACGCGTTGCCGTCCGAATACGTTGCGAACATCGTCCATGCTTTTGACGGCGTGGAATGCCTGCAAGCGCTCGACCACGGTGTCGATCTGGCATTCATCGACGTTCATATGCCGACAATGGGCGGCATGGATGCACTGTGGGCAGCACGCATTGCCGGCAACAAAACGTTCGTGACGCTGATTTCGGGGCGGGCCAATCGGCGCTGCATCGATCTCGCGCGGCAGCTCGAGGCTTACGAGTTCCTTACCAAGCCATTCGGCAACAAGGATATCGCGGCGATCCTGTCGACCTATCAGCGCGTGTCGACGCCGATGCAGGTGCTGCTCGTTGATGATTTGGCGGTCGCTCTGAAGGTGATGCGCAAGGTTCTGGCGAGCTCGATTTTTCATCTGAACATCGAAGAGGCGCATTCCGGAGCCGAGGCTGTCAAACGGTGCAACGCCGAGACGTTCGACGTGGTTTTCCTCGACATCAACATGCCGGGACTGAACGGCTATGCGACCCTTGCCAAGCTGATGCAGGCAAACCCGCAGGCAAAAGTCGTGATGATCTCGGCTGAATATAATGCCGCGCGTGAACGTGAGGCATTCAAGCTCGGCGCGACGGCCGTGATGCACAAGCCGTTCTTTCCGACCGAAATCGATGCCGTCCTGCACAGGATCTTCGGCTTGCAGTCGCCCAAGCTTGCCACCGAGGCATGCGTCCGCGATTTCGGCATCAAGATCCATGGCCGGACGATCGCGGTCGAGCACGCAGAGACCGGTCACGTCTACGAGTACGTCTGGTTCCGCGAGGCGCCTCATTTGCGATTGCCGCTGGTCCGGGAGAACGAGATGGCGACGGTCCCGGTGGCCGAGCTCATGGCCAATGCAAAAAAGGCGGCCATGCTGGAGCTGGAAAACGCCAGCCTGCTAAATGCCGCTGCCTAGGCTGTCGGAAGACGAATGAGTGCAATGCGCGGGTCCGTGCCTGCGCATTTGCCTTTTCAGCGCCAGCCGCCGCCGCCATTCACGTAAACAGTATCGGCGGTCATGAACGTGCAGGCATCCGAACACATGAAGAGGACGAGTTCTCCGATCTCCTCCGGCTCGCCGAAACGCTTCATCGGCACGTCGTCGAGAAAGCGCTGAACGAGCTCGGGAGAGCTGCTGGCCGCCGCCTGAAAGGGCGTGCGGATCGGTCCCGGTGAAATCGAGAGAGCGCGAATGCCCTGGGCGGCAAATTCTCGCGCAACGCCCATTGTCATCGTGACCACCGCGCCCTTGGCGGCGGCATAATGCACCGAGGATCCTGGCCCGCCGCGCCGGTGCGACATGCTGCCCATGTTGACGATCACGCCGAACTTGTTTGCGAGCATGTGCGGCAGCACCGCCTGCATGGGATAGAGCGTTCCCTTGACGTTGAGATCGAACGTCCTGTCGAACAGATCGTCATCGATCTCGAGAAATTTCGCGCGCCTGATGGCGGCGCCGGCGGAATTGAACAGAAAGTGCACGGTGCCGAAGCCGTCGATGGCGAGCTGGACCATGTCCTTGACCGCACCGCGTTTGGTGACGTCGATGGTAAGCGCCAGCGCCTGGCTGCCGATTGCATTGATCTTTTCCGCCGTCTCCTTGACGCCGTTTTCGTCGATATCAGCGCAGACGACGTTCGCCTTCTCGCGCGCGAAAATGAGCGCCGTGGCCCGGCCGATGCCGCTGGCGGCTCCGGTGATGATGATGGTTTTTCCCGCAAAATAGTCAGGTGTCTTGGGCATGAATTTTCTCCCGCGCGTACAAGCGGAGCGTCATGCCCGGCTTTATGCCGGGCATCCGACGTCTTCTTATTTGGTCATATTGTTACAAGTATCGTGGATGGCCGGGACAAGCCCGGCCATGACAAAAGGTGCAGGAGCCTCGCCGATGCCGACACCCCCGCCAATCGAATATGCCGATGCGTCGCCGCAAGTGCGCGCGGTCTTTGACGACATCAAGAAAACCCGCAACGTCCCCGACGTGAACAATTTCTGGAAATATCTCGCGCACGATCCGAAGACGCTCAAGCGGATTTGGGAAAGCGTGAAGGAGGTGATGGCGCCCGGTGCGCTCGATCCTCTCGTCAAGGAGATGATCTATGTGGCGGTGTCGGCCACCAATAGCTGTGGCTATTGCATTGCGACCCACACGGAAGCCGCCCGCAGGGCCGGAATGAGCGAAGCTATGTTCGGCGAGCTGATGGCGGTGGTCGGTTTGGCAAACCAGACGAACAGCCTCTCGAACGGTTACCGAGTGCCGATCGACCAGGCGCTGAAGATCTGAGGTTGCCCGGGGCGCATCGGCCGTGACACAATTAGAAAAAAAGAGCAGGGGGGGATACGATGCTCGACAGGGCTATGCTCATGCGATTGCTTTGCGTTGCGCTTGTGGCGGCGCTCATGCTGCCGCTCGGCGGGGCGCTATTTCCTTATGTCAGTCACGAATTGACGGGAATCCAGTTTCAGGCAATCGAGGCCGTCGTCAGCGCGACCCTCGGCTTCGGCATCTCGTCGATCTTGGGCTAACTCACTTCGTTTGGCGTTGCGCCGGCTCGCCGTTGGTCCGGTCGCGGCGCTTCCTCTGCCTGTTTCTAGCGGCAGGGGGGTGCCAGGTCATCGTCACACACTCCGGCACGCCACCGCCCCGGCGCTCAACGTGCCGGAGCGGCGTTCGTCAAATCGTGCGGGTTACTTCTTACTACTACTTCGCGCCGCCCTGCGACGGTTGCGATGGCGCCGGAGCAGTTGGCGCAGCGGGCGTGGCCGGCCGCGGCGACGTCGAGCCCGAACCGGTCGTGCTCGGCGTGCTGCTCATAGGTGCGCTTTTGGTCGCCGTCGGCGATGAGCCGCTGCTCGCCGTATTGGGGTTGTTGTTCCAGCCGGCGATGATCAGAAAACCGATCAGCAGCAGAACCGCGACGCCCGCGATCCAGCCCCACATTCCGCCGGCGGCACTGTCGTCCCGCCGAAGCACCGGGTCACTCAGCCGCAGATCGTTGTACCGCGGGTCGGTAAAGCGCGGGTCTGTCATGACGTCCTCCTTCCATTCGACGTATTTTTTCGTGCCGAATAGAAGAAACCCGCGGGCTACGCCTGCGGTTCCTTTAACAAGCGCGTGAGTTTTGGAACCTGAACTCAGGGCACCTTCACGGCGAGCCGCCACGCGGCCCACAGCATGAAGAAAAATAGGCCGAGGAATACCGGCAGACTTGTTGCCGGCGACCAAAGCTCGACGGTCCGGCCGGCGGCGTAAGCAATTGCTTCGCCGATTGCGACAAACACGATGTAAAATACCAGCAGTTTCATGGCTACGAAGCCCCCGATGCCGCCCCCATGCGGCTTGTGCATAGGGACCCATCCGGCAACAGGGGGCAAGGAAACGCTGCATAAAAAATGGTATAGGCGTGCCGCCTTCCGCCGTCAGCAAAGCCTCCTGTGCCGCCAAAATCATCGCGCCTCACGCAACTGGCGATCACGACTGCTCCGGTCGTTTTTGTCCTGCTTTGGAGCACCGGCTTCATAGGCGCCCGCTATGGCCTGCCTTACATCGAGCCGCTGACGTTCCTGGCCGTGCGCATGGTCTTTGTCGTCGTCCTCATGGCGTTGATCGCAGCCATCGGAGGCGCGCGTTTCCCAAGCCGGCCGGACATCGCCCATAGCCTTGCGGCCGGAGCGTTGGTGCATGGGCTCTACCTTGGTGGCGTGTTCACCGCGATCAGCCAGGGCGTGCCGGCCGGTATATCGGCGCTGATCCCGGGGTTGCAGCCAATCCTCACGTCGACGATCGCCAACCGCTTCATGGGCGAGACGGTCACCCGCATTCAGTGGCTCGGCCTCGTGCTCGGGCTCATCGGCGTCGTCCTGGTGCTGCACGACCGGGATATCGTGATGGCAGGCTCGCCGCTGGGCTGGTTTGCCAGCTTTCTCTCGCTGATCGGGATCACGCTCGGCACGCTTTATCAGAAGCGCTATTGCGGCGGCATCGACTGGCGCGCGGGCAATCTCGTGCAGTATTTCGGCGCCGGCATCCTGTTCGCGATCGGCGCCTTTGCATTCGAGACGCGCGTGATCCACTGGAGCGGCGAGCTCATCTTCGCGCTCGCCTGGCTGGTGCTGGTTCTGTCGATTGCAGCGGTGGGCCTGATGTACTGGCTCATCCGGCGCTCGGCGGCGACGGGCTTTGCAAGCCTTTTCTATCTGGTGCCGGCGGTCACGGCGTTGTTCGCCTATGGCCTGTTCGGCGAGCGGCTCGACGCGCTGTCGGTTTTCGGCATGCTGGTTTGCGCCGTCGGCGTTGTATTGGCTAACCGTGGCGCGGCGAAGCCAGATCGAACCGCTGATCGCTACTTTCCGCGCTCGAGAACGAGCTGGGTTTGCGTCACCAGCGCGCAAAGTTTGCCGTCGCCGCGCGTGATGCGCGTCTGCCAGACCATGGTGGTGCGGCCGCGATGGAGCGGCGTGCATTCCGCTTTCGCGACGTCGCCGATCGGCACCGCCGCGAAAAAATTGGTCTTGCTTTCGATTGTCGTGGTGGATTGACCTGGCTTGAGATTGGCGGTCGTCGCCGTGCCACCGAGATTGTCGGCAAGCGCCATGAGTGGCGCCGCCATGCATGATGCCGAAACGGTTGTTAAGGTCATCGCGCGCGACGAGTTCTGCGGTCACCCGTTCGGGCGAAACATGCGTGATCTTGAGGCCGAGAAATTCGGCAAATGGCGGTTGCTTGTTGGCCGCGTCGTTCATTCAATCCCCCAGCCGAAATAAAACAGGAAGGGCGCGGACGTTATCGTCCGCGCCCTTTGTGTGCAATCTCGGGTCCGCTAGCCGCGTGGCTGCGGCACGATGCGGATATAAGGCCGCGGCGCCTTGAAACCCTGAGGCCAGATCTTTTTGGCTTCATCGTCGCTGACCGATCCGGCGATGATCACGTCTTCGCCCTGTTTCCAGTTCGCGGGCGTTGCGACGCGATGCTTGGCGGTCAGTTGCAGGGAATCGATGACACGCAGCACCTCGTCAAAGTTGCGGCCCGTCGTCATCGGGTAGACCAGGATCAACTTGATCTTCTTGTCCGGGCCGACGATGAAGACGTTGCGGACGGTCTGGTTGTCGGCCGGCGTGCGGCCTTCCGAGGTGCCGGAGGTGCTCGCCGGCAACATGCCGTAGGCCTTCGAAATCTTCAGCTCGGGATCGCCGATCATCGGATAGTTCGGTGCGAAGCCGACGACCTCTTTGATGTCGACCGCCCACTTCTTGTGGTTGTCGACCGGATCGACCGATATGCCGATGATTTTTGTGTTGCGCTTGTCGAATTCCGGCTTGAGCCGGGCCATGGTGCCGAGCTCGGTGGTGCAGACGGGCGTAAAGTCCTTCGGGTGCGAGAACAAAATGCCCCAGGAATTGCCCAGCCAATCGTGAAATCGGATTTTGCCTTCCGTCGTTTCTGCCTCGAAATCGGGTGCGGTATCGCCAATCGCCAACGCCATGACCAACCTCCACTCAAATTGCTATGAAGTCGTCCTTAATATAGTCGACGGCGCCCATGGTGGAATAGGGCGCGTGCCAAAGAGCATCAACGCGCGGCCATACGCGGATAGGGAGAACAAACGCTTTCGTGCTAAGGCACCGGGTGGAAAAGCATTTTCTGCCTGATGCTGGGGCGGCGATTGACTTTTCCTAATTGACGCCGCAAGCCAAATGTCCGGCATCTGGGGCCACTGAGACGGAATGTTCAAGCGTATCCTGATCGCCAATCGCGGCGAAATCGCCTGCCGGATCATCAAGACCGCGCGCAAGCTGGGTATCGAAACGGTCGCCGTCTACTCGGAGGCCGACCGCGACGCGCTCCACGTCGCTATGGCGGATAGCGCGATCGCGATCGGCCCGCCGCCGGCCTCCGAAAGCTACCTGGTGATCGAAAAGATCGTTGCCGCCTGCAAGCAGAGCGGGGCGGAGGCGGTACATCCCGGTTACGGTTTTCTCTCCGAGCGCGAGGCGTTTCCGAAAGCACTGTCCGCTGCCGGCATTGTCTTTATCGGGCCGAACCCGAAGGCGATCGCCGCGATGGGCGACAAGATCGAGTCGAAGAAAGCGGCTGCAGCTGCCAAGGTATCGACCGTCCCAGGCAATCTCGGTGTCATCGAAAACGAGGTGGAGGCGATCAGGGTTGCCGAGGAAATCGGTTATCCGGTCATGATCAAGGCGAGCGCCGGAGGTGGCGGCAAGGGCATGCGCATAGCGCGCAGCAAAGCTGAGGTGGCCGAAGGCTTCGCCCGCGCGCGCTCGGAAGCAAAGTCATCGTTCGGGGACGAGCGGGTCTTCATCGAAAAGTTCATCACGGATCCGCGTCACGTCGAAATTCAGGTGCTCGGCGACAAGCACGGCAATGTCATCCACCTCGGCGAGCGCGAATGCTCGATCCAGCGCCGCAACCAGAAAGTCATCGAGGAGGCACCGTCGCCGCTGCTCGACGCCGCAACCCGCAAGAAAATGGGAGAGCAGGCGGTCGCGCTCGCCAAGGCGGTCGGCTACGACAGCGCCGGCACGGTCGAGTTTGTCGCCGGGCAGGACAAGAGCTTCTATTTCCTCGAAATGAATACGCGGCTGCAGGTCGAGCATCCGGTGACCGAGCTGGTGACCGGGATCGACCTGGTCGAGCAGATGATCCGGGTTGCCGCGGGCGAGAAGCTTTCGATCAAGCAGAGCGATGTCAAATTCGACGGATGGGCCGTCGAAAGCCGCGTCTATGCCGAAGATCCATACCGCAATTTCCTTCCGTCCACGGGCCGCCTGACACGCTATCGGCCTCCAAAAGAGCAAACCGCCAACGGCGTGACGGTGCGCAACGATACCGGCGTCTACGAGGGCGGCGAGATTTCACTCTACTACGACCCGATGATCGCCAAGCTCGTGACGCATGCGCCGACGCGCGCGGCGGCGATCGCCGCGCAAAGCGATGCGCTCGATGCCTTCGTGATCGACGGCATCCGCCACAATGTTCCGTTTCTCGCGGCGCTGATGGCGCATCCGCGCTGGCAGGCGGGGAAGCTTTCGACTGGCTTCATCGCCGAGGAGTTTCCGGGCGGCTTTCATGCGGCCGCGCCGCAGGGCGAAACGGCAAAAGTGCTTGCGGCTGTCGCCGCTGCAATCGACCACGTGCTCGGCGAGCGCAAGCGGCGCATATCGGGACAGTTGGGCGGCAAGACCGTGACGCGCGAGAGCGAGCGGGCGGTGTGGCTCGGCGAAGAGGAAATACGACTGACCGTGAAGCGCGAGAATGGCGTGATCGAGGTCCGGTTTCATGACGGCAAGGCCCGCGCGTCGCGCGTCGTGTCGGACTGGAAGCCGGGTGCGCCGGTCTGGAGCGGAACGGTTGACGGCCATCCGGCGACGGTCCAGGTGCGCGCGATCCCGAATGGTTTTGCGTTGTCCTACCGCGGCGTCGAGACCCGCGCCTATGTCTATACCGAGCGCGAGGCCGGCTACGCGCGGCTGATGCCGGTGAGAAAGGCGGGCGACACCGGCAAGCAGGTCGTGTGCCCGATGCCGGGCCTGGTGGTCTCGATTGCCGTCAAGGAAGGGCAGGAGGTCAAAGCGGGGGAGACGGTCGCGGTGGTGGAAGCGATGAAGATGGAAAATGTGCTGCGCGCCGAGATCGACGGCACGGTCAAGAAGATCAACGCGAAGCCGGGCGACAGTCTTGCGGTCGACGCTGTCATTCTCGAGTTCGCCTGAAGAGCGGCGCGATTAGCCCTCTCGACTGGCCAGCAAGGCCTGTCGCCGGCCGAGCCACAGGCCGTTGATCAGCCAGACCGCGGCCAACCCAATCGCGATTGTAGTCATAAGAGCGGAGCCAAAACCGGTCATAGCGATCAGCGCGTAAGCCCAGGCGCCAACCTGATCGCCGCCGCGATAGACAACGGTATCGATAAAGTTCTTCGCCTTGTAGCGGTCCTCGCGCGGCACCACGGTATAGAGCACCTCGCGGGTCGGTCGCGCGATGGCGTAGTCGCTAGAACGGCGCAATACCTGGAACACGACCAGTGTCGACACCGCCGGCAATGCCGCCAAAGCACCGAACCCGAGCAAAGTGAGCGCGGGCAATATTGCGAGCGTCAGGCCCACACCGAGGGATCCGACGATGCGGCCGGTGAAAAACAACTGCACGATCAACGTGATCACGTTCACCGCAAGGTCGATTTGCGCAAAGAACGCGGTCTGCGCGCCGCGATCATGAAAATTGTCGCGCACGAGGCTTGCCTGCTGGAAATAGAGAAATGTCGCGGTGATGGTGAACAGCAGGATGAAAAGGCTGACATTGGCGAGATAGGCCGACTTGAAGGGATGCGTGATACCGGCAAATATATTCGCCGCCCACCGGGCTGCCGGGTGATTCATGTGGGCGCGCGTTAAGCGCCTCCGACAGCCGCGACAAATGCCGCACGCTGAATACCGCGACTTCGAGCAAGATGATCGCGCCGACCAGCAGCAGCGGTGTCGGCACGTGCCGGGCGAAGGTTGCGGTGATACTCGAGCCTGTAATCGCTCCGATGGTTGCTCCGGCCGCGATGAAGCCGAACAGCCGCTTGCCTTGCTCGGAATTGAAGGTGTCCACGATAAGCGCCCAGAACACCGACACGACGAACAGGTTGAAAATTGAGATCCAGATGAAAAACGCACGCCCGATCCAAATGGTCTGCTCGGCATCGGCGAAATGCAGCGCGATCGCGAACAGCAGGATGTTGGCGGCGAAGAACCGGTAGGTGATGGTGATGAAACGTGTGCGCGGCAAAGTCTTCACGAGGTAAGCATAGGGGACGTTGAGCAGCAGCATGCCGATCAGCGTGCCGGTGAAGAGCCACTGCAGATTGTTGACGCCGCCGGCGACCCCCATCTGATCGCGGATCGGACGCATGATGTAATAGGAAGACAGGACCGAGAAGATGTAGAGCCAGGCCCAGCCCAGTGCGGGTGCTTCGCCGGGCCTGACTTGTGCCAGCCGGCCCAGGAAGACGTGGAAAAAGCCGCCGGCGCTTGCTTCGGCGCCGGCGGCTTCCGTACCTTGTGTCATTGATTGACCCCGAGCGCCTTGCGTAGCTCGGAAACTGACAGCGCTTTGCCGAACAGCGGGCTGGGTGGGGCAAATTCCTTGGCGCGCGCGAGCGGCACCTCGACGGGTTCGAAGCCGGCGTCGCGCACGATCTGCGCGGCGACCTTCATCGCGCCGGCATCGTCGCCGGCGATCGCTACGCCCAGCTTTTCGCCGGATCGATGTGCTTCGCTCGTGAACCTGCCCGCGCCGGTTGAATTGAATGCCCGCACCAGACGCGTACCGGGCAGATGTTCGACATCGGCTTCGCCGACACCTTTTTCCTGCGCTGCTTTGGCGACGTCACCGTCGCGCGATATCACGGGGTTCGAGGCATTCAGCACGACCTTCCCGGCGAGCGCTTTCGCATTGTCACGACCGACCTGCGGCAGGGCCGAGTAGGGCACCGCGATAAGAATGACGTCGCCAAACGCGGCGGCCTGCTCGACTGTGCCTGCACTGGCGTTGGAGCCGGCATCCTCAACCAGTTTCTTGAGCTCGTCTGGGTGGCGCGAGGAGAACATAACCGGATGACCGGCCTTGGCGAGCAGTGTTCCGATCGCGCCCCCGAGGCGGCCGGAACCGATCACGCCGATCTTCAGAGGGCTCGCTCTGCGCCAACCCGCAGGAACTCAGGGGCCCCCATCAGTCGCAGCGTTGGTTCCCGACACCACAAGAGGGAACCAGGCCATGCGAAACAAACCGCGACAGCGGCGCCGATCGCCTGACGAAATCGACTCTGGAAACCATACATCGCGCCGGACGCATTGCGTGACGACTTGCGGCGGCGCGATCAGCGCGCCGACACCACCCGATTTAATGCCGCCGCGCGACGACGAGCGGCCGGGCGAGGCTCCCGGCCGGCGGCGGTTCACACCGGCGCCTGATGGCGGCAACGACCAGCACCCGATCCACGACGAGGATCAGGAAGACGCAACGCCGGACGACTACGAACGCGAGATCGACCGGCTGGATGCCGCCACGCGGCCGCGCTGACGAATAGGTCGCAGGTCTGCTATGCCGGGGCGATGACCCTCTACTTCGCCTATGGCTCGAACATGAACCGGGCGGCGATGACGCGCCGGTGCCCGAACGCGCGGGCAATCGGGCCGGCCACACTAGAGGGTTACCGTTTCTTCGTCGGCCTCGAAGGGTGGGGCTCTGTCGCGCCAAGTGCGGGTGATGTCGTGCACGGCGTTCTGTGGCGCCTGACGCCACGCGATATCGCGGCGCTGCACGCCTACGAGCTCCTGCACCAGGGTCTCTACGATGTCAGGCATCTGCCGGTGCGGACTGAAGGGCGGCGTGTGCGGGCGATGATCTACCTTTTGCGGCGGCGGGCGTTCGGCAAGCCGCGCCCGGGTTATGTCGAGATGATCGCCGCGGCCGCGCGCGGATGGAAACTGCCGGAGCCTTATGTTCAGTCGGTTGAGCGATGGTCGGCATCGCGCTGGACCGGTGCGCGCGTCATCGACGCGGGAGACGGGGCGTGAGCGATCGCGTGATCCGCCATATCGTCGTCCGCGGCCGTGTCCAGGGCGTGGGCTATCGCGCTTTTGTCGAGGATGAAGCGCATCAACGCGGCCTGCAGGGATGGGTGCGCAATCGGCGCGACGGCTCGGTCGAGGCCGTGTTCGCCGGCCCTGCTGCCGAGGTCGAGGCTGCGATCGAGGCGTGCCGGCGCGGCCCTTTTTCGGCGCGCGTGAGCGCACTCGATCAGCGCGAAGGGACCGAAGTCGATCTCGCGGCACGAAGCGGTGGCGACTTTTCCGTGCTGCCGACGGTTTGACCGGCCATTGGCCCGAAAAGCCGATCGAACTCGCGTCGCAATACTGCATCCACGTCGGCCATGGACGCACGAACTTTGAGATCGGCGAGGCTGGTTACGCCGTAGCGCGTTTCGTTGACGCCGCAGGGCACGATGCCGGAGAAGTGCGACAGATCCGGTGCGACGTTGAGCGCCATGCCGTGCAGTGTCACCCATTGCTTCACGCGGATTCCGATCGCGGCGATCTTGTCCTCGTAGCCTTCGCCCTTGTCCGGCCGGCGCACCCATACGCCGATCCGGTCGTCACGCCGTTCTCCCACGACGTCGAATGAGGCAAGCGTGCGGATGATCCATTCCTCCAGGCTGGCGACAAAGCGGCGAACGTCGGGGGTACGGCGCTTGAGATCGACCATGACGTAGGCGACCCGTTGTCCCGGACCGTGATAGGTCAGCTGCCCGCCGCGCCCGCTCTCGTGGACCGGAAACTGTGCGTCGAGGACGTCTCCCGCATTGGCGCTCGTGCCCGCCGTATAAAGGGGCGGGTGCTCGAGCAGCCAGACCAGCTCCGGCGCACTCCCGGCGGCGATGGCGGTCGCGCGCGCGTCCATGGCGGCGACGGCCTCCTCGTAGGAGACGGGGGAATCGCTCACGCGCCATTCGGCCGGCGCCGATCCGGCAGGCGCGGGAAGCCCGACAATCAAGGCGTTTCGTGCGTTAACCACTCATTCACCATACCGTGGTGACCTGACGCTTGCCCGCCGGACGCGCGGAACGACAACAAGGAAACAAGCGTGGCCACACTCGACAAGGTTGCCGTCGACATCACCGTGGTGCTTGGCACCACATCTATGCCCGTCCACCAGGTTCTGCGACTGGGTCGCGGCGCCATCATCGAGCTCGACGCCTCCGAAACGGATGCGGTGAGCATCCTTGCCAATAATCTGCCGGTGGCCAAGGGCACCGTCGTCGTGAACGGCAATCGCATCGCCGTCAACGTGGCGGAGCTGCTGCCGCGGCCGCCGGATATGCGCTAACCGCAGCAAAATCAGGCCTGCGGCGAGGGTGCCCGGGCCTTGTCCCTCTACATCCTATTTGTTACATGGACCGCCATCATCAGGATGCGGGGTTTCGAGCCTTTCGTCCTTCTCCCCATGAGCATGATGCCGAAAGGCGGGAACCGGCGTACGGACCAGATCGTGCTCGACAAAATGCGGCCGTGGCGGAATTGGTAGACGCACTAGCTTGAGGTGCTAGCGGGGCAACCCGTGGAGGTTCGAGTCCTCTCGGCCGCACCACTTTGAAAAAATCCCCCTGATTTCATTTTGATTGTTGTAAAAGGAAGCGGCCCCAATCGGGGCGCCACAATAGTTTCATCCCGACGGGACCGCCCCAGGGAGGAGAAATCCGTCCCCACCCCAAATCGATCATATGGAGCTTTTGATTAGGTGTCGCTCAAGAAAGAGGGGCCGCTAAGTTGTGGCTTTCATAGCGGCCCCCCTACGCACAGCCGAGTGTTTTTGGGACTCAGCAGCTCGTGACTCGACGATGGCCGCGCTAGTTCGAGTAATCTGTGTTGCAGATCACAGCCGCGACACTTTGTGGGTTATCCCTTCGTCTATCGTCCCGGCGGCATCATCCAGCCGGTACTTTGCCGCGCAGCCTGCTGCTTGCTGTAATCCGGCCTCAGATCCGCACGTCGCCAGCCGCAGGCGGTGCAGCGGCAGCGGCGTTGTATCTCTGACAGGTCTCCTCCGCGCTGAAGCGGTCGATCGGCAGCTCACCGTGATGGTGACAGGGCCAATCGCCTTCACGCTTGCCATTGCAATAGACGAGCAGTTGGCGAACGCCGTAGGCGCGGATCGAGGCGATGGTGACCGGCTTCATGATCCGAACCTTGTCGCAAACAATGTCCGCTTTCGGGGGTAAAGCAGACATGCCGTTTTGCACTGCACATGTCTGCTTATGACCCAAAGCGGACATTGCACTGCAAAAACGTTCGCTTCTGACCCAACAGGGGACGTTGCATACGCTGCCGGCTCTGTGCCACTGTTCAATGTGGCGTCGCGGGGGGCGTTACACATTGAAGGGTAACCTTTTTGGGGGGAAGCCATGCGTATGCTCACAATTCTAAGCACGGTCGTGCTGATCGCAATTTCTTCGTCTGTCTTCGCACAAGGTACTCAGAAAAAACAAAAACGGTCGTGCGCAGAATATTGCGCCGAATACTGCGCAACGAGTTCGGGATACCGAAACCTTTGCACGACCGAATGCCCTATTAGATGCGAACAGCGTCGCAGCGGGATGAAATAGACACATTGGGACTGATCGGCTGGCGCAGGAAGCGGAAGCAAGCCGCCTGATCAAATTGGTACGTGGCCGGGAAACCCTCGGGCGAAAGCTCGCGGTTTTTTGTTGACGCGGATGCTGCTCACGATGTCCGCTATTGGCACAAAGCGGACATGCGCCAGTGCACTGCAAATGTCCGCTTTCGGGGGTAAAGCGGACAAAGCCCAAACTGCGTTGATGCACATCAATGCCTAGTGGCACCATCTTCCTAGTCTAAAGTGACTACACTTTTGTGGATCGACTGATGACCCGCGTTCACCGGCATCCCGAGCGCCACCTTGTAGAGCGTATCGGCTGGCTACGAGCCGCAGTGCTCGGGGCGAACGATGGCATCGTCTCAACTGCAAGCTTGATCGTCGGCGTCGCCTCAGCGGCCGCGACGAAGAACGAGGTCCTGATCGCTGGTGTGGCGGGACTGGTGGCTGGCGCCATGTCGATGGCTGCCGGCGAATATGTGTCCGTCAGCTCGCAGTCCGATACGGAGAAGGCTGATCTCGCACGCGAACGCAAAGAGTTGCGCGCGGACATCGAATTCGAACGGGAGGAGCTTGCTGAAATCTATGTCAAGCGCGGTGTCGAACGAGCGCTTGCACAACAAGTTGCCCGGCAGTTGATGGCAAAAGATGCTTTGGGTGCCCATGCACGCGATGAGCTCGGGATATCGGAAGTTACCACAGCGCGTCCCGCGCAAGCGGCACTTACTTCGGCAGCGACATTTGCCGTAGGCGCGGCTATGCCGTTGCTCATGGTTATCGTATCGACCGCGAATGCAATTATCCCAATCGTGTCCGGTGCGTCGTTGGGTTTCCTCGCCCTTCTGGGTGCGATCGGTGCAAGAGCAGGCGGCGCGAACGTTTTGCGTGCCACCGTCCGTGTGACGTTCTGGGGTGCTTTGGCGATGGCGTTAACCGCAGGTGTCGGAAAACTATTCGGCACGGTCGTGTGAAGATTGATGTTTGGCACCAAGCGGACAGCGGGCGGGAAACGTGCGCTCGCTCCGGCGAGAATTGAAAAGGCGCAGCGATTAGGGCGATTGCTCTCTATCGGTGTCTAGACTTCGTGATCAACTTTCGCGCAACAAGAAGCTTTGAGCCCCCCGAGAGCGGAGCTGTCCAATTGTAGTTCCCAGCCGTAAGCGTCGAGCACGTCTTGCACAATCGCTAACCCTAGTCCCGCGCCGTCGCCGCGCTCGTCCAATCGAGCGCCGCGCGTCAACGCCGCCGGCCGCAGGGTTTCCGGAATACCCGGGCCGTCATCCTCGATCACGATCGCCATGCCGCCGGATGACGTCTTTGCACTGATCCGCACCTGCGATCTGGCATGCCGGGTCGCATTTTCCAAAAGATTGCCTAGGACTTCCGCAAGGTCGGTCCGGTCGAGAGGCGCGACGACATCGCCGGCGACCGCGATCTGATAATTCATGCGAGCACCGGCCGCCGTTCGCGACAGCGTGGCGATCAGCGAGCATGCAAGCGAGCGCACGGGCGTGGTGACGTTCCGGTCCAGCCGCGTATCGCCGCGCAGGCGGGCGCGGGCCAGCTCGCGATCCACATGGCGGCGCATTGCGTCGATGGCCGCCTCGATTTCATCCGCGATCGCAGTCTCACCCTTTTTCCGCAGACGGTCGCCATCCGCCGCCAACGCGGCGAGCGGCGTCTTCAATCCGTGGGCGAGGTCGGCCGCCCGGCCGCGTGAGCGAGCGATGTCATGCTCGCGCGCTTCCAGCAGCGCATTGACTTCCTCGACGAGCGGCTGGACCTCGGCCGGAACGCGCGTGCTGCAGACGACTCTCTGTGCCGGTGCGAATGCCGGCGACACCTCGCCGCAGAATATCGAGAGGGCGCAGGCCCAATACCGCCTGA
Source organism: uncultured Alphaproteobacteria bacterium (assembly GCA_963718035.1). GTDB lineage: Bacteria > Pseudomonadota > Alphaproteobacteria > Rhizobiales > Xanthobacteraceae > Pseudolabrys. Next base: position 8,809 of record CAVQYD010000042.1, on the reverse strand, counting down.
ACCGATGTTGCCGCTGCTAGGACGATTCCGAGAATTCCGAGCGCCAGCACAAGGTCTCCGGCGAAAGATTGCCGTGCAGCCACCACGCGCGCGCGGTCCGCCGCAACGGCAACGCGTACCGGCGCCGGTCGTCCCGCGATATTCAATGTCACGCGCCGCTCGACGACCATCACGCGCGCGCCGGCCGGGCCCGGAAGCTCGTGAAGATGAGTCTCGCCCGCCGCCGGGTCGTCCACCGGCAGCGACAAAACCGTGTCCCAGAGCGAGCGCGAGCGCAGAAGCTGATCTTCGTCGTCGCCGATCTGCCAATAGAGTCCCGACAACGGATCGGCAAATCGCGGGTCCGCCGGCGGCCGGGTCACGACGATTCGACCGTCGGGATCGATGTTGATCCCGGCGAGAAGCTGATTGAGATGGACTTCGAGGTCTGCGGCGATCGTGCGGGCGACGTGCCGCTCGAACAACAGCGTCAGGGCGACGCCAGCAATGGCGAGCGCGATCACGATGATCACCGCGCCGCCGGCGACTAGCCGCAGCCGCAGCGAGTTCCGCGTCATCCGGCGTGCTCCGGGACGAGATAGCCGAAGCCGCGCCGAGTCTCGATCACGTCGGCACCGAGCTTTTTGCGCACGCGGCCGACCAGAACCTCGATGGCGTTGGAATTGTGCGCGTCATCCTGACCGTAAATATTCTCGCTCAGCTCCTGCTGCGACACGACGCGGCCGCGGTGCAGGATGCAGATAGGCGACGAGCCGATATTCGAGCGGAGACAGCGCGATCGGAACGCCGCGCATTGCAGACCTTCATCTGCCGCTCGTCGAGCGTGATGTCGCCGACGCTGACCACCGGTGCGGCATGCCCGGCCGAACGGCGGACGATCGAGCGCAGCCGGGCGAGCAGCTCCTCCATGCGGAACGGCTTCGGCAGGTAGTCGTCGGCGCCGGCGTCGATGCCGTCGACGCGCTCGGCCCAGCTTCCGCGCGCGGTCAGGATCAGCACCGGCATGCGGCGGCCGTCTGCGCGCCAGCGCTTGAGCACGGCGAGCCCGTCCATTCCCGGCAGGCCGAGGTCGAGAATGATGGCGCCGTAGTCCTCGGTGTCGCCGCGGAACCAGGCTTCCTCGCCGTCGCGCACCGTTCTCGACGACGTAGCCCGCGGCCTTCGAGCGCGCGCGCGACATCCGCCGCAATCCGCCGATCGTCCTCGACGAGGAGGACGCGCATCACTTCTCCTTGATCGCGCTCGATCTCGCCGGTGCGCGCGTCGACGTAGACTTCGAACAGACGGCCTTTGCCGTCCACAACGCGGATTTCGTAAAGCCAGCGGCCGCCTTGCGCTCGATCTCCACGCCGGCGACCTCGCCCGGCAGCTTCGCGCGGACCTTGGCAAGAATCTCCGCGAGCGGCTGAGCCTCGCCGCGCTCGACGGCAAGGCGGACCGCGTCATGATCCTGCGGGTCAGCGCGCGCCGGGCCGAACGGCGCGATGGCCGCGACGAGCACAAGCCAAAATATCAAGAATTTGAGGCGCAAGCGCATGAGATAATTTGCCAATTTCATATTGGAAATTATGGCGGATGCGACCTGACAATTCCCTGACATAGATCAACAGCCGGCTGTCACGCTCGTCCAGGCATGGTCCGTCATCGCTGGCCATCACTGGCCGGCATTGACCGAAGGAGAATTGACCATGCGCAACACCATCATCCTCGGCTTGCTTGTCGGCTTGTTCGGCTTTTCAGCCGCGGCCCTGGCGAGCGACACCTCGAAATCCGGCACGCGCAGCGAACTCACGCGCGAAGCCTCGACCGAGAACCGCGGCGAGCGTCACGACCGATACGAGCACGCCGAGCGCTCGCGCGAGCGGCACGACGAATCCCGTGAGCATAACGAGCCGCGCGGCCGCAACGACGATTCCCGGGAGCGGACGGACCGTCGTTGAAACGTTCGAACGCCATCGCACGGGGTCGGGAGCCTAACTTCCGGCCCCGTCTTCTTTCGCGCCGCGCGCTGCGCTGACGCTTCGCTGACGCCGCTCAACAGGCTCTGGTCAGCAGTGCGGTGCAAATCTCCCGTCATTGCTTCCGCATAACGCGGACGACACAACAAGGAGACTGACTATGCTCAAGACCGTTTCTATGATTGCCGTCGTCGCCATTCTCGGCGCCGCAACCGCCGCGCAGGCCGGCAGCCTTGGCCGCCCCTGCACATCCGCACCCGAAAGCCAATGGCTCTCGATGCAGGCCTTGCAGTCCAAGGTCGAGGCCCTCGGCTACAAGGTGCAGAAGGCCAAACTGAAGGCGGCCTGCGGCGAGATCTACACGATCGACAAGGCTGGTAACCGCGTCGAGCTGTTCGTCGATCCGACAAACGGCGAAATCATCGGCAAGCTCTGACGGTCAGGACAATGACCATCGCAAATCATGCGATCGAAGCCGGCGGCGTGATGCCGCCGGCAACGATCAAAGTGTGGGACATCTTCGTCCGAATGTTTCACTGGTCGCTGGCCACGCTGTTTATCGTGGCCTACGCGACGGGTGACGAAATCGAGCGCGTCCACATCGCTGCTGGCTACGCAATCGGCGGGCTGCTCGCGCTCCGCATTGTATGGGGATTTGTCGGTCCCCGGCATGCCCGGTTCAGCAACTTCGTCAAAACGCCACCGGCAGTTGCCGCCTATTTGCGCGACGTCGTGCTGCTCAGAGCCCCGCGCTATGTCGGCCACAACCCGGCCGGCGGCCTCATGATCGTCGTGCTCATTGCTATGCTGGCCGCGACCTGCGCGACCGGCTTCATGATGACAACCGATGAGTTCTGGGGCGCGAAATGGGTTGAGGGCGTCCACGAGGCGCTGGCCAATGCCACGCTCGGCTTGGTCATGCTTCATGTGCTCGGCGTGCTCGTCGCCAGCTTCCAACATCGCGAGAACCTGGTGAAGGCGATGATAACCGGTCGAAAGCGTCAGATGTGAGGGCCCGACAGCAAGGTGAGAGGGACATTGCGTTGGCTTGCAGCTACGTCTCCTCTTGGCCTATCGCGTCAATTCGCTTCGATGCAATGACTTGTCGGCTTTCGGAGCAAAGCGGACATCGCGTGTAGTGGCCCTCTTCCAGTGTCCCGGTTTAAGCCGCTACGATGGCATGTCCTGAGCCTCGGGGGGTGCGATTCAGAATGACCGCGCCCTGAACCTTGTCCGCTTTCGGGGGTAAAGCGGACATGCCTTTTTGCACTGCAAATGTCTGCTTATGACCCAAAGCGGACATGCCCACGGGCTTGATCCAGATCAATGCCAATCTGGTGAGAATGTGGTTATCGGCGCGCAGCCTACGTGGACTGAAATTAGACACGGCGGCTGTCCCGCTCGCGGGCGGGCGACATTCTCAATTAGATCAAGTAAGCAGATTTTCTTCAGGAGAGATGCAATGCCAATCTACATCTCGCGTGGTCGTTTCACTTCAGATGCCGTCAAGGGCATGGTGGCTAAGCCGGAAAATCGTGAGGAAGCCGTCTCCAAACTCTTCGAAAGTGTCGGAGGCAAGCTCATCGGGTGGTACTTGACCTTCGGCCACCATGACTGGCTGGTTATTGGCGAGTTCCCTGATGATAAGGCCTGCGCCTCTGCGGTACTCGCCGCTGCCGCGGGAGGCAGCTTGTCTGATATCGAGACGACCCCGGCGATGACGGCGAAGGATGCTCACGCTACTTTCGTATCCGCCGGAAAGGCAGCAAAGGCCTTCCGGAGCGCCGGGCGCGCGTAGGTTCGGGGGAAGGCTTAGCTAGAGGCAAGCATCCGCGTTCGCCAGAGAAAGCCGATATCGACGCCCGCAAATGTCCGCTTTCGAGGGTAAAGCGGACATGGCGATTGCCGAGCAGCTCCACCGCAGAGCAGAGCGTCACTAACATCTTACCTGCTATGAATTCGAGTTTCGCTGAACCACAACGGACAATTCTGTTGGGCATTAAGCATCCATTTAGGCCGGAGGTCGATCATTGGGATCCAGCCACGAGGGATTGGGATGATACCGGCGGGACAACCAATCAACGAAAATTTGGAAGCGAGAAAGTTCGCTAATTTACAAGCGCGTCGCGAACCGGACCTGACTAGGACCAGTGCAGGCTCTCACGACATCAAGCTTGACGAAAGCCAACGTGTCTTCGTTCTGCCCACCACTGATGGCCTGGGCGCTCGCGCAGGTGTAATTGCAGGCGCGCTCATTATAACGGGTGGCTTGACGTGGCTTGTCATAAGCGCCCTGCCATCGCCGTTTGCTTCGGCGTCGGTTGACAGATCGAGCGGGGGTCTTAACTCTTCGGCTCAAATTCCCGTTTCCAACAAGGGCGATCGTCTTCTGACTCCCAATGCGTTTATTCATGAGGCGGTGTCAGCAAGCAGCCGCGAGACAGCTGTGGCCGTTGCTCCACGCGAACCCAAACATTCGTCCGACACGCAGCGCCAAGCCGACTCAATACGCAAATTATTGAAGGACGCTGAGCAGCAACTGACGTCGATAGGACCCAATGCGCGGGACCTACAGGCTCCGGTAAAATTAGCTCCAGTGCCGGAGACGAGACCGACTACCATTGAGGGCTGGACGCTGCGTGAAGTTATGAATGGCACGGCAGTGTTGGAGGGGCCTAATGGCACCTGGCGCGTGACGCGCGGAGACACGGTGCCGGGAGTAGGGAGAATCGTCTCTATTTTTCGATGGGGCAACCGTCTGATGGTCGCCACCAGCAGCGGTCTGATTTCAACGCCATAAGTCGGTGGGTGCGAAGGCGCCAGTGGGCCGCAGTGTCCGCTATTGGCACAAAGCGGACATCCTAGTTGCACCGCACATGTCCGCTTTCGGGGGTAAAGCGGACATGGCGTGGCGCAGCACATCTCAACGCTGGCATTTCATAAAAGATGTAGCACCATCGAGAGAAACAGCACCACGATTATCGCCACAATCAAAAGCGTCACCTGTCGTTTGGCACTTGGCAAATGGCCTGGACGCTGGTTTGGATCCTGCATTGTCATGGGCGATCTACTAAAAGAAGCGTCGCCGAAATTTACCTATCCGCGCGCCTAAAAAAGAGACGGTCCAGCGCGATGGCCTCTAATGCTCGCGTGTCACTAGACATAAAGCCAAACGATAATCAGCATGGCGACTACCGCCATGCTGATTATCGCCATTTGCGATCCGGCACTCGAAAAAACGTCGTGATCGTGTCGCTCCCGTGGCATTGTCATGGGCTGTCTCCCTCTTGACTACGCTTCTGACTATTCGTTCGTTCTTATTGATTATGGCACTTAGCGGACATTCCATCGATACCCGCAAATGTCCGCTTTCGGGGGCAAAGCGGACATCGACACTCCGACTGGTGGGACTTCAGCGCAACGACTTTAGCGAGGTAGTTGAGGGCAGAATCCTCGATAAGCGGCATAGTTGTTAAGATGACTTGATTCGCTGGGAGGCTCTCATATGACCTATGAAGTGGGCGAGAGCGTTGAGTACAAGCCGCCGGGCGGTCCGGTCGGCGTCTTCACAATTATCAGGCGGATGCCCCATGATCCCTCGGGAGAGCGGATATATCGAATAAAGAGCGACTTAGAGTTCTGCGAGAGAAACGTGCTCGAATTTGCGCTTACCAAACTGGCGCTATCCGCGACGGCACCGCCAACGATGTCGAACAAGCGCGGACCAGCGTCTCGGTAGCTTTCGCAAGTCGTTCAGCATGGGTGGATGCCGTGTCCGCTAATGACCCAAAGCGGACATCCGTAAACATCCGTAATTGAGGACTAAGGATTGAATTATTATCGGTTGCGTTTATGCAACCACCTCGCAACCCTGAACCGCTGAAACCGTGCCCCGTCTGTCAGGTGGCCATGCAGACCTCTGAGACGGCGCATCAGGTCGTCCATCAATGTGCGCGTTGCGGTGTGGTGATAACAGTCACCAAGCCCGCGACGAAGCGAGCCGACTGAGGGTGCCTACTGTCAACTTCACGCGTCATCTTGGGGGCGCGTTGCATTCGTAAGTCCAGATTTCCTTGTCCGCTATTGGGGATAAAGCGGACATCAACGTGAAGCCGCGCAATGTCCGCTAGTGACCCAAAGCGGACCTACCTGACGCGCAGTTCTTAAAAATTGGTCTGTTTGGCTATTAGTCCGTCGGCTCGTTATTCTTTGGCATAGCTTATTTAGAGATCGTCAGACTTAGCCGACTGGAAATCAGCGCAATGAAATGGATGCTTGATCATATTGGGCGCCTGATCGCAGCATATTTGCAGAAGCCTGCGGCTGGTTATGAGCCATTTACACCCACTGACCCCGCCGCGCTCCGAGCCAACATCAAGCCAGGCGATATTCTGCTGATTGAGGGCCGCAATCACATTTCCGGAATTATCAAGTATTTGACGCAATCAACATGGTCTCATGCAGCGCTCTATGTAGGACCAATTGCAGGACACGAGGCGGTCGGTGGTGAGCCTTGTGAATTGGTAGAATCCAATCTGGATGACGGCATTATTTGCGTTCCCTTGTCGAAGTATTTCCAATTTCACACCCGGATATGCCGACCAATTGCCCTGTCCTCCGATGACTGCAAAGCAGTCTGCAATTACGCAATCAAACGAATTGGGCTTCAATACGACCTCAAGAATCTTATTGATCTTGCGCGTTACTTGGTGCCGCTGCCCGTCCCACAGCGCTGGCGGCGACGAATGATCGCGCTTGGTTCTGGCGATCCAACCCGACTTATTTGCTCTGCTCTAATCGCGCAGGCTTTTCAATCAGTGGGCTATCCAATCTTGGCCAGTATTACGCGGGTGGGTAGCGAACACGCGCGGCAAGAGATTTATCACATCCGCGATTGCTCACTTTATACGCCACGTGATTTCGACATCTCCCCGTATTTTGCTGTGATTAAGCCAACCATCGAAGTTGGCTTCGATTACAAGAAAATAAGTTGGGCCGCCAATCCCACGCCCTTTAGGAAGTAAGAGTCCGGCGGCTCGATGTCCGCTTTTGATGCTGTGGACGGCGCCCACTCTGCGGCATCGAAAGTGCCATAGGGTGGTTGCGTGAAGCGAACCACATTGAGGGGAGCCGTCCATGGGCGAGGTTAGCACGATCGGTCTCGATATTGCGAAGTCGGTATTTCAGGTGCATGGCGTTGATGCCGCGGGCCAGGTGGTCATCCGCCGTCAGTTGAAGCGGCGTTATGTGCTGGCGTTCTTTGAGAAGCTGCCACCATGCCTGGTGGGCATCGAAGCCTGTGCCTCGTCGCATCACTGGTCGCGTGAGCTCAAGGCGCTCGGCCACACTGTAAAACTGATGCCACCGGCCTACGTGAAGCCCTACGTCAAACGGCAGAAGAATGATGCCACAGACGCGGAGGCAATCTGCGAAGCGGTGACCAGGTCGAATATGCGGTTTGTCGCGACCAAGACGCCCGAACAACAGAGCGGCCTGACGCTGCATCGCACGCGGCATCTGTTCATCCGCCAGCAGACCGCGGTGATCAATGTGATCCGGGCTCACCTGGCCGAGTTCGGGATTGTCGCGCCGGTCGGACGCAAGGGTGTCGAGACGCTACTCGATGTCGTCGCCAATCCAGCTGACGAGCGAGTTCCTGTGATAGCGCGTGCGTGTCTCGCAGCACTTGGGGCTCAACTGCGCAGGCTCAAGGAGCAGATTCTGGAGTTCGACCGTTTGATCATGGCTTGGCATCGATCGCATGAGGCGAGCAGGCGGCTCGATGCGATCCCCGGCGTCGGGCCAGTGCTGGCCACCGCCCTGGTCGCCAGCATCGCTGACCCCAAGGCCTTTCGCTCAGGCCGCAACTTCTCGGCCTGGATTGGGCTGGTGCCGAAGCAGCACTCGAGCGGGGGCAAAGACAGGCTCGGGAGTATCAGCAAACAAGGCGACCGCTATCTGCGCAGCCTGTTCATGGCCGGCGCGCTCGCCGTCATTCGCTATGCGAAGATCCACGGCCCCAGGCATCGGCCATGGCTCACGGCATTGTTGGCGCGGCGGCCGACCAAGATCGCCGCCATCGCACTCGCCAACAAGATTGCGCGGATGGTCTGGGTGCTGATGGCCAGGGGCGAGCGCTACAAGGAACCCGTCGCGCTTGCCGCATAAACGAGATCGCGTCGGGCTATCTGGCGTGATGTGAAGGTTGGGAGGGCGAACAGCACGTAATGCAGAGCCGGTCGATCCGGCGATCAGGACAACCCACTTGTGCCAGCGCATGGTCGAATGCGTGCTTTTGATCGGGACCTGATCCGCGGAGGGCATTATGGCCAGCGGCCCCGTGTGCCGCACGCAAAGGCCGAACACATGGCTGCACCGACCAATCTGCAAACGTGAAGAAAGCTCTTGCCAACTCGGCGCCGTCCACACATGGCACAAAGCGGACATCCCTAGTTGCACCGCACATGTCCGCTTTCGGGGGTAAAGCGGACATCGGAATGCCAGGCTAAAGCACAAGTTTAGCGGCGTTCCACGTGAAACCGAATTCAAGTTAAAGCGTAGGTTTAACTTGCGGCGTCATCAGTGAATGAGTGCGGCTAAGTTATTAGGTCGAGTTGCGTAATCTCACCAACTCTCGCACCGCTATAGACTTGCCACCAACATATGACCCGGCACTTTGATGGTCCTGCGACCACCCTTGCGTCACGGGCGTCATTCCAAAGGCCGTCCGTATTGTACCAGCGCATTTTCATCGCATTGTTTCGTCAAAATGGTGCCGGGAGCGTTTAAGTTTTCATCCCCGCACCTTTAGCTAAGTGGCCGTGGCACCTAGTGTGACTTCTCTCGGCCGC
>CAVQYD010000041.1:0-35281 GCA_963718035.1 uncultured Alphaproteobacteria bacterium | reverse complement strand
ACCAACGACATCGGCTTCCAGGCGGTTGAGGTGAAGCGACGGGTTCGGCGCTCGAGCCGGGCATCTGGTTTCGGCTTTGCCTCGGCGGCATCACCGGGCACCGGATTTCGCCGCGCGACACCGGCGTCATGGTCAAGCCCGACGATGCGACCATGGTCGCCGACGCGGTCGTGCGCGTCTTCATCGATCACGGCGACCGCACCGACCGCAGCAAGGCGCGGCTCAAATATCTGCTCGACAGCTCGGCGTTGCGAGAAGTTCCTGGCGCTGATGGAGGAAAAGCTCGGCCGCAAGCTCGACCGCGCCGTCGCCGCGGCGCGCTGGCGCCGCGCCCGCCGTTCGACCGCACGGCGCATATCGGCATTCATCCGCAGAAGCAGCCCGGCCTGCACTGGATCGGCGTCGTGCTGCCGGTCGGCAAAATCACCGTCGCGCAGATGCGCGGCCTTGCCGAGATCGCGCGCGATTTCGGCGACGGCGATATGCGGCTGACGGTCTGGCAGAACCTCCTGATTTCCGGCGTCCCGACGGACAGCCTCGACGCCGCGCAGGCGCGCGATCGAGGCGCTCGGCCTCGCGATCGAAGCCAACCGCGTTCCGCGCCGGGCTCGTCGCCTGCACCGGCAATACCGGCTGCAAGTTCGCCGCGTCCGACACCAAGCGGCACGCCGAAGAGATCGCGCGCTGGTGCGAGACGCGCGTCGCGCTCGATATGCCGGTCAACATCCATCTGACCGGCTGCCATCATTCCTGCGCGCAGCATTTCATCGGCGACATCGGCCTGCTCGCCTGCAAGGTCGAGGTCAGCGAGGACGCCGATCCGGTCGAGGGCTATCACATTCTGCGTCGGCGGCGGCTTCGGGCCGAACGCCGCGCTCGGCGCGCGAGCTCTATCGCGACGTGAAGGCCGAGGACGCGCCGCAGACGGTCGAGCGCATGCTCAAAGCCTATCTCGCGCACCGCGCTTCGCCGCGAGAAAGCTTCCTCGCCTTCGCGCGCCGGCACGACGATCGACGCGCTCAAGGCCCTGTTCGCAGCGGAGGCGGCGGCATGAGCTCACGCCGCGCCCGCCGATTCCGTCATTCCTGCCGGAGAACGCGCCGTTCACGCCCGAGCAGCGCGCCTGGCTCAACGGCTTGTTCGCCGGGCTGTATCGCTGGACGGCAGGCGTGACGCCGCTGTCGCGCGCAGGCAGGTCGGCAGCTTGTGCCCGGGCATGCAGCGCTGGCGATCGGCCGCCGAAGATGACGACGGCGCGCCGTGGCACGACCCGACGCATGCCGCTCGCCGAGCGCATGAAGCTCGCCGAAGGCAGCCGCTGCCGCGCCGCATGATGGCGGCGATGGCGCAGCAGGATTGCGGCCAGTGCGGCTACAACTGCGAGGACTATTCGCGAGCGATCTTCGTCAAGAAGGAAGAGCGGCTGAATCTCTGCGTGCCGGGCGGCAAGGAAACCGCCCGCATGCTGAAGAAGCTCTATCGAGGAGCTCGGGACGCGCCAGCGCCGCGGCACGCCGAGCCGCAGAGCGATGCCGCGCCGGCGCAGCCGCCGGCGCGGCGCCCGGCTATTCGCGCGACAATCCGGTCGACGCGACGCTTCGTATCGCGCACGCGCCTCAACAAGGACGGGTCGGCAGAAAGAGACCTGGCACATCGAGTTCGATCTCTGCAGGCACCGGGCTCGACTACGACGGTCGGCGACTGCTTCGGCGTCTATCCGACCAACGATCCGGCGCTGGTCGATGCCGTGATCGCGGCGCTCGATGCGCCGCCGGACTTTCCGATCGCCGGACGGACGCTGCGCGAGGTGCTGACCGATGACGTGTCGCTCGGCGCCGCGCCCGACATGCTGTTCCAGCTCATCTCCTACATGACCGGCGGCGAGCGGCGCAAGAAGGCCAAGGCGCTGGCCGCAGGGCGAGGATCCCGACGGCGATGCCGCGACCCTCGACGTGCTGGCGGCCTTGCAGAAATTCTCCGGCATCCGGCCCGATCCCGAAGCCTTCATCGAAGCGCTCGATCCGCTGCAGCCGCGGCTCTATTCGATCTCGTCCTCGCCCAAGATGCAATCCCGGCCGCGTCTCGCTCACGGTCGATGCGGTGCGCTACGAGATCGACAAGCGCACGCGGCTCGGCGTCGCCTCGACCTTCCTCGCCGGCCGCATCGCAGCCGGGCGACAGCTCAGGGTCTATGTCCAGAAGGCGCAGCACTTCGCGCTGCCCGCCGATCCGCAACGTGCCGATCATCATGATCGGGCCCGGCACCGGCATCGCGCCGTTCCGCGCCTTTCTGCAGGAGCGCATGGCGACCAGGCGCCCGGCCGCAACTGGCTGTTCTTCGGCCACCAGCGCAGCGACTACGATTTCTTCTACGAGGACGAGCTCAACGCCATGCGCAAGTCGGGCCATCTGACCCGCCTGACGCTTGCCTGGTCGCGCGACGGCGAGGAGAAGATCTACGTCCAGCACCGCATGCGTGACGATCGGGCGCGATCTCTGGGCCTGGCTTGAGCGACGGCGCGCACTTCTATGTCTGCGGCGATGCGTTGCGCATGGCGAAAGATGTTGAGCGCGCTCTGATAGACATTGTTGCCGAGCACGGTAAACGCAGCCCCGAAGATGCCGCGCGCTATGTGGCCGAACTGAAAAAGAATGACCGCTATCAGGTCGACGTGTATTAAGAGGCCATGCCGGTGAACGAGCACCGAACTCCGTCCGAAGCAAAACCCGCGCGCATGGGCGCGCTGGCGCGGCTTCCGGTTTTCCTGGCGCTTGAGGGCAAGCGCGCCGTCGTCTCCGGCGGCACCCCCGCTGCGGCCTGGAAGGCGGAACTGCTGTCGGCTGCCGGCGCGCAAGTGAGCGTCTATGCTTCCGAGATGTCGGACGACATGCGGCAACTCGCTGCCGATGTGTCGCGTGGGGCGATCATTTGCATGAACGCAGCTGGCGTTCGGAAGATTTTCCGGGCGCCGCCGTCGCGATCGGTGCCTTCGAAGACGACGAGAGTGCTGCCGCTTTTGCGGCGGCCGCGCGCGCCGCGGGCGTGCCGGTCAATGTGATCGACAAACCCGCATTCTGCGATTTTTCCTTCGGGGCGATCGTCAATCGCTCGCCGCTTGTGATCGGAATTTCGACCGATGGCGCGGCGCCGGTCTTTGCCCAGGCGATCCGCGCCAAGCTCGAGGCGCTGCTGCCGAAAGGTTTTGCGGATTGGGCTGCCGCCGCCGCGCGCTGGCGCGGCGCGCTGAAGCTCGCGGGTCTGTCGTTCGCGGCACGGCGCAGGTTCTGGCAGATTTTCACCGCCCACGCGGTCGCTAATCCCGACCGCGAGCCGGCCCAGGCCGATTTCGACAGCTTCGTTGCCGAAGTGAAGGGCCTGGGAGCGGCGGTCGAAAGCGGGTCGGTGACTTTGGTCGGCGCCGGGCCGGGCGATCCGGAATTGCTGACGTTGCGCGCCGTGCGCGCGCTGCAATCGGCGGACGTGATTTTGTTCGACGATCTCGTGTCGCGCGAGGTGATGGATTTCGCGCGACGCGAAGCCAGGAAAATGCTGGTCGGAAAAACGGGCTTCGGCCCTTCCTGCACGCAGGACGACATCAACAGCCTGATGGTGAGCCTGGCGAAACAGGGCAAGCGCGTCGTTCGCCTCAAGGGCGGCGACCCGCTGATTTTCGGACGCGCGGCCGAGGAGATCGCGGCCTGCGAAGCGGCCAATATCGCCGTCGATGTCGTTCCCGGCATTACCTCAGTGCAGGGCGCGGCGTCCCGGCTTGGTATCGCGCTCACCGACCGCAAGAAGGCGCGCCGGCTGCAGTACGTCACCGGTCATGCGAAAAACGGCGGCGTGCCGGCCGACCTCGACTGGAAGAAGTCCCGCGGATCCGGCGACCACCACGGCCGTCTTCATGCCGACGCGCACCTTGCCGCACTGGCCGAGAAGGCGATCGCCGAAGGTCTCGATCCCCATACGCCCGCGCTGGCGATTTCGCGCGCTACCCGGCCCGATCAGGCCGTCGTTACGGCGTCCATCGCCGAACTTCCGGAGCGGCTTGCGCAGGCCGGATTCCCCGGCCCGGTGCTTGTGATGATCGGAAACACTGTCTCTTCGGCGAGCGGCGCGGTATCGAGGCGTTCGACGGGGACGGCATAGCGCCGAGCAAGACTCTGGGATGACTCTCGAAGCGCAGTTGCCAGACGGCCTAATCGGGCGGCTTTTTCACTTCGGTTAGGTGCTGGTCTGGCCCAGCTGATCATATTGCAGTTCGAATAAAATATCGCCGTTCGACAAAATTTCGGGGCGAAATTGACCGCTTCCGGCGCGGTATTGAGCCACGCACGGCAGGCTTCGGGGGTCGGGCACTGTCCGCAGCGATGCAGCGCGCTGGAATAAGTGAGACTGAACCTCGGCAATATTCCGCCGCCCGCCTCGATGCCCAGACGCTTCATCATTTCATAAATGCACGCTGGTTTATGGTCACGCTTATTCGCCGAGGCCATGGAAAACCCCCATCCTTGCCCCGGCAGCAAGCTGATTTGAATATATTCAGATTCCTAACTTACGTCGATGAAGAAAATTTAAGAATACCGGCCCGAGAGGGCCACCGGCTGGCGATACAATGTCCGCTATTGGCACTAAGCGAACATCCGTTCGTGCAGCTGCAAATGTCCGCTTTTGAGGGTAAAGCGGACATGACTTTTTGCACTGCACATGTCTGCTTTTGACCCAAAGCGGACATTCTCACCTCGGCCCCGACCCCTCGCCCGTCGCCGCACTGCCCGGGTTTGCCGGTGCGTTCAGAACAGCGGCGCAAGCGGGGGGCAAATCTTTAAGTTTCAGGCCTTTGGCGAACGGTGAAACGACGTTGGGAATTATGAGACGTAAGATCCAATCGGCGAACCAATAGTTGAGCGACTTATCACAACCATCGCCCTTTGGAACTGGTGGCTGTGCGCGACAATCTGGTGAATCAGCAGGACACTTTAGACGCACGTGGATGTGGTCGTCGTGTCCATACCAAGGGCGAACCTTGGACATCCAAGCTTCATCCTTTGTACTTTTGACGCGGCATAACTCCTTTTTGATCGCGGCATTGACTAAGACCCGCTCCACCTGAGGCTGTTCGGCCGCTGTTCGAATAAACGCGATGTGGGCGGCACTCCAAAGTTTCTCATTGACGTGCTTTCCATCGGCTGCAACCACGTTGGGAGCCAAAATGTTTTCACGTTCTTCTGTACTCAAGGCCCGATCAGGCATCGGCATAAACCAGATGTCGACATCGAGCCCGATTTGATGACTTCTATGTCCGGTCGGAAGCGGACCGCCGCGCGGCTGCGCCATATCCCCGATCAATATTCCTTTCCAGCCGGTAGCTTCCGCGGCCAGCGGCGCGAACCGTTCCAAGAATTGTACTAGTTCTGGATGACCCCAATTACGATTACGAGACACACGCATCACCTGCCAATTTGGCCCTGTCGTCGGAAGCTCGACGCCCCCTTGAAGACACCCGCGCGGGTAATAGCCGATAGCCATTGCGTTGCCGAGACTTGGCAGCTTCTTCTGTGAGAATAGATCCATGGCTGGCTTCGAATTCTGCTTTTTTTCTTGCTCGGTGTTTTTCAAAGGATTGCCCGGCGGCAAAGGCACACGAGCTGGGGTGTCAGTTTTTGCCGCGGTCGTAAAAGCCACCGCCATCGATAATACGGTGATAATTGCAGCGGATCTGTACATGGCCGAACCAGAACCCATCGCCAATTGTACGGTAATGTTTCTCACGATGGGCCTCCTTTCGGTCTTTTCCACTTTTCCACTTTCAGGGGTAAAGCGGCACCGCTTTTTGTGCCCCAAACTGGTCGCATTTTTGAGTGCATGAGAAGGATCTTCAGGCTGCGTTCAATCGAGCCTGAGATTGATCCGGCCTTCGGTTTGCCAACCGGCACGGGATAAAGGCAGGCGTGCGAGTTCGAATGCGTTTCACTGGATTTTTCTTTCTGTTCATTTCCCTGGCTGTGACCGGCGGATCTGCCTGGGCGTCAACGGACGCGTGCCCAGGAAATCCAAATGCGCTGGGTACGAGTCGCGTACTCACGATCAGCCCAAGCGAATTCAGGGGAATCGGCAGTATGCAATACAGGCAAACTCTGCCGCTCAACGATCATGAGGTTGTCATCACTTTCGATGACGGACCTTTGCCGCCCTACAGCAACATCATTCTGGATACGCTAGCGTCGCAATGCGTTAAGGCCACCTATTTCCTGATTGGGCGGATGGCACACGAATATCCGTCTATTGTCCGGCGCATCTATAATGCTGGCCATACCGTCGGCACCCATACCGAAAATCATCCTCTCGCTTTGCAGCGGTTGCCATTGCAGCGGGTCAGCTCCGAGGTCGAGGGCGGTATCGCTTCGGTCGATGCCGCATTGGGAGATCCGAAGGCGCTTTCGCCGTTTTTCCGAATTCCGGGTTTAGCCAGGACTAACGCGATCGATAATTACCTGGCGTCCAAGGCGCTGGTGACCTGGAGTGCGGATGTGGTCGCCGATGACTGGTTCAGGCACATCACCGCAAAGACCATTGTGCAAAGGGCCATGCAACGACTGGAAGCAAAAGGCCGAGGCATCCTGCTGCTGCATGACATCCATCCAGCCACTGCCATGGCGTTGCCAATGTTGCTCCAGGAGCTCAAGGCGCGCGGTTTCCATGTGGTGCAGGTGGTGGCAGCTGGGGATCGGCCAAAATTTGTGCCTGAACTGTTAGCGTCGCCCGCCGCTGAGAAAGCCGCATGGCCGACCGTGCTCAGAACACGACAATTCTAAACCCGACCGTCAAATTTTTTGTAGCATCGCGGAGTGGACATGGCTTCGGCCGCGCAAAATGTCCGCTAATGACCCAAAGCGGAAATTGAGGTGCTTGCGCGTCTGCTTTGGCCACCTTTGCGTCGCAGTCCGTGGTATTTTGCAAGATTATGACTGCGTCATTCCGCAATATCATTCTTAGGCCTGTTTTGTATCGTCGCTTGCGCGGTGTCGGCGCAGGCGCATCCGCACGTCTGGGTGACGATGCAGACCGAACTTGTGTATGCGCCCGATGGGAGCATCACCGGCGTTCGTCATGCCTGGTCGTTCGATGACATGTTCTCCACCTTCGCCACGCAGGGGCTGGAAAGTAAGGAGAAGGGCAAGTTTACGCGCGATGAGCTGGCGCCACTGGCCAAGGTCAATGTGGAGTCGCTTAAGGAATTTGATTATTTTACCTATGCGACCGCTGATGGCAAAAAGGTAGCATTGACCGAGCCACTTTCCGACTATTGGCTCGACTATACGGATTCTGATCCTTACGTTGCACTTCACTTTGCCATTCAAGTCACCACTCAAAGCAAGGCAGCTAACGGTTGAGATCTATGATCCGACTATCTTCGTCGATTTTGCGTTCGCCAAGCAGTCACCAGTCAAGCTTGTCGGCGCGCCGAAATGCAAACTCGATGTTGCATTGCCGCGGGAAATGACTGCTAGCCAAAGTAAAGCGTTGAGTCAGATACCTGCTGATGCGTTCAACACGACGATGGCTTGGGGCGCACAGTTCGCGAATAAAATTCTCGTGCACTGTCCTTGAGATCATTGCACCGTATGACTTGCGCGGGGCGGCGCACGTGCAAAAGGGTTTCCTGCAATGGGCTCGCCCAGCTGGCGCTCGCCTCTAGCGCGATGTGCGCTACTCATTCTCGGCATACTGCTTTTATCAATGGTGGTGGATGCTGCGCTGGCGCAGCCGTTCGGAATGTCGCGCAGCGCGGCTGCGCCTGAGATCGGAGGCTTTGCCGGTTGGATCCTAGCCAAGCAGGCCGAGTTCTATCGCATGCTGTCTGGCCTGATCCGGGCTTCCAAAGCAGACGGTAGCGCCGCCTACACGCTATTGGGCATCTCTTTTCTCTACGGCATTTTTCACGCTGCCGGCCCCGGGCATGGCAAGGCGGTAATCTCGGCCTACCTGGTTGCCAACAACGAGACCTGGCGGCGCGGCGTCGTGCTATCGTTCGCCTCGGCAATACTTCAGGCGTTCACCGCCATTGCGGTCGTCGGCATAGCTGCCGCACTGCTCGGCGCGACCGCAAAAGCGATGGGCAATACCGTCCGCGTCATCGAAGTTGTCAGCTATGGGTTGATTGTGCTGATCGGCTTGCGGCTCTTCTGGGTAAAGGGGCGCGCTTTTCTGCGTTTGCTGCGTGGCGAAGCGCACGCCTTCATGCGCACAATCATGGTCGCCATCATGATCATCATCACCATGCTCACTCGCACGGCCGTGATCACCAGCAACCCGGGCACTCGCATTCCCATCCTGACCAGCACGAGGATGAAGCGTCCGCCTGGGGCCATGCACATGCGCCTGAGCCGCAGGACCTAACGGGCCGGCATTGGCTCAGGCGAGGACTTACCGCGATTGTCGCCGTCGGGTTGCGGCCGTGCTCGGGCGCGATCATCGTGCTGGTGTTTGCACTCGCGCAAGGACTGTTCTGGATCGGCGTGGCGTCGACTTTCGCTGATGGGTGTCGGCACCGCGATTACCGTTGCCTTTATTGCCACGCTGGCCGTTGGCGCGCGCGGGCTAGCCGACCGGATTGCGAAAGCAAAGCCCGGCGCGGGAATGATCCTCATCCGCGGATTGGAAACCGCGGCCGCGCTTGCCATCGTAATTTTCGGCACCGCCTTGCTCACCGGCTACATGGTGAGCGAGCGGCTGATGGCAGTCTGAACCTTTAATCTTGATCAATCTGAAAGTGGCGAAATCGCTCTGGTTAGGGGGATGTCCGCTATTGGCATTTAGCGGGACATGCTGCTCACCGACGCCTTGATACGAGTACACAAGGCGAGTACACAAAATCAAAACCTGCGTTCGAAAAAGACAAAGATTTCAATGGTTCGAAGCGGCAATCGCAAATCCTGCCATTCCGACCAGCACTTAGCTTGTCCCGAACAGGCTGACCCGACAGTTTCCCCGACGGTTATCGCGTGGGCCCGATCCGGTGCAAGCCATGACGGATCTAAATTTGGTTTGGCGCGCGCGACCGCTAAAAGCGAAGGTTCACGCCGACTGTGAACCAATTGGCGTTCTCGCCATAGATATTTCTGCCGTAGATCAGCTCCAGATCGATGGCCTTGGCCGGAGTCCAGCGCAGACCGACCTGAGCGCGCGGCTCGGTTACACTGCGAACGTCCTGTTGCCGGCCGGCCAGCCCGAACACCTCGCCAATCAGTGTCAGCGGCTGCACAAAATTCCACTCAAAACCGGCGCCGTATGTCCCGTAACCCACGTGGGCAACTGCGTCATAGAGCCAGCCCGCATTGATGTTGATGCGAAAATCCTTGGATGCCTGGATCGTGAAAGGCACATTGATGTTGCCGCCGATGTTCTGTCCGGTGTTCAGGTTCCACAGCGTGTTTCCCGAAAGGCCAAGCGCGAAGCCCTGATCACCGAGCGGGATAATGTTGATCTTGGCCTTGGGCCCGGCGTTCGTTGACCACTCGCCGTCGCTACTCGTGCGCACAAGCGTCGCGCCGGCTTCGACGGGAATGCCGGCGTTGATCACGCAAGCCG
Organism: uncultured Alphaproteobacteria bacterium; assembly: GCA_963718035.1. Taxonomy (GTDB): domain Bacteria; phylum Pseudomonadota; class Alphaproteobacteria; order Rhizobiales; family Xanthobacteraceae; genus Pseudolabrys. Next base: position 25,689 of record CAVQYD010000041.1, on the reverse strand, counting down.
GCTGAAGTCACCGCCAAGAAATCATGGTTACTGGCGAACGACGCCCACGATTTCGACTTTGCACTCGCCTGGCTTGCCGATGAGGGCATCGTCGACGATGAAGGCCCCGCCGGCGGCGACGGCACGGGCCGGCAGCAGCAATGGACCAGCCGCTGCGACTATCATAGAGGCCGCAGTGCACCACTGGATGAACGGGATGTGCTCGGTTGCATCAGTACAATCAGCCGTCTGCGACAGCAACTCTTCAATGAACCAGCCGGATTGGAACAAAAACTGTTTCTCAACGGTATTCGCGGCAAACACGTGCCACATGGATAGCATTCATTTCTGGCCAGGCCGCTCCGCTTCGAGGCCCTTCTTCAAGCGAGATAAATTTGTGGTCCAGTACGCAAAGTTTTTATCGAATTCTTGTTGCACTTCCTCATTAGGCACACGGCTATAGTCAGTCCCTTTAAAGCGAAGATAGGCCCTCATGAGAATACCATCTGGCGAAACTATAAAAAATTCACCAACAAGCGGGCGCAAGTGGAAAATCAAGACGTACTGAGGCCCGGCATTCGAAACGGCTGGGACATTAAAACCGCGTGGAGCACTCCCTGCTTCTCTTTGATCCTGCAAAGACAATTGTCTGAAAATACAGTCGTCGCCGCTGCGCGGAAGCTCAAATTTGGTGCACATATCTCCAAGGTCAACGCGCCATCCCTGTTGCTGAACATATTGCACGACATCGGAAAACGTTACTCGCATCGACCATTTTTTGCGAGCCGTAGACTTCAACGCTGCCGCGAGTGAAAGTTCGGTCGGCTTGTCGATGTGGGTGTACAGTTCAAGGCGAGTTCATCGGGGTCGTTGCGCGCGTCAGGCATTTTTCCTTCGGCGCCTCATCTGCCGCAATTGCTCAGTGGTCCAACGAGCACGACTAGCAGGCAAGCTCTGCTAATCCAACGCCGTGTCAACCAGCCGAATCTCCGAATACTCTGTTGTTTGACTCCAGGTGCCTTACAGAAAATCATAGATCGACCCTCGACCATATCAGCGAATGTTGAACCGGATGGGCACCGTGAAATCGAAGGTTTCGCCGGGCATGTTCGGCGGCGGCGGCGGAAAAGGCTGCGCACGCCGCACCGTGTCGATCGTTTCCTGATCGAGCGCGGCAAAACCCGATGACCGGACAACGCGGCTCGCCACGACCTTGCCATTCCGGTCCAGCGTGAATGCGAGCTCGGCCGTGCCCGTCTCGTGCCGCGCCCGCGCGGCAGCCGGATAGCCTTTGTGGCGTTCCACCTGCAGCGCGATCCTGCGATGCCAGGAGGCAACCTGCGCGGCGGACGGCCTTGGACGCGGCGGCGCCGTGGTCTGCGGCACCGGCGGGCCGGCTGCTCGACCGGCTTCTCGGGCGGCTTTGTCTCCGGCGGTAACTGAACATCAGCATCCGGCACGGGCGGCAGCGGCTCGAGCTTTTCGGGTGGAGTGTCTTCGGCCTTCGGCGGAACCTCGGGGACGGATTTCGACTCCTGCTGCTCGGGCCCCGGCGCGAGATCGTTCCGGCTGTCTGTCGGCTGGCCCCGTGTAGGGCGCGAGGTCGACGACGATGGCTTCCGTGCCTTCATCGCCGGTGATCGGCTCGTGCCATCGCACGAGTGCCAGAACGAGCGCGGCATGGAGGCCGGCGATCATGGCAGCGCTGAAAACCCAGCGGCGAAGATCTTCTCTATCGGCGGCGACAGCCATCATGGCGATTTCTCGAGACCGACCAGGGCAACCTTCAGGAAGCCCGCCGCCCGAAGCAGGTTCATCACCTCCATCAGCTCGCCATACGGGACGACCTTGTCGGCCCGCAGGAAAATGCGGGTCTGCTTGTCTCCATCCGTCATCTGTTCAAGCGCGGCGGAAAGCTGCTCGCGCGCGACCGGCGCATCGCCAAGGGCCAGCGAAAGGTCGGGCTTGACCGTGAGATACACCGGCTTGTCGGGACGCGGCTGCTGCTGTGCGGTCGAGGATGGCAGATCGACCGAGATGTCTACCGTGGCGAGCGGAGCCGCGATCATGAATATGATGAGGAGCACCAATATGACGTCGATGAACGGCGTCACGTTGATCTCGTGAACCTCCTCAAGCTCGTCCTTGCCGTGATCGAGACGGACACTCACGCGAGCTACTCCGCTGCAGTGGAAGCGGGTTTTCGCATCGGCAAGCCGCGGTCAACATCGCGACTGACCAGCCGCAGCACTTCCGCCGATGTATCCGCAAGCGCGGCGCGGTAGGCCGTAATCTGCCGGGAAAACATATTGTAGATGACGACGGCCGGGATCGCGGCCGCAAGCCCGAGCGCGGTCGCGAGCAGCGCTTCGGCGATGCCCGGCGCGACAACTGCCAGATTTGTCGTGTGGGATTTCGAGATGCCGATGAAGCTGTTCATGATGCCCCACACCGTGCCGAAAAGCCCGACGAAGGGCGCGGTCGCACCGATCGTGGCAAGAACGCCGGTGCCGCGGCTGATGCGACGGCTGAACGCAGCCTCGATCCGTTCCAGCCGCGACGCGATGCGCTCCTTCAGGCCGTCCTTGTCCATGGCTCCGTCGGACAAGCGCAGCTCCGCGATCGCGGCCGCACAGAAGCTCGCAGCCGGTTCCTTGAGGGTGGACTGCTTCACATTCGCGAGGGTCTGAATGGAGCCGAGCGCGCTCATCGCGGACCGCACCTGCCGGCGGGCCCTCAGGAGCTCGATGGTCTTGGCAAGCCAGACCGTCCAGGTGACGACCGACGCGATGACCAGGCCGACCATGACGGCCTTCACCACCACGTCGGCATTCATGAACATGCCCCACGGCGAGAGATCGCGCGGCAGGAGCGCGGTTGCCTGGATGGGCGGCTCGTCCGCCGCGGCCAGCGACGAGGCCGGCCAGCAGGATCGCCGCGGCGCAGCGACGCCGCGGCGAGGCCATAAGGTTTGCGGTATTTGCGATGGATTGACATGTCAGTACTTGAGCCTCGCGAACAAGCGGACCGACGCGCCGGGCATCAGCACCTCGTCCTTGCTGTAGGACACGCTGTTGCGGATGTCCTGGTTGAGAAGATTGGTGCCGACCAGGCCGAAGGTCATTTCGCTCAGCTGGTCGGATCTGACTTTGGCGGGCTTCCATGTGTAGCTGACCTCGGCGCGCAGATCGTCGTAGCCCGGCGTCGGCGTTTCGGCGACGGGCGCGATGTCGTTCTGCGCGAAGGCGTGGATCAGCCGGACGCGCGCCAGCCATTCGTCGTTGCGCCAGTAGAGGCCGCCGCCGATGCGCATCGGCGGGATGCGCGGCACGTTGGTGCCGTCGGTGAAGGTGGCGCGCACGACATCGAACTGGTTCTCGATGCCGAACAAATCCGCCGGCGACCGGGACGATGTCCCACTGGCTCTGGAATTCGCCGCCGCGGAAAATGGCGTCGGCCTGCGAATAGAACGCCTCGTTCAGCTCGCCCGGGCCCGGGCCGCAGGCGCCGGCGTCGTCGCAGGTATTGCCGGTGAGCCGGCGGAAGATGAAGCCGTTGAACCGCGTGTAATAGGCCGTCGCCTCGAAGCGGAACGGGCCTTGCGCGCGCCGCAGGCCCGACCTCGATCGATTGCGCGGTCTCGATCTTGAGATTGGCATTGCCCTTGTCGAAGGTGGCGGTCGCGTCATGGGCGCCGCCGGAGAACAGCTCGGCCGGCTTGGGCGCGCGCTCGACATATTGCGCGGTGATGCTGCCGACGAGATCCCACGGCAGGTTCTGGATCAGGCCGACGCTGGCGCTCTTCGGCGTGAAGCTTGGCGAGGCCGGCGTCGAGGTCATCGTGCCGGCCGTCGTCGAAGCTGCGCCCGATGCCGGACAGCGTAGACCTGCTCGATGCGGCCGGCGATCTGCGCCTTGGTCGTTTCGCTGAACTTGAACTCGTTGAACATGTAGCCGGCGATGCGCTGGTTGGTGTTCGGGTCCCACAGGCCGGCACCGTCGGGGCTCGGCGCGGTGAGTTCCTGATGGCCGCCCTGCACGCCGACCGCCGTCGTCAGCGAAGCGAAACGCAGGTCGAACGGAACGGACGTGCACTTCGACGCGCGCCTTCCTGCTCCTTGTTGGTGAAGGTCTGCCGGACGCCGTCGCTCGACGGATCCGTGGGTTCGGCAAGCCCGATCTCGTTGTGCTTGTAGTCGGTCACGCCGCCCCAGAAGCGGACGGCGTCGATCGCCGCGCTCGGCGAGCGCCATTCGCCCTTGCTCAGGAGCTTGGTCTGGTGCGCGTCGATGCGGGTGTCGTGGTCTTCGCCGTCGATTCCCGGAATGTGATAGAGCGCATTGTTCTGCGTCACGGCGAGGCCGAAGAAGCCTTCGTTGAAGATATAGGAGGCGCCCGCCGCCCCGCCGTCGCTGTGCATCGAGGAGTTCGGCTGCCGGCCGTTGAAATTGCCCGGCTGCGTCGCGTTCGGCGCCTCCGCCGGATCGGGCGGCGTCAGATAAGGATAGCTCGGCACGCGATAGTCCCGCGCCCTGCGGCCGAAGGCATCGGCATGGACGGCGAAATTTCCTGCGCCGGCATCGAGCAACGCCGCGCCGTCGAGGCCGTCGTTCGACGGATGTCCCGGAACCGCGAAACTCGGCGCTGACGCCGCGGCCAGGGATCGCGGTCGGGACGCGGTTGTTGGTCGACTCGACCACGCCGCCGATCGCCTGCGAGCCGAAGCGCAAAGTGGCCGGCCCGCGGATGACCTCGACCTGGTCGCTGGTCAGCGGATCGACCGGCACGAAATGGTCTTCGCCGAGATCGGAGGCGCCGTTGGCGCCGATGCCGTTCTCCTGGATGCGCACGCGGTTGACGTCGAGGCCGCGGATGATCGGCCGGCTGGATGCCCCGGGCGCGAAGCTCGATCCGGTGATGCCGGGCTTCGAGAACAGCAGGTCGCCGAGCGTGCGGCGCCGTTCCTGCGCAGCTCGTCGTTCGGCACCACCGTGACGGTGGCGAACTGGTCGGTGACGATCGGGAGCGTGCCGACCAGCGCCGGCGCCGGCGCGGGAGCGGGCTGCGCCGGCCCGGGCTGCGCGGGCGCGGGGCTTGCCGGCGCGCGGCGGATCGGGCTGGCGACGGTGACATCGACCTGCGGCAATGCCGTCTGGGCGCGGGACTCGTGTATGTCCACGGCCCCGATGGATAGTACCGCGCCGCATGACGCTAGAATCGTCTTCAGGGGAAGACGCATTTCAAACCTCCAGCTGAATTGGAATGACTTGCGTCCCGCGCCCAGCGGGCGCGGGATTTACGCCAGGCCTCGGAAGCTGAGGCCTTACTCAGTCATGGCTCAGGTGGAGTAAGGAGGCGCGCGCGCCTGAAAAGGAAAAAGTACGCCGTATGAAAGCTGCACCCGCCGGACATCGACGACCCACTTGTGGTGGTGAGCAACCGGCGTTGCCGGCAATTCAACGGCCGGCAGAACCGAAGAGGCTGTCAGGCTGAGCGCCGCGCAGATTGCGCAGAAATGATGCGGGCCGAATCCGCGGTCGTTATCGTCGTCGGCAGGGGCATTGGGTTGCGCCTGCGACTGCGCCGCCACGACGGCGGATGAACCCTGGATATCTTCGAGATGGATGTGGCCAAAGGACAGGACGAGCTGGATCGCCAGCGCGAAGAGCGCTGCCCAGGAACCAAAACGTCTGTTGCTCCTGACCCAATGCATTTCGGAACTCTGGCAGATTTACCGTTACGATATTACGTGCGAGGTGCTGGGGAGTAAATCGGCTCATTGCGTCGACGGTATTTAAGTCTTCAACTTAATTTGGTGATCGCATCTATTTCGCGAAAAAGCTCTGGTTAGAGAGGGATGTCCGCTCTTGGCACAAAGCGGACATCCCTAGTTGCACCACACATGTCCGCTTTTGGGGGTAAAGCGGACATCATCGTTCTCTATCGGCGATTACGCTGCGCCAATGCATGTCGGCCCGGTGGAGGATCGTTCAAATAGCGTTCGATCTCCGTCCTGCTATCGGCGGCCTGTCGCTGATCGCGTTCGGCAAGCCGGATTTTCACATCACTGGTAGGGGCGCTGGCCAAAGAAGAGGTCGCCAACTGAGGCGGTCTCCGCTTGCAAATGCAATGTCCGGCTAGGCTGCGACTTTGATCGAACCGTCGCGGTTGTCCACCATAACCGGCGAGTGCAGATATTCGATCTGGGGCGCCGTGCCGTATTTGCTTTCGACGAATTTCTTCCATTCGGCGGTGTGAAGCCGGTCGGCGTCGGCGCGGTTTCCCAGACATAGATGCCGCCGACGCGGCGACCGTCCTCGCTCATCCAATAGTTCTTGCTCAGCAGGCCAGCGACGCCCTGATATTTCGGCGCGGTGACTTGAAAGGTCTTGGTGATCTCATCGAGCGTGGTCGGCTGGGCGAGATTGAATGTTGTAATAGTGACAATCATGATTGCTCTCCCTTGGAAGAGCTTTAGTGTGCCGACCAAGACCCGATCTTGGCTAGCGATGGTTTGCTGTTGGGTATGCGCCGTGGTCATGGCCCCCCTGCGCCCGGCCAACGCACCAGCGGCCACGGCTTTATGTCCGGGCGAGTTGCGTGACTAGGCAGGAACGTACGTCAACCTAATTGCGTCCTCGCTAATTGGATCGCTGGCCACAAGGCGGAGCGGCGGCCGGGGGCCGGCGAAGAAGGGCTTGCCGCGGCCCAGCACGACGGGGTGGAGGTAGAGGCGATACTCATCGATAAGACCAAGGTCGGTCAGGCTTCGCGCCAGGTCTGGTCCGCCGACTTCAATCTCCCCAACGTGCTGAGCCTTCAGCCCACGGATCACCGCCTCGAGGTCATCCTGGACAAGCGCAGCGTTAGGGCCGACCGACTTCAACGAGCGCGACACGACCCACTTCGGCTGGCGCCGCCACGCCGCCGCGAACTTACATTCCTCCGGGCTCCACTCAGGACGGTCTTCGTCCCAATAGCGCATGACCTCGTACAGGCGGCGACCGTAGACGCTGCCCGTCAGGCCGCGCACCTGGTCTATGAAGTGGCGAAAAAGCGCTGGGCTCGGCGGCGCAAATTCCTGGTGGTCGACGTAGCCGTCCAGGGACTGGTTCATTCCGAAGACGAGCTTAGCCATGCTACAAAATCTCCACCCAGGTTCTTCAGAATACCATGAGCCGCGGTTAGCCTCGCAGCGGAAACGCGCGACTGCTATCGCGAGCCAATACACCTGATCGGATTTCGCAAGGACCGCCGCACTGGCGGTCTTTCTGTTTACTGTGGCGCAATGTCCGCTTTTGGCACTTAGCGGACATTGGCTTGTGCGCTGCACATGTCGGCTTTCGAGGGTAAAGCGGACGCCGTTTGCGTGGATAGCCGTTGCTGTTCTGTAGCAAGCCAACCGTACCGACGCGCGAGAACGCGCAATACAATTCCAATACCTAGCCTCAAATTTATCGACGAAAGGGGCTTGTGCCGCACCTTAACCCTTCCAACTGCCCGAGAAGGAACGGTCCGGCTTTTGGATTTGGCGGGGGAGTACCTCGCGCATGATGAGGAATGATGGGGCCGATCGCGGTCGATATCACTCGCGCGTCGCAATTCACTCGCGCCCGCACGCCAGCGCCAAACGCCGCATGCTCTGTCCAACTTCGACGAGCCCAGATCCGCCACGCTACCTATGTGCTACCTAGTAGAGCTAATCACTTGTGAGGCTCAGATTTGAGCCGACTACCTCGTTGAATTATTTTGAGTTAAGTGGTGGGCGCACAAGGACTCGAACCTTGGACCCGCTGATTAAGAGTCAGCTGCTCTACCAACTGAGCTATGCGCCCGGATTGCCGCGGCGGGGAACCGCCGAGCGCGCGTGGCTTAGCAAAGGCGACCGGGTGAGTCCAGCGTGGGCGGCTCAGGCTTTTCCGCCTGAGCCCGCACGTGCGAGCGTATTGTCCAGAAAAATATAAACGCTGATCAGCATCACCCACAGCGGGAAAACGGCGAAACCCCACGTCAGGTGATAGCTGCCGAACAGAAGAACCGGCGCCAGCGCATAGCCGAGGATCGCCAGCCAGCGCGGCGTGAAGCCGGTGTAAATCGCGATCGTCGAGGTTGTTATCATGAATACGCCGGCCGTCTTGACCGCGTATATGTTCATGACGTTGTACACGGCGGCGCGCGCAAAATGGAACGTCGATGAACCGATCAATTGCGCCGGCGCCGTCGCAAAAGACGCAATCAGTGCGCCGGCAAGGGCCGCCGCCGCGAACAGCATCGCCAGAAACAACAGGCCGCTGCCGAGAAAGACTGTTGCAAAAAACCGGTCTTCATGGTCGCCGAGACGGTCGCGCAACACGCCAATGAACCAGAGGAAGGCAATTCCGGCGAACGGGACCAAATTCAGGGCGAGCGCAATCTTGCCCGACGCGGTGTTAAGCCATGACCCGGGCTCCTGAGGGTCGGCCGGCACCGCGCTTCGCAGCAGCCAGAAAACAATAATCAGCAGAACCGAAAACAGCATGCCGGCGATTGCGGCGGCCCGCGGAGTTTTGAGGCCCGCCCGCGTAAGGGTCCGTTGCTCGGTCATCGTTCATGCCGGTGTGGCTGCAGGAGGCACCACATTATTCGCACGGGCAATTGCAGCGTTGACTTGGATCAACGCACGGCCAGCATGTTCAAACGGCGGATCAGCGGCAAATGTGCCGGCGTCCGTCTCGGCCCAGATAGGTGCCGCTGCGCGGGTCATACGACTTGAATTGCTGTGCGCAGTCGCCGCCGCGCGCCGGCGCCGGCTCGTAGGCATAGGCGCCGCCGGCAACACCCGGGGTCGTTGTGCCGTAAGCGCCCGCAGCCGTGGCCGCAGCCGGATCGCCCGGGAAGATAATATTGCCCGAGCCGTAAGCACCGGACGGGGCCTGCGCCAGCACAGGCGACGCCAGCAGCGCCGCGCAGCCGGCAAGCATGATGGCTTTTTTCATTGTCGACCTCCGATATTTTTTCGAATCAAGCAGAGCCGAAACGCGGCAGGCTGTCATTGACCGGCGTCAAAAAACGGCGCTGCCGCGAAAGCCTTAACGCTTCAAAGCGCCTTTAGTGGCCGGTTGCCCAATGATTTCGACGAAGATCGGTACTTACATACGGCTTTTGCGCTGGATCAAAGCGTCAGTTCCCGCTTTGTCGTTTGATGCTCGTCCCAAGCCTCCCTGTTTGTCCCGTGGGCTTGGGATGCGTGACCAGCCGTAGCCAACCCCTGAGGCTGCGGCTGGGTCCCGCTCCTGGAAAAAGCAATCTCGCTGTTCCGTAAGACGGGCAGCGGATGCCTAGCGCCGCGCGCGCCCGCCGCGCGCGATGTCCAGCGCCCGCCGCAGCACCTCGAAGATCACCGCGGTCGACCAGCCGAACAGCAGCACGCCGTTCATCGCCGTGATCGGGCCGAGCAGCCGCCAGCGCGCGACCGGAACGACGTCGCCGTAACCGAGCGTCGTGTAGTTCACGAAGGCGAAATAGACCCGGTCGGCGCCCTCGGGCGCCGCGCCGACCAGCAGATAGCCGAAAGCCCAGACAAGAACCTCGGCGGCGTGCGTGAGCATCAGCACCAGCACGGTCGGGATCATGACCAGGACCAGGTGCTGGGACGCCTGCGCCTTGCTGCGCTCGCTCGCGATCTGGGCGACCCGTATCAGGAGCATCATGACCATCGCGTGCAGGCCGATGTTCACCGCGCTGATAGCACCGCCGAACAGGAATTGCCGGATCATGTCGTCCCTCCGTTCAGGATACCTTCGGCGGCAGCAGATAAAGCGTCAAAGCGAAGATCAGATACACGACCGTGACCAGCCAGCCGACGAACCAGGCGGAACGGCCGGCATTGGTGACCAGCGTTGCCGTCATCATCGCAATCAGGATCATGGCCACCGCGCCCGGCCAGAACGTCAGGTCCATCGGGGAGGGGCCGAGCACGTAGCTGAGCAGCACCAGCACCGGCGCGACGAACAGCGCGATCTGCGAGGCGCTGCCGAGCGCGATGCCGACGCTGAGATCGAGCCGGTTCTTGCGCGCGGCCGAGAACGCCGCGACCATTTCGGCGGCGCCGCCGACCAGCGCCACGATGATGAAGCCGACGAAGGCCGGCGACAGCCCGAGCGAGGTTGCCGCCTGCTGCACGGATTCGACGAAGATCTCGCTGGTGAGCGCGACCAGCACCGTGACGCCCGCAAGCGTTGCCAGCGCCAGGCTCATCGGCCATTCCTCCGCGTGCTCCTCCGCATGGCTCGCGGCGCCGAAGAATTCGCGATGGGTCTTGAGCGAGAACAGCAGTCCCAGCGCATAGGTGATGATCAGCACCACGGCGAGGCTCGCGCTCAGCGTATGCGTGAATTTCGCGGAGGCCGCGCCGGCCTCCGGCTCGCCGACGAACGACGGAACGAGGATCGCGATCGTTGCGAGAAACAGCAGCGCGGCCTGCAGCCGCGCGCTGACGCGGTTGTACTCCTGCACGTGGTGCTTGAGCCCGCCGAGCAGGAACGAGACGCCGAGCATGAACAACGTATTGGTGACGATCGCGCCGGCGATCGAGGCCTTCACCAGCACATATTGCCCGGCGCGCAGCGCCGCCAGCGCGATCAGCAGCTCGGTCAAGTTGCCCAGGGTCGCGTTGAGCAGGCCGCCGATCATGTCGCCGGTGCGCGACGCCACCGCTTCCGTCGCGCGGCTCAGCAGCGCCGCCAGCGGCACGATCGCCAGCACCGACAGCACGAACAGCAGCGTGTGGGCCTCCGGCCTCAGCGACTGCGCCACCAGCACGACCGGCACCAGGACGAGCAGCCACAGCAGCGGCGTATTGCGGATGTCGTTGAGCAAAGGCATGCGGGCCCCCCGGCTTGTGCACTGAAGCATAGCATGTTGTGCCTCTCATTGCATCGCCGGCCTTGTGCCGCGATCGCTTAGGGGCACAGTGCCTGCTATCGCGATGGCCGGATATAGGCGCGAAACCGCCGTTCTTCGAACGGCATGCCCGGCCATGCAGATGAGAGGGCGTCATTCCCGCGTTGGATCCCCGCTTTCGCGGGAATGAGCGGAATTTGTTGGACGTGTACGGCCAAACGCTCTCCGCTCACCCCCGCGTGCCGACAATGGGTATACCCGATGTCGGCGTTTTAAGTGCGCAAGTCGGCTTCAGCCGACTTGCGATTGCGGTCCAGGCCCGCATTATCAGACTCTCGCTGTCATGGCCGGGCTTGTCCCGCCCATCCATGATGAATTTCCATCCGCATAGCCTCTTGTAAATCATTGTGGCGCTGCATCATGGATTGCCGGGTCAAGCCCGGCCATGACAGCGGAGAGGGCGGTAGCCTCATAACTCCACGTCCAATTCCACCATCTCGTCCGGTTCGGATTTCGCGGCCTGCACCCATTCCCGCATCGGCGGCATCTCCATGATGGCCGTGCAATAGGCCGCGCAATCGCTGTCGAGCTTCACGTCATAGGTGAGGAGCCGCGTGACCACCGGCGCGAACATGGCATCCGCCATGCAGGGCGAAGCGCCGAACAGGAACGGTCCCTTCTCGGCGGCGAGGCATTCGCGCCAGATCGTGACGATGCGGTCGATATCGGCGCGCGCGCCGCCCCAGATCTTGAAGCCGGGATGGTGCGCCTTCAGGTTCATCGGCAGCGCCGAGCGCAGGTTGGAAAAGCCTGAATGCATCTCGCCCGAGATCGAGCGGCAACGGGCGCGCGCGGCGGGCGCCTTTGGCAGCAGCCCGGCAGCCGGCAAGCGTCTCGTTGAGATACTCGGCGATCGCCAGCGTGTCCCAGATCTTGATGCCGTCATGCGTGAGGCAGGGGACGAGAAAGGAGGGCGATAGCAGCAGCAGCTCGGCGCGCGCGGAAGGATCGTCGGTGTCGACAAGCTGCTCCTCGAAGTCGAGGCCCGCCATCTTGCAGAGCAGCCAGCCGCGCAGCGACCAGGATCCGTAATTCTTGCTTGCGATGGTGAGCGTAGCCTTGGCCATAGGACGAATGTCCATTGGTTCTGTTTGGCCCGGCCTCCGCAGCTTAGCGGAAACCACTGTGCTTTCAATAGTTTTCCTGCGCTGCAAAAACATTGGGCAGCGGGATTTCCCCAGCTTATTCAAACCAAACTCAGCGATCGCTGATTTTTATCTCGCAGTGCAACATAAAATATATCTAGCCTGCGCATGCGGTCGCCGGGCCGCCAGGGGCTGAATGCTTTATCAGGCGTATCAGGCGCATGCCGACATCATGCGGCCGGTCCGGTGGTTTGCCGGCTTTGCGGCCATGTCCGTGGGCGAGACGCTCAACGGCGCCGCGCGCCCGAACGCCCTGAGCAACCTGACGGCCGCCTATGAACTAATCGCGCGCGCCGGCCTCACGCACGAGCGTCCCGCCTACGGCATCAAGAGCGTCATGATCGAGAACCGCGAGGTTGCCGTCCGCGAACAGGTCGTGCAGGCAACCGCCTTCGGAACCCTGCTGCATTTCAAGAAGGACACCGCGCTGGCCCAGCCGCGCGTGCTGCTGGTGGCGCCGCTGTCGGGCACTTTGCTACGTCGCTACGCGCGACGGTTCGCACCATGCTGGCCGAGCACGATGTCTTCATCACCGACTGGCACAACGCGCGCGACGCATCACCGGACGACGGACGTTTCGGCTTTGACGACTATGTCGGCCACCTGATCGGTTTTCTCGAAGCGATCGGGCCGGGCGCGCATGTGATCGCGGTGTGCCAGCCCTGCGTCGCCGCGCTGGTGGCGGCGAGCGTGATGGCGCAGGCCGGCAATCCGGCGCAGCCGCGGTCGATGACGCTGATGGCCGGCCCGATCGATACCCGCGTCAACCCGACCAAGGTCAACGCGCTTGCGAAATCAAAGTCGATCGACTGGTTCGAGCGCAACCTGATTGCGCGCGTGCCCGGCCGCTACGATGGCGGTGGCCGGGCGGTTTATCCCGGCTTCGTGCAGCTCGCCGCCTTCATGAGCATGAACATCGACCGTCACGTCAAGGCGCACCGCGAGCTCTATGACAACCTTGCGAAAGGCGAGGCTACAAAAGCCGCCCAGACCAAGGCGTTCTACAACGAATATTTCGCCGTGCTCGATCTCACCGCCGAGTTTTACCTGGAGACGGTCAGGCTGATATTTCAGGAGCACGCGCTGCCGCTCGGTGCGCTGACCTACATGAACAGCAAGGTCGAGCCGCGCGCGATCAATCGCACCACGTTGTTCACGGTCGAAGGCGAAAAAGACGATATTTGCGCGGTCGGGCAGACTCTCGCCGCCCACGATCTCTGCGCGTCACTGCGCCCCTACCGCAAGCGGCACCACATGCAGGCCGGTGCCGGCCATTATGGCGTGTTCTCGGGCAAAAGCTGGCAGCAGCAGATCTATCCGATCGTGAAGAACGTGATCCTGCAGAGCGACTAGCCGCATTTTTCTACCGCTCACCCCCGCCCCCGCCTGCGCGGGGGCAAGCTCCAGCGGGGTCCAGGGGCGGATCATCGGACTTCTCGTTTGTCATGCGCGGGCTTGACCCGCGCATCCCGCTTATCGACCGCAGTGCCTTCCTTATCGGGATGGCCGGGACATAGGCGTGCGAAAGCACGCCGTTCTTCGAACGGCTATGCCCGGCCATGACACAGGAGAAGTATCCGGGACGGCCCGAAGGGCCGGACCCGGAATCCAGAAACAAATGCTTAAGTGCCTCTGATTCCGGGTCCGGCGCGCTAATGCGCGCCGTCCCGGAATGACAGCTCGCCGGGCCCTGTGGCAGGCTCGCATGAGCGACAAGCGCTTGGGCAGGGCACATCACCATGGGCAAGGAACGTCTGGCGGCATTCAGCGACGGCGTCATCGCCATCATCATCACCATCATGGTGCTGGAGCTGAAGCTGCCGCATGGCGCCGACTGGGCGACTTTGGCCGGCCTTGCCCCGCATTTTCTCAGCTACGTGCTGAGCTTCATCTATCTCGCGATCTACTGGAACAACCATCATCACATGCTGCACACGGTCACGCGCGTCGATGGCCTCATTCTGTGGGCCAATAGTCACCTGTTGTTCTGGCTGTCGCTGATCCCCGCCGCCACCGCCTGGCTCGGCGACAATTATCCGGCGCCGGTGCCGACCGCGGTTTACGGTGTCGCGCTGCTGATGCCGGCGATCGCTTATGTGCTGTTGCAGAACGCGATCGTGCACAAGCAGGGCAAGCATTCCGTGCTGGCCGCAGCGCTGGGCAAGGATCTCAAGGGCAAGATCTCGCCGCTGCTTTACCTTGCCGGGATCGGGCTCGCCTTCGTGAGCCCGCTGGTCTCGATCGCGCTCTATGTTCTGGTTGCCGCGATCTGGCTCGTTCCCGACCGGCGCATCGAGAAGGTGATCGGGGAGTCGTGAGGCGGCGTACTCTGTCATCGCCGGGCATAGCCGTCGAAGCGACGGCGTGCCACTTGTCGCACGCCTATGTCCCGGCGATCCCGTTTGGGCGGGCATAGTGCGTCCCTAAGCGACGATGTCGCGGGGACGAGCCCGGCCATGACGTCGGAGAGACTGTCGAGGCCGCACCTACGCCGAGCGTGCCTGCTTTTGCGTTTTTGCGCCTCGCGCGCGAGGCGTTGCCGCCTCAGCTCGTGCGTGCGGTCGCGCATGCGCTGAATGGCGGCGTGATACTCCGCCATCGCCTGCGGAGCGTCGGCTTTTTGCTGCTCGCGCGCCTTGAAAAGGCGCTCGGCGCGGTCCTGTTTTTCATGTTCGGGCATGCAAACTCAACGCATCAGGCCGTTGAAAGTTCCGAGAGCCCGCACCGCAGACGTTGGTATCCGGACCAAACGACCCGATCTCGTCCCGCGATCGTCGTTAATCTGCCGGACAATGGCGAAAAAAGGGCTTGGGCGAAAAAGGGCCTGGCCGAAACAGCGCCTGAAGGCCGCAATATGCGATATCCAACGCCCATATCCAACGCCGAAGGCACGTGCTAGAGCACCCCGGCGGGACGCGGCACGAATCGCCGTCACCCTCGCAGCCAATGAATGCATAAATATTCTATCGGCCAGTCTGTCTATTTCGAAGGGGCGGCGCAGTACAACGCTGCGCGCGGCGAATACAAGATCGTTCGCCTGGTGCCGATCGAGCGGGACAACAGGGTCGTCTATCGGATCAAGAACGCGGCGGAAGCATTCGAGCGCACCGCCGAGGAACACCAGCTGAAAAACGCGCTCGCGTAATCTCTCCGGCGCATTTTCGGGTACGGCCCGCAATGGACGTACATTGGGCCGTACCGGATTATCTTTGTGCGCCGTTCCTCTAAACAAAGGAACATCAATTGCAGGTATTTGTTCGCGACAACAACGTCGAACAGGCGCTCCGTGTCCTGAAAAAGAAAATGCAGCGAGAAGGCGTGTTTCGCGAAATGAAGCGGCGGCGCTTTTACGAAAAGCCGTCCGAGCAGGCGGCGCGCGAGAAGAGCGATGCGGTGCGGCGGCTGCGCAAGGCGGCCCGCAAGAAGGCAATTTTCGACGGGTCGATCAAGGCTCCGCCCAAGAAGCCGCGGCTCGACGCCAACGGCAAGCCCAAGCCGCCTGCACGCGGGCGCAAATTCTGAACCAAATTCGCAATCGGATCCTGACAACCATGCGCATCTTTATTTTCAAGTCCGACACCAATCCCGGCCTGCAGGCCTTCTCGGACGACCAGGGCGGCGGCAAGCTGCCGAAGCAATTCCGGCCCTGGCACGCGATCGGCGTCATCCGGGACGAGGCGCCGCCTCCCCACAATCTGAACCGCGGCGTGATCGAGGCATCGATCGCCAAAGCCGGCTTTCAGTTGTGGCGGATGAAAAAAGAAAAAAAAGCCAGTCGGGGCTGAACACTTCGCCATACGAACTCCGCTCATTCCCGCGCATAGCCGTGGTCGAGCGGAGCATGAGCGTGCTTGACGCGTGCAACATCCTCCGCTCATTCCCGCCGCAAGCGTTGGGACAGGCTGACGCCAGCGTGGCATGCGAGGGTCGAGCAATCGCAGCGGTGCAAATGCAAGGTGCACCTGGACCCCCGCTTTCGCGGGGGTGAGCGGGAGGTTGCTCGTAGGCGTGCAACATTCTCCATCTGCATTGTCGCGGGAGCGGGAATGAGCGGAAAGACGCGGGCGCTTACCTGGCCTTCTCTCTAACCTTCGCGCCGGCGCGGCGGATGCTTTTGATCGCCAGCGGGGCGCGTCCCGATTTCTCGGCGATCTCCCGGTCCTGCTCGATGATGAAGCCGCGCGCGGGCTCGTCTTTCTCCAGGCCGCCGAGCAGCTCGGCCGGCACGCGCCGGTTGGAGCGCTGCGAGCCGTCCTCGTAGACGACGTCGAAAAACACGAATTCGTTTTTGGGCCTGCTGCCCGGCTTCGTTGCCATGCCGCTCTCTACCCTAAAAGAAACGCCAGCGCGACTGCGCTGGCGCCATCCATGCCACGCCAGCGCGACTGCGCTGGCGCCTTCCTCGTGCGGAACGGAAGCTTAGACCGCTTGCAGATTTGCGGCAGCGGCCTTGCCGCTGCGCGAATTGGTCTGCACGTCGAACGAAAGCTTCTGGCCTTCATTGAGATTGGACATGCCGGCACGCTCGACCGCCGAAATGTGAACGAACACATCCGGGCCGCCGCCGTCCTGCACGATGAAACCGAATCCCTTTTGGGAGTTGAAGAATTTAACGGTACCTGTGGCCATCGAAGGCCTCCTTATAAAAACGCGCAACCGCGTTGTTCCCCATGCAAACCATTCGCATGGGTCCTCATCCGGGATTTTGCGTGTCTTTGGAAAGGCCGTTAAGCCGAAACGACAAGGGCAGGCGCAATCGCGAACGGGGGTTATATAGCGATGCCGGGCCTGCATTGCAATCGCCGGGTGGCCGCCCGGTGAAGCCTGGTAAACGCGTACGGCAAACGGCGCTTCGCTCTCTCCCTCGTCATGCGCCGGACTTGGTCCGCGCATCCATGATGATTGTCCATCCGCACCGCCCTTACATCTGATATTGCGGCATCGCCTCATGGATGGCGTCGGAAGTCGGGCCTGCCCGACTTCCGCATAAATACTTGCCGCAAGTCGGGCCTGCCCGACTTCCGCATTAAATACTTGCCGCAAGTCGGGTAAACCCGACTTGCGGTGTCAAGCCCGGCCATGACGTGGGAGTGCATGGCGCGGCACTCCTCTTACTTCTTCTCTTCTTCCTCGTCCGGCTTGAAGCCGCGGAAGGCCCAGCCGGCGACCAGCCCGAACAGCATCAGCGCGACCGGCGGCCCGAACAGCAGCACGGGGACCGCGAACACCTCGTGCATGTCGCGGAAGCCCCTGCTGATCCCGTAGATCATCAGCCAGAGCACCCAGCTCATGATCCAGGCGCCGGAGGCCAGCAGCCAGACGCGGAAAAATCCGCGCCGCCAGTTCACCTGCGCCTTGCTGTTCGACGCGCCGCTGATGACGTTGCGGCGCGGCATTCCGAAATGGGGCATCGCATGCTCCCGGCATTAAAAATCGAAACGGGGCCGCACGGCCGCAATCGGCCATGGCCCCGCAGTTCCCGCCCGGCCACCAGCGCAACGGCCACTAACGCAATGGCCACTAACGCTTGCGGCGCGGCGCCGTTCCCGCAGTGCCGCATCGCTGTGACGCGCGGATTGCAGGGCGGAATCCCCGGATCGCGCGACCTGCGCGACCCGGGCTGCGGCGTGAATTTCCGCAGTGCCGCATCACACTACCGTAAGCTTTCGCGGTTTCCTAGGAACGGATGGCACCGGCCTCTGTTGGCCTAATGACATTGCTAGTTCATGTGAACGGGTGGCGAATGAGCCGGGCCGAGCAATATCTGAATCTGGCCGCGGAAGTGCGGGCCAAGGCCGATCGGGAGGACAGTCCCATTATCAAGGCGGAATGGGAGCAGCTCGCCGAGACTTACGTGCGCCTCGCCGAGCAGTCCGGCGCGCACAAGGCCGCGACCTATGATCCGATCCAGGACATGCTCAACCGCGCGCAGCCGAAAAAGAAGAAGCGGTGAGGGGACGGTAAGAGCTGCGAGTTGCGACAGGCCGGCAGACTCGAAACTCCGCTCATTCGCCGGAAAGCGTGACCCGGCAATCGCATGCTGGCCGCTGCATGCGCGCACAGCCGTAACGGATTGCGAATGCGTGGCGCGACACTCATCGGATGCGCGGGTCAAGCCCGCGCATGACACTTGAGAGGCGCGCGTAAACGCTCATGCGAGCGGCACGCCGGATCGTAGAGCGTGCACAGCAATCGTCACTGATCGGCACGCACTTGACGAGCAGCCGGCATGACAACGCGTGCGCGCCGTCACTTCACCATCGCCCTGATGCGCTCGGCCGAGGTGCCGTGTTTCTCCACCAGCCAGATCAGATCGCCGATCGAGATGCGCAGCTCGTTGCACCAGTAGGTCAGCTCTTGCTCGTTGTTGATGTCGATCTCGCCGGGATTTTGCGGAGCCCAGTCGTCCGGCACCAGCGGCACGGAGTTGATTTGCGATTGGTTTGACATTGACACACCCCGACTGAACGCAACGGTCCTGCGACCCAACCTTAGCACCTGCGGGGGCGGCGGGGCCGCGACCAAATGCGCAGCCCTGTGTCCCACTCTTCAGGATATGCGGCCGCCCGGGCTTCCGACCGGGAGAAGACAGGCGATTCAGGCGGTCACGCCCCTGAAACGCCCGGGATGCCGGCCGTTCCTGTTCCGGCCGCGCGGCGGGCGGTGTTCCTATGCACAATCGCGGGGTGTGCCACAAACCGCTCGCTCATCCCCGCGAAAGCGGGGATCCAGCGCGACCCCTCCGCTGTCATTGCCGGGCATAGCCGTCCGAAGGACGGCGTGCTTCGCACGCCTATGACCCGGCAATCCATGAGGCCGCTCAGCGTGCACGGCCGTAAGGCCGGCGTGCGGTGCACCTCATCATGGATGCGCGGGTCAAGTTTACGACCGGGCCGGCCTTCGGCCGGACCCGGTTGCCCGCGCATGACAACCTCACGGCGGCAAACTTGGTCGGCAATCCGGAACCAAAGTTCCACCCTCGGCGTTTCTCGCCCGCACACATTCGGCAGGCGGCCCAAAGGGGGATTCAAATGAGTATTCTCTGGCTCATCATCATCGGCTTCGTTGCCGGCATCATCGCGAAATTCCTGCACCCCGGCTCCAACGAGCCGGCGGGCTTCATCCTCACCACGGCGCTCGGCATCGCCGGCGCCTTCGTCGCGACCTATCTCGGCCAGGCGCTCGGCTGGTACCGCGCCGACGAGGGCGCCGGCCTGATCGGCGCCGTGGTCGGCGCCGTCATCGTGCTGGTGGTGTGGAGCTTCTTCGCGCGCCGCAGCGCGGCGACCTGACTAAAGCGCGCAGAGAATTTCCGCTCATCCTGCACTATCATTCGCTCACACCCGCGGGCCGACATGGGTATACCCAATGTCGGCATTACCACATGCGCAAGTCGGCTAAAGCCGACTTGCGATGGGGATCCAGGGCACTGGGCTCAGAGCTTGCGGCTCTGGATTCCCGCTGGAGCCTGCCCCCGTGCAGGCGGGGCGGGAATGAGCGGAGTAGGTGGCGAGGTTGCACTCTTAGCGAGCGCTTCTCACAACGCCGCACGTCACCACGGTGCTCAGCGCCTCGCTGCGCAGCCGCGCCGGGTCGCGCTCGCCGGCGGCCGCCACCTCGAGCAGGCGCATCGCCAGCATGGTCTTGCTCGCCCGCGCGCGCTCGTCCGGCCGCAGCGCCGCCCAGTCGTGTCTCGCCCCCAATCAGGCCATTAAGCAATAATTAACCCGATTTAAGCGATCATTAATTTGATCGTTCAAATCGTTGGTGTTGCGGAGGTGGCTCATGAGAACGGTGATCGAGAACAACGCTTTGCCTCCTGAATTCTACGTCGTTGAAATTGATGGAAACGTCACATCGGTGTTTGGAATTTTTCCTGAGGCATTGAAGGCAGGTATGGAGCTGAAGCAGAAGTTTCCGCACAGCCATATCAAAGTGCACGACGCACACGAAACGTGAGCTCAAGTCAGGTTATTTCGCCACCAGAGCTCCGAGGGTTTCTCGCCATCTCATTGGTTTGAGCGGTGCCTGTTACGCGCGGGGCCGGTATGCGCCACGTAGCGACGGCCTCATGACAGGTCGTCGAGCTCCGGCGGATCGAACCAGTTTGTCAGCGACAGGCCGCCGTCGACGACGAAGGCCGCGCCGGTCACGTAGCCCGATATCCGGTTCGAGAGGACCGCAAGCGCCATGGGCGCGAGATCCTTGCTCTCCCCGAGCCGGCCCAGCGGAATGTGCCGTGCCAGCGCCGGGTCGGCGACGAAGCCGCCGGCGGCGATGGCGCCGGGCACCAGCGCATTCACGCGGATATTGAAACGCCCCAGCGTCTTGGCCAGCTCCTTGACCAGCATCGCCAGGGCCGCCTTGGCGGTGCTGTAATGCGGGAGGTTGCGCGGCGTATTGGCGTGCAGCGAGGTCAGCATCAGGAATGAGCCTGGCTCACGCGCCGCAATGAGCTGGCGGGCGAGCTCGCGGGCGAGGTGGAAGCCGGCATCGATGTTGACCGCGTGCATCCGCTCCCAGGTTTCCCTGGTGACAGCCAGGCTGTGATCGGCCTCCCGCCTTGCCGGCGCGGCGCTGTGCACGAAGTGCGTGACCAGTCCGAGCGCCGACCGCGCCTCCGCCAGCAGCGCATCGCATGCGTCGCGGCGTGCCAGGTCGCCGACCCAGGGGATCGCGAGCTTCGGCTGGGCCGAGCTTGCGGCGGCGGCGTCGACCGTATCCTTGCGTATGTCGGCGAAGATCGTTCGCACGCCTTCGGCGACCAGCGCCTGGGCAATGGCACGCCCGATGCCGTTCCCCGCGCCGGTCACGAGCGCCGCTTCGCGCGCGGGGTCGAACGGATTGCTCAGCAGGCTCATGTCGGTCAGCCTCCAGGATGCAGGTGGTGCAAATGCATATTAAGATGACGGCGTGGGGATCCGCCAATGGCAAGTGTCATCGCCTGGGATATCGAGACCGTGCCCGACCTCAAGGGGTTTGCGGCCGCCAATGGCCACGAGGGCAAAACCGATGATGAAATTCGCGCCGCAATGGGCGACAAGTTTCCCAAGCACATCTACCACTCGATCATTTGCATCGGCGCGCTGGTCGCCCACCAGGAAAATGACCGCTGGGTTGTGGATGTGCTGGGCGCGCCCAGCGTCGCCAAGCGATCCGAAAAGGAGCTGATCTCGTCCTTCGTCGACAGGATTGCCGAGCTCAAACCGCAGCTCGTCACGTTCAATGGCTCGTCGTTCGATCTGCCGGTTCTGCGCTATCGCGCCATGGTCAATGGAATTTCCGCGCCCGGCCTGGCGTCACGCCCGTATTTCAATCGGTACACGGAGGACGCGGTCGATCTTTGCGATGTCCTGGCCTCGTTCAGCCCTCAAGGCAAGGCAACGCTGCACGAAATGTCCCGGGTGATGGGGCTGCCCGGCAAGCCGTCCGGCATACACGGCGGTGAAGTCGAGAAATATTATCGGGAGGGAAAGATCCGCGAAATCGCCGACTATTGCGAGAGCGATGTCGTGAACACCTATCGCGTCTGGTTGCGCTACGAATTATTCAGAGGGCGGCTGACCGATGCAGCGTTCCAGGCGAGCGAAGCGAACCTCATCGAATACGTCAGGTCGCATGCGAATTCGAAGCCGCATCTCGCCGATGTGATGCGGTGACCTCGGTAGATTAATCGTTCGCGCTGTCCACCGTTCGTGCTACACCGTTTGGGGGATATAGGCTCGTGGGGGGCCGGTGCTACGCGACGTTCTTGGACGTATCGGTAAGTCTTATATCGATGCGAAGGCCGCATCTTTTCAGGGCCATTCGTTAGCTCGATTTATTCGCAAAGACGGCCCCGACGAAATTGCGCACACTCTTGGTGACTCAGGATTAATCTCAAAAGGTGGCTGCGGCGTATCTGGTCAGTGGGCTTACGTCCCATGGATAGGACTATTTGATCCCGCAATTACTGATGGAGCACAACACGGATTTTACATTGTCTATCTTTTCTCCGCCGACATGAAACGTGTGTATTTGTCGGTCAATCAGGGGACGACAGAAGTTCAGTCTGAGCTCGGTTCGGGCGAAAAAACTTTCGATGAACTCCGGTCGCGGGCATCCATTATGCGCGAACGGACATCAGAACTCCGGAAACGCCTAAATACAAAAAAAATTGATCTTGCCTCTGACAGATTTTTTCCCCGAGGCTATGAAGCCGGCCATGCTTTCGGTTGTGAGTATCAAATTGCATCTTTACCGTCGGAGGACGATCTTTTACGTGACCTCCGAGAGGCCCTACATCTCTATCGAGCACTAATTCTTCGCGGCGGCGGGACGACCTTATCGGATGAGGACGCGACTGAGGCTGGTCTGCAAGATGCCACCCTAACGGAAAAACGCCGTTACGTGGCCCATCGAAAGATTGAACGAAATCCTAAGGCCGCAAGAGCGGCAAAGCAGATACATGGATTCATCTGTCAAGTGTGCAATTTTGATTTCGGCGCGATCTATGGCGATGCAGCTCAAGGATACATCGAAGCGCACCACTTAGTGCCGCTCGCAGACATCCCAGAAGGTAAATCTGTAAGCTTGATCCGAAAAAGGACTTCGCTGTTTTATGCGCAAATTGCCACCGCACTATACATAGAAAGGGCGCTCCCAAAGATATTGAAGCGTTGCGTTCTTTGCCCGGTGTAATCAAGCTTCGTGCCTTGATAAGCAACTAACTTTGTATCGCAGCCGGAGGCGTTATGAGCGCTCGGACAATATCCCACTCGTTCCGCAAACCAAAATTCACGAGATGTGGCTTTTTCGCCTCAAATGCCTGAAAAAATATTCGCAACATTCGGATCATCCAACTCATCCGAATGTAACGCCGACCAGTTTTCCCACTCGTGAATGATGGCGCGTTTCGCGGCGCTGGTGGCGTCGTCTTCACGCGCGGCAGGCAAGGGTGCCACGCCCTCATCGGCGATCGACGGCTGCGGCGCGGTCTCGTCGATGGCCGGCTCGGTCGCGACCTTTTCTTCGACGCCTTTTTTCAAAACGATCTCCGCGACGGCGCTGTCGCCGCCATTCTCGTGCAGCATCATCGTCTGCGACGGATCGTGAGCGACCGGCGGTGCCCCGGCGCTGTCGCGCGCGATGAGGTTCGCCGACATGTTCCGTCGATGATGTCATCTGCCGCGACGCTTTTGTCCGCGCCCGCCACACGCCTCTCGCGCAACGGCGGCTGACGGCTGCTTTTGGCGTGGCCGCCCAGCGCCTGCATGCGTTCCGTGACCGACATCGCCCCAACTCCCGCGCGGAACAGGAAAGCTTAGCGCAGTGGTAGCGGAGAGCGCATCAGCGGTCGCCGGGGTTCTGCCTGCTTATTCAATTTCGACAAGCGCGAATACGGGCTAGCCACTAAGGGCTTGATCGCGCAGAGCTCCCGCCGGCTGTTCCGGCCGCGTGCGCATCGTCAACCGATCTTTTTCAAAGTTTCAGGAACAAGGCGCGAACCAACCGTTGCCACAAGAGTGTCAGCAACCAGACATAATAATAGACGACACGCAGGGGAACCCAGGACACAGAGACAACCGTGATAACGACAAGGGGCTGCACAGGAGACCGGAATGGCACGAGATTCGACAGAGTTCGCCCGGCAGAGCGGCGAACGCGCGATGCAGGCGGCCACGTTTGGAATGACATGGGCGCGGGAATTCGCGGAGGAAGGCTTCACCCAAAGCAGGCAGGCGTTCGACTCCCTGCTCAGGGCCAGCCGCAAGATGGCGGAGGATTTCGAGAACCAGGCCTGCGCCATGCGCGAGCACGCCACCACGCTGACCGAAAAGACGCTCGCGAACACGATGGAGTTCGGCCAGAAGCTCGCGCGCGCGAAGGAACCGCAGGAGATCGCGCAGTGCCAGAGCGAGTTCCTCGCCCGGCAGGCGCAGATGCTGACGGACCAGACCAAGGTGTTCGGCGAGAAGGTGCAGAAGGCCGCGCACGAATTCGCGCAAACCGCGTCGAGCGCCATGGCGGACGCCGGCCGGCGCACCTCGGACGCGCCGAGCGTGGTTGCCGGCGTTTCCTCGCGCGCGGAGCAGGCGTCGAAACGGCGGGCGGAGGCGTAACTCCGTACCCGTCATGCGCGGGCTTGTCCCGCGCATCCCGATCAGGGAGGCACAGTGCCTGACTAAGCGGGATCGCCGGGACAAGCCCGGCGATGACGACGCACTAATGCAACACAGTCAAAAACGCCGAAGTGGTCCCCTTCTTCGGCGGTGCGGGGGAGCGGGGACATCGGGATCCACGCGGGATGGCCTCGGCGTGGTACCGGGTCCCCGTTTCCCCGCTTGAAATGCACCTGATGGGCTCGCGCCGCTTCGCGCCGCTTCGCGCTCCCGCGCCATAAGCGCGTTTACGCGCGTCTTCGGCGCGCCATAAGCGCGTTTACGCGCGTCTTCGACGCGCCCATAAGCGCGTTTACGCGCGTCTTCGGACGCGCCATAAGCGCGTTTACGCGCGTCTTCGACGCGCTATGGGGCGACGCTTAGCCCACCCGATGCGGAATTTTGCGGAACCCGATCGCGCCCCGCCAGTTGGAACCCGATCGTGCCCGTGTCCGTTGTTTGACCGAGGTCAAGGCCTGCATGGCTGGTTGTGTCATGCAGTCCACGTCCAGTTCGATGGATCCTTCGACGATGCGGTGGGAACAGGCACTCGTCTACGCGGTCGGCGCGCTGATGTTTATCGGTGTGGCGGCGTCTGTTTTTCAGCTGTATGGCGCGGCCATTGTCGTCGGCTTCATTTTGATGGTGCTGGCGCTCGGCGACGGCCCGCACGGGCTCAAGGTTCTGCTGCACGATGTGAAACGGCACGTGGTGGGGCCGTAGTTAGTTCCAGAAAAGCATCCAGTGGATTCCCGCCGATGAGCGGGTGCTACGCCTACAACACACTCACGCGTTATGCCCGGGCTTGTCCCGGGCATCTATGATGAGGTGCAAGTGCGAGAGACTTACAGGCATCCATGCTGAGCCGCCTCATGGATTGCCGGGTCAAGCCCGGCAATGACACCGGAGAGGCCGAGTCCAACCATAACCGAATCCGATAGTCCGCAGCGCTGCGGAGTATGGATTCCGGGCCTTCGCCCGCCGAAGGTTTAGAAGCTTAGACTCGCCGTTTAAGGCTTCGGCCCGCAGGCGGGTTCGCTCGCCATAAGCGCGTTTACGCGCGTCTTCGACGCGCTATGGCTCGCATCCCGGAATGACCGCAGAACGTTTGGTCGAAAGCGTGCAATACGC
The DNA here is from genome assembly GCA_963718035.1 of uncultured Alphaproteobacteria bacterium. GTDB lineage: Bacteria > Pseudomonadota > Alphaproteobacteria > Rhizobiales > Xanthobacteraceae > Pseudolabrys. The sequence goes on along the minus strand of CAVQYD010000041.1, from coordinate 353 downwards.
GATGTAGGACACCAGAGCGCAATCCTGCGACGTGCAAAATTGAAGGGTATAGGCGCCTGCAATCTCTTGCCCAGCGGTGCCTGCAATCTCCAGCGCTTCGTCCGAAACATCCCAGCTCAAGATCTCTTCCGCCTCTTCAAGACCGACGGTCACGTTCATGACGTTGTGCCCTTTGCGTCCTGCGCCAGGCGCGCAAGTTATCAGGTCTGCTTTACCCCTGACAGAGGACATCAGGCGGTACAAAACAGATGTCCGCTCAGTGCCAAAAGCAGACATCCCGCCTTTCTGCATCGCGACCAAAAATCAGCGTACAAGGTCAAGCGGTCAGGAGTCCGATGGCGCCGATAAATATC
>CAVQYD010000040.1:127500-245217 GCA_963718035.1 uncultured Alphaproteobacteria bacterium | reverse complement strand
GCCGCGCCGTCGCCGGCGGCCGAGCTCTTCTGCACAGCGCGACGAGAAGGCCGGTTGCTTCCGCGGAGGGGAGCAACCGGCCGGATCGGACACCGCGGGTGACACCGCGGAAATTCTCGAGCTGGGGTCTCGACTGGAGCAGATACGCGAACCGATCGCGACGTTTCAAGGTCCTTACTGACCATGATGTTATGCGACCAACTTAGGTTGCCCGGGACAACCTAAGTTGACCGAGTGTATCCGGGCCGGACAAGAAGCGTGGCACCGCCTGTCGTCCGGCCACACGCGGCAAGACTGGCTGCTGGTCGGCAAGGCGTGCCAGTTGCTTCGCGCCGAAGCGATGCTTACGGCCCACGCCAACAGGCCGGAAGGCCGTCGCTACAATCAGGAATTTTCCGACCTGCTCAAAGCCAATGGCTTTGCTGCCATCGACAAGGCCACGCGCTCGAAGCTGTTTTTCATCCTCGACAACATCGCCGGGATCGAGAAATGGCTGGCGACTGTTCCCGCTAACAAGCGGCTGGAGCTTAACCACCCGCACACAATCTGGCGCGCGTATCAAAGACCGTCGTCAAGAAGCCCGACGACGCCGCAAAAAGCCTCGCATGTCGAGGAACTCAAAACCTCGCTGATCGAAAGCCAGGAAGAGAACGCCAGGCTCAAGCGCGAGGCCGAGCGCGCACTCCGTTTCACCCGGCAGGACACCGCGCGCAATATTGCCGGCGTCGTGTTTCGGATGATCTCGCCGGCGAAGGCGCGCGAGGTTGCCCGCGAGCTGAACCGCCTGGTGCGCGAGCCAGGAAGGCGGACGACAAGCAGCGGCCGAGGCGCAGACATGACTCGGGCACCCGGCATTTTGCGCGACCTGTGGCCGTGCGCTCAAAGCCAAGCATACCGGCCGGAAACGGCGGTTTTGCTCGGATCGCTGCCGGGACCGGGCCCGTCAGGAGCGCGTACAGACGTTTCGTGGGACGGTCCTGGGGGTAGGTAGCGCCGTCCCACGAAACGTCGAAAATTCCGCCACAATTTCAAGAAATTGCAGGCGCGATTTTGGCGGTCGAGCCTCTGTCGATCCGCCGCTGTGGCGCGCCATTGTCGAGCTCGAGGTTTTTGCCGGCCGCACCTGGCGTAGGCTATCAGCCGTGACGGTGTGAAGTCCGGGTCGCCGTGTTGCGGCCGCGCGCGCTGCGTGAGGCGACGCCATGACCGGCCGCACCCCGCGTCTTTCGCCGCTCGTACCGCGGCTGGAAAAGCTGCTGCTGATGTTGTCGTCCAACAGCGACGGCGAGGCGCTGGGCCGCGCGCGCCATTGACCGGACGCTGCGCACCGCCGGCGCGGACTGGCACGATCTGACCGGACGCTTGATCATCGCCGGCGCCGAGCCCGCAACCAAAAACACGCGCGACGACGACAACAACAATACCACTGGCGCGCAATGCGCACATTCTGTGAGGGCGCAGCAACTTTCTCAGCGCGCGCGAAAAAGAATTTATCGCCGACATTGAGCATTGGCGCGGCGCGCTGACGCACAAACAACACCACTGGCTAGTTTCGATTTACGAGCGATTGCAGCGCGAGCTGCATAACGAGCTCGGCCGCTTCGGCGGCAAAGGCGCGCGGCGCGCACCGCCGCACATACCTAGTACGACCATGAAAGGACCATCGACCATGGGTGATGAATTTCTCGAACAGATCTCGACACGCCAACGTGAATGCGACGTTGACGAAGCATACGGAAGTCAATTCCTGGGCGTGGCGGATGTTGGCGACAAAAAAATCCGCACCAAAATTCTGAAGGTAAGAAAGCGAGATGTGAAAGACCGCGACACCGGACGACTGAAGAAGACGATCTTCGTCTTTTTCGAAAATATCGACAAGCCGCTGGTTCTGAACGCCACTAACAAGAACCCGCTCGTAGAGGCTTTCGGGAAATAGCCGGCCGATTGGCTTAATGCCACTGTCGGAATTTACGTCGATCCAAACGTGACGTTTGGCGGACAGAAAAAAGGCGGCGTGCGCCTGCGCGCGCTGCCTCCTGCTGCGGCGGCGGGAAACGACCGAAGCCGCACCGGCACCGGCCACCAAACCGTCGCCGAGGCCGCAACGGATGGTGGAAGAAGAAGGGAGACCCTGGGGCCGGATCCCAGCCACGGCCGAATTTGAGCCGGCTCACCGGATGAACCATCCACACAAAAACCAGCAGCAAAACCATGTCAAAGCCGCACGGTTCTCCAGCGACTCTCAGTCACCTGCACATCTGGGCCGAACACTTTCTCAAACACGGCGCCTGTCCGTCTTGCTTGGCGCAGGCGATGATTAGCGAAGGCTCTTCATCTGGCTAATGAAGCCGGGGTACTCTCACGCGCGAAAGAAACTGCGGATCGGTACGCCGACGGCGACGGCGGCCCGGTGTTCAGCGCGCATTAGGAAAAAGGCCAGGGCGCGCCACGCGCGCGTCCTGGCCTTTTAGCATGGCGTCCACAAACCCCGGCAACGCCAATGCGTTGTCCTGGTTTTCTTTAAGGAAAAAATGAAGCAACCGTGATCGCCGACGACGCATTCGAGGAATTGCCGGAACACGAGCCGGCCTGGGCGGTGCTCGATCGCGTTACGGCGTATCGCAAGCAACTGCTTGCGGCCGGCTATTCGCCGGTGCCGGTCAATGGCAAAAATATTACAGCTCGACGACTGGCAAAACATCCGGGCGACGACGCCATCATCGACACCTGGGCGATTACCCGCGCCGACCATCTGAATACTGGCGTTCTTTGCCGCGATACGCCGTTTATTGATATCGACGTTACGGTCGAGGAAGTGGCCGAAGAGATCGAGGCGCTGCTCGAAAGCGAGATCGAGAACAGCGCCGTTCGCATCGGCCTGCCGCCGAAGCGCGCCATTCCGTTCCGGACTGATGCGCCATTCAAAAAGATAGCGACGCAATTCAAAGACCCGAACGGCCAGATTCATAAAGTTGAGGTTCTCGGCGACGGCCAGCAGATCGTCGTCAACGGCATTCATCCCGATACGCATAAACCTTACCGCTGGCACGGTGGCGAGCCTGGGCCCAAGCTGAGGCGCGAGGATCTGCCGCTAATAACCGCCGAGACCGCCGCCGCGTTTATCGCCGCCGCGGCCGAGGTCATGCGCGCGCACGGCTGGGAGGAAATCGGAAACAGAAAGATCGAATGGCGGCGCCGGCACCACCGCCGGCAATACCGGCGCCAAAGAGCGCGTCTGCTCGCGAACGCGCCTATGCGCAGGCCGCGCTCGACGGATGCGCCGAGGAGCTGGCCGACACCGCGGCCGGCGATCGCAATAACATCCTTTACAAAAAATCATTCCGCTGTCGGCACCATGGTGGGTGCGCGGCTGGATTGCGCGCGCGGAGGTCGAGGCCGCGCTGTTCGATGCGGCCGCGGCCTGCGGACTTGTCGCCGACGATGGCGAGCGGCAGACGCGGCGCACGATTCAGTCCGGGCTGGACGACGGCGCCAGCGCCCCGCATCCGGATTTGCCGGACCAGGACGCGCCGCAGGTTAGCGGCAGGTAGAACAACAGGAAGCGCCGCCGCGCTGCAGCCTGGCCGACGCTCATGCGGTGTTCAAGAAATGGCTGGGCGACGAATACGACCTCGACGCGGCCAGCGCCGCGATTGCCGCCGCCGCCTCCGAACGGCTGCCGGGTGATCCGTTATGGCTGCTGATCGTCGCCGGGCCAGGCAGCGCCAAGACCGAAACCGTGCAGGCGCTGGCCGGCGCCGGCGCGCATGTCACCAGCACGATCGCTCAGCGAAGGCGCGCTGCTGTCCGCGACACCGCGGCGGGAGCGCACCAAGAAAGCGACCGGCGGCCTGCTGCGCAAGATCGGCGACCGCGGCGTGCTCGTTATCAAGGACGTTACCTCGCATCCTGTCGGCCGACCGCAACACGCGCGCCAGCGTGCTCGCCGCCATTCGGGAAATCTACGACGGCCGATGGGAGCGCAACGTCGGCACCGACGGCGGCGCAGACGCTGACCTGGACCGGGCGCATCGTCATTGTCGGCGCCGTCACGACGGCCTGGGATGCCGCGCACGCCGTCGTCGCGACTATGGGCGATCGGTTTGTCCTGATGCGGTCCGCGACAAACACCGGGCGCAAGAAGGCCGGCCGCGGGCGATCCGCAACACCGGCGGCGAAATCGCCATGCGGCAGGAGCTCGCCGCCGTCGTCGGCGGTGTCATCGGCCACATGGACACCGACGCGGCACCGGCTTAGCGACGACGAAATCGACCGGCTGTTGAAGGCGGCCGATATCGTCACCATGGCGCGCTCGGCGGTGGAGCGCGACTACCGGGGCGACATTGATGTTCGCGCACGACCCGGAAATGCCGACACGGTTTGCCAAGCAGCTGGTGCAGTTGTTGCGCGGCGCCGTCGCCATCGGCATGACGCCGGCCGAGGGCGATGCGGCTGGCCCTGCGCTGCGCCCGCGACAGCATCCCGCCGCTGCGGCGCGATATCCTGCTCGACCTTGCCAACAACCCCGCGATCGCCGTGCCGCCGACGTCCGCAAGCGGATCTCCAAGCCGCAGCAACACCGTCCGCCGCGAGCTCGAGGGCATGCACATGCTGGGGCTGTTGCGCTGTGACGAGACCGAGGAGTCGGCAAGACGGCAAGGAATACACGATCTGGCGCTACCGCCTGGCCGACGACTACGACGAGGAAACCCTGCGAACTATGGCCGATAAGCCGGCCGAAGAGGGGTTACCGTGAAGCCAGAAAACACGGTCCGGAAATGTGAGTAGGTATACAGGCGCGCCCGAAACCGGGGCTAAGCCACTGCTATATTATATTCATATATGTCACTCACATTTCCGGACCGCTCCTAACCACACCCATGATTAGCACGGCCGCGCGGGATTGCTGCTCGGTTTGCCGGTAGTGCCTCAGATTGTCGGAGTGCCGTAGATGGGTGCACGCACCGCATGGCCTCGAGACAAGTTTTATGGATCGTATGAGTGGAAGCGTGCCCGCTACCGTACCCGTGTAGCGTATGGCTTTCGTTGCACACTATGCGGAACACTCACGCTTAAGGGCCTCCACGTACACCACCGTAAGCCCTTGGCTGCAGGCGCCCCCGCACTCGCAACAGAACCACTTAACCTCAAGCCCATATGTGCGCGATGCCACAACACAATCGAACCAAGAGATAAAAAAAATAATCCGAACCTGGGCTGTGACGTGCATGGCAATCCGCTGGATCCGCAACACCCGTGGAACCGAGGGGGGGCGATTTCGAAATACAACCGCAAGTAATTGTCCAGCGCCGCGATCCTTGCAAAATCTGTTAGTTGAAAAAACAAAGGTCCCGCGGGCGGCGTGATAGTTTGCGGTGCCATACGGCAACCCATATGGAGGGCTATCACCATGCCCGTCCCTGCACTCACCGCCGCCGAATGGGCCGCGATCCGCGCCGTCCTGCCGAAATCCGGCCCTATCGGACGGCCCCGCCAGGACGATCGCCAGGCCGTTGTCGAATTGCTGTTTGCCGAGGCCACCGGCCGGTTTGGTCGCACGTTGCATCAACTGTATGGGCGCCAGCGTGCCGGGTTTTTATCCGTGCGGCGGCAGCGATGGAAGGAAGCCGGCGCCTGGGATGAAATCCTGCGCGCCGGGTGTCCTGCAATCGACCGAATGCGCCAGCGTGAGTATGGCGACAGCGAGCACATGCGGCAATTTTTTGCCATGACGGAGCACGCGTAACGCGCCGGCCGGGGTTGAACCGAAGGTCATCCCGTTAGGGGCCATCGCAGAGCCCATGTCCGCTTTCGGGGGTAAAGCGGACATGCCGTTTTGCACTGCACATGTCTGCTTTTGACCCAAAGCGGACATCGCCACCCCGTTCACAGTGTGATTTAAATAGCTATTGTCCGGTGTCCAGAGCGTCGAGGGCGACGATGCGGCGACGGGTTTTTCTCGGTCTCTCTGGGTGCTGCGGCTGCGTCATGGCCTCTGGCCGTGTTCGGGCAACAAACGAGAATTGTTCGAATAGGCGCCCTTTACTTGGGAAACGCGGACGCGGATTCCTTCAAAACAAACCTTCGGGAAGGGCTGCGTGAATTAGGTTATGTCGAAGGACAAAACATTGCATTCGAGTTTCGCTCCGCCGAAGGAAAGGCCGATCAACTTCCGAAACTCGCGGCCGAACTTGTCCGGCTCAAAGTCGATCTGATCGTGGCGCTCTACGTGCCGTGCGCGCTGGCGGCAAAGCAGGCAACAAGGGATATCCCGATCGTCGCCATCGCGGCCGACCCCGTAGAAACCGGCATCGTTACCAGTCTGGCTCGTCCGGGCGGAAACATCACCGGCGTGTCTCTGATGTCTGCGGCATCGAATGCAAAAAACATCGAACTGTTTCACGATTTGCTGCCGTCGGTGAAGCGCGTAGCGGTGTTGGTCAATGCTAAAGATCCAATCTTCGCGAAAGCCATGATCGACGAGGCCGTGCGCGCCGGTGGCGCCACGGGCACTGAAATAGGGCCCGTCGTTTATATTAGTGGCCCGGATGAACTCGAAAGTGCCTTCGCAGCGATGGCGAAAGAGCAAGCGGGTGCGGTGATCGTTCAAGGCAGCCTGGTCATCAAACCGCTGGCCGATATGGCTATCAAGTTTCAGTTGCCGGCCGCGTCCTCGACGCGCGTGTTTGCAGATATTGGAGGGTTGATGTCATTCGGGGCTGATGGCCCCGCTGCTGTTCGGCACGGTGCGAAATTTGTGCAGAGGATTTCTTCAGGGTAAAGGACCCGAAGGATATACCTGTTGAGCAACCCACCAAGTACGAGCTGGTCATCAACCTCAAGACGGCGAAGGCGCTAGGGCTGAGCATCCCCGACAGATTTTTGCAGCGCGTGGATGTAATCATTGAGTGAGCGAATGTCCGCTTTTGGCACAAAGCGGACATGCCTAGTTGCACCGCACATGTCCGCTTTCGGGGGTAAGGCGGACATGGCCTTTTGCAGGAATCCGCTTTCGCGGTCGCTATTTAGAGTAAAGCGGACATCGGCTGTTGCACTGCATATGTCCGCTTTTGACCCAAAGCGGACATTCAGCTCCAGTTGTCTACCGAGATTGCGGAGCGACGCCGCGCAAACCTTTCAATTCGCCCTGCCCAATCTTTGTTTCCAGAGTTTGATTACTCCGGGCGGAAATTCACGCCTTCCGACCCCGGTGCGTCGGCAGGCTTCCGGCCACATCTCAAGCAAGGAGTGATCTTCGCGCAATAGTTCGCTCTGGGAAACCTGGTCAGCTTCAGAACGCGGCCAGCGCTCGGCTGCCATTTTCAGGAGCTCGATCAGCGTAGCGACATCTTGTTTGTGGGTGTCCATGACAACCCCCTTCGTTGTCGAGAAACTTATACATAACAACCGGATGCCGCTGTGTCGGGCATCACGAAAAGACGCATTAGCGCGGGGCGGTAACGAACTACTTCAGCCTAATTCCGAATCTGCTTTATAACGGTAACGGGCAAGGGGGGTTTCGGGGGACCCTTATGAAATCCTCGGTCGTTAAACGTTCCATCGTAATTGATGGACACAAGACCAGCGTCAGCCTTGAAGATCCCTTCTGGACTGAGCTGAAAAAAATCGCGCATACCCAGCAAGTGACGCTGTCGGAATTGGTCACCAAGATCGACGGTACGCGCGAACAGAGCAATCTATCCTCGGCGATCCGCCTGTTTGTTCTTCACCACTTCCGTAATGAAGACAAGCGAATGGAGGTAGCGAAAGCTCATCTTTCCGCGGTGGCTGCTGAAAGAACACCAGCAAGCTAGTCTTAATCCATCCGCGACGGTTGATATAACCGCGACGTATTCGCTTTTGAGATTGCTCGCCTGTCCGCGAGTGCCAGAAGCTGACATTGATGCCCCAAAGGCCAATTGCCAGACAATCGCCCTCGGCGCATTAGCCCTAACGGTTAGTCTGAATTTCAGCCTGCCAATGAGCTTGCTGGGGCCACTGGTATTTGTTGCCGCCTCTAAGGCGAGCCGATGCACAAAAGTCCGAAACAAATTGCCCGATCACTGAGAGCATTCCGAAACGCGCAACGCATGGGTTTATTGCGTTGCGTACGCATTGCGCCCGGACCAAACGCATGCGAGGCAGCACGATCCCAACGCGGCATTGAGTACCTGGGCAATGCCATACCCCGTTTGCCCCTCGCTCAGTGCATGCGTGCCCACTGCGAATGCGACTACCATCCTGTCGGAAGTCAGAAATTGCGTAGCCTTTACGCCGGCAAGCCACTGCCGCCGAGTTGACGGCAATGCGCTCGCCTGAACCTCGAAGAATGAAGTCCGTACGGGTGCCGAAGCCTATTCGGCTGCTACCGGCAGTTCGAGCGGAAGTAGTGGCTCGGTCTGGCTGTCGGCTTTTTCACATGGCGCAGTGGGTGCAGATAAACTCAGTCGTCGTAAATCGACGATTAAGTCTTGCAAGCATTCGACAGGAACGGAGTATATTCTTTCAGCCGTCGAATATTTTGTGCGTAATGAAATAACGATACTGTCGTCAGCGGCTGAGTAGCTTTCGGCCCTCAACGCTACAACACTCACAGGAAGTCGTTGCTCTACTTTTTCACTCATGGAGCCCGCCAGTTTAGCACCAGACGAAGCTGTTGGCACTGTGAGGGAAACGGCCGGTTTCAGTGAGATTCCAAGCCGAAGGCGGCTCAGGCATTTCTTACGGCATCATCCGCCGACGTTATGGAGTTCGGCGGAGCCAATTGATTGAAACCGCTTTGGGATAGAGCGGATCGGAACTAGACAACGTCCTGTTTTGACCCATACCGGACTAGATCGCATTTTGCTTCTCGCCTTCACTGCTAGCGACTACTGTTTCTGGCCCAGGGCCGCTCGCTTCGAACCGCGCCACCGACTTCAACCATTGACTCCCAAAAGATCGCAGCCTCTAATTCTTCGCTGCCTTCGTGGTCTATCCAGCCGTCCGTCTAATGACGAGGTGTATCCAGATGGCATCAGACATCTTTGCAAAGATCGGAGACATCAAAGGGGAATCCGCCGACTCCAAACACAAAGACGAAATCGAGGTGCTATCGTTCTCCTGGGGCGTCACAAATTCCGCGAAGATCAAGCCGGCGGTGGCGGCGGCGCCGGCAAGGCGACTTTCACCGATCTTTCCTTCCTGCATAGCATCGACAAAGCGTCTCCGAATCTGCTGACGGCGTGCGCGACGGGCGCGCACCTGAAGGAAGCCACCATCACGCATCGCAAGGCGGGCAAAGGCCAGCAGGAGTACCTCATCATCAAGATGAACGACGTCATCATCACCGGCGTCGCGCTCGCCGACAGCAGCGTCGTGGCGGGATCGGAGACCGTGAGTATGGCGTTTGCCAAGGTCGATCTCGAGTACAAGCCGCAAAAGGCTGACGGCTCGCTCGATGCGGGGATTCATTTCAAGTTCGACATCAAGGCCAACAAGGAAGGCTAGCATTCGAGAGGAGCCGGGCGCAGCCTGGACAGCTCATGGAGCCGTCAGAATCAGCGACGCGTGAGTTGACGCTCGAGGAGGCGGTCTCCTTGGCGATCCTGCTGCAAAAAAACAAGCAGTTCGTCGAGGCCGGCGAGGTGTACCGCCGGGTGCTCGAGACCGTACCCGATCATCCCCGAGCTTTGCACTACGCCGGCGTGCTCGCGCATCAACAAGGGCGGAACGACGAAGCCCTCGCGCTCATCGAGCGGAGCATCGCGCTCGTGCCTGATCAAGCGGACTGGTGCAGCAACCTCGGCATCGTCTTCCAGTCGGACAACAGGCTGGACGCCGCAATCGACTCGTACCGGCGTGCGATCGCCATCGATCCGAACCACGCGAACGCCCACAACAATCTGGGGGTGTTGTTGCGGGTGACCGGACAGCCGGTCGAAGCCGAAGCCGCATATCGCGCAGCCATCCAACTAGATCCTGAACATATTGACGCGTACACCAACCTGGGCATTCTGCTCAACGGGTTGAAGCGCACTGAAGAAGCCGCGGCGTGTTACTGCAAAGTGATCACGCTCAGACCGAAGCATCGCGAAGCGCGGAAGCTGCTGGCGCTGGCGCACTGCACGCTGGGCGAGATCGGTAAGGCGGCGAACATCTTCCAAGAATGGCTCGAAGAAGAGCCAGGGGATCCGATTGCGCGGCACATGCTGGCGGCCTGCACGGGTCGAAATGTGCCCGAACGCGCATCAAATGCTTTCGTCGAGACAACCTTCGACAGTTTTGCGTCGACCTTCGAAGCGAAGCTCGAGACGCTATCGTATCGTGCACCAGCGCTCGTCGCGGCAATGCTGAAGGATTCCGGCCTTGAGCTCTCGCATCGTCTCGACGTGCTGGACGCAGGATGTGGAACGGGACTCTGCGGCACGGTCGTCGCGCCTTTTGCACGGCGGTTGGTCGGCGTGGATCTGTCAGAAGGGATGCTGGCGCACGCGAAGGAGAAGAACGTCTACCACGCGCTGATCAAAGCTGAGTTGACGGAGTACCTGCGCGATAACAGCGAGACCTTCGACCTGATCGTGTCGTCCGACACGCTCGTGTATTTCGGCAACCTGAAAGGCATCATCGCGGCATTTGCAGGAGCACTGCGCCCGAATGGGCTCTTGGTGTTCACGCTCGAGCACGCGGTCGGAGACAGCGACGGTGTTGACTACCGCCTGGAGCCGCACGGCCGTTACAGTCATGCCCAAGCCTACGTCGAGCGGTTGCTCACGTCCTCGGGCCTGCAGTCGAAGATCATCCACGCCGAGTTGCGCATGGAGGCAGGCGCGCCGGTGCCGGGGCTGGTGATACGCGCGGCGAAGTCTGTTTCAGCTCATGCCTGACCATCCGGGCAGGCGAGACATCGTGGCCGCTCGCCGCGGAAATAAAGGGCGCACCGACGCCATCTCTTCCGGTCGAACAGCCGGTCAATTTCTATCTCGGGGTCAGCCTGAAGACCGCCAAGACGCTTGGCCTTTCGATTCCACCATCGATATTGGTCCGCGCCGACGAGGTGATCGAATGAATGGCGGAATGTCCGCTATTGGCACAAAGCAGACATGCGCTAGTTGCACTGCACATGTCCGCTTTCGGGGGTAAAGCGGACATCACGCTGTATCTGCGAGATGGCGCGCTATGCGTTAGCTCGCCGCCGTATTGGCACCACAGAATTTTGGCCGTTGCCGTCAAGCGCCGCAGCAATCCGTCCTGCAATGGACTCTGATGCGCGACGCAACGGGTCATTGTCGAGATGTGCGTAGCGGGCGGTGGTTGCCGCCTGAGTGTGCCCCAGCAGCCGGCCAATAATTGGCAAGCCTAACCCGCCACCGGCACCAAAGCTTGCATAGGTGTGCCTCAGATCGTGGAGGCGGACGCCATCAAGACCAGCACGCTTTGTGATGGCGTCCCACGGACGTTTGAGATCGGGACGCGGTTTTGCCGGATCATCGCCAGGCACGACATAAGGTCCCATTCGCTCCAAACCGTTCAGAATGGCGAGCGCAGGAGCGTTCAAAATCACTGTTTTTCTGCCGCTTTTGCTGTCAGGGAGGAACAACAAGCCTCGCTCCATATCCACGTGCTCCCAACGAAGGTTGAGAATTTCCCTCAGACGGCAACCGGTGAACGTCAGTAGCCGGATCGCCGCCGCCGCGAACGGATTGATTTTCGTGAACCGCTTCTCACTCTTCGGCAGATGCTTGGCTTTGAGCTTGGAGCAATCCACTGTCCACGGGATGCCCGTCGTCTCGGCCTCGCGGATGGCGCTGCCAAGTCGCTCTAGCTCTACTGCCGTCAGGAAGCGTTCGCGGCAGTTCTCCTTGAATTTTTCAATCCCTCGTGCCGGATTGGTCCCTTCGGGCACGACACCGGCCCGTGCCGCGAATGCGTACATACTGCCGACCACCGCGAGTACACGATTGGCTTGGAACGGGGTATCGGCGAGCGACGAATGAAGCTTGCCGACCTGTTGCCGCGTGAGCTTGTCGGCTTTGGTGGTGCCGATCGCCGGTTTTACGAGCCGATACAAGAATGTCCCGGTAAAATCCCGCCGTTCCCGCTTTGCGCTTTGGCTCGACATGCTCTGCCATGAATCGATCCGCGAGTTCAGCAATGGTGGGTACGCCGCGTTCGGTAGTCTTCTGCCCGGCCGGGTCGTGGCCGTGAGCCACCGAGCCCAGGACGGCCTTAGCTCGTGCTCTTGCTTGTTCAGGTGCGATTTTTCCGACCGCGCCGATGGTATAGCGCCGCACCGGCGCGCCACGCCCTGCGCCGGCCCTGTAGACGACCACGTAGGACATTGCGCCTGTGGGTCGCACACGAACACCAAAGCCGGACACAGTGTCATCCCAAACGGTGAACTCGCTTCCGTTGGGCTTCAGGGCGTCCACCGTGCGCTTAGTAATTCGTTGACTGGTCATTTGGCTCGCTCGCTGCAATTCAGTCTGGGGCAACACCGGGGCAACACCGAATTGGAATCCACCGGAATTTCCCGATAGCAGCGTAAGAGCCAAAAGGCTCAAAACAATTGAGTTTTTATCGCTCAGGGAAAGTGTAGGAATGTCAGGGAAATAGGGATAATAAGACTACGAATCTGGGGGTCAGGGGTTCGAATCCCTTCGGGCGCGCCATTTTAGGTTTTGATTTTGCGAACTTGGCGACCAAGCGCCAAATAGTTTCATTTGACGGCTCCCGGGGTGCGAGATTCTAGGCCAGCGGATGTCCGCTTTTTGACAATAGCGGACAAAGTCGAATTTTGGCCCGGGACCGTTTGGCCGCTTGTGATCCAGCGGACATCCAAAAAAGACGTGGACACTGGTCCACGGCGATTCCGAACTCGGCAAAACCGGATAAGTGTTAGAGAGTTCTTGTCGCGTAGTGATTCTGCCCTTCTTGCAGCTTGGAATCATGCGCGGACGAACTTGCTCTGCACTGATTTTCCTTCTGTTACTTTCTGCGCAATCCCGCGCCGAAACGGCGTGCGTTGATTTCGCGCTGCTAAAGCACGCGACCGTAAGCATCACTCGATATTTCGACGATGCGGAGCGCGGCGCGCGTGCCGATCTGGCCGGCATACGGGGAACCGGTTGGTTTCAGTCTCCGACCACTATTGTCACCATCGAACACGTCGCCACTGCGATGGGACTCTCGACCCAGGACTGGAAACCCCTCGATATTAAGGGCGGCGCCGACAGCCAGTTAATTTCTGCCCGCATCCAGCGTTGGGTGGAAGGCGGTACGGAAAAATTGGCCGTGCTTGAATTACAAACGGCCATTTCCGCCGCCCGGAGCGTCGAAATTCGGATGGCACCGCTTGTGGCGGAAGATCGTGTCGTAACGCTCGCCTACCCAAATCAAAGCCCACTCTTTGTGAGTGGTCGGTTTGTGCAATATGTGACTGACGGCAGGCTCGCAGGCACAGCCCTCCTCGAAATGTACGAGGGAGATAATCGTCTTGCCATCGACCACGGCGCTTCAGGGGCACCGGTGTTCGATTGCGAGGGTCGGGTCGCCGCCGTAATCAGCACCGTGATCGTACAAACTCTTTCGACGCCATTCGGTGCGAGAAGAATTTCGACCGCATGGGGATCACCCAATGTCGTCTCGGTGCCGGTTCAGCAGCTGATGGAATTCTCCGAAGCGCAGTGAGGAAGTCCCGGGCCGAAAAGAGCCGGATGTAAAGCGGGCGTCCTTGTGAGGACGCCCGCTGTTTCGTGTCAGGCAACTTGCCGCGCTCACTCGCCCGCGCGACTGGTCGTCTTCATGTTCTTAACCTGCTGCATGACCTGCTCCAGATTGTAGCTGGCCGGGTCTTGCAGCGGCGGGAAGTTGACGTAGGTCTCGAGCTCCTTCAGCCACAGCGCCTGGCCGATCGGCAGCATGTTCCAGTCATAGACATAGGCGGTCGACGGAGAAGCAATAGCCCCGCCCATACTGAAGAGCGTCTTATATTGCGATCCGATAGAAATCTCGAAGGGATCGCGCTTGATGTTGACGACCTGGGTCCAGTGATAGGGAACCACGCCCACTGTGAAGCCCGCCGGCGCGTCGGACACCATCGCGAAGTACATCTTCCAGTTCTTGTACCGGACTGCCGAAGGGTCCTTGCCGGAATAGTAGAAGAACACATCGCGCGCCGACTTTGACTTACCTTCGAGGAATTCGCGCTGGTCGACTCCGTCGAGTGTCGTCTTGACGATGCCCGGATACTGTCCGGCTTCGATCCGCTTCTTCAGTGCGTCGCCCTTCGGGCCGCCGGCGATATTGACGAGGGTGGGCACCCAATCGAGAGAGGCGAACATCTCGTTCTTGACGGTGCCGGGCCTGATGACGCCTGGCCAGCGGATCACCATCGGGGCGCGCATGCCGCCCTCCCAGGTGGTCAGCTTGCCGCCCTTGAAGGGGGTGGTGCCGCCGTCCGGGAAGGTGATGGTCTCGGCGCCGTTGTCGGTGGTGAAGACGACGATGGTGTTGTTCGTCTGCCCCATGTCGTCGATCTTCTTGAGCACGACGCCGATATTGTCGTCCATCTGCTTCATGCCGGCTTCGTTGACGCCCCAGTCCTTGCCGCCGGGCTCACCGACCATGGCCAGGTACTTGTCCGGCAACACGGTGGTGATGTGCATGCGCGCCGGGTTGTACCAGACGAAGAACGGCTTGTTGGTCCGGCGCGGATCGTTGCGGTCGAGGAAGTCAACGACCTTCGCCGAAATCTCCTCGTCGACGGTTTTCGATCGCTCCAGCGTCAACGGACCTTCGTCCTTGCATGTCATGTTCTTGGCAGCTGCCGTCGGATTTGCACGCGAGCACAGGACGCGGCGGGGTCAGACAGATGGTCGTTTTTGGGTCCACCGCGCCGGGGACTTCAGGCACGCCGGGGATCAGCGTGTTCTTGCACGGCGGGGCGACGGTCTGCTGCGTTGGAGTCTTGTTGATGTCGGGGAAGCTCACGCCCTGCATGGCGTCGAGGTGATATAGATAGCCCCAGAATTCCTGGAAGCCATGCGCCGTCGGCAGTGCGTCGGTATGGTCGCCGAGGTGGTTCTTGCCGAACTCGCCGGTATTGTAGCCGAGATCGAGCAGGAACTTGGCGAGCGCCGGGGTGCCGGGCCGTAGATAAGACGGGCTGCCGGGCAGCTGCGGCGGGATCATGCCGGTGCGCAGCGGATGCATGCCGGTGAAGAAGGCATTGCGCCCGGCCGTGCAGCTCTGCTCGGCGTAGTAGTCGGTGAACATCGCGCCTTCCTGGCCGATCTTGTCGATGTTGGGCGTCTCTCCGACCATCAGGCCGCGATGGTAGATGCTCGGCTGCATGTAGCCGATGTCGTCGCCCATGATGAAGAGGATGTTTGGTTTCTGCTGCTGTTGTTGCGCAGTTGCCGGTGCGCTCGCGACGAACACAGAAGCAAATACTGCAAATAGCGCGAGCAACAGTTTTCGGGCAAACTTCATGCTCAATCTCCAGAGACAAGAGTTTTTTGAAGACGATGTAATTTAGCGCGCGATGCTGTCTGCGCTCGATTGGGCTAAAGTCCACCAATTCAAGTTTTTGAATGTGTCAATACTGTCCCAAATAACGGTGCCTCTGGTCGGAACTCTGTTCCGTCGGCCGCGCAATGGACAGACCGCATGGTGGAAGCTATTGCCCTAAAGGGCAATTACTCCCTGCAAATTCACAAGCCACAATTCAGATTCAACTGCTTCCGCCGGTCCTCCCGGTGAATGGCCCATCGATCAGGGTACGTCTGAATTTTCACGAACAACATTCGGGGTGACGAAGAAATGCAGCACAAAATTGTCGACGCAATTAAGCGATACGGGAGCGCGGCCTTGCTTGCGGTGGCTGTCCTGTCGATCCCGCTAAGCGCGGCCCACGCTCAGGCTCAAAGGCCAAACTTCGTCGTCATCATGGGTGACGACATCGGGATGTGGAACATCGGGGCCTATCACCGCGGCCTGATGGCGGGACGTACGCCAAACCTCGACCAGCTCGCGGCAGAAGGCATGACGTTCACTGATTACTACGCGGAAGCGAGCTGCACCGCAGGACGCGCAAACTTCATTACCGGCGAGCTTCCGATCCGCACCGGGATGACAACCGTTGGTCAGGCCGGCGCACCCATCGGTCTGCCGGCTGAGGCGGTGACGATCGCCACGGCACTCAAGGGAATGGGCTACGCCACCGGTCAGTTCGGCAAGAACCACCTTGGCGACAAAAACGAGTTTCTGCCGACGGTTCACGGGTTCGATGAATTCTTCGGATATCTCTATCACTTGGATGCAATGGAGGACCCCTGTCATCCAAACTACCCGCAGGAGCTGAGAGCGCAGGTCGGTCCTCGCAACATGCTCCACTCATACGCAACCAACGTGGACGATACGACTGTCGACCCGCGCTGGGGCAAAGTTGGAAAGCAGAAGATCGAGGATGCAGGCGAACTGTGTCCAAAACGCATGGAAACCGTCGATGACGAGATCCGCGACCTCGCGTTGAAATTTCTCGATAAGGCCAGGGCAGACAACAAGCCGTTCTTCCTGTGGCTCAATCCGACGCGCATGCACATCGTTACGCACCTGTCGCCGAAATATCAGGCCATGCGCAACTCAAAAAATGGCTGGTCCATTCACGAGGCCGGAATGGCGCAGCTCGACGATGACGTTGGGCTCGTGCTGAAAAAACTGAAGGACATGGGCGTCGACAACAACACCATCGTGGTGTTCACAACCGACAACGGCACCGAGGTCTTCACTTGGCCGGACGGCGGACAGACACCGTTCGCGCAGAGCAAAGGCACGGTCATGGAAGGTGGCTTCCGCGTGCCGGCAATCATACGCTGGCCAGGCAGGGTACCGGCCGGCAAGGTCGAGAACGGCCTTATCTCCGGACTCGACTGGTTCCCAACCTTCCTCGCAGCTGCCGGCAACCCAAATATTACCGAAGAGCTGAAAAAGGGTAAGCAGATCGGTGACCGGACCTACAAGGTTCATCTCGATGGCTATAATCAGATGGACTTGATCACCGGCAAGGGACCATCAAACCGCCACGAGATCTTTTACTTCGGCGAAAGTACGTTAGGAGCCGTGCGCATCGACGACTACAAGTATCGTTTCATTGACCAACCTCACGGCTGGCTAGGTGAAAAAGCCAAAGTTGATGTGCCACATCTGACCAACCTTCGCCTCGATCCCTTCGAGCGCACGGGCTGGCCGGAGAGCGGAACTAAGGGCGGAGCGCAGCAGTACTTTGACTGGTTCAAGTATGAGTTCTGGCGCTTCGTCTTTGTCCAGCAGCAGGTCGAGAAACTCGCCATGACTGCGATCGAGTTCCCGCCGATGCAGAAAGGCGCAAGTTTCAATCTCGATGCAGTGAAGGAGCAAATCGCGGCGGCAAGAGCGGCGATTGCAAAATAAGCACACGCAGTATTATGGCTACGCACGTGACGGGCGACCCTTTCATGGGGCCGCCCGTCTTTTGTTCCTTTCTAATAGGCTTCGCGCGATGTCAGCTTTACCCGCCTAAGCGGTCACCGCACATCCAGCGGACGATAACGGCATCAAGATGATCGAACGCCCGGAAAAGGCCGTCGATGAACCTAACACCGCTCAAGCGCGCGTACATGTCGGTGCCGAGACCGATTGGATCGCCTTCTTGATCGCGTCGATCAGATCATTTGCCCGAAATGGCTTTTGCAGGAATGCGATGGGCTCCACGGCCGATGCTTGGATTTTGATCGCGGCGTCGTCGAGGCCGCTCATGAAAATAATCGGCCACTTCAGGCCATCCGCACACAACTGATGGGCCAATTCCACGCCGGTGATATCGCCGAGATTGATATCGATGACGAGGCAGCAGGCTTTGCAGGTCGAGGCGCAGGTGAGAAACGTCTCGGCTGAATCATATGTTTCCGCGCGATATCCAACTGCATCCAGCAAAGTTGCAAGTGACGCGCGCATTTCAGGGTCGTCGTCGACGACGGCCACGATTTTTTGAAGATCTGACATTCATTCGTCCGTGAAATTGCTCCTGGCCGCGCAGCCCGTTGGCTGGCTCCGAGCGAGGAGCCGTGTGACCATGCGACTGAAAGAATTTTTGTGCCGATATTCGGCCGCTGGGCAAAGCAAATACGCACTGTGCCCGCTGACGTCTTGTGAATTTATGCCAATAGTTTGTCCGCAGGAGCCAACAACGTGCGTTTGAGCCAGATGCGGTTGTTCAAGCCGGCCGCGACCGCTCCGAGCGCAACACTTGACGAGGCGTTTTGCCTGTCCATCGCCGGAAGGCATGCGAAAAGGAGCCGACCTCACGATAGCCCAGCAGCCAGGCAACTTCCGAGACGCCCATGTCGCCTTCTACCAAGTAACGACTTGCGAGATTGGATCGCAGATTCTCCAGCAGTTCGGAAAACGTAAGTCCTTCCGACGAGAGTCGCCGCGCAAACGTTCGCTGGCTCAGTCCGAGCTGCCGCGCGACATCTGCTGCTGTTGCCTTTCCGTGCGGCAGTAACGGCGCAATTGCATTTTCAACGGCTGATTGGAACGAGCCGCGCTTTCTGTTCCGGTGAGCGAGGGCTTCATCGCAATATGAAATCAGCAGGTTATTGAGATATGGATCGGCGCTGACGATCCGGGAGTTCCTGATGCTCACCGGAAATACGACGTCGTCGACCGGCGCGCCGAACTCGATGTTGTCGCCGAAAATTTCAGCCAGCTCCGCCTTCGTCGTCCTGTGGTGGACAAGCCGGACGCGCTCGGGCGCGACACGAAATCCCGTCAGCTGGCGGCAGGTACGTATCAGGGCCGTAATCCAGAACTCGATCTGATGCCGGTCCGGGTGGCGGCTCACGCCGACGTAGTCAAATGAGAGCCCGACATATTTTCCGTTGTCGATGCAAGTTTGCGATACGCCCTCATTGACGATGGTGCTGTAACGCACCGCGCGTTGCAGGGCGTCGATCAATAGTTCCGAGGATGCGAGCACGTAGTAGAGCAGTCCGATTTCACGAAGGTCGCATTCCTGCGCCAGATGAAACCCGAGAAAATCATCATCCATAGCTGACGCGACGAGGTTCAAGAATTTGATCTGGTCACGCACCTTGATTGGTGCGCGTTGGTTCTCGATCTGCGCGCGCGTAAGGCCCGCCTCTTGCAACTGGACTTCGAGGTCGATCCCGGCGGCACGCGCGTGCTTGCAGGCCAGCCGGCTCATGCCTCCGCTGGCAACCGGAAGGCGCTCGATGCCTTTTCTCGCGGAGTCATCTCTTTTCCACATTTGGTACCTGCGTCCCCGCAATCCAGTCGACCGATTTTGGTGGCAGAACCGGGATAGCTTACCTCGCTTGGGGCATGCGTATCATTGACCTTTGGGGACGGGGGTGTGGTCCGCATGGTGGCTAGCGTTTGCAAAGGTGAGATTTTGAAACCCGCTCGCACAGCGAGCGGAGGCGTTTCCCCAAAGGGCAATATCGTTCTCCTCACTTCCTGGAGGAACATGCCGACGGATAACTGATTCCAAGTTTAGCAAGTGGCCCCCTTCGGGGGCCGTTTCCAAGCAGGTGCGTTGGAGATCAACAATGCGTCAGTACTTTCACAGGCGCACGGTATTGAAAGCGCTTTTGACTTCTGTGGCCGGCGCGATCGTTCTTTCAAAATCCGGGGCGTTGGCGCAGGGCGACCCGCTTCCGTCATGGAAAGACGGCAAGGCCAAGCAGTCGATCCTGGATTTTGTTGCCACCGTGACACGCGAGGGTTCGCCCGGTTTTGTTCCAGTGTCGCAACGCGTGGCGACCTTCGACAATGACGGCACATTGTGGTGCGAACAACCGATGTATGTTCAGGTTGCTTTCGCGCTTGATCAGGTGAAAACCCGCGCGAGCGAGCACCCGGAGTGGAAGAAGAAGCAGCCCTTCAAGGCGGTTCTCGATGGCGACATGAAGGCGCTTGCCGCGACGGGTGAGCGTGGCCTGGTTGAGATAATCATGGCGACGCACGCCGACATGAGCACCGAGGACTTCGAGCGTGTCGTCATGGATTGGCTTTCGAAGGCGCGCCAGCCACGATTCAAACGTCCGTACACCGAGCTTGTGTATCAGCCGATGCTCGAATTGATGGCCTATCTGCGGGCGAACGGTTTCAGAACCTACATCGTGTCGGGTGGCGGTATCGAATTCATGCGGCCGTGGACGGAGCGGGTCTATGGCATACCGCCGGCGCAAGTTGTGGGCTCGAGCATCAAGACAAAGTTCATGCTGCGCAGGGACATTCCGATACTGCTTCGCCTCCCGCAAGTGAACTTCGTCGATGACGGGCCGGGCAAGCCCGTCGGCATCAACGAGCATATCGGCCAGCGTCCGATCGCCGCGTTCGGCAATTCGGACGGCGATCTTGAGATGCTGCAATGGACCACCAAGGGTGCGGCCACGCCGTGCCTTGCGCTCATCGTGCATCATACCGACGGCGAGCGCGAATACGCCTACGATCGGCAATCTCATGTCGGCCGGCTCGACAAGGCGCTGGATGCGGCCAAAATAAATAATTGGACTGTGGTCAGCATGAAAGACGACTGGGCACGGATCTTTTCATTCGAGTGAACCGCTGGGATCAGTTTGGGTTCAGATACCATCGGCACTTCTACAGTGGCAGCAGCGTCATCTATGAAGTGGTCGCGAAATCGAGCTGATGCCGCTCCCAGGCGGTCGAAAGCGAAGATTGCGCTCGCCGTGCTGGGGGCCGCGGTCCTCATCTATGGATTGACCGCTTATGTTTTGCTGCCGCGGGCATGGACGCACTACGAGCATCAAAAGGGACTCGCTGGGCTTACAATGGTGACGCACACCTCGCAGGATATTCCAGGTGATCCGATCAATGTAGGGCTGGTCGGAACGCGCGAGGACGTGCTCTGTGCCATGCACGCGGCCGGCTGGTACCCCGCCGATCCGATCACCTTCCGCTCAAGCGTCGAGATCGTTGGCAGCGTCATTCTGCGCAGGCCATACGATGATGCGCCGGTTAGCGATCTTTATTACGACGGCAGACGGCAGGATCTCGCCTTCGAAAAGCCTGTCGGCGAAAGCGCGGACCGGCGCCACCACGTCCGGCTTTGGGAGGTCTTGAAAAAGGGCGAGGAAAACCGGCCGGTGTGGCTCGGTTCGGCGACGTTCGACCGAGATGTCGGACTAAGCCGCGATACCGGACAAGTCACGCATCACATTGCACCCGATATCGATGTGGAGCGCGACGGGCTCACGACCGATCTTAAAAATTCCAAGGTTGTTGAAGCGGTCTACGAGGTCTCCGGCGTTGGGCCGACCGTCATGGGCCGGAACGGGGAGGGCGACCGGTACTTTACTGACGGTGAGGTCAAGATCTCCCGCCTGGTCCCTGGCTGTGATCTGAAGGCTGAAACGGCCATCGAATTGAAGAATCCGCCTTTGGTCGATTTGAAAAACGAAACATGGAAGGCCATTGCGGGGTTATTGCAGGCCGGAGCGGCAGCCAAATGAATATTGGCAGGCACTCCGACTGATGTCATCGAGGTGTTGACAGGAGAGACGCATGAAAACAGTTCTTGTTTCGATTGGACTATGCCTTGCCGCGACGGCGGCGCATTCAATGCCGCTCTCGCTCTTGAATGCGAATGGGGCTCAGCCCGTGATCGCGGTCTCCGATCAATGCGGTGATCGCTGCGGATCGTCCCGTTCGTATGTGAGGGATCGACGCACGGTCATGGCCGGCTATAGCGGCGGCTACGTTCTCGTGCGCGATCCGCTTATCCAGCGACGTCCTTACTGCCCATTCGGATCGTACGTCGCCTGCATAATGTCCGGCACTTATTGCATCGATCTCTGCCACTGAGAGTCGCGCAAGACCTAAAAGTCCGGCTGAAGAATGCTCTCCATGCTGTTGCCGATGTCCGCGGGTATGTACGCGCCACCGACATCGGAATTGATCGTCTGAATGGAATTCCACGGCTGACCGCTGGGGGCGTTGCCGCCGACATTTGCCCAGTTCTGGTATCGGGCAAAGGCCTCCGGCGTTCCCACGTAGGCGCAATTGCAGCGGGCGGCGTCGGCATAGACGTAGTAAAGCTTCCCGTCTTTTCGTCGCGTCACGAGTTTATCCGGTGGCAACGACCGGAGAATTGCCGCCTTTTCCGGCGTGGTCGCGTACTTCACGACAAAACCTGCCTGGGTGAAGAGATTGTCCGGGATCACGATTGTCTGCTGCTGGGCGGCCGCCGGCGAAAGAATGCAGGCCAGCAGTGAAAATCCTAGCGCGATGCGGCAGATCGACATTGTGAGCCCCCTACGACGACGCGCTGTGGACGCTAGTTATTGGGCGGCGGCGGCATTGCACCGAGCCCCGGCGGTGGTCCTGGATCCTGCGACTGGAGTGGCAGCAATCCCTGCGAACTTCCCGAAAACGGTGCAAAAAGTGGTGGTCGCTGCCCGGAGTTTGGCGCGCTTCCCGCAGGATTGGGGATGCATTCGCCGCCAACGCCGCTTATCGTCGCCAGGCATTGCTGCTGGGTGTAGAAGTTGCATTGCGTCGTCCCGTCATTGTCCATGATGGCGCACCAGGGAGGATTCTGCGCGAAGGTTGCGTCCGCAATCGACAGAATCGCTGCGCAGAAAATGACTGTGGTTGCGAATGATCTCTGCATCGCCGCTCCAGATATGTCAGGCATTTTCATCCTGAGCCGAACGGCCGATTTACGCTATTTCCCTTTGGGGCAATTGGACCGAAGGCCCGTTTTCGGGACAATGGGCCTCAAGGTGCCGAATTTTTACGGGCAGCACGCGGCGCTGACGAAATCATGTATGCTGTGCCGCGTTTCTGCCGCAGCTTGTGACACTCTTTTTCTCGGGGGCTAGCATGAGAAAAGCCGGCGCATTGGTCGTTACCGCATTGTTCGGTCTGCTCTCGGATGCGGCATTGGCAGACGATGTACCGAAGCTGGATTTCAACAAGAGCTGCCGTACCGACGTTGCGGCCTATCCAGGGGGCGGCGGCAACAAGGCCTGCATAAGGGATGAACAGCAGGCTCGGAAGACGCTCGTCAGTCAGTGGAAGCGCTTCTCGCCGCAGAGCCGGACACGTTGCACGAGTATGGTCACCGACATGGTCGGATCCCAAAGTTACGTCGAGCTGTTGACCTGTCTTCAAATGGCGAGAGACGTCAAAACGCTTCCCAAACAATGAAGATCTGACAGGCCGTCATTGTTTGTCTGCATAGGCCTCGGAGTGTGGCGTGGCCTCCAAGCGAAACAAGCCGTCGAAAGCGAGCCAGCCGGCGGACGACGCACAGCCCGCGGCGTTTGACCAAACCCAAAAGCGTTTTGCGTCGTTGCTTCGGATCGCGGCGACAAGTCTTGCCGCCGGATTTGTCGTCGTTCTGTCATTCGGCCTGTTTGCGCCCAAGTGGCCGATTTTCCAAAGTCCGCAGCAAGCAGCACAAGCTGCGGCGGAATTCGTCGGCAGCGAGACGTGCTCAGGATGTCATCGGGTGCAGGCCGCGTTGTGGCGCGACTCGCAGCACAAGCACGCGATGGATCACGCGACAGAGAAATCGGTGCTCGGCAACTTCAGCGACGCGACTTTCGACTATGACGGCGTCCGCTCGCGTTTCTTCCGTAAGGACGAGCAAGTATTTTGTGGAGACGGACGGACCGGACGGAAAGCTCGCCACCTTCCAGGTGAAGTACACTTTCGGCGTCGATCCGCTACAGCAATATCTGATCGAGTTTCCGGACGGGCGCGTGCAGGCGCTTTCGATTGCCTGGGATGCCCGTTCAAAAGGAAAAGGCGGACAGCGCTGGTTTCATCTCTACCCCGATGAAAATATCCGCCACGACGACGTGCTGCATTGGACGAAGCTTAATCAGAACTGGAACTTCATGTGCGCCGAGTGTCATTCAACCGGACTACGGAAGAATTACGACGCCGAACGCGACCGCTACGCAACGACGTGGTCTGAAATCAGCGTGGGCTGCGAGGCCTGTCATGGGCAAGGGTCCAATCACGTCGCCTGGGCTCGCGCGCAACAGAGCTGGTGGCCATTCGGCCGGCAAGAGGATCGCAGCAAAGGCTTGCTCGCTCGCCTGGATGAGCGCGAAGGGGTCATATGGACGCACGATCCGGCCAGCGGAAACGTTCGGCGCAATCTTCCAGTCAATCTTCTACGGACGGAAGTTGAAGCCTGCGGCCGCTGCCACGCGCGCCGCAGCGAGTTGTCCGAGAAATGGGCGCCGGGGCACTGGCTTCAGGACACGCACGCGATTGCTGCGCCGCTCGCGAGAGACGTCTACTGGCCTGACGGCCAAATGCGGGACGTCGACGAGGCCTATAACTATGTCCCGTTCAAGCAGAGCAAGATGTTTGCGGCAGGCGTGACCTGCAGCAACTGCCACGACCCTCACAGCGGCAAGCAGAGAATTGCCGGCGATGGCGTCTGTCTCCAGTGCCACGCGCCCGAAGTCTACGCCGGTGCAAAGCACAGTCGTCATCAGCAAGCGAATGCCGCGCCGAATTGCATTTCGTGCCACATGCCGGCGCGCACATACATGGTGGTCGACTCCCGCCACGATCACAGCCTGCGGGTTCCGCGGCCGGATTTGTCCGTGAAGTACGGCACGCCAAACGCCTGCAACGATTGCCACACCGATAAACCGGCGCAATGGGCTGCGGATGCGGTCGACCGCTGGTTCGGACCGGATCGCAAAGGGTTTCAGACTTATGCGGATGCCTTCGCGGCTGCTTCGGCCAATCGTGCCGATGCCCGTCAACTTCTTGCTTCCGTTGCCGGCGACCCGAATGTTCCCAACGTTGCGCGCGCGAACGCGCTCGTCGAGCTCGGACCTTATATTTCACCGGCTAATGCGGATCTGGCGCGCCGCAGCCTGGCCGACTCCGACCCGACGATCCGGATCGCTGCGATGGACATGCTTGCGGCTGTGCCGGCGACGCAGGTCTGGCCATTGGTTGCGCCACTTTTGTCCGATCCGGTTCTCGGCGTCCGCATTCGGGCGGCCAGTCTTCTCGCAGCCGTCCCAAAGGATCGCCAGCCGCCGGCCGATCGGGAGCGCTTTGATAAGGCTGCGGGTGAGTTTGTCGCCGCGCTCAAATTCAATGCCGACCGTCCGGAGGACCGCTCGACGCTGGCAAATTTCTATGCCCGACAGGGCTCGCTCAGAGGAGGCCGAGGCCGAATACAAGGCGGCCCTCCGGTTGAGCCCACAATACACGGTGGCGGCCATCAATCTCGCGGACTTGTATCGGCAGCTGAACCGTGACGGAGATGGAGAAAACACCCTTCGCGTTGGCTATCGCCAGTTCGCCTCAGGATGCCGGACTGCACCACGCTCTCGGGCTGACGCTCAACCGCCTGAAGCGAACCGACGATTCGCTTGCTGAGCTTGGCCGGGCTGCCGAACTTGATTCCGGCCGCCCCCGATATGCTTACGTCTATGCCGTCGGCCTCCACTCGGCGGGACGTGCGGGCGATGCAATCGCAATCCTAAAGGCTAA
The DNA here is from genome assembly GCA_963718035.1 of uncultured Alphaproteobacteria bacterium. GTDB lineage: Bacteria > Pseudomonadota > Alphaproteobacteria > Rhizobiales > Xanthobacteraceae > Pseudolabrys. Next base: position 219,675 of record CAVQYD010000040.1, on the reverse strand, counting down.
TCTGGACAAGCATCCGACGGATCGCGACACGCTGCTCGCGCTTGTCACATTCAATCGCGACAGTGGAAACATCGCATCGGCTTTGGACTATGCGGAGCGCTTGGCTCAACTTGCCCCGGCCGATAGGCAGGTTTCAGAGTTGGTTGACGCTCTCAAGCGCCAACTGAAACCCGCGCCCCAATAGAAGATGGAGTGGTAGCATTCCTTTCTGTGGGCGGACGTGCGACATCGCTGCATCATGAGTGTTGTCGTTGCTGCTGCCGAAGAGAAATTCGATACGCAGGTGCCGCTCATCATCGCCGGTGCCGGGGCTGCTGGGCTCTGCGCGGCGCTGGCGGCGAAGGAAGCAGGTATCGACGCAGTGGTCGTCGAGCGAGATGACGTGCCATCGGGCTCCACGGCACTTTCGGCCGGGCTCATTCCGGCCGCCGGCACGCGTTTCCAGCGCGCCAAGGGTATAGCTGACAGCCCGGAATTGTTCGCCGCAGATATTCAACGGAAAGCGCAGGGCGAGGCCGATCCTGCCGTCGTCGACGTTGTAGCGGCGCGCGCCGCTCCGCTCGTCGAATGGCTGGCGGATCGTTATGGCCTGCCTTTTGAGATCGTCGACAACTTCAACTATCCCGGTCACTCGGCCATGCGCATGCACGGCCTGCCGAGTCGCACCGGCCGTGAGTTGATTGATCGGCTGCGCAACGCTGCCGAAACGAACGGCATTGTCATTCTTACAAAGAGCACGGCCGAACGCCTATTTGCGGATTCCGAAAGCCGCATCCGCGGCGTCGAGGTCGCCCACCGCGACGGCACCCAAGAACGGATCGGTTGCGATGCGCTCATTTTCGCCTGCAACGGCTTTGGCGGAAATCCGGAGCTCGTCCGCCGCTACATTCCGGAAATGGCAGGCGCGCTCTATTTCGGTCACCCGGGCAACCGCGGCGACGCCATCATCTGGGGCGATGCGCTCGGCGCGCAGCTTTCGCATCTCGGCGCCTATCAGGGTCACGGCGCGGTCGCGACGCCGCACAATATCCTGATCACCTGGGCAACGATCATGCAGGGTGGCATTCAGGTCAACGGCGACGGCCGACGCTTTTGCGACGAGACGCACGGCTACTCGGAGCAGGCGGCCGAAGTCCTGCGGCAGCCGGGCGGATTTGTGTGGACCGTCTTCGATGCGCGCATTGCCACGGTGGCGCGGCAGTTCGATGATTTTCAGAAAGCTGAACGCGCCGGCGCGATTCTCACCGCGAATGCAATTGAAGAGCTCGCGGGCGCCATGCGTGTGCCCGCTGCGGCTTTTGCAGCGGAATGGAATGAGGTCGAAAATCTAAAAATGGCCAACGGGCAGGATCGCCACGGCCGCAAGTTTAGCGCCGAGCAGGCCTGCAGGCCGCCGTTCCATGCGGTCAAGGTGACCGGCGCGCTGTTTCATACCCAGGGCGGGCTGGCGATCGATGCAAAAGGCCGCGTCAAGCGCAAAGACGGAACGGGATTTCCCAACCTGTTTGCAGCGGGCGGCGCGGCCGCCGGCGTATCGGGCTCGACCGCGGCGGGTTATCTCTCCGGCAACGGCCTTTTGACAGCCACCGTTCTTGGCCGCTTGACGGGGGAAACTGCGGCGGAGCAAATACTGCGTTGATGCGGCGGTTCGCTGCCCTCGGGCAGCACGCCAGCTTTCTCCCAAGGCGCCGGTAGCTCAGCTGGATAGAGCACCAGACTTCGAATCTGGGGGTCAGGGGTTCGAATCCCTTCCGGCGCGCCAGTTTCTTGCCTTTTCCATGTGAATCACCCAGGCGCGCCCGGCATATATTTTTTGTGGAGGTGCCGAATGGCCCTCGATCCCACCAACCTGAAACACGTCAAGCTGACCGGTCAGTCGGGCGAGGCTTTCATATCCGCTGGCGCGGCTCGCGGGTCACGTTTCGTTATTTGAGAGCGGTGTCGATGGCAGTGAATTTGCCGTTCAAGCTACTGCCAACCCCGTCCACTGCAGCGACGATTACGATCGAAATACCCGCAGCAATCAGCGCGTATTCAATCGCGGTAGCCCCGACGCATCCTTGAGAAAAGTAACAAATTTAGACATCACGCGGGGCTCGTTGCATTGCTCGCGACGGTTCCCCGTGTTAAAGGAGGTTGAATTGAGAACGTCCACTTCTTCGATGATTGTTACAATTGCCGATTGGCGCGTTGTCCGTTTCGACGGCTCGTCGAAAGTTCTTTAGCGCCTATAAACGGAAGAAGCCGCCGGTAAACCGGCGGCTTCGACACCGCTCTAGAGCTACATGTGTCTAGGGAGCGTGAATTCCAGATACTAGTTAGCGTTTGAAAGGGCAGTGGAGATGCTGGTGAACGTGGTGTTCAGGTTGCTACCAACCGACTGCACCGCAGCGATGATGACGACCGAAATGCCCGCGGCGATGAGACCGTACTCAATCGCGGTAGCACCCGACTCGTCCTTCAGAAATGCAACAAACTTAGACATGAACGCGCTCCTTGCTGTTTGTCAGTGGCGCGGAAAGTACGGTCGCCCGCGTTAATAGGGCGTTGAATTGGAGCATCCATTTTTTTGAAGATTGTTAGAAAGAGCAATTGTATCAGCGATATCTGTTTCAGAAAGTGGTATTATTCTGGGGTTCCCGGCTTATTAGCTGGAGGTTAACCAAAGCTGCAACCTGTGCGAAACCAATCAGGTGGGCTCGTTTTGCGTGCAAAGCCTCTGACATTTGACGCGCCCAAGTCGTGAGAATTTATGTCCGCAGGCTGGAGCAATGGATTCTAACTAGCTCACTAAAGTAATTTCAATATTTGCTGCGTATTTTCATGTCGAACTTCACTCCAAATGCTCACCACCGATTGTCTTTCGACGGATCACGGATATCAAATTCGCTAACCGAAACTCGAACTAAGAGATTAAGGGTCGGCTCTCATGCATGTGGCCTTACCAAAAAATTTTGAGAACGCGAAATTTATTTGGCTCGATTTGCTGGAGCGATCCGTTATTTTGATAATGTTCGGTTTCTTCGCAGTGCGAATGTATGTGAATTTTAAATTCACTTACAGCATGCCGGTGCTGTTGCTGCTAATTGCTGAAATTCTACCTGTCATTTTAGTTCTCTCTCGAAAATGGTCCAATTCTCCTGTGATGTCGACAAATCCGTCGGACTGGTTTTTGGCACTTGTGGCCGCAAACGCTCCGCTGTTGGCCGCCCCTGGTGAAACCCCTGGCACCATCATTCCGCAAGCAATGTGCTCGTTGATAATCGTCAGCGGGTTTTTGATCCAAATATCGGCGAAGATTATCTTGTGGCGAAGCTTTGGAGTGGTGCCGGCCGCGCGAGAGATTAAGGTCCGCGGGCCATATCGGTTCGTTCGCCATCCGATGTATGCAGGCTACATCATCCAACATATTGGATTTCTTTTGGCCTATCCCACGCTTTGGAATTTAGCTGTCTACTCCGGTGCACTGGTGGCCCAGGTCGCGAGGATTTTGCGCGAAGAGCGGATACTTAACGGACAACCTCTTTACCGGGAATTCTCCTCTCTGGTCCGGTATAGACTTCTGCCAGGAGTATTTTGAGGTCTCACCCCTTTGATGAGAGCCGTTTATCGGCTCGCGATTCGTCGTCATAGGCTGAAACTCAGCGCCGTATTCTGAACCAAACAAAACCCCACGGAACCAGCCTCGTAAAACTTCGAATTTGGGGGTCAGCGGTTGAATCCCTTCCGCCGCGCCATCCCTGGTTTTTCCGGCGTCTGGGGCAAGCGAACAGAACGATCCCTTGGGCATTCTGACCCGAAAGAGACATGGCCCTTCCAGACCATCAGTCTTAGTCGCTACGATGCCATGTCTTGAGCTTGGGGTAGTGTGTTGTAGTGAGACGGCGTGATTTCATTTCCTTGCTGGCCACGTGGCCGTTTGCAGCGCATGCGCAGCAGATCGACCGCGTGCGGAACATCGAAATCTTACTCGGTGTCGCTGCCGACGACCCGCAAGGCAAAGCTATCATCACCGCACTGCTGCAGGGGTTGCGGGAATTCGGCTGGGTTGATGGCAGAAACGTAGCGATCCACTACCGCGGTGCAAGCAATCCCGATGATTTGCGCAAATATGCGATGGAATTGGCGGCGCTTGCACCGGACGTCATGGTAGCCACAGGCGGCACGAGCGCCGGCCGTTACTTCAGGCGAGCAAAACTGTCCCGATCGTGTTCGCAAATGTGCCCGATCCAGTCGGCTCCGGTTTCATCGAAAGTCTTTCGCGCCCCGGTGGCAACGCCACCGGTTTCGTCCAGTTCGAATATAATTTGAGTGGAAAATGGCTGGAACTGCTGAAGCAAATCGCGCCGGACGTGCGAAGCGTTGCCGCGCTTTGGATCCCGCCATAATTGCCGGAGTTGGCCAATTCGCTGTCATCCAGTCCGTGGCGCCAGCCCTCGGCGTGGAAGTTCGTGCGATCAACGTTCGTGATGCAGTTGAAATTGAGCGCCTCGTCGCGGCCTTCGCCAATGTCTCGAATGGCGGCATGATCGTAACTGCGAGCGCGTTGGCATTTGTTCATCGCGATCTGATCGTCACAATCGCGACCCGATACAAACTACCCACGATCTATTTCCAACAGGTATTCGTCACCGGCGGCGTTTGATCTCCTATGGTCCAGACTTCCTCGACCAGTACCGTCGCGCTGCTGGCTATGTCGATCGTATCCTAAAAGGGGAAAAGCCGGCCGAACTGCCGGTGCAGACACCAACCAAGTACAAAAGTCATCAATCTCAAAGCTACCAAACGCTCGGCCTCTCGGTATCGCCATCACTTCTTACTCGCGCCGACGAGTGATCTAGTAAGCGAACCGTTCTGATACAAGAGAAGTTCACTTGCGCTCGCGCGATACGCGGGCCGCATCTCAGCTAACGCCAAATGTCGCTATGAATTAAAACGGATCAGGCGACCTTGGCTACGCCGTTTTGCGCGTCCACAGATGCCAGATGACGTCGGGTGCGATCAATGTGAGCTCTAAGTTCAAAAAAGAGTTCAGAACTATGCATCGGGACGATGTTGGCCGCTCTTGCAATATTTTCCAGTTCGGCGTGGAGCGCCTGCATCTGAGCGGGATCGGGCTCGACAGCAGCGCTTTATCAACCATCCTGAGCCGACGATACAACCTGCGCACACGATCGCGAATGAGCCAGAGAAACAGCTTCGGCGCGTAATTAAACACCGGAACGACGATTGCTATGACTGCCACCAACACTGCGAGAAATCGTTGCGCGTAATTGGTCATCCAGAAAGGCAGGTACCAATTCAAGAACGAAGGACCATTTCTGTAGAAATCGCGGGCTCCTTGGGAAATGGGATATTCCGGATCGGTCTCGGTAGGAAATTCGCCAACCTTTCGAAAAAGCCCCGGCGTGCTGTGCGCCTGCAAGGTCGTTTGCGCCAGAAGATCGACTACGGCCGGGTGAATGTCCTTGCGCGCCAGCAAGACGTTCGTTGTCGCAACAAGAGCGGTGTCTGAACCGGGCATTTTCCGCGCGAGGTCAATGGCGCCCCGCGGCAACACCAGGCGAACCAGATAAGGAAAGATCCGGGTTAGCGCCTCCGCCTCGGCAAAATTCATGAGGCGGTACTGGGGGCCTCTCAGCAACGCATCGAGGACGGGCAACTCCGGAGAAAAGTTGCGAAAGATCGCGTCGATGGCTCCGCCGTCAAGGTTATTGATGACATTTTCCGGTGCGACAGTGACCAGTGTCGTGTTGTCATAGGTTATGCCGGCGACCGCAAGAATTTTTTCGCACACGGCTCGATCGCCACTGCCTTCAGCGCCGAGCCCGATGCGCTTGCCCCTGAGCTGCGCAAGATCGGTCAGCGTCTCGCCCGTTGGATAGAAAAGCCAGAAAATCTGATGGTCGATACGGCCAAGCGACATCAAGTCAGGCGCCAGGGTGCCATTTGATATTCCGCCCTGCATGAATGCGAGTTGAATCCCGGAATTCGGATCGTTCAGAAGTCCTAAATTTTCTTTTGCACCATTGGTGGCGCGCAACTCCACTTTCATATCCGCTGCTGCCAGTATCCCCTGATACCGCGTGCCCAAATTATGATAGTGCTCCCCGACGGGGGCTGTTCCAATTACGATCTGTGATGGCGGCGCTGGAATTAGATACGTCATCCCAAGCCAGACGAGACCGGCGACGCACAGTGTCGCCGCCAGTAGCCTGAACAGATGCCCGCGTGTGATCCCCAGCACGGATGTTTTCCGTTAAGGCGCAATTTAAAAGAGCAAGAAAAATCCCCCAGACGAAGGTAGGCTACACTTATTCCTCTTTTTTTTGAAAGAGATGTGTTTGAATTCGGCGGTCAGGGGGGTCGAAATCCTTCCGGCACGCCACTTTTGCGAAAGTTGCTGTGATGAAGTTGGCCTTATGGTTTCTCGCTGTACTTGCAGTAGGCGTCTGCGCAGCTCAGGCGCAGGATCCAGCGAGTCGCGGACGCGCCCTTGTCAGGGAATTTTGCTCCAGCTGCCATGCAATCGGGAAATCGGGCAACAGCCCGCACAAGAGCGCGCCACCGTTCCGCACGCTCGGGCAAAGCTTCGATCTCGATCAGTTTCCGCGGCGGCTCGAACGCGGCATTTCGGCCGGCCACCCCGACATGCCCGAATTCAAATTCAATAGCGACGATGCGCGTGCCGTTCGCGATTATCTGAGAACGATCCAGCAATAAGCGTGCAAGCCTTTTAGCGATCGATCGTGATTTCCTCGCCTTTCGCGCGGGAGACGCAGATCATGATCGTGTCCTTGCGCTCGTGATCGGCCAGCACGAGGTCGCGGTGGTCGGCTTCGCCCGCCAGCATTTTTGTGCGGCAGGTGCCACAGGTTCCTGTTTCGCAGGAGCTCGGCACGTCGAGCCCATGGTCGCGCAGGACTTCGAGGATGGTCTTCGTTGTCGGCACGTCGAGAACCGTGCCCGAGCGTGCAAGCTTCACCTTGAATGGCTTGTCATCCGCCTTGTGAGTTTCCGCCTCGCTGAATGCTTCGAAGTGCACAGCCGTCGGCGACCAGTGATCGGTCATGGCCCGCACGGCTTCCATCAGCGGGCGCGGCCCGCAACAGTAGAGATGCTCGCGGTTTTTCCGTTCGGCCAAAATCGGGCGCAAGTCGAGCGAGCGCGACACGTCGCCACCGTCGTAATGGATGGTGACCATATCCTTGAACTCTGGCGCGCTGAGTTCCTCCCGGAAGGCCGTCGTCTCCGGTGAGCGCGAGCAGTAGAACAGGCGAAAGCGTTTGCCCTCCGCCATCAGCTGCCGGATCATTGCCATCATCGGCGTCACGCCGATGCCTCCGGCGATGAACAGGAAATCCTGCGCGCGTGGCGGCAACCCGAAGTCGTTCACCGGCGCGGTGACGATGAGTTCGTCGCCGGCCTTCACGTCGTCGATAAGATTTATTGAACCGCCGCGTCCGGTGACTTCGCGCTTGACCGCGATCTGGTAACGGTCGCGCTCGGCGGGATCGTTGCACAACGAATATTTACGGAGCAGACCGTTCGGTACGCGCACGGCAATGTGCGCGCCCCCCGTGAATTGCGGCAGTTGATTTCCGCCCGGGTCGCGAAATTCGAACAGGTGGATGCCGTCGGCGATCTTGTCGTTGCGCGTGACGCGCAGCGGCATCGTCGGTGGTGGAGGGCTGGCGGTCATCACATATCCGGCGAGAGCGGCCTAAACACAACAAGTGGCGACTTTGGACGTCCGAGACAAGATTGCCAAGGCCGCCATCCTGCACAGGAAATATATTGCTCGTGTCGAGGATTCCTTTCAGCGCGCGCCGGTGCTGACCCGCTCAACCGGCCGCCGGCCTGCGGAAGCCACGGGCGCAACATCGGCCGTGATTGCGCCATAGGCATCGGCAAGGCCAGCGCCGAACATCGCGTCGGGGCCCTTCGGTCCGAGATCCTTGGCGGTCGCGCGCAGGATGGCCTTCACCTTGTCAGGTGTCAGATCGGGCTTCCGCTGCAGCATGAGTGCGACGATGCCGCTCACCTCAGCCGCGGAATAAGATGTGCCGGATGACATTTCGTAGCCGTTGTCCGGGATTGCGACGAGGATCTGTGCGCCCGGGGCGGCCACCGTGATGTAGCGGCCGCGGTTGGACTGCTCGAACAGTTTGTCGTCGGCGTCGGTCGCGCTCACCGCGATCACATTCGGATCGGCGGCGGGGTAGAGCGGGGGAGACTTGGCGCCGGCATTGCCGGCGGCGGCGACGAGCACGATCCCCTTCTTGCGCGCCGCTTCCAGGCTGCGGTGAATCGCGGGATCGTCCGGGCCGGCAAAGCTCATGTTGATCACGCGTGCGCCCTGCGCCGCCGCCCAATCGAGCGACTTGAGAATGTTGAACGTGGTGCCTTCCGCGCCGGCATCTTTCGGATCGAAGGCGCGCACCGCGAGGATTTTTGCGTCCGGCGCCGATCCCATCAGCTTGCCGTGCGCTGCGATCAGGCTGGCGATCGCCGTTCCGTGCTGGTGCGGGGTAGCGGTGGTCGAAAGGGCATCGAACGTGCCGGCGATCGAGCCGGCGAGCTCGGGATGGTTTCCGTCGATCGCGGAGTTGATGACCGCCACGAGGACATTGTCGCCCTTTGCGAGGGCATGCGCCTGCGGCAAGCGCAATTTGGCGAGCCCATATTGCGCGGCGTCGCCTTCGGTCCTGGTTTCATTTTGCTGCAGCATGAACAGGTAATTCGGCTGCGCCCACGCCACGAGGCGATCGGCCTCGAGCTCGCGCACGACTGTTGCGACCGAGCGGAGGCCAAGGATACGCCAGCGGTACAACGTGGTGCCCGAAAGCTGGAACGCCTGGCTTTCGAGACGCGTCAGCCGGTGCCGGCGTTGCAGCGCCTCGATCTGCTGTGCGCTGACTGAATTGGGAAGCTCGATGACGACTTCATCGGGCACGAGCCGGCGCTCGTTCGCCGGCGGCGCGCCGCTTGCGCCGCGGCGGTTCGCCTGCGTGCGGCGCGGCCCTGATGGGTCGTGCTATCGATAATGTACGGACCCGTCGGGTAGCCGGCACCCGACGATGATGCCGGGCACGACGCCGCCCCAGCCGGGCCCGCGATGCCCGCCGCCAGGATAGCCACCGCCGCCTCGAGGTCCGTCGGGAACGGTCGGCGGTTTGCTCATGCCGACATTGGGTGAAGGACCCCGGCCGCCCATTTTCTGCGCGAAGACGCCGTCGGAGGCCATGGTCAACGCGGCGGCCAGGCAGAGCAGGGCGGTTCGATGCGCGCGCATAAGACGGCCTCCGATGATCGGGGTCAGTCGGTCGTGGCGATGAAACCGACGACTTTATCTTCCTGCAGCTTCTTCACGATGCGGGCGAGCTCGGCCTTTGGAATTCCCGTCACCGCAACGCGGACCTTGTACAAGCCGCCGGCCGTCGGTCCGCTTGCGATCGACAGCTTGTTGGTTTCGAGAAACTTGGTGACGTCGTCCGCCGAAGCCTGCGGCGCGAAGCGAATAAGCGCGAAGGTGCCGGCGTCCGGCGCCGCTGTGGGTGCCGACGCGGTCTGGTAGCCGCTGGTCTTCGTCTCGTTGAGCATCACGCCGGCAATGAAGCCGGCCTGCACGAGAATGGCGAGCACGGCGGCGCCGCTGGCCAAAGCCAGCGTGCGCGGCGTCAGGCTCGCGAAGAATTCCGAAATGCGGCTGCCGAGATTGAGCGCATTGACACCTGACGGCGCGCCGGCTCGGCATCGATCTTGGCGAACAATTGTTCCAGCGCACGCGCGGATGGCGCACCGAGCGTCTCGTTGAGATGAATGGTTTCGCCGAGCTCATCGCGCACCAGGGCATAACGGCGCGCGAGCTCGGGATCCCGCGCGAGCGCCTCTTCGACGCGTTGGGCATCGCGACGGCTGAGCGTGCCCGCCGCATGCCACGGCAGGAGCTCTTCGATTTCCTGGCGCTCGGGCGCTTCTTGTTTCATCGCGTTCATGGCCAACCTCGATCTATTCCTTGCTCCTTGAGAAGCTCGGAGAGCTTCTTGCGCGCATAGAACATGCGCGTCTTCACGGTCGCCTCCGGGATGCCGACGATCTCGGCAACTTCCTCCACCGACTTCTCGTGGTAGTACACGAGGTCGATGATTTCCCGGTGGTCTGCCGAGAGCCTGGCCAGGCATTGCCGCAAGGCCGAGCCTTTGTCTTTCTTCGCCAGAGCCGTTTCGGGATCGTCAGCGTGATCCTCGATCTGCTCTGCCGTCTCGTCGTCGAGCTCTTCCTCCGGCCGGCGCCGCAGCGCCGACAGGGCCTTGAAGCGCGCGATGCTCAGCATCCATGTCGAGGCGGCGGAACGGCCCTCGAACTTCCCGGCTTGCCGCCAGATGTCGAGGAATACCTCGCTGATCAAGTCTTCCGCCGTCGCTTCGTTGCGCACCAGCCGCAGAACGAACCGGTACACACGAACATGGTGCCGCGCGTACAGCACCTGCATGGCGAGCCGGTCGCCACCTGCGATCCGCGAGATCAGAACTTCGTCCGAAGTCGTTTGCATCGCAGAACAATCGGCTCGTGCATGGGTCGCTTGAGGGGGCGCCGAGGTTCAAGCCAATTCGCGGAAATTTGCATGCACCTGACCGCCCCCGGGGTGCTTTGCGGCCAGTTTCCTCTTTTCCTGCGGTTTTGGGCAAGCCAAAGCGCCCAAAACCCCGACATTTACCCGCCAATGGCGTGAAAAAAGGGTGACGCGGTTCTTTCGCCAATCCGACCGAAAAGACCTTTGAACCTTTTCGCGGGACGCCGCGACCCATGTGCAGGATGTGATGACCACATCCCCCGTAACACCAGACCCTGAAACAGGAGAACCGCCATGTTCCGCAAGATCGCTCTCGCCCTCGGTGCAACCGCTGTAATCGGCGCCGCCGCGCTCACCCCCACAACCGCCTCCGCCTGGCATCATGGCCATCATGGTCATCATGGCCATTGGCACGGTGGCTATCGGTTTGGGCGTCGGTATCGTTGCTCCGGCCACCATCTACGCTTCCGATTGCTACGTCGTGAAGAAGGTCGTCAACACCCCGCTCGGCCTGCAAGTTCGCCGCGTCACGGTTTGCGGCTAAGCGAGCAAGCCATGGACGGGTTTTGACCCCGGCTTCGCTACGGCGAAGTCGGGGTTACCCATTGCCGGTGCTGCCGTGACAGTCATATAGACTCAGTCATGCTCGACGGCTTCAAACGCTCCGAAATCAAGACCAAAGGCGCGCGCATCGTTACGGTGGTCGGCGGCTCGGGACCGCCGCTGCTGCTGATGCACGGCAACCCCTTCAATCATCTGTCGTGGCACAAGGTTGCGCCGCCTCTGGCGCGCGATTTCACCGTCGTGTGCACCGACCTGCGCGGCTACGGCGATTCCGAAAAGCCGCCCGGCGGCGAGGATCATTCCGGCTATTCGTTCCGCGCGATGGCGCAGGATCAGGTCGAGGTGATGGCGGCGCTCGGCTTCGACAAGTTTTATGCGGCGGGCCATGACCGCGGCGCGCGTGTCCTGCATCGCATGTGCCTCGACCACCCGCAAAAAGTCACGCGCGCGGCAATCCTCGACATCATTCCGCAGCATCACCTGCTCAATCACGTCAGCCGGCAATGGGGCACGTTCTCCTGGCACTGGTTCTTCAATATTCAGCCCTACGATCTGCCCGAGCGCATGATGGGTGCGGACCCCGACTGGTTCATCGAGAAGAAGCTTGCGAAAACCAAGCAAGGTTTGAGTTTCTTCGATCCGGCGGCGCTCGCCGAATACAAGCGCTGCTTCCGCAATCCGGAAACCATTCACGCCATCTGCGAGGATTATCGCGCCACGTTTGGCATCGATCTCGAGATGGATACCAGGGACTTCGAAGCCGGGCGCAAGATCGAGTGTCCGGTTCTGTTGCTATGGGGTGCGACCGGCGGGGTCGGGCGCAACCACAAGCCCGGTCCGGCCGAAATCTGGCGCAACTACGCGACCAACATTATCGGCGCCAAGGCGCTGCCTTGCGGGCATTATCTGTCGGAAGAGGCGCCGAAGGAGACGACCGAAGCGCTGCGCGCGTTTTTCACCGCGGCCTGATCACGCGATCGGCGCCGGCGCCGCGAGAAAATTCTTCATCGCATACCAGAGCAGATGCCGGTTATTGCTGTAGCCGACAGCGTGGGGAGTCTGCGGCAGGATCACGAACTGCCGGTCACCGTTCGGAAGCTGGCGGTAGAAGTCGAGCAGGTCGTCGTTGGTCGAGTTGCCGTCGAACTCTCCGCGCAGCATGAGCACGGGCGACTTGATTTTCGTGGGATCGACGATCGGCAGGTTCGCGGCCATATCGAGATAGGTGCCGCTCGGGATCGTGTCGCCGAATTTCATCTCCGCCGCGATGATCGCCTCAGGCACGGCCGGATCGTAAAGCGAAGGATGGCCGTCACGTGTGAAAATCGAGCGGATCATGTCCGCGTCCCGCTTGCGCCGCGGGCTCGCGCGCAAGGCGTCGATCCTCTTTCTTCGGCGCTCGATCTCGGCGGCGCCGTTTCCCTTGTAGGTAAAGGCACAGAGCATCAGTCGATCAACCGCCTCAGGCTGCGCCTGTACGTAGGCGGCTGCGCGGATTCCGCCCGACGATGTGCCGTAAAAATGCGCCTTTTCCCGGCCGGTTTCTTTCAGCACGACCGGAATTGCGGCCTTGAGGTCGGCCACGCCGCTGGCGATGTCGGAATTGTTGCCCGATGAGCCGGAGTAACCATATCCGTCATGATCCATCGTCCATACGTCGTAGCCATAACGGGCGAAAACATTCATCAGCGAGTATTCGCCTTTGCCCGGCACACTCAGATCGTATGAAGAGCGCGACGAATTTGAGGAACCATGGACGAGAAACAGCACCGGCCGCGGCTGCTCGCCCGGCGCAGGAGCGCCAATACGCTTGCGCCACAGGTTGAGCTTCACGCCGTCTTTATTTGCCCAATATTCATGGGCCCATATTTCTGCGTTTTCGGCCGCCACTGCGGGAGCGAGGCCGGATAGAAGCCCGGCGCTCATGCCAAGGCCGGCGCTCTTGAGGACCGTACGGCGGGAATGGTCGGACCGGCTCATGTGGGCCTCCCGGAAAGACTGCCGCTGATAATTATTAACGGCCTTATTTTTGGCATCCTATCACATGACAGGATCGGGGGGCAGTCCACTCGCCCCGCGATCTGAGTTCTGCTAGGGGTCGGGACAGCGCTATCGCGGCGCGCGGCGTTCGGGGCGATACGCCGAAGCGGAGGATTAATGGTCGGAGTACTGCGCGCGGTGGCGCGTTTTTTTCAAGAGACAATCGGCTGGAATCGCATTGGCGTGATGCTGAGCATCGCGATCATTTCGGTCGCGGTCGTTGTTCTTTTTCACATGCTGCGCGACACCGATGTCGACGAAGTGGTCGCGGCGCTCAAAGCGACAGATCCGAAACATATCGCGGCCGCCGCATTTTTCGTGGCGTGTGGCTATTTCACGCTGACCTTCTACGACTGGTTTGCCTTGCGCACGATCGGACGCAGGGAGGTGCCTTATCGCATTGCCGCGCTCACAGGCTTCACGAGCTATTCGATCGGCCACAATATCGGCGCCACCGTTTTTACGGGCGGCGCTGTCCGTTATCGCATCTATTCCGCATACGGGCTGGACGCCATCGAAGTCGCCAAGATCTGCTTTGTCGCCGGCCTGACGTTCTGGCTTGGCAATGCCACGGTGCTGGGACTTGGCGTCACCTATCATCCGCAGGCGGCCGGGACCGATCGATCAACTGCCGGACTGGCTCAATCGCGGCATCGGCATTGCAATGCTGCTGGTGCTGACGTCCTACGTCGCCTGGGTCTGGAGCGCGCCACGCGAGATCGGGCAGGGCGAATGGAAGGTCGAGTTGCCCAGCGGGCCGTCAACGTTGCTGCAGATCGGTATCGGCATTCTCGATCTCGGCAGCTGCGCGCTCGCTATGTACATGCTGTTGCCGACCCATCCGGATATCGGCTTCGTTACGATGGCGGTGGTCTTCGTGTCGGCGACGCTGCTCGGCTTCGCGAGCCACGCGCCCGGCGGGCTTGGCGTGTTCGATGCCGCCATGCTGGTGGCGCTGTGGCAATTCGACAAGGAATAGGTGCTGGCCGGTCTGCTTCTTTTCAGGCTGCTCTACTACATCATCCCGTTTGCACTTGCCCTGACCATTCTGGGTTCGCGCGAAATCTGGCTGAACGTGAGCGGCGCGCGTCGCCCAGCCGAGCCGGCGGTGATAACATCGGTGACTGCGCCGATCCGCAGCGAGATCGAATCGGAAAAAACCGACGCCAATTGATCATGGCCATAAATGACGAGCGCCGCAGCCTTCCCACTCATCCGGGTTGGTAACCCGGTTGCGCGGCGCCTGGCTGGCTTTGCTTGGCCGCACGGAAGCGGCGGCCGGCGCAAGCATTGCTCCTGCGGCGCCCCGTGTATTTGCTGAGCCGCAGGCGCTGTTGATCGAGCAGCTGATCGACGGCTTTCCCGAAGCAGCGATTGTGCTGGATCGCGAGGGTCGGGTCATCGCGTTCAACGAGATGGCCATTTCGATCGCGCCGGCCTTGCGCCGCGGCGAGCCGGCGCTGATCGCGCTGCGTATGCCGGAGCTGGTCGATGCCATTCGCCGCGCAATCAGGCGTCACGAGCCGCAGCGGGTCGAGTTCTTCGAGCGCGTTCCGCTCGACCGTTGGTTCGAGGCTTTCGTCACGCCGGTTACGCTTACCTTGGGCGCCGGCGGTACGGTCGACATCCTGGTGATGACGTTCAACGACCTGACACCGCTGCGCCGGGTCGAGGAGATGCGGGCCGACTTCGTCGCCAATGCCAGCCACGAGCTGCGCACGCCCCTTGCCGCATTGCTCGGCTTTATCGAGACGCTGCAAGGCCCGGCCAAGGACGATCCAGTCGCCCGCGACAAATTCCTCGGCATCATGCAGGGGCAGGCGACCCGCATGGCGCGCCTGATTGATGATTTGCTGTCGCTTTCACGCATTGAGCTCAACGCGCATTTGCAGCCGAGCACTCCGGTCGATCTGGCCCCGATCGTGCGGCAGGTCGTCGACGGTCTTCAAATGCTCGCGCGTGACCGCGGGGTCGAAATCAAGGTTGCGCTGCCTCCCGACATGCTCACCGTGCTCGGCGACCGCGATGAGCTGATTCGGGCCCTCGAAAACCTTATTGAAAACGCCCTCAAGTACGGGGCCGCCGGCAAGCGCGTTGACGTCACGGTTGCGGGGGCACAAACGCGGGCCGGCCTGCCGGAAGCGCGCGTGGCGGTACGCGACTATGGACCGGGTATTTCGCCCGAGCATCTTCCGCGGCTGACCGAGCGATTTTACCGGGTGGATGTCGCCGACAGCCGCGCGCAGGGCGGAACCGGATTGGGTCTCGCGCTGGTCAAGCATGTCCTCAACCGGCATGGCGGCCGTCTCACCATCGAGAGCACGCCGGGCGCGGGCGCGACCTTCACAATGCACATACCGCTGCACACTGCCGATTCCGCCCACACAGGCGAATAGGCATTGGTTTCAATAACTTGAATTGTCATCTGAGTGTCACCGAAGCTTTATAGAACGGTGACATGCGACGCCTAAGGCTGACCGCGACTTCGGATCTTCTCCTAACGAACCAAAAACGTCCGAGGCCGACGTGGAGAGCGTCTTTTAAAGCAACAGCGGCTGCCCGAGCGATCGGGCACAAAGACAGGGGTGTCGGATCTTTTTGGTCCGCGCGCGTCTTTGGCCGCAAACATGGAGAGAACCCGTGAAACACTGGACCGCATTGGCAGCCGCCGGCGTCATCGCTGCCGCCGCGTTCGTTCCGGCCAACGCCGCCGATATTTCCGGCGCTGGCGCTACTTTCCCCTATCCGATCTACGCCAAATGGGCGGACGCGTACAAAAAGGAAACCGGTAACGGGCTGAACTATCAGTCGATCGGTTCCGGCGGCGGCATCAAGCAGATCAAGGCCAAGACCGTGACCTTCGGCGCCAGCGATGCGCCGCTGCCGGGCAAGGAGCTCGACGAGACCGGCCTCGCCCAGTTCCCGATGGTGATGGGCGGCATCGTGCCGGTCGTCAATCTCGACGGCATCAAGCCGGGCGATCTCGACGATCGATGGCCCGACGCTCGCCAAGATCTTCCTCGGCGAAATCAAGACCTGGGACGATCCGGCGATCAAGAAGCTCAACCCGAACGCCAAGCTGCCGAGCCAGGCGATCGCGATCGTGCATCGTTCGGACGGCTCGGGCACGACCTACAACTTCGCCTATTACCTGGCCGACGTGAGCGCGGACTGGAAGTCGAAGGTCGGCGTCAACACCTCGGTGCAGTGGCCGTCGGGCATCGGCGCCAAGGGCAATGAAGGCGTGGCCAACAACGTCGCCAAGACCAAGGGCTCGATCGGCTATGTCGAGTACGCCTATGCCAAGCAGAACAAGCTGACCTACACCAAGATGGTCAACAAGGCCGGCAAGACGGTGGCGCCGACCTCGGAAGCATTCCAGGCCGCGGCGGCCAACGCCGACTGGAAGTCGCAGCCCGGTTACGGCGTGATCCTGGCCAATCAGCCCGGCGACAAGTCCTGGCCGATGACGGCGGCGACCTGGATCCTCGATCTACAAGAAGCCGGTCGATGCGGCGGCCACCGGCGAGGCGCTCAAGTTCTTCGCCTGGGCCTACAAGAACGGCGGCAAGATGGCCGAAGAGCCTCGACTACGTCCCGATGCCGGCAAATGTCGTCAAGGACGTCGAGAAGTACTGGAGCAACGAGATCAAGGACGCGAACGGCAAACCCGTATTCGCGATGACCAACTGATCTCAGCGTTGACGGGAAAGGGCGCCGGTATGGCGCCCTTTCCTTGTCCACCGCCGGCCGACAGGCGGCTTGTGCTGCGGCCAGGAGGTGGCTTGAGTGGCTCTCCGGAATGGCGAAAAGCCCAAGGAGAGCCGGATGCAACCGACCGGGAGGCGACCCGTGGTTGACGTGGCGTTGCAGGGTTCAGGCATCTCGGCCGCCGAACAGGTTGACCGGGCCAAGGTTCTGCAGCGCCTGCGCCTGGGCGACGTTGCGTTCCGCCATCTCACCCGCGCCGCCGCCATCACGGTTCTGGTCATCCTCGGCGGTATCATCTTCTCGCTGGTTTGGGGTTCGTGGCCGGCGCTGCACAAGTTCGGCGTAAGCTTCCTGTACGAAGAGGTCTGGAACCCGGTGACCGAGAAATTCGGCGCCATCGCGCCGATCTACGGCACGGTCGTCACCTCGCTTATCGCCATGCTGATCGCCGTGCCGGTCGGCCTGTTCATCGCGCTGTTCCTCACCGAATTGTGCCCGATGTGGCTGCGGCGCCCGATCGGCATCGCCATCGAATTGCTCGCCGGCATTCCCGAGCATCATCTACGGCATCTGGGGCCTGTTCGTGTTTGCGCCATTCCTGCAGCAATACGTGCAGCCGTTTCTGATCGCGGTTTTCGGGCCTGTGCCGGTGCTCTCGACGTTGTTCGCCGGTCCGCCCTACGGCATCGGCATCCTCACCGCCGGCCTGATCCTCGCCATCATGGTGCTGCCCTTCATCACCTCGATCTCGCGCGACGTGTTCGAGGCGGTGCCGCCGGTGCTCAAGGAGGCGGCCTACGGGCTCGGCTGCACCACCTGGGAAGTGGCGCGCTATGTCGTGCTGCCCTTACGCCCGCGTCGGCGTGATCGGCGGCGTCATGCTCGGCCTCGGCCGCGCGCTCGGCGAGACCATGGCGGTCACCTTCGTCATCGGCAACGCGCACCGCATTTCGGGCTCGATCCTGGCGCCCGGCACGACGATCTCCGCGACCATCGCCAATGAGTTCACCGAAGCCGTCGGAGATATCTATACCTCCTCGCTTGATCGCGCTCGGCCTTATCCTGTTCGTCATCACCTTCATCGTGCTCGCTATTGCGAGGCTGCTATTGATGCGGTTGAACGCACGGGTGGGGGCCTGACCATGGCTTCGTCGATCTCAGCGCTGTACTCCAGCCGCCGGCGCCGAAACGCCATTACGATGGGGCTTGCCTATGGCGCGACCGCCTTCGGCCTCTCCTGGCTGGTACTGATCCTGGCGGTGCTGTTGTGGGAAGGCTTCAGCGGCCTGTCGCTTGCGGTGTTCACCGAAATGACGCCGCCGCCCGGTTCCGCCGGCGGTTTGCTCAATCCGATCGTCGGCAGCCTGATCATGACATTCCTGGCGGTGCTGTTCGGCACGCCGCTCGGCATTCTCGCCGGCACCTACATGGCCGAGTACGGCCGTTACGACAAATTGACCACGATCGTGCGTTTCATCAACGACATCCTGCTCAGCGCGCCGTCGATCGTTGTCGGTCTCTTCGTCTATGAGATCATGGTTGCGCAGATGGGCCATTTTTCCGGCTGGGCCGGGGCGGTGTCGCTGGCGGTGATCGTGGTGCCGGTGGTGGTGCGGACGACCGAGGACATGCTCATACTGGTGCCCGACACGCTGCGCGAAGCTGCCGCCTCGATCGGCCTGCCGCGCTCGCTGATGATCCAGAAGGTCGCCTATCGCGCCGCGCGCGCCGGCATGATCACCGGCGTGCTGCTGGCGATCGCGCGCATTTCCGGCGAAACCGCGCCACTTTTGTTCACCGCCCTCAACAATCAGTTCTGGAGCCTCAATCTGAACGCTCCGGTCGCCAGCCTACCCGTCGTCATCTTCCAGTTCGCGCTCAGTCCCTACAAGGACTGGCAGAACCTGGCGTGGACCGGCGCTCTGATCATCACACTGGCGGTGCTGACGCTGAGCATCATCGCCCGGATCCTTGCCGCCCCGAGAAAAACGTCATGAGCGTAACAGCCACTATCACCGTACCGACCGTTAGCCATGCCCTGTCCACGGACGAGGTCCTCAAGGAAAAAATCTCGATCCGCAATCTGGATTTCTTCTATGGCGACAACCGCGCCCTGAAGAGCATCAACGTGCCGCTCTACCAGGGCAAGGTGACGGCCTTCATCGGCCCGTCCGGCTGCGGCAAGTCGACCCTGCTGCGCATCCTCAACCGGATGTACG
The DNA here is from genome assembly GCA_963718035.1 of uncultured Alphaproteobacteria bacterium. Classification (GTDB taxonomy): domain Bacteria; phylum Pseudomonadota; class Alphaproteobacteria; order Rhizobiales; family Xanthobacteraceae; genus Pseudolabrys. Next base: position 200,565 of record CAVQYD010000040.1, on the reverse strand, counting down.
ATCTTTATCCGAACCAGCGCGCTACCGGCCATGTGACGCTTGACAACGAGGACATTCTCTCGCCATCGCAAGACCTCAATCTGCTCCGCGCCAAAGTCGGCATGGTGTTCCAGAAGCCGACGCCGTTCCCGATGACCATCTACGAGAATATTGCCTTCGGCATCAGGCTGTATGAGCGGCTGTCGAAGTCCGAACTGGATGACCGGGTCAGGCGAGCGCTCGAGCGCGCGGCGCTCTGGGAAGAAGTAAAGGACAAGCTCGGTGCCAACGGGCTTTCACTGTCCGGCGGCCAGCAGCAGCGCCTGTGCATCGCGCGTACAGTCGCGGTGCGGCCGGAGGTGATCCTGTTCGACGAGCCGTGCTCGGCGCTCGATCCGATCTCCACCGCCAAGATCGAGGAGCTGATCGACGAGCTCAAGGATGACTACACGATCGCTATAGTGACCCACAATATGCAGCAGGCTGCGCGCGTGTCGGACTTCACGGCCTTCATGTATCTCGGCGAACTGGTCGAGTATGGCGAAACGACGCGAATGTTTACGACGCCTAACGATCGCCGCACGCAGGACTACATAACCGGTCGCTTCGGCTGACATGCCCGTGCCTGAAGGACAACAACAATGACCGATCCGCATACGACCAAGGCTTTCGACGTTGACCTGCAGGACCTCGCCCGCATGGTCGCGGAAATGGGCGGTCTCGCCGAGAAGCAGGTTGCCGAACTCGGTTGACGCGCTGGCCAAGCGTGACACCGCGTTGGCGCAGCGGGTCGCCATGGCCGACGCCAATATCGACACGTTGCAAACCGAGATCGAGGAAAAGGCGGTGCTCACCATCGCCCGGCGCCAGCCCATGGCCGTCGATCTGCGCGAGGTCGTCGGCGCGTTGCGGCTTGCCAACGATCTCGAGCGCATTGGCGACCTCGCCAAGAACATCGCCAAGCGCGTGATGGCGCTGAACGCCGAATTCCCGCCGCCCAAGCTCATCCGCGGCGTCGAGCACATGACCGATCTGGTGCTCCAGCAGATGAAACTGGTCCTCGATGCCTATGGCCGCCGCGACGTCAGCAAGGCGATGGCGGTCTGGCGCGGCGACGAGGAAATCGACGCAGTCTGCACCTCCGTCTTCCGCGAGCTTCTGACCTATATGATGGAAGACCCGCGCAATATCACCTTCTGCATCCACCTGATGTTCTGCGCCAAGAACATCGAACGCATGGGCGACCACGCCACTAACATCGCGGAAACGGTGCACTACATTATCGAAGGCCGTCCGATCGCCGATCAGCGCCCGAAAGGCGACACGACCACGATTCCCACGCTTACGCACGGCGGCCGACAGATAGCGAGACTTCGCATGAACGCGCGCATTCTTATTGTCGAAGACGAGGAGCCGCTCACGATGCTGCTCCGCTACAACCTCGAAGCCGAGGGCTATGAGGTCGAGACGTCCGCCCGCGGCGACGAGGCCGACACGCGGCTGAAGGAGACGACGCCCGATCTGATCGTGCTCGATTGGATGTTGCCGGGCCTTTCCGGCATCGAATTGTGCCGCCGCCTGCGCGCGCGTCCGGAGACGCGCCAGCTGCCCATCATCATGCTCACCGCGCGCGGCGAGGAAAGCGAGAAGGTCCGCGGGCTTGCGACCGGCGCCGACGACTACATCGTCAAGCCGTTCTCCGTCCCCGAATTGCTCGCGCGCGTGCGGGCGCTGTTGCGGCGCGCCAATCCCGATCGTGTCGCCACCGTGCTCAACATTGGCGATATCGAGCTCGACCGCGAAAAGAAACGGGTGTCACGCAACGGCCGCCCGGTCGATCTCGGACCGACCGAATACCGCCTGCTGGAATTCCTGATGGAGCGGCCCGGTCGTGTGTTCTCGCGCGAGCAATTGCTCGACGGCGTCTGGGGATCGGACATCTATATCGACGAACGCACCGTCGATGTGCATGTCGGCCGGCTGCGCAAGGCGATCAACCGCGGCCAGACGACCGATCCGATCCGCACCGTCCGCGGAGCTGGTTACGCGCTCGACGATCGCTTTGGCCGCATGAGCTGACGACGGCCAAGCTCGGTTAATTTCAATTCCGGAACGACCGCTTGTCCCGACGGCGATCGGTGAGCGGCTGATAGGCGACGCGGCAGTGATAGGAGCAATACGGCAAATCGTTCACGGTATCGCCGCCGCAGAAAAAGAACTCGGTGCTGCCCGGGTCGCCGACCGGCCAGCGGCAGGTCTTCTCGTTCAGCTGGAGCAAGGTCTTGCGCTGCTCGAGCGGAATTTCGATCAGCTCCGGCTCCGGCTCGACCTCGTATTCATAGGCGAGCGCCGTGTTGCCGCGCATCGATGCACGCGGGACTCGCATCATGTGTCCCGAGGAGCGCGGCTTGCGCGGGCGCGGGGCGGTCGACGACGGGCTTTTGGCCCGGCCGGAAAGCCCGAGCCGGTGGACCTTGCCGATGACGGCATTGCGGGTGATGCCGCCGAGTTCGGCCGCGATTTGGCTGGCGGACAGGCCGTCCGCCCATAACTTCTTCAGGAGCTCGACCCGCTCGTCCGTCCAGCTCATTTGGTTTTCTCCTTAGGCCTCAAGGTCTTGGATGGAATCCAACCCCGTCGTCGGGCGCACCATCGAGCGCCAGACGCGTACGCGTCAGGAATGAACAAGAAGCCCCGTAGCACGAGATGTCGTACTACCTGTCCAAGAAGCTACAATAGGCAGTGACTCCCGTGCAAGCGCTCACAGTGTTCTCCGTCCAGCTACCAACAGTTTTTCCCTTAGAATCCGCGGTTGCGGCGCAATTGAGTCAGGGATTCAGCGCGTCGGTCGCTGTGTTGACAGCGCAAGGTCGGGCAATAGAATGAAAAAAGTGCCGCCCGGCGAGGCGGCACATTTCTTTTCGGCGCGCGCGTGGTGCCGAAAAGCGGATACGGTTTGAACAAGACCACGCGCAAACCGATACGTTCGACGAAAGAAACTGCTGTGAGCTCGCATCTATTGCCGACATATGCGCGCGTCGACCTCGCATTTGAGCGAGGCGAGGGCGCATGGCTGTTCACGGCCGAAGGCGATCGGTATCTGGATTTCACCGCCGGCGTTGCCGTCAATGCGCTGGGCCATGCGCACCCGCATCTGGCCGACGCACTCACCAAGCAAGCGCACAAAGTCTGGCACGTCTCAAATCTTTTCCGCATCCCGGAAGGCGAAAGGCTCGCCGATCAGGCTGTGCGCGATCAGCTTTGCCGACACCGTGTTCTTCCAGAATTCCGGCGCCGAGGCGATCGAGTGCGCGATCAAGATGGTGCGCAAATATCAGTCGGCCTCCGGCAAGCCGGAGCGGTACCGCATCATCACATTTGAGGGCGCCTTCCACGGGCGCACTTTGGCGGCGATCGCTGCAACCGGTAACAAGAAATATCTGGAAGGCTTCGGACCGCCGGTCGACGGCTTCGACCAGGTGCCGTTTGGTGACCTTGAAGCGGTCAAGCGCGCGATCGGGCCGGCGACGGCTGCAATTCTTATCGAGCCCATCCAGGGCGAAGGCGGTGTGCGGGTCGCGCCGCCGACATTCCTGCGCGCGCTCCGTCAGCTTTGCGACCAGCATGGGCTGCTTGCTGATCTTTGACGAAATCCAGACCGGCTTTGTCCGCTCAGGCGAAATGTTCGCCTATGAGCGCAGCGGCGTTAAGCCCGACGTCATGGCGATTGCGAAGGCGCTTGGCGGCGGCTTCCCGGTCGGCGCATGCCTTGCAACGACGGAAGCCTCGAAGGGGATGACCGTCGGAACGCACGGCACGACCTTCGGCGGCAATCCACTCGCGATGGCGGTTGGTAACGCCGCGCTCGACATTATGACCGACCCCGAATTTCTCGAACGCGTGCGAAAGAATGCGTTGTTGCTCAAGCAGCGCCTCGCCGAGCTGAAAGACCGGTATGCGTCGGTGATCGCGGAGGTGCGCGGCGAAGGTCTTCTGATTGGCCTGCGCATGATCCCGCAGGCGTCGGAAATGGTCGACGAGCTGCGCGCGGAAAAAATGCTTACGGTCGGTGCCGGCGACAACGTCGTGCGCCTTCTGCCGCCGTTGATCATCGGCGAGGAAGAAATATCGGAGGCCGTCGCCAGAATAGACCGCGCCTGCGCGCGGCTCGCGCAGACGCATGCACGGACGGCGAAGGTGGCGTCATGACGGCGAACGGCGTCCGGCATTTCCTCGATCTCACCGATATTCCGAAGCCGGTCCTGGCTGGCCTGATAGACAGGAGCCGGGCCATGAAGGCCGCGCGCGCCAAAGGTCAGATTGCGTCGCCGCTTGCTGGCAAGACGCTTGCCATGGTGTTCGACAAACCGTCAACTCGCACGCGCGTCTCATTTGATGTCGCCATGCGCCAGCTGGGCGGCGAAGCAATCCTTCTCACGGCCCAGGAAATGCAGCTGGGGCGCGGTGAGACGCTTGCCGACACGGCGCGGGTTTTGTCGCGTTATGTCGATGTCATCATGATCCGCATTCTCGATCATGAAGCGGTGCATGAGCTTGCGCGGCATGCGACGATTCCGGTGATCAACGGGCTGACGCGGCGGTCGCATCCTTGTCAGATATTGGCTGACGTCATGACCTACGAGGAAAAGCGTGGGCCGATCCGCGGACGCACCGTTGCCTGGACCGGCGACGCCAACAACGTGCTGGCGAGCTGGATGCACGCCGCCGAGCGCTTCGATTTCCAGCTGCGGGTGGCGACACCGGCGGAGTTGCGGCCGAAAAAATGGCTGATGGACTGGGTGAAATCGTCAGGCGCCGCCATCTTGATCGGCGATGACCCGGATGCCGCGGTCAAGGATGCGGACTGCGTGGTTACCGATACCTGGGTGTCGATGGGCGATCGCGACGGCAAGCTTCGGCACAACATTCTCAAGCGGTACCAGGTCAATGCCCGCTTGATGGCCAAGGCCAGACCGGATGCGCTGTTCATGCATTGCCTGCCCGCGCATCGCGGCGAGGAGGTGACCGATGAGGTCATCGACGGTCCGCAGTCGGTTGTCTTCGATGAAGCCGAGAACCGGCTGCATGCCCAGAAGGGCCTGCTGGCCTGGTGCTTGCACGCCGACGCCTGAGACGTCTCGCGCATAGCGGGACCGCTCACGGAACAAGGCCTCGCATTCCTGGCGCTGAACGCTACATAGGGCTCATGACTGATCCTCAAATCGCTATCCCATCCCGTGCGCCGTCTGCGACTACGGCCGATGACACCGTCATGCCCTTCGAAGTCGCTAAGCTCGACCTGCGTGGCCGGGTGGTCCGGCTCGGGCCAGTCGTGGACGAAATTCTCGCACGCCATGCCTATCCGCAGCCGGTGGCAAAACTCCTCGGTGAGGCCATCGTGCTGACAGTTATGTTGGGCTCGGCGGTGAAAATTGACGGCCGTTTCATCCTGCAGACGCGGAGCGATGGTCCGGTTCGGATGCTGGTCGTGGACTTCATCGCGCCCGACAAGGTGCGCGCCTGCGCGCATTTTGACAAAAGTCGCGTGGCGGCGGCGATCGCATCCGGCGACACCGGCGGCGGCGCATTGCTCGGCAAGGGTCATCTTGCGATGACCATCGATCAGGGCCCCGATATGAGCCGCTATCAGGGCCTCGTCGCGCTCGACGGGAGCTCGCTGGAGGACGTCGCCCACGAGTATTTCCTGCGCTCGGAACAGATTCCGACGCGCGTGCGCCTTGCGGTCGCCGAAGAACTCCGCGCAGAGGCAGGCGGGACGCGCCACCGGTGGCGCGCCGGCGGCATGATGCTGCAATTCCTGCCAAAAGCGCCGGAACGCGCGCGTGTCGCCGATCTCGATCCCGGCGATGCGCCCGAGGGCACCGTGCCGCATGCCATTGAGGAAGACGACGCCTGGGTGGAAGGTCAGGCGCTGATTTCGACCGTCGAGGATGTCGAACTGATCGATCCCTCGCTATCGAGCGAGCGGCTGGTCTACCGGCTTTTCCATGAGCCCGGCGTTCGCGTCTTCCGCGTCAGTCCATTGCGCGCGGAATGCTCGTGCTCACGCGCAAACGTCGAGGCCATGCTGAAGAGCTTTTCGCAGGACGACCGCGACCACATGGTCGAGGACGGCAAGATTTCGGTCACCTGCGAGTTTTGCAGCGCCAACTATGAATTTGCCCCGGCCGATGTCGGGGCAAAGTCTAGTTGATGGTCCGCTCGGCGTGGGATGAATCGAGCGAGAAGGCGGGGATCTCGATGTCAAAGTGCTCACCCGCCTGGGTCACCATGCCGTAACTCCCGACCATGAAGCCGGACGGCGTCGGCAACGGGACGCCGCTGGTGTACTCGAACGATTCCGTCGGCTTGAGCACCGGTTCTTCGCCCACCACGCCCGGCCCTTTCACCTCCTGCAGCCGGCCCTGCGCATCGGTGATACGCCAATGCCGGGTTTTAAGCTGCACGGTCTCAGCGCCAAGGTTCGTGATGTTGATGGTATAGGCCCAGAAGAAATACCCGTTGCTCGGCGACGACCGCTCCGAGACGAAACGGGGGGTGACCGTGACTTCGATCTTGCGGGTTACGGCGCGATACATCGCCATGCCGTACAATTTACTCAGTCGGGGCTTGCCATTCGCTTGATGTCCGCGATTATTGCCGAAAGAGCACTCAAAAGAAAAGCCGCACATGGCCCCGGTTTCGACGGAACGCGATCTACGGCTTGATTTGTTCCGCGGTATCGCGCTTTGGCTGATCTTTCTTGACCACATTCCGTCCAACGCGGTGAGTTGGGTCACGATCCGCAATTACGGCTTCAGCGACGCGACAGAGATTTTCGTCTTCATCTCAGGCTACACGGCGGCGTTCGTCTATGGCCGGGCAATGCGGCAACACGGCTTTGTCATTGCCTCGGCGCGCGTGCTCAAGCGCGCCTGGCAGGTCTACATTGCACACGTGTTCCTGTTGGCGATCTACCTCGCCGAGATCGCCTATGTCGCGAACAGTTTCGACAATCCGCTCTATACGCGAGGAAATGGGCGTCCTGGATTTCCTGAAAAATCCCGATGTCACTATTTTTCAGGCGCTGCTTCTCAAGTTCAAGCCGGTGAACATGGATGTGCTGCCGCTCTACATCCTGCTGCTCGCCTGGTTCCCGCCGATGCTCTGGCTGCTGCTGCGCGCGCCGTCGATCGCGTTGATCTCGTCGGCAGTTCTTTATGTCCTGATGTGGTTCTTCGAGTGGAACCTTCCCGCCTGGCCGAGCGGGACATGGGTCTTCAATCCGTTTGCCTGGCAACTGCTGTTCGTGTTCGGCGCCTGGTGCGCACTCGGCGGCGCACAGAACCTGTCGCGCTGGATCAATTCGCGATTCGTAATTGGCCTTGCGATCGCTTATCTCGTATTTGCGTTCTGCATCGCGATGACGTGGTACTTCCCTCGCCTGGCCGTCTATGTGCCGAAATTCGTTGGAGAGGCGATCTATCCGATCGACAAGACCAATCTCGACGTATTGCGCATTCTCCACTTCCTGTCGCTGGCGGTCATCGCGGTCGCTTTCGTGCCGAGTGACTGGCCGGCCTTGAAGTCACGTATCTTTTGGCCGGCGATCGTCTGCGGCCAACATTCCCTGGAGACCTTCTGCCTCGGCGTGTTCCTCTCTTTTGCAGGCCATTTCATGTTTACCGAGGTTTCCAATCGGCTGTTCATGCATATCGCTGTCAGTGTCGGCGGGATCGCCATCATGGTAGCAATTGCGGCAATGCTTTCGTGGTATAAGCAAGCAGAACGGCAGGGCGGAGGGCCGCGCCCGCCTGCCGCAAGGCCGGGACTAGCGGGGGGCGACGCATGAGGTGGCGTGTGCTTTTGCTGGCACTACTGGTGCTGGCGGGGCCGGCATGGGCCGAGCTTCCCGCAGAGTGCCGTGTTGCCGCGCATCTCGCCGAAACCACCTTTCCGCTCCCGAAAGTCACGCGCGCGCTCGCGGAGAAAAAATTCAACATTCTTGTCGTCGGCGCCGGCTCGTCGCAGTTGCCCGGCGCGAACGGAGCAAAGAACGCATATCCCGGCTCGCCTGCAGCAAGCGCTCGTCGATCAGCTGAAGGGCGTTGAGGTTAAGGTCACGACCGACATCAAAGCGCGCCGCACCGCTGCCGAGATGGTTAAGGCGTTGCCGGCCGATCTTAGCGCCGCGAAACCTGCATTGATGATTTGGCAGACGGGAACAACTGATGCGATGCTCGCAGTTGATCCTGATCAATTCAGCCAGGCACTTGACCAAGGTATAAATATAGCTCGTAGCGCAGGCGCGGACGTCGTTCTGGTAAACGCGCAGTACAGCCCGCGAACCGAATCGATGATCGCCTTGAGTACTTATTCCGAAGACATGCGCTGGGTTGCATTGCAGCAAGAAGTGCCGCTTTTCGACCGATTCAGCATTATGCGGCTTTGGTCGGACCTCGGGACGTTCGATTTATACTCTGCCACGAAAAAACTTGACATTGCCGAGCGAGTTCATGATTGCATAGGTCGGCTGCTGGCCGATCTCGTGATCGCGGCTGCCAAACCAGAAGGACCGCCGACCAACGGCAGCCGTTAAATTGATATCAGGGACGGGAATTTGGTGAGCGATCAGCCTGGACAACGGCTAATGACATCGGTGACCGCCGCCGCCTTGCTCGTGGGGCTGGCGCTGGCTTCGCCTGCGCGCGCCGACACCGTCACTCCAGCTTGCGTTGCGCCGCTGGATCTCATCCGTCTTGCAAATCCACTTCCGCGTGTCGCGCAGAAAATCGCGTCCGGCGAACCGGTCACGATCGTTGCCATCGGCTCATCGTCGACGTCGGGCGCAGGCGCGAGCTCGCCGGCCGCAAACTATCCGAGCCGGCTTGCAATCGAGCTCAAGCAGCATTTCCCGAAGCTGTCGATCACCATGCTTAACCGCGGTGTCGGCGGCGAGGAAATCGCCGACATGCTCAGCCGCTTCGATTCCGCTGTTCTTGCGGAAAAACCGGATCTCGTGCTGTGGCAACTCGGGACGAATTCTGTCATCCGTGGGCACAAGCTGGGCGGTCACGATGCATTGATCCGCACCGGGCTCGCAAAAATTCGCGCCATCGGCGCCGATATCGTACTGATCGATCCGCAGTTCGCGCCAAAGGTCATCTCAAAGCCCGACGCCGAGCGCATGGTCACGCTGATTTCCGCGATGGCGAAGCGCGAAGACGTCGATCTCTTCCGCCGCTTCGAGGTCATGCGGCACTGGCATGATGTCGATCAGATCGGTTTCGAGACGTTTGTTTCGTCCGACGGGCTCCACATGAATGACTGGAGCTACGCCTGCATGGCGAAGGGCCTTGGCAACGCCATCGCCGAAGCTGCGCAGCGGCCGGTGATGTCCGCGACGGCGGTTCCCGTCCGTTAAGAGCCTCGTCAGGCTTTTTCCAACGCCGTCAGCAAATCTTCGATCAGATCGTCAGCATGTTCGAGTCCGGCCGAGAACCGGACCAACCCGTCGCCAATTCCGAGCTCGGCGCGTTGTTCCGGCGTCAGCCGCTGATGCGTTGTGGTCGTCGGATGCGTGATCAGGCTTTTCGCGTCACCGAGGTTGTTGGTGATGCCGATGAGGCTGAGCGCATTGAGAAAGCGGAAAGCGCCTTCCTTCCCGCCTTTGACCTCGAACGAGCATAGCGTCGAGCCGGCCCGCATCTGCTTGCGAATGATGTCGGCCTGCGGATGGTCGGGGCGGCCGGGATAGATCAGCCGCGAGATCTTCTTGTGCCCCGCGAGCGCGTTGGCGACTGCGCCGGCGTTCGCGGTCTGCCGCTCGACGCGCACGGGCAAAGTCTCCAGGCCCTTGAGCAGGACCCACGCGTTGAACGGCGACAGCGACGGCCCCGTCTGGCGCAGGATCTGATGGTAGTGGTCGAGGATCAGTTTTTCGGAGCCCAGGATGATACCGCCCAAGGACGCGGCCCTGGCCGTCGATGTGCTTGGTCGCCGAATAGACCACGCAATCGGCGCCCAGCTTGAGCGGGCTCTGGTACAGCGGGGTGGCAAAGACGTTGTCGACGACCAGTTTCGCGCCGACGCCATGGGCGATCTCGGCGACCGCGGCGATGTCGATCACTTCGAGCGTGGGATTGGTCGGGGATTCCAGGAAAAACGCCTTGGTGTTTTTCTGCGTCGCCTTTTTCCACGCGTCGAGATCGGTGCCGTTGACCAGCGTCGATGTGACGCCGAAACGCGGCAGCCATTCCTCGATGACCCAGCGGCACGAGCCGAACAACGCCTTGGCCGCGACCACATGATCGCCGGCGCGCACGAGGCCCATGATTGCCGTCGTCACCGCCGCCATTCCGGTCGCGGTCGAACGCGCCGCCTCCGCATCTTCGAACGCCGCCATGCGCTGTTCGAACATGCTCATGGTCGGGTTCGAGTAGCGCGAATAGACGTAACCCGGGATCTTGCCGGAGAAGCGGGCCTCGCATTCCTCGGCCGTCGGGTAAACGTAGCCTTGGGTGAGAAACAACGCCTCCGAGGTCTCGCCGAACTGCGAGCGCAGCGTGCCGGCATGAACCAGGCGGGTTTCGGGACGGTAGGTCTTGGACGACGCGGGCATAACGGCCTCCTTTGGCCAACAAAAAACCGGCCGGAGAAATATCTCGGCCGGGCTCACGCGTCCCCGGCCTTTTAGCGAGTTGTTTAACGTGGCTGCAAGCCGGCCGGCTCAAATGACCACGGGATAATCCATTTGTAGCGGGAGGCACGGCTTCCCGTCAAGGCGCTCCTCGGGTTAGATCGGCGCGACTTTAGACGCAGGGCGGCCGTGACGCTTTCCTTTGGCATCGAGGACAAGGGCATCTTGCCCGACCGCATGATCGCGGCGCTCGCCGCAGACGGCGCGATTTTGTCGGAAAACAAGTTCGTGCCCGATCAGATTCAACCCGCCAGCCTCGATCTTCGGCTGGGCGAGGTCGCTTATCGCGTGCGGGCGAGCTTTCTTCCGGGCAGCACGACCGTCGCCAGGCGCATCGACGAGCTCAAGCTGCACGAGATTTCGTTAAGCGACGGCGCGGTCCTCGAAACGGGCTGCGTCTACATCGTGCCGCTGCAGGAAAGCCTGGCATTGCCCGATGAAATTTCGGCGGCGGCCAACCCGAAGAGCTCGACCGGCCGGCTCGACGTGTTCACGCGCGTGATCGCCGACGAGACACGCGGCTTCGACCGCATCGAACCCGGCTACCATGGGCCGCTTTATGCCGAAATCAGCCCGCGCACATTTCCTGTCCTGGTGCGCGAGGGATCGCGCCTGTCGCAAATCCGCTTCCGCCGCGGCCACGCTTTGCTGGCCGCGCAAGCTTTGCGTGATTTGCATGCGCGTGAGCGCCTGGTCGATTCCGACAAGGCCGATGTCAGCGAGGGTGTCGCAGTCGGCGTCGACCTGTCCGGCCTCGGCCCGGGCGGCCTCGTGGGCTATCGCGCCAAGCGCCATACCGGGCTCATCGATGTGGAAAGGCGCGGCGGCTATGCGGTCCTCGACTTCTGGGAGCCGATGCAGGCGCGGCCGGACAAGAGTCTGATCCTCGATCCGAACGAGTTCTACATTCTTGCATCGAAGGAAGCGGTGCAGGTGCCACCCGACTATGCGGCCGAAATGGTGCCGTTCGATCCGCTGGTCGGCGAATTCCGCGTCCACTACGCCGGCTTTTTCGATCCCGGCTTCGGTTATGCCGGCGCCGGAGGGAAAGGTGCGCGCGCCGTCCTCGAGGTGCGCTCGCGCGAGGTGCCGTTCATCCTCGAGCACGGGCAGATCGTCGGCAGACTTGTGTATGAGAAGATGCTCGCAAAGCCGGAAAAACTATACGGGCAGGGCATCGGCTCGAACTATCAGGCGCAGAGCCTGAAGCTGTCGAAGCATTTCAAGAGCTAGCGCGCGGTCGGCGTTTTTGCGATCTGTTTGACGCCATCGCGCCGTCGCGCGGCGTGAGCCGGTACCACGCCACGAGGCCAGGCTCGAATTGCGCGCGGGCCTGCCGTGACCACAGCGGCGGCGAGTGGTCGCCGACAATGAGAATGTCCGCCGGCCCGAGGCTTGGATCGAGTGCCAACTTCGACACGGATGCAAATACGTCGTGCCAGAGCTCGGCCATTTCGCAGACGTGGACGTGCCGGAATATGCCGGCGTCTTTCTTGCACCCGAAATCGGCCAGTGCCTGGCCCGGAGCGACCGGAATATGCGTGTTGAGCGTCAGCCAGTAGATGAATTTCGGCTTTTTGCTGAAGGCGGCTTCCTGCGCGATGATGGGCGGCAGGTCGGCGTCGCACACGCCGCGAAAAGCATTGCCGCACAAACGGTGCGTCACCTTCACGAGTTCTTCGCCGAAAACTTCCTTGTCAAAGCCGATGACAGGATACCATTCATTGCGCTCGAACATGCTGTGATGGAATGCATGCACAGCCATGGTGGCGTAGCCGCGCGTCCGAAGCCGTGCGGGCAGGCAGGAACTGCCGTTGGTCTTGGTGAATTCCGCGTATGGCTCGCGCGTGTCGCACAGCTCGCGCATTTCCCCCGAGGTCGTGGATCCGTAGTAGACGACGCTGCCTTCCGTGATCCGGTATTTGTCGGTAACCCGCGTGTCGAACAGCGGCGAATCGATTTGTCGCCGCGCCGTCGGATCGCCCAGGTAGCCGAGGCCTTCCACCATCACCAGGACCACGTTGCGCCCGTTGGTCCCGGCAATCGCGTTGAATCCCGATTTGGCGGCTGCCGACTCGATCGGCACGTTGCGTCCGAGCAATGTGCCGAACTGATAGTGCGGCGATACGTTTGTCGCGAAATCGACGCCCGCAAACATCAGCGCCGCCGCAAACATCGCAACGATATTGGCCCGGAGCAGTGTTTCGCGACGGTACAGCAGCCAAAAAGTCACAGCCGAGGTCGCCATCAGCACGCCGATAAGCGCCCCATAGAGCGGCGACTGGAAAACGTGGACGTGTTGCGCATGGTCGAGTGCGGTCACGAGCTCGCTCGGCGCCAGGCCGAAGCTGACCGAAATCGTCCAGACCAGGTCGAATGCCAGAATGCCCAGGAAAAGAATGACGGTCAGCGCAAAAGGAATACGCCGGGCGCACACTGCGAGCATGGCGTAGGCCATGATGGAGATCGTGCGTGGCGGGAGCGACACGTCGAGCATTGAACCCAGCGTCGCAATGCTCAGGAGGTTCGGCAAAATAAGTCCGGCCGCCAGCACCACGGCGGTCGGCGAGCGTAACCATGCGCGGAGATCCCAGCGTGCGCTGGATGTCTTGCTCTTGGTCCTGCGGGGAGTACGGCGGGGCGGCATGCGGGGTGCATGGTAGCTTTGCACCGTAAATCAATGATTTATGCGCCGGATCAGAAGTCGTTAAGGTTGTAACTGCGTGCGATCATTGCGTTTACGGAAGCGTGACCTGCAGCGGGGCAGGACGTCAGTTCCTTGCCGGGCCTGCTCGCCTTTCGCTATGGTCGCCTCGCGCGGGCGTAGTTCAATGGTAGAACGGCAGCTTCCCAAGCTGCATACGAGGGTTCGATTCCCTTCGCCCGCTCCAATGCTTAGCCAATTTTTACTGCCGAGTTTTGAGATCGGTTTTGAGGGGATTTGTTCGCGTTTTGATTTGGTCCGACCGGCTGGTTGTTTACGTGAGCGCCGACTAGGCTTTCGGGCAGCGCCGAAGGGATGCTGAGCCATCGAGGAAGGCTGTGCCGACCACAATTGATGAATACTCGCTGGCTACCGTTCCGGTGATTCAGCTTTTCAACGACACTGTTCTCGGAAACGCCACTGCATTCGTGTGGCGTCACAATAACCAAGATTTCTTGATTGGAACAGCGGCTGTTGTCGGGGGCCGACTGCGGCTGGACGCAATTGCAGAAGTCGCGACATTGGTATTGCCGGGCAAACGGCAGGACTTACCGACTGTCGCCGCGTGAGGACAAGATGTGGGACCTTTACCGCGTCAATTCGACTTCCGACGACGAGAATGGCGCTCTGCTAGGGAAGTATCGGGCGCGCGGCGATGCTACGAAGGCGGTCAAAGAGATGGCGTACAAGCCCGAACCGAGGTGGTGATAAGGAGCCAAGGTGATAGGGAAATGTCCGCTTTCGGTGGTAAAGCGGACATTGGGGGAATTATTTGAGGTTGACTTCAACCTTTTCGATCTTCCCATTGAAGCGGAACGGACGCCGATCGAAATAGTCGAGCGAGACTACCGAACCGAGATCAACGCCGACATCGAAGGTTTCACTTGCGGAAAAGGCCGCCGGCACCGTGCGCTGTACCGTGGTGCGTGCGACCTCCTGCCCGTCGACCTTTAATACTACATCTGCCGGCGACAACGGCTTCGGGCTTGCTAACTGGGTCGTGACTTCGATGCGCCGCTTGCCGGGGGCGATCTTCGAGGTCGAGCGCGCGATGGTGCGCTCGATGATCATCATATTATATTCGTAGACGAGCTGCCCCTTATCCATATAAAGCGCGAGCCCACCTCCCGATCCGCCCAACGCGTAGAGCACGCCTGAGGCATTCTCGCCGATCTCCGCATCGACGGTCACGGTGCTGCTCTCGCGGCCGAGACCCGGCGCGGTGAATTCAGGCATGCGGATCGTCGTGGCGTCGAATTGCCAGCTCGTATAGGGCGTCTTGATCCGATCCTCGGGATGCAGGCGTAGCCAGATGCCGGCGCCGAGCGGATAGACTTTGTTGGCCTTGGCTTGCTCGTCGAACGTTTTCTGCAGTTGCGCAAGACGTTTCGGCTCTTTCGTGGCCAGATCGTTGGCTTCCGAAAAATCGCTAGTGATCTGGTAGAGCTCCCACCTGTCCTTGGCCGAATCCCATTGAGCAAGGCCCGGTGCGCCAGGCAGCCATGGCACGAGGGGACCGAACGTGGCCGCAATCCAGCCGTCCTGATAAATAGCGCGGCTGCCGTTGTTGTCGAAGTACTGCACCTCCTTGCGCGTGGGCGCCTTCGCGTCGCTGAACGTATAGGCCAGGCTCACCCCATCGATCGGATCCTGAACAAATCCTTCGACAATCTTCGGGGGCTTGATGCCGACAATCTCGTAAATGGTCGGCGCGATGTCATTGACATGGTGAAACTGGGCCCTCGGCGTATGGTCGGGTTTGATGCCCTTCGGCCAGGAGATGACCATCGGGTTGCGCGTGCCGCCAAAGTGCGAGGCGACCAGTTTGGTGTGTTGAAACGGCGTGTTTCCGGCCCACGCCCAGCCGGCGTGATACATGCTGTCGGTCTTGGGCGTGCCCAGTGCGTCGAGACCGCCGATCTTCTCCAGCGCGGCGAGCTGCTGTTCGATCGTATTCGGGATTCCATTTTGCGCGAGCAGTTCGCTGATCGTGCCGTTCTGGCCTTCCGCGCTGGCGCCGTTGTCGCCGAAGATGTAGATCACGATCGTGTTCTCGCGAACGCCGAGGCGGTCGAGTTCATCGATCAACTTGCCGGCCTGGACGTCGACGTGCTCGACGAAACCCGCGAAAATTTCCATCAGGCGGCGTCTGGAACGGCCGCTGTGCCTGCGGGATGCTGTCCCACGACGCCATGTTGTCGGCGCGCGGCGTGAGTTTGGTATCGGCCGGAATCCAGCCAAGCTGTTTCTGGCGCGCAAACACCCGCTCGCGATAGGCATCCCAGCCGTCGTCGAATTTGCCTTTGTACTTGTCAGCCCATTCCTTGAAGATCTGATGGGGTCCGTGCCCGGCGCCGGGCGCCCAGTACAGGAAGAACGGCTTGTCCGGCGAGAACGCCTGGTGGCGTCGCAACCAGTCGATGCCGTGCTGCGCGAGGTCTTCGCTCAGGTGGTATTTCTCGCTGTGTGGCGGTTCCACCGCGTTGGTATTCTCGAAAAGTCGCGGCTCCCACTGCGACGTCTCGCCGGCGATGAAGCCGTAGAAATAGTCGAAGCCATGTCCCGTCGGCCAACGATCGAATGGGCCCATCGCCGTGGTCTGGTTCGCTGGCGTGTTGTGCCATTTTCCGATTGCGGCGGTGTTGTATCCGTAAAATCGCAACACTTCCGGCATCGTCGCTGACGTCTTCGGGATCACCCCGGTGTAGCCGTCCCAGTCGACAGCGCGCTCGGCGATCGTGCCATTGCCGACACGCTGATGATTGCGTCCGGTCAACAAGGCCGCACGCGTCGGCGAGCAAATCGAGGTCGTGTGGAAAGTGTTGTAGCTCACGCCCTGATCGGCGAGCCTGCTCAGCGTCGGGGTATTGATCTCGCCGCCAAACGTCGAAGCCTGGCCGAAACCGACGTCATCCAGCAGAATAATGAGAACATTGGGTGCATCCTTGGGCAGATGGCTCGTCTCAACACGTCGCTGATGCTTTGAATCCTGCAACCTCGGCGCGGCGACGCTTGCCGAAGGCGCCGGCGGAAATGGCAGCACGGAGCCGTCATTAGGCGCGGCAGCGCCTTGGGCCCAGGCCGGGACCGCGCAACCGCAAAGCAACAAGAGCGAAAACGCGCCTGACCGGATGGTCGCCTGAATATGAGTCATGTTTTTCCTTGCGAAGACGCGTTACTTCCTGGGCATCACGGTCTTCTGGTGCGGAAGACCGCCATCGTCGATGTCGAAATCCGGATCGAACACGGTCTTGCCCTGCGCCCCGAGATAGTCGGGCTGCGCCTTCAGCCATTCACTCATCTTCTGCTGTTTGGCATAGGCGATCAGCCGGGCCTCCAGATCGCGAACCACGTCCGGATTTTGCGCGGCGACGTCGTTCTTTTCGCCTGGATCGGCAGTCAGATCGAACAGCTCCGTCTTGCCCGGCAACAGCGCGATCTTCACCAGCTTCCACTTGTCCTTGATGATGGCGCCGCGAAAGGCTTCGACGTTTACCAGGATGTCTTCGTGGGACGACGGTTGGCCCTCAGCGAGTGTCGCCCAGATATTCTTGCCGTCGAGCGGCTTGTCGGGGTTAGCCTTTGCCCCGGCCAGCGCCAGCACGGTCGGCATGATATCCACCATGTGAAGTGGTTCGTTGACGACACGCGGTTTGAGCTTGGCCGGCCAGTTGAAGATGGTCGGCACGCGGACACCGCCCTCATGCAGGCTGCCTTTTCCGCCGCGGAGCTCGCCATTATTCGCCGGCAGCGACTCCTGTTTGACGCCGCTTTCTGCGCGCTCCTCTCTTGAGTGCGCGCCGCTGGCAACCACCGCGCTGCGCGGTCCGCCGTTGTCGCTGGAAAAGATGATCAGTGTGTTCTCGCGCAAGCCCCGCTTGTCCAGCGCGGCGACGATCCGTCCAACTTGGTCGTCGACCGATGTAATCATTGCGGCATAGGTGCGGCGCGTCGGGTCCTTGATGGTGGACGCGTAGCGATCCTCGTCGGCCTTCTGTGCCTGATAGGGCGCATGCGGGGCCAGCGATGCGAAGTACAGGAAGAACGGCTTGTTCTTGTCCTGCTTCTCGATCATCTTGACGGCTTCGTCGCCGATCAAAGGCAGGTAGTACGTTTTTTCCTGAAAGAACTTGCCGTCGCGTTGCCAGTCCACGATGCCGCCGCGCATCTTGGTGAAGTAATCGACCTCGCCGACGAGATTGCCGTAGAAGTGATCGAAGCCGCGATTCTGCGGCCAGTATTTCTGGTCGGCATGACCAAGATGCCACTTGCCCACCATCGAAGTGCTGTAGCCGGCCTGTTTCAGAGCCTGCGGCAGCGTCCATTCGTCGGTCGGCAGGCCGTAAGTGTGGTTCGGGAAAATCACCAGCGTCTGCAGGCCGTAGCGCATCGGGTAACGGCCGGTCATCAGGGCCGCACGCGCCGGAGTGCAGACCGGCATGCCATAAAAGGCTTCGAGCCGTACGCCTCCCCCGGCAAGCTTGTCGATGTTCGGCGTCTTGATGTCGCTGCCGCGATAGCCGAGGTCAGCGTTGCCGAGATCATCGGCGAGGATGACGATGACGTTGGGAGGCCGCTCTTGCGCATGGACGGCGCCGAGGGGCAGCCATAAATAAATAGCGCTAATGATGGCGATACTCAGATGGCGTTTCGTGATCATGGCGGAGCTCACCCTTCGCGCTCGATGGTCTCAGTTCGCATGGCACATCTTTGGGATCTGCGACTGGATGCCCTCGAGGGCCGGGAAACGTCTTGAGCGGCCCCAAATTTTGTTCGACGATGCCGACGGTCGGCGTCCCCGGCCGGCGCGCGCTCGACACCTATGCAGAAAGCGTTGTGACTCTTTAAAAAGATTTACCCGACCGTCGAGATGGACCTAGGTCCTATCGATTTTTCGATGGCTGTGTGGCGACAGTGGCGCAACGGCTTTGCGAACAGGCGTTTTAACGGCGGCACTATGCATTCCGCGTCGGCGCGGCTGGGCCAGTCACCTTTGATGGTCGAATTCCGGCACGTTCGGCAATCCGAACAAGGTCTGCCACGGTTCGTACGCCCATTTTTTGCATCACGCGCCCACGGTGCAGCTTAACCGTCTTTTCGGCAATCCCGAGATGCGCGGCGATCTGTTTATTCAGCA
Source organism: uncultured Alphaproteobacteria bacterium (assembly GCA_963718035.1). Lineage (GTDB taxonomy): Bacteria > Pseudomonadota > Alphaproteobacteria > Rhizobiales > Xanthobacteraceae > Pseudolabrys. Next base: position 182,046 of record CAVQYD010000040.1, on the reverse strand, counting down.
GCCCCGCGATCACGTCACTCAGAACTTCCTTTTCGCGCGGCGTCAATTTTTCAACCAGGTCATTGACAAAAGCCAATTCACTTCGGAGCTCCCGCACCTTTGTCTCTTTCTCGCTTGCGAGCGCAATGGCCGCCAATAGCTCCCGTGATTTCACCGGCTTGGTCAAAAAATCGATAGCGCCCGCCTTCATGGCGGCGACACTGTCTGGAATCTCACCTTGACCGGTTATGAAAATTATTGGCCGCTCAACCCCGCTGGTCGCAAGCGCCGCTTGCAACTCAAGGCCATCCAAGTCTGGCATTGAAACATCGAAAATTGCGCACCCTGGGACGGACGGATTGTGCTCAGAGAGGAACTGACGCGCCGATGAAAACGCCCGCACTTGATAGCCTTTCGCCTCCAGCATCCTGCTCAAGGCCTTTAACACGGTGCGATCGTCGTCAACCAGAAACACAATGAAATCAGCTTTACTCATTCTAGTGCCAGCAGCGTGAGAATGTTGGTCAACATTGTGCATGGTGTCGGATCAGTCAACGATTGCACGCATGGCTTTCCGACGATCTCCCGCTTGGCGAAAGTCTCCAATGCACATGCAACCTTATTTACCGAAATATCCCAGGCCTCATCATTGACTTGGATCAAATGTGGCCAATGGGTCAGCGCTCTTGCACGGCGCCAGAACTGGATGATCGCGGTCTTGAACGCACTGGCGCGCGTCGATGTGACCTAGCCGCTTTAGACCCGACATTGTGAGAGAGTGATTCTTGATACGGGAACCGTCAAAGCGGTTCAAATCTGCGCTGTCACGGACCACATGTTTCGTGATCCTGAGATCGATGGAAACCAATTCTGCACGATTTTATCGATCGTGGATGGTAAGACCGCGCATGTATCTGCAAGTTGGCAGAGAATAAAAAGTGCGGCCGGCTCCGGGGAAAGAGCCGACCGCGCGCGATCCGGTCGAGGGACGGGGGGCAAGGTAAGACCGAGGTCGCGTAACTCCGTTATTGGCTCGTTTGGCTTCACAACCAACGCGACGCCTCATGCTCGGTGGGAAGTCGCCCCTCCGGCGTGAGGTGATTGATCACATTTGGCAAATGCTTGCTCAGAGCATCGACCAATTCTGCCCGCGACATCCCAGTCTGCTGCGTCAGCATCTTAATTTGATCTTCGCTCAGCACCTTTGACAAAACGTCCGGCGCGATCTGTTTATTCGGCCCATTACCGACCCAGGAGTTGGCGACGTCGCCCTGGCCTTTCTGCTGGAATTGTTTGAGCAGATCATTCAAACCACCGCTCAATACACTCCCGCCAGCGCTGCCCGCGAGCAGACCGCCTGACGCACCTTTGAGCAAATTGCCGAGACCGCCGCCCTGCGCACCGGCAGTACCGCCGGGGCCGATCGAACCCGGACTCGGTTGGCTACCGCCCAGGTGTTTTACGGCCTTGTAGGCAAGCAAACCCATAATGGCCATTGCGATTGGAGGCGTGCTACTGCCCGTGCTGGTCGGTGCTGGCGTGCGTTGTCCACGTGGACCATTCTGCATACCGTTGAGAACATCGAGCAAACCCATTTCCATCTCCTGTCGATCACTACTTTTTACAAGTGTGATCGATTGTTGGGGGATTTGAAGATAGACCTAGGGCCTACGTCGGTGACCGGGTTAGTCACTGCGATCGATTGCTCGACAGTCGTCGCAATAAGGTAGTCAGGCTTTGGAAATTCAGCCACAACCGGCGCCTTGTATGATTTTGGGAGTCCGATCCTTTGCGAGACCTTAAACGGAAGCGGACTCGGAGCTATCACGGTGTCCACAGAGAATAACAGGCCGGTAAGTATCGACCCAACAACCAAGAAGTATGAAAAGATCGGCACGCGAAAATCCTCGTCGTTTGCAAACTCACGCGCATCAAGTCACGTAAATCACGCACGCCGATCTGCGGGACCTTGGTGCAATTACAGCGCTCTTCTTCCGTTCTCGCCTTAGCGAACGACCGGACCGCTGCGGTCGGTAAAGACCATGGGCGCACCAGCCTTGATCACAGTCGGTGCGCGTGCGGTCATAATGTCGGGGCCAAGGTTTAGTTCGCGTCCGGAGATCCCGACGACGGCGATCAGCAACGCAGCGACGAGCCCAACCATTATGATCTTGAGGTGGGTGGTGCGGTCCGCGGTGTACATCGACCAGTTCACGGCATCTCCTCCGTTTGTCGTGTCAAATCCAGGACGAGCCTAGACTCGTAATCCGACAGATTCGACTGCACTTAGGTCCACTGGACCAAAGCCATATGTTGGCTGCGCAGTTCGTTCAGCCGTGGCGACCGATGACGTCGAGCATTATGGGCGCCAGATCCGTGAAGCCCAACGCGCGGCTGCTGCTGGCGTCAGGTCGATGACCCGACCAAGCGCGAATGGTCCGCGGTTGTTAATTCGGACGACCACCGAGCGGCCACTGCGCTGATGGATTACGCGTACTAGCGTTCCAAATGTCTCGATGCGTATCAAGTTGTGCAGTGTGTGAATATATGTGCTCGTGTCGGATCGGTGACTGGGCTGAAGGCTGGCTCACAACCGAGCAGTGTGGGCTGGTCTATCGGCGCTATCGGAAGCCGATTGGCTTTAAAGGTCCGATTGACCGAAATGGTGACACTCGCCGTGTTGTCGGCGCTGACGGGGCTCGTTAACCCGGTAATAGCGCCGGCGATGAAGCAGCTAAAAAGGGAAGCTGCAGCTATATGCTTAAGCCTGTTGTCAAATGTGCAGCGCATGACACTTTTCCGAAGCTTTAGGTTGCGGTCGCTTCAAAAAGAAACAGCGTTCAATACCAACAGGCCCACAAATATGGCCGTCAGCGATAGACCAAAAACCTCCGCACCACTCGCTCGTTCATCTGCCTATCCGCATCGAACACCGTTACTCGCTTATATCCGCAGGAGTTGCGTCGGGGTCGAGGTGGACCTAGGTCCTATATGGGCAAACACTTTACGCTGAGAGGTTCGGCGAACGTGTCTGTTCCAGCGATTGGCGCCGTTTTCTCGAACACGTACGGTCGGCGCAGATTTTTTCTAGCGTGGGGCTAGTTTGGCTTCCACAGGCGCCCCGCTTCCTATGACAACACGGGTGTTCGCCATTCCTTTGCGCCGTACGAGTGGGATGCTCGCACGACGCATAGGACGCGGGGATCGCATGGGTGATAGATTTCGTTATGGTTGCGCCGTCGCCCCAATGAATTTTGGTCAAAAACGGGGCTGGGACCACACCATGCGCCTGTTGCTACGGATGGCTGTTTGGCTGGTGACCTGCGTGCCTCTTGCGGGCTCGTTGGCGGCGGAGCCGTTGCCGCGCTCGGTGTTGATCATTGATCAGTATGGTCCAGGCTTGCCATTTTCTGCCGGAATTTCCTCCGGCATACGGGCAGCTATGATCTCCGGCTCTGCCACGCAGGTTTCCGTCTATCATGAACAGCTCGACGTCAATCGATTTCGCGGCTCCGTCTACGAGCACAGTTTGAACGCTCATTTCCGATTGAAATATCGTGATAAGCCGGTTGGAGTTATCATTGCCGTTGGCCCCGCCGCGCTCGAATACGTGTTGCGTTCACGCGCAGAGCTGTGGCCCGTGGTACCGGTGGTCTTTACCTTTGTTGACAAGCCGGCCATCGCGCAATTGGAGCTACCTCCCGATGTGACGGGAAATACGCTGCAATCACATCCCCGCGACATGGTAAGCGTTGCGCGCACATTGGTGCCCGACATCAAAAGAATTGCACTGGTGGGAGACCCGCCGGAAAATCAAACCTATTATCGCGATTTAAAGAAGGAAATTCCAATTGTCGCTGCTGATTTGGAATTTATCGATCTCACGGGTTTGACAATGACCGAACTAAGAAAGCGTGTTGCCGTGTTGCCAGACCACACCGCGATCCTTCACACAAGCATTTATTCCGACGGCGAGGGTAATTCCCTCATTCCGGCTGATGCCGTCGCGCTCGTAGCAGAAACGGCCAACCGGCCAATCGTGGTCGATTTAGACACCCACCTCGGGCGCGGCACTGTCGGCGGCTTGATCACTACAAGTTCTTCATTAGGCGAAGCGGCCGCCAAAATTGCATTGCGTATTCTCGATGGCGAAAGCGCCTCAAATATATCCATCAAAGAAAGCGAGCTAGCCAGACCCATCTTTGACTGGCGGCAGTTGAAACGGTTCGGCATCAGCGAGGCGAACCTGCCCCCGGGCAGCGAGGTCCGCTTTCGCGAGCTGACTGCATGGGAGCGATATTCCTCTCAGATAACGATAATTTTCGCGGCGCTACTGGCTCAAACCGCGATGATCGGTTGGTTGCTCCTCGAACATAACCGCCGCCGTCTTGCCGAATTGGAATCAGGCGATCGCCTTCGGGAAGTCATTCATTTGGAGCGTGTTGCCGCCGTCGGTGCGTTGTCGGCTTCTATCGCACATGAACTCAACCAGCCTCTGCAATCCATCCTGACCGACGCCGAGACTGCCGAGGATCTCCTTGCGGCAAACCCGATCGACCGCGAACGGCTCAAAGAGATTGTCGCCGATATTCAGAAATCCGATGAGCGCGCCGCAGAAATTATCGCACACATGCGTCTATTATTGAAGCGAAAAGCGGTTGAGTTGCAGGAGTTGGATCTCAATGATGCAATTCGAGATGCGCTCGACATGATAGGGCCTGAAGCAAGAAAGAAAGGAATTCTGGTGAGCGACTATCGGGTGCAAGGCGCACTGCATGTGCGCGCTGATCCAGTGCACCTGGAACAGGTCATAGTGAATTTGGCGACAAACGCGATGGACGCCATGAAGGACTGCGCCCCAGGCACGCGCAAACTGACACTCCAAACCGCATTGGTTGGGGACTCTAAGGTCGAGGTGTCGGTGTCCGATACCGGTACCGGAATTCCAAACGACAAGTTGAAAGGAGTTTTTGAAACTTTTTATACAACCAAGCAGCAGGGCATTGGGCTTGGGCTATCGATCGTGCGTACGATCTTGGAGACTTATGGCGGCAAGGTCTGGGCGGAGAACCGAAACGGGGGCGGCGGCGCAGTCTTTCGCTTCACTCTACCTCTGGCCAAGGCGCACGCAGCATGATCTCTTCTCTACGCATTTTCAGCATGTCTCTTTAGAGTTTAATCGCGTCATCGATGGCAGCGATAAGCGCAGTCTTGCGGACTGGCTTGAGCAAATAGGCCGAGGCACCAGCGCTGATGCATTGTGCTCGGGTTGTTGGCTCATCAAAAGCAGTAATAATGATCGTTGGAATATCAATTCTGCCGCGCTTTAAATAAGAGAGGAGTTCGAGCCCGGTCATATATGGCATCTGAAGATCGGCGACGATGCACTCCGGCATATTCTGATCGAGCGTGGCAAGAAAATCCTCGACAGACGCGTAAGCCTTCACTTGATATCGTGATGTTTCGAATAGCCTCACCAATGCTTTCCGAACCGAAGCATCATCATCCAGAATTGCGACTTGGGCGTATCGCGTTGCCGTCATCATAGTTTGGACAAATGGGTCGCTCGTCGAGCCGGGCATAGAACTTATTCTGCACTTTGGGGAACGAGGCACTGAAATTGCACTGTTCCGCGTTTTGCCATGATCGAGATTGACGCCAGAACAGGATCGCAGCTGCGTCAAATACCATTATCGGCCGAATACGGCACATTTCGCGCCCTGGCGGTGTCATTCATTTAGAGATGACCGTCGAGATGGACATAGGTCCTATCAATTCTTCGATATCCTTTCGAATATGCATTTCAGAAGGGGCGAACAACAGGGACATCGACCATGAGCAAGATCAAAATACTCATACTTGGGTCCTTCGCAGTGGTCGCTGCCGCAACTTTAATAACCGCACCAGCAACTGCACAACAACAGAAGGCCCAACATCGTCATCTTCTGGGGCGATGACGTCGGCCAGTCCGACATTAGTGCCTACTCGCACGGATTGATGGGTTTCAAGACGCCCAACATCGACCGTCTTGCGAAGGAAGGCATGATGTTCACCGACTACTATGCCGAGCAGAGCTGCACGGCTGGCCGCTCTTCGTTCATCACCGGCCAATCGGGCTTGCGCACGGGCCTGACCAAGGTCGGGCTGCCGGGCGCCACGCTGGGGCTGCAGAAAGAAGACCCGACAATTGCAGAGCTGCTCAAGCCGCTCGGCTATGCGACCGGACAATTCGGCAAGAATCATCTTGGCGATCGCAATGAATTCCTGCCGACCGTTCACGGCTTCGACGAATTCTACGGCAATCTCTATCACCTGAATGCCGAAGAGGAGCCGGAACAGGCGGACTATCCGAAAGACCCGGCGTTCCGTGCGAAATATGGACCGCGCGGCGTGATGGACTGCAAGGCGTCGGACAAGGACGATACAACGATTGATCCGCGCTTCGGCAAGGTCGGCAAGCAGGTGTGCAAGGACACCGGCCCTTTGACCAGGGCGCGGATGGTGACGATCGACGACGACATCACCAACCGGGCGGTGGATTTCATCACACGGCAGAAGAGTGCCAACAGGCCGTTCTTCGTGTGGGTGAACACGACCCACATGCACTTTCGGACCCATACCAAACCGGAAAGCATCGGCCAGTCGGGGCGCTGGCAGAGCCCGTATCACGACACCATGATCGACCACGACAGGAATGTCGGCACGGTCCTTAAAGCGCTGGATGACCTGGGCATCGCGGACAACACATTTGTCATGTACTCGACCGATAACGGCCCGCACATGAACAGCTGGCCGGATGGAGCCATGACGCCGTTCCGCAACGAAAAGAACTCGAACTGGGAAGGCGCCTATCGCGTGCCGGCCATGTTCCGCTGGCCGGGCAAGATCAAGCCGGGTGAGGTGTCCAATGAGATGGTTGCCCATCACGACCTGCTGCCGACGCTGCTGGCAATCGCTGGTGACGCGCAGGTGAAGGACAAGCTGCTCAAGGGCTACAAGGTCGGTGACATGACCTACAAGGTCCATCTCGATGGCGACAATCTCGTGCCTTACTTGACCGGGCAAGCTTCTAAGAGCCCGCGGGAATCGTTCCTCTACGTGAACGACGACCAGCAACTGACCGGCCTGCGCTACGACAACTGGAAGCTTGTGTTCATGGAGCAGCGCGCCCCTGGAACGATGCGGGTCTGGGCAGAGCCGTTCACGTCGTTGCGGGTTCCGAAGATTTTCAATCTCCGCACCGATCCGTACGAGCGGGCGGACATTACTTCGAACACCTACTACGACTGGCTAATGGATCATGCCTACCTTCTTGTGCCTGCGCAGGACTATGTCGGGCAGTTCCTGATGACGTTCAGGGACTATCCGCAGCGGCAGAAGGCGGCCAGTTTCAACATGGATGAAGTGATGCAGAAGCTGAAGGAAAGCACGGCGAAGTAACCGATAGTGTCCGCTTCTGACCCAAAGCGGACATCGGGGCGTAATGCCGTACATTGATATGGGTCAACTTACAGCGCCTGCACTCAATGAATATGCACGGAGCCTTCCGCAGGGCGGGCAATCAAATAGGAGTCGCGATGTCCACAAGACGGCAGTTTATCCAATCCTTTCCGGCTGCTGGAACAGCCTTCGCTGTCGCTGGCCATCTGGTGCTGGAGGACAGTCCTGCACGGGCACAGGTGGCGACCGTCCCGTTGAAGGAGCACTTCCATCCCAAGGGCAAAGCGCCGTCGAAACATACCTTGGATGTGCTCAAGCAGGCACGTGGCGGCCTGCCTTTCGCCGACCAGAGAGATTTCGAAGAGCAAAAGAGGGGGCTTATTGCTCCCATGAAAGACCTCAAGATCATGGCGGACGCCGGCCACGCCGCTTGGGACATGGAGCGGTTTCAGTTCCTGGACAAGCAGGACGAATTCAACAGCATTCATCCCTCGCTGCTCCGTCAGTCCAAACTGAACAACAATTACGGGCTTTACGAAGTTATTCCTGGCATCTACCAGGTCCGCGGCTTCGACCTGTCTGACATCTCTTTCGTCCGCGGCAAGACGGGCTGGATTGTTTTCGATCCCCTTGTGACCAAAGAAACGGCTCGCGCTGCCTGGAAATTGTTTCAGCAGCACGTCGGGCAGGGCCTACCGGTCTCGGCTGTGATCTATTCGCACACGCATGGCGACCACTGGGGTGGCGTGCGCGGCATCGTCGATGAAGCGGATGTGAGGTCCGGGAAGGTTCCTGTCATCGCTCCAATCGACTTCATGGATTTCACGGTTTCCGAAAATGTCTACGCCGGTAACGCCATGAACCGGCGTCTGTTCTATCAATACGGTCTTTTGCTGCCCGCCAGTCCACATGGTTATGTCGGGCAGGGCCTCGGACAGGCCGTGTCATCCGGGGCGATTGGCCTGATTGCGCCCACTCGTTACGTCGAAAAGGCCATCGAAGAATTTGAGGTCGATGGCGTCAGGATGGTCTTCCAGAACACGCCAAACACCGAAGCGCCTCGGGAGATGAACACGTACATCCCCGAGATGAAGGCGTTGTGGATGGCGGAGAACGTCATCGCATCGTTGCACAATATCTACACCTTGCGGGGCGCGCCGGTGCGCGATCCGTTGAACTGGTCAAAATATATCGGCGAGGCGCTCTTCCGTTTCGGTCTGGAGGCCGAGGTCATGTTTGCCTCCCACCATTGGCCGCGCTGGGGTAACGAGAGAATTCAGGAAGTTCTGCGCGGCCAGCGTGATCTCTACGCGCACATGAACAACCAGGTGCTGCATTTCGCCAACCAGGGCGTGACCATCAACGAAATTCACAATGTCTATGAAGTTCCGAAGGGCCTGCAGAACAAATGGTTCTGCCGCGGCTATCACGGCTCCCCTCAACACAATAGCCGTGGCGTCATCCAGCGCTATCTCGGTTTCTGGGATTGCAATCCAACGACCCTTATTCCGCTGTCACCGGGGGACTCCGCCCCGCTCTATGTTGAAATGATGGGGGGCGCGCAGAAAATCATGGACCGGGGCCAGCAATTGCATAACGAGGGGCGGTATCTGCACGCCCAGGAAATCGTGAACAAGCTGGTGCAGGCCGAACCGCAGAACCAGGCAGCCAAGGAGTTGCTGGCGGACATCTTCGAGCAGCTTGGATACCAGCAGGAAAACCCGGGTCTGCGAAACAGCTACCTCGCTGCCGCTTATGAGCTTCGGACCGGAATTCCGCAGGGGGAAACCGCCAATTCAAGCAGCCCCGACGTGATCCGCGCGATGTCCACCGAATTGTTCCTCAACTTCCTGGGCATCCGAATGGACAGCCGCAAGGCTGAAGGCATGCGGTTCACAATCAACCTCATCACGCCGGACAACGGCGAGAAGTTCATTGTCGAGCTGGAGAATGCCACGCTCACCAACATCAAGGGTTATCAAGCCGAAAAACCCAACTTGACCCTCACGATCAATCGCTCCGACCTGGAGCAAACGATGATGGGTACTAAAACGCTCGAGGCTCAGATTGCCGACGGCACTGCGAAGGTGCAGGGCGACGCAAGCATCTTGAACCAGCTTGCCTCGACCATGGTCGACTTCGATCCGCGGTTTGAGATCATGCCGGGTACTAAAGCCAAAGGCGCGAAGGTGGCACATGCCAATGACTACCAGGCAGTTCCACGCCAGACAATTGCCGAATAGACGAGGTGATTGAATAGACGCCACTATGTCCGCTCATGGCACTTAGCGGACATGGGCTGCTGCCCTGCAAATGTCCGCTTTCGGGGGCAAAGCGGACATCTCGTGCGCGACGAAAAGCCGTTCACGAAGGCCAGAAAAGTTTTGCAGTTTGGACGTAACCTATTGAATCATTTAGGGCGGAAATGGCACAGTTTTGAATCTAAGCGTTTGATAGGCTTAAAAAACATCGAGCTTCCCAAGCTGCATACGAGGGTTCGATTGCCTTCGCCCGCTCCACTGTAAACTCCATGAAAGGCGTCCGAATGCAAACACATCGCCTCGATGCGGGGCCGGACACTGTGCACTGGGGCTATTTTGACGCGTCGCTGAAGCCTCTTGTGACGGTCGAGCCGGGCGACGAAGTCATTATGTCGACGGTGTCGGGCGCGCCCCAGCAGATGCCAAATCCGAGTTCGGGTTTGATCGTGCCGGCGGCACTCCCGGCGATTCACGCCAGCGTGCCACAGAAACTGAACGGGCCGCACATCATGACCGGGCCGGTTGCGGTGCGTGGAGCCAAGGCCGGGCAAGTCCTTGAGGTCCGCATCAAGGCAATCGATCTCAACTACGACTGGGGCTACAACCTCATTCGACCGCTCGCTGGCGCATTGCCCGACGATTTCGCGAGTGCCCGTATCATTCATATTCCTCTTGACCGTGCGCGCATGGTTGGACGGCTGCCATGGGGTCTCGAACTGCCGCTCAAGCCATTCTTCGGAATCATGGTCGTCGCACCGCCGCCTGCATGGGGCCCGGTTGCCTCACCGCCACCTCGCCGCAATGGCGGCAACATGGATAATAAGGAACTGGTCGCCGGCACGACGCTCTATTTGCCGATCCATGCTGACGGAGCGTTGTTCTCGGTTGGCGATGGTCACGGCGTCCAGGGTGACGGTGAAGTTTGCATTACAGCAATCGAAACCGGCCTGATCGGCACCTTTGAATTGCATGTGCGCGACGACATGACGCTCGAATGGCCAATGGCCGAGACGCCGACGCATTTTATGACGATGGCGTTTGATCCCGATCTCGACGATGCGGTGGTGATTGCGCTTCGCGATATGATCAAACTCATTTGCGCCCGCACCGGACTATCCCGCGAGGACGCCTATACACTATGCAGCTTGGCGGCCGATTTACGCGTAACCCAGGTGGTGAACGGCTCCAAAGGCATCCATGTGATGCTGGAGAAAGCGCATCTCGCGTTATGAGCCGATGAAACGCTCCGCCGGCGGCGCAATTTCAGTAACCAGATCGCGAACGAGTGTCTTGTTGGAGAGTGGCGCCAGCGTCATCTCGCGCGGCTGCAGGCGAGCGGTGCAGGCGTAGACCGTCTTGCCGTCGAGCTCGATCATGCACTCCTTGCAGGCATTGGCATTGATGCAGGAAAAACGGATCGCCAGCGTCGGGTCGCGATTGGCCCTGATCCAGCGCAGGCCGTCGAGCACCGACTGGCCCGGCTCAAACGGCACCTCATAGCTTTCCCACCGGCCGGCGTTCGCATCGAGGCCGCGCCATATTTTGAGCGTTGCGCTTTCGCTCATGACGCCGCCACCGCGACGGCGCGTGGGCCGCCCGACAATTCGATGCGCGCGCCCCGCAGCCTTGCAATCTGATTGAACGCCCAGTTCGGCGACAATTGCGGATAATCCTCGCGCTGTTGCGCTCCGCGAGTTTCGGTGCGTGCGAGCGCAGCTTCGGCGACCACGCGGGCAACCAGCAGCATGTTGCGCAGGTCGAACCATTCGATCCGCCGCATGTCGAAGCGATTGCCGTCTCCGGGCGGAGTGTCTCCGAACTCTTCCGTCAGGCGGCCGATGATGTCGAGAGCGGCGATGATCTTTGCCTCGCTCCGCAACGCGCCGACATTGTCTTGCATCGTTTTTTGAAGCGTTTGCAGCATCTCGGCGGTATTGAAGTCGCGAGTCGGCGCATCGGCGGCGATCAGCGCAATCGCCTTGGAGGCGTTGTCAGCATGATCGGGCGATGCGCTCGAGCGCCTGACATGGTCTGCGGCGCTGCGACCGGCGCGGCGACCAAACACGAGCGCTTCAGTAATTGCGTTGCCGGAAAGCCGGTTAGCGCCGTTGGCCCCACCAACCGCTTCGCCGGCGGCGAACAGGCCGGGCAAATCCGTTTGCATCTGCGCGTCGGCTACGATGCCGCCCATGTGGTAATGCGCGATCGGCGCCACTTCGACCGGCATTTTGGTGAGATCGATGCCGTTGGCGGCAAGACGGTCGATCACCGGCCCGAAGGATTCGCGCAACGCGCTTTCCGGGCAGTGCTGAAAGCTGAGATAGACCCCGCCGTGCGGCGAGCCCCGGCCGGCTTCGACCTCCTTGAGAATCGCGTAACTGCCGACGTCCCGCGTGATAACGTATTTGCCGTCCTCGGCCACGCCGTAGCGCTGCGTGAATTCCTCCATGCGGTTGTTCAGCAGCCGTCCGCCAAGCTTGTAGCGGAACGGATCCCACATGATCGGGTCCATGCCGATCAGCCGCGGAGCCAGGTGGCCGATCGGGAAAAATTGCACGAATTCCATATCCACGAGCGAAGCACCGCCCCGCAACGCCAGAGCATAGCCGTCGCCGCCCATGTTTGCCGATGCGCTGTTGCGCCGATAAAGCCGTGTGAGACCACCGGTCGCCAGGACGGTCGCCTTTGCTGACACAATCACCGGCGCGCCCGTTCCGAGATGGAGCGCTGCGGCGCCGACGATGTCACCCTTGTTGCGCAGAAGATCGACGATACAGAGGTCGCCCGCCTTGCGGATTCCGCCGCTTTTGTTCACGACCGTACGCAGCGTCTTCGACACTGCGGGCCCGGTGTTGAGAAAGTCGACATAGACGCAGCGCGGACGATCATGGCCGGGAGCCATCGCTTGTGCGATGCGTCCGTCTTTGCGTGCCCAGCCCACGCCCCAATCGTCCATGGCGCGGATGCACGCGGGCCCTTCCTCGCACAACAGCTGCGCAAGGGCTTCGTTGCAAATCCGCGCCCGGCGGCGATTGTATCGTCGTAATGATGACTCCAATGGTCGGGAGTTTCAGAGCCGAGCGCGACAGCGACGGTCATCTGGGCCATCACCGTTGCGCCGCCGCGGCCGATCAAGCTGCGGTCGGCGAGCAGCACCTGACAGCCGCTGCGTGCCGCCTCGATCGCCGCATACATGCCTGCGGCGCCGGACCCAATCACCAGAACGTCGGTTTCGGCGCGCATCGGGTCTTGGGTCATGAGTATCTCGCGGCGATCACGATAGCTGCGTATCCAAGCATCATCGGTGTTGTTTGTGCCGAAAGCCACCTGTTCCTACGCCGCATTGTGACGAGGCAAGCACAGCCTATTTCGGCGCCGAATTTCGATTGATACTATGCCGTGCGGTGTCATTGGCAGGGGCAACAATGAAACGCCGCGAGTTTCTCGGCGGGTTTGGCCGCAATGCTGGTGAGGCCCGCCCGCGCCGACGAGGCGATCGAATAAGAAACTGGCCGAGGGAAGGTGGAGGACGCCATGACCAAAAAGCTTACGAAACGCGATGTGCTCAGAGGTGCCGGAGTGCTTGGCCTCAGCGCCTTTGCCGTGCGGGTCGCCGCGGCGCCTGCGGCAGAAGCCGTGACGCCGGCCTTGGTCGAGGCAGCGAAAAAGGAAGGCAAGATTTCGTTTTATACGGCGATGGACTTGCAGTTCGCGGAGCGCCTCGGCAAAGCATTCGAGGCGAAGTATCCCGGCATTGCGGCGCGCGTGGAGCGATCCGGCGCCGAGCGAATCTTTACCCGTATCGCTCAGGAATATTCTTCCAACATCCATGCCGTCGACGTCGTCAACACCTCCGACCAGGCGCATTGCATCATCTGGCAACGCAACGGCTGGCTCGCGCCGTACCTGCCGGAAGAGGTCGTGAAGTATTACGACAAACGCTATTACGACTCCGAGGGACTGCACGTCACGACACGCATTCTGATCTCTCCGATCGCCTACAACACCAACCTGGTTAAGAAGGAAGACGCACCGAAGAGCTTCAAGGATCTGCTCGATCCGAAATGGAAGGACAAACTGGTGAAGGCGCATCCGGCCTATAGCGGCACGATCATGAACTCGACGTTCGAGGTCGCGCGCGATCTGGGCTGGGACTATTTCGTGAAGCTGGCGGCACAGAACGTCATGCAGGTTCAGTCGGCAACCGATACGCCGAAGCGAATTTCGGTCGGCGAACGCGCGGTCATGGTGGACGGCGCCGGTTACCTTGTCATTCGCTACAAGGAGGCAGGCCAACCGGTCGAGATAGTTTATCCGGAGGAGGGCACGCCGCTCGCCACTGGTCCAAGCGCCGTCTTCAAGGGCGCTCCCAATCCGAACGCCGCGCGCCTGTTTCAGAACTGGATGCACTCGCGCGAGGCCCAGCAGATCCTCGTCGACTACGCCCGCCAGTATTCGCCGCACTCCCAGACTGTGGAAAAGCCTGGCATCCGCAAGCTCGCCGACATCAAGCTGATGAAGGAGGACCCGGAAGGCATCCTGACGGAAGGGGAGGCGGTCAAGAAGCGGTATGCAGAGATTTTCAAGGTGTGATGAGACGCTCTCTCATGGGCTTCAAGCGACATTCATGGTCATGTTGGAAGCGCAAGCATCCGGCGTAGTGCTACGGCGTCCACGTGCCGTCCCGTGAATAATTGGAAGGCATGGATGCCCTGGTAGAGGAAGAGTTCGTAACCACTCAGGATTTCCACTCCCGCTGCCGGCGCCCGCGAGGCGGCAATGTTATCGCCCACCAAACCTAGCCGGATTTTGTCCAAGGCGAGTTTCCAATCGCGTTTTGTCGGTGCAACAGACTACTAAATTGGACACACGAAAACACGGCGCCGTGATCGACGGAACTGGCATTCGCTTTGTTGCGTTTGTGTTGTTGAACCGCAACGCGAGAAGCAAAAAATGCCGCTGTTATTCTATTTTCCGCTGATCATCTGGATGGGCATGCTCGAGGCAATGCAGGATGAGATGCGGGTGCCGGTCAAGGCGCGCCGCTAGGCCCAGATCTTCGCAAGACGCGCCGTTCAGGCGTGTGCGCGCGCAAGCTCGCTGATCTTGACCTGAGGCAGGAGCCGCTGCACGTCTTCTTCGCGGCAGAGCTCAGTGCCGGGCGACAGCACGGCGGCGGACGCCGCAGCGACAGCAATCCGGAACGCTTGCTGCAACGACTTGCCGGACGCGAGCGCTGCAACCAGGCCGCCGACAAAACTGTCGCCGGCGCCGACCGTGCTGACGGGCTCGATCGCCATCGGCACTGAGCGAAAAGCCTGATCCGCGGTCACCAGTAGCGCGCCATCTTCGCCGAGTGTCAGCGCCACGATCTTCACGCGTCCATCCTCGATCAGCTTGCGGCACGCGCGCAGCCGCGCGTCGTCGTTGCCGAGTGAGGTGCCGACGAGGTCCGAGAGCTCGACCAGGTTCGGCTTGATCAGCGAAACCCCTTCGGTCAGCGCTGCTTTCAGCGCAGGTCCCGATGTATCGATGACGCATTGCGCGCCCAACGCCTTGGCGTGGCGAGCGACGCGCGCGAAGAAGTCGTCGGGGACGCCGGGTGGGACGCTGCCGCTCGCGACGACAAATTTCGGCCGCTGCGGGAGCGTCGTCAGCTTCTCGAGAACCGTTTCCCATTCGGCGCGGTGCAGCGTCGATCCGGGCAGGACGAAACGATATTGCTCGCCGGTCGATTCCTCATAAGCGGTGAAATTCTCCCGCGTTTCGACGTGCGACGGCGTTACGATGCTGTCGATGCCTTCGCGGTCGACAAGGCGGTGCAGGAGCTTTCCGATAGCGCCGCCTGTCGGGAAAATTGCGGTCACGCGGCCGCCGAGCCGATGCGCGACACGGGCTACGTTGATACCGCCGCCGCCCGGGTCACGTTTCGGTGCCGAACAGCGCATTTTTCCCGTCGGCTCCACGCGATCGACATTGACGAAAATGTCGATGGCGGGATTGATCGTGAGCGTGACGATATCGGGCACGTGCACCGTTCCAGTGGATGATTTGCAGGCTCGTCTCCAGTATGGGCCTTCTACCGAACGAAATAGGTATTTTTTGGTTGCGGTGCCATATCGCACCTTTCAGAAAATTGTGCGGAACAGCCATGCCGGGCCGGGCGTTCCACCATTTCGTCACGATGACTGCTGAGCCTAGCCGTGCTTAGATTGGCGGCAAGCCTGTCGCGACGAGGTCATTCCGATGATTGATCCGCTGTACTCGCTGTCGGGCTTCGCCGTCGGCCTCCTGGTTGGCATGACCGGCGTAGGCGGCGGCGCGCTGATGACGCCGATCCTGATCATGCTGTTCGGTGTCCATCCCGCGACCGCGGTCGGAACCGACCTGCTTTATGCCGCAGCCACCAAAACCGGCGGCAGCCTCGTGCATGGCTTTGCCCGCAGCATCGACTGGCGGGTGGTTGGCCGGCTCGCCACCGGCAGCATTCCTGCGACGATCCTCACGCTGACGGTGCTGTCGCTATTCAATCTCAGCGGTGACGCCGCACGCAACCTGATTACACTCGTGCTCAGCGTGGCGCTATTTGCGACGGCGTTCGTGCTTGTATTCGGGGGTTCGATCGTGGCCGCTTATCGTGCGCGCGTTACAGACCTCGACCCGCACAAGACAGCTGTGAGCACAATCGTGGTGGGGGCCGTGCTTGGCTGCCTTGTGTCGATTTCATCGGTCGGCGCCGGAGCGTTGGGGGTCATCGCGCTCTTGATGCTCTATCCGCAACTACCCATGGCGAAGATCGTCGGTTCTGACATCGCTCACGCTGTTCCGTTGACCTTGATCGCCGGCCTCGGTCACTGGATGATGGGTTCGGTCAACTGGGCGATTATCGGCTCGCTGCTGGCCGGTTCGCTGCCTGGCATTTTTGTCGGCAGCTATTTCGCGATCCGTATCCCTGAGCGCGCGCTTCGGCTGGTGCTCGCGACGACGCTTTTCATGGTGGCGACACGGATTGCCTATGACCACGCAACCACGGCTTCGTCGATCTTTACGGCGTTCTCGGGACGGGCGGTGCCGTGAACGCGGCCGTCTAGTGGTCCCTTGGACCGAAGAAGGGCGAGCCGAGCAGGACCAAAACCCATATTGCAATCAGTGCGCCGAAGGCGACGATCAATACGTTCATATGTGACCCCCTGAACCGGCAAATTCCGCCACCGGCAGGTTAGCACAGGGCCGGGGACCTTGGCGCATGCGACAAAAAAAGCCGGCCGCGCAATATGCGCGGCCGGCCGAAAAACAGCGTCGTTCAGCTAGTTGCTGATATCCTTGATGACGCTGGACATGGGGCGCGCGCTTTCCATTCCGCCGCCGATCTCCTTGAGCACCATGTCGACATATTCTTTCTTCGGTTCGACGGGCGTCTTGCCGACGACCTGCACGACTTTGTAGCCGCCGTCCTTCAGCCTTTTCAGCAATTCCGGCGCCGCATGGGCCGTCGCCTGCTGGAAGTCGTGCATCAGTATGATGCCTTTGCCGTGCTTCTCGAGCTTTTTCATCACCGCGTTGACGACTTGGTCCGGCTTCCGCATTTTGAAGTCGAACGAATCCATGTCGGTGGAGAAGACGCCGAGATTGCGCTCGCCGTCATACTTCAACAGCTCAGGCGGGTGCCGCAGGGCGGGGAAACGGAAGAACGGGCTGACCGGCTTGTTGCCAAGCGCGATGCTGACTCCCGCGATGCCCTTCTCGATTTCGTCGATCCCTTCCTGCTGGCTCAGCTTGGACAGGTCCTTGTGCGACCAGGTGTGCGATCCGATCGCGTGGCCGGCAGCCGCCACTTGCTTCATAATTTCAGGATGCCAGCCGGCATGTTTTCCGATCGGGAAAAAGATTGCCTTGGTGCATTGATCCGCGAGCGCCTTGAGCACAGCCGGCGTATGGCCCGGCCAAGGACCATCGTCGAAGGTGAGCACAACCTCCTTGTCGCGCAGGAAGTCATAAGCCTTGAAGTGCTCAAAGCCGAAGCCCGGCCCGCCGGTCGTGTCGATTTCCACCACACGAGAGACGCCGAGTGCGTTCGGGTTGTTACAGGTTGATTTCGCCGGCGCAGGGGCCGGGGGCGGTGCCGCCGCTGGGGCCGGAGCCGGGGCGGGCGCATTCTGGGCGAAGGCAGTAACGGCCGCCGACATTGAGATCGCCAAGGCGATCGCCAAAGCGTTGCGCATCAAGTTCTCCATTCGGGGGTAAGAATCCATATTCGGGAAAGTCTATCATTGATCGCGGCTTTAACCTACGGAGTCAACGTCGCTACGGACGGCCGCGTTATCGGCGATATTTTGCAGGCAGTAAAATAGTTAATTGCGGAAAACGGCCGCGAAGCCGCATTGCCTTGGGTGTCAGGCGAGCCTATGTGAAGGAACTCGAGGTGGAGGCGGGTATGCCGACGATCGCATCCAACACTCCTTTGTCGCGGCCAGTCTTGCTGGTGGCAGTTGTCGGCGGCGCACTGGTTGCCGCGGCTATGGGCCTATGGGCCTACTACGGTACCGCCGTGTTCTTCGAAATGGTGCGTACTGGCTGGCTCGCATGCTTCTGATGCAAGTTGAGAGCCGATGACGGCACGAACGTCGCAGATTGTCCTCATTTTTTCCGCCTTTCTGACCGGCCTGGTGATTTTCTCCGGAGTGTTCCTCTACGCCACCGGGAACTTTGGCGGCGGCGGTCCAGCCGCCTCTGCGATCGGCGGACCGTTCAAGCTCGTCGACCAGAACGGAAATCCGATCACGGATGCGGACCTGAAGGGAAAGCCGCACCTGGTATTCTTCGGCTACACGCATTGCCCCGACGTTTGCCCGACCACGCTTTTTGACGTGTCCGAGCTTCTGCGCGCGCTCGGCAAGGATGCGGATGGCACCGGTGCCCTTTTCATCACGGTCGATCCCGAGCGCGACACCCCTGCCGTGATAAAAGACTATCTGTCGAGCTTCGATCCGCATCTGCGCGGCGCGACAGGCGACCGGGCGGCCATCGATGCGGCGGAAAAGTCGTATCGCGTTTACGCCAAGAAGGTTCCGACGCAGGGCGGCGACTACAGCATGGATCACACCGCGCTTGTCTATCTCATGGACAAGCAGGGTCGTTTCGTTGCGCCGTTCAGCCTCAAGCGGAAGCCCGAGGAAGCCGCCGCCGATCTGCGACGTTATATGTAGCGTCGATCCATATTTGCGGGAGCTCGCCGCGCCTTTTCAGGCCGGCGACGTTCTGGCTCAGCTCGACAAGGCTGGACGCGACGCCCGGCGGCCGGTCGAGACCGTGCTCGGTCTTGTTCCAATGGAAAGGCGCATGGGTCAATTCGACCGCCGCGCGCCACGCAGCCGCCGAAAGCAACAGCCAATGCAGCGGCGTCCAGGCCAGAATGCGAAGCTTGTTGCGCACACCGCGGTGAGACAATCCGCGCCAGGCAAGGGCCGCTGACGGCACGTAGCCGGCCACGACCGACATGGCGCAAAGCCCGGCGTCGATCGAGCCTTCGGCGCCGAAGGCTACTCTCCAACAGAGTCCAATGACGAAGATCGGGTGTACCAATGCGACAAAAGCATTCCCGCCGACCACAAGAAAAAAGGTCGCAAAACCGCGCGGCCCAAGTTCATGAAACAGCCGTTGCGGTTGGCGCATATGGACGAGGAAGGTCTGCATCCAGCCTTTGAGCCAGCGCGACCGCTGGCCAAGCCAGCGCCGGGCCGTCGCGGGTGCCTCTTCAAAGGTCGTGGACTCGATCACTCCGCATCGGTAGCCGAGGCGCGCAAGACGCATGCCGAGGTCGGCGTCCTCGGTGACGTTGTAGGGGTCCCAGCCGCCGGCCTCACGCAGCGCCGCAGTCCGGAAATGGTTTGAGGAGCCGCCGAGCGGCAGCGGCAAGCCAAACTCGGCAAGCTTTGGAAGAAAGACATCGAAGTGGCCGGCATATTCGGCGGTAAAATAGCGGGCAAGCCAAGTCGTGTCGGTGTCGATGCAGAGCGGTGCCTGCACGCATGCAAGATCATCTCCGGCGGATCGAAATGCTTCCAGCGCACGACGAAGCTGGTGTGATTCCGGCCGGTCCTCCGCATCGTAGATCGCGACGAATGAGCCGCGCGCGAGCTCCAGCGCAATATTGAGCGCTTTGGGTTTCGTGCGCGGCCCGGCCGGTGGCGCCGGAATCACCGTGATCGGGAGACGGTGTTTGCGTCGCGTGATTGCGGCGTGGGTTGCCGGCTCGTCGGCCTCGACGATAACGATCACGTCGAGTTTCTCGGCTGGATAGTCGAGCCGTTCGATAGCTGACAGCAATTGGTCCACCACCCGCGCCTCGCGGTGAAGAGGAGCGATGACGGTGTAAATGGGCAGCGCTTCGTGCGCGATTGCGGAAGAGGCGCGGCGCGGCCCCTGGGTCGACGACACGACAACCAGAATCCGGAAGGCTGCCGGAAGCACCGCGAGCGTGCAAAGCACGATTGTGCTCACCGAGTTGAGCAATGCGGCCAGCGCCCCGACGACAAAGAGCGACGGGATAAAGTAAGCAAGTTTATTGAGCGTCGCCGCTGAAAATTCCGGCCGTTCACGCTTGAGGCGATCCGAAGCACGATCGGCGGCGGCGACAAGCACGTCCTCTATGCTTGCGCTGAGTGCGAACGCGCGCCGCTGGGCGCGCATAGCGAATTCTTGCTGCCGGAATTTCAAGAGCTGTGATGAGGAACCAGAGTCGTCACCGCAGACTTCCAATGAGCGCGCGCTCGCGGCGCCCGCAACGCCAGTCCTCATGCACCACCCGACCCACTCAATTTATTGGGGATGTTAGTGGATATTACAACCTATAGGCGAGTCAAAACTTAGGGCGCATTGGCCGGATCAGAGCGCGGATGTTAGAAGGCGCGACCCATGTCGAATTTCATGTCTCATTTTCTCGTGCCGGCAGCCATCGTGGCGGTGGCGATCGTGCTGCTGCTCGGCCTGATCAATATGATGCGCGGCGGCTCGCCCAACCGCTCGCAAAAGCTGATGCGGCTGCGCGTGCTGCTTCAGTTCGTCGCCATCATTGTAATCATGGCGACGATCTGGGTCCTCGGCCGTTAGTCGGAGAAGATACGGAGCGGGCGCTCACTTCATTGGAGCGGCGCGCATATACTCCTCTTTTTCTTTCTTCTGCTTTTTGGACTTCTTTTTGGCCGCGGAATAATCGGCCGTGGCGGCCTTGGCGGAATGCATGCCTGCTCCGCAAGCCTGCGCGGGCGCAGTGGCCGGCAGGGCCAGGAAGGCGGCTACAATCGCAATCGTCAGTACACGCATGAGCGTCACCCCTTCTTGAGAAAAAGGCTAAGATAAGCCTACCCCGAATCTGCGGCTGGGAGAAAGGCTCCGCGAGATCGATATGGTTGTGCTCAACCGCATTTATACAAGGACCGGCGACGACGGCACGACCTCGCTCGGCACCGGCGCCCGGCGCAAGAAATACGACCTGCGGGTCGAGGCTTACGGCACGGTCGACGAGGTCAATGCCGTAATCGGCCTCGTCCGCTTGCATGTCGCGGGCGACAAGGCGCTCGATGCCGCGCTCGGCCGCATCCAGAACGATCTCTTCGATGTCGAGGCCGATCTCTGTCTTGCCGAGAAGGGGCCCGGTGGCGCCCGGCTCACGGTGACCGATGCGCAGGTCGCCTGGCTTGAGGCGGAGATCGATCGGCTGAATGCCGATCTTGCGCCGCTGAAGTCGTTCATTCTGCCCGGCGGCAGTCCCGCCTCGGCCTATCTGCATCTTGCGCGCACGGTTTGCCGCCGCGCCGAGCGCATCATGGTCGAGCTGAAAGACAAGCCGGGAGAGGGCGTGTCGGAACCGTCGCTGAAATACGTCAACCGGCTGTCTGACTACCTCTTCGTGGCTGGCCGATACGCCAATGATAAAGGTGCCGCCGACATATTGTGGGCGCCGGGCCAGAACCGCTAGTTTTACTGCGCCGCAGCATAAACGTTGACAGCCCGATAGCGCGGCCTTTAGCTTCCGCCCGCTTGTTCCAGTGCCCGCCCGGGATGGGGAATTATGAAAATTCTGGTGCCCGTGAAACGGGTGGTCGACTTCAACGTCAAAATTCGCGTCAAGCCGGACGGCTCCGGCGTCGAGCTCGCCAATATCAAGATGTCGATGAATCCCTTCGACGAGATCGCCGTCGAAGAAGCAATAC
Organism: uncultured Alphaproteobacteria bacterium; assembly: GCA_963718035.1. GTDB lineage: Bacteria > Pseudomonadota > Alphaproteobacteria > Rhizobiales > Xanthobacteraceae > Pseudolabrys. The sequence goes on along the minus strand of CAVQYD010000040.1, from coordinate 160,154 downwards.
GCTTGAAGGAAGCCGGCAAGGCGACCGAGATCGTTGCGGTCTCGATCGGTCCCGCGCAAGCATCGGAAACCATCCGCACCGCGCTCGCGATGGGGGCTGATCGCGGGATCCTGGTGAAGAGCGACGCCGTCGTAGAGCCGCTGGGGGTCGCGAAGCTACTCAAGGCCATCGTGGACGCGGAAAAGCCTGGTCTTGTCATCATGGGCAAGCAGGCGATTGACGACGACAGCAATCAGACCGGGCAGATGCTCGCAGCGCTGCTGAACTGGGCGCAGGGCACGTTCGCGTCCAAGCTTGCGATCGAGGGCGATGCCATCAGCGTGACGCGCGAGGTCGACGGCGGCCTGCAGACCGTGAAGCTGAAAATGCCCGCGATCATCACGACCGATCTGCGGCTGAACGAACCGCGTTACGCCTCGCTGCCGAACATCATGAAAGCGAAGAAGAAGCCGATCGACGAAAAGACGCCGGACGCCTATGGCGTCGACATCAAGCCGCGGCTTCAGGTGGTCAAGACCAGCGAACCGCCAGGCCGCAAGTCGGGGGTAAAAGTCGCCTCGGTTGCTGACCTGGTCGCCAAGCTCAAGGACGAGGCGGGGGTACTCTAGATGACCACGCTTCTCGTCGCCGAACACGACAACAAAACGCTCAAGGACGCAACCAACAAGGCACTCACCGCAGCCAAGGCCATCGGCGGCGACGTTCACGTGCTCGTCGCCGGCAAGGATTGCAAGGCGGCGGCGGAGGCGGCATCAAAACTCGACGGCGTCAAGAAAGTGCTGGTGGCCGACGCCGCGCCTTATGAGCATCAGCTCGCCGAGCCGGTTGCCGCGCTGATCGTGTCGCTTGCCGGCAGCTACGACGCCATCGTTGCGCCCGCGACAACGACCGGAAAGAACATCATGCCGCGCGTCGCGGCGCTGCTCGACGTGATGCAGATTTCGGACATCACGAAAGTGGTTTCCCCCGATACCTTCGAGCGGCCGATCTATGCCGGCAACGCAATCCAGACGGTGAAGTCATCCGACGCGAAGAAAGTCATCACCGTGCGGACTTCGACGTTTCAGGCAGCGGGCGCCGGCGGTTCTGCGAGCATCGAAAACGCCAGCGCGGCCGCAGACCCGGGCCTCTCGACTTTTTCGGGAGAGCAATTGTCGAAGTCGGACCGGCCTGAATTGACGTCGGCCAAAATCATCATTTCCGGCGGCCGCGCCATGCAGAGCCGGGATAACTTCACCAAATATATCGAGCCTGTCGCCGACAAATTGGGCGCTGCGGTCGGCGCCTCGCGCGCTGCAGTCGATGCCGGCTATGCGCCAAACGACTGGCAAGTCGGGCAAACCGGCAAAGTTGTGGCGCCTGAGCTCTACATCGCGGTCGGAATTTCCGGCGCAATTCAGCATCTCGCCGGGATGAAAAACTCCAAGGTGATTGTTGCTATCAATAAGGACGAGGAGGCGCCGATCTTCCAGGTCGCCGACTACGGCCTGGTGGCGGATCTGTACCAGGCGTTGCCGGAGCTGGCGGCGGAACTCGACAAGGTCAAGCGTTGACTACGTTCTAGTTTTGTTGTTCCGCCGATGGCATCGTGCGGTCCTACGTCGTAAAAGTGAAATCAAACGCGAGAGTTACCGAATTCGAGGGCAAGAGCCGGGACTTCGCATCGATCGGACAAAGACATGGTCAAAATTCAGAGTATCGGGGTAATTGGCGCCGGCCAGATGGGCAACGGAATCGCGCATGTGTGTGCGCTCGCCGGTTATTCCGTCCTCCTCAACGACATCTCGGCGGACCGCATCAAGGCCGGGATGGCGACCATCAATGGCAACATGGCGCGCCAGGTCGGCAAGAAGGCGATAAGCGAGGACGACCGCAAAAACGCGCTCGCGCGCATCAAGCCGGCTGAGAAATACGACGCATTCTCGGGTTGCGATCTGGTCATCGAAACCGCAACCGAAAAGGAAGACGTCAAGCGCAAGATCCTCGGCGAGCTTTGCTCGTCGTTGAAGTCCGACGCGATTCTAGCAACCAACACCTCATCGATCTCGATCACGCGGCTCGCGTCCTCAACCGACCGGCCGGAGCGCTTCATCGGGATCCATTTCATGAATCCGGTACCGCGGATGGAGCTCGTCGAGCTGATCCGCGGCATTGCGACCGACGACGCGACGTTCGAGGCAAGCAAAGCCTTTGTCACCAAGCTCGGCAAGACCATCGCGGTGTCGGAAGATTTCCCGGCGTTCATCGTGAACCGCATCCTGCTGCCGATGATCAACGAGGCGATCTATACGCTCTATGAGGGTGTCGGAAACGTCGAGTCGATCGACACCGCCATGCGACTCGGCGCCCATCACCCGATGGGCCCGCTCGAGCTCGCCGACTTCATCGGCCTCGATACCTGCCTGTCGGTGATGCAGGTGCTTTACGAGGGGCTGGCCGACTCCAAATATCGGCCGTGCCCGTTGCTCGTGAAGTACGTCGAGGCCGGCTGGCTCGGCCGCAAGACGCAGCGCGGCTTTTACGACTACCGCGGCGAGAAGCCGGTTCCGACGCGCTGACTACGCGCAGCAGCTGCCGCCTTTCGGTTTGTCTTCATATTCGTCGTGCCGGCGCACCCAGGCCATCGTCCAGGGCAGGGCGCCTTCGTCACGGCCCTTCGGCGCCATGTCGAGGAAGTTGTACGTCCCGACCAGCGTGTCGAGCCCGCGCGCGTAGGACGAATACGTGTGGAAGACCTTGCCGTTCTCGTCCCGGATGAAGGCGCTCAAGCCGGGTAATTCCTCGCTGGGGATCTTGTCGACCGTATAGTTGTACTCGGCGTCCTTGGCCATTTCGTCTTTGGTGAACGAGACGTGGAAATCGTGGTTGAAGTCGTTGCCGAACGACGACACCCATTTGAACTTCCAGCCCATGCGTTTCTTATAGGCTTCGATCTCGGCAAGCGGCGCCCGCGATATTACGACCAGCGACACGTCGCGATGCGCAAGATGGATCACGGCGCCGTCGAAATGATCGGCGAGGAACGAGCAGCTGGGGCAGCCCTGTACCCAGCCCGGCCCAAGCATGAAGTGATAGACCATCAGCTGGCTCTTGCCGCCGAACAGGTCGGCGAGCTTTTCTTTTCCGTTTGGGCCGTCAAAAACGTAGTTCTTTTCCACCGGCGTCCAGGGCAAATCGCGCCGCGCGGCGCTCAGGGCGTCGCGCGCCTTGCTGAATTCCTTTTCCTTCGCGAGCAGCGCCTTGCGCGCATTTAGCCATTCGCTCTGCGATACGATCTTGTGCTGCATGTTTTGTCTCCCGCTACATTTTCGGCGGTGTCATCCAGCCGATTCCGGCGCCCCCCGGCTCCTTGAGGATGGCGATGCGGCCGACATTGGGGATGTCGAAGATCGGCCGCATCAATGTCGCGCCCGCGGCCTGTGCCTTTTTCACGCGCGCGTCGACGTCGTCGACCGCGAGGTAAGACATCCAGCTTTCAGGAACGCCGTCGAACTGGGGACTGGTGAGCGGAAACAGGCCGCCGACATATTGATCGCCCATCTTGGCGACCCAATAAGTGCCGTCGGGCATTGGCATCGCCTCGAATGTCCAGCCGATCGTCGCGCCGTAGAATTTCTTGTCGCGATCGGCATTCCGCGTCATCAGCTCGTTCCAGTAGAAATGTCCGTGTGACCATTGGTGTGGCATCGTCTACTCCCGTCACTAAGCAGCGAGATACTTTTCCAGCTTCTCGAACGAAGCATTCCAGCCCTGCTGGTGGCGATCGCGCGCGTCTTCGTCGAAGAACTGCTCATGAGTGAAAGTCATCAGCGTGCCGCCATTGTCCGCCTTGAATGTGATCGTCACGAGCGATTCACGTTCGGGCGTGCTCTTCCAGGCCCAGGTGAACACCAGCTTTTCGTTCGGGATCACCTCGCGATAAACGCCGCTGACGTCGTGTTGTTCGCCGTCGCTGGACTTCTGCATTACGATTCGGAACCGGCCGCCGACACGCGCGTCGGTCTCGGCAGTGACCTGAGCCGATTTCGCGACCGCCCATCCAGTGCTTCAGCTTTTCCGGGTCGGTCCACGCCGCGAAGACTTTCGCCGGCGGCGCGTTGAACCGGCGCTTGATGGTGAGGCTTGGTTTCGTTGTGATGGTGGCCATTTGTCTTCCTCCAGGAAAGCAGCAAGGCGATCGAACCGCTCGGTCCAGAACTTCTGGTAGCGATTGAGCCAATCATTGGCGTCGCGCATGGGTTCCGCGCGCAGGCGGCAGCTCACGATGCGGCCGTTCTTCTCGCGTCCAACGAGGCCAGCATCCGACAACACGTCGAGATGCTTCATGATCGCGGGAAGCGACATCGAAAACGGTTTTGCCAGTTCGCTGACCGACACATTTTCCTTTTCGCTCAGACGGGCGAGCAAAGCGCGCCGCGTCGGATCGGCGAGCGCGGCAAAGGTGCGGTCGAGGTTCGGTCTTGAATAGTAAACCATTTGGTTAAGTATAGGGATTGCTGGCAAAAGTGTCAAGGCCGCTGTGCGCCGTATTTACATTTCGTTGATAAACCTGCCGTAGAAACGGTACCGGGATGGATCCGGTATCAATCGCCACCGCCTTGGTTGGCTCGCAAATGGCCGATGTGCAGATGGCCGTTGCGGCCAAGATGCTGCGCATGAATGCCGACAATGCATCCGCGATCGTGCAGGTGCTCGACGCCGCCCAGAAGAATCTGCAGAGCCTCGCAAACGTCGCCGAAGGCGTCGGCCGCAACCTCAATATCAGCGCGTAATCGTCGTCGGGTTTGCTGTCAGATGGCGCTATCGTCCGAGCGCCGCGTTGATCAGCTTGATGGCGTCCTCGCTTGCCCATTCGGCTGGGCCGGCAATCGTTCCGATCTCGCATCCCTTCGGATCGATCAGCAGCGTGGTCGGCATGCCGAACGCGCGGCCAATGGACTTGAGGTCCTGGAAACTTTTCGCGGCGGGGTCGGCGTAATACGGCAAGTTTCTGCACGCCGACTTCCTTGAGCCACGCCTTCGGCTTGTCGGGATCGCGCGTGTCGATATTGACCGCCACGACCTCAAATCCCGGGCCGCCGAGCCGTTGCTTGTAGCGCATCGAGCGCCGGCATCTCCTGCCGGCAAGGCACGCACCAGGTGGCCCAGAGGTTGAGCAGCACCGTGCGCCCGCGCCAGTGCTCGAGCGTCAATGGCTTGCCGGTGGAATCCTGGAAGGCAAGGTCGGGCACCTTCAACGGGCTCTTGGCAACGTTAACGGCCGCCACCTCGCCATGCGCAAAAGGCGCTATTTTCTTGGCCAGTTCGACAGCCGGGCGGCAGGCTGCGTCGCCGCCCGCATTGCGTGTCAGGGTCGAAACCCCGTATACCCCCGCCAGCCCAACGACGACGCCGGCGATTCCACCCGCCAAAACCATGGCGAGGCGCTTTTTGGCGAAGCTTGATTGGGTTTCGGTCATGAGCGACTTGGTGGATATGCCATGAGCAACAAAATGTGGGGTGGGCGGTTCTCGTCTGGCCCCGGCGCCATCATGGAGGAAATCAACGCCTCTATCGACTTCGACCGGCATCTGTACCGCCAGGACATCGCCGCGTCCAAGGCCCATGCCGACATGCTGGCCAAGCAAGGCATCATTGCGGCCGACGATGCGAAAAAGATCGCTCACGGTCTAGACACGATTCTGTCAGAGATCGAGGCGGGCAAGTTCTCCTTCAAGCGCGCGCTCGAAGACATCCATATGAACGTGGAAGGCCGCCTGTCTGAATTGGTCGGCGAGGCGGCGGGACGGCTGCATACGGCGCGCTCGCGCAACGATCAGGTTGCGACCGATTTCCGGCTCTGGATGCGCGACACGATCGACGCGGTCGATGCTGCGCTTGCGCTTTATCAGCGCACGCTCGCCGAAAAGGCGCTCGATCATGCGGGCACCGTCATGCCCGGACTGACTCATATGCAGACGGCGCAGCCGGTAACGTTCGGCCATCACCTGCTCGCCTATGTCGAAATGGCTGCGCGCGATCGCGGCCGGTTTGCCGATGCGCGCAAAAGGCTGAATGAATCTCCGCTCGGCGCCGCCGCACTTGCGGGCACGTCGTTTCCTCTCGATCGTGACATGACCGCCAAGGCACTCGGCTTCGACCGGCCGATGGCAAATTCCCTCGATGCGGTTTCCGCGCGCGACTTTGCGATGGAGACGCTGGCGGCGGCCTCGATCGCGGCCGTGCATCTGTCGCGGCTCGCCGAGGAGATCGTCATCTGGACCTCGCCGCTCACGGCGCTGGTCAAGCTGTCGGACAAGTTCACGACCGGCTCCTCGATCATGCCGCAGAAGCGCAATCCGGACGCCGCCGAGCTCGTGCGGGCCAAGGCCGGACGCGTGATCGGCGCACTCAGCGCCTTGCTGATCGTGATGAAGGGCCTGCCGCTCGCCTATGCGAAGGACATGCAGGAAGACAAGGAAGGCGCCATGGATGCGCTCGCTGCTTTGGTGCTGTCGATCGCGGCGATGACGGGCATGGTCGCCGATCTCGCGCCCGATACCTCGCGCATGAAAAAGGCGGCAGGCGAGGGCTACGCAACCGCGACCGATCTCGCCGACTGGCTGGTGCGGACCTTGAAGATTCCGTTCCGCGAGGCGCATCACCTGACCGGCCGGATCGTCGCCAAGGCAGCGGAGGCGAATTTGCCTTTGCACCGGCTGCCTCTTGCCACCATGCGGGAGATCGAGCCGCGAATTGGCGAGGACGTGTTCACTGTTCTCTCGGTCGATCGCTCTGTGAAAAGCCGAACCAGCTTTGGCGGCACCGCGCCGAAAAATGTCAGGTCTCAGGCGAAGAAATGGCTGCGCAAGCTGGAAAAGGAAAAATCCTGACTTCGCCTTGTTTGTCTGTTTTGCTATCGTTCCTCCATGCAAGGAGCGCCTGTCTTGAGCCGTGATCGCCGTCCATTTCTCCGCCTCGCCCTGATCGGCGCGCTGGCCGCGTCGTTTGCTTTGGCTGCGTGCGGACGCAAAGGGCCGCTCGATCCGCCGCCGAGCGCGTCGCTCACGGGCGAACAGGCCGTACCGGCAGCACCGGCAGGTGCACAGGTCAACAGGGCCCCGATTGGTCCCGACGGAAGACCAATTGCACCTGGCATGCAGGATAAACGAATTCCTCTCGACGTTTTACTCAACTGAGCATGCGATGCACCACTTCGCTTACCGCGACGGCGTCCTCCACGCCGAGCAGGTGAATCTGGACGCGCTCGCAAGCGCGGTCGGAACTCCGTTCTATTGCTATTCGACCGCGACGCTGACGCGCCACTACGAGGTCTTTGCCGGCGCTTTCGCCGACGTGCCTGCGCTCGTCTGTTATGCGATGAAGGCCAATTCCAATCAGGCCGTGGTGCGTACGCTCGCCAGGCTTGGCGCCGGAGCCGACGTCGTATCGGGTGGTGAGCTCAAGCGCGCGCGTTCTGCAGGCATTCCCGCCGACAAAATCATGTTCTCCGGCATCGGAAAGACTGCGGCCGAGCTCGCGCTCGCAGTCGACGAAGGCATTCTCTGCGTCAACATTGAATCCGAGGCCGAGCTCGAGCTTCTGTCATCGATCGCGGCGTCGAAAGGGCGCACCGCCAACATCTCGGTGCGCGTCAATCCCGACATCGATGCGAAGACGCATCACAAGATCGCGACCGGAAAGGCCGAAAACAAGTTCGGCATCCCGATCAGCCGCGCGCGCGAAATCTATGCCCGCGCTGCGAAGCTCAAGGGCCTCAAGGTCGCCGGCGTCGATATGCACATCGGCAGCCAGATCACCAACCTCGATCCGTTCGACAGCGCCTTCGCGCTGCTCGCCGAGTTCGTGGGTATGTTGCGCGCCGACGGTCACACCATTTCGCATGTCGATCTCGGTGGCGGCCTCGGGATTCCTTACCGCGACGACAATGAGCCGCCGCCGCATCCCGACGACTATGCCAAGATGGTCAAGCGCGCGACGCGCGATCTCGATTGCCGGCTCATTTTCGAGCCTGGCCGCCTGCTCGTCGGCAACGCCGGAATATTGGTGACGCGCGTGCTGTTCGTGAAGCATGGCGAAGCCAAGAATTTTGTTGTCGTCGACGCGGCGATGAACGATCTCATCCGTCCCACGTTATATGACGCGCATCATGAGATCTGGCCGGTTGCGCAGCCTGCCGGCTCGGCAAAGCGGGTGCGTGCCGATGTCGTTGGGCCCGTGTGTGAAAGCGGCGATTTTCTCGCCGTTAACCGCGACATGGTGGAACCGGCAAGCGGCGCCCTGTTGGCGGTGATGTCGGCGGGCGCTTACGGCGCGGTGCAGGCCGGTACCTACAATACGCGCGCTTTGGTGCCGGAAGTGTTGGTCAACGGCGCAAAATGGGCGGTCGTGCGGCCGCGCCTTGAAGTTGACCAATTAATTGCGCTCGATCGCATGCCGGATTGGCTTTGAGCGCATAAATAGGCGCGTGGTCCCGCGGTTCGGCGCATGTTACGCTGGCCGGTAGTGGAGATTCTCCTGGGCCACAGCGGCGGAGCGGCTTTTGGACGAGTTGAACGAGAAGCCACACGATCAGCAGCCGACGCGGCTTCTGCTCGCGCGTGCATTGCGGCGGGCGCGCGGCAGCCTGCTGTGGGAGCGGCTGTGGCCGGCGCTCGCCTCCGTTGCGATCGTCCTCGGACTTTTCCTCGCATTCTCCTGGGCGGGCCTCTGGCTGATATTGCCGCCGCTCGCGCGCGCAATCGGCCTGATCATTTTCGGCCTGCTGTTGATCGTGGCGGCCATGCCGCTGGCGATCCTGCGGCTGCCGAGCGTCAACGACGGGCTGCGGCGCCTCGATCGCCGCAGCGGCGAAATACACCGGCCGGCGACGGCCGTTTCCGATCACATTGCTGCAAACGGAAACGATCCGGTGGCGCAGGCCCTCTGGCAGGCGCATGTCGAGCGCGCGCTGCTGTCCGCGCGCAAGATCAAAGCCGGCTGGCCGATGCCGCGGCTGTCGCTGCGCGATCCGATGGCGTTGCGCGCGCTCGTGTCCATTTTGGTGGTGGCGACGTTCTTCGCCGCGAGCGGCGAGCGGTTCAAGCGTGTCGCCGCCGCCTTCGACTGGCACGGCGTGGTCGCGCCGGCGAATTTCCGGATCGACGCGTGGATCACGCCGCCGGTCTACACCGGACGGCCACCGGTGATGCTGCCCGGCCTGCGGCCGGGTGAAACGGCGCAGAACGCGCCGGCGGCGCCGGTCGCGGTGCCCTCCGGCAGTCAGCTTGTGATCCGCGCGACCGGCAAAGTGCATTTCGACATTATCCGCAAAGGCGGAATCGAAGATGCGCCCGCCGAGGCACGCGCGCCTTTGCCGGCCGGAACCGAAGAGCGCAGGCTTGTGATCAAAGGCGACGGCTCGGCCGCGGTGCATGGCGTTCTCGGCAGCGATCTCGTGTGGAATTTCACGGCGATTCCGGACCGCGCGCCGACGATCGATCTGATCCGGGATCCGGAGCGTCAGGCCCGTGGTGCGTTGCGGCTCGACTATCGCGTGGAGGACGACTACGGCGTGATCGAAGCGAAAGCCACCTTTACGCGCAAGGAAGAAAAGACGTCCGACAAGCCGCCGCGCCCGTTGTTCAGCGCGCCCGATTATGCGCTCGTCTTGCCGCAACAGCGGACACGCGCGGGCACCGCGCAGACGACGCATGATCTGACCGAGCATCCCTGGGCCGGCACCGACGTGATGTTGACGCTTATCGCGCGCGACGAGGCCGGCAACGAGGGCCGCAGCGAGCCGCGCGAGCTGCAGTTGCCGCAACGCATCTTTGTCAAGCCGCTGGCAAGGGCGCTGATCGAGCAGCGCCGAAACCTCGCGCTCGACGCCGAGAGCAAGCCGACCGTGCTCACCGCGCTCGATGCGCTCACCATCGCTCCGGAGCGCTTTACGCCGGAGGCAGGCGTCTATCTGGGCCTGCGTTCGATCTATCACGACCTCGAGCATGCAAAGAGCGACGATGCGCTGCGCGATGTCGTCGCGCGCCTGTGGGACATGGCGGTCCAGCTCGAAGACGGGAACGTGTCGCAGGCCGAGCAGGCGCTGCGCCAGGCACAGGAGGCCTTGCGGCAGGCGCTCGAGCGCGGCGCGAGCGATGAGGAAATCAAAAAGCTGATGGATCAGCTGCGCGCCGCCATGGACAAGTTCCTGCAGGCGCTTGCCGAGGAAATGCGCAAGAATCCGCAGCAATTGACGCGTCCACTCGATCGCAACAATACGCGCATGCTGAGCCAGCAGGACCTCAAGAGCATGCTGGACCGGCTGGAGAATCTGGCGCGCTCGGGCAACAAGGATGCTGCGCGCCAGCTGCTCGAGCAGCTGCAGTCGATGCTCGAGAACCTGCAGATGGCGCGGCCCGGCGCCCAGGGCGACGATGGCGACGATGACGACATGATGTCGGCCCTCGACGAGCTCGGCGACATGATCCGCAAGCAGCAGCAGCTGCGCGACAAGACATTCAAGCAGGGCCAGGAAAACCGCCGCGACCGTCAACGCGGTCAGCAGGGCCAGAACCAGATGGGCGACCTGCGCCAGGATCAGCAAGGGTTGCGTGACCGCCTCAACAAGCTTCTGGAGCAACTCCGCCAGCGCGGGCTCGGCCAGCAGGGTCAGCAAGGCCAACAGGGTCAACAGGGACAGCAAGGGCAGGGCGGCAACGAGATGGGCGAACTCGGCGATGCGGGTGAAGCCATGGGCGAGGCAGAAGGTCAGCTCGGCGAGGGTGACGCCGATGGCGCCGTCGGTAGCCAGGGCCGTGCCCTCGAGGCCATGCGAAAGGGCGCCAAAGGCCTTGCGCAATCGATGCAGCAGCAAGGTATGGGCCCGGGTCCAAACGGGCGGCCGGGTCGCGGGCAATCGCGAGCCCAACAGGAGACCGATCCCCTGGGGCGGCCGATGCGCCGCGGCGATTACAGCGACGACTTCACCGTCAAGGTCCCGGGTGAAATTGACGCGCAACGGGCTCGGCGCATTCTGGAAGAGTTGCGCAAGCGGTTCGGCGAGAGTTTCCGCCCGCAGCTGGAGCTCGACTACATCGAGCGATTGCTCAAAGATTTCTGAGTTACTAAGCTGCGCCATTGGGGCAGATGGCGCACAAACGTCTGGCAATTCCGACAATCGTTTTTGCCGTGCAAATCTTCGGCACAGCGGGTTGCTTTGCGCAGGCCTGTCCCGATGCCCAGTCAGGAAAAAACGGATTTGTCGTCGAACGCGGCGAGAGATCGCGCACGGAAGTATTTCACGACGGTTCCGTTGTTCGAACGATAATGCGTTCTGGTGGGAATGCTCTCCTCGAAACGACCCAGTATGAAGGGCTTTTCGATCTCGATCGGCTAGATCGCGGTCGACACAGCACGTTCAAACCTAAAACCAATCTTGCCAAGCTGTTTCCGTTAAAGACGAAGCAGCATGTAACCGCTGTGTTCGATGTCGCCATGGAGGGCGGGACGGAAAAAGTGCGAACCGTTGAATTGCTGATCCTCGGCCAAGACGAACTCTACGTCGGCGGTTGCAAATACAAAATCTTGAAAATTGAGCGGCGTCAGTCGCGCTCGAACGGCCCGCCTAACTTCACCAACATCGATTACTACGCGCCGGATTTAAAGCTGGTGATCGCCAAGGAATATAAAGAGGCCAATGGCCGTACGTCGCTCATCAAATTCGACAAGATATATCCGATAAATCGTTAGGCGCGTTTGCCGGGCTATTTGGCCGCGGCGGCCGAATCCTGCGGCGTGAAGAAGCGCACCATCACATCGGTTGCGTTTGGCGGCGGCGAGACAAACCGGCTACGGAAATCAAGTTTTTCTCCAGGCCCGAGAATACTGCGGCCTGGCAGAGCGTTCCACGTATAGATTTCCTGTCCGGATGCGTCGCGTGCAGCGAAGCGCAGCCGTGGCACCTCGGTGGCCTTGCTGGCGACGCTAACGATGGTGCCTTCGATCACCAGAGCCGACAGTCCTTCCTGCGTTTCTCTTGAAATCCGCATATTCTCGAATTTCAGGTGACGCAGGTTGACCGGCAGGCCGACCGCCGCGAACAACGAGGCAGTCTGCGGGAAGAACCTCACAACCTCGCTGCGGGCGCCGACCAGCGCAACATTGAAGGCGAAGAGGACAAGAATAAGTGCAGTCCATCGCGACGAGCGCCGCTCTTTCTTACGTCGTGCCTGAAGTCGCTTGCGGCGCACGACAAAATTTTCAATCTCGTCGGCTTCCGTCGCCTCAGATGCGGCTGATGGCTCTTCCGGTGCGATCGGTGGTGCGTCGGTAACAGTGACGGGTGCCTGCGCTGCTTCTTCAACCTGCGTGGCTGCCCCGGTTACTTGCTCTTCGGCGGCGGTGCCTTCGACTCTGTCCTGAATTCGTTGATCAGGACGTATCACGCCGATGGCAGAGGTCGGGTCATCGTCCGTGCCGGCGCTTGCCATCTCCGGCTTGGACGCGAACCACGTCGTCTTGCATCTTGCGCAGCGGACGGTTCGTCCTGCCTCGCCCAACGAGGCCGGGTCGATCATGTAGGACGTTGAGCAGTTCGGACAGGCGATCAGCATGGGGTCGATGGTAATTGGATGGCCAACGTACCAGCCGTCCGTTAATGGATCGGAAACCATGCCGGACCCTGTCAAACGGGGCTTTTTCGCCTTTTTCCCTGCGGCCGCTATGGCGGCGTCGCGATAATCCTGTAAAAACGCAGGCGTGCCTGGGGACCTCGGTCCGGTCGTGATTCGCGCGGCCTTTTGGGGAATTTATCGGAGAGGGGTGGGTGGTCCGATTTGAGAACGTCGGCTTGCGCTATGGGCTGGGCCCGGAGGTCCTGCGGGACCTCACGTTCCGCATCGAACCTCACTCGTTCCAGTTCCTGACCGGGCCGTCCGGCGCCGGCAAGACCTCGCTGTTGCGGCTGCTGTTCCTATCGCTCAAGCCGACGCGCGGCCTGATCACTCAATTCGGTCACGACGTTGCAACACTGTCGCGCGACGCGGTGGCGACGTTGCGGCGCCGCATTGGCATCGTGTTCCAGGACTTTCGACTGCTCGACCACATGACGACGTACGAAAACGTCTCGTTGCCGTTGCGGGTCATGGGCCGGCCGGAAGAAAGTTACCGGGAGGAGGTCATCGAGCTGCTGAGCTGGGTTGGCCTCGGCGAGCGGATGTGGGCGCTCCCGCCCGTTCTTTCCGGCGGAGAAAAACAGCGCGCGGCGATCGCGCGCGCAGTGATCGCGCGGCCGCAATTGCTGCTTGCAGACGAGCCGACTGGCAACGTTGATCCGAGCCTCGCGCAACGCCTGCTGCGTCTCTTCGTCGAGCTGAATAAGTCCGGCACATCGGTCGTCATAGCGACGCACGACATTGCACTCATGGACCAGTACGATGCGCGCCGTCTCGTGCTCCATGATGGCCGGCTGCATATCTACGATTGAGATCCGCAATGAGTGACGCACGCATCGATTTGACAATGCAGCTACGCGAGCCGAATGAACCCCTGCCGCGGTTTGATACCGCGCTGGTGCCGCGTAACTCGATTTCCGGCCGGGCCCTCGTGGCTGTCGTTGCGATCATGACGTTTCTTGTGTCGTTGACGACGGGGGCGGCGATTCTGGTGACGAAGGCCGCCGGCGAGTGGCAATCCGACATTTCGCGCGAGATGACGATCCAGATCATGCCGGCGCCGGGACGGGATCTCGATACCAGCGTGAGCCGGGCGGTCGCGATCACGCGCACGATTTCCGGCGTAACTGAGGTACGACCGTATTCAAAAGAAGAATCGATGAAATTGCTGGAGCCCTGGCTTGGCAGCGGAATATCGCTCAGCGAGTTGCCCGTTCCGCGCTTGATTGTCATCAAGATTGCGGCAGACGCGACGCCTGATCTTGGACAACTTCGGCGCGTGCTGGCGGATCAAGTTCCGGGCGCCGTAGTCGATGACCACCGGGGTTGGATCGACCGTATGCGGGCGATGGCAGGTACCGCGGTCGCGGTGGGTGTTTGCATCCTGATCCTGATGTTCGCCGCGACGATCCTGTCGGTGGCTTTTGCCACGCGCGGCGCAATGGCGACCAACAAGGCTGTCATTGAGGTTCTGCATTTTGTCGGTGCGAAAAACGGCTTCATCGCACGGCATTTTCAGCATCATTTCCTGGTGCTCGGGCTACAGGGCGGCGCCATTGGCGGCGGCGCGGCTATCGTTGTGTTCCTGGCGGCGACCATGATCAGCCATTGGCTCGTTGGCGGCGACCAAGGATCACCGCTCTTTGGATCGTTCTCGATCGGACTAGCAGGCTATGCGGCCGTTCTCGGGCAGGTGGTGTTGATTGCGGTCGTGACCGCCTGGACCTCGCGGCATACGGTCAACAGCACACTGGAGACCATCGACTGACATGCTTGCCGGTTTCGCCCGCTGGATCGGGTTTCTGACGATGGCTGCCGGCGCTACCGGTGCTCTACTGCTGGCGGGCGGTTTCGGCTGGTTCGTCGCCCAGATTGCGGGCGATGAGATAACGCTCGATCGCAAGGCCGACGGCATCGTCGTGCTTACCGGCTCTGCTGCGCGCATTCCCGACGCAATCGAATTGCTGGCCACCGAACACGGCAAACGGCTGCTGATAACCGGGGTGTACCGGGCCACAAGTGCACGCGAAATCGCGCGCCTCACCCCGCTTTATTCGAAGTATTTTACCTGCTGCATCGACCTGGACCGCTCTGCGCTCAACACCTTCGGCAACGCGCTCGAAACAAAACGTTGGGCGCGCCAGCACAATTTCAATTCGCTGATCGTCGTGACGTCGAACTGGCACATGCCGCGCGCCATGGCCGAGCTCGACCATCAATTGCCGGACGTCACGCTCATTGCATTCCCCGTCATATCGGAAAAGGTGAAAGCCGAGCCTTGGTGGTCGAACCTTGACACGGCCCGCCTGCTGTTCGGTGAATATCTGAAGTATGTTTTCGCGCAGGCTCGAATGCGTCTCGATGTGGACGGCGCAATATAGAAGGGCTGACCGTGATCATTCTTCTCCGCTCGCTTGCGTTCAATGCGCTGTTCTATCTGAACACGCTCCTGTTTTTGATCGCCGCGCTGCCGACTTTTTTCATGCCGTACCGCGCGATTGTCGAGGTCGCGAAATCGTGGGGCCGCGTCAATCTTGTGCTGCTGCGCGTGGTCGCCGGCATCAAATGCGAGGTTCGCGGCCTCGAAAAATTGCCCGCAGGCCCGCTTATCGTCGCTTCAAAGCATCAATCCGCATGGGAAACCTTTGCGTTGCTGCCGCTGCTCGACAATCCCGTCTTCATCCTCAAGCGCGAGTTGCAATGGATTCCCGTTTTCGGCTGGCTCACGATCAAAGGGCGGATGGTGCCTGTCGATCGCGGCGGCGGCTCGCAGGCTCTTGCCGCAATGATTGAAAGGGCGCGCGCTGAGCTTGCCGATAATCGTCAGCTCATCATTTTTCCCGAGGGCACCCGGCGCCCGGCGGGCGCCGAGCCGCGCTACAAGATTGGCGTCGCGCATCTCTATATGGCGGAAGGAGTGCCTTGCGTTCCGATCGCGCTCAATTCCGGCCTGTTCTGGCCGCGCCGCTCGCTTCGCCGCTTCCCGGGGACCGTCGTCGCCGAAATTCTCGACCCGATTGCACCGGGTCTCGACAAAGATACGTTCTTCGCTCGTCTGCAGAATGACATTGAAACCGCGACCGCGCGGCTGATTGCAGAGGGACGGGCAAAAATGGGCAGCGGCGGCTAGCGCGCCGCCGATTCATGAACGCCCTTGAGCTGCTCGGCCAGGATCTGGAGATCCTGATCACGAATACCCAAGGCCTGCAGCTCCTTCGTTGCCGCCAGCACATAGTCGCGGCATGCGCCGGATCGGCCGTGACCCTGACGCGCAAAATGGAGCTGCTCCTGCAGGCTCAGCCGTCCCGCGTATTGACGATGTCCGCGGTCGACGACGTAACATAGGGCATGCACGCTCTGTTGCGGATCATCATCGAGCCAGACCCTCCGCCAGGTCTCACGGTAGACGCGCGTGACCTGTTCGCGGCCACGCAGGTATTCGATGGTCTTCGTCCGCTGGCGCGCTGCAACCCGATAGGCAATGCCGCGGCAGTTTCCTCCGCGGTCAAGACCGAACACCAGTCCAGGTTTTGCCGGCGTCCCGCGATGCACAAACGAATAGACGCAAAGCGCACGATGCGCCCCGACCAGGCGCGCATTTCGCCGTTCGAGAAAATCGAACCCGGGCCGCCACATCAGCGACCCGTAGGCGAAGACCCACAAGTCATCGTTGCTTTGATCGAGGCCTGTATTCATCGTGGCGGGGGACAGCCGGCTGCTGACGTTCGCGTAACAGGGCGCCGGTTCCCCTGCAACCCGCAGGGCGGCGGGCGCAGAAAGGCCTTATTCGCCGGGTTTTGAAGTCAGATGATGATGGGCGGCACAGCAAGCCTGCAATCTCGGCGCCGGACCGGGCGGCGCTACACGATCTTGGTCTTGGTGGTCCTGGCGGTGATCGCCGGGTGGACGGGGTTCTGGAAATTCGCCGCCGACAAGGCGCAGCAGACGATCGACGGCTGGCGGGCTCGCGAAGCGAAATCGGGGCGCATTTACGATTGTGGATCGCAGACGGTCGGCGGCTTTCCGTTCCGCATCGAAGTGACCTGCGATCAAGCCTCCGCGGTTTTTCGCAGCAATGAGCCTCCGATGGAGCTCAAGGCCGCGAGCCTGCTCGTCGTGGCGCAGGTCTATCAGCCTGGCCTGATTATCAGCGAATTCCATGGGCCGCTGACAATCGGCCAACCAGGGAACGAGCCGGAATTTCTCGCCAGCTGGAAGCTGGCACAATCGAGCGTCCGCGGGACGCCGGCCGCACCGCAGCGCGCATCACTTGTGTTTGACGATCCGGTCGTTGACCGCGTCACCGGCACTGCGCGACAAAATCTGTTGCGGGCCCGGCATATCGAAGTTCATGGCCGCATCGCCGAAGGCTCCGTCACGAACAAGCCGGTTATCGAAGTTGCCCTGCAGCTCGATCAGGCCTCATCGCCGGCGCTGCATCCGGCGGCGGCGCAACCGATCAACGCAACAGCGACCGCTCGGCTGCGTGGGCTGAACGATTTTTCGCCGAAGCCATGGGCGGCGCGTTTCCGTGAAATCCAGGCAGCCGACGGCCGCATCGACATCATGCAAGTCCGCATCCAGCAAGGCGACATCCTTGCCGTCGGCGCTGGAGCATTGTCGATCAATCGTAACGGCCGCCTCGAAGGTCAATTGCGCATCACGATGGCCGGCCTCGAGCAGTTTCTGGCCGCGATCGGCGCGCAACAGAAAATCCAGGCCTCGCCGAACATGGACAAGCTTGCCGGCGCCCTCGACCGCCTGGCGCCCGGGCTCGGCGATGTCGCGCGCCAGCAGGCCGGCGCAAATCTTTCGGCTGGTATCAATATGCTCGGCGAGCAGACTACGCTCGAGGGAAAGCGCGCGGTGACCTTGCCTTTGCGTTTCACTGATGGCGCGGCGTTCCTCGGGCCGATCCCGATCGGGAGCACGCCGGCTTTGTTCTAGCCTTCTCCCGAAGCGTAAGGCTTTGGCATCGGCTCGTGCGGCAGATCCGGGTGAGGCCGGCCGAAATCCGGCGCCGGCGAATCCTGGCCGATATCGACGATCCCTTTGCGGATGGCGCGCGTGCGGACGAAATGCTCGAACAACGCGTCGCCGTCGCCCTTGCGGATCGCCTTGGTCAGCGCCGAAACGTCCTCGTTGAAGCGGCCGAGCATTTCGAGAACCGCATCCTTATTTGCGAGAAAGACGTCACGCCACATCGTCGGATCGGAGGCGGCAATGCGCGTGAAATCACGGAAACCGCCCGCGGAAAATTTCAGTACCTCTGATCGCGTCACGGCCTGCAATTCGTCGGCGGTGCCGACGATCGTGTAGGCGATGAGATGCGGCAGATGACTGGTGATCGCGAGCACCAGGTCATGATGATCGGGCGCCATCGTTTCCACGTTGGCGCCGAGCAGTCGCCAGAAGGACGCCAGCTTGTCGACCGCCTTTTTGTCCGCGCCATCGGGCGGCGTCAGGATGCACCAGCGGTTGACGAAAAGCTCCGCAAAGCCCGCATCGGGTCCCGAATATTCCGTTCCGGCCACCGGATGCGCCGGAATGAAATGCGCGCCCTTCGGAAGGTGAGGCGCCATATCGCGGACCACCGAGCCCTTGACCGAGCCGACATCGGACACGATCGCGCCGGGTGCGAGATGGGGCCCGATCTCCTTCGCGACGGCGCCGCAGGCGCCGACCGGAATGCAGACAATAACGAGATCGGCGCCTTCGACCGCGGCGGCGTTGGTCTCCACGACCTGGTCGGCAATCCCAAGCTCGGCAACGCGCCGGCGCGTCTGCGGCGAGCGCGCGGTCGCAACAATCGTCCGCGCGGCGCCTTGCGCGCGGGCAGCGCGCGCGATCGACGATCCGATCAGGCCGACGCCGATCAGCGCCAGCCGGTTGAATAAGGTGGCGGGCTTGCTCACGCGGCCTTCCCCAGGAATTCCTTGAGCGCCTGCACCACGAGCCTGTTGGCCTCTTCAGTCCCGACGCTCATTCGCAAGGCGTTCGGCAGCTTGTAGACGCCGACCTGGCGGAGAATGAGCCCCCGCTTGGTCAGAAAAGCGTCGGCCTCTTTCGCGGTCCGGCCCTTGGTCTCGGGGAAATGGATCAGCACGAAATTCGCGGCGCTCGGGGTTACCGGCAGGCCGAGCTTGCCGATCTCCTCGGTGAGCCACGCAAGCCAGCGCGTGTTGTGCGCGCGCGATTTCTCGACATGCGCGGTGTCGCGGATCGCCGCGATCCCCGCTGCGATCGCTGGGCCGTTGACGTTGAACGGCCCGCGAATCCGGTTGATCGCGTCCACCACATGCGCGGGGCCGTACATCCAGCCGAGCCGCAGCGAGGCGAGCCCATAGATCTTCGAGAAGGTGCGCGTCATCACCACGTTGTCGGTCGTGGCAACCAGTTCGATGCCCGACTCATAGTCATTGCGCTGCACGTATTCTGCGTAGGCGGCATCGAGCACGAGCAGCACGTGCGCCGGCAGCGATTTTTGCAGCCGTTTCACCTCGTCGAACGGGACATAAGTTCCGGTCGGATTGTTCGGATTGGCCAGGAAGACGATTTTCGTCTTCGGCGTGACTGCCTTCAAAATGGCATCCACATCCGCGGTGAAATCCTTTTCCGGCACGGCGACCGCCTTCGCCCCGGTGCCCATGGTGGCGATCGGGTAAACGACAAAGCCGTGCTTCGTGTAAATCCCTTCGTCGCCGTCGGTGAGGTAGGCGCGCGCAAGCAGATTGAGCAGATCGTCGGAGCCGGCGCCGCAGACAATGCGGTCAGGATCGAGCCCGAACGCGGCGCCGATTGCTTCGCGCAAGGCTGCAGCCGAGCCGTCCGGATAATCCTCTAGGTGCTCGCCGGCCGCGCGATAGGCCGCGATTGCATTCGCGCTCGGCCCCAACGGCGTTTCGTTGGAGGAGAGCTTGAACACCTTGGCGACGCCAGGCGCGGTGCTCTTGCCCGGAACGTAAGGGGCAATATCGAGCACTCCGGGTCGCGGTTGCGGGCGGTTCATCGTCATTCAAAGTCCGGCTGTCAGGTCTTGTCGGCGGCAACCGTATAGCGGTTTGCGTGGCTGCCGACGAGGGCTGCCGAGCGCACGGTGGCGCCAGCCTTAACCAAGGCGGCGCTGATCGACTTGAGGTCTTTGCCTGTCGGCAGGGTCACCAGAAGAGCGGCGCCATCGAATGCCCGATCCGGGACGGCAATGAAGTCGGCCAAGGCCGAAAGCGCCTGCGCAGGCGCCGCCCCCCAACCCGAAACGCGGATGCTCCAGACCGCCGTTTCAGTTGCCATGGCGTCCGCCGCGACGCGTGAGAGGACGAAGACCGGCAAGGCGGCCGGGTGGTCCGGGCGCTCGACGAAAGGAAGTCGCGCAATGATTTTGGGTGCGGCGTCGAATTCAAGCGCGCTCCACCAGGCGCCCGCCGAAGCCACATCGAATGCGGGCACCAGCCCAAGGTCGCCCTTCGACGCCGACACCGCGGCGACCACGCCGGCCGCGCCCATATGCGGGACGAACGGGACGGTGAAGCCAAAATGAAAGCGCGCGGCATCGCGCATCAGAGCATCGCCCGCGGAAAGATCGGCATGGACGGAAAACGGCGCCTGCACGAAGGTGAACGTCGAAATGATGACCCGCCAGATGCTCTCGACGGTGTCGAGCGGCAGTATCCCTTTGTGCCGCTTCACGAGACGCCGCATCATCTCGGCCTCCCGCGCAGGGCGGAAAGCCGACGTGCCGCTATCCTGACTTCGTTTAACCGCAATAAGTCGGTCAATGATCTCGCTGCGCTCGATCAGAAGCTGATGCATCGCTTCGTCGATGCGGTCGATCTCCTTGCGAAGGTCCGTCAGCGCGGTGGTTTCGGGTGCTTTCACCATGGTGGCATTGATAAGTGGGCCGGGCCTTGAAATCAAAGAAAACGTTGACTGTAACCTGCTAGGTTGACACTTAGGCGCTATATCAGGCCTCCAGTACGGCCAGCGCCGGGAGCGCACGGGCGATCATGAGTGAAGCCAAATTGACAGGCTTGCGTGAGGCGGCTGATGCACCGCGCGAAGCGGATCAGCCGCGCGACTCGCTCGTCGCCCACTTCGGGGACCGGCCATTGCGGCTCGACGCCGGAGTCGAGCTTTCCCCGTTTCAGATCGCCTACAAGACCTATGGCCGGCTGAATGCCGCGCGCTCCAACGCCGTGCTGATTTGTCATGCGCTCACGGGCGACCAGCACGTCGCAAGCGTGCATCCCATTACCAAGAAGGCGGGCTGGTGGGAAACCATGGTCGGTCCTGGCCGGCCGATCGACACCGAGCGCTATTTTGTGATCTGCCCGAATGTGGTCGGCGCCTGCATGGGCACGACCGGCCCATCGTCGATCGATCCTAAAACCGGCAAGCCTTGGGGCCTGGATTTTCCGGTCATCACAATTCGCGACATGGTGCGTGCGCAGGCGATGCTGCTCGACCATCTCGGCATCGAGTCGCTGTTTACGGTTGCGGGCGGATCCATGGGCGGCATGCAGGTCCTGCAGTGGGCCGCAAGCTATCCGGAGCGCGTGTTTTCCGCGTTGCCGATTGCCTGCGCAACGCGGCATTCGGCGCAGAACATCGCGTTTCACGAAGTCGGCCGGCAGGCGATCATGGCCGATCCCGAATGGCGCGGCGGCCGATACCTTCTCGAAAACACTAATCCGCGCAGGGGACTCGCGGTGGCCCGCATGGGCGCGCACATTACCTACCTGTCCGACGCAGCTCTGCATCGAAAGTTCGGCCGCAAGTTCCAGGATCGCGCGAACCCGACCTTTTCGTTCGATGCGGATTTCGAGGTCGAGTCCTATTTGCGGCATCAGGGAATTTCGTTCGTCGAGCGTTTCGATGCGAACACCTATCTCTATCTGACGCGGGCAATGGATTATTTCGATCTGGCAGCCGATCACGATGGTGTTCTGGCCAAGGCCTTCCATCGCACGCCCACGCGGTTCTGTGTCATCTCGTTCACCAGCGACTGGCTGTTTCCGACCTCCGAGTCGCGCGCCATCGTCCAGGCGCTCAATGCGGCGAGCGCAAGGGTGTCGTTCGCCGAAATCGTGACTGACAAGGGTCACGACGCATTCCTGCTCGACGAGCCGGAATTGTTTGCCATCGTGCGCGGCTTTCTCGACGGGGCCGGCAAGGCGCGCGGGCTGGGTTCCGAGAGCTGACCGATGAGCACCCTGTCACGCGCCGACATCGATGTGAGCGCCAACGGCATCGCGCGCGCGGCAGGCGGCGCGCGTGTCGACCTCGTTCTTGTCGCCGAGATGGTCGAGCGCGGGGCGAAGGTGCTCGACGTCGGTTGCGGCGACGGCGAATTGCTCCGGCTTCTGAGCGAGACGCGCGATGTCGACGGGCGCGGCATTGAGCTGTCGCGGGAAGGTGTGAACGAGTGCGTCGCGAAGGGTCTGGCCGTGATCCAGGGCGACGCCGATACCGACCTTGGCAACTATCCCGACGACGCGTTCGATTACGTCATCCTGTCGCAGACCTTGCAGGCGACCCGGCATCCCCGCATCGTGCTGGAACACATGCTGCGGATCGGGCGTCACGCAATCGTGTCGTTCCCGAACTTCGGCCACTGGCAGGTCCGGCTGCAGCTCCTTTTCGCGGGCCATATGCCGCGCACCGATATGCTGCCGTTCAGCTGGTACGACACGCCGAACATCCATCACTGCACCATCAAGGACTTCCGCCAGCTCTGCACGGCAGTGGGAGTGCGGATGGAGAAAGCCGTGGCGCTCAACGCCTGGGGGTCGCCGCTGCGGCTCAACGCGCCGTGGTGGTTCTGGAACCTGTTCGGCGAACAGGCGGTCTTTCTGCTCAGCCGGCGGGACTGAGGCCGGGTTCCCTCAATATTTCGCCCGAACGTAACGCGGCCCGCCTTTAACTGTGCCGGGGCGCCGCGATATCTTCGCCGCAAAATAATAGTCGGCGTAAAGACAGTATTCAAATAACTTGATAAAAGTATTCGTAGTTCCGTAGCACGTATAATATTTTGCGCGTGGGTATTCCTATGGAATACCCGCTATGCGTGGCACGAAATGACCTTTCAATGATCACGAAATTGCCATATGCGGGCGGCGTTTTGACACCGCGCCTCGTGGTGATTCTATCAGTGCGGGGCGCATTGCTTAAAAAGCTAAGGGGACTACTCTAATGACTATAAGATCAAGACGGGCGACGCTATTGCTGTGTTCGGTGGCGGTTGCAGTGCTTGCAACGGCGGCCATCGCAAGACCCGTCCACCACCATCGGCACCGTACGGCGACGGCGACCCAGACAGCGGTTCAACCGCAGCCGTTAGGGGCCGATCGGGACACGCGTTATTCGTTCAACGCAAATCAGGCGCCGGCGGCAACCGCGACGCCCACCGCGGCGGGCGAGACGCTCGGCCGTAGCCGTCATCATGGCCGCCGGGATATCGCAACCGCACGCGCACTGGCGCAGTCGCATGCGAACTCGGCGTTCGGCGGCGTCACCAGCAATGCGCTGGTGTCGGAAGCGCGCAAATACATCGGGACCAATCCCACGGGCAGAGGAAGCCTGTGGTGTGGTGCGTTCATGGACATGGTCCTCAAGCGCACCGGTCATGCCGGTGGCGGCAACCTGGCGAAGGCCTACGCGCAGCTACGGCACGCGCGTGAGCGGACCGCAGGTTGGCGCAATCGCGGTCATGGGCCGGCGCGGCGGCGGTCACGTCGGCGTGGTCAGCGGTGTTGATCCGAACGGCAATCCGATCGTCGTTTCCGGCAACCACAATCGCACGGTCGCCGAGTTGGTGTATCCGGCGGGCCGGATCAGCGCTTACGTGTTGCCTGGCGGCTGATCTCGTCTCAATCACAGCAGCCTTGTGAGCCGCGCCCCGTTTGATCGAACGGGGCGCGGTTTTTATTGGGGCGCGGGCGCTATCGCATCGCCGGGTACGATCTCGCCGGGCGCGATCACTTCGGCATAGACGCCGCAATCGGTGTGATCGAAGTTGTCGAGGAGCGTGCGCGGAATTGTCAGGTCGCGGATTCCGGTCTCCGGGTCAACGTCGGTGGCGGCGCAGCGCTGTATTCGCTTGATGATCTTCACCCGGGCGGTCTTTCCAATAGCGACCGTTTGATCGAGGAAATCGAATTCGCGCCACGCCGGCCAGCCGGCCACATAAATGTTGGCGCGAAAGCGCAGCGGATTGACCGGCAGCCCGACGGCATCCTCGACCGCGGCCACCGAGGCCAGATTGATGATCGACACGACCTTCCTGGCGACGTCCGAAAAGCTGTGGCCCTCGCCATGCAGGACCTTGGGCGGCCCGCGCAGTTCATCGGCGCAATAACGGGCAAAGAAATCCTCGATCGCCTTGCGGCCTTGCGGTGTTCGCAGGTCGCCGCGCGCGGCCTGGCCGCCCTGCCAGTGGATCGCCAGTGTGTGGGTCGGCCTCATCGAACTCCGTTCGCAGCGCGGCGAGGCGCTCGTTGCGCATCAGCATCAGGAACCGTTGCTTCGGGAAATAGGCGGGCGCGGCCGGGTCGAAGCCGGTCGGGCCATTTTCGATGGCATAGAGGCGGTCGGCCGGTATGGTTTGGCCCGCCGTTAACTGGGCCATTTCCAGTGCCTGCGGGGACAGCCCTTTAACGGGATAGCGGTAGATGGCCCGAACGATCGCGGTCTCGGATTCCATTGATTTCGCGCCACTAAATGAAGGTCCGGGGGTTCTTAAGGTTGACCTACATCAAGCCATTCGCCCCTTCAAACTGCGAAAAATGCACCCACATAGGACAGCAGGGCAGGCTGCCTAAAAGGGGCCTGCCCGTTTCCGGCGCCGCACTGGGCCGAGGGAGTGAGGCATGAATTTCGAGAAATATACGGACCGCGCCCGCGGATTTATCCAATCTGCGCAATCGCTGGCCTTGCGCGAAGGCCACCAGCAATTTGCCCCCGAACACCTGCTGAAAGTTCTGCTCGACGATCCGGAAGGCCTGGCCGCCGGATTGATCGATCGCTCCGGCGGACAATCCCGCCAGGCGTTGCAGGCGGTGGAAGCCGCGCTCGCCAGGCGGCCGAAAGTCAGCGGCGGCGGCGCTGGCCAGATCTATCTCGATCCGGCTCTGGCGCGGGTCTTCGACGCCGCCGAGAAAGCCGGCGAGAAGGCCGGCGACAGTTTCGTCACGGTCGAGCGGCTGCTGCTTGCCCTCGCATTGGAGAAGGACAGCGAGGCGGGAAAAATCCTCGCCAAGGCCGGCGTGAGCCCGCAAAGCCTGAACGCCGCGATCAATACGCTGCGCAAGGGACGTACCGCCGATTCCGCATCAGCCGAGAATGCCTATGACGCGCTGAAAAAATATGCGCGCGATCTCACGCAGGCGGCTCGCGAAGGCAAGCTCGATCCGGTGATCGGCCGCGACGAAGAAATCCGCCGCACGATCCAGGTTCTGTCACGCCGGACCAAGAACAATCCGGTCCTCATCGGCGAACCCGGCGTTGGCAAGACCGCGATCGTCGAGGGATTGGCGCTGCGCATCGTCAACGGCGACGTGCCCGAAAGTCTTCAGGACAAGCAATTGCTTGCGCTTGATCTCGGCGCGATGATCGCCGGTGCAAAATACCGCGGCGAATTCGAGGAACGATTGAAGGCGGTCCTGCAGGAAGTCACGTCGTCCGACGGCGGCATTATTCTCTTCATCGATGAAATGCACACGCTGGTCGGCGCCGGCAAAGCCGACGGCGCGATGGACGCGTCCAATCTGCTCAAGCCGGCGCTCGCGCGCGGCGAATTGCACTGTATCGGCGCCACGACGCTCGACGAATACAAGAAGCACGTGGAGAAGGACGCGGCGCTCGCCCGGCGCTTCCAGCCGGTTTACGTGTCCGAGCCGAGTGTCGAAGACACGATTTCCATTCTGCGCGGGCTGAAGGACAAATACGAGCAGCATCACGGCGTGCGTATTGCCGACTCGGCGATCGTCAGCGCCGCGACGCTCTCGCATCGTTACATCACCGACCGTTTCCTGCCCGACAAGGCGATCGACCTGATCGACGAGGCGGCCGCGCGGCTGAAGATGCAGGTCGATTCCAAGCCGGAAGAGCTGGATTCGATCGATCGCGAGATCGTGCGGCTGAAAATCGAGCAGGAGGCATTGAAGAAAGAGTCCGATCCCGGCTCGAAAGACCGTCTTAAGCGGCTCGAAGCCGAGCTCAAGGAGCTCGAGAAGCGCTCCGCCGATTTGACCAGTCGCTGGAAAGCCGAAAAGGAAAAGCTTTCCGACGCTCAAAAACTCAAGACCGAGCTCGACCAGCTCCGTGCCGAACTCGCCAACGCACAGCGTAAGGGCGAATTCCAGCGCGCCGGTGAACTGGCCTACGGCCGGATCCCCGAGCTGGAAAAAAAGCTCAAGGCGATCGAGGCGGCCGAAGCCAAGGGCGCCATGGTCGAGGAGACGGTCACCGCGGATCACGTTGCGCAAGTGGTCTCGCGCTGGACCGGCGTGCCGGTCGACAGGATGCTCGAGGGCGAGAAGGAAAAGCTGCTGCGCATGGAAGACGCGCTTGCCAAGCGCGTTATCGGCCAGCAGGAAGCCGTGCGTGCGGTTTCGACAGCGGTGCGACGTGCACGTGCCGGATTGCAGGATCCACACCGGCCGATTGGCTCGTTCATGTTCCTCGGGCCCACGGGCGTCGGCAAAACCGAGCTGACCAAGGCTTTGGCTGAGTATCTGTTCGACGACGAGAATGCGCTGATCCGCATCGACATGTCGGAGTACATGGAGAAGCACGCGGTTGCGCGCTTGATCGGCGCGCCTCCGGGCTATGTCGGCTACGAAGAGGGCGGCGCGCTGACGGAAGCGGTGCGGCGCAGGCCGTATCAGGTCGTCCTGTTCGATGAAATCGAAAAGGCGCATCCGGACGTGTTCAACGTCCTTTTGCAGGTGCTCGATGACGGGCGGCTGACGGATGGGCAAGGCCACACGGTCGACTTCCGCAACACGCTGATCGTGATGACGTCAAACCTCGGCGCGGATTTCCTGGTCAACCAGCCGGAAGGCCAGGACACGGATGCCGTCAAGGATCAGGTCATGGCGGTGGTGCGTGCGGCATTCCGGCCTGAATTCCTCAACCGGGTGGATGAAATCATCCTGTTCCACCGGCTGAAGAAGGCGGAGATGGGCCGCATCGTCGACATTCAGATCGCACGGCTGCAGAAGCTGCTCGATGATCGCAAGATCACCATCAAGCTCGACGCGAGCGCACGCGACTGGCTGGCCGAAAAAGGCTGGGACCCTGCCTATGGAGCACGTCCGCTCAAGCGCGTGATCCAGAAATCGGTGCAGGATCCGCTTGCCGAGATGATCCTTGCCGGAAAGATCAAGGACGGCGAGAAGGTCAATGTCTCCGGCGACAAGCTGGGGCTGACGTTCAACGGCAAGCTCGCGCAGGCGGCGTAACGCGGTTAGCGTACCGCCGCTCCACTCGAGGCAACGCGTGCCGGCTTGCGGGCCATGATGCCGTCAAGCCGCTCGCGTTCCTTTTCGAAGCCCGCGAGCATCGGGCCTTCGAGGACGCGGCCGCGCGGGAGCTTGATGCGCATCGGGTCGACGAAGCGGCCGTTGACCAGGATCTCGTAATGCAGGTGCGAGCCGGTCGAGAGGCCGGTCGAGCCGACAAAGCCGATCACCTGCCCCTGCCGCACGCGCGTGCCTTCGTCGATGCCGCGGGCGTAAGCTGTCAGGTGGCCGTAGGCGGTTTCGTAGCCATTGGTGTGGCGGATGCGGACGTATTTGCCGTAGCCGGATTCCCAGCCGACTTTCTCAACGGTGCCGTTGCCTGAGGCATAGATCGGCGTGCCGCCCGGCGCCGCCCAGTCGACGCCGGTGTGCATCTTGGTGTAGCCGAGGATCGGATGGCGCCGCAGGCCGAAGCCGGAGCGCATGATGCCGGCGAGCACCGGCTTGCGGACCAAGAACTTCTTCGCGCTCTTGCCCGTCTCGTCGTAATAGTCGACCAGCCCGTCGTCCGGCGACTGGAAGCGGTAGAATTTCTTCATTTCGCCGCCGACGGTAAGCGCGGCGAACAATACGTCGTTGCGACTGTCGGCGGCTGGGGTTTCCTCTTCGCCGGCGTAGAGCACCTCGAAGGAGTCGCCGGGCTGTACTTTGCGCTGGAAATCGACGTCGTAGGAGTAGATGCGGATCAGGTCTTCGATGATCGGGCGCGGGATCCGGTTGCGCAGGGCGGTTTCGTAGACGCTTTGGTAGAGGCGAACGCCGGACGTGTCGTTTTCGTCGTTGCCGTCTTCGGAGTTTTCAGCGACCTCGGTGTCGATGTTTCTCACATCGACCGAAACATATTTGCCGGTATCCGCGAGCGCGACGACAGCATCGATCGTCGATTCACTGGCGATGATCACGCGGATCGGCTGCAGCCGCTGACCGCCCAGAACAGGCGCCATCAGGATCGCGCAACTTCTGGCCTTCCTTGATCCCGCCCTCGAATGAGCGCGGCCCAAGGACACGGGCGATTGCGCTGATGTCGGCGGGAACGGCGCCGAGATCGCGCAAAATACTGACAACGCTTTCGCCCTTTTTGGCGACGATCTGCTTTTCGTTGAAGGCGTTGCCGCCGGTTGTCTGCGTCGTCGTCTTCGGCAGCAAGGTTATGTTTTCGGGGACGATGCGCGCTTCGAAGCCTGCGTAGGGATCGACGGTGCCGTCGCCGGCATAGGCAAGCTTGATGCCGGTGATGCTTGCCGCGACAGGTAGGTGATTTGCGGCCTTGTCGCTCCACTCTGCCGCCTCGCGCACGCGTGCCACCACTTCGTCGGACGGCGTGAGCAAGGCGATCTTGAGCCTGGGCATGATCGGCGCCATGTCGCGCATCACGAAAGCGACCTCGGCATCCGGCTCAGCCGCCGGCGTATCATCCGATGCCGTGGTGCCACCCGGCGTGGACTCCGCGAGCAGCCTTTGCGGATTGAACGGCGGAATATTCGCCGAAAGATCGGAAACGGTGAGCGAGAGATTGCCGGCGATGCGAACGAAGGGGCGTACGCGAACCACCTCGTGGTTGCCGACGCGGTTGATGGTGGAAACGCGGATGACCTGCCGCGCGAACGTCGGCTCTTCCGCGGTCGGCAGCCGATCGCTTTTGTGCGCGCCTTTTTCGGCGCCACCGCCGAGCGCGCCGCGCAGCGCGACTTCGACGCGTTCGGGCAAGGACGCAAAATTGGCTTCGCCGTCGAGGGACGTGAAAACGGCGCCGCCCATGAGAGCAGCGCCGCTTAAAGCGGTCAGGATCGTGCCGGCAAACCACTGCACCGAAACGCGACGGCGATCGACGAAACCGCTCGAGCCGCCGTCAACCGACAGCGGCGGCTCGTTGCCGAGCTCGATGGCGTCGGCCTGTCTCGATCGAATTGCGCCGCGCGACCGTGTTTGGTCCAAGCTCGCCGTCCCCTGCGCCTCGGATCGAAGGAAGCTTGCCGCAACCAAATTTGCCCCAGACGCTGTCGGCAGGCCTGTGAATCAATTCGCCGGCACGATGCCGGTTGGCTTCTGGGCCGTCAACGACGGCGCCCGAACCCCTTGAACTAGCCTGATTGACGCGGGCTGAAGGCCCCCGTTGCGATTCGTCCCTCGAAAGAACCCTTAGGACGACGCAGGAATATGGCCTCAGTGCGGCGCGGGAGAGATTAAGACACCATTTAACTTTTCGACCCTGGGAGCCCTGCGGCGCAGGATTCAAAATCTCTGTGGGCCAAGAAAAATGGGCATTTTTGGTTGACAATGCTTCGGGGCGAAGCCTATATACAGCGCATCGGCGCGTCGTCCGCTAACGGCGCGATTGCGCGCCTCTGAAGCTCCTCACTGGAACAGTAAATCGGCATCCGATAGTCCTCGGATGCACGGGCTTCGCCGGCTCTTCGGCTTACCGAAGGGTGGGGACCGCCATGGTCCCCGGGCTGTTTGAAAAGTGAATCGGAAGAAAGAGAAACGTGGACGGCGGAGTCCTTGCGGGCCGCTCTCGCGTGGAGAAGCAATTCTTCATCAGAGGCGGCTTTCGGAAGAGACATCGGCGGTTCACGTTTAAGGTACATCGCTGATCAGCAATGATCAGTGGGTGGACCTCGTCAAAGTGACAACGTCCCAAACGTTGTCATGCGCAAACGTGACCAGCCGGAATCAATCTCATCCAACTTGAGAGTTTGATCCTGGCTCAGAGCGAACGCTGGCGGCAGGCCTAACACATGCAAGTCGAGCGGCCGTAGCAATACGGCAGCGGCAGACGGGAGAGTAACACGTGGGAACGCGCCCTTCGGTTCGGGATAACCCAGGGAAACTTGGGCTAATACCGGATACGCCCTTACGGGGAAAGATTTATTGCCGAAGGAACGGCCCGCGTCCGATTAGCTAGTTGGTGAGGTAACGGCTCACCAAGGCGACGATCGGTAGCTGGTCTGAGAGGATGACCAGCCTCACTGGGACTGAGACACGGCCCAGACTCCTACGGGAGGCAGCAGTGGGGAATATTGGACAATGGGCGCAAGCCTGATCCAGCCATGCCGCGTGGGTGATGAAGGCCCTAGGGTTGTAAAGCCCTTTCAGCGGGGAAGATAATGACGGTACCCGCAGAAGAAGCCCCGGCTAACTTCGTGCCAGCAGCCGCGGTAATACGAAGGGGGCTAGCGTTGCTCGGAATTACTGGGCGTAAAGCGCACGTAGGCGGCTTTCTAAGTCGGGGGTGAAATCCTGGAGCTCAACTCCAGAACTGCCTTCGATACTGGAAAGCTCGAGTCCGGGAGAGGTGAGTGGAACTGCGAGTGTAGAGGTGAAATTCGTAGATATTCGCAAGAACACCAGTGGCGAAGGCGGCTCACTGGCCCGGTACTGACGCTGAGGTGCGAAAGCGTGGGGAGCAAACAGGATTAGATACCCTGGTAGTCCACGCCGTAAACGATGGATGCTAGCCGTTGGCGAGCTTGCTCGTCAGTGGCGCAGCTAACGCTTTAAGCATCCCGCCTGGGGAGTACGGTCGCAAGATTAAAACTCAAAGGAATTGACGGGGGCCCGCACAAGCGGTGGAGCATGTGGTTCAATTCGAAGCAACGCGCAGAACCTTACCAGCCCTTGACATGTCCTCTATGGATTCCAGAGACGGAGTCCTTCACTTCGGGTGGGAGGAACACAGGTGCTGCATGGCTGTCGTCAGCTCGTGTCGTGAGATGTTGGGTTAAGTCCCGCAACGAGCGCAACCCTCGCCCTTAGTTGCCATCATTTAGTTGGGCACTCTAAGGGGACTGCCGGTGATAAGCCGGAGGAAGGTGGGGATGACGTCAAGTCCTCATGGCCCTTACGGGCTGGGCTACACACGTGCTACAATGGCGGTGACAGAGGGATGCAAAGGGGCGACCCTTCGCAAATCTCAAAAATCCGTCTCAGTTCGGATTGGGGTCTGCAACTCGACCCCATGAAGTTGGAATCGCTAGTAATCGCAGATCAGCACGCTGCGGTGAATACGTTCCCGGGCCTTGTACACACCGCCCGTCACACCATGGGAGTTGGCTTTACCTGAAGACGGTGCGCTAACCGCAAGGAGGCAGCCGGCCACGGTAGGGTCAGCGACTGGGGTGAAGTCGTAACAAGGTAGCCGTAGGGGAACCTGCGGCTGGATCACCTCCTTTCTAAGGATGATCCTTCAGAGCCAGAAGCATCCGCTTCTCTCTATCGGATTTCTTAGGAACACATCGGGGCCGATCAGTTCAGGCTGATTTGGTCCTTTGGCGGGATTTCGCCGTCTACGTTTCTCTTTCTTCTCGGACGAGCCCACGCTATTCCCAAGGTCGTTGGAGCATCCTTTTGTGCCCGCGGTCATTCGGGATATCGCGGGCAACGAGCGTGTGCTCTGGGCCTGTAGCTCAGTTGGTTAGAGCGCGCGCTTGATAAGCGTGAGGTCGGAAGTTCAAATCTTCCCAGGCCCACCAATTCCCGCTTCGCTGGTGCCGCAATGCGGGGCCATAGCTCAGTTGGGAGAGCGCCTGCTTTGCAAGCAGGAGGTCGTCGGTTCGATTCCGTCTGGCTCCACCAGCGGTCAATCAATTCCGACTCTCCAGCTGCTCGTCCGTGAAAACAAATTCGCGCATGCAATGCGTCGCGTTCTCGCGTCGTTTGCATGCGCGTGTTGTCTGACATCGTGAAGAGGAGATCGTTCCGAGCGAACGTGTAACGGCGATAAGCCGCCAGACGTTCCGCGCGCTCCTACAGATGCATTACGTGGTGATGAGCCGCGCAATGCTTCAAGTCGGCGAAGCTTGACCGCCTCGTCGTCGGTTCGATCTTGAAGCAAAACTGGTCTTTCTAATCAGTGCCTGGCCGAACGGATCGGCGCATCAACGCAATTGTTGGTGCGAACTGCCGTTCGGATCACACGCCGAGTGTGAGTGGGCATTGTTAATGAGAGCGATCAAGTGTCGTAAGGGCGTTTGGTGAATGCCTTGGCGCTGAGAGGCGATGAAGGACGTACTACGCTGCGATAAGCCGCGAGGAGCTGCGAAGAAGCTTTGATCCGCGGATTTCCGAATGGGGAAACCCACCTTCGATAACGGAATTCTGACGTTCGTGTTCGCAAGAATGCGGGCGTTGGATTTCCGTTATCAAAAGAAGGAATAAGACTCCTGAATCAAATAGGGGGTTTTAAGCTAACCCGGAGAACTGAAACATCTCAGTACCCGGAGGAAAGGACATCAACCGAGACTCCGCTAGTAGTGGCGAGCGAAAGCGGACCAGGCCAGTGATAATCCAGAGACAACCGGAAGCGTTTGGAACAACGCGCCTTAGTGGGTGACAGCCCCGTACGGGTAACGCGAAGGATTATCCTTGAGTAAGGCGGGACACGTGTAATCCTGTCTGAACATGGGGGGACCACCCTCCAAGCCTAAGTACTCCTCAGCGACCGATAGTGAACAAGTACCGTGAGGGAAAGGTGAAAAGCACC
>CAVQYD010000040.1:0-122500 GCA_963718035.1 uncultured Alphaproteobacteria bacterium | reverse complement strand
GAATATGTCGATGCGATCAAGGCCGCGCCCGACAACACCTTCAAGATGGGCGGCACGGGATCGAAGCAGGAAGACCAGATCATCACTGTCGCGCTTGAAAAGGCGACGGGCAAGAAGATGACCTACATCCCGTACAAAGGCGGCGGCGCGGTTGCCGTTCAGTTGGTCGGCGGACACGTCGATTCCACCGTGAACAACCCGATCGAGGCGGTTGCCCATTGGCGAGCCGGCAAGCTGCGTCCGCTGTGCGTGTTCGATGGCAAGAAGCTCGACTATAAAGAGAAGATCGCCGGCGATATGTCGTGGAACGACATTCCGACCTGCAAGTCGCAGGGGCTCGACGTCGAATACCTGATGCTGCGCGGCTACTTCATGCCACCGGGCGTCACCAAGGACCAGGTCGCCTACTATGTTGACCTGTTCAAGAAAGTGCGCGAAACGCCCGAGTGGAAGAAGCTGATGGACGACGGAGCCTTCAACCAGACCTTCATGACCGGCGACGACTATGCGAAATGGGTCGCGAATGCCGAGAAACTGCATGAAGGCTTGATGAAAGAAGCCGGCTTCCTCGCCAAGACGAACTGATCTGCGGCACGTCTTCGAACCGCAGGACAAGAGGCAGGAATGAATGAAACGGTAAAAGAAACCGGTGGGGCGGGTCCGTCCCACCGGGGTGTCGAAATTGGCGTGGCTATTGCCATGGCCATCCTCGCGTTGATCGGAATCTACGGAAGCATCAAGGTTGGCATCGGTTGGGGCGCAGAGGGCCCGCGGGCGGGCTTCTTCCCGTTCTACGTCAGTCTGGCGGTTCTGATTTCCTGCGCGGTGAATATTGCGAAAATCGTTGTAAGCACCGACGACGGCGCGCTGTTCGCAGAGTGGGGGCAGATCCGCAAGGTGATGGCAGTGGTCGTGCCCACCGCGATCTATGTCGCCGCTATTCCATTTCTCGGAATATATGTGGCTTCCGCGCTGCTGATCATCGCGTTCATGAAATGGTTGGGCAACTACCACTGGCTCATGTCGATTGCGGTCGGCGTGGCCGTTCCGATCCTCACATTTCTGATGTTCGAGGTCTGGTTTCTGGTGCCTTTACCGAAGGGGCCGCTCGAAAACTTCCTGGGGTACTGAGTTGGGTAACCGCCGGCAGGCGATAGTCGGCGGTGTCGAGGGACTAAGCGAAATGTTCGAAGATATCGGTAATCTGCTTCACGGTTTTGCGGTGGTTCTCCAGCCGTTCAACCTCGTGCTGATGGTTGTCGGCATCATTCTCGGCGTCATCGTCGGGGTTCTGCCGGGCTTGGGTGGCGCCAACGGCGTCGCGATCCTGCTACCGCTGACGTTTTCCATGTCGCCAACCTCGGCGATCATCATGCTGTCGTGCATCTACTGGGGCGCGCTATTCGGCGGCGCGATCACCTCGATATTGTTCAACATACCCGGCGAGCCGTGGTCGGTGGCGACCACGTTCGACGGCTATCCGATGGCGCAGCAAGGGCGCGCCGGCGAAGCGCTCACGGCGGCATTCACGTCATCGTTTGTGGGCGCGCTGTTTGCCGTCATCATGATCACGCTGGTGGCGCCGCTTGTTGCCAGCTTTGCATTGCGGTTCGGACCGCCCGAGATTTTCTCCGTTTACTTCCTGGCCTTCTGCAGCTTCGTCGGCCTGAGCAAGGAACCGCCGTTCAAGACGGTTGCGTCCATGATGCTCGGTTTCGGCCTTGGCGCGGTCGGACTCGACCAGGTGACCGGCCAGTTGCGCCTGACCTTCGGCGTCGACCAGATGCTCAGCGGATTCGACTTTCTCATTGCCGTCATCGGCCTCTTCGGCATCGGCGAAATTTTGCTCACCATGGAGGAGGGTCTGAGCTTCCGCGGCACCATCGCGAAGCTTAATCCGAAGGTCGTCTTCCAGACCTGGGCCGAGCTGCCGCGCTACTGGATGGTGTCGCTGCGCTCGTGCCTCATCGGATGCTGGATGGGCATCAGCCCGGCCGGTGCGACGCCCGCTTCGTTCATGAGCTACGGCATCGCCAAGCGCATTTCCAAGAACGGGCATAAGTTCGGCACCGGTCAGATCGAAGGCGTCGTCGCACCGGAAACCGCTGCTCATGCCGCCGGTACGTCGGCGCTTCTCCCAATGATCTCACTCGGCGTGCCTGGCTCGCCGACGGCGGCCGTGCTGCTCGGCGGATTGCTGATCTGGGGTCTGCAACCGGGACCGCTTCTGTTCACCGAGCAGAAGGATTTCGTCTGGGGCCTCATCGCCAGCATGTATATGGGCAACATCGTGGGCCTGATAATCGTGCTCACCTGCGTGCCGATGTTCGCCGCAATTCTCCGTATTCCGTTCAGCGTCATCGCGCCGGTCATTATGGTGTTCTGCGCGATCGGCGCTTACACCGTACACAACAGCACCTTCGACGTGGTGATGATGCTGGTGTTCGGTGTCGCCGGCTACTTCATGAAGAAGTGCAACTACCCGCTGGCGCCGATGGTGCTGGCGATCGTGCTCGGCGATAAAGCCGAAGAGGCGTTCCGCCAGTCGCTGCTTGCTTCGCAGGGCAGCCTCGGCGTGTTCTGGTCGAACGGTCTGGTAAGCACGATCATGTCACTCGGCCTGATCGCGCTGTTCTGGCCGATCATTCAGTCGGGTTGGACCAGGCTGCGATCCGGTAAGCTGCGGCCCGCCCAGTAAAGCGCGACCCAGGGGCAAACCAATGAAATCCGCCCGGAATTTCGGGCGGGTTGCGCGGGTGCATCTGTCTGGCATATTGTATACCAGTCATGAGTAGCCGAGACCGTAACCCCCGCCGCGTCGGTATTTCTGGCCGTGCTGCCGCCCCCCGCACACCGCTTGCGCCGCATCCCGCGCTCGCGCCGATCGATGTGACGCCGAGCTTCAAGCACAAGGCCTACACCGCGTTGAAGAACGCGATCGTGGCGATGGACATCTACCGCAGCCGCGACGACATCCGGCTCGACGAGCGCAAGCTGGCGCAGGATTTCGGCATCAGCCGTACGCCGGTGCGCGAAGCCATGGCGCAGCTCGAGAGCGAGGGCTTCGTCCGCTCGGTGCCGCGGCGAGGCATCTATGTCGTGCGCAAGACGAAGCGCGAGGTGATCGAGATGATCACCGCCTGGGCGGCGCTCGAAAGCATGGCGGCGCGGCTGATCACGCAGACCGCGACCGACGAGGAGATCGCGGGCCTGCGCAAGATGTTTGCGACCTTCGAGAACGGCAAACTGCGCGCGCACCTCGACGAATACTCCGACGTCAACATCGAGTTCCACCAGACCATTATCCGGCTCAGCCGCAACGACGTGTTGATCGATCTTGCCGAGAATCTGTTCACGCATATGCGCATGATCCGCCGCACGACTATCGGCGAGCAGGATCGCGCCGACCGCTCGATCCGCGACCACATGAATATCATCGAAGCACTTGAAGCGCGCGCGACCGATCGCGCGGAAGAACTGGTGCGCGACCACGCGCTCGGCCTCGCCGATCACGTGGCGCGTTATGCCGATTATCTCGATTGAACGAATAAAGCGACGGGAGATACCCATGGCCGAAGCAGCAGTGAAGGCAAAGCCCGAAACCGCGCCGGAATCGGAACAGGAGCTGACCGACGGATTTCACCTCATCATCGATGCGCTCAAACTCAACGGCCTGACCACGATCTACGGTGTGCCGGGAATTCCGATCACGGATTTCGGCCGCATGGCGCAGGCGTCCGGCATTCGCGTCATTTCGTTCCGGCACGAGCAGAACGCCGGATATGCGGCATCGATCGCCGGCTTCCTGACCAAAAAGCCCGGCATCTGCCTTACCGTGTCGGCGCCCGGCTTTCTCAACGGGCTCACCGCGCTCGCGCACGCGACCACCAACTGTTTCCCGATGATCCTGATCTCGGGCTCTTCTGAGCGCGAGATCGTCGACCTACAGCAGGGTGATTACGAGGAAATGGATCAGCTCGCGATCGCCAAGCCGCTGTGCAAGGCTGCCTTCCGCGTTCTGCACGCGCAGGACATCGGCATCGGCATTGCGCGCGCCATCCGCGCCGCGGTCTCGGGCCGCCCCGGCGGCGTCTATCTCGACCTGCCGGCCAAGCTTTTCGGCCAGGTCATGGACGCCGAGGCCGGCAAGAAGTCGCTCGTGAAAGTGATCGACGCAGCGCCGGCGCAAATTCCGGCGCCAGACGCGGTCAAGCGCGCGCTCGACGTTCTCAAGAGCGCCAAGCGCCCGTTGATCATCCTTGGCAAAGGCGCAGCCTACGCGCAGGCCGACGATACAGATCCGCGCCTTTGTTGAGAAGAGCGGCGCGCCGTTCCTGCCGATGAGCATGGGCAAAGGCCTGCTGCCCGACACGCATCCGCAATGCGCCGGTGCGGCGCGCTCGACCGTGCTGAAGGATTCCGACGTCGTCCTGCTGATCGGCGCGCGCCTCAACTGGTTGCTGTCGCACGGCAAGGGCAAGACCTGGGGCGACGCGCCGAAGAAATTCATCCAGGTCGACATCGAGCCGAAGGAGATGGACTCGAACGTCGAGATCGCCGCGCCGGTGGTCGGCGATATCGGCTCGTGCGTAGCCGCGCTTCTTGCTGGCATGGGTGCCAACTGGCCGGCCCCGCCCGCGGACTGGACCGGATCTGTCGCAAAGAAGCGGGAAGAGAACGTTGCCAAAATGGCGCCGCGGCTGATGAACAACAATTCGCCGATGGATTACCACGGCGCGCTCGGCGTGCTGCGCACGATCGTCAAGGAGCGGCCCGACGCGATCCTGGTGAACGAAGGCGCCAACACGCTCGATCTCGCGCGCGGCATCATCGACGTCTACCAGCCGCGCAAGCGCCTCGATGTCGGCACCTGGGGCGTGATGGGTATCGGCATGGGTTATGCCATCGGCGCGTCGATCGAGACCGGCAAGCCCGTGCTTGCCGTCGAGGGCGACTCGGCCTTCGGCTTCTCCGGCATGGAGATCGAGACGGTCTGCCGCTACAAGCTGCCGGTCTGCGTCGTCATCTTCAACAATGACGGCATCTATCGCGGCACGGACACCAACAGCGCCAATTCCGATCCGGCGACGACGGTGTTCGTCAAAGGCTCGCGCTACGACAAGATGATCGAGGCGTTCGGCGGCGTCGGCGTCAATGCGACGAGCCCCGACGAGCTCAAGCGCGCCGTCAACGCCGCGATGGATAGCGGCAAGCCGACGCTCATCAACGCGGTGATCGATCCGGCCGCCGGCAGCGAGAGCGGCCGCATCGGCAATCTCAATCCGCAAAGCAAGCTTCAGAAGAAGAAATAACCGGTTCCAGCTCAGAGAATTCAAGAGGAAAAACGTCAATGGCTACGCGCAAGAAATCAAAAGGCAAAGGAAGAGCCAAAGCGGCATCCAGGAAAGTCGTGAAGCTCAAGTCCAAAGCCACCGCCGCCAAAAAGGCGAACGGCAACGGTCATCTGCCACGGCCGTCGAGCAAGGCCTGGGGCCAGGCCGGCAAGGCGCTCACCGGCGTGCGCATTCTCGATTTCACCCACGTGCAATCGGGCCCGACCTGCACGCAGCTGCTGGCCTGGCTCGGCGCCGACGTGATCAAGGTCGAGCGCCCGGGTGTTGGTGACATCACACGCGGCCAGCTCGTGGACGTGAAGGGCGCCGACTTGCTCTACTTCACGATGCTCAATCACAACAAGCGTTCGATCACGATCGATTCCAAGCATCCGCAGGGCAAGCGCGTGCTCGATGAGCTGATCAAGACCTGCGACGTGCTGGTCGAGAATTTCGCACCCGGCGCGCTCGACCGCATGGGGCTCACCTGGGAGCACATCCACAAGCTCAACCCGCGCATGATTGTCGCCTCGGTGAAGGGCTTCGGCCCCGGTCCGTACGAGGATTGCAAGGTCTACGAGAACGTCGCGCAGTGCGCCGGCGGTTCCGCCTCGACCACGGGTTTCCGCGAGGGCCCGCCGCTTGTGACCGGCGCGCAGATCGGCGACAGCGGCACCGGGCTTCATCTCGCGCTCGGCATCGTTTGCGCGCTCTTCCAGCGCAACCGCACCGGTCGCGGGCAAAAGGTCCTCGCCGCCATGCAGGACGGCGTGCTCAATCTTTGCCGCGTGAAATTGCGCGACCAGCAGCGGCTCAAGGTGGGCCCGCTCACGGAATACAGCCAGTACGGAGAGGGGGTGCCGTTCGGCGTGGCAGTGCCGCGTGCCGGCAACGATTCAGGTGGCGGTCAGCCGGGCTGGATCCTCAAGTGCAAGGGCTGGGAGAACGACCCCGACGCCTACATTTACTTCATCACCCAGGCGCCGGTGTGGGGCGAGATCTGCGATCTGATCGGCGAACCGACGTGGAAGACCGATCCGGAATACGCCACGCCGCGCGCGCGGCTGCCGAAGCTCAAGAAGATCTTCGAGCGGATCGAGCAGTGGACCATGACCAAGACCAAGTTTGAGGTCATGGAAATCTGCAACAAGGTCGATATCCCGGTCGGCCCGATCCTGTCGATGAAGGAGATCGCCGAGGAGCCGTCGCTGCGCAAGACCGGCACGGTGGTCGAGGTCGATCACCCGACGCGCGGCAAGTACCTGACGGTCGGCAATCCGATCAAAATGTCGGATTCGATCTCCGAGGTGACGCGCTCGCCGCTGCTTGGTGAGCACACCGACGAGATTCTGAAGGACGTGCTCAAGCTCTCGGCGAAAGACATTGCCGAGATCAAGAACTCCGGCGCCCTCAGCGCGCCGAAGAAGGAAGAAAAGGCGGCATAAGGAGCTGTCGCCCCCGCGAAGGCGGGGGCCCATAACCCCGGTCAGTGGTTATGGGTTCCGGCCCTCGCTTTGCTCGGCCGGAGCGACCGAAAGAGTTTTGGGAGGGATTTTATTATGCGTATCGTCGTTCACGGCCAGCAGGCCTTCGGCAAGGCCGTGCTGGAAGCGCTGCTCAAGCGCGGAGATAACGTCATCGCGGTCTACGTGGCGCCGGAAAAAGAGGGCGCCAAAGCCGATCCTCTGAAGGAAGCCGCAATCGCCGCCAAGCTGCCGGTCTATCAGCCGGCCTCCTACAAGGACCCGAAAGTCTGGGAAGAATTCAAGGCGCTCAAGCCCGATCTGCAGGTCATGGCCTTTGTCACGCTCTTCGTGCCGGAGGACTTCCTCAATATCCCGACGCACGGATCGATCCAGTATCACCCGTCGCTGCTGCCGGCCTATCGCGGCGCCAGCGCCATCAACTGGCCGATCATCAAGGGCGAGAAGGAGACCGGGCTTTCGATCTTCTGGCCGGACAACGGGCTCGATACCGGCGACATCCTTGTCCAGAAGAAGACGCCGATTTCCGGTACCGACACGCTCGGCACCGTCTATTTCGACCGCCTTTTCCCGATGGGCGTCGACGCGATGCTCGAAGGCGTCGACCTGGTGAAGGCCGGCAAGGCGCCGCGCATCAAGCAGGACGAATCGAAAGCCACCTACGAAGGACGCTGCACGCCCGAGAACGCGAAGATCGACTGGGGCAAGCCGTGGGAGCAGATCGACCGGCTCATCCGCGGCTGCAATCCGGCGCCCGGCGCCTGGACGACGCTCGACGGCAAGCAGCTGAAGATTTTCGACGCCAAGCCGATCCCGGCGAAAGATCCGAAAGGCATTGGTGGCAAGCTCGGTGAAATCGCCGCCGTCGAGGCGGATGGCTTCACCGTGGTCTGTGCCGATGGCCGCTTCAAGGTCACGCGCGTCCAGCCCGCCGACGGCAAGAAAATCGATGCCGGCGAATGGGCGAAATCCGCAAATATCGCCGTGAAAGCAAGGTTCACCTGACTCGCCGCATTTTCCGCTTCCCGCCCTCCCGTTTCTCTTTCAATTGATGGATCGTCTCCCATGCCCGCCTCGCAACACCAGAATCCGAAGTCCGACATCGAAATCTCGCAGACCGCCAAAAAGCGGCTGATCCTCGACGTCGCAAAGGAGAAGCTCGGCATCGCGGCGGAGAACCTCGAGCCTTACGGCCACTACAAGGCCAAGGTGTCGATGGACTTCATCAATTCCCTGAAGGGCAAGAAAGACGGCAGGCTGATCCTGGTCACTGCGATCACGCCGACGCCGGCCGGCGAAGGCAAGACGACGACCACGGTCGGCCTGACCGACGCGCTCAACCACATCGGCAAGAAGGCGATGCTCTGCCTGCGCGAGCCCAGCCTTGGCCCCTCGTTCGGCATGAAAGGCGGCGCCGCCGGCGGCGGCTACGCCCAGGTCGTGCCGATGGAAGACATCAACCTGCATTTCACGGGCGACTTCCACGCCATCACCTCGGCGCACAATCTGCTGTCGGCGCTGATCGACAACCACATCTACTGGGGCAATGCGCTCGGCATCGACTCGCGCCGCGTAACTTGGCGCCGCGTCATGGACATGAACGACCGCGCGCTGCGCGAGATCGTCTGCTCGCTCGGCGGTGTGGCCAACGGCTATCCGCGCGAGGCCGGTTTCGACATCACCGTCGCTTCGGAAGTGATGGCGATCTTCTGTCTTGCCAAGAATCTCGACGACCTCAAGGAACGGCTTGGCAACATTATCGTCGCCTATACGCGCGACCGAAAGCCGGTTCGCGCGCGCGACCTCAAGGCGCACGGCGCCATGACGGCATTGCTCAAGGAGCTCTCGCGCCGAATCTGGTGCAGACACTGGAAGGCACGCCCGCCTTTATTCACGGCGGTCCCTTCGCCAATATTGCGCACGGCTGCAACTCGGTGTTGGCGACCACGACCGCTCTCAAGCTCGCCGACTATGTCGTGACGGAGGCGGGCTTCGGTGCCGACCTTGGCGGCGAGAAATTTATCGATATCAAATGCCGCAAGGCTGGCCTTACTCCCGATTGCGTGGTGCTGGTTGCCACCATTCGCGCGCTCAAGATGCATGGCGGCGTCAAGAAAGAGGATCTCAAGTCCGAGAACCTGAAGGCGCTCGAAGCGGGCATGGCCAACCTGCAGCGGCACGTCGAGAACGTGAAGAAGTTCGGCCTGCCCGCTGTGGTGTCGATCAATCGTTTCTCCGCCGACACCGAGGCCGAGATCGCGCTGGTGAAGGAGAAGTGCAAGGCGCTCGGCGTCGAGGCGCTGATGGCCGATCACTGGGCGATGGGCGGGGCGGGTGCGGCCGACGTGGCCAAGGCGGTGGTAAAGGTGATCGACGAGGGTAAGAGCAAGCTCAAGTTCCTCTATCCCGACGAAACGCCGCTATTCGAAAAGATCGAGACGATTGCGCGTGAAATCTACCGCGCTAAGAACGTGACTGCCGACAAGTCGGTGAAGGACCAGCTCAAGAGCTGGGAGGAAATGGGTTATGGCAAGTTGCCGATTTGCATCGCCAAGACCCAGTACTCGTTCTCGACCAATCCGGACGCCAAGGGTGCGCCGGCTGACCACACCATCAATGTGCGCGAGGTGCGGCTGTCCGCCGGCGCGGAGTTCGTGGTGGCGATCTGCGGCGAGATCCTCACGATGCCGGGCCTGCCGAAAGTGCCGTCGGCTGACTCGATCGACGTCAAGGACGGCAAGATTGTCGGCTTGTTCTAAAGACTGCTTCTACGCCGCAGGAATCAAAAGGGCCCGAGAAAATCGGGCCCTTTTTGCGTCGGGCGGCGCGAGGGTCGCGCCGCAGTTGTGTACAAATTTCGCTAAAATTTTTCGATTTTTTTGACCGGTCGCGTACAGCGAGTTTTCGCACCTTTACGGTAGGTTGCTACCCACTCCGGTCGCAGGATCGACCGCGGCGTCCGAATTTCATTGAATTGCAAAGTAGTTGCCATGGCAATGAGCACCGCATCCAACACAGCTACCGCGCTTGTCGAAAGCCGTTCGCTCCTCGATGAGCTGATCAGCCCGGTCGCCGCTGCGACCGCCAAGCATCGCCTCAGGATCATTGATCGGGTCGCCGATCTGTTTGCGGCCGGCTCGCGCAGCTATTCCGATGAGCAGATTTCCCTGTTCGATGACGTGTTGCGCCGATTGACGGCTGACATCGAGGTGAAAGCGCGCGCCAAGCTCGCGCATCGGCTGGCGGTCATCGACAAAGCCCCGCCGGTGCTCATTCGCTCGCTCGCGTTCGACGATGCAATCGAGGTTGCGGAGCCCGTCCTTATCCACTCCGAGCGCCTGACCGACGACGACCTCGTTGAAAATGCCACCACCAAAAGCCAGGACCACCTCTATGCAATCGCTCAGCGCCTGAAACTGAGCGAAAAGGTGACGGACGTCCTGGTCGAGCGCGGCGACCAACGGGTTGTCCATAAAGTCGTGAAGAACAAAGGCGCGCGGTTTTCTCTCGCCGGCTTCGGCAAGTTGACCACCCGTGCCCGCTACGACCGCAAGCTGACCCTGGCTCTCGGCGAGCGCAGCGATCTCCCCCGGCAATATTTCCTCAAGCTGCTGGAAGCGGCCTCTTCGAAGGTCCGCGCCAAGCTGGAGGCCTCCAATCCGCAGCTGGTCGCGGCCATTCGCGATACCGTCGACGACGTCGCGACCGCGATGCAACGCGAGGTCCGCAAGGGCTCCCACGCGCATGCCGTTGCCGTTCGCGAAGCCAAGCGCCGTTTCAATGTCCGGCCTATCACCGAGGCCAGCGTTCACGGCCCCGCCCATGCGCAAGATTTCGAAAAAACCGTGGTTGCGCTCGCCCGCCTGGGCGTTTTCCCGGTCGATCTGGTCGAGCGTGCTTTGCTGGACGAGGGCGAAGACATGCTGTTGCTCCTGGCCAAGGCGGCCGGCTGCTCGTGGACAACGGCGCGCGAAATGCTCGTTATGTTCGCTGCGAACCGGAATCTTCAGCCCGATGACATCACGGTGGCGTTCGAGCGCTATCGCAAGCTCAGCCAGCAGACCGCGCGCAACATCGTCACGTTCTACGAGCGGCGGATGAAACTTCGTGCGGCAGCGGACAAGGGCAAGAGAGCGCGCGCGCGGAAGGGCAAAAGCCGCAGCGAAGATGACAACCTCGTCACGCTGCCGTCACCCTCGATCGTTCCCGTCTAATTCGCAATTGCGTTGACTCACGTCTCAACGGCGTCAGCCTGAGAGCTGCGGAGCAAGGCGGCGCGCTTCCGCCACCAACGCGGCAGTGATCGGCGTCATCGGCTCGCGCTGTGGCACCACGAGGCCAATCGTCTGGACGGCCTTGGGTTGCGTGATCGGAATAGCCCGGATTGTGTCCGTCAGACCTAGTGTATCCGAGATCTTGGCTGGCATGACACTTGCCCAGCGGCCAGTGCGTACATGTGAGTACAGCAGGATCATCGAGTCAGATTCCAGGGTCGGTCGGGATTCTCCTCCTGCACCCTTTAGCAACCGATCGATGATGCGGCGGTTTTGCATATCTGGCGTCAGCAGACAAAGCGGCACTTGCGCAACTTCCGCCCATGTGACGGTGTCACGGTTTCCGAGCGGAGCGTCGGCTGATGTGAGCAGTCGGTAGTGCTCTCGATACAGAGGCACCATGCTGACACGGCCAAGCGGCTCGTTTTCTACGTAGGTGATGCCCGCATCGATCTCGAGATTGTCGAGCAGATCGAGAACTTCAATAGAAGTCCGGGAGTAGATGGTGAACTGAACATTGGGGTGTTT
Organism: uncultured Alphaproteobacteria bacterium; assembly: GCA_963718035.1. Classification (GTDB taxonomy): domain Bacteria; phylum Pseudomonadota; class Alphaproteobacteria; order Rhizobiales; family Xanthobacteraceae; genus Pseudolabrys. The sequence goes on along the minus strand of CAVQYD010000040.1, from coordinate 110,881 downwards.
TTCCCGGTACGGGGTGGTGAGCGCAGCCACCATCGCGAGCGCAGTCGGAATCGCAGCAAGGCGCAGCCGCCCGGACAGCCCATGCTTCAATGAATTCATCTCATCGCGCATCGTGCGGCTGTCGCCGACAATGCGTCTTGCCCATTCGAGTATCCGCTGGCCTTCGGGGGTGAAGCCCTGAAAACGCGAGCCCCGGTTGACCAGCAAGACGCCCATTTGTTCTTCGAGTTGCTTCACTCCCGCGGAGAGTGTGGGTTGCGTGACCCCGCACGCTTCCGCCGCGCGCCCGAAATGCTTCTCACGGGCCAAAGCCAGTATGAACTCAAGCTTATCGATCAAGCGTTTTAGTCCTTACAAATCATGATGTTAGTATAGCGGAAGCGGCGGGCAGTTGCTAAAGAAATAAGCAGTAATGCACGTAATATTGATAGAAATTATCTATCGACCCATACCGACCAGGGGATTGTCTCCTTTTTGGAACGGCCTCAAATCGTGCCCGAGGTGAGGCAATGAACATGCAAAATCCGCCCCGGGCGGGAGCCAACGGAACGGGGGGCCGCCGCCGTCCGCCGCGCACGCCCAAGGGTCGCCAGGTCGACCCGCAGGCCCTCGACGAGATTCGTGCCCTTCTGACGGACCGGCCGCGCCGGCGCGACTTGCTGATCGAACATCTGCATCTCATTCAGGATCAATACGGCTATCTCTCCGCCGCGCACCTTGCGGCGCTCGCTTCGGAAATGAAGATGGCGCTGACCGAAGTCTATGAGGTTGCGACCTTCTACGCGCACTTTGATGTCGTGAAGGAAGGCGAGCTGCCGCCGCCGCCGGTTACCGTGCGAGTTTGTGATTCATTGTCGTGTGCAATGGCCGGCGCGGAAAGATTGCTGAGAGAATTGCCTGGAAAGCTTGGCAAGGATGTACGCGTTGTTCGCGCTCCATGCATGGGCGCGTGCGATCGTGCTCCAGTCTGCGCGGTTGGTCATGTCCAGACATTCAAGGCGTCGCCTGAGACCGTTGCAGCGTCGGTTAAGGCAAAGCCACACCCGCACGCGTGGAAGCCTGACGTCGATTTTTCCGCTTACCAGAAGGCTGGCGGCTACGCGCTTCTGAAAAGCTGTTTGACCGACAAGCGCACACGCGACGAACTGATCAAGATCGTGAGCGATGCTGGACTGCGTGGTCTCGGCGGCGCAGGTTTTCCGACTGGCCGCAAATGGGCGCTCGTGCGTGCGGAACCCGCGCCGCGCATGTTTGCGGTCAACGCCGACGAAGGCGAGCCCGGCACGTTCAAGGATCGCTACTATCTCGAGCGCGATCCGCACCGTTTCATTGAGGGCGTTCTGATTGCCGCATGGGTGGTCGAGGCGCCCGAGACGTATATCTACATCCGCGACGAATATCCCGAGCTTCGGCTGATGCTTGCCGATGAGATCGCCAGGATCGAAAACGCGGGTCTGTCGCCGCATACCAAGCTGCATCTGCGGCGCGGCGCCGGCGCGTATATCTGCGGCGAAGAATCCGCGATGATTGAATCAATCGAGGGCAAGCGCGGGCTGCCGCGGCATCGCCCGCCTTATGTCGCGCAGATAGGCCTGTTCGGGCGTCCGACGCTCGAGCAAAACGTCGAGACGATGTTCTGGATTCGCGACATCATCGAGAAAGGCGCCGAGTGGGCGACATCGCAGGGCCGCCACGAACGCAAGGGTTTCCGCAGCTTTTCGGTGTCGGGCCGCGTGAAGAATCCGGGCGTCAAGCTGGCGCCGGCCGGCATCACCATGCGCGAGCTGATCGACGAGTTCTGCGGCGGCATGCAGGATGGCCACGATTTCAAGGGTTACCTGCCGGGCGGACCGTCCGGCGGGATCCTGCCGGCTTCCATGGCCGATATTCCGCTCGATTTCGGAACCCTCGAAAAATATGGCTGCTTCGTGGGGTCGCACGCGGTTGTGATCCTCTCCGACAAGGACGACATAAAGGCGGCCGCGTTGAATCTGATGCAGTTCTTCGAGGATGAGAGCTGCGGCCAGTGCACACCCTGCCGTGTCGGGACCGAGAAAGCGGCCAAGCTGATGGCCAAGGGTCCGTGGGACGTGAAGCTGCTCGAAGAGCTGTCGAGCGCCATGCGCGATGCGTCCATTTGCGGGCTCGGCCAGGCGGCGCCGAATCCGCTGCTGTGCGTGATTAAATATTTTCCGGATGAACTGACCAAGCCACTGGGAAGCTGGTGATCATGGCTGATAAGAACGGCAAAGACTGCGACGGTGAAATTCACGCTCGACGGCAAAGACGTCGAGGCGTTGCAGGGCGAGACCATCTGGCAGGTCGCCAAGCGGCACGGCATCGACATTCCTCACCTGTGCTATTCGCCCGAGCCCGGCTATCGCGCCGACGGCAATTGCCGCGCCTGCATGGTGGAGATCGAAGGCGAGCGCGTGCTCGCCGCCAGCTGCATCCGCAAGCCGTCGGAAGGCATGAAAGTGAAGGCGACCTCCGACCGCGCCAAGACCGCGCGGCAGATGGTCTTCGAGCTTTTGGTCACGGATCAGCCCGAGCGTGCGACCTCGCACGATCCGCAATCGAAGTTCTGGAGCTGGGCCGACCGGATGGGCATTGATGTCGGTCGCTTCCCCGAGCGCGAAAAAATGCCGGCGGCCGACCGCAGCCACCCGGCGATGGCGGTCAACCTCGACGCCTGCATCCAGTGCAATCTCTGCGTCCGCGCCTGCCGCGAAGTGCAGGTCAACGACGTCATCGGCATGGCGGGCCGTGGTCACGGCGAGAAGATCGTCTTCGATTTCGACGACCCGATGGGCCAATCGACTTGCGTTGCCTGCGGCGAATGCGTGCAAGCCTGCCCGACCGGTGCGCTGATGCCGGCGACGCTGGTCAACGACAAGAACGTGCGTACCGAATTTCCCGACCGCGAGGTGCACAGCGTATGCCCTTATTGCGGCGTCGGCTGCCAGCTCACGTATCATATCAAGAACGACAAGCTGCTCGTATGTGACCGGGCCGCAACGGTCCGGCAAACGAGAACCGCCTTTGCGTGAAGGGCCGCTTCGGCTTCGACTACATGCAGCAATCCGCAGCGGCTCACCAAGCCGATGATCCGCAAGGAAGGCGTGGCGAAGGCTGCCGCACGAGTCTCGTCGATCCGTCGAACCCGCTGACGCACTTCCGCGAAGCGACGTGGGAAGAGGCGATGGACAGCGCCGCTTCCGGCCTGAAAAAAATTCGCGACCGCGATGGTCCGCGTGCGCTCGCCGGCTTCGGTTCGGCCAAATGCTCGAATGAAGAGGCCTATCTGTTCCAGAAGCTGGTGCGCGCCGGCTTTGGCACCAACAACGTCGACCACTGCACGCGGCTTTGCCACGCCTCGTCGGTCGCGGCGCTGCTCGAAGGCGTCGGCTCGGCCGCGGTGTCGGCGACTTTCAACGAAGTGCAAGAATTCCGACGTCATCATCGTCATCGGCGCCAATCCGACCGAAAACCATCCGGTCGCGGCCACTTTCTTCAAGCAGGCCGCCAAGCGCGGCGCCAAGCTGATCGTGATGGATCCGCGCGGGCAGGCGCTCAAGCGTCACGCCTGGCGCATGCTGCAGTTCAAGAACGGCGCCGACGTGGCGATGCTCAACGCCATTCTCAACGTCATCGTGACCGAGAACCTTGCACGACAAGCAATACGTGCAGACCTATGTCGAAGGTTTTGCTCCCTTCGCGGAGAGCATCAAGGACTTCACGCCGGAAGAGATGGCGCCGATCTGCGGCATTCCCGCCGACACATTGCGCGAAGTGGCGCGTGACTTTTGCGCGCGCCGAAAGCGCCATCATTTTCTGGGGCATGGGCGTGTCGCAGCATACGCACGGCACCGACAATGCGCGCTGCCTGATCGCGCTGTCGCTGATCACGCGGCCAGATCGGCCGTCCGGGCACCGGCCTGCATCCGCTGCGCGGGCAGAACAACGTGCAGGGCGCTTCCGATGCCGGCCTCATCCCGATGTTCTTCCCCGACTACAAGTCAGTGGAGAATCCCGAAATCCGCGCCAAAGTGCGAAAAGGCCTGGGGCGCAAAGCTCGATCCCGAAGAAGGGCCTGACCGTCGTCGAGATCATGGACGCGGTTCATGCCGATGTGATCAAGGGCATGTACATCCTCGGCGAAAACCCGGCGATGTCGGACCCCGATTTGAATCACGCGCGCGAGGCGCTCGCGCATCTTGAACATCTTGTGGTGCAGGACCTCTTCCTGACCGAGACCGCCGTCTATGCCGATGTGGTCCTGCCGGCGTCGGCCTGGCCGGAGAAAGACGGCACCGTCACCAACACCAACCGGCAGGTGCAGATGGGCCGGCAGGCGCTGCCGCTGCCGGGCGACGCGAAGCCGGACTGGTGGATCACGCAGGAAATCTGGCTCGGCGTTTGGGTCGTGAACTGGAACTACAAGCATCGCGGGCGAGGTCTACACCGAGATGGCGTCCTGATGCCTGTCTCTCGACAACATTCCAGTGGGAGCGGGTCGAGCGTGAAAGTCGCGTGACCTATCCGGCCGACGCGATCGACAAGCCCGGCCGCGATGTGGTGTTCGACAAGGGCTTCCCGCGGCCCGGCGGCTTCGGCAAGCTGGTTGCGGCCAAGCTGCTGCCGCCGAACGAGACGCCGGATCACGAGTATCCGTTCATCCTCACCACCGGCCGCCAGCTCGAGCATTGGCACACCGGCGCGATGACGCGGCGCGCGACCGTGCTTGACGCGCTGGAGCCGGCGGCCGTTGCGTCGCTTTCGCGCGGCACCTTCACGAAACTCGGCATCAAGCCGGGCGACATGGTGCGCGTGACCACGCGGCGCGGCACCGTCGAGCTCAACTCGCGCCAGGATGACGGAATTCCGGATGGGGTTGTGTTCATCCCCTTCGCTTACGTCGAAGCGGCGGCGAATATCCTCACCAATCCGGCGCTCGATCCATTCGGCAAGATTCCCGAATTCAAGTTCTGCGCGGCGAAAGTGGAAGCAGCCAGCCCGCGGATGGAAGCGGCGGAATAGCGAGATCGCACAATCGAAATGCAAATGGCCGGATTGTTCCGGCCATTTGATTTTTGCCGGCAGGAAGGCGTCATTCCATCCAATAGCTGCTGGGCGTGCGACGACGGAATGTCTCTTGACTTTATTCCTAAGGTATGTATTCCTAGGATTATCCCGCCCCGTTGCCGAGGGGTGTCTGATCAGCGTCTCCAGACGCGGGGCGGGGAGCGGTGGCCGGGGACTATGACCTTGCATCGGAGATGCGGTGCAAGGGCCCGGCGGTCCAAGCCGCGCCAGTCCGGGCGTGCCCGTCGCACGCCGGAGGCTCGTGACGGCCGGTAGGCTGGAAGGCTTCGGTCACAGAAGCGCCGGCCGAGTGCCTGGGCCATATCACGGTGGAAGCTCCCAACGGGAGGCTAAGCGACGACCACCGGGGAGGCTGCGGAGCAAGCCTATTAAACACCGCGCGCGGGACGCCTTGGGTTTGGCGGACTTGCGGCACGCTTTGCCGATCGCTCGAACCAGAGCGAAAGGCGAGGCACAAGGACTTCGACAAGCCTCGATGTCGCGAGGCGTCGAGGCCCGCGGGTCCTCTTGGACCCCTGGCGTCCCGCGCGCCCTCGGTTGGGGCGGGCGGCAAAAGGATCAAGAAGACGGGCCTGCCCGGGGCCTCGACAAAGAATACGGGCGATGGCGCTTGCGCGGTGAGATGCCGCGCAAAGCAGTCTCAGGTATAACGGCCTCTCATGCGCGTGAACGGCAAGCCCTACCGCACAATCTGGCTCGCGGACGATGGCAGAACGGTCCGGATAATCGACCAGACACTGCTGCCGCACCGGTTCGAGATCGTTGACCTGCGCGATCTGGCCGCCGCCGTGACCGCGATCAGAACCATGCAGGTGCGCGGCGCGCCTCTCATCGGCGCTGCGGCCGCTTACGGCATTTGCCTGGCGATGGCGGACGACGCGTCGGATCAATCGCTTGATCGCGCTTACGATGCGTTGCTGGCGAGCCGTCCGACGGCCGTGAATTTGCGCTGGGCGCTCGATGTGATGCGGTCCCATCTGCGCAATCGCCGGCGCGAGGAGCGTGTCGAAGCGGCTTACCGGCGCGCCGCCGAAATCTGCGAGGAAGATATCGCAATCAATGCTGCCATCGGCGATCACGGCCTGGAAATTTTGCGCAGCGCCGCCGCTAAAGAAATCCGGCAAGGACCCGCTGAACGTGCTCACCCATTGCAACGCCGGCTGGCTTGCGACGGTCGACTGGGGCACGGCCCTGGCGCCGATCTACAAGGCGCACGACAGCGGAATGCGGATTCATGTGTGGGTCGATGAGACGCGGCCGCGGAATCAGGGCATGAGCCTGACCGCGTGGGAGCTCGGTCAGCATGGCGTCGCTCACACTGTCATCGCGGACAATGCCGGCGGGCATCTGATGCAGCATGGCATGGTCGATCTGGTCATTGTCGGAACGGACCGCACGACGGCGCGCGGCGATGTCTGCAACAAAATCGGCACTTATCTCAAAGCGCTGGCGGCCAAGGACAATCGGGTGCCGTTCTATGTCGCGCTGCCGTCGCCATCGATCGACTGGCTGATCGATGACGGTGTTGCGGGCATTCCGATCGAGCAGCGCGATGCATCGGAAGTGTCCCGTATCAGCGGGCGTCTTCCTGACGGGACAATCGTGCAGGTCGAAATCGCGCCGGAAGGCAGCGCGATGGCCAACTACGCCTTCGATGTCACGCCCGCGCATCTTGTCAGCGGGCTGGTGACGGAACGCGGGGTCTGCGAGGCCTCGTCGCAAGGATTGCGCCGGCTTTTCCCGGAAGGCGCTCGCACGGCCGAGAGCAAAGCCCATGCGTAACCTGTGGTCCGACCGCGACGCGCGAGCCGCGGTCAAAACCTATCGTGCACAAGGCGCCAACGAAGACCTGGCTCTGCGCACATATACGACGCGCCTGCTGGGCGGCGATCCACGCCTTGTCCAGCATGGCGGCGGCAATACGTCGGTCAAAACCGTCATGCGCGATCCCGCCGGGGAGCCGGCAAAAGTCCTGTGCGTGAAAGGCTCGGGCTGGGATATGGCGACTATCGAGCCGCCGGGTTTGCCGGCGGTACGGCTTGCCCCGCTGCTGAAGCTCGCCGGTCTCAAGGCCCTCAGTGACGAGGAGATGGTTGCGATCCAGCGCGGCAACCTGCTCGACAGCGCCGCACCCAATCCGTCGGTCGAGACCCTGTTGCACGCGTTCATCCCGCACAAATTTGTCGACCATACGCATGCCAATGCGGTTCTCGCTCTGTGCGACCGGCCTGACGGCATGGCGCTCTGCCGGAAAGTCTATGGATCGCGCGCCGCCATCGTGCCGTATGTGATGCCGGGCTTTGCGCTCGCGCTGAAAGCCAAAGAGGTCTTCGATGCCCATCCGCAGTGCGAAGGCCTGATCCTGCACAAGCACGGGATCTTCACGTTCGGCGGCACCGCGCGCGAAGCCTACGACCGCATGATCGATCTGGTGAGCTCGGGCGGAGCGGACGCTGCGAGGAATGCGGCGGCGGCGCGTATTCGCCGTCAAGCTTCCAAAGACACTCGCGACGGCCACTGACATCGCGCCGGTGCTGCGAGGCCTTGTCAGCAAGCCCGGGCTGCACTTCGTGCTGGCGCATCGCGCAGGCGACGATGTGCTCGCGTACGTTAACGGCCGCGAACTCGCGCGCTACAGCCGGCAAGGTCCGGTGACACCCGACCATGTCATCCGCACGAAGCCGCGCCCTTTGATTTTGCCGGCGCCCGATGTGGACAGACTTAGCGCGTTTGCCGCTGACCGCGCCGCAAGGCCGTTGAAAAATATCAGGCCGACTATCAGCGCTACTTTGCACGGCACAATGCGCGCGCCGTTCCGAAAAAGCGGCCGCTCGATGCGATGCCGCGTGTCATTCTGGTGCCGGGCGTCGGCCTGTTCGGTGTGGGTGCAACCGCAAAAGATGCGAATGTCGCCGCCGATATTGCGGAAACCACGATTTCGGTGATCTCGAACGCGGAAAGGGGCGGGCGCTTCGAGAGCATTTCCGAGCGCGAGCAGTTCGAGATCGAATATTGGTCGCTCGAGCAGGCAAAGCTCGCGGGCCGGAAGCCGCAGCCGCTGCAGGGACAGGTCGTCGTCATTACCGGCGGCGCCGGAACGATCGGGCTTGCCACCGCCGCGGCGTTTCGCGCGCGTGGTGCCGAGGTAGTCCTGCTTGATCTTGACGCGGCCCGCACGAAGCTTGCCGCCAAGCCTCTCAACGCGCTTGGCATCGGCTGCAACGTGACCGACCGGCGATCGGTTGCCGCGGCTTTCGATGCCGTCGTTGCTGCGCACGGTGGGGTGGACATCGTGGTTTCGAATGCCGGTGCCGCCTGGCAGGGCCGGATCGGCGACGTCGACGACGCGACGCTGCGGAAAAGTTTTGAGCTCAATTTTTTCGCGCACCAAAATGTCGCGCAGGCAGCCGTGCAGATCATGCGCCGGCAGGGCACTGGCGGTGCGCTGCTGTTCAATGTCTCCAAGCAGGCGATCAATCCGGGTCCGGACTTTGGTCCTTATGGATTGCCGAAAGCGGCGACCCTGGCGCTCATGCGCCAGTATGCCGTCGACCATGGCGGCGACGGCATCACTTCCAATGCGGTGAATGCCGATCGCATCCGGTCCGGATTGCTGACAGGCGCCCTGATCAAGAAACGCGCGAAAGCGCGCGGCGTGACCGAGCACGACTATCTCGCCGGCAATCTTCTGGGCCGGGAGGTTCTGGCCGAAGATGTTGCGGAAGCGTTCGTCAGTCTCGCGCTTGCGCGCAAGACGACAGGCGCTGTTTTGACCGTCGACGGCGGAAATATTGCCGCCGCCCCGCGATAACAAACCGCAGAATCCGCGGGTCTTTTCTATTGCCGCGATTCCGCCGATTTTGGTTCTCACCGTCCGGCGGCTGGGTATGCAGCACATTGGAGCGGAGGTGGGCTCATGAGTGTCTGGTCGAACGGCAAATCGTCATTGTTGTGTTTTGGCGCGGTCGTGCTCATGACGGGCGTCGCCGCCGCCAAGCCGGCCTACGTTGCTTCAACCGTCAACTTGCGCGCGGCGCCCGGCACCGGCAGCGAGATCGTCGCCAAGATTCCCGGCGGCAGCCTGGTCGACGCCTCAGCGTGCGACGGCGGCTGGTGCGAGATCGCCTGGCAGGACAAACGCGGTTTTGCGATCCAGACCGCGCTCGACATGAGCGGCCGCGTGCCGCAGCAGCGCGCGGCGGCGGTTGCACCGCGGCCTGCCTACCGGCAGGGGCCGGAGGTGATTGAAGGGCCGGAAGTCGTCGAAGGTCCGGTCTATTACGATCCGCCGGCGGTCGTTTATTACGGCGGCCCGTATTATCGCCCGTACTACCGCCCGTACTGGGGCTGGCGGCGTCACTGGTGGTGACGGCTATTTCGTCTGGTTGCCGCTGCCGAACGCAAGCGTGAGCACGATGAGCGTCGCAAAATAAGCGGCGATGGCGGCGGGTATCGCCAGATAGAGCTTCACGCCGAATTGCTGCTCAAGCCCGAAAAGAACCGCGGCCCCGACCAGCACCGCGGCGAAACGGATCATGCGATCGCGGCTCATGCGAGCCGCTGCCTAGCGTTTGCTGTCGTTCGGCGCACGCATGTTTGCCCACGGGTCGCTGCGTGCCGCGGCCGTGTTGCCCTCTTTGCGTGAGCGTTCCATCTGCCGTTTATATTGCTGATCGAGCTGCTCGGCCTGCTGCTTCTTTTCCCTTTCCAGAATCTCCAAAGGCTCGTTGTCTTTGTCTCCATATCTTTTGCGCAAAGGCAGGCGCGGCGAGGACCGCAAGCGCGACAGCGCCAAAGAGTAGCTTTTTCATGCTCAACGTTCCTTCGCATTTCCTGCAAAAGCTAACACGGCGGCAAAAACCGCTCAATCGCAGGAAACCCTTGCGCAACCGGCACTCCATCTTGGTATAAGGCTGGCTGGTAACGGCCGGAGCTTTCAGGCATGTCGCTGTCGCATCACACACCGCCGCTCGCAGTATCCAGTCTGCCGCGACACGACTGGACGCGCGAAGAGGTGCGAGACCTGTTCGCACTTCCGTTCCCGGAATTGATTTTTCGTGCGGCGCAGGTTCATCGCGAAAACTTCGACCCCGCCGAGGTCCAGATCTCGACATTGCTGTCGATCAAGACCGGCGGCTGTCCGGAAGATTGCGCCTATTGCCCGCAGTCGGCGAAATTCGACACCGGCGTCAAAGCCGAAAGGTTGATGGATCTTGATGCCGTGCTCGCCGAGGCGCGTGCGGCAAAGGCCGGCGGGGCTTCGCGCTTCTGCATGGGTGCGGCGTGGCGCTCGCCCAAAGATCGCGATCTCGACAAAGTCTGCGCGATGGTCGAGGGCGTCAAGGCGCTCGGGATGGAGACCTGCGTCACGCTCGGCATGCTGACCGGCGATCAGGCGCAGCGGCTCAAGGACTGCGGCCTCGACTATTACAACCATAATCTCGATACATCGCCGGAATATTACGGCGAGATCATCACCACGCGCACATACCAGGACAGGCTCGACACGCTCGAGCACGTGCGCAACGCGGGAATTCACGTCTGCTGCGGCGGGATTGTCGGGATGGGTGAGGGCCCGGAAGACCGCATCGGCATGATTGCGACGCTTGCCAGCCTGCCGGTGCACCCGGAAAGCGTGCCGATCAACATGCTGGTCCGCGTGGAAGGGACGCCCTTGGCATCCGCGGGAACGCTCGATCCGCTCGATTTCGTGCGCACCATTGCGGTTGCGCGCATCTGCATGCCGGCGTCGGTGGTGCGGCTGTCGGCGGGGCGGGAAGACATGAGCGAGGAGACGCAGGCGCTTTGCTTCCTCGCCGGCGCCAACTCGATCTTCTACGGGCCGAAGTTGCTCACGACGCCAAATCCCGGCCGCGACCGCGACATGGCGCTGCTCGACAAGCTCGGCATGCGGCCGATGGATTAGGTAAGACCGCGCACGAGCGCGAGGCCGCCGAACAGTCCGCCGATCGACAGAACGACAGACAGCAGCACATAGAGGGCGGCCAGACCGATCTCGCCGCGCTCGTAGAGGACCGCGACATCCAGCGAGAAGGTGGAGAAGGTCGTGTAGCCGCCGAGAATGCCGGTGGTGAGAAACAGCTGCCAATGGTGGAGGATGCCGCTCCTGAACGCGAACAGCGCGACGAGCGCGCCCATCGCGACGGAACCGCTGACATTCTCGAACAAGGTCGCGTAGGGAAATGCCGTGCCGAACGGCGCGCGAAGGCGAGATTGAAGCCGTGGCGCAACGCGGCGCCGATGCCGCCACCGATAAATACGATCAAGAAGCCCATCGATCAGATCTCCTCTGTCTCAGGGCATGGAAAAACCGCCCTGCGGCGGACAGATTCCTACCGCCCTGTTGCACGGTAGGAGTCATCAGCCCCTTTCGGGCGGTTCTCGGGGGACCCCATCCCCATCGCTGCGAAGCTACCGGCGACGCAATGCAGGGTCAACGGGGACGCGGCAGACAAGCCGCCGGCTTTGCCCTACACTTCAATGGCGAGATTCTCAGGAGGCGGCGATGTGCCATCGTGTTCGTGTCCTGCTTTCGACCGAAGACAAGGAAGACGTCAAAAAACTGACGGGAATCATCGTTCCCGTCTATGCAACCATTATGCTGGTATTGGTCGCGGCAGTCGCGGTCAGCATGACCTCGCGGCAAGGGGAGTTGATCGCTTCGAATGTCACTCCGGTCGCTGCGCGCTAACATAACTTCCACTTTGTCTTGAAAACCGCGAAATCGCCTCGCCGTCGCCGCGCCTTTGACTGGTCGACGGCAGTCATCGCCATCCTTGCCTTCGCTGCCGCCGCCACTGTCTATCTGCGCGACGGGCGTCAGCACTTTCTCGATGTTCTTGTCAGCGACGTTTCGCTCTTTGGCGAGATGCTGCCGAAAGTGCTGGCCGGTTGCCTGATCGGCGCCTTCGTCACCTTGCTGTTGCCGCGCGAGATGGTGGCGCGCTGGGTCGGCCATGAATCGGGCTTTACCGGCCTGCTGATCGCCGCGTTTTTCGGTTTTCTGCTGCCCGGCGGGCCCATCACCATTTATCCGGTCGCCGGCGCTTTCCTCGTCATGGGCGCCGATGCCGGCGCGGTGGTCGCATTCATCGTCAGCTGGACACTCATCGGCTACACGCGCGCGCTGGTCTGGGAGTTGCCGTTCTTCGGCGCCGACTTCGTGATCTGGCGGATGGTTGCCGCGATTCCGCTTCCGATCATCGCCGGCCTGCTTGCCCGCATCGCCGTTCGCGCCGGCTTTCAGTATCGCGACGAAATCAAATGACGCTCGCCATCAACATCCTGCTGTGGCTGGTCGTCGGCGTTCTGGCCGTCATTGCCGCCACGCGCGGACGCGTTTTGCTGGATGACGGCGTGCGTGCCGGCGTCATGGAGTTCATCCTGCTGCTGCCGCGCATCGGCATCGGGGTGGTCGGCTCGGGCTTCGTCGCGGAAGCGCTGCCGAACGAATGGATCGCGCCGTGGCTCGGTCCGGAGTCAGGCCTGTTGGGTGTCGTGATCGCGACGCTCGGCGGCGCGCTCACGCCCGGTGGTCCGGTCGTTGGCTTCTCAATCGGCGCGGCCGCGCTCAAGAGCGGAGCCGGCGCGCCGCAGGTGATCGCCTATTCGACCGCCTGGGCTCTCTATGCAATCCACCGCCTGGTGATCTGGGAAGTGCCGATGATGCCGGCGCGCGTCGTCTGGCTGCGCGCGCTGGTGTCACTGCCGCTGCCGTTCTTGGCAGCAGCGCTCGCCATTCTGCTCGGACGGCCCTGACTGCGCCGAAGGTGGCATTTTCCGCAGGTATTCCCCGCCTTTAGCCCGTGCTAGCGTGCCGCCCGAAGGCGGGGTGACACCGCTGCCAGGCGAGGGGACGATGGCGGAAGACGCGAGGGCGGGCGCGGGCTCGGAGGTTATTTCCGAAGAGCAGCTGCGCAAGGCCGAAGAATACGTTCAGCAGGAAGAAGGCGCCGCCAACCGGCTTTCGGGCTGGGTCGGCATTGTCGTGACCGGAATCGCCGTCGCGATGACGCTGTTCCACCTCTACGCCGCCTACGACATCGTGCCGACGATCCCGCTGCGTTACACGCACGTCGCCTTTGTGCTGCTGTTGAGTTTCCTGCTGTTTCCGCTCTCCGCGCGCTTCCGCAACCGCATCCAGTGGTTCGATGTCATCCCGCCGCTGCTCGGCATCGCCACCATCGTCTATGCGCTCGCGCAGGGCGACGATTTCACCGACCGCGCCGCGGTGCCGGAAAAATGGGACGTGATCCTCGGCGCCATCTTCATCGTGCTGGTGCTGGAAGCGGCGCGGCGCACGACCGGATGGATCATGCCGCTGGTGGCCGTGTGCTTTATTCTCTACGCCTATTTCGGTCCCGATCTGCCGCCACCGTGGACGCATCGTGGCTATGACATTTCGCGGCTGGTCGGCCATCTGTTCATCACGCTGGAAGGCATCTTCGGCGTTCCGATCGACGTGTCGGCGACGCTGATCATCATGTTCACGATCTACGGTGCCGTTCTGCAGCACTCCGGCGCCGGAAAGTTCTTCATTGATTTCTCGCTCGGGGTCATGGGTGGCAAGCCGTCGAGCGCCGGCCGCGCGATCGTGGCATCCTCGTTTTTGCTCGGCGGCCCGTCGGGTTCAGGCGTTGCGACGACGGTGATGATCGGTACCGTCGCCTATCCGATGCTGGCGAAAGCCGGGTTTGAGAAAAACGCTGCCGGCGGCTTGCTCGCGGCCGGCGGGCTCGGCGCGATCATTTCCCCGCCCGTGCTCGGCGCAGCGGCATTTCTGATCGCCGAGTTTCTCAAGATCAGCTACCTCGACGTGATCTGGATGGCGACCATCCCGACCTGCCTCTACTACCTGTCGCTGCTGTTCATGGTCGAACTCGATTCATTGCGGTTCGGCGCGCATGAGGTGGCGTTCAAGGCCGAGATGACCGTGTGGGAAATGACGAAGCGTTACGGCTTCCATTTCGTCTCGTTGATCGCGGTCGTTGTCTTCATGGTCATCGGCTATTCGCCGATGCTGTCGGTGTTCTATGCGACAGTTCTCGCCTTCGCGATGAGTGCGCTTGCGCCGGATACCGCTCTTGGCCCGCGCAAACTATTGATCGCAATTCTCGTGATCGGTGCGGGCGCCGCGGCGCTGTTCACGATTACGCCGATCGGCGGGACAGCATTCTCGATCGAGTTTGAGACCTATTTCGCGCTGCTGATTTTGGTTCTGATCGGCGTACTTGCTTTTCATCGGTCTGACCCCGACCGGCCAGCGGCGGGTGCCGTCGTCCAAGAAGCTCACGGCTGCCATGGCGGATGGCTCGATCGGCGTGCTCAGCGCGGCGACGACCTGCGCGGCCGCCGGCATCATCGTCGGCATCGTCACGCTGACAGGTCTTGGGCTGAAGTTCTCCTCGATCGTGATCGATTTTGCCGGCGGCAGTCTGCTGTTGACCGCGATCTATACCTCGCTCGTGGTCTGGATCATCGGTCTCGCCGTGCCGGTGACCGCGTCCTACATCATCTGCGCGGTCATCGCCGCGCCGGCTCTCACGAAACTCGGCGTGCCGGATTTCGCGGCTCACATGTTCATCTTCTACTACGCGGTGCTTTCGGAGGTTTCGCCGCCGACCGCATTGTCACCATTCGCGGCCGCGGCGATCACCGGCGGCGATCCTTACGTCACCACCATGCAGGCATGGAAATACACCTTGCCGGCGTTCCTGGTGCCGTTCGTCTTCGTGCTCGATCCGCAGGGCGTCGGATTGCTGATGAAGATCCCGAAGGATGGGTCGGTCTACGACATCATCTGGGTCACGCTGAAAACCGCCATCGGCCTGGGCGCGCTTGCGGCGGCCGCGCAAAATTGGGCTTTGCGGAGGAATACCCAGGCCGAGCGGTGGTTATGGATGCTGGCGGGCCTGTTGCTGGTGTTCCCGAGCCTGCTGGAGGGCCTGGCCGAGACGTTGACCGGCCTCGATGTGCCGTATCCTGCGCCTTTTGGCCTCGCTTTGGTGGCGGCTCCTCCTATTGAAACAGAAATTCGTTCCAGCGAGACTTGCGGCATAAGGTGGACAAGAACAGAAACACAAGGGAGAAAACGAATGTCGAAACGTGAAATGACAAGCCGGCACAAGTTTGGGCTGGCGGTTTTGGCGCTTGGCCACGACGGTTGCCGCCGGAACGGTGTTGCGCAGCAGCGCGCGATTTCGATCGCGACCGGTGGCACCGGCGGCGTCTATTATCCGCTCGGCGGCGGTATGGCCAACGTCCTGTCGAAAACGATCCCGGGGATCCAGGCGACGGCGGAAGTCACCGGCGGCTCGGTCGACAATCTTAAGTTGATCAACGCCGGTCGCGCCGAGCTGGCCTTGTCCATGGTCGATGCCGCGCTTGACGCCTACAAGGGTCAGGACAAGTTCAAGGGCACCGAGGTCCCGGTCCGCACGCTGATGGTGCTTTATCCCAACCAGATGCACGTCGTGACGATCGAAGGCACCGGGCATCGAAAAGATGGCCGATCTCAAGGGCAAGCGCGTTTCCACCGGCTCGGGCGGCAGCGCCACCGAGGTGATGGCCTTCCGTGTGATCGAGGCCGCCGGCCTCGACAAGGACAAGGACATGAAGCGCGAGCGGCTCGGTGTCGCCGAGTCGGTCAACGCGCTCAAGGACCACAAGATCGATGCGTTCTTCTGGGTCGGCGGTCTTCCGACCTCGGCGGTGACGGACCTTGGCGCCACGCCCGGTGTGAAGCTCAAGCTCATCGACCACGCCGATCTTGCCGGGAAGATGAATGCAAAATACGGCGACCTCTATGCCGGGAGCACAATCAAGGCGGGCACCTACCCCGGGCAGACGACGGACAACAAGAATACCGTCGTGTGGAACATCCTGGTCGCCAACGCCAAGATGTCGGATCAGGACGCCTACAACATCGTCAAGACGATCTTCGACAAGAAGGCGGACCTTGTCGCGGTGCACGGCGAGGCGAAGAATTTCACGCTCGAAAACCAGGTGAAATCCTATTCGCCGATCCCGTGGCACCCGGGCGCGGTGAAATACATGACCGAGCACGGCGTGAAAATGTAACGCCCCGCGCGTTGTCTTGTTACGAGGCCGGCGCCACCTGTGCCGGCCTCGTTTGTTTTGGGAGCGCGATGCAGACGAAGTAGGCGAGGGCGCTGAGGCAGGCAATGCAGAAGCTCACCGGCCAGTCGGTATAAAAGGCCGTTGTCAGGCCGAGCCAGGCCTCGCCAATGGCAAGGCCTGCCGATACGAACAGCCCGCTCCAGAGACCCGTCGTTACGCGTTGCGCCGCGGCCGGCGGCCCGACCATCAGCGTGAAGACCAGCAATACGCCGACGATCTGGGCGCATACCGACACGGCCAAGGCGACGATGGCGAGGAAAGTGACGGAGACGGCGCGAAGGGGCACGCCTTTGGCTTCCGCCAGTTCCGGCTGCAGGCTCGAGAAAACCAAGGGCCGCATGATGAAGGCAAGCGCCGCAAGCGTGATCGCGCCAAGCAAAGCGAGCGTTGCAATCATCGCGTGGTCGACCGCGAGCACATTGCCGAACAGCAGCGCGGTCGCCTGCGTCGCAAATGACGTGTGGTAGTGCAGGAACAGCAGGCCAAATCCCAGCGCCAGCGCAAGAACGACGCCGATCGCCACGTCGCGGTTGCTGATCCGCTCGCTCAGCGCGCCCATGATGATTCCGGCCGCCAAAGTGAATGCGATGAGGCCCCACAGCGGCGCAAGGCCGACAAGACCGGCGCCGGTCGCGCCGGCAAAGCCGATATGCGACAGCGCATGGCCCGCGAAAGTCTGTCCGCGCATCACCAGGAAATAGCCGACGATGCCGGAGACCACCGCGGCGATGCCGGCGGCGGCGAACGCATTGATCATGAAGTCGTAGGCAAACATGTCAGTGATGATGGTGGTGGCCGTGCTCGTGGCCGTGATCGTGCAGATGGTCGGTTCGCTCGACATCCAGCCCCCGCGACATCACGAAAATATGCCCGTCGGCGCGAAGCACCTGAATTTCTGTGCCGAAAAGCTTCGATAATATTGGGGCTGTGACCACTTCTTCGACCGAGCCGAGCACGGCATGGCCGTTGCCGAGATAAAGCACGCGGTCGAGCGTCCCGAGCAGCTGGTTGAGCTCGTGCGCGCTGAACAACACGGTGATCTTCCGCTCGCGGCAAACCCTGCGCACCACATCGATCGCAATTTCCTGGCGGTGGGCGTCGAGGCTGATCAGCGGCTCGTCGAGCAGCAAAAGCCTTGGCGACCCGATCAGCGCCTGTGCGAGCAACAGGCGCTGCCGCTCGCCCCCGGACATTTCGGCGAGTGGGCGGTTGGCAAGTTCATGCGCCCCAACGGCTTCTAGCGTCTCTTCAACCATGAGACGGTCGCGACGGCTGCTGAGGGCGAGCCCCCAGCGCTCGCCGTTCAGGGAGCCGGCAATCACGTCTCGGCCGCGAATGCGAAGATCCGGCAATACTGTGCGCAATTGCGGAAGATATCCGATCGCCGGATTTCCGCATTCCGGCGCCTGCCCAAAGACCTTTATCCGGCCGGCGCCGGGCGTCAGCAGGCCGAGAATTGCGCGCATCAATGTGGTCTTGCCGGCCCCGTTTGGCCCGAGCACGCCGATGAACTCGCCGGCCTCGATGCTCGAAACTGACGTCCGACAGCACCGCGCGGCCGCCAAGCTGAAGCGTCACATGCTCGAAGGCGACCGCGCTCACGAATTCGGCCCGCTCAATGCCTTGTCGAGGACGTCGAGCTCGCCAAGCAGCCAGTCCTGGAATTTGACATTCGCCGGCATGGTCTCGGTGACGCCAATCACCGGAACCTTGGCCCGCTTGGCAATGTCACGCAGCCGTTCGGTCAACTTCTCCGAGACCTGGCTGTTGTAGATCAGCAGCCTGACCTTGCGTTCCTTGAGGTCGTTTTCGAACGCGGCCACGTCGCGCGCACTCGGCTCGGTGTCGTTCATCATCGCGAGCTGGAAGCGCTCGTTGCGCATGGTCAGCCCCAGCGCCCGTGCCATCGGGCCGAACACCGGCTCGGTCGCGGTGACCGGCGCTCCGCCATGTTTAGCCTTCAACTGCGCGACCCGCTGCGTGATCTGATCCAATGCGGCGAGCGTGACTTTGAGCCGCGCGCTGTAGTCGGCCGCATGCGCGCTGTCGGATTTCGCAAGCGCATCGGCAATGGCGGCTGCCACCGCTGGCATTGTCGCGGGATCGTACCAGAGATGCGGATTGTCCCCGGCCTTGTAGCCGGTAAGCCGTGCTGCATTGACGACTAGTCCGGTCACGCCGTGGTCCTGCAGCCAGGAGCTTGTCCATCCAGGAATTGTAGTTGGCGCCATTGAGGATCACGATCTGCGCCGCCGCGATCTGGCGCACGATGCTGGGCGTGGTCTCGAACAGATGCGGGTCCTGATCGGGATTGTTCATGATGCTGACGACCGAAACCCGGTCGCCGCCGATCTGGCGCGCAATGTCACCGTAGAAATTTTCCGCGGCCACGACGGCAATTTGATTTTCGGCGGCGCCGACCGGCACGGCCTGCGCAAGAAGCAGCGCAAGAAGCAAGGCGAGCCCGGCCACGGCCTTTTTCATGGAAAAATATGAGGTTCTGACAAGTGCCAAAATGTAACATTATAACATTTCGTCCGCAAGCCGGAGGCCTTGCCTGGGCGGTTGTCAGAATGAAGGGTCAGGACTTCGGCTTTGGCTACGCCGCGGACCAGCCAGAACCGGAACATGCGGCGGGCTGTTGCGACCGAAAGTTTGATGAAGTCGGCGCGCACCTGGATCAGGTCGTTGGCCGGCATTTCATAGCGTGCGAAGCGAGCCTTGAGGATTGCATTGAGAGTCGGCCATCGGAATTCGGCGGCCTTGCAAGCGACCAGAGACGCCATCATAGCGCGGGTTCTGCATGAGCTTTTCAATCAGTTCGATCGGCGCGACGCAGATGCGCGCAAGCCCCGCGACCATTTCCTCGTACTTGCCGTCGCCGGCAAAGCCAGCAATTGCAATTTCGTTGAGACGGCCTTGCTCCTGCATCCTGTCGATCAACGCGATTGCGCGACTGAAATCCCGCGGCGCCGCGGCCTTACGCAGGACCTTGTCGGAGACCGACGCCAAGACCTGCTGGATTGCAGGCTTGGTCTTCCGGCAGGCACAACCGACAAGCAAACGTGCCCGCACGGCCTCTGTCGCCTTTGACATCAGGCTCTGAAGCAGCTGCGGCGGCATATCCAGGCGGACGCCGAGATTTTCCGCGAGCTGCTCGTCGGTCTCCGCGCGCGTCGCAAGCGTTTCGTAGCCGCGCTCGGAAAACGTTGCGCCCTGGTTCTGTGACAGCTTGCGGACGACGGTCGTATCTCCGCGCTGGATGAGAATATCGGTGACTGCCGCGGCAAGACGCTTGCGTTCAGAAATCGCACCCAGGTGGCCCTGGCCTTTCAGTCCGGCGATCTCGACCAGGTCGCCATCGGTCAGCTGCGGTGACTGCGCCAGAACTGGACCGGCAACGCTGATTTCATCGTGCCGTGACAAAGTACGGATGATGCCGCTCGGCGCATTGCCGATCGGTGCGAGCCTGGTCCCGAGTTCGGCAAGCGCGTCGGTCTCAACCTGATGGATGAGGTGAGCGAGCACGTCGTCGAACACGCCGACCTGCTCGTGGTTGAAGTTTTCTGCGTTGCCGAGGAAAAGATCGGTGACGCGCCTGAGAATTTCAGTGCGACGATCGCTCGAGCCCGCGGCCAGAACGTCCTCGAGCTCTTCAATGACGGAGGCAGCCTGCGACATTCTTGTCTTGGGCAGGATTTCTTCCTGCCGCCTTCCACCTGATCGCCTGGGTCGCCCCCAAACGCTACGCAGGCACCTTATCGGCGGCCCGTAAAGCTAAGGTAAAATTGGCACGCTGCCGAATCGGCAGCAGCACAGCGATTTATGGCTTTCGTGCCACCCTTCTGCAGGACGGGACGACGCGCATCCGGCGCACGGTTAAGTGTGCATTAATGCACTATTGCGCGGTGATCTTGCCTTCTTTGACCACGCGGCCCCATTTCGCGATTTCGGATTTGATGTAGTCGCCAAATTCGGCCGTCGTCATGGTGACCGTAGTCGCGCCCTCGCGTTCGAATTGCGCCTGCAATTCGGGGGCTTTCAACGACGCCTGGCTCGCCTTGTACAGCCGGTCGAGCAATGGTGCCGGCAATCCGGCAGGCGCGGCGAGCCCCCACCAATTGTCCGCGACGTAGCCGGGCACGCCCGCCTCGGAGATCGTCGGCACATCGGGAAGGACGGACGTGCGCTTGGCGCCGCCGGTGCCGAGCGCCTTGAGCTGACCGGACTTGATGAACGGCGTGGTCTGGATCAGCGACGAGAACATGATCTTCACATGGCCGCTGATCACGTCCTGCATGGCCGGACCGCCGCCTTTGTACGGCACGTGCACGATGTTGACGCCGGCGGTGAGCTTGAACAGTTCGCCGCCGAGATGCTGAAAGCTGCCGACGCCGGCAGAGGCGTAGTTGAGCTCACCGGGCTTCTGCTTGGCGAGCGCGACCAGCTCCTTGACGGAGTTCACCGGGAGCGTCGGATTGATCGCCAGCACGTTCGGTCCGGTTGCGAAAATCGAGATCGGCGTAAACGACTTGATTGGATCGTAGTTGAGCTTGTGCAACGCCGGATTGACCGCATGTGCAATCGAAATGATGCAGAGCGTGTAGCCGTCAGGCGCGGCGGTCGCGCAAGCCTCGGTACCGATCACGCCACCGGCGCCGCCGCGATTGTCCACGAATACCTGTTGGCCGAGCTGGTTGCTGAGTTGCTGCGCGACGAGCCGCCCCACGACGTCGTTGCTGCCGCCGGGCGGGAACGGAACGATCAGGCGCACCGGGCGGTTCGGGTAGTCGTCGGCAAAGGCGCTTGGCGCCAACGTCAAAGCGAGCAAGGCGGCGGCGAACAGTCGTGACAGCATTGTCGGCATTGTCTTCCCCAGATGTCGTCGTTGCTCAGTGCCAATAGGGCGGATAGTCGGTGTTCTTCTGCTCCGCATCGAGCCGGCGCAGCATGGCCGGCCATTCCAGAATACCGTAAGGCCGCCGCGTGCCCGGCTGATACATGTGCGCCGTGTGCGCCAAGACGTTCTCTCCGGGCATTGTGAGCTCGGTGCGTGCGGCCATCGCATCGACCTGCGAACGGCACGACAGTTCGAGCTGATACATTGTGTTGAATGCCTGCTGCACGGTGGCGCCGCAGGTCAGCAGGCCGTGATTGCGCATGATCAGGGCCTCGTGCGGCCCCAGGTCGCGAACCAGGCGCTCGCGCTCGTCGAGTTCGACCGCCGGACCTTCGTAGTCGTGATAGCCGATGTGCCCGACAAAACGGATCGAGGTTTGCGACAGCGGCAACAGCCCGCATTTCATGGCGGCGACCGCCATGCCGGCGCGCGTATGCGTGTGCAGGACACAGGCGACATCGGGCCGCGCCTTGTGAATGGCGCCGTGGATCACGTAGCCGGACTTGTTGATGTCGTAGTCCGTGTCGGGCTTCCAGATGATCTCGCCGTCGACATGGATCTTCACGAGGCTGGAGGCGGTGATTTCCTTGTAGAGCAGGCCATAGAGATTGATCAGCAGCACGTCCTCCTCACCGGGAACGCGCGCCGTGATGTGGTTGTAGATGAGGTCGGTCATTCCATAGACGTCGATCAGGCGATAGCAGGCCGCGAGATCGAGCCGCGCCTGCCATTCCTGCGCGGACACCTGGTCTTTGATCGACGGGAAGTTGGTCGAATAGTTCATAAGTTTCCGCCCTGGCCACGACACCGCTTCTGCGCGACAAGAATAGCCACAAGCGCGGGATTGGCTAGCGTGGCATGAATTGACGCCGGGAGGACTTTGGTGTCGGCGTCACTCCCCTTTTGTGGTCCTGCCTGAAATTGCCTATATGACCATCAAACGGAGTGTCCGCTTCAATGCCAACCCCCAGTAATACCGAGAAAATCCCAGTTACCGTGCTCACCGGCTACCTCGGCGCCGGCAAGACCACGCTGCTCAACCGCATTTTGTCCGAGCCGCACGGCAAGAAATTCGCCGTCATCGTCAACGAGTTCGGCGAGATCGGCATCGACAACGAGCTGGTGGTCAACGCCGACGAGGAAGTGTTCGAGATGAACAACGGGTGCATCTGCTGCACCGTGCGCGGCGACCTCGTGCGGATCATCGACGGCCTGATGCGGCGCAAGGGGAAATTCGACGCGATCATCGTGGAGACGACCGGGCTCGCGGATCCGGCGCCGGTCGCGCAGACATTCTTCATGGACGAGGCGGTCGGTTCGCGGACCAAATTGGATGCGGTTGTAACGGTCGCCGACGCCAAGTGGCTGACGGATCGTCTCAAGGACGCACCGGAAGCAAAGAACCAGATCGCCTTCGCCGACGTCATCCTGATCAACAAGACCGATCTGGTGGCGCCGGAAGAGTTGAGCGAGCTCGAGGCGCGGATCCGCGGGCTTAATCCTTATGCGCGGCTGCATCGCACCGAGCGCGCCAAGATCGACATCGGCGAAGTCCTCGGCCGCAATGCCTTCGATCTCGATCGTATTCTCGAGATTGAGCCTTCGTTCCTCGACGCCGATGATCACCACCACGATCACGACCATCATCACGAACACGGCCATGATCATCACCACCACCATCATCACGGCAATGGCCTGAAGCACTACCACGACGAGGAAATGCAGTCGGTTTCGCTCAAGACCGACAAGCCGCTCAATCCCGACAAGTTCTTTCCGTGGATTCAGGATCTCGTCGCGAAGGACGGCCCGAACATTTTGCGGTGCAAGGGAATCCTTTCGTTCAAGGATGACCCCGAGCGCTTCGTGTTCCAGGGCGTGCACATGATTCTCGACGGCGACCATCAGCGGCCGTGGCGTGCGGATGAAAAGCGCGACAGCCGCGCTGTCTTCATCGGACGCAATCTTCCGGAAGACAGAATTCGTCAGGGCTTCGAAAGCTGCATCGCCTAACGTGAGCGACACGCAGATCCCGATTCCTTCGCTTGCCGACCGCGTCCGTGCCGTAAATGCCGGCGCGCCGGTCGTCGGCGTGCATTTTCTCGGATCGACGCCGGTATTCGTGCTCGGTGAAGAGGCGCTGCTATTCGCGGGTGAAGATGGCGAGCGGCGCGTCGTCATTCATGCCGGCGCAATTCTCAACAGTGCCTCCGATGGAAAACGCATCATTTCCGGAGGCGACGACGGCAAGCTGATCGAAGCAAGTGCTGATGGCGATCACCGCGAACTCGCATCGGACGAAAAGAAGCGATGGGTGGATCATGTCGCGCTCGGCCCAGACGAACTCGGTTGCATGGTCGGCCGGCAAAACCGCGCATGTCCGCACGCGCAAGGGCGACCTGCGCGTGTTCGACGCGCCCTCGACGGTTGCCGGTCTTGCCTTCGCACCGAAAGGATTCCGCGTTGCAATTGCGCACTACAACGGGGTCACGTTGTGGTTTCCCAACGCCAGCGGCGCCAAGCCGGAATTCCTGGAATGGAAGGGCTCGCACCTCGGGGTGACGATCAGTCCGGATGGCAAGTTCCTGATCACCACCATGCAAGAGCCGACGCTCCACGGATGGCGTATTGCCGATGCCAAACACATGCGCATGTCCGGCTATTCGACGCGCGTGCGCTCGCTAAGCTGGACCGCAAACGGAGAATTCCTGGCGACATCGGGTTCCGAGCAACTCATCCTCTGGCCGTTTGACGGCAAAGATGGCCCGATGGGTCGGCAGCCGAAAATCCTGGCACGCGCAGAGTCACGTGTAACGAGCGTCGCGTGTCATCCACGCCAGCCGGTTGTCGCGATCGGATATGCTGACGGAGCGGTGAAGCTTGTGCGCATCGATGACGATGCCTTGATATTGGCGCGACAGGCGGACGAGCAACCTGTCAGCGCGCTTGGCTGGGACAGCACCGGTCAAACTTTGGCGTTTGGTACTGAATCTGGCGGCGCTGGCATTCTCGCCCTTTGATCGCCGCAATACATCGTCTCAGTGTGCGCGTTGCTTGTGAGTTGATCCGAGTTTCAAGCTGAACAGACATTCACCTGCGATAAGCCCGGACCTTTGGAGCGACCATGAGGACAGTCATTCGTCATCTACGGTGTTTGGCTTTGGCGGTCATTGCATGCATCGCCATCGCGGCCTGCGCGCTGTCGGCTTCGGTGACGATTGCAACCCTGACGCCGGCGCATGCACAGGTCTCGGCCGAATTTCAATCTGCGCTCGAGCCATATGGATCGTGGCAACCGCATCCGCGCTTCGGCGAAGTCTGGGTGCCCTACGATCTGCCGCCCGGGTGGCGTCCCTACACGTACGGACGATGGGTCTATACCGAAGAGTGGGGCTGGTACTGGGTCTCCGACGAGGAAGAGGCCGACTGGGGTTGGGTGGCCTTCCACTATGGCCGCTGGGCGCACGACCGGCGGCTTGGCTGGTTCTGGGTTCCGGGCGATGAATGGGCCCCGGCCTGGGTCGATTGGCGCCGCGGCGACGATTATGTCGGCTGGGCGCCGTTGCCGCCGGATGAAGTCGTCTACGAATACGACAACGATCCGGCGTACTGGATCTTCCTGCCGCCGCGCTATCTGGTGGCGCCGCGCGTGCGCACCTACTTCCTGCCGCCACAGCGTTCGATCGTCGTCTTCAGGCGGACGGTAATCGTCAATCGCACGGTACGACTCGAGCATCGCGACCATCGCGGACGCTTCGCCGTCAATCCGGGCATTGCTCCTGGAATTGTCGCCGCCGCGGCGCGTCGGCCGGTACAGACCTTCCATGTGCAACCCCGCGTCCTGGCGAGCACGCAAGGGGTCGCCGGTGCCGTGCAGGTGCGGCCGCAGGATCTGAACCGCACAGGGCAGCGGCACCAGCGTGGCCAGCCGCGTCCGGGCGGGCCAAGCCAGCTGCAGGCGACGGTGCAGCCGGCACAGGCCGTAGTGCAGCCTGTCGCCCGCGTGCCGCAGCCGCAGGCCCTCCGCAACGATGAGCGCGGGCGCCTCGGCCCCACTCCGCCGCGCGCTGCGCAAGGAGCAACGGTCGCGCCGCCTCCGCCGCCGAAATCTTCGCCGGCGCCACAGCCGAACGGCGCGCCGCGGCAACCCGGCGGGCCGACACCGCCGTCCGGTCCGGCCGTGCAGACACCGCGCCCGACTCCACCGGTCACGACGTCACCGCCGGCTACGCCGCCACAGACAACGCCGCCGGCGACGACACCACCAGCCGTGACGACGCCTCCACAGCAGCTGCAACGGCGCGACGTAAGCCCACCGCCGGGCCCCAGCGGTCCGCCGCCGCAACAGCCGACGATCGTGCGGCCAATCCCGCCACAAGCGACGCCGCCGTCGTCGCCGCCACCTCAACCGCAACAGCAGCTGCGAGGACCACCGCCACCATCAGGCGGTCCGCCGCCGCCGCAGCAGCCGACGATCGTGCGGCCAATTCCGCCGCAATCGGCGCCGCCCTCGACACCGCAACCGCCGCCGCAAGAGCGTCGCTTGCAGCCGCCTCCGCCGCAGCCGCAACATCAAGTGCAGCCGCCGCCGCAGCCAAGGCAGGTCCAACCTCCGCCGCAGCAGGTGCAGCCGCCACCGCAGCCAGGCAGATGCAGCCTCCGCCGCAGCCGCCGCCCCTCAGCAACGGCCCGCTGCGCCGCCGCCGCCGCAGCAGCAGCAAAAGCGCCCGCCGCCGAAACCCGGCGAGAAGCCTGCCCGAACCCCCGAAATAACGGGAGTACAAAAAACGGGCGGCCGCTTCGGCCGCCCGTCATGATTTGGCGTACCCGTGTGTTGCTCAGTGCAGCAGCACGTTTCTGAACTGCCAGGCATCGCGCTTGTCGATGTCTTCCGGGAAAAGTCCCGGACGGCCGGTGAGGGGTGTCCAGTCGGTGTAAGTGCCGATGACTGGGCCGAGATAAGGAAGCTGCACTTCGAGGCAGCGGCGGAAGTCCATTTCGTCGGTCTCGACGATGCCGGCCTTCGGATTTTCCAGCGCCCAAACCATGCCTGCCAGCACGGCCGAAGTCACCTGCAGGCCGGTGGCGTTCTGGTAGGGCGCGACTTCGCGGGTCTCGTCGATCGAGAGCTGCGAGCCGTACCAATAGGCATTCTTCTTGTGCCCGTAGAGGAGGACGCCGAGCTCGTCGATCCCGTCGGCGATCTCGTGTTCGTCGAGAATGTGGACGTCGTCGGGCGGCGCGCCTGCCCGGCCGAACACCTCGTGCATCGAAAGCACCGCGTCATTGCAGGGGTGATAGGCGTAATGGCACGTCGGCCGGTAGATGGTCTTGCGCCCTCGCCGGAGGGTGAAGTAGTCGGCGATCGAGATCGACTCATTGTGGGTGACCAGGAAGCCAAGCTGCGCCTGCGCGGTCGGCGTCCACGAGCGCACGCGCGTATTGGCACCCGGCTGCAACATATAGATTGCCGCGCCGCAGCCGCCTTTGTGCCTTCCGACATTCGAAGGCGCCCATTTTTCGTGCGTTCCCCAGCCGAGCTCGGCGGGCTGCAGGCCTTCGGAGATGAAGCCCTCGACCGACCAGGTGTTGACGAACACGTTCATCGGCTTCGGTTGCTTGGCGCGCTGCGTGTCGCGCTCCGCGATATGAATGCCCTTGATCCCGACCTTCCTGGCAAGCCGCGCCCATTCCTCCCGGGTCTTCGGCACCTTGGACTTCAACCCGACGTCGCCGCGCAATATTGAGCAGGGCCTGCTTGACGAACCAGGACACCATGCCGGGATTGGCGCCGCAGCACGACACTGCAGTCGGCCCGCCCGGCCGTTTGCGGCGGGCAGCGAGGATCGATTCGCGCAGCGCATAGTTCGAGCGTGCCTCCGGACCGAGCTTGCTATCGAAATAAAAGCCCTTCCAGGGCTCGACCACGGTGTCGATGTAGAGAGCGCCGACTTCGCGGCACAACTCCATGATGTCGAGTGACGAGGTATCCACGGACACGTTGACGCAAAAGCCCTGGCCGCCGCCGGCGGTCAGCAACGGCGTGAGCAGGTGTCGGTAATTGGCCTTTGTGACCGCCTGATGGATGAAGCGGATGCCGCGCTGGTCGAGCAGCTTGCGGTCCTTGTCCTCGGGGTCGATGACGACAAAACGCTTCTTATCGTAGTGGAAATGGCGCTCGATCAGCGGCAGGGTCCCTTTGCCGATCGAGCCGAAGCCGATCATCACGATGGGCCCGTCAATGCGGGCATGCACTGGCCATTTGGGCATCGTCAGTGTCTCCAAAGAGGCCGGTCATATCCGTGCCGGAGCGCGAACGGAATAGCAGTCGGGCAAAAGCCCGTCCGGCGTCCACGGTATTTTGCTGCTGATCAGGCCGCCGAAGCAGCGATTGCGGGCTGGACAGGCCGGCCGGCCGCGCGCAAGAGCCCGCGCGCCCCGTCGAGCGCTCCCGGCACCAGCTCGAGGCCGAGCAGGCGCTGGCGTTCGAAAGGACCGGGCATACGCAAGGCCGCAGTTTTCTCGGCGGAGAAGCCGAAGCGGCCGTAGTAGGGCGCATCGCCGACGAGAATGACCGCGCGGTGACCCTGCCGGCGCGCCACGCTGAGTGCGCGGCGGACCAGCGCCGCACCAATTCCGCGGTTGCGGCAATCGGGGGCGACGGCGACCGGGCCAAGCAGCAGAGCCGGCTTACCGGTGCCGCTGACGATGTCCCAAAGCCTGGCCGTGCCGACGACGCGCTTGCCATCCGTCGCGACGAAAGCGAGGCCTTCGGCCGGCGACCGGCCGTCGCGCAGCCGTTGCGAGCTCTTGCGCCAACGCTGGCCACCGAAAGCGTCGTCCAGCAGCGCTTCGCGCGCTGCAACGTCGGGAGGCCGTTCTTTCCTGATCGAGATCATCTCGACTTCGTGCTCCTGCCCCGGCGCGCAGCGACGCGCGCTCAAAGGGGCGTTGTTCGGGAGTGGGAGGGGCCGGCCCAGCCGGCCCCGGCGATGTCAGATGTGATAGGTCTTCAGCGGCGAGAAGCCGTTGAACGCGACCGACGAGTAGGTCGCCGTGTAGGCGCCGGTCCCTTCGATCAACACCTTGTCACCGATCTCGAGGCTGACCGGGAGCATGTAGGGCTCCTTCTCGTACAGCACGTCGGCGGAATCGCAGGTCGGCCCCGCCAGCACGCAAGGTGCCAGCGCGTCGCCGTCCCGCGGGGTGCGGATCGGGTAGCGGATCGACTCGTCCATGGTTTCGGCGAGACCGCCGAATTTGCCGATGTCGAGATAGACCCAGCGGACGTCGTCCTCCTCGCTCTTTTTGGAGACGAGGACAACCTCGGCTTCGATGGTGCCGGCATTGCCGACCAGGCCGCGGCCCGGCTCGATGATGGTCTCCGGGATCCGGTTGCCGAAGTGCTTGCGCAGCGCCTTGAAGATCGCGTTTCCGTAGGTTTTCACGGAAGGCACGTTCTTCAGGTACTTGGTCGGGAAGCCACCGCCCAGGTTGACCATCGACAGGTTCATGCCGCGCTCGCCGCACTCCTTGAATACGGCCGCTGCCGAAGCAAGAGCACGGTCCCAGGCGTGCTGGTTGCGCTGCTGGGAACCCACATGGAATGACACGCCGCACGGCTCGAGGCCGGCCTTGAGGGCGTGCTCGAGCACGTCTGCGGCCATTGCGGGCTCGCAGCCGAACTTGCGCGACAAGGGCCAATCCGCCCCGACGCAATCGGACAGGATGCGGCAGAAGACCCGGCTGCCAGGCGCGGCCCGGGCGATCTTCTCGACCTCCGCCTTGCAGTCGACGGCATAAAGCCGGACGCCGAGCGCGTAGGCGCGCGCGATGTCGCGCTCCTTCTTAATGGTGTTGCCATAGCTGATGCGGTCGGGCGTGGCGCCCGCTGCCAGCACCATCTCGATCTCGGGGATCGAGGCGGTATCGAAGCAGGAGCCCAGCTTGGCCAGCAGCGCCAGAACCTCCGGCGCCGGATTGGCCTTCACGGCGTAGAACACCCGCGTGTCAGGCAGGGCCTTTGCAAAGGCATTGTAGTTGTCGCGAACCACGTCAAGGTCGACGACCAGGCAAGGGCCTTCGTCGTTACGCTTACGTAGGAACTCGCGGATGCGCTCGGTCATTGGCGCTATTCCCCACGGCTGACGGAGCCATCAAGCTCCGAATGCTGCGGTCAACGAAGGCAAGCGTCTGCGCGCGATGGGGACGCGCCAACGCTACACACATCGTCTCCCGCTCATGCTGCCTTGGATTGGATGGGGGGATCCCCGTCCGCACGGCCGGCAAAGATGAACAAGCCTCTTCGGTGACCCGCGCCGGTGGTGGAGGCCGGCAGAGACCAAGGAAGCCCGATCGTCGTTGCTTTAAGCCGCGTCCCCTGCTGAGAGCAGAGTGTGCTGGTTTCGCCTCCAGCTGCCGGTCAGATTTCTTGGAGAGGTTTTGGCTTCTCTCTCCAGGCGGCTGGCGGGCCTCTTGTCCCGCTACCTACCGACCGACACACGGCCACAGGCACGTGCGAAATTGGGCATTACGGAAATAAGTAATTTTGGTGACACATGCAAGCGAATTAGTTCGCCGCATCAAAAAACTTTCTTAACTTTTTCTTTCGGAGCGTGACGTGCCGCGCTCAGTCGCGGGCGGTGAACGGCTCGATGCGGTGCGCGGTGCGGATGAACTGCGCCATGACAGCGAGGCCGCAGAGCACGAACACCACGTCGAGCACGCGCGCTCCGATGCCCCCGAGATCAAACAAGGTGGCGATCGCCCATGAGCCGGCGAAGGCCGCACCGAACACCTCGGCGCCGATCAGGATGGCCGCGCTGATCACGGTGATGACGTTGAGCCAGACGATGCGGCGGTCCTGGGCCATGAGGGCCTCCGTTACGAGCCGCAATGTCACCGAATCCGGCCGCCGAATCAAGTCCATAGCCGGAGAAAATGCTGCGACGCCTCGGCCAGACGCGAAGCTGCCGCGAGCGTTAACGAATTGACGTCGGCACCCTCGCGCCGGTCTAACGAACAGAAGCTCCGCCTCAAGGATCGGAGGAGCGTCATCACGAGATGTGTCGGTACTAGTTCGCCCTTTCGATTTGCCGTCCCCCCTCAGTCGCGCCTCCCGATATTTAGCCTATATAGGCGATATGAAACGTCCCCCAGCCAAAATGCAGAACCCGCTTTTTTCCGAATGGGCCGGAGCGCTTGAGCTCCCGCCATTTGAGGCGATCAAGCCCGACCATTTCCGCCCGGCGTTTGATCGGGCCTTGGCCGATCACCGTGCCGAAATCGACGCTATCGCTGAAAATCCGGCGCCTCCTGATTTCGAGAATACGATCGCTGCGCTTGAGCGAAGCGGCCGCAGCCCTCGAACGCGTGGCGGGCGTGTTTTTTGTGCTGGCCGGCGCCGACACGTCGGACGAAATCGAAGCCATCGAGCGGGACATCTCGCCGCTGTTGGCGCGTCACAACAACGCGCTTTACCTGAACCGCGCGCTCTACTCGCGAATTGCCGATCTCTACGACAGGCGCGATACGCTTTCGCTCGATGCTGAGCAGGCCCGCGTGCTGGAGCGCTATCACACGCGGTTCGTACGATCGGGCGCGGCGCTCGAGCAAGAAGGCGCAGGACCGGCTCGCGGCGATCAACGAGCGTCTGGCGAGTGTTGGCACGCAATTTGGCCAGAACGTCCTCGCGGACGAGAAATCTTTCGTGATGGTCCTCGAAGAGAGCGACCTTGCCGGACTGCCGGACTTTGCTCGAGCGGCTGCGCGTGCTGCTGCGGATGAGCGCGGCCACCCCGGCAAATACGCGATTACGTTGGCGAGATCGTCGATGGAAACCTTTCTCCAGTTTTCTGCACGGCGTGATCTGCGGGAAAAAGCATTCCAGGCCTGGATCGCGCGTGGGGAAAACGGCGGCGCGACCGACAATCGCGCCCTGATTGCCGAAATGGTGGCGCTGCGCGCGGAACGCGCAAAGCTGCTCGGCTTCGCAAACTTCGCCGACTACCGTCTCGATGACCAGATGGCCAAGACGCCGCAGGCGGCTCGCAAGCTGCTTGATGAGGTCTGGGGCAGGGCGCTCACAAAGGCGGCGGTCGAGCGCGACGCGCTGCAGGCGATGATTGCCGAAGAAGGCGGAAACTTTGCGCTCGCACCGCATGACTGGCGCTACTACACGGAAAAGCTCCGCAAGGCGCGTTACGATCTCGACGAGGCCGAGATCAAGCCGTATTTCCAGCTCGACAATATGATCGAGGCGGCATTTGAGACCGCCCGCCGGCTGTTCGGACTTTCGTTCAAGCGCGTCGATGCAGCTCTTTATCATCCGGACGCCCGCGCCTGGAACGTGACGGACGCTCAAGGCCGTCATGTCGCGTTATTTATCGGTGACTACTTCGCACGACCGTCCAAGCACAGCGGCGCCTGGATGACTTCGCTGCGCGATCAGGAGAAGCTCACGGGCAACATCCGGCCGATTGTTCTCAACATCTGCAATTTTTCGAAACCGGCGGCCGGCGAGCCTGCGTTGCTGTCGTTCGATGATGCCCGCACGCTCTTTCACGAATTCGGTCATGCGTTGCATGGGATGCTGTCCGACGTAACCTATCCTCTTATTGCCGGGACGGCCGTCCCCAGCGATTTCGTCGAATTACCCTCGCAGCTCTACGAGCATTGGCTGGAGGTGCCGGAGATCCTGCAGAAGTATGCATTGCACGCAAGCACCGGTGAGCCGATGCCGAAAGCCCTGCTCGAGCGTCTGCTTGCGACTCGCACCTTCAATCAGGGCTTCGCGACGATCGAGTACACAGCCTGCGCACTGGTCGACCTCGATCTGCATTCGTTGCCGGATGCGGCTGCGCTTGATGTCGCGGCGTTCGAGCGCAAGGATCTCGAGCGCATCGCGATGCCGCCGGAGATCGTGATGCGGCATCGGCTCCCGCATTTTCAGCACCTGTTCTCGGGTGGCGGCTATGCGGCCGGCTACTATTCGTACATGTGGTCGGAGGTTCTCGATGCCGATGCTTTCGCGGCATTCGAGGAGACCGGCAATGCGTTCGATCCGGCGACGGCGAAGCGCCTGCGCGACTATGTCTACAGCGCAGGAAACCGGCGCGATCCTGCGGATGCCTACAAGGCCTTTCGCGGCCGGCTGCCGACCGTCGATGCCCTTCTGAAAAAACGCGGTCTTGTCGAGGTCACGGCGCCTTGAACGTTCCGGGGGGTTAAATGACCTTGCACAGTGCGGGCCATCGCCGCGGTGTCGTGGCCGCGCCGCATGCGGCCAGCAGTCGAAGACGGGCGCGCGATCCTCGCCGAAGGCGGCAATGCCATCGAGGCGATGCTCGCCATGGCCGCCTCCATCGCGGCGGTCTATCCGCATATGAACCACATTGGCGGCGACGGTTTCTGGCTGGTCCGGGAGCCGTCCGGCCGCGTGCGGGCGCTGATGGGCGCCGGACGGGCAGGCACCAAGGCGACACCGCGGCTTTATCGTGAGGCCGGTTACGATGAAATTCCGGCACGCGGGCCGCTCGCCGCGCTGACGGTGCCGGGCGCGGTCGCCGCATGGACGCTCGCTGCGGACGCCGCCAAAGCGCAGGGCGGCAAGATGCCCCTCGATTTGCTGCTTGCGCCCGCCATCAAACATGCGAGCGGCGGATATGTTGTGACGCGCAGCCAGGCGCGGCTGACAGCTGAAAAGCTTCCGGAGATGGACAAGGCCGTCGGCTTCAAGAATGCATTTCTGCTCGATGGCAAAGTCCCCGAGGCCGGCGCGCGGCTGAAGCAGACAGCGTTTGCCGCGACGCTTGAGCAGCTTGCCCATGCCGGGCTTGACGATTTTTACCGCGGCGACATCGGGCGCGAGATCGCGGCCGATCTCGATCGCATTGGAAGCCCAGTCACACGCGCTGACATGGAAAGCTATCGCGCGATTGTCGATGAGCCGCTCAGCGTCGTGACGCAAGCGGGCACGCTCTACAATTCTCCGCCTCCGACGCAGGGTCTGGCGTCGCTGATTATCCTTGCGCTGTTCGAGCGCCTACGTGTCGCCCGAGCCGAAAGCTTCGAACATATTCATGGCATTGTCGAAGCAACCAAGCGCGCCTTCCGGGTGCGCGATCAGGTCGTTACCGATCCGGACAAAATCACAACAGATCTTGGCCGGTATTTTCTGCCGGCATTCCTCGATGCCGAGGCCGCAAAGATTGACGCTCGCAAGGCCGCGCGCTGGCCCGCGCCCTACGGCGAAGGCGACACGATCTGGATGGGCGCGGCGGATTCGAGCGGTCTCGTCGTCTCATACATCCAGTCGCTTTATTGGGAGTTCGGCTCCGGATGTGTGCTGCCGGCAACCGGCATCGTCATGCAAAACCGTGGCGCGAGCTTCTCGCTCGATCCGAAGGCGCTGAATGTGCTGGCGCCCGGCCGGCGCCCGTTTCATACGCTCAACCCCGCGCTCGCGGTTCTCAAGGACAAGCGGATCATTGCCTACGGCACGATGGGTGGCGACGGCCAGCCGCAAAGCCAGGCGGCCGTGTTCACGCGTCACGTCACATTCGGACAGCCGCTCGACAAGGCGCTCGATGCGCCGCGTTGGCTGCTGGGGCGAACCTGGGGCTCGACCCATACCAATTTGCGGATGGAGTCGCGTTTCGACGGGAATCTTGTGGATCGTCTCTTGTCCGCTGGCCACGACGTGGCCGTTCTTGACGAGGCCTATTCCGACACGATGGGTCACGCAGGAGCAGTAGTGCTGCATGCCAACGGCACCTTGGAAGGCGGTCATGACCCACGCGCCGACGGCGGTGCGGCGGGCGTCTGATCCGCCGCGTTTACGCTAAAGCTATTCGTAACAACGTTACACGCCACCTTTGCGCCGCAGTCCGTGCTATCGTGCACACGCATGAACGCGCTGCTTCGCATTCTTTTTGTTGCACTGCTCATTCTGGCCGCTGGCAGTCTTGCGCAGGCGCACCCTCACGTCTGGGTGACGATGCAAACCGAGCTTGTCTACGCGCCCGACGGCAGTATCACCGGGATTCGTCACGCCTGGTCGTTCGACGACATGTTCTCCACGTTTGCGACGCAAGGGATGGAGAGCAAGGAGAAGGGCAAATTCACGCGCGAAGAACTTGCGCCGCTCGCCAAGGTCAACGTCGAGTCGTTGAAGGAATACGGCTACTTCACCTTTGCCACGGCCGACGGCAAAAAGGCGGAACTCACCGATCCCGCGCCGGGTTACTGGCTCGATTACAAAGACCAGGTGCTGACGCTCAATTTCCTGCTGCCGTTCAAGACGCCGGTGAAGGCCAAAGAGCTGAAAATCGAGATCTACGATCCGTCCATTTTCGTCGACTTCGCGTTCGCCAAGGACAAGCCGGTGCAGCTTGCCGGTGCGCCGAAATGCAAGCTCGACGTGGTGTTGCCGCGTGAAATGACCTTCGCCGAAGGCAAAGCGCTGAGCCAGATACCGGCCGACCAGAAAAACACCACGATGACCTGGGGCGCGCAATTCGCCAGCAAGATCCTGGTGCATTGTCCTTGAGCGTTGCCTCGCGAACGCGCATTGCGCGCGGCGTTTTGCTGTCCGCATCCATCCTGCTTGTTCTCGTCATCGTCGATCGCCGCGATGGCGCAGCCGTTCGGCGTCAACCGAGGCGCGCCGCCGTCCGAGGTCGGCGGCTTTGCCGGCTGGATTCTTGCAAAGCAGGCCGAATTTTACCGGATGCTGTCGGGGCTCATTCGCGCCGCCAAGGCGGACGGCAGTGCAGCCTACACGCTGCTCGGCATCTCTTTTCTCTATGGTGTGTTCCATGCCGCGGGACCGGGCCACGGCAAAGCGGTGATCTCGTCCTATCTGGTGGCCAACAATGAGACCTGGCGGCGCGGCATTGTGCTCTCGTTCGCATCCGCCATTCTGCAGGCGTTGACCGCAATCGCCATCGTCGGGGTTGCCGCCGGCGCTCCTTGGCGCCACGGCGAAGGCGATGGGCAATACCGTGCGCGTGATCGAGATCGTCAGCTATGCGCTCATTTTGTTGATCGGTCTGCGTCTCCTGTGGGTGAAAGGCAGGGCCTTCTTGCAAGCGCTGGGTCTCGAGGAACGGGTCGCATGCCCATGATCACGCGCATGAGCATGCTCACGGCCATCATCACCACCATCATCATGATCATGACCACGACCATGATGCATCAGCCTGGAGTCACGGGCACGCACCGGAGCCGAGCGAACTCGCCGGCCGTCCATTGGCTGAGGCGCGGCCTGACGGCGATCGTGGCTGTTGGCCTGCGCCCGTGTTCGGGCGCGATCATCGTGCTCGTGTTTGCGCTTGCGCAGGGTCTGTTCTGGATCGGCGTCGCCTCGACCTTTGTGATGGGGCTCGGGACGGCAATAACGGTGGCGGCGATCGCCACTCTGGCGGTGGGCGCGCGCGGAGCTCGCAGGCAGGCTTGCGAAAGCAAAGCCGGGGGTCGGGCTGATAGTCCTGCGCGGAGTGGAAACCGCGGCGGCGCTGGTGATTGTGTTTTTCGGTGCGGCCTTGCTCACCGGCTATTTGTCAGCGAACGCCTGATGGGCGTCTAGCGAAAATCGTCGGGACGAAGCTCGATCGGCTGGCCGTGCGGGGTGCGGTCGCAGGCGCGATCCCATGCGTCGCGGTAGCGATGCAACGTATCGGCGGTCGTCACACCTTTTTCCGCGACGAGCTTCTCGAGCGTGTTGAGCCAATGCGAGTAATAAGTTTCGCCGGTGTCAGGATCGCCGGCCGCCTGTGCACGCTTGATTTCGGCGGCAAGCGCTGCCGCCCATTCCGGCCAGGTGAAAACGCCGCGTTCGTGCAGCGCCAATGTCATGGCGAAGGCCTGGGCCTCCCACGGCTCGCGAAATACCGGGCCATCGGCGTCGCGCGGCACGCCGGGCACGACGACTGCGGCGCGCATGGCGGCTTGCGGATCCATTGCCATGTCAGGCCGGCTCCAGATAGGGCTCCCAGGCATCGACGGAAACCTGCGAGGTGGGGTCGCCTTCATCACCCCACAATTCGCGTCCGTCGAAGCGCACGGTGTAGAGCCATTGCGGATTCTCGCCGGCCCCCGTCGCATTGCTGTCCGGGAAAACGTGACAGCCGACGATGCGCTCGATCGTGCCGACGTGGCCGCGCACGTAGCGCGGCAGGCGCGTGTGCGTCAGTGGGTTGATATTCTTCGCACGCACTTTGTCGCCAGGCTTGAATGCCGCCTTCGTATTTGTGTCTCGCTCGGTCGGGCCGCCGCGATGCAAAGTCTTGGCGACGTCGCCCGGCGACAGTATGCGTTTGACAGGTTTTGCCGGATGCAGCGAATGACCGGCGGCGATCTCGTCCTCCGCCACCAGGCCGCGCTCCTTCAGCATGGTCTCAAGCGCGGCAAACCAGATCTGGTAATAAGTCATCGACAGATATTCGCCCGGTGGGCGGTTCTCGCGTGCGAAACGCGACATGTCGATATTCCAGCCGCCGGGCATGCCCATCGCCAGCGTGAGCGCAAAGGCGCGCTTTTCCCATTCGCCGTGGAAGACAGGCTCGTTCGGCTCCGGCTTGACCGGGCCGTGGCCGTGCGTGCCGCCAAGATCCTGACCGCCGTTCACTTTGCGACGTCCTTCGGAGATTTCGGCAGGCCGGTGCCGATCATGGAGTCGCGCGTGACGAGATCGGCGAGCTTTTCTTCGCTCCAGCCCTCGGTGCCGCCCGGTCGCATGGGCAATACGAGATAACGGATCTCGGCAGTCGAATCCCAGATACGGATTTCAGTTTCTTTGGGAAGCGTGACGCCGAAGTCGGCAAGCACGCCGCGCGGATCGGACACCGCGCGCGAGCGGTAAGGCGCGGACTTGTACCAGACCGGAGGCAATCCCAGCACAGGCCACGGGTAACAGGAGCACAATGTGCACACGACCATATTGTGCAGTTTGGGCGTGTTCTCCAGTGCGACGATGTGCTCGCCCTGGCGCCCGGCATAGCCGATCTCGGCGATCGCAGGCGTGGCATCCTTGAGCAGACGCGCGCGATAGGCCGGATCGGCCCAGGCTTTTGCGACGACGCGCGCGCCGTTACGCGGCCCGACTTTCTTTTCGTAGGTCTCGATCAACAGATCGAGTGCGGCAGGGTCGACGTAACCCTTTTCGGTCAGCACCGTTTCCAGAGCGCGCACGCGAAGCTGGGTTTCAGATAGCTCCGAATGGTCGTGGTCGTGATGATGATCGTGATCGTGGTCAGACATGACCCCACTATAAGCAAAGGTCGCGTCTTTATGCCATCATCGAAGTTATGAGATTTGCGCATATGACCGCGCTGGCTGACCGCATCGACCGCCTGGTCTCAGGCATAGGCCGCGTCGCGGCCTGGCTCATTCTTGTTGTCGTCCTGCTGCAATTCGCACTGGTCGTGGCCCGTTATTTGTTCGGCCTCGGTTCCATCTGGCTCTCCGAGACCGTGATCTACGCGCACGCGGCGGTATTCATGCTGGCGGCGGCCTGGACCCTGCGCGCGGAAGGTCACGTGCGTGTCGATATTTTTTACGCCGAAGCGTCCAAGCGAACGAAGGCGCTCATCGACCTTGCAGGTGCCATTCTCCTGCTGCTGCCGTTCATGCTCGTGCTGCTATGGCTGTCGGTGCCCTACGCCGCGCGCTCGTGGGCGATCCTCGAGCACTCGCAGGAAGCGAGCGGCCTGCCGCTCGTTTTCGTGCTCAAGACCCTCATCCCTGTCTTCGCCGTGTTGATGGCCTTGCAAGGTGTGGCGCAGGCAATCCGCGCCGCCACGGTGCTGGCGAGGACGCGCTGATGGCCAACCCGGAAATCCTGGCGGTTCTGATGGTGATCGCCGTGATCGCGGCGTTGATGGCCGGCTATCCGGTCGCCCTCACGCTCGCCGGCACGTCGCTGATCTTCGCCGTGCTCGGCGACGCGATTGGCGCGATGAGCTTCGGCATTCTCGGCGCGCTGCCGCAGCGCATCTTCGGCGTCATGACGAACGAAGTGCTGCTGGCGATTCCACTTTTCATTTTCATGGGTGTCATGCTGGAGCGCTCGCGCATTGCGGAAGATTTGCTCGAGACCATGGGCCGCCTGTTCGGCACGCTCCGCGGCGGCCTCGGAATATCCGCCGTCATTGTCGGCACGTTGCTTGCGGCCGCGAAGGGCGTGGTTGGCGCAACGACCGTCACCATGGGCCTTATCATGCTGCCGACGATGCTGCGCTTCGGCTATGACCCGCGGCTGGCCGCCGGCACAGTTGCCGCCACCGCAACGCTCGCACAGATTTTTCCGCCGGCAACCGTCCTCGTCTTGCTCGGCGATCAACTCGGCAACGCGTACCAGGCCGCGCAGCTGTCGAAGGGCATTTTTGCGCCGCGATCCCTCACGGTCAGCGATCTGTTCGCCGGCGCGCTGGTGCCCGGCTTTGCGCTGGTCGGCCTCTACCTGATCTTCCTGATCGCGGTCGCGGTGCTGCGCCCGAAAGCATCACCCGCGCTGCCGGCCGATGCGAAAGCCTTGCGCGGCTTCAAGATGCTGCGCCGTCTTGCCGAAGTGCTGGTTGCTCCGCTTGCGCTGATTGCCGCGGTGCTCGGTTCGATCCTTGGCGGCATCGCAACGCCGACCGAAGCCGCGTCGATTGGCGCTGTCGGCGCGATAGTGCTCGCGGCCCGCAAGGCGCCGCTTGGCGGCCTGGTGAGGCCGGTTTGCGAGAAAACCGCGCAAATTGTCAGCATGATTTTTCTGATCCTGATCGGCGCGACCATGTTCAGCCTGGTGTTCCGCGCGCTCGGCGGAGACGACATGGTGCATCGCGCGCTTTCGAATTTGCCGGGCGGACCGGCGGGCGCAGTGCTCACGGTGATGATCGCGATGTTTTTGCTCGGCTTCGTGATGGATGCGTTCGAGATTATTTTCGTCGTCGTGCCAATTGTCGCACCGATCTTGCTGGCCATGCCCGGCGTCGATCCGGTCTGGCTAGGCATCATGATGGCGGTCAATCTGCAGACATCCTACATGCACCCGCCGCTCGGGCCGACACTGTTCTTCCTGCGCGGTGTCGCCCCGCCGGAGATCACCACACGGCACATTTACGTCGGCATTATTCCGTTCGTGGCAATTCAGTTGCTCGCGCTTGTGGTGCTCTGGTTCGTGCCGGGACTGGCGACGGCGCTGCCGCAGGCGCTATACGGCCACTAGCCCCAGAAGCGCTCAACAGCCACCCAGATCCACACCGCGCCTGCCGCAAGCAATGACAGCCCGACGGCGGCGGAGCCCATATCCTTGACGCGTTTGATGGTCGGATCGGTCTTGCTGGTCACGCGATCGCTCAACTTCTCGATCGCGGTGTTGAGGAGCTCGACGATGAGGATAAAGACGATCACCCCAATCAATGCAAAGCGCTTCGCAACGTCCGGAGTGAGGAAAAAAGCCAGCGGTACGCCGATCGCCAGCAGGCCGAGCTCCTGGCGAAAGGCAGCTTCCGACCGCGTCACAGCGATCAGGCCATTCCAGCTATTGATGGTCGCGCGCCAGATCCGTTCCACGCCAGCCCGCCCCTCCAGTCCGAACGATACCTACGGGTTTTTATCGGTCTATTCCATATCGTTGCGGCCCCCGTGTATAACCGGCTTTCGCATGAAAGCCGCCGATATGTTCAGTTTGAAAGGCCGCGTGGCGCTGGTGACCGGCGCGTCGAGCGGCCTCGGCGTTCAATTCGCGAAGGCGCTTGCCGATAACGGCGCCGCGGTTGCGCTGGTGGCCCGCCGGGCCGACCGGCTCAAATCGCTCAAGGACGAAATCGAAGGAAAAGGCGGCCGCGCGGTTGCGATCGAAGCTGACGTCACCGACCATGCTGCCGTCGCACGCGCTTTCGACGCCGCTGAAAAGGCATTCGGAACGGTGACGATCCTCGTCAATAACGCCGGCATCGCGCACGGCGGCCGTGCGGTCGAAATGCCGCCGGAGGAATGGCGCAAGGTCCTCTCGACCAACCTCGATGCCGTTTTTTTCTGGGCGCAGGAGGCGGCGCGCCGGCTGCTCGCCGCCAAGAAGCAGGGTGCGATCGTCAATATCGCATCGGTCCTGGGGCTCGCCGTCTCAAAGGGCGCGGTTGCCTACGCTGCCGCAAAAGCGGGCGTCGTGCAGGTCACCAAGGCGCTTGCCGTCGAGCTGGCGTTCAAAGGGGTGCGCGTCAACGCGATCGCACCGGGCTGGTTCGTCACCGAAATGAATGACGACTATCTTTCCGGCGAAGCAGGTGCTGCCATCAAGCGTGAGATTCCGATGGGCCGTTTCGGCAACCCCGGCGATCTCGACGGTGCGCTGCTGTTGCTGGTGTCGGACGCCGGCAGTTACATCACGGGCGCGACCGTCGTCGTCGATGGCGGACAGGTCGTTCAGATCAAAGGGTAGGGGGTAAGGCATGGACTTCACGCTTGCGCCAGAGATCGAGGATCTTCGGCTGCGCGTGCGCGCGTTCGTAGAAGAGCACGTGCTGCCGCTCGAAGCGGACCCGCAGAATTTCTCCGAGCACGAGAATATCCCTGAAGCACGTCTCGCCAAAGTGCGAGAGAAAGCGAAAAAGGCCGGGCTATGGGCGCCGCAATCGCCGAAGGAATTCGGCGGCATGGACCTGCCGATCGTTGCCTGGGCGGCGATCTACGAAGAAGCCGCGCGCTCGATCTTCGGACCGCTCGCCATTCAACTGCATGGCGCCCGACGACGGCAACATGAATCTGCTGGCGCGCGCCGGCACGCCGGCGCAGAAGGAAAAATGGCTGAGGCCGATCGTCGAAGGCAAGGTCCGTTCGGCCTTCACCATGACTGAACCGGCACCCGGAAGCGGTTCCGATCCCGCGATGATGCTAACGCGCGCCGAGAAGAAAGGCGACCGTTACATCATGCAGCGGCCGCAAATGGTTCATTACCGGCGCCGAAGGCGCTGCGCATCTCATCCTGGTTGCGCGCACCTCTGACGACAAACGCCGTGGGCTTACGGCGTTTCTGCATCACAAGGATCAACCAGGCTGGCGGATCGTGCGGCGCATCCCGATCATGGGCCCGCATGAGCACGGCGGCCATTGCGAGATCGAGTTGACGGGCTGGAAATTCCGGAAGAGAACATCCTGCTCAATGTCGGCGACGGCCTGCACGTGACGCAGATTCAGACTCGGCCCGGCGCGACTGACGCACTGCATGCGCTGGCTCGGCTTTGCCAAGCGCTGCATGGAAATCGCGCAAGACTATGTGGGGCAGCGCGAAGGTTTTGGCGTCAGGCTTGCCGACCGCGAAAGCGTGCAGGTCAAGCTCGGCGAGGTCGCCCACCAGATCCAGATCGGCCGGTTGCTGACCATGCACGCGGCCTGGAAGCTCGATCAGGGTGCGCGCGCGCGCAAGGAAGTCTCGATGGCCAAGGTGCAGGTCGCCGACACGCTGCACAAGGCCGCCGATGTCGCAATCCAATTCAAGGCGCCCGCGGCTTATTCGAAGGATACGATTCGCGCAGTGGATCTATCGCTACGCCCGCTCGGCCCGCCTGGTCGATGGTGCGTCCGAAGTGCACATGATGGTGCTGGCGCGGTTCATGCGCGAAGAAGGTCGCGACTTCTGGAAATGGGGCTCCGGCGAGGGACGCCGGAACGCGCGTTGATCAACTCGCCGCTTTCCTGAGCGCCGCCGTTCGTCGCGCGCCGATCTCATCAGATATTGCACGTCCGATCCGGCAATCACGAAGCGTGCGCCGAGCTTGACCAGCTCGGCCACGTGCGCGACGTCGGCGCGGATGCCGCCGACGCCGAGATGCTTGTTGTGCGCCTTGCAGGCCTTTGCCGTGGCCTCATAGGCGGCGCGCAGCTTCGGGCTTTTGAGGTCGCCGGGGATTCCCATGGCGGTGCAGAGATCGTTCGAGCCGATCAGCAGCATGTCGATGCCGTTGACCGAAGCGATCGCATCCGCGTTGGCGATGCCCTCCGGCGTTTCCAGCATGGCGATGAGCGTCGTCGAGGCATTGCCTTGCTTGTTGACCTCGCCGAGCGGTGTCTGCCGATAGCCCTGCAGCGCGCCGGCGCCGCCGACCGAGCGTTCGCCCAACGGCGGAAAGCGGCAGGCCCGCACGAAGGCCTCGGCTTCCGCGCGCGTGCTCACGTTCGGGCAGATGATGCCGAGCGCGCCCATATCGAGGAGGCGCGTGGCGTCCTCGAACTGGTGGCCGGCGATGCGCACCATCGGTGTTACCCCGACGGGAAGCGCCGCGACACAGATCTGCGCGGCCGCATCGAGGGAAATCGTGCAGTGCTCCATGTCGATAAAGAATGCGTCGAAGCCGCACGAATCCGCGATCATTGCGATCTCGGCGGTGCGCGCGAGCCGCGTCGCCATGCAGAGTGCGACCTCGCCGCGCGCAAGCCGCTCCTGCATGCGGTTCGTGTAGGCCACGATGCGGCCGTCTAGTTGCGGTAGCTGGTGTCGATCTGGTCGAGCATGCGCAGGTACGCGGCCCAGTCGTGGCTGCCGCGGCCGGCATCGTGGTGCTCATACTGCTCGGCGGTCTTGGCACAGACGTCCGGCGGGATCTCGATCACCTCCGCACCGGTCGCCTCCAGCTTGAGCTGAATATCGGCGGCGTCGATGAGATGCTTCATGAGCACGAATGCATCGCGCGCACTCTTCCCGACCGTGAGCAGGCCGTGGTTGTGCATGATCATCGCCCGGTTCTGCCCGAGATCGCGGTTGAGACGCTCGCGCTCGTCGAAATCTTCAGTGATGCCTTCGTAGGCGTGGTAGCCGATCCGCTTGTAGAAGCGGATTGCCTGCTGCGAAACCATGCGCAGGCCGCTTTTTAGTCCGGCAATCGCCATGCCGACATTGGTGTGAACATGCACCGCGCAGTTCACGTCCGGCCGCGCACTCAAGACGCCGCCATGCAGCGTGAAGCCCGGCCTGTTGACCCCCGACTTTTCGTCGAGGTCTTCATCCATCGAGACTTTCACCAGGTTGGAGGCGGTTACCTCGGTATAAAGCAGGTCATGCTTCTTCATCAGCAGTTTGCGCGGCTCATCCGGGACCCGCATCGAGGAATGGTTGTAGATCACGTCGTCCCAACCGTAATGCGCGGTCAGGCGATAGACGGCGGCGAGATCGACGCGCGCCTGCCATTCGGCGGCTGAAATTCCATCCCGTGAAATTTTGGGAACGCTGGCAAGCTTGTTCATTGGCGTCGTCCTCCGTGACCGTAGGGCAAAGTCTATCACACCGGTCCGGCTTGGCCAGATTGCGCGCCACAGTATAGAAAGGACCGCAATCGAGCAGGTGAAAATGAGCAAGCCAATCAAAATTCGAATGGGTGGCTATGGTCCCCCGACGACGGGATTCAGCAAGTCGCTGAAATTCATCGGCGACAGGCTGGAAAAGCAATTCGGCAGTGACGTCGCGATCGAATACGTCTTCAACATCATGGACCACGGCCACAAGGCCGAGGATATTCTCACGTTGGTTGAAAACGGCGAGATCACGCTCGGCTACCAGTCTTCGAGCTATCTCACCGACCGCGTGCCCGAGCTGGGCTTTGTCGACCTGCCGTTCCTGTTTTCCAGTAACGCGCAGGCGCGCGGCGCAATGGACGGTGCGCTCGGTGAATTCCTCGTTCGCAAGACGGAAGAGCGCATCAACTACCGGATCCTCGGCTGGTTCGAGAACGGCTTCCGCCACATCTCAAACCGGCTGCGGCCGATCCACCTGCCCGCCGACATGAAGGACATGAAAATCCGCGTGCTGCCGAGCGAGATTCACAGGCGCACGTTCGAACTGCTCGGCGCAAAGGCGATGCGCATGGATCTCACCGAGGCCATCGCCATGATCAAGGCCGGCACGCTGGAAGCGCAGGAAAATCCGCTGGCGAATACCGTCACCTATGGCGTACACAAATTCCATAAATTTCACACGCTCAGCTACCACTTCTATATTTCGCGGCCGATCTTCCTGCATCGCACGTCGTTCGAAGCCTGGCCCGACGAGGTCCGCCGTGCGATGCAGACGGCGGTGACCGAGGCGGTTGCCTACCAGCGCAAGCTCGCGCTCGAAGAGCACGAGTCCTCGCGCAAGGCGATTGAAGACGAGGGTTGCGAAATCAACGAGCTGACGCCGAAGGAGCACGATGCCTTCGTGGCGGCGGTGCAGCCGCTGCTGGCGGACGCGCGTAAAACTTATGGCCAAGCGATGTTCGGCATGGTGCCAAAGGCATAGCGGTGTCGCGGCAAACAGCGTCACCGAAACATTAACGCGCTTGCTGCAATTACAGGATTTACGCCGCTGAAACGACTCCGTTGCTAGTGAGTGGGCCGTAACATTTCGTGCGGCGGCCAGTCATATGACCAGTTCGAACCGACCCATCGCGCTTGCGCTCCGCGGGGTCAGCAAATCTTTCGATCGTCCCGCGGTTGATGCGCTCGATCTCACGATCTATGGGGGCGAGTTTTATGCGCTGGTCGGCCCGAATGGTGCCGGCAAGACGACGACGTTGCGCATGGTCGTCGGCCTGCTGAAGCCGGATGCCGGCTCGATCCGCATTGGCGGGATCGACGCGCTCTCCGATCCGGTTGCGGCAAAGCAGATAACGGCATGGCTCTCCGACGAGCCGATGATCTACGACAAGCTCACCCCGTACGAATATCTCGA
This sequence comes from uncultured Alphaproteobacteria bacterium, assembly GCA_963718035.1. Taxonomy (GTDB): domain Bacteria; phylum Pseudomonadota; class Alphaproteobacteria; order Rhizobiales; family Xanthobacteraceae; genus Pseudolabrys. The sequence goes on along the minus strand of CAVQYD010000040.1, from coordinate 66,029 downwards.
ATTCGTCGCCGGGCTGTGGCGCATTGATCCTGCCGTTGCCCAGGCGCGCGCGCGCGAACTCATTGGCTGGCTCGGCCTCGAGCCGCACGCGCACGAACGTTGCGAGGGGTTCTCCCGCGGAATGCGCCAGAAGGTGGCGCTCGCTGGCGCGCTGGTGCACGACCCAAAGCTCATCATTCTCGACGAACCGCTGACCGGTCTCGACGCGGGCACCGCGCGGCAGGTCAAGGACGTGCTGCGCGCGCGCGTGCGTGAGGGTGGCACCGTCATCATGACCACGCACATTCTTGAGGTCGCCGAACGAATGGCCGACCGGATCGGCGTGATCGCCCGCGGGCGCCTGATCGCGGAAGGTACTCTCGACGACTTGCGCCGGCAGACCGGTGAAACGGCCACGAGCCTCGAAGACACCTTCCTCACACTTGTGGCCGAGCAGGCGGCGGCGTGATTCAACAGGCATCGTTGACATGGCTGGCCGGCCACGAACTCAGGCTCGGCTGGCGCGACTGGGTCTCGCTAATGACGGCGGGCGGGCGCACGCGCGGACGTACCGCGTTTGTTGCGCTTATCTTCGTCGGCATCTTCATGCATGTCTTCGCCTATTGGACGGTTGCCACCTATGCCGATGCCGGTCTTGGTTCCGACACGGCCGCGCTGGCCGGAATCACCGGCACGCTTTTTCTGTCGTGGTCGCTGCTTTTGTCGCAGGCCATGGAGTCCGTGACCCGCGCGTTCTATTCGCGCTCCGACCTTGATCTCATCCTCACGTCCCCTGCCTCCGCGCGAAAAGTCTTCGCGGTGCGCATGGGCCGGATCGCCATGGCCGCGGTGGCGATTGCAGTGCTATTGGCTGCGCCATTCATCAACGTTTTGGCGGCGCTCGGAGGCGGCCGATGGCTTGCTGCCTATGGTGTGGTCATTGCGATGGGCGCGGTGGCTACGGCCGCGGCATTGGCGCTGACGATCGCGTTGTTCCGCACTATTGGTGCGAAACGCACGCGCCTGATTGCCCAGATTGTTGCGGCCGTGATCGGGGCCGCTTTCGTCATCGGGTTGCAGGTTGCCGCTATATTTTCCGCGGGCAATCTCTCGCGTTACGCGGCGTTGCAGTCGGATTGGATGCTGCGACATGCGCCTGATACCGCCAGCGCATTCTGGTGGCCGGCGCGCGCGGTGCTTGGGGACTATGTTGCCCTGGCCGCGGTTTTCGGTTTTGCAGCCGCCGTGCTTGGCTTGGCGATTGCCGTATTTTCACGCCGTTTCGGCGAGCACTCGATCGCGGCGGCCGGAGTTTCGAATACCGCCGTGCAGCAGCGCCGGTGGGTGCTCGCGTTTCGCCGCCGTTCTCCCGCCCGCACGCTGCGTCACAAGGAATGGACGCTTCTCAAACGCGATCCCTGGCTGGTGTCGCAGACGCTGATGCAAATTCTTTATCTGTTGCCGCCGGCGCTGCTGCTTTGGGTTACATTCCGCACCGGACACGACGCATTTATCGTATTGATCCCCGTGATTGTCATGGCCGCCGGTCAGCTCGCCGGCGGGCTGGCGTGGCTCACCATTTCGGGGGAAGACGCGCCGGACCTCGTTTCGACTGCGCCAATCGCGGCCAATCGGATCCTGCTCGCCAAGATCGAAGCCGTCATTGGCATGGTGGCGCTCATTTTTGCGCCGATCGTTGCGTTCCTGGCATTCGATGCCGTGTTCGCGGCCGCGGTCTGCGGACTGGGCATTCTGTCGGCAGCGGCCGCAGCGACGATGATCCAGCTTTGCTTCCGCGTGCAGGCGCGCCGAAGTCATTTCCGGCGCAGACAGACGTCCTCGCGGCTCGCAACTTTTGCTGAAGCATTTTCGTCGATCGCCTGGGCGGCGACGTCGGCGCTCGCGGCCGCGGGATTGTGGCAGGCGATCGGCCCGGCCATCGTCGCATTCGGCATCTTGGCCGGCGTCTGGATGCTCAGCCCGTCACGGAGCTGAGCTACGCATAGGAAATGCGCAGCCGCTGACGGCTGACGAGCGTGCCGACCAGAAGCAGATTGAGAATGTTGGCGCCGATCCCGGCTGCGAAAGCGGGTGCGTAATAGCCGAAGTGATCGTAGAGCAGCCCCGCGAGCCAGCCGCCGAGCGCCATGCCGCAGCCGCTGAATAGCAGCAATGTCGGTATGCGCCACGATGCCTCCGAGGCGGGAAACAGTTCGCGCAGGGCGAGCACATAAGCCGGAATAATTCCGGAGAAACCGAGCCCGAACGCGGCGGCGACCGTGAAGAGCCCGCCTCGTTCTGCGTCAGAAGCAACGCGGTCATCGACGCGGCTTGCCAGCCCGAGCCGATGAAGACCGTGGCCAGACCGCCGATACGGTCGGAAATTGCTCCCCAGATCTGCCGGCTCAGGAAAGCCGTGCCGAGCAGCACGGACAGCATCAGGGCGCCGGTCGAGCGCGCAATGCCGAGATCGCTGCAGAAGGCAACGAGATGCCCCTGCGGCATCGCCATCGGAATGCAACATAGCACTGCGGCCACGCACATGACGGCGAAGACGACATTGGGCGGCCAGCCAAGCACGCGCACTTTCGCTCCGGCGCCATCGGTGGGAGCGGCCGGATGGATCACTTCGGGCGGCGCGCTGAAATAGGTTATCGCCAGCGGAATGATCACGACGATTTCGAGCGCGCCGTACCACAACATGGTCTGCCGCCAGCCGAAGTCGGCGATGACGCGCTCGAACAGCGGCGGCCACATTGCTCCGGCGAGGTAGCTTCCGCTCGAGATCAGGGCCAGCGCCGATCCGCGCCTTCGGTCAAACCAGCGGCTGACATAGATGTACATCGGCGCATTGATGCCGCCGAGCCCGATCAAGCCGATGAAGAGTCCGTGTCCGACCCATAAGGGCCAGGGCGGTCCCAGCGTCGAGATCGCGAGGCCGAGGCCGATCATCAGCGCACCGCAGATGACCGTCCACCGTGTGCCGACTTTGTCTGCGAGTCGTCCCATCAAAATACCACCGACTCCCGAACCCAGCCAGGCGAGCGCGCTGGCGAGCGCAGGGATGGAGCGGATGCCGTTGACCTCCGCGGCGATGTCCTTGAGCGCGACCGCCGTGATCCATGCGGCACCGAACGCCATCAGCATGGTGAAGAGGGCCGCCATGGCGACGGCCCACGATTTTTTGGATTCGATGGAAGAGACTGTCGACTGCAACATCAGGCGGGAGTCCGGCTGGCCAATCTTGTGGCAGGCCGCCGCTGTTTTGACCACCCACACGGGCGTGGGTCTGCCTTGCCTGCTGCATTGCGCCAAAATGCGCGTGGAGCCCACTTAGGGAAATTTCCTTTTAGGGCCCGCTAAAATTTCGAAATTGACCCGACGCTCGCGAAGTATAGCCTTCAGCGCGGTTTCAGCGCTTTGCGCCGTCCCGGCCAACCCTATATGAGGGAGACCCGGCATCGCATTGCTGGCTTTACAAGGCGTTCCATGCCGCTTCGACCCGTCAGCCTGAACGACAAGTACGACCTCAAACAGTCACACGTCTTCGTGACCGGCTATCAGGCATTGATCCGCGCCTGCCTCATGCAGAAGGAGCGCGATCGCCGCGCCGGCCTGAACACGGCCGGCTACGTCACCGGCTATCGCGGCTCTCCGCTCGGCGGCCTTGACCAGCAGTTCATGCGCGCCGGGCGGATACTCACGGCGGCGGACGTGAAGTTCCAGCCCGGCATCAACGAGGAACTTGCCGCCACCGCGCTCTGGGGATCTCAGCAGGCCGAATTGCGCCGCGAAGGCAAATTCGATGGCGTATTCGGTATGTGGTACGGCAAAGGTCCGGGCGTCGATCGGTCCGGCGACGTCTTCCGTCACGCCAATTTTGCCGGCACCGCAAAGAACGGCGGCGTCATCGCTCTGATGGGCGACGATCACACGGCTGAATCGTCGACCACCGCGCATCAGTCGGAATTCCACTTCGTCGACGTGATGATGCCGATCCTCAATCCGGCCGGCGTGCAGGAAATCATCGACTACGCGCTCTATGGCTGGGCAATGTCGCGCTTCACCGGTGCATGGACGGCGCTCAAGTGTATGCACGAGACGGTCGAGTTCGACCGGGGTGGTCGACGGCTCGATCGATCGCGTCAAGATTATCACGCCAGACGATTTCCGGATGCCCGATGGCGGGCTCAATATCAGGCTTGTCGACACGATCCTCGGGCAGGAAGCGCGTCTGCACGACTTCAAGCGCGATGCGATGCTGGCCTTCGTCCGCGCCAATAGGCTCAATCGCATCATCACCTCCGGCGGCCGCGCGCCGAAAATCGGCATTATCACGACCGGGAAAGCCTACCTCGATGTGCGCCAGGCGCTCGATGAGCTCGGCATCGACGAGATGAAGTGTAATGATCTCGGCCTGCGCATCTTCAAAATTGCCTGTGTGTGGCCGATCGGCCGGCAGGAGCTTGCCGAGTTCGCTCAGGGACTCGATCTCATCATCGTGGTTGAGGAAAAACGCTCGCTCATCGAAGTGCAGGTGCGCGAAGAGCTCTATGGCTCGGCCAATCAGCCTGTGTGCATCGGCAAGAAAGATGAGCAGGGCAACTGGCTTTTCCCGGTCAAGGGCGCACTCGACCCGAACGATATTGCCATCTGCATCGGCGAACGGTTGTTGCGCTACAACCCGAACGAAGAGCTAACGGCGCATGTTGCGCGCCTGAAGTCTGCGCAGCGGGCCCTCGCTGAAACGACTGACGTCGCCCAGCGCATCCCGTATTTCTGCTCTGGCTGCCCGCACAACACGTCGACGCGTGTACCGGAAGGCAGCCGCGCCTACGCGGGCATCGGCTGCCATTACATGGCGCAATGGATGGAGCGCGAGACGCTGGGTTTCACGCAGATGGGCGGCGAGGGGGCCAACTGGATCGGCGAGGCGCCTTTCTCGAACCGTGGACATATTTTCCAGAATCTTGGCGACGGTACCTATAACCATTCCGGCTACCTCGCGATCCGCGCCGGGATCGCGTCCGGCGTGAACATGACCTACAAGATCCTGTTCAACGACGCCGTGGCGATGACCGGCGGGCAGGCCAATGATGGCGGGCTGACTGTGCCCCAGATCGCTGCTCAAGTAGCGGCCGAGGGCGCCAAACGAATTGTCGTCGTCACCGATGAGCCCTGGAAATACGCGAAGGACACCGAGTGGCCTCGCGGTCTGACTGTGCATCACCGCGACGAGCTCGACGCGGTCCAGCGCGAACTGGCGACCGTCCCCGGCTTGAGCGTGCTCATTTACGATCAGACCTGCGCCGCCGAAAAACGCCGCCGCCGCAAGCGCGGCGCGTTTCCCGACCCGGACAAGCGCGTCGTCATCAATGATCTCGTCTGCGAGGGCTGCGGCGACTGCGGCGTCAAGTCGAACTGCGTTTCGGTGCAGCCACTCGAGACCGAATGGGGCCGCAAGCGCACCATCGACCAGTCGAGCTGCAACAAGGACTATTCCTGCATCAAAGGGTTCTGCCCTTCATTCGTCACCGTTCACGGCGCGAAGCTGAAAAAGGGCGAGCGCACCGCTGAGCCTAGCGACTGGCCTGCGTTGCCGGCACCGTCGATACCGCTGATCAATCATCCGTACAGCATCATCGTGACCGGTATAGGTGGCTCCGGAGTTGTGACGATTGGCGGAATCCTTGGGATGGCCGCGCATCTGGAAGGCAAAGGTGTCGGTGTCATCGACATGGCAGGGCTCGCGCAGAAAGGCGGCGCCGTCTACAGCCATATCCGCATCGCGAATAAGCCGGACGAAATTCACGCCATTCGTGTCGCCGCGGGCGGCGCCGATCTCGTCATGGCTGGCGATATTGTGGTGTCGGGCGGCAAGAAAGTGCTCGGCGCGTTTAAACCCGGGACAAAGGTCGTCGTTAACAGCTTTGAATACATGCCGGGCGATTTCACACGGAATGCAGATTTTTCCTTGCCGCTGGAACGCATCAAGCGTGCGCTCGCGTCGGCCGCTGGCCACGACGTTCGCGATTTCATCAACGCGACCAGGATTGCAACCGAGCTGCTTGGCCGGTCGATTGGCGGCAACATGATCATGATCGGTTATTGCTACCAGATTGGTGCGCTGCCGCTGTCTGCCGAGGCAATCGAGAAAGCGATCGAACTGAATGGCGAAGAAGTCGCGATGAACGTTGCTGCGTTCCGTCTGGGCCGCCGGGCGGCGGTCAATCCCGCTGCGTTAGAGGCGTTGATGAAGCGCGCGCCCGAGGCGGTCAACGACTCGCTCAAAATGTCTCAATCTTTCGCCGAAACGGTCGACCGTCGCGCGGCGTTTCTGACGGCCTATCAGAACGCAAGTTATGCGCAGCGCTACCGCAATTGGGTTGAAAAAGTACGCACCGTGGAAGCCGAAAAGGCTCCCGGTCAATGCGGACTCGCGGAGGCGGTGGCGCGCTATCTGTTCAAGCTGATGGCGTACAAGGACGAATACGAAGTCGCACGCCTTTATGCCGATACGTCTTTTCTCGAGCGCGTGAAATCGAGCTTCGATGGCGACAGGCTGCGCTTTGAATTCCATCTGGCACCGCCCTTATTGGCGCGGCACGATCCGGCGACGGGCGAACCAAGAAAGATGTCATTCGGCCCCTGGATGCTGACGGTGTTCAGGTTGCTCGCGAAGCTGAAATTCTTGCGCGGCACTGCATTCGACCTTTTTGGCTATACGGAGGATAGGCGGACTGAACGTCGCTTGATTGCGGACTACGAATATCTGCTCGGAGAAATCTGCGAGTTCCTCACGCCCGGCAACCACCGTTTCGCCGTGGGCCTGGCGGCGATCCCTGAAAAAATTCGCGGATATGGCCCGGTCAAACAGCGGCATCTGGCCGCGGCAAAAGCCGAGGAAGCGGCGTTGCGGGAGCAGTTTCTCTCGGGGTCCGCCCCGTTCCTCAAAGCGGCGGAATAACTTAGGCCACCCGGCAGCGTTATATTCCTACCATCTGATACTTGACCGCCTGCGGGCGGTGTTTTCATATCGAGACAACAAGATCGTCTGAGCAGGACGGCGAGGGGTTAGTGTCGCGCCTGAGAGCGCGGCCTCATGGGAGGACAGAGCTGTGGCGCCGAACGCCGCCGCTGGGGCGGGTACGTTTCCCAAGTTGCTGGTCCGCAATGCCCAGGTTTTTGGGGCGCGGCCTGCCATGCGCCACAAGGATCTTGGCATCTGGCAGACCTGGACCTGGGCGGAGACGCTCGACATCGTCCGCGCCTACGCCGTCGGATTGCATCGATTGGGACTCACGCGCGGCGAAACCATTGCAATCGTCGGCGCCAACCGGCCAAGGCTCTACTGGTCGGTCATGGCTGCCCAGATGCTCGGCGCGATCCCCGTGCCTGTTTATGCCGACGCAGTGGCGGAAGAGCTCGCTTATGTGCTCGCCCACGCCGATGTGCGCTTTGCCGCCGTCGAGGACCAGGAACAGGTCGACAAGATCCTTTCCGTCGCGGAGCGCATCCCCAAGCTGCAACTGATGGTCTACGATGAAAAGCGGGGCCTGCGCGACTATGACCACAGCCGGCTGCATTCGATGGAAGACGTCATCGAAGAAGGGCGCAAGGCGCTGGCTGGCGATCCGTCAGTGCGCACGTGGCTTGACGGCGAAATCGCGGCGGGTAAGGGCAGCGACCCGTCCATCATTCTGTATACGTCGGGCACGACCGGCGCGTCCAAGGGCGTCGTGCTTACCAACGAGCGATCGATTCACGCTGCGGCCGATACTGTCGCCTTCGATAAATTGACGGAGAACGACGTCGCGCTCGCTTACCTTCCGCTTGCCTGGGTTGGCGATCATTACCTCAATTATGCACAAGGAATGGTCTCCGGCTTCTGCATGGCATGCCCGGAAAACGCCGATACCGCGATGCAGGATCTGCGCGAGATCGGTCCGACTTTTTATTTTGCGCCACCACGCACGCTCGAACTGCTGCTCACCCGTGTGATGATCCGCATGGAAGATGCGGGCTTCGTCAAGCGCAAGCTGTTCCACTATTTCATTGGCGTCGCGCGCCGTTACGGTGAGCGTATTCTCAACGGGCAGCCCGTGCCATTGACGGGCCGCTTGCTGTATTCGATCGGCTCTTTGCTCGTGTATGGGCCACTCAAGAACGTTTTGGGCTTCTCGCGCGTGCGCGTTGCCTATACGGCGGGCGAAGCAATCGGACCGGACCTGTTCAATTTCTATCGCTCCATCGGGCTGAACTTGAAACAGCTCTATGGACAGACCGAGGCCTTCCTCTATGTCACCGCGCAGCCGGATGGTGAAATTTATTCCGATACGGTCGGCCCGGCTTGCCCGAACGTCGACATCCGCATCGCTGAAAACGGCGAAGTGCAATTCAAGTCGCCGGGTATGTTCACCGGCTACTTCAAGGACGACGGCAAGACCGCCGAGGCGATGACGCCGGATGGTTATGTCAAAGACCGGAGATGCCGGCTTCTTCGACGAGAAGACCGGACATCTGAAAATCATCGACCGCGCCAAGGACGTCGGCCGGCTTAACGACGGCACGCTGTTTCCACCGAAATACATCGAGAACAAGCTCAAATTCTATCCCAACATCCGCGAGGTGGTTGCGCTCGGCGATGAGCGTGATTTCGTCGCCGTGATGCTCAATATCGATCTCACGGCGGTCGGGAGTTGGGCGGAGCGCAACAACGTGGTTTACGGCTCCTACCAGGAGCTCGCCGGCCATCCGCTCGTCTACGACATGATCGAGAAGCACGTGGCGGAAGTGAACCGCTCGCTCGCAGCTGACAGGGTGATGGCGGGCACGCAAATCAAGCGATTCCTCATTTTGCATAAAGAGCTCGATGCCGACGACGGCGAGCTCACCCGCACGCAGAAAGTTCGCCGCGGCTTCATCGCGGAACGGTACGCGCCGTTGATCAAGGCGCTTTATGACGGCTCGAAAGAAGCCGACATCTCGACGGAGGTGACGTTCGAAGACGGCCGCAAGGGCGTCATCAGTGCGCGCGTGAAGATCCGCGACATGAAGACAGAGCCGGTTGCGGCGGCGATGGGGAAGGCGGCATGAGGGCGCCGGGCGGACCCGATGTCGCGGTCGGCGATGTGCTGTTGGCGGTAGAGAATGTGTCCCTGTCGTTCGGCGGTGTGAAAGCCGTCAGCGACGTTTCCTTCGATATCCGCAAGGGCGAGATCCGCGCGATCATCGGGCCGAATGGTGCCGGTAAGACGTCGATGCTCAACGTCATCAACGGCTTTTATCACCCGCAGCAGGGCCGCATCACGTTCAAGGGCGAAGCGCGTGCAAGGATGCGCCCGCACGAGGCTGCGAGCGGGGGCATCGCGCGCACGTTCCAGAACGTCGCGCTGTTTCGCGGCATGACCGCGCTCGACAACATCATGGCGGGCCGCACGCTCAAGATGCACAGCAATTTCTTCTGGCAGATGCTGCGCTACGGTCCGGCGATGCGCGAGGAGGTCGAGCATCGCCGCCGCGTCGAGGAGATCATCGATTTCCTTAAGATCCAGGAAATCCGGCGCGTGCCGGTCGGCCGGCTGCCTTATGGATTGCAGAAGCGCGTCGAGCTTGGCCGCGCGCTTGCGATGGAGCCTGAGCTTCTCCTGCTCGATGAGCCAATGGCCGGCATGAATATCGAGGAAAAGGAGGACATGTCGCGCTTTGTGCTTGATGCGAACGATTACTACGGCACCACGATCGCACTGATCGAGCACGACATGGGTGTGGTGATGGATCTTTCGGACCGCGTCGTGGTGCTTGATCACGGCATCAAGATCGCCGACGGCACGCCGGTCGAGGTCAAAGGCAATCAGGCGGTGATCGACGCCTATCTTGGCGTTGCGCATTGAGGGGACGATGGGGCTGCTGTACCAAATCTTCATCGATCCCTTCGTGCAGATGGGCACGGCGCCCGACCTTTTCGTGCAGACGCTGTGGGAAGGCATGGTTGGCGGCGTGCTCTATGCGCTGATTGCGCTTGGCTTCGTGCTGATCTTCAAGGCGTCGGGCGTATTCAATTTCGCGCAAGGCATCATGGTGGTGTTTGCCGCCCTGACGCTGGTTGGGCTCTACAATGCCGGCGTTCCGGCTTTTCTTGCGCTTGGGCTGACCATTGCCGTCATGTTTGCACTCGCTTTTACAGTGGAACGGGCCGTGCTGCGCCCGCTGGTCAATCAGCCCGACATCATTCTGTTCATGGCGACGTTCGGATTGACCTATTTTCTGATCGGCTTCGGGCAATTTGTTTTTGGCGGCGAGCCGAAGGTGATGATCACGGAGCAGCTCTATTTGCCGAAGGGCACCATCACCTATAAGGCGCTCGGCGGCATCATTTCGCTGCAAAAGCTGGACATTGCAGCCGCTGTTATTGCCTCGGTGATGGTTGCGGGCCTCGCAGTGTTCTTCTCGAAGACACGCATTGGGCGCGCGCTGCGCGCGGTTGCCGACAGTCATTCGGCAGCGCTTTCCGTCGGTATTTCACTCGAGCAGATCTGGGTGATCGTGTGGTTTGCGGCGGGCCTGGTGGCGCTGGTGACCGGCATCATGTGGGGCGCGCGGTCGGACGTTTCCTTCGCCCTCGATGTCATCGCGCTCAAGGCGCTGCCGGTGCTTATTCTCGGTGGGCTGACATCCATTCCTGGCGCTATCGTCGGCGGTCTGATCATCGGCATCGGTGAGAAACTGTGGGAATTTTATTGGGGACCGCTGGTCGGCGGCGGCACCGATGCGTGGTTTGCTTTTGTGCTCGCGCTGATGTTCCTGCTGTTCCGCCCGCAGGGCCTGTTCGGCGAACGCATCATCGAGCGGGTGTGAGAAATGCTTTACCGCGAGGCCGGCCAGTTCAAGACCACTTATGCCAGCGATCAGGCGATCTTCCCGATTCTGCAGGACCGCATAGGCATATTCATCATTCTTGCAATTGCCTTTGTCGTGATTCCTCTCGCCGGGAACGACTTCATCATCAATGCGGTGATGACGCCGTTCCTGATTTTCTCGCTTGCCTCGATCGGGCTCAACCTGCTCACCGGCTATACGGGTCTGTTGTCGCTGGGAACGGGCGGCTTCATGGGGGTCGGCGCCTATGCCTGCTACAAGCTCACGACAATCTTTCCTGAGGTGAACATCATCATCTGGATCATTGTTTCGGGCTTCTTCGCCGCGGCGGTCGGCGTCCTGTTCGGTCTGCCGTCGCTGCGCATCAAAGGCTTTTATCTCGCCATTGCGACATTGGCGGCGCAGTTCTTCCTTGAGTGGTGCTTTATCCGGATCCCCTGGCTCTACAATTACAACGTCTCGGCGGCGATTGAAGTGCCGCAGCGGGAATTGTTCGGCATCATTGTCACCGGGCCGCGCGCCAGCGCGGTGACGCGTTATCTGATCGTCCTCTCGATCGTGGTCGTCATGACCTGGGTAGCATCGAACATCGTGCATGGCCGGATCGGGCGCATGTGGATGGCGGTCCGCGACATGGATATTGCCGCCGAGCTGATGGGTATTCGCCTGCTGCCGACCAAGCTGCTCGCCTTCGCGGTCTCGTCCTTCTACTGCGGCGTGGCCGGCGCGCTGCTGGTCTTTCTCTGGTATGGCGGCGCGGAATTGACCGTGTTCTCGATCAACGAGAGCTTCACCGTCCTGTTCATGATCATCATCGGCGGTCTCGGTAGCCTCCTCGGGTCATTCCTGGGGGCGGCGCTGATCTACATCCTGCCGATCATCCTGCGTTTCGTGCCGCCGGAGCTCGGCGTGCCGCTGCACGCAGCGACCGTCGAACACGTGACATTCATGATCACCGGCGCTTTGATCGTGCTTTTCCTGATCGCAGAACCGGCCGGGCTCGCCCGGTTGTGGCAAATTGGCAAGCAAAAACTGAGGGTGTGGCCGTTTCCGTACTGATGGTGCAGGATAGGGCCCAATTTCCGACTGTGGCGAAAACCACGGCTCCGAAATCGCCATCCGAAAGGCCGGATCTGGCGAATTTAGAAACCAGAGACGCGCCAGCTCGGGCGCGAAGTAAGGGAGGAATGACGATGAAGGCAAGACACCTACTGGTCGGTATGACCTGCGCGAGCTTGTTGGGAGCTGCCGTGCTCTCCAGCGCGGCACAGGCGCAGGACACGATCTATGTACCATTGCTGACCTACCGGACCGGGCCGTTCGCGGGCTCCGGCACGCCGATCGCCAATGGCATGCACGATTACCTGACGATGCTTAACGAGCGCGACGGCGGCATTGGCGGCGTGAAGGTCAACGTCGAAGAATGCGAGACAGGCTATGACACCAAGAAAGGTGTAGAATGCTGGGAGTCAGTCAAGAGCAAGAAGCCGGCGGTGGTGAACCCGTATTCGACCGGCATCACACTCCAAGTCATTCCGAAAGCTGCGGTCGACAAGATCCCGATCCTGTCGATGGCCTATGGACTGTCGGCGTCGGCAGTCGGCGAAAAGTTCCCGTGGGTGTTCAACCCGCCGTCAACCTATTGGGACGGCCTGTCGATGGTCATGCGCTATATCGGCGGCAAGGAAGGCGGACTCGACAAGCTTAAAGGAAAGACGATCGGCTTCATCTTCCTGGAAAGCCCCTACGGCCGCGAGCCACTCCCGCTGTTGCAGCAGTTCGCCAAGGACTACGACTTCACGGTGAAGGAGTATTCAGTCGCCGCCAAGGAAATGCAGGACCAGTCGGCACAATGGCTCGCTGTCCGCCGCGATCGTCCGGCGTGGATGATCATGTGGGGCTGGGGCGCCATGAACCCGACCGCGGTCAAGCGCGCTGCGGAGAACGGCTTTCCGATGGATCATTTCATCGGCATCTGGTGGTCGGGCGCCGATGAAGATGGCCGTGGTGGTGGCCAGGCGGCCAAGGGCTACCTCTCGCTCAACATCAACGGCCTCGGCGGCAATTACCCGGCGCTCCACGACATCAAGAAACACGTCGTGGACAAGGGCAAGAGCCAGGTCGAGAAAGACAAATTCGCGGAGAACTACTACAATCGCGGTGTTTATAACTCGGTCCTGGTCGCGGAAGCGATCCGCAACGCACAGAAGCTGTCCGGCAAAAAGGTCGTGACCGGTGAAGATGTGCGACGCGGCCTCGAGACGCTTAATATCAGTGAAGCGCGGTGGAAGGAGCTCGGCTTGCCGGGCTTTGGCGCGCCGATCACGGGCGTGAACTGTACCGATCACAACGGACACGCAGCCGCGTACATGCAGCAATGGGACGGCGCCAAATGGGTCAAGATGTCCGACTGGATCGCGCCCATGAAGGAGAAAGTTCGTCCAATGCTCGACGCAGCGGCCAGCGAATATGTCGAGAAGAACACCGGTTGGCCGAAGCGGACCGAATCTTGCGACAAGTCGTCGTAAGAAGCCGCTGACATGAAAGACCTCTCCCCGGAAACGGGGAGAGGTTCACCGTTCGGAGTAGTTGTTGATGTCCGCCGTTGAGCGAGCAAGTCCGGCGCCTGCCGCGCAGAAACAGCGCATCCTTTCGGTCAACAATATTGAGGTGATCTACGATCACGTCATCCTGGTGCTCAAGGGCGTGTCGCTCGAGGTGCCAAGGGGAGGCGTCGTGGCGCTGCTCGGTGCCAATGGCGCCGGCAAAACCACCACGTTGAAGGCGATCTCCAACCTGTTGCACGCCGAGCGTGGCGACGTGACCAAGGGCTCGATCCTGTTCGATGATGCCGAAGTCCAGGATCTATCGCCAAATGAGCTTGTCAGGCGCGGTTGCATTCAAGTCATGGAAGGCCGCCATTGTTTCGGCCACCTGACGATCGAAGAGAACCTCTTGACCGGCGCTTTCACGCGACGCGACGGCAAGGCGGCGATCAAGCACGATCTCGATCTAGTCTACACCTATTTTCCCAAGGTCGGCGAGCGCAAGGACGCGCTTGCCGGCTACACTTCAGGGGGCGAACAGCAGATGTGCGCGATCGGCCGTGCATTGATGTCGCGTCCGAAAATGATCCTGCTCGACGAACCATCAATGGGACTTGCACCGCAGATCGTTGAGGAGATCTTCGAAATCGTGAAGAATCTGAACGAAAAAGAAGGCGTGTCGTTTCTGCTGGCCGAACAGAATACCAACATGGCGCTGCGCTTCGCGCACTACGGCTATATTCTCGAAAATGGCCGCGTGGTGATGGACGGCGAGGCCAGGGCGCTCGCCGAGAACGAGGACGTCAAGGAGTTCTACCTCGGCATATCCGAGGGCCGGCGCAAATCATTCCGCGAAGGCAAGCATTACCGCCGGCGCAAGAGGTGGCTCGCCTAGGCCATGACCGGCCACTACGACTCGCTAGAAACCCGTGACCCTGCCGCACGCGAGCGCGAGCAGTTCGCACAGATGCCCGCTGCTATCGCGCACGCCATGACGGCGCCGGGGTGGGCGAAGCATCTCGCTGGAGCAGATGCAAAAGCCGTCAATTCGCGCGCGGCCTTGGCGAGGTTGCCCATTCTCCGCAAGGCAGACTTCGCGGCATTGCAGAAAGAGCACCCGCCGTTCGGCGGTCTCAATGCTACGCCGACTGCAAGCGCGAAACGCCTGTTGATGTCGCCGGGGCCGATTTTCGAGCCCGAGGGTGCTGCAAGCGATTGGTGGGGCGCGGCACGTGCACTTTTCGCGGCAGGATTCCGCAAGGGCGATATCGTTCACAATTCCTTCGCCTATCACCTCACGCCCGGCGGTTTCATTTTGGAGTCGGGCGCGCATGCACTCGGTTGCGCGGTCATTCCCGGCGGCGTCGGAAACACAGAGCAGCAGCTGGAGGCGATCGCGCACTACAGGCCGACGGGCTATGTCGGTACGCCGGACTTCCTGAAGATCCTGCTCGATACCGCCGAAAAATCAGGAAAAGATGCGTCGTCGCTCAAGCGCGGCCTCGTCTCGGGCGCCGCGTTGCCCGCATCGCTGCGCGACGAGCTTGGCCGGCGCGGCGTTGCCGTTCTTCAGTGCTACGCCACGGCCGAGCTGGGCGTGATCGCTTACGAAAGCGAGGCACGCGAAGGCATGATCGTGAACGAGACCGTCATCGTCGAGATCGTTCGGCCCGGCACCGGCGATCCCGTGCCGGACGGTGAAGTCGGAGAGGTGGTCGTAACCTCCTTTAATCGCGACTACCCGATGATCCGCCTCGCCACCGGCGATCTCTCGGCGCTGATGCCGGGTGTTTCCCCGTGCGGCCGCACGAACGCACGCATCAAGGGATGGATGGGCCGCGCCGACCAGACGGCGAAGGTAAAGGGCATGTTCGTGCATCCCAAGCAGATCGCCGAAGTCGCGGCGCGCCATCCCGAGCTCAAGCGCGTCCGCCTTGTCGTCGATCGCGAGGCCGAACAGGACACAATGACGCTGCTGGCCGAGTGTGCGCCGGCCGACGCCGCCCTTGCGACCGCGATCGCCGCAACCTTGCAGTCGATCACGAAACTGAAGGGCTCCGTGAAACTGATGACGCCCGGCACGCTGCCGAATGACGGCAAGCTGATCGCGGACGAGCGCAAGCCATGAGTCCTGCGACAGTTCCGGCAACCGGCGGCCGGATCGGTGTGCTGCTGGTCAACCTCGGCACGCCCGACGCGACCGGTTACTGGCCGATGCGTCGTTATCTCAAGGAATTTCTGTCGGACCGGCGCGTGATCGAGGAGAACCGTCTCAAATGGTGGTTCGTGCTCAATTTCATCATCCTGACGGTCCGGCCTAGCCGCAAGGGACGCGACTACGACAAGATCTGGAACAAGGATCGTAACGAGTTGCCGCTGAAAACCATCACACGCTCGCAGTCCGACAAGCTCGACGAGATCTTCGACAAGATGGACAAGCGCATCAGGATCGACTGGGCCATGCGCTACGGGAATCCATCGATCCAGTCGCGGCTCGAAGCACTCGCGGCACAGGATTGCGAGAGAATTCTGATCGTCCCGCTCTATCCTCAATATGCCGCCGCGACGACGGCAACGGTCTGCGACGAGGTCTTCCGCGCACTGCGCCGCATGCGATTCCAGCCGACGTTGCGTGTCGCCGCGCCGTATTATGCCGAGCCCGTCTATATCGATGCGCTTGCGGCCTCTCTCAATACGGAACTGGCAAAGCTTTCGTTCAAGCCGGACGTGATCATCGCCTCCTACCACGGCATGCCGGAAGACTATGTCGCCAAAGGCGATCCCTATCTCAAGCATTGCGGTGAGACGACCGCGCTGCTGCGCAAAAAGCTCAAGCTCGATGACGAACGCCTGATCATGACGTTCCAGTCGCGCTTCGGCACTGCCGAGTGGCTCAAGCCCTATACCGATGCGACCGTGAAAGCGCTGGCCGAGCGCGGCGTGAAAAATCTCGCTGTGATCACGCCGGGCTTTGCGGCGGATTGCCTCGAGACGCTGGAAGAGATCGCGATGGAGAACGCGGCCATATTCCGGGAGGCGGGGGGAGAGAACTTTGCCGCGATCCCCTGTCTCAACGACAGCCCCGGCGGCATGGCGGTGATCCGCGATATTGTCACGCGCGAGCTCAAGGGCTGGACTTAGCTTGTAAAACCGGGCGACTGAGTCACTTGCCGTCAAGCAAGCGGCGCATTTCGGCGCGAAGCTCGGGCGCAATGTCGTCGCGCTGCAGTCCATAAGCCACGTTTGCCGTGAGAAATCCGATTTTCGAGCCGCAGTCGAAGCTGCGGCCCTCGAATTTCAGTCCATAAAACGGCTGCGTGCGTGCCAGCGCCACCATCGCGTCGGTGAGCTGAATTTCGCCGCCGGCGCCCGCCGCCTGCTTTTCGAGCAGCTCGAAGATCTGCGGCTGCAGGATATAGCGTCCGGTGATGGAAAGATTGGAAGGCGCTTCGCTTGCCTTCGGCTTTTCGACCATTTTGGTGATCGAGAATGCCTTGCCTTTTGCAGCGCCGACGCCGACCACGCCGTACATATGGACGCGTTCGGCCGGGACTTCCTCAACCGCAATGATATTGGCATTGCCATCGAGATCCTTGGCGGCATCGATCATCTGCATCAGACAACCGCGCGGGTGCTGGACCAGCACATCGGGCAGAAGCAGTGCGAACGGTTCATGGCCGACAAGCTCACGGGCGCACCACACGGCGTGACCCAGGCCGAGCGGCGATTGCTGCCGCGTGAAGCTGACGGTTCCCGCCTCGGGCAGGTCCTTCGACAGCAGACTGAGCTCGGCCTTCTTGCCGCGCTCCGTCAAGGTTAATTCGAGTTCGAACTGGCGATCGAAATGGTCCTCGATCACGCTTTTGTTCCGGCCCGTCACGAAGATGAGATGCTCGATGCCGGCCTGGCGTGCTTCATCGACCACATGCTGGATCAACGGCCGGTCGACGACCGGAAGCATCTCCTTGGGCATGGCCTTGGTCGCGGGCAAAAAGCGGGTTCCGAGGCCGGCCACGGGAAATATGGCTTTGCGAATGCGGGTCATGCGAGAATCTTCAATATGGGTCGTGAATTCCGGCGCAGAAAGCACGGGTCAGGGTGGGGGTCCAGATGCGACATAAAGAAGTACACCATTAACGGCCCTGAAATGATATCGGGGCACCCATAGATTGGGGATGACGGATTAACGACGGGACGGGCATGCGCGGACGGTTGCCATTAGTTGTCATTGCTGGCGTTTTTGCGGCTGCCGGCGGAATTGCCGGCGCGCAGGATTCCCGCGACGGCCGTTCCCCCGCCACCACGGGAGCGCTGCCACAACCAACTCCTCAACAGACCGTCGGAATGGAGCGGGCAGTCAGGCGCATCCGGCCATCCGCTCATGACGGCTGAGGCAATCCGTGCGTCGGCGGCCAATTTTCATGGTTGCATCCAGCGGCTCTGGCCGGCGGCCGCGAAGCGCGGCGTTTCGCGGAGCACCTTTGCGAAATACACAGCGGCGTTGACGCCTGATCTGCGCATCATGGACCTGCTCGATAACCAGCCCGAGTTCACCAAATCGGTCTGGGACTATCTCGATATCCTCGTGACGAACGAACGCATCGAGCGGGGTCGCGCGCTGCTGGAAAAATACCGCAGCGTTTTCGACGCCGTGGAGCGGACCTATGGCGTCGACCGCTTTACCATCGCGGCAATTTGGGGCGTCGAGACCAACTACGGAACGCTTGGCGGCGAACGCCCGGTGCTGCGCTCCACAGCGACGCTGGCCTGTATTGGACGGCGGCAGAACTATTTCCGCGAGGAATTCCTGTCGACTCTTGAAATTCTTCAGCACGGTGACGTCCGGCCTGAGCATCTGGTCGGCTCGTGGGCCGGAGCATTCGGGCCGACGCAGTTCATGCCGACCGCATTCAAGCGCTATGCCGTCGACTTTGACCGTGACGGGCGTCGTGACGTCGTCGAACTCGATGCCTGACATCATCGCATCGACCGCCAACAATCTGAAAAAAGACGGCTGGATCACCGGCCAGACGTGGGGCTACGAGGTCGTGGTGCCGGCGACATTCAATTTCCTTCTCGCCGACCACGGCCGGTCGATGTCCATCCGCGAATGGGAACGTCACGGCATCAGGCGCCCCGACGGCCATCCGTTCCCGCGACCGGACGATCACGCGTTTCTGTTGGTGCCTGCCGGCGTGCAGGGACCCGGCTTCCTGATGCTCACGAACTTCAGCGTCATCATGAAATACAACCCCGCTGAAGCCTACGCCTTGGCGATCGGGCACCTGGCGGACCGGTTGCGCGGCGGGGGCTCCTTCGCACAGGACTGGCCGCGATATGAGCGTGTTCTGTCGCGGACGGAGCGGCTGGAACTTCAACAGCTACTTGCGCGGCACGGTTTTGATGTCGGCGAGCCCGATGGTCAGTTTGGACTTAAGACCCGTGCTGCAATTCGCGAATTTCAGGCCAGAAGCGGCCGGATTCCGGACGGTTTTGCCTCCGCCGGCATCCTGGACCAGCTGCGCGCGCGTTAAGGATAGCGGCCCGGCCACCTTTGAGTTGACATTTTTCAGGCGCTAATGGTCCATGGCGGTGAGGGCCGTTGCAGCAGTACGGACCCATTGGTTTGGCACCTCGCATGACTGGAAAGAACCGGTTTTCGCGCTGGCTCGTTGGAGCAGCCCTTCTGGCTGCGGTGGACGTCGCGGGCCTTGCCGCTCTCGAACTGGCTGTCAGTTCACCGGCGCAAGCGCAGTTATTTGGCGATGATCGCTTTCCATTTCTAAGCCGGCAGCGTCCGCAGCGGCCGAGCGGCGGCGGCTTTTTCGGCGGCGGCTTTTTCGGCGGCGGGCAGCGGCAATTCGACAATCCCTATGAGCAACAGGCGCCCGTCGACAACTCGCGAGCGCCGCCGCCGAAAAAGGCGGAAGCAAAGCCGGATGCAGTTGCGCCGACGACCTCGATCGTCGTCATGGGCGACGCCATGGCCGACTGGCTTGCCTACGGATTGGAAGACGCCTTCGCGGATTCACCGGAAATTGCCGTTGTCCGCAAAAATAAAATTCACTCGGGACTGCTGCGATACGAGGCGAAAGGCGATCTCGATTGGTGGCATGTTGCGCGCGACATCCTCACTCAGGAGAAGGCGAATTTCGTGGTGATGATGCTCGGCGTCAGCGATCGCCAAAATATCCGTGAGCGCGACCTGGCGAAGGAAGCGGACAAGAAGAAAGAAAAGGACAAAACAAGCAAGCCGGCGCCGGACAACAAGGACGCGCAGAAAAAGGACCAGGCCGACGATGAGCAGGATTCGATTGCAACGCCCGAGACGCAGCCCGGCAAAAGGGCGAATGGCGTGATCGAATTTCGCACCGACCAGTGGGCCGAGATCTATTCGAAGCGCATCGACGAGACGATTGCCGCGCTCAAGAGCAAAGGCGTGCCGGTATTCTGGGTCGGTCTGCCGTCGATCCGCGGCACGAAGTCGACCGCTGACGCCGTCTACCTCAATGACCTCTACCGCGCCCGCGCCGAGCGCGCCGGTGTGATCTATATCGATATCTGGGATGGGTTCGTCGACGAGGCGGGAAAATACTCGAACTTCGGCCCGGACTATGAAGGCCAGATGCGCCGTCTGCGTTCGAGCGACGGCGTATTCTTCACAAAAAGCGGCGCGCTGAAGCTTGCGCATTATGTCGAGCGCGAAATCCGCCGCCAGATGAACAGTCGCGTGGCGCCGATCGCAATTCCTTCGGGACCCGTTGCGCCGGCGACGCCCGACGGCAAGCCGGCGGCGCGTCCGATGGCCGGGCCTGTGGTGCCGCTGACGGTTGTGCCCACCACGTCGGAGGAACTGGTGGGAGGCGCCGGAAGCAGCTCGCCGCATGGCGATGCCACGGCGACTCGCGTGCTGGTGAAGGGTGAGCCCGTTGCGGCTCCGCGCGGGCGCGCCGATGATTTCGCATTGAAGCCCGATAGCGACGGCAAAGCCGTGCTGCCGCCGGCGGCGGTGCCCGCCGGCGCCATGGCGGCCGCGCCGGCCGAGACCGCGCGTCCGGAACCGGCCGCCACGCCTGACAAAAAGACGGCCGCGCCCAAGAACGCGCCGGCTGCGAAGACGACACAAAATGCGCCCTCGAAACCCAGGGCGGAGCCCAAGCCGGTCCGTCCGCAACAGCGGGACGACGTGCCCCGCCCGCCGCGTCCGATTGGTCTGTTCGGCGGCGGCTTCCGCTAACGCAATTTGTCGAGTGAAAAGTCCGCCGCTTCAGCGCGGCAGGGTCGTCGATCCCATCAGGAACTTGTCGACGGCATGCGCCGCCTGACGACCTTCGCGGATCGCCCACACCACCAGTGACTGGCCGCGCCGCATGTCGCCGGCGGCGAACACCTTTGGCACGGATGTCTGGTAGGCCATCGTGTCGGCCGAAACGTTGCCGCGCTGGTCGAGGGCAATGTTGAGGGCCTTTAGCATGCCCTCGTGCACGGGGTGCACGAAGCCCATGGCGAGCAGAACGAGATCAGCTTCGATCTCGAATTCGGTGCCCGGCACCGGCTTGAATTGCGCGTCCACCTGCGTGCAGTGAAGCTTTTTCACCTGGCCGTTCTCGCCGGTGAATTTCTGCGTCAGCACGGCAAATTCGCGCGTGACGCCTTCCTCATGGCTTGACGAGATCCGCAGCTTCAGCGGCCAGTCCGGCCAGGTGAGCATCTTGTTCTCGTGTTCGGGCGGCTGCGGCATGATCTCGAAATTGGTGACAGACAGCGCGCCCTGGCGGATCGACGTGCCGATGCAGTCGGAGCCGGTGTCGCCGCCGCCGATGACCACGACTTTCTTTCCCGTGGCAAGGATCGGCTCGACGTTGCCTTGCGGCTCGTTGCTGACGCGCCGGTTCTGCTGCGGCAGGAAATCCATCGCGAAATGGATGCCCTTGAGCTCGCGCCCGGGGATCGGCAGGTCGCGCGGCGTTTCGCTGCCGCCGGTGAGCACGACCGCGTCATGCTCTTTGAGCAGTCTATCGGCCGGGACATTCACGCCGACATGCGCGTTGTAGTGGAACGTGACGCCTTCGCCCTGCATCTGCTCGACGCGGCGATCGACGTGGACTTTCTCCATCTTGAAGTCGGGGATGCCGTAACGGAGCAAGCCGCCGGCTTTCGCCCAGCGTTCGTAGACGTGCACGTCGTGGCCGGCGCGCGCGAGCTGCTGCGCGCAGGCAAGCCCCGCCGGTCCTGAGCCGACGACCGCGACTTTCTTGCCGGTCTTGCGCTGCGGCTTGTCGGGCTTGAGGCCCTGGGCAATCGCGCGATCGGCGATTTCGCACTCGATCGTCTTGATGGTGACCGGGTTCTCGTCGATGTTGAGCGTGCAGGACGCCTCGCACGGCGCCGGGCAGACGCGGCCGGTGAACTCGGGGAAATTGTTGGTCGAATGCAGGTTGCGCGCCGCCTCGTCCCAATTGCCGCGATAGACCAGGTCATTCCAGTCCGGAATCTGGTTGTTGACCGGGCAGCCGGTCGGCGCGCCGGTGATCCGGCTGGTGCCGTGGCAATAGGGCACGCCGCAATCCATGCAGCGCGCGGCCTGGTCCCGGATTTCTTTTTCCGGGAGCGGCAGCACGAACTCGTGCCAATGCTTGATGCGGTCCGCGACCGGTTGGTAGTCGCGGTCCTCACGCTCGATTTCAAGAAACCCGGTGACCTTGCCCATACGCACTATTCCGCGGCCTGCATCGTGGCGGCCTTCTCCTTCGCCATCTCGGCGAGCGCGCGGCGGTATTCGACCGGCATCACCTTGCGGAACAGCGGGCGATACTTGTTCCAGTCAGCGAGGATCTCGGCGGCGCGCTTGGAGCCGGTATAGCGCGCGTGGTTCGAGATCAGCATATGCAGCCGCTCGGCATCCTTGGTCGTGAGGTCCGACATCACGTCGACGCGGCCGTGCAATTCCAGATCGTTATAGTGGCCGAATTCCTGCTCGGCGACCTGCTCTTCTTCCGGCACCGGCTCGAGCTCCACCATCGCCAGATTGCAGCGTGACTTGAAGCTTTCATCTTCGTCGAGCACGTAGGCAATGCCGCCCGACATGCCGGCCGCGAAGTTGCGCCCGGTGCGGCCGAGCACGACCACGACGCCGCCCGTCATGTATTCGCAGCAGTGGTCGCCGGCGCCCTCGATCACCGCGATCGCGCCGGAATTACGCACGGCGAAGCGCTCGCCGGCGACGCCGCGGAAGTAGCATTGGCCTTCGATTGCGCCGTAAAGCACGGTGTTGCCGACGATGATCAATTCCTCCGGCACGATGCCTGAATCCGCCGGCGGCCTGATGACCAGGCGGCCGCCCGACAGGCCCTTGCCGACATAGTCGTTGGCATCGCCCTCGAGCTCGAAGGTGACGCCGCGCGCGAGCCAGGCGCCGAAGCTCTGGCCGGCCGTGCCGGTGAAGCGGACGTGGATCGTGTCGTCGGGCAGGCCTTCATGGCCGTAGCGCTTGGCCACTTCGCCCGAGAGCATGCCGCCGCAGGCGCGGTCGGTGTTGCGAATGACGGCCTGCAGCCGTACCGGCGCGCCGCGATCGAGCGCGGCCTGCGCCTCGGTGATCAGCTTGCGGTCGAGGATGTCCTTGATCTTGTGATCCTGCTCCTCGCACTTGTAGATGGCGGTGCCTTTCTC
Organism: uncultured Alphaproteobacteria bacterium; assembly: GCA_963718035.1. GTDB lineage: Bacteria > Pseudomonadota > Alphaproteobacteria > Rhizobiales > Xanthobacteraceae > Pseudolabrys. The sequence continues at coordinate 42,954 of CAVQYD010000040.1, read as the reverse complement.
CGCCGTCGGCTTGGTGAACAGCTTGGAGAAGTCGAGGCCCTTGGCCTTCCAGTGCTCGACCAGCTTGCGGCGGTCGAGCATCTGCATCTGCCCGACCATCTCATCGAAGGTGCGGAAGCCGAGCTCGGCCATCAGCTCGCGCACTTCCTCGGCGACGAAGAAGAAATAGTTGATGACGTGCTCGGGCTGGCCCTTGAAGCGCTTGCGCAGCACGGGGTCCTGCGTCGCGACGCCGACCGGGCAGGTGTTGAGGTGGCACTTGCGCATCATGATGCAGCCGGCCGCGATCAACGGCGCGGTGGCGAAGCCGAATTCGTCGGCGCCAAGCAGGGCACCCACCACCACGTCGCGGCCGGTGCGGATGCCGCCGTCGACCTGCACGGCAATGCGGCCGCGCAGGCGGTTGATCACGAGGGTCTGGTGGGTCTCGGCGAGGCCGATTTCCCAGGGGCTGCCGGCGTGCTTGATCGATGTCAGCGGCGAGGCGCCGGTGCCGCCTTCGAAGCCGGCGATGGTGACATGATCGGCGCGCGCTTTTGAAACGCCGGCGGCGACCGTGCCGACGCCGACCTCCGATACGAGCTTCACCGAAACGTCGCCCGTCGGGTTGACGTTCTTCAGGTCGAAGATCAGCTGCGCCAGGTCCTCGATCGAATAAATGTCATGGTGCGGCGGCGGCGAGATCAGGCCGACGCCAGGCGTCGAGTGGCGCACCTTGGCGATGGTCTTGTCGACCTTGTGCCCGGGCAGCTGGCCGCCTTCGCCGGGCTTTGCGCCCTGCGCCATCTTGATCTGCATCACGTCGGAATTGACGAGATATTCGGCGGTGACGCCGAAGCGGCCCGAGGCGACCTGCTTGATCGCGGAGCGCATCGAATCGCCGTTCGGCAACGGCTTGAAACGATCGGCCTCCTCGCCGCCTTCGCCGGTGTTCGACTTGCCGCCGATGCGGTTCATGGCGATCGCCAGCGTGGTGTGCGCCTCACGCGAAATCGAGCCGAACGACATGGCGCCCGTCGAGAAGCGCCGCACGATGTTCTTGGCCGGTTCGACCTCTTCCAAAGCCAGTGGCTTTCGGCCGTCTTCCTCGGCCTTCTTGAGGCGGAACATGCCGCGGATGGTCACCAGGCGCTCGTTCTGCTCGTTCACGATCTGCGCGAAAGCGCGGTAGTGGTCCTGCGAATTGCCGCGCACCGCGTGCTGCAAGCGCGATACCGTTTCCGCGGTCCAGACGTGATCCTCGCCGCGCACGCGCACCGCGTAGTCGCCACCGACATCGAGCATGGAGCGGTAGATCGGCGCATCGCTGAAGGCATCGCGATGCCGGCGGACGGCTTCCTCGGCAATTTCGGCAAGCCCGACACCTTCGATACGCGTGTGCGTTCCGGTGAAGTACTTGTCGACGAAGTCCTGACGCAGGCCGACGGCGTCGAAAATCTGCGCGCCGCAATACGACTGATAGGTGGAGATGCCCATCTTGGACATCACCTTGAGCAGGCCTTTGCCGATCGCCTTGATGTATTTCTTGACGACTTCCTTGTCGTCGGCCGGCTTGCCCGGCAGATCGTCCTTCATCGCGGTCAGCGTCTCGAAGGCGAGGTAAGGATTGATCGCCTCCGCGCCGTAACCCGCGAGACAGGCGAAATGGTGCACCTCGCGCGGCTCGCCCGTTTCAATCACCATGCCGACGGACGTGCGCAGGCCGTTGCGGATCAGATGGTGATGCACGGCGGCGCAGGCGAGCAGCGCTGGAATCGGAATGCGGTCTGCGCCCGCCTTACGGTCCGACAGGATGATGATGTTGCAGCCGTTGCGCACCTCTTCTTCCGCGCGCTCGCAGAGCTCGTCGATCGCCCAGCCCATGCCGTCGGGGCCATGCTCGGCGGGGAACGTGATGTCGAAGGTTCTAGACTTGAAATGGTCGCCGCTCATTTCCGAGATCGAGCGGATCTTTTCCAGGTCCTCGTCGGTGAGGATCGGCTGGCGCACTTCGAGCCGCTTGGTGTTCGACATGCCTTCGTGATCAAGCAGGTTCGGGCGCGGCCCGATGATGGAGACAAGGCTCATCACCAGTTCCTCGCGGATCGGGTCGATCGGCGGGTTGGTGACCTGCGCGAAGTTCTGCTTGAAATAGGTGAACAGCGACTTCGGCTTGTTGGACAGCGCCGAAATCGGCGTGTCGTTGCCCATGGAGCCGACCGCTTCCTCGCCGGTGGTCGCCATCGGCGCCATCAGGAACTTGATGTCTTCCTGCGTGTAGCCGAAGGCCTGCTGGCGATCGAGCAGCGACAGGTTCGAGATCGGCGCGACATTCTCGGTGCCGGGAAGCTCTTCGAGCACAATCTGCGTGCGCGCAAGCCACTCCTTGTAAGGATGGCTCCTCGCCAGCGTCGCCTTCAATTCCTCATCCGGAATGAGCCGGCCCTCGTCGAGGTCGACCAGCAGCATCTTGCCTGGCTGCAGCCGCCATTTCTTGACGATGTCCTTCTCCGGGATCGGCAATACGCCCATCTCGGAAGCCATCACGATGCGGTCGTCGCGCGTAAGCAGATAGCGCGCCGGGCGCAAGCCGTTGCGGTCGAGCGTGGCGCCGATCTGCCGGCCGTTGGTGAAGGCAATCGCTGCCGGGCCGTCCCACGGCTCCATCAGCGCGGCGTTGTATTCGTAGAAGGCACGGCGTTCCTCGTCCATGAGCGGATTGCCCGCCCAGGCTTCCGGAATCATCATCATCATCGCGTGCGCGAGCGAGTAGCCGCCCTGCGTGAGGAATTCGAGCGCGTTATCGAAGCAGGCGGTGTCGGACTGGCCCTCGTAGGAGATCGGCCATAGCTTGTTGATGTCCTTGCCGAACAGCGGCGATGAAACCGATGCCTGCCGTGCCGCCATCCAGTTGACGTTGCCGCGCAGCGTGTTGATCTCGCCGTTGTGCGCGATGTAGCGATACGGATGCGCCAGCGACCATGTCGGGAACGTGTTCGTTGAGAAGCGCTGGTGCACCAGTGCGAGCGCGCTCTCGAAATCCGGATCGTGCAGGTCGGGATAGTAGGTGCCGAGCTGGTCGGCCAGGAACATCCCCTTGTAGATCACCGTGCGGCACGAGATCGACACCGGGTAATAGCCGGAGGTGCGGCGCTCGCGCCGGCGATAAATCGCATTCGAAATCGACTTGCGCAGGATGTAGAGCCGGCGTTCGAACTCATCCTCCGACATCTTCTTCTTGCCGCGGCCGATGAACACCTGCATGTGCTTCGGCTCGGTCGGCTTGACCGACTCGCCGAGCGTCGAATTGTCGGTCGGCACGTCGCGCCAGCCGAGCAGCGTCAGCTTCTCGCGCGCAATGACCTCGGCGTAGATATCGCGGATGATTTGCCGCCAGTTCGGATCCTGCGGCATGAAGAGATAGCCGACGGCATAGTCGCCGGCGGCCGGCAATTTAAATCCAAGCTCGGCAGTCTTCTTCGCAAAGAACTTGTGCGGGATCTGCACCAGGATGCCGGCGCCGTCGCCCATGCGCGGATCGGCGCCAACCGCGCCGCGGTGCTCGAGATTGCAAAGAATGCGCAACCCGTCTTCGATGAGCTGATGCGACTTGCGGCCCTTGATGTCGGCGATGAAACCGACGCCGCACGAATCCTTGTCGAGCGCGGGATCGTAGAGACCCTGCGCGAACGGCGTGCCGGGATCAGCGGTCGAGCCGCGTCCGGCAAATGCAGCGTTGCGCTTCCGCTCGCTCATCTCATCCTGCCTCGCCGGCGCGATCCGCTCCGGCGTACCCGCCTCGTCCGCGCGCCTGCCCGCACGCGGTCAACGCGTAACTGATCTCGAGAAGGGGCAGCCTGTCCGGCGTTGTCGCCGCCCGTGGCTGCACCTGTTCGGGCGCCACCGATGTCTGCCCTGCGACCTAAGAGCCGCCACCCGTGCTCGCCAGTATTAGGACAGCATTACTGTCCTAATGGACCATGCCAAATTTTGCCCTGTCGCACAAGGCTGGTCCACGCCGGATTGAGCGAAATCTTTCGTTATATTGCGGCGGTAATGGCCGGGCGGCAAGAACCCCTGCCGGACCCCTCATATCCACGCAATGCTATTGCGCCCTTGGCCCCACCTTGGCGCCCCAAGACGGGTGCGCGTTAACCGTTTAGTCTCGGCTCCGGGACAGGCGGATAATAAACAGGGGTTGGCGATGAAAAGCAGGGGACTACTGCGTCCGGCGACGCTGGCGGCAGCGATTGTGGCGGGAGGTCTGTTGGGCGGCGCCGCGCGCGCTCAACCGCCCGAGCTTGGGGCGTCGTCGATCGGCATTCTGCCGCCTCCCGACATTCTGGAGTCCGTACGTTATTTAGGCCTCGACCCCAGGGGCGAGCCCGTCAGGCGCGGGGCCTACTACGTGCTGCACGCATATGACAGGGCAGGCATTGAGCTCCGGGTCGTGGCCGACGCGCAGTTCGGCGACGTCCTATTCATGGCCCCGGCGCTGAACACGTCGCTGACGCCTCCTTACGTGCGGGCGGCACGCATCATCCAGGTCGCGCCGCCCGAAAGCGGCGGCCAGCAGAAAAAGTAGCGGCGGGCAACGAACCCAAAACGAAAGCGCCCCGGATATTCCGGGGCGCCGCCGTTTTGTAGATCGAGGCTGGCGTTAGGCCGCCTTGGTCTCGATGACCTGGGCCTTTGCCTTGCCGTTGCCGATCGGGATCTGGCGCGGCTTTTTGGCCTCCGGAATTTCGCGCACGAGATCGACGTGCAGCAATCCGTTCTCGAGGCTTGCGCTCTTGACCTGAACATGGTCGGCAAGCTGGAAGACGCGCTCAAAGGCGCGGGCGGCAATGCCCTGATAGAGCACTTCGCCGTTCTGGTCTTCCTTGGTCTGTTTGGAGCCCTTGATCGTCAGGGTGTTCTCTTTTGCTTCGATCGAGAGTTCATTCTCGCCGAAGCCGGCAACCGCGACAGTGACGCGGTAATCGTTCTCACCGGTCCGCTCGATGTTGTAGGGCGGGTAGCCTGGAGCGGACTCAAATCCATCGAGCATGGAAAAGAGCCGGTCGAAGCCGACGGTTGAACGATAAAGGGGAGCAAGATCGAAAGTTCGCATGGCATATCCTCCATTGTTGAGCGACATGCGGTGGTCCGCCGAATGGCCAGACCTGACCGTGCGCAGCCCGAAGGCCTGCGCGATCTTGATATGGGAGCGTTTTCGGGGTGCGCAAGGTCCGCTGGCGGGCTGTATAAATAGCTTGGAATTACTGGCATTTTTGACCAGAAATAGCCCGCAATTGAGCGCCTTCACCGCCCTGCTATAACGCGCTGGCGCCGCTCCGGCTCACCTTCCGGCCACATGAAACTCGTTTCCATTCCCGCCAACCCGGTGCCCGACGATGTGGTGACCGGCGCAATCCAGACCCCCGACGGGGTGAACTTGCGCTTCGCCCGCTGGGCGCCGCCGCCGGGCCGCAAGGGCACCGTGCTGGTCCTGCAGGGGCGCGCCGAGTTTATCGAGAAATATTTCGAGACGGTGCGCGACCTGCGGGCGCGCGGTTTCGCAGTGGTGACGTTCGACTGGCGCGGGCAGGGGCTTTCGGATCGCGCGCTCTCGAACCGCCACAAGGGCTACGTGCGGAGTTTTTCGAACTACATCACCGACCTCGAAGCGGTGATGGAGCAGGTGGTGCTGCCGGATTGTCCTCCGCCGATTTTCGCGCTTGCGCATTCCATGGGCGGGGCCGTGGTTATCCGCGCCTGCCATGACGGCAGCCGTTGGTTCGAGCGCGTCGTGCTGTCCGCGCCGATGATCGCGCTGCCGTCCGGCCGTCTCACGCAGGTCGCTGGCCCGTTGGCGCGCTTCATGCGGCTGCTTGGAATCGGCGGCGCCTATGTTCCGACCGGAGATTCTGCCGCCACCGGCACCGAAAGTTTCATCGGCAACGTGCTCACGTCGGATCCCGTCCGCTATGCGCGGAACGCGGCGGTGCTCGAGCAGGAGCCGGCGCTGGGTCTCGGCGCGCCGACAGTGGCCTGGGCCGACGTCGCGTTCCGGCAGATGAAACAATTCGCGGATCCCGCCTATGCGGCGAGCATCCGCCAGCCAATCCTGATGGTCGCAGCCGGGCGCGATGAAGTCGTTTCAACGCCGGCCATTGAGACGTTCGGACAGAATCTGCTTGCGGGCCGCCACCTCATTCTTGCCGGCGCCAAGCACGAGATCCTCCAGGAACAGGATCACTACCGCGCGCAGTTCTGGGCGGCATTCGACGCTTTTGTGCCGGGCACGCCGCGGTTCTAGCGCGCAAGAATCTCCAGCGCCGCAGCGTGAACGCGTCTGTCGCCGGCAACGACAATCCGTCCGCCACCTTGCGCCGGTCCATTCTCCCAAGTGGTGACGATGCCGCCGGCGCCGGCGACGATCGGGATGATTGCGACGATATCGTACGGCTTGATCTCGGTTTCGATGATCAGGTCGATAAGCCCCGCGGCCAGCATGCAGTAGGCGTAGCAATCGCCGCCGTAGCGGGAGAGCTTCACCTTGTCCTCGAGCTTGCCGAATGCCGCGCGGTCATTTTTGTTCATCAGCAACGGGCTGGTGGTGGACATCAGCGCCTGATCGAGGCTCGCGCACTCCCGCACGTGCAGGTCGCGCTTGCCGGCCGGCCCCCGGTAGTGAGCCGCACCGCCATCGCCGGAAAATCGTTCGCGCGTAAAAGGCTGGTTCATCATGCCGAAGACCGGCTCGCCAAATCGCATCAGGCCAATCAGAGTGCCCCAGGCCAGCATGCCGGAAATGAATGATTTGGTGCCGTCGATCGGGTCGAGAACCCAGACATATTCGGCGTCCGTGTGCTCGGACCCGTATTCCTCGCCGAGGATGCCGTGGTCGGGGAACTGCTTGCGGATGAGCGCGCGCATGCTCTGCTCCGCTGCGCGATCCGCAGCGGTAACCGGATCGAACCCGCCGGCCTTTTTGTTCTCGACCGCCAGGGCGGTTCGGAAGAACGGAAGGATCGTATCGCCGGATGCGGTAGCGAGCTGATCGACGAAGCTGCTGAAGTCGATGGCCGTCATGCCACTTCGGCCCTTCCACTTTCGCATAGGCATGCCGGAAGGGGTCCTGTCGGGCGGCAGCTATGCGCTATTAGCATAGGAAAAAGGGCTTCCAACCTTGATTTTTGTGCGCCGCGGTGTAGCTTATTGCAGTGCGGTAGCGAGAGCTACCGCTGCCCTCCTTGGGCGTTTCCTCCCTAGACTTGGGCCGCTCGCATCCGCAAGCGGCCCTTTTTTTAGCTTATTCGGCAGCGGCCCGATATGGGCGCAGCTGTTCCAGTGGGATGTCGGCCAGCCGTCTGGCCAAAGTCTCCAAATCGGCCGCCAGGTGATCGAAGGCGGCCGACCGCTGATAACGCCGCTCATCCATGTAAAGGGCTCGGTTGATCTCGAGCTGGATCGCGTGCAGCCCGGCAGCCGGATTGCCGTAATGCTCCGTGATGAACCCACCCGCATAAGGCTTGTTGCGGCTGACCGTATAGCCCAGCGACCGCAGCGTCTTTTCAACCGTTTCGGCCACCACACCGACACAGCTCGTACCGTATCGGTCGCCCAGCACGAATTCCGGCCGCGGCCGTTCGTCCTTGTGACCGGCCGTTGACGGCATCGAATGGCAATCAACCAGCACCGCCGCGCCGAAATCGCGATGCAGACGGCTGAAAAGCCGGCGCAGAGCCCGATGATAAGGCTTGTACAGGCTTTCGATGCGCTGCAAGGCATCGTCGACCGGGATGCGCTGGTCGTAGATCTCCTGGGCATCGCCAACCACTCTAGCGACGGTTCCAAGGCCTCCGGCGACACGCATCGACCGGGTATTGGCGAAGGACGGCAGGCGGCCTTCGAACATCCGCGGATCAAGCTCATAAGGCTCGCGGTTCACGTCGACAAAACAGCGCGGAAAATGCGCGTGCATCATCGGGTAGCCGCAGCGCACCACACCCGCGATCAGTTCATCGACGAAGCTGTCTTCCGAGCGTCGCAGGGTGGCGATATCCAGCCGGCAGGCCGCCAGAAAATCGCGCGGGTAGGTCGATCCGCTGTGGGGGGAATTGAACAGCACCGGCCCCTGGCAGGTTTGGGGCTCGAGTATCTCGAACGGCGGGTCGAGTTCGTCGCGAATTTCACTCATGCATGACCGCCATTGAGATTCCTGTGTCCCTTATACCTTGGGTCTTGGCCGCCCCGGCAGGTTTAACACTCCATTATACCGTCTATTGTTCATGGCGGGGGCACAAAGCCAAGAGATGCTTTCGGTTCACTCGTTGTTTACCGGGCATAAGTCTTAATCAGGCTGCTGAGGCGGCCACATAGGGCCGGATGGGGTGCAGCGTGGTTATGTCGAAAATCCTGCTTGCGGAAGACGATACCGATATGCGCCGCTTTCTGGTGAAGGCGTTGCAGAATGCGGGATTTGACGTGACCTCTTATGACAACGGCCTTTCAGCCTATCACCGGCTGCGCGAGGAACCGTTCGAGCTCCTTCTCACCGATATCGTGATGCCGGAAATGGACGGCATCGAGCTTGCCCGCAGGGCAGCCGAACTCGACCCCGACATCAAGATCATGTTCATCACAGGCTTCGCCGCCGTGGCGCTCAATCCGGATTCCAACGCGCCCAAGCAGGCCAAGGTCCTGTCGAAGCCGGTGCACCTGCGCGAGTTGGTCACCGAAGTGCAGAAAATGCTGGCCGCCTAGCGGTTTTTCGCGGCCTTGCCTCGCAGGTTTGGAGCCGATAGATCAATCCGGCCTAAGGGCGCGTAGCTCAGCGGAAGAGCACTACCTTGACATGGTAGGGGTCACAGGTTCGATCCCTGTCGCGCCCACCATTTTTCCTCGATTTTCCTCCGATCGCACGACGCGCACGCGACGAGCATTTTGTATCCGTGATGCTGACCATCACGGAGCAAAGCGATGGGGTCGGTCGAATTGCCGATGATTGCTTTAATTGGTTTGCTGGTCGGCACAGTGACGATAGCAGCTGCCGTCGTTTGGTTGGCGAAGTCCGTTTCGATTGCGTGACATCGAACGAACATCGCGCCACCATCCGTCCAAGCGCACCGCTACAAAATAATGCTCGGATTGCGGATGCACTGATCGCAGTCGAGCAAATTCACCTGCTTGGCTGAGATCTTCCATTGGCCATTGAGCTTGCGAAAACGATGGCCAGTCCATCCGCACAGCGTGCGGATTTCATTGTCCCAGAATTCGCTGATGGTGAAATTCGAGCGCACCATGCGCCCGGCTATTTTGCGATTGCCTGATAGACCAGCGTCCGCATCAGATAACGGTAATGCATCCGTTGCGCCGGCGCCTGCATCAGGAGGATGGCGATGAGCTGCTGCTGCGGGTCGATCCAGAAATACGTTCCCGTGACGCCGCTCCACGAGAAGTCGCCGACCGATCCCGGCAACGGATTGCGTCCGGCATGCGTTCTCACCGCGAATCCAAGCCCAAAGCCAAGGCCGAACTCCGGCGACGGCGCCAGCGCGCCGAACAGAACAGAAGTCGAGGGGCTGCGACGGGTCTCCGGCGTCAGGTGATCGGATGTCATGAGCGTGATGGTCGTAGGCGAAACGAGTCTGGTGCCGCCGAGCTCGCCGCCATTGAGCAGCATCTGGCAGAAGCGCACATAGTCGCGCGCCGTCGACAGAAGCGCGCTGCCGCCGGAAATCCAGGTTGACCGGATGGTCGGGTCACGCATCGGCGGGCGCTTGCCGGTTGCGGGATCGACTTGAGGTTGGGCGGCGCGCGCATAGGCAATCGGACCAAAGCTTGAATCCTTGAGCCCGAGCGGCTTGCAGATGCGCTCGATGATGAAGCGATCGAGGTCCATCCCGCTTGCCGCCTCGACCACGCGGCCGAGCACGTCCGTCGACATGCCGTACTGCCATGTGCTGCCGGGCTGATAGGCGAGGGGAACCGTGGCGAGCCTGGCGGCCATCTCGGCGTTGGTGTGCTTGTCATCGCCCACATTGGCGGCCTCGTAGGCCTGTTTCAGCAGCGGGCCCGTCAGATGCGCATAGGTGAAGCCGGACGTATGGCGCAGCAGGTCCTGCACGGTCATTTGCCGGCGGCACGGCTCGGTGGCGAGGGCCTTTGCCGTCGCATTGTCGGAATCGATCGCGACCTTCAGCTCGGCGAATTCGGGTATGAAGCGCGCGACCGGATCGGCAATCAGCAGCTTGCCTTCCTCGGCGAGCATCATCGCGGAGAGAGAGGTAAGCGGCTTGGTCATTGAGGCAACACGGAAGATCGTATCGACTTCCATCGCGGTGCCGGCCTCGCGGTCGCGATAACCAAGCGCTGTCTCGTATGCGATCTTGCCGCGCCGCGCGATCAATGCGACGGCGCCGGGCACGATTCCCTTGTCGATGTCCGATTTCAGCGTGTCCGTCAGTCGCTGCAGGCGTTCAGACGAGAGGCCGACGTCTTCGGGTTTGTCTGCCCGCGGCAGTTCAAAGCTCATTGCGTTTTCCTATTTCCAGAATTGCCGCGATGCGAGCGCCGCGCCGTCCGCCATCGCCTTGAGCTTCGCGAACACAACATCGGGATCCACGGCGGCCTGCCCGACCCAGGTGCCGAAGCCGCAGTCGCTGCCGGCGATCACATTCTCTCTGCCGACCAGATTGGCGTAGCGCGCGATGCGCTGCGCGATCAGCTCGGGATGTTCGATGAAATTCGATTTCGACTCGATCACGCCCGGGATCAGCACCTTGCCGTCCGGCAGTTTCACCCGCTCAAACAAAGTCCATTCGTGCGCGTGGCGCGGGTTGGCGGCCTCGAGCGAGATCGCCACGGGTTTTGCCGTAAAGACGAGGTCGATAACGTCCGCGAGCGGCACGTCGCGGTGATGCGGACCCTCGTAGTTGCCCCAGCAAAGGTGCATGCGCAGCTGTTCCGGCGGAATGTTTGCGACCGCATGATTGAGCGCCTCGATGTGAAGCTGCGCGCGTTTGCGGAATTCCGGCAGGCTCAGGTCCGCGTACTGGATGTGACGTCCCATGCCGAGGTCGGGGCAGTCGATCTGCAGCACGAAGCCGGCTTTGGCGACGGTTTCGTATTCGTGACGCATCGCATCGGCGATCGCGTAGATATAGGTCTCGAAATCCTTGTAGTGGTCGTTGCGAAAGAACAACGACACCACGCCGGGCGAGGCCGCGCTCATGAAGCCGCCCGCGGCCTTCACATCCTTGAGCGCCGCCTTGAGATTGTCCGCATCGGTTTGCGGCGCCTGCTTGTCCCGCACGCTGATCGGCGCGTTGCAGGCGGGCGTCTTGCGGCGCGAGCGGCCCGGATCGCCGAACACGCGTTTTTCCAGGCGGGGGAAGTCGGCAAGATCCTGATACACGAACGTATTGCCCGTGCCGCCGAATCCGTTGAGCCGGTCCTTGATGTAGGTGGCGTAGCTCGGCTTCGACAACTCGCCGTCATTGATCAGGTCGACGCCGGCATCGGCCTGCTTGCGGACGACTTCGGCCACCGCCGCGCGCACGCGCGCGGCAAGGGCCTGTGGGTCGACGGGTACGCCCTCTTCCTTGGCGTACATCATGCGGATGAGGTCATCCGGACGCGGCAGACTTCCTGTATGGGTGGTCAAAAAACGGTCGCGGCTACGCTGCACGGCTTGAACTCCCTGAACGAACTGTAAAGCAGGCCGTGGCCGCTAACCACGGGTGGGCGGCTCGCGTTGACAGTCGCGGGTGGGCTGCGTATGTACCCCGGCAAACAGCAGCCCGAGATTGACATGAAAGTCCGCAACTCCCTGAAATCCCTGCGCGGCCGGCACCGCAATAACCGCCTGGTGCGGCGTAAGGGACGGGTCTACATCATCAACAAGACCAACCGCCGCTTCAAAGCCCGGCAGGGCTGAAATCGGCGCATTGGCGCCTGTTCCGTCGCCCCATATTGGCCAAAAAACGCGGAGAGATTAAACTCCGCCTATGCGCACACGATTCCTCACAGCGCTTCTGATTGCTGCAACGGCCGCGATTTCTGCCGCGCCGGCCGGGGCGCAATCCGGCAACTGGGTGAAGCCGCCCGACAAGCTGCCTCACGTCGGACGGGGTGACAAAACCCGTAACCTCGATTTCCTGTTCGGCGCGCTGAAGGTCGCGCCTGACGATGTCACCGCCAAGGCCATCGAGGAACGCATCTGGGCGTTGTGGACGCTCTCGCAGAGCGACACGGCCAATCTTCTGATGACGCGCGTGAAGACTGCGATCGAGGCAAAGGATCTCGATCTGGCGGTCAAACTGCTGAACTCGATTGTAAAGGTGAAGCCCGACTACGTGGAAGCTTGGAACCGGCGCGCCACGATCTACTATATGAAGAAAGATTACGGCCGTGCGCTCAACGACATTCGCGAGGTTCTCAAGCGTGAGCCCCGGCATTTCGGTGCGCTGGCCGGCCTCGGGCTGATCATGCAGGATATCGGCGACAACAAGCACGCGCTGGAAGTCTATCGCCGCGCACTCACCCTTTACCCGCGAATGGAGCGTATTCCCGATCTCGTGAAGACCCTGCAGGAAAAGGTCGAGGGCAGGGACATCTGATCTGATTTGACGGCTGCCGCAGTTGCAAATTAGTCCGTGGCCGCATCCGCGCCGACATAGGCGATGCGCAGCATGTTGGTCGCGCCAGGCGTGCCGAGCGGCACGCCGGCAACCGACAATCACGCGTTGGCCGGCTTTTGGCAAATCCTTCCTTGAATGCAATGCGGCAGGCGCGATCAACCATGTCGTCCTGGTCGTGCGCGTCCTCGGTAACGACGCAATGGACGCCCCACGCGACGGCCAGCCGCCGCCCAGTGGCGATGTTCGGTGACAGCGCGACGATCGGCGCGCGCGGCCGCTCGCGCGCGACGCGCAGCCCGGTCGAGCCCGATGACGTCCAGCAGATGACCGCCGCCAGATCGAGCGTGTCGGCGATGTGACGCGCCGCATCGGCAATCGCGTCGGCGCCGGTTGCTTCGGGTTCGGCGCGCTGAGCGGCAATGATATTGCGGTAAAGTGGGTCGCCTTCGACCTCTTCCGCGATCCTGTTCATTGTAGCTACCGCCTGGACCGGGAATTGCCCGGCCGCCAATTCAGCCGACAGCATCACCGCGTCGGCGCCTTCGAAGATGGCAGTGGCAACGTCGGACACCTCGGCGCGCGTTGGAACCGGCGCGCTGATCATCAATTCCAGCATTTGCGTGGCGACCACAACGGGTTTGCCGGCGATTGCGGCATGCGCGCGTCATTTGCTTCTGCACGCCAGGCACTTTTTCCAGGGGCATTTCCACGCCGAGATCGCCGCGCGCGACCATCAATGCGTCCGCAAGATCCATAATTTCGGAAAGCCGATTGACCGCCTGCGGCTTCTCGATCTTGGCCATCACGGCTGCCCGCCCGCGCGTGATCTTCTTTGCCTCGGCGATGTCTTCCGGGCGCTGGATGAACGACAGCGCCACCCAGTCGATGCCGGTTTCGAGCGCGGCTTCGAGATCCGACCGGTCCTTATCGGTCAGAGCCGAAAACGGGATCGTCGTGTCCGGCAGGCTCACGCCTTTGCGGTCGGACAGCTTCCCGCCGACCGCGACGCGGGTCGTGATGCGCTTCAGAATCCGCTTCGGTAACAGTGAGCCTGACCTTGCCATCGTCGATCAGCAACGAGTGGCCCGGCTTGATGGTGGCAAAAATTTCCGGATGCGGCAGGTAGGCGCGCTTGGCATCGCCGGCGGCGGTGTCGGCATCCAGCACGAACGTGTCGCCGGTTTTGACGATCGCAGAGCCGCCAGTGAACGTACCGAGGCGAAGTTTCGGGCCCTGCAGGTCGATGAGCACTCCAATCGGCCGGCCGGTGTCGCGCTCGACGGCGCGGATCATGCCAACCAGCTCGCGCATGCGATCCTGGGTGGTGTGGCTCATGTTGATGCGAAAAACGTCGGCGCCCGCCTTGAACAGCTGCGCGATCATGTCGGCATTCGACGACGCGGGTCCGAGCGTGGCGACGATCTTGGCGCGGCGCAGACGTCTCATGGCCGGACGCCTCCGGGCGGCGGCGACAATGTCGTCGGCGGGCGTGAATTTCCAAGGGGCGCGCGCGGAGGCAATGGGCGGTCGGGCGCTTGTTCGGCGGCGTCCGTCAGCTGCACCGTCCAGGAACGCTGCTCATTGGTGTCGACCTCGAAAAAGCCAGTGCGATCGTAGCCGCGCGCCAGACAGTTCTCAGTCCCGCGGATAGTGAACTCTTTCTCACGTGAGCACATGTAAGCCTTGCCGGACCATTCGCCGCCTCGGTCGTAGTCGACCGCATAGATGTAATAGTAACGCGCAACCAGTGCGCCGCGGAGCAGCGTTTCGCAAGAGCGTGAGGAAACGTTCCACCAGCCCTCCGTCGTCCACCCCTCATTATCCTTGTATCCGATCGCGACACCCACGCGACTGCCGGTGTTGTTGCAAAGGCGGAAATCCGCTTTGGCAGGCGGCGCCGAGACTGCCAGCGCTGCGGTGAGGACCGCCAGGAGGGTAACGATATGCAAAATGTGACGCCTGATGGCGATGAATGGCAAAGCAGTCACACGTGTCGGCCGTTCCGAAAGATGTGCGGTTGTGGCGTGTTCGGTCACGGCGTGTCAACGACGATGGCACGGAAGTCGTTCACGTTGGTGTAAGTCGGCCCGGGACAGAGCAAATCCCCAAGGGCTGTGAAAAATCCGGTCGAATTATTGTCGGCAAGGAAGGCGGCGGGATCGAGGCCTTTGGCCTGCGCGCGGGCCACTGATTCGCCATCAACCAGCGCGCCCGCCGGGTCGGTTGCCGCCCCCGAGCCGCCGTCGGTGCCATCCGTATCGCCGGCGAGTGCCGCGACCGCCGGCAATCCCGACAGGCCAATTGCGAGCGCCAGAGCGTATTCCTGATTGGGCCCGCCGCGTCCTTTGCCGCGGATCGTAACGGTCAGTTCGCCGCCCGAGATAATGACCGCGCGTTTGCTCTCACTCCGCAATTCGCGGGCGAGGCGTGCATGGGCAGCGGCAACATCGCGCGCTTCGCCTTCAACCCGGTCGCCGAGCGAAATGCATTCGTATCCGGCCGCGCGGACTGCAGCCTCGACCGCGCGCATGGCGTCGGCCGGCCGCGCGGCCAACTTGAACTGGCTGCCGGCAAATGCCGGATCGCCGGGCTTTGGCGATTCATTTTTCTGGTTGGTCAGTGCTTGCGTGATCGCCGCCGGGGCCGCGATCTTGTATGTCGCGATAATGGCTCGCGCGTCGGCCAGCGTCGTCGGATCGGGAACGGTCGGCCCCGAGCCGATCGCGGACGGATCATCGCCCGGTACGTCCGAGATCGCGATCGTCAAAAGCTTCGCCGGATGAGCATGCCGCGCCAGGCGTCCGCCTTTGATGCGCGAGAGATGTTTGCGCACGGTGTTGATTTCACCGATGGCTGCGCCGGAGCGCAGAAGCGCACGGGTCACGGCTTGTTTGTCCTCAAACGATATTCCTTCGGCCGGCGCGATCCAGTTCGCCGAGGCGCCGCCCGACATCAGCACCAGGACGAGATCGTCCGCGCCGGCGCCGTCGGCCAAAGCAAGTGCGCGATCGGCGGCCTCGAGGCCCGCAGCATCCGGTATCGGATGCCCGGCCTCGATCATCCGAACCTTGCGAAGATGACGAGCATAACCATGCCGTGCGACGGCGACCCCGGTCAGGCGCTCCGACGCAATTCGCATCTGGTCGAGGTAGTGCGCTTCGGCCGTCTCGGCCATCGACCCTGCGGCCTTGCCCGCGGCAAGCAATATCAACCGGCCTGAAGGCAAAGCGGGGAGGAGGGGTGGAAGGCACGTTGCCGGATGTGCCGCCGATACCGCGGTGCGAAACAGCCCTGCGAGAAAAGAGCGCAGGTTATCGTTCGAACTTCCCATCTCTGCCCACTGCCGAAAAAACCTGCTTATATACGCCGCTCGACCGGCCGGCCGCAGCGGGCCGGTTGGGGCGAGCGCTGAAAAGACAAGGAATCGATTCCGACCAGTAGATCGAACGATCCCGGGTGCGAAGTCAAACCCAAGCACCCGTCCGGCGTCGGTACCCCGGCCAAATGGTTTGGGACCCAACGATTTGGAGCGTGACCTGCTGGGCTAACGTACTGCAAACAAACCAATGCCGGTGCAAAGCCGGTAAGCATTCACAAGAGGAGGGCGACTGTGATGCGAAGGAATAAGTTGGCCGCGATCGGGACATTGGTCGCGGCGGCCGCGATGTTGTGGGTTGCTGGCGCGCCGGCGCAGGCACAAGATTCGATCAAGATCGGATGGGCGATTTCCAAGACCGGACCCTTTGCGGCGGGCGCCGGCGTCACCACGCTGCCGAACTATCAGGTGTGGGTGAAAGACGTGAACGATGCCGGCGGCATCAATGTCGGCGGCAAGAAGCTCAAGATCGAAGTGATCGAATACGACGACCGCAGCAATTCGGAAGAAATGATCAAGGCGGTCGAGCGGCTCGCGACGCAGGACAAGGTCGATTTCATCCTGCCGCCCTGGAGCACGGGGATGAATCTCGCGGCGGCTCCGATCTTCAACAAGCTCGGCTATCCGCAGCTTGCTGTCACCGCCAATACCAACCAGGCGCTGGAGCTGACGAAGCGCTGGCCTAACCTGACTTTCTGGCTCGGCCTGCCGTCGGAGATCGTCGACGGTATCGTCGAGACCTTCGCCAAGCTTGAGAAGGACGGCAAGATCAACAAGAAGATCGCGATGATCGCGGTCGGCGATCAGTTCGGCATCGAGCTGTCGACGGCGACGCGCGCGGGACTGAAAAAGGCCGGCTTCGATCTGGTCTACGACAAGTCCTATCCGTTCGGCACGCAGGATATGCAGCCGGTGCTCAAGGATGCGCAGGCGGCCAATCCCGACGTTCTCCTTGCCTTCAGCTATCCGCCTGACACCTTCGCGATCACCGACACTTCCAAGGTGCTCGGCTTCAATCCCAAGGTCTTCTTCGTCGGCGTGGGCACCGCGTTCCCGATGTACAAGGGCAAGTTCGCCGCGGGCGCGGAGGGGATCATGGGCATCGGCGGCTCCGATGCCTCGCTTCCGGGCATCAAGTGGTACATCCAGCACCACAAGGAAATCATCGGACGCGAGCCCGATCGTTGGGCGAGCCCGATCACCTATGCCAGCTTGCAGGTCCTGCAACAGGCGATCGAGCGCGTGGGCAAAGTCGACCGTGCGGCCGTGATCAAGGAGATCAACACGGGCAGCTTTGACACCATCATCGGCAAGGTCAAATTGGAGAACGGCCTCAATAAGAATATCTGGGCCGTTGGCCAATGGCAGGGCGCGGACTTCTTCGGCGTAGCGCCAATCTCGAAGCAGGGCGCCAAGCCTGTCATCGCCAAGCCGGCGTGGTAATAAACAAACTGGTCATTCCGGGGCGCGCGCTTTAGCGCGCGAACCCGGAATCCAGGTAATGGATCCGCGCTTGTGACTGGATTCCGGATCGCCATCCAAACCGGCTTTCGCCGATTTGGATGGCGTCCGGAATGACGGCGAAAGCACTTCTCATGACTCTCGCGCTCGACATCGTTCTCTCCGGGCTGGTGCTTGGAGGGATGTATGCACTCATCGCATTGGGGCTCACGCTCCAGTACGGCATCGCGCGCATCATGAACCTGTCGTACGGCGAGTGCCTCGTCGCCGCGGCGTTTGCCGCGCTCTACCTCTACAGCGGCATGGCGGTGAACCCGATCATCGGGCTGCTCGCCGTCGTGCCGGCTTCGTTCGCAGCCAACTGGCTGCTCTACCAGATCGTGCTGATGCCGCTGGTCCGGCGCGCAAGAAACCAGGGCATGCTGGAGGTCGACAGCATCCTTGGCACATTCGGAATTCTGTTCGTCATCCAGGGCCTGATGCTGCTGACCTTCGGCGGCTCGTTGCAGAGCTATTCGTACCTGTCGGTGCCGGTCCATATCCTTGGCACCACGCTCGCACTCAACCGCATACTCGCGCTGCTGTTCGCCGTGGTCATCGGCGGCGTTCTTTATCTTTTTCTGACACGGACGCGCTACGGCACGGCGTTGCGGGCGATCGCGGTCAATCCCGACGCGGCCCGGCTCTCCGGGATCGACATTCACGCGGCCTCGGCGCTCGCCTTTGCGGCCGGCGGCGCCATTGTCGGTGCGGGCGGCGTTCTGATCAGCATGTTTCTGACGTTCAGCGCGGCGATGGGCGTCGTCTTCACGATGAAGGCCCTGATCGTCGTCATCATGGGAGGCGTCGGCAATATGCTCGGCGCGCTGGTCGCCGGCCTGCTGCTCGGAATTTCCGAGACGGCAGTGGCGAGGCTGGTCGATCCAGGCCTCACCATCGCAGTCACCTACGCGCTGTTCCTGAGCGTCCTTCTGTGGCGGCCGACCGGCCTGTTCGGGAGGCCGGCGCGTTGAGTGTGCGGAAAGTCGACGCGTCGCCGCCGTCGCCGTCGTCGTCATCGCGGCGCTTGCCGCCTTTCCGTTGGTCGCGAGCGGCTATCACCTCGCACTCGGCATCAGCCTTTTGTATTTCACGGTGCTGGCGACCGCCTGGGCGCTGTTCTCGGGTCCGACCCATTACATCTCGCTGGCGACGGCGGCCTTCTTCGGCATCGGCGCCTATACCACCGCCGTTCTCACCGATTTTATGCCGTGGCCGGTGGTGCTGCTTGCAGCCGCCTTCGTCGGCGTCGTCGTGGCGCTGATCGTCGGCCTGTCGACGTTGCGCCTGTCGGGAATCTATTTCGTGATCTTCAGCTTCGGCCTGGCCGAGCTCATCCGCCAGCTGGTCGCCTGGTACGAGATCAATATCCACGGCTCGGTCGGGCGCTACATCTTCGCCGACACCACATCCGAAGGCATCTACTGGCGACTGCTCGCGCTCGTCGTCCTGGTGCTGGGCGCCGGCTGGCTGATCCGCCACTCCCGGCTCGGGCTTGCCGTCCGCGTCATCGGCCAGGACGAGGCCGTCGCCCGCCACTGCGGCATCGACACGACCCGCGCCAAGCTCGCCCTGTTCGCGGTGAGCGCCGGTTTCATGACCGTCACCGGAGCGGTGATGGCGCCGCGCTGGACCTATATCGACCCGGCGATCGCGTTCAATCCGGTGCTCTCCTTCGAGGTCGTGATCATGGCGCTGTTCGGCGGCGCCGGCACTTTGTTCGGTCCGCTGCTCGGCGCGGTGCCGCTCGTGCTGCTGTTCGAAGTGCTGATCGCGACGTTCCCGAACTATTTCAGCATCGTGCTGGGCGCGGTCTTCGTGCTGATCGTTTATGGCCTGCCGAATGGGGTCATCGGCCTGTTGCAGGCAAAGCTGCTGCGCCGCGCCGCACATCGTGTTGCCATGTCGCCGATCGCTGAAGCGGTCACGCGATTCGTATGGCCGCGCGCGGCGGAGCACGATGCGGTCCACGACGCGCCGGTCCTGCAACTCGCGAACGTGCGCAAGGCCTTCGGCGGCCTGGTCGCCGTCGACGACGCGAGCTTTACGCTCCGCCGCGGCGAAATCCTCGGGCTGATCGGCCCCAATGGATCCGGCAAGACCACGGTCCTCAATGTCATTTCAGGCGCGCTGCGCGCCGACCGCGGCACCATCGCCCTGGCAGGCCGCCCGATCGCATTGTTGCCGGCGCATCGCATCGCGCAGCGCGGCATCGCGCGGACGTTCCAGCTGGTGCGCGTCCTTCCCGACTCCAGCTGCCTGGAAAACGTCGCCGCCGGAATTGCGTTTCACGCAAAGCCGGTCTGGGGCGCCGCGGCCGAGGATCGCGCGCGCGCCTTGCTGACCCGCGTCGGCCTCGGCGACAAGACGGACACGCCGGCGGCGCAGCTCACTTATATCGATCAGAAGCGTCTCGAGCTTGCCCGGGCGCTCGCGCTTTCGCCGGTCGTTCTGCTGCTCGATGAGTGGCTTGCCGGCCTCAATCCCTCCGAATTGCAGGTCGGCATCGCGCTGGTGAAAATGCTGCGCGAGGAAGGACTGACGATCATCATCGTCGAGCACGTGATGGACGCCATTCGCTCGCTTTGCGACCGTTGCGTGGTCATGAATGCCGGCCGCATCATCGCGGAAGGGCCGCCCGCCGCCGTGCTCGCCGACCGGGAGGTCATCCGCGCCTACCTTGGAGAGCCCGATGCTTGAGGTGCGCGACATCTCGGCCTTCTACGGCAAGCATCGCGCGCTTGACGGCGTGTCGCTTGATGTCGGTCGCGGCGAGATCGTCGTTATTCTCGGCGCCAACGGTGCCGGCAAGACCACGCTGCTCAAGGTGATCGCCGGCCTGGTTCCGGCTGCCGACGGCGCGCGCATGACGATGAACGGCCGCCAGCTTGCGGGCATTTCCGTCCATCACATCGTCGAGGCGGGCCTGGCGCTGGTCCCCGAAGGCCGCGGAATTTTTGGCGAGCTGACCGTGCGCGAGAACCTCCTGCTGGGCGCCTTTCCGGCCCGCGCGCGGCGCAGCGAGGCCGCTACGCTCGACATGGTCCTCGATCTCTTCCCGCGATTGCGGGAGCGGCTGCAGCAGGTCGTGCGCACCATGAGCGGCGGCGAGCAGCAGATGGTGGCGGTCGGGCGCGCACTGATGACGTCCCCCGAAATCGTTCTGCTCGATGAGCCGTCCCTCGGCCTCGCGCCCATCATGTGCACCGAGCTGTTTGGCGCCCTTGCGCGCATCCGCTCGACGGGTGTCGGCGTCCTGCTGGTCGAGCAGAACGCGCGGCTGAGCCTTAAGATCGCGGACCGCGGCTATCTGATCGAATCCGGCCGCATTGTCGGATCCGGCACTGGCGCAGCACTGAAGGAAGATCCCGCCGTCCAGCGGGCTTATCTTGGGACGGGCGAGGTCCACGTCGGACAAATCAACCCCACTTGAGAACCGCGAATGCGGTCTACTAAGCTTTGCAGAGCAGCCGGGGATCGCCGCTGATGATCGATGAAATTGTTCAAGTCGATGTCCGAGATGGCACGTCGATAGGCGTTCGCATTTATCGACCTGATGGCGCAGGTCCATATCCGGCCCTGCTGGGAGCGGCGCCGTACCGCTTCGACAACAACAGCCTTCCGGCAAGCGCGCAGTTTCTCTGGCGCGAGACCGGGCCGATCGAATGGTACGTCGAGCAGGGCTACGCCTATGTGCATATGGACGTGCGCGGCAGCGGGCGCTCCGGCGGTGAATTCGAGTTCCTTGGCCGCGGCGAACAGCAGGATCTCTACGACGTCATCGAGTGGGTCGGCCGGCAATCCTGGTGCAGCGGGAAAGTGGGCGGCATCGGCCAGTCGTATTTTTGCATGCTGCAATGGTTCATGGGCGCGCTCGCGCCCCCGTCGCTCGCCTGCATCGCGGCGCATGACGGTCTCGCCGATGTTTACCGCGCCGGCGTCTATCACGGCGGCATCCCGTGCGATTTTTTCCCCGGCTATTGGTGGTACCAGAACCGTTTCATCAACCGGTTCCCCGCCAGCGGGCCGTCGCGCGATCAAAAGACCGACCTGACGCAAATGGCCGCCGCCCATCCGACCTACGACGATTTCTGGCGCGAACGCAGTGCGTGGGAAATGCTCGACAGCATCAAGGTGCCGCTCTACTCTAGCGGCGTCTGGGCAAAGATGCAGCTGCATACGCGCGGCAATATCGACGGGTACCTGCGCGCCACCGGCCCCAAAAAGCTTCGCATGTCGGGCGTGCCGAACGCCTGGGCGGCCGCGGCGGAATTCTCCAGCGTCGAATTTCACAAGAACGTCCTGCTGCCGTTCTACGACCATTATCTCAGGGGCAAGCAGACCGACTATCTCGCGCGCCCGAATGTCGAATATGCGGTGCGCGGCGCAAATCCTGTGCGCAAGGCCGACACCTGGCCGCCGCCGAACACGCGCTATACGCGCTGGTTTCTCAATGCCTCGCCCTCCGGCAGTGTCGCGTCGTTCAACGATGGCGGCCTGTCGCAGACCCCCACAGCAGGCGCGTCATCAACCATCTACGCTTATCCAATCCCGGGTGGGTCAGCGGCGTCGTCGGCTTTGGTCCGGCCGGCCCTCCCGGCGGCTTTGATCCGGCGCGCCGTGTGCTCACTTTCACGACGGCGCCGCTCGAAAATGATCTTGAAATTGCCGGGCCGGTCAAACTTGTTCTTTATGCTTCCTCGACGGCGCGCGACACGGATTTTTTCGTGAAGCTGTCGGACCAGTTCCCGCAAGCACCGGAAGACCGCGCCAAGGGTCTCAATCCGTTTACCGAAATCGTGACGCGCGGCTGGCTGCGGGCATCGCACCGTGCGCTCGACCCGGCGCGCAGCAGTGACATGGTGCCCTATCACACGCACGTTGATCCGCAGCCGCTGACGCCGGGCGAGATCTACAAATTCGAGATCAGTCTCGAACCGACGGCCTATCTCATCAAGCAGGGCCACCGCCTGCGGATCGAGATCGTGAACGGCGATTTACCGGCAACCGAAATCCTGTGGTCGCACTACTACCGGCCTGACAAGATCGGCCAAGACACGATCTGTCATGACGCCGCGCATCCGTCGGAATTGATCCTGCCGGTATCGCAATTTTCCTGATGTGACCCGCTTTCCTCGGGCCCGAAAGCGCGTCTGCAGGCGCATCCTGAGCTGAAGGCGGCGCAGGCGCCGGCGTAGCGTCAGAACGGCTCGTAGCCACGCAGGGCGGGAATGACCTTCTCGCCGAACAGGCGGATCGAGCGCATCAGCTCGGGCTCGGGCAGGTCCGAGAAGTTGAACTCGCCCATGAAGACGTTGAACAGGCCTGACTTGGCCGCGGCGCGGATTTTTTCCGTCACCGTCTTGGGCGAGCCGATGAAGACCAGCTCGTGCTTCATGAGATAGTCGGCGTCGAAGAGATTGGCCATGATCTCGGAGGCGCCCGGCTCGCCGCGGCCGATGAATTTCTTCGAATGCTCGCGCGCGCGCTGCTCGAAGGTTTCGCCGGGCTTTGGCGGCGGCAGGAAGCCCTCATAGGCGCGCGCGGCGCGCGCCAATGCGACGTCGAGCGCTTTCTGGTCGGATTCGTCGACGTAGACGATCGTGCAATAGGCGATCTTCGGCGGCTGCTTATGTCCGGCGGCCGCCCAGTCCGCAAGGAACTTGCGATAGCGCGGCGCGGCATCGGCGCGCGGATAGACCAGAAAATATCCCGGGTTGATCCCGTGGCGCGCGCAGAATTCGAGCGTCTGCGGATCGCGGCTCATCATCCAGAGCGGCGGATGTGGCTTTTGCACCGGCTGCACCGCGAGCAAGGCGCTGTCGGTGTGATGAATCTCGCCGTGAAAGGAGAAGGGTTGCGTTTCGCCATAGGCCGCCCGCAGGTAGTCGACGAATTCAAGCGTGGGCGATTTGCGCAGGTTGTAGTCGAAGCCGAACGGCTTGAAATAGTCCGCGTTGATGCCCGGTACGAGCCCGAGCTCCATGCGCCCGCCGATCATTTGGTCGACGAGTGCGATCTCCTCTGCCAGCCGCAGCGGGTGGTAGAGCGGCACGATGTAGCCCATCGAGCCGACGCGGATCTTGCGGGTGCGCGCGGCCGCGCCGACGATGTAGACGCTGGGCGACGAAATCCAGCTCTCGTCGGGACGGAAATGATGCTCGACGCAGAAGGAATAGTCGTAACCAAGCCCGTCGCACAATTGAAGTTCGCGCCATAATTCCTCGTAGCGCTGGTGCGGGGTCATGCCTGGCTTGCCCCAGACATGCGAGAAGTGGGCAAACTTCACTCTGCGCTCTCCTTGCAGTACGACATCATGCAATACGACATCCGGACGCTTTCTGGCCCTTCAAACGGGCGCGGGTCGTGTCTATCTTTCCTACAGTGGAGGAGGCCGCCATGGACGACAAGACCCGCACTGAACTTGAAGCCGCGGTCTACCGGCGGCTTGTTGAGCACCTGAGATCGCGCACCGACGTGCAGAACATCGACATGATGAATCTCGCCGGCTTCTGCCGCAATTGCCTGTCGAACTGGATGAAGGAAGCCGCCGACGAAAAGGGCCTTGCCATGAGCAAGGATCAAAGCCGCGAGATCGTGTACGGCATGCCGTACGACGAGTGGCGCAAGAAATACCAGAAAGAGGCTTCTGCCGAACAAAAGGCGGCGTTCGAAAAGTCCAGCCCTCGCCATTCGTAGTCACCGTCGGCTTGTGAACAGCGTGGATGACGGCGTCCGTGCCTTGACCTGAGGTCATTCAACTCAGAAAGCTTCTTGGCAAGCGGCAGGTATCGTCTGCCGTGCGTAGTCAAGGAGACGTCGATGCCTGCAGCCGCGGCCGAAAAAGAACAACCGGCAACCCGCTTTGCCAAGGATCAATTGAAAGCTTTCGTCGAGCGCATCGAGCGCCTCGAGGAAGAGAAAAAGGCCACCTCCGGCGACATCCGCGACGTGTACGCCGAGGCGAAAGGCACTGGCTTCGATACCAAGGCCCTGCGCACGATCGTGCGTCTCCGCAAGCTCAATACCGACGAGCGCCGCGAGCAGCAGGAGGTTCTCGACACCTACCTGCACGCCTTGGGGATGGCGAACTAGAGAATTAGCGCAGCGACGCCGTCGTCTGCGATGGGAATGCGGCCGCGGCCGATTGCGTCACGAACGTCATCGTGGCCACGAAGACCACCGCCGGGCCGCCAAAGCGTGTAGCCACCAGCCCATGCTGGGGGTCGGTCGAGAAGGTCATTGCGACCGACATTGACGGCTTTTGCAGCAGCTCCTGCAACGACCGCATATCGACGGCTCCAAGCCGCGTCGTCGTCATGTGGCTGCTGAAGCTCGGTGTGAGCATTGCTGCGCGCAGCCAAAGGTCATCTTTGTGCCGGCTGCTGCCGGCACCTGCGGCGGCCAGCGGCTTCGCCACCACGGTTGTGTTGCCCTGGGCGGGCATGACGGTCGCTTCCTTCGGCGGCGCCGCCACTTGCGACGACACCTGCGATCCCATCGGACGTGCACTGACCCGGGCCGGCGGTTCCGCCTCGGACGCATAGGCAAGAGCAGTGCTGCCGGTTGCGGCCGGTTCGGCGCTCGCAGTCTTATACGAATCTCCAGCCACCACCGCCGGCAGATTTGCGACGGGCTGCACGGCTCCGCGCCAATATCCGCGGTTGTCGAACAGGTTGCTGCCGAGCGACGCCGTCGCGAATGTCTGCTTCGGAACCGTTGGCGCCGCGGACGCAACGGCGACGGCGTGCGGCCGCGCCGTCGGCAGCGGAACGATGTGCTCCACACTCACGGGCTTCGCCTTCGGCGCATGTCACGCTGGCAACCGTGACGGGTGCGCGGGTCTGCTTCGGCGCGGGGTCCTCATTCACCTCGTCGGTGTCCGTCCCGCGTCCGAACAGCCGGGCGAAGATGCTACGTTTCGGCTTTGCCGCGCTCGCATCCGCGGTGATCACGCCGTGCTCGCGCGCAGCTTCCAGCGACATCTCGGATGGCATGCCGCCGCGCCCCTCGACGTCGGCAAGCGCAAGCGCGTAGCCCTTAAGCGGATGGCCGTCGGATGGAATATGCACCGTGCGGCCATCGGGGAAGACCTTGACCAACTGATCGTGCGTCATGCGCGGCCAGTGGCGGATGGTGCCCGTGTCGAGATGCACGAAGGGCGAGCCGGAGGTCGGATAGAAGCCGACGCCGCCGCGCTGCAGGCGCAGACCGACCGTACGGACCTTTTCCAGTGGCACGCCCGGGATGAAGAAATCCATCGCGTGGCCGGTGATGTGATTGCTGTTCTGCGCAACGCCGCTTGAGCGCCGCCGCAGCATTGAATTGGTGTCCGGTGAGCGATAGCCGCAGATGACGTCGATCGGCTGCGTGGCGCCGACCTCACGATAGGCTTCCCACAAAACATCGAACAAATGCGGGTCCATGCGCGTGGACTTTTCCTTGCGCCAGTCGCGCATGAACCAGTCGAGCTTCTTGAGCGCGGCGTCGTCGTAGCGGCCGTTGCGCTTGTAGGTGATCGTGATGTCTTCGCCGGTGTGAACGTGATGGAACGACAGCGTGCGCGTGTCGCCTTCGGCACTGGCGTTTTGCAACGCGTCGTTGGCGCCGAGCATGAATAATCCGGCAAGGCCCAGGCGGGCCCCGGCGCGCATCAAAGTCACAGCGAGCGGACGCCCGCGCGACGCGTCAATAGGCACAGCGTTGATCCGTGAAAAGATCCGTCCCACGTCGCCGTCACGTCCCCGTCGGGCCACCGTAACGGCAGCCCCGTGAGTGTTATCGGGATCGGTTAATGAGAAATTAGCGCCGGTCCCCCGTCCGGCCTCTAACTTTCCGTGCGAAATGGGCCGAAAACGGGGCAATCCGGAACTTGGTCCCTGAAATTTGCGGGGCCACCCGCGCGGGTGGGACCCCGGAAAGCCCTGCGAACAAAGGATTTATGGCTTTCCGCGGCGGGGAGGCCCTCCGCTCACTGAGCCGAAACGTCCTCGTCCAGCCCAAGCCCCTCCAGTTTGCGATAGAGGGTCGAGCGCCCGATTTTCAGCCTCCGCGCCACCTCGGACATCTGCCCGCGATAGTGCGAGATGGCGAAGCGGATGGCCTCCCGTTCGATGTCCTCGAGCGGCCTCACGTCGCCACGCGGGTCGGTGAGTGGAAGCGAATGGCCGGCCGCTTTATGCGCCGGCGCCTGGCCGGTGCCGCTGTCGGCATCGGGCCAGGATGCCGCCAAGGACGCCGCTATGGCCGGCGATGGCTCGATCAGCGGCGGCGCGGACTCGGCGCCGCACGAAACGAGGGCGGCAATCTGCGGAAAC
The DNA here is from genome assembly GCA_963718035.1 of uncultured Alphaproteobacteria bacterium. Taxonomy (GTDB): domain Bacteria; phylum Pseudomonadota; class Alphaproteobacteria; order Rhizobiales; family Xanthobacteraceae; genus Pseudolabrys. The sequence goes on along the minus strand of CAVQYD010000040.1, from coordinate 16,153 downwards.
TCGTTCGCGCCGATCTCGTCGCCGTCGGCAAGAACGACGGCGCGGAAGATTGCATTCTCGAGTTGGCGCACGTTGCCGGGCCAATGATAGGCGGTGAGAAGCGCCAGGCTGCCGGCGCTGATGCTGCGGATCCGTTTTCCTTCTTCGGCGGCGATGCGCGTCAGGAAATGGCGCGTCAGCTCGGGTATGTCGTCGCGCCGCATGCGAAGGGGCGGCACTGAAATCGGAAATACGTGCAGGCGATAGAACAGGTCCTCGCGGAACCGTCCTGCTTTGACATCGGCGATCAGGTCGCGGTTGGTTGCCGAAACGATGCGGACATCCACTTTGGCGCTCCTGTGTCCGCCGACCGGCTCGATTTCGCCATCCTGCAGTGCCCGCAACAGCTTGACCTGCGCCGGAGGCGGCAATTCGCCGATCTCGTCGAGGAACAGCGTGCCGCCGTCGGCCTCTACGAATTTGCCGCTGTGCCTTTCAGTGGCCCCCGTAAAGGCACCTTTCTCGTGGCCGAACAAAATCGATTCAACGAGCGTTTCGGGGAGGGCGCCGCAATTGACGGCAATGAAAGGCTTCGTACGGCGCTCGCCGCTGCCATGAATGGCGCGTGCGATCAGCTCTTTGCCGACGCCGGATTCTCCTTCCACCAGAACCGGAATCGCGGACGCCGCGGCTTTTTCCGCCGCCTTGAGTACGGGCTGCATTGCGGATGAGCGTGTGATCACGTCGCCGATGCTGAATGTGCCGTCGTGCTTGCGCTTGAGGCGTTGCAGTTCGCCGGCCAGCGCGTTGGTCGCGAGCGCATTTCGCAACGACACCTGCAGCCGCTCGGCGCTCGCCGGCTTGACGACAAAATCGGTTGCGCCGGCCCGCATCGCGGAGACGACGTTGTCGATACCGCCATGCGCCGTCTGGACGATCACGGGAACGGCAACGTTGGCGTCTCTCATGCGCGCCAGCACGCCAAGCCCGTCGAGATCGGGCATGACAAGGTCGAGTACGACAGCGTCAATGCGTTCGGCCTCGGGACCAACCAGCAGTTTGCAGGCAGCGTCGCCGCCCTCGACGACGGTCGTCCGGTAGCCAAACCGCTGGATCATTGCTTCGAGCAGGCGCCGCTGGACAGGGTCGTCGTCGACGATGAGCACTACTTCCGCCATTACACCCCTCACGCACGGCTGTGCCGAATTGGTGCAATGTCGCCGGTCTGCCTTAATGGGTTATTAAGTGCACACCGTAGCCGGCGGTGTGCGGCTTTGGGCGTGTTGAAAACCCGCCAGATGCCATCGCCTCGCCATGAGCCGTGCTTTAGATGAGCCCACCCTGTCCGCATTTTCCCAAATAGATTGCCCCCATGGCCAAAGCGTCAGCCCGGAAAGCATTGAATAAGCCCGCCAAACTCGGCGACTTGCCCGAGTGGAACCTCAAGGACCTTTACCCCGGTCTCGACAGCCCCGAGGTGAAGCGCGACCTGGAGCTGGCCGACAGCGAGTGCGCGGCTTTCGAGCAGGATTTCAAAGGCCGGCTCGCAGCGCTTGCCGCGGGCGAGGGAGGCGCGCTTGCGAAAGCAGTGGCGCGCTATGAAGCGATCGACGACAGGCTTGGCCGGCTGATGTCCTATGCATCGCTGATGTATGCCGGCAACAACACCGATCCGGCGCGGGCAAAATTTTACGGCGACGTGCAGGAGCGCATCACGGCGGCGTCGCTGCATCTCCTGTTTTTCACGCTTGAGCTCAACCGCATCGATGACGCGCAGCTGGAGGCCGCGATGCGCGATCCCGCACTCGGCCACTATCGGCCCTGGATCGAGGACGTGCGCAAGGAAAAGCCCTACCAGCTCGAAGACCGGGTCGAGGAGCTCTTCCACGAGAAGTCGGTGACCGGCTATTCGGCCTGGAACAGGTTGTTCGACGAGACGATGGCAAGCCTGCGGTTCAAGGTTGCCGGCAAGGCGCTCGCCATCGAGCCGACACTCAATTTGCTGCAGGACGTCGACGGCAAGAAACGCAAGGCCGCGGCCGAGGCGCTGGCAAAAACATTCAAGGAAAATCTGCGGCCGTTCACGCTCATCACCAATACGCTCGCCAAGGACAAGGAAATCTCCGACCGCTGGCGCGGCTTCAAGGACATTGCCGATGCGCGCCACCTGTCGAACCGGGTCGAGCCTGAAGTGGTGGAGGCGCTGGTTTCAGCCGTGCGCGCGGCTTACCCGAAGCTGTCGCACCGCTACTACGCGCTGAAGGCGAAGTGGTTCGGCAAGAAGCGGTTGCCGCACTGGGATCGCAACGCGCCGCTGCCGAAGGTGGCGCAGCGGACAATCCCCTGGGGTGACGCGCGTGCGACCGTCCTGACCGCCTATGGTGCGTTTTCGCCGAAGATGGCCGATGTCGCCGATCAGTTTTTCACGAAAAGCTGGATCGATGCGCCGGTGCGCCCGGGCAAACAGCCGGGCGCGTTCGCGCACCCGACGGTGCCATCGGCGCATCCTTACGTCCTGCTCAATTACATGGGCAAGCCGCGCGACGTGATGACGCTCGCGCACGAGCTCGGTCATGGCGTGCACCAGGTGCTCGCTGCACCCAACGGCGCACTGATGGCACAGACGCCGCTCACGCTGGCCGAGACAGCGTCGGTATTCGGCGAAATGCTCACGTTCAGGAAGCTGCTCGCGGAAACCAAGGACAGGAAGCAGCGCAAGGCCATGCTCGCCGCCAAGGTCGAAGACATGATCAATACGGTCGTGCGCCAGATTGCCTTCTACAGTTTTGAGCGCAAGGTGCACGGCGAGCGGCGCAGTGGTGAACTGACCTCCGACAAGCTTTGCGATCTCTGGATGTCGGTGCAAAGCGAGAGCCTGGGGCCGGCGATCGAGCTCAAGCCGGGCTATGAGACCTTCTGGGTCTATATCCCGCATTTCGTGCATTCGCCGTTTTACGTCTATGCCTACGCCTTCGGCGATTGCCTGGTGAACTCGCTTTATGCGGTCTACGAAAAATCGGCGAGCGGTTTTGCCGAGCGCTATCTCGAAATGCTGGCGGCCGGCGGCACCAAGCATCATGCCGAATTGCTGGCGCCGTTCGGTCTTGACGCGCGCGACCCGAATTTCTGGGACGGCGGCCTGAGCGTGATCGCAAGGCTCATCGAAGAGCTTGAGGGCCTGGAGTAGGCTTGGCCTTATTTTTCGGGCCAAAACTGATTAGATGGTGCGGGTGAGCCCGCCGATGCCCCCAAACGACCGTGAACGGAATCGCTTTTCCGCGCGTGCCCGGCGCTACGCGAAAGTCGGCACGCAGCTGAGCGGCACCGCCGCGCGATTTGCCGGCGCGCGCTTTTTCGGTGTGCCGCTGGACCGCGCCGCCAACGCGCTCGAACTTGCTGCGGCTCTCGGCGGACTGAAAGGCCCGATCATGAAGGTGGCGCAGCTGCTTGCCACCATCCCCGATGCGCTGCCGCCGGAATATGCGAACGAGCTGATCAAGCTGCAGAGCCAGGCGCCGCCCATGGGCTGGGCTTTCGTCAAGCGGCGCATGAGCGCGGAGCTCGGTGCCGACTGGCAGAAGAAGTTCTCGGAATTCGAGCATCACCCGGCGGCGGCTGCATCGCTCGGGCAAGTGCATCGTGCACGCGCGATCGATGGAAGCGATCTTGCGTGCAAGCTGCAATATCCCGGACATGCAGTCGGCGGTCGAGGCCGACCTCAGCCAGCTGCAGCTTCTGTTCGCCATTCGCAAACGTTTCGATCCGGTCATCGACACGACCGAGATCGGGGTCGAAATCGGTGCGCGGCTGCGGGAGGAGCTCGACTATTTCCGCGAAGCCAAGCACGTCGCGCTTTATCGAAACATGCTGAAGGACGAAGATGCCATCCGCGTGCCGAAAGTCTGGGCCGAGCTTTCGACCGGCCGCCTGCTGACGCTCGACTGGATGACAGGCCGCAAGCTTCTGGAGCACAAGAACGACCCGCTCGAGACGCGTAACAGGCTTGCCACGGCGATGTTCACGGCCTGGTGGTTTCCCTTCAGCCGCTTCGGTGTCATTCACGGCGACCCGCATCTCGGCAATTACACGGTCTTCGACAATGCCAAGGGCAAGCCGGCCGGCATCAACCTCCTCGACTATGGCTGCATCCGGATTTTCCCGCCGAGCTTTGTCGGCGGCGTGGTCGATCTCTATCGCGGCCTTTTACGCAAGGACGATGCGCTGGTCGTGCACGCCTACGAGACCTGGGGTTTCAAGCGGCTCAATCGCGAGCTGATCGATGCGCTCAATATCTGGGCACGGTTCATCTACGGGCCGCTGCTCGACGATCGCGTGCGCACCATCGCCGACGGGGTGAAGCCGTCCGAATACGGGCGCAAGGAGGCCTTTCGCGTGCATCAGGCGCTCAAGGCGAGGGGCCCCGTGACGGTGCCGCGCGAATTCGTGTTCATGGACCGCGCCGCGATCGGCCTCGGCGCCGTGTTCCTGCATCTGGCGGCGGAACTGAATTTCTATCGTCTGTTCAATGAGGCGATCGAGCGCTTTAAGATCGAGGACGTGGCCACGCGGCAAGCTGCCGCGCTCGCCAAAGTCGGGCTGCAGCCGTCCACCAAAGGCTGAGCCCGGCGGCGTCGCTTCGCTGCTGTCGGTTGCCCTTGGGCCGCAATTGCGCTAACCCCTCAGCACCCGCCATTTTTAGCGCGACTCGGAGAGCTTTCCCCATGGCCGACCACGGCACTGTCGAATACGCCACCGCCACCGGTAACGACTATGAGGCCCACGAAAGTTCTTATGAGCAGTTTCGTGCACTTCGCGCTGGTGGGCATTCTCTACGTGGTGACGATCCTGTTCGGCCTGGCGACCGGCGGCGTCATGGGCCACTGGCTCCTGGCGGCGTCGATCTTCGTCATCGGTCTGCTTGGCGCCATTCCCGGACTGGTCAGCGGCGCGACAACGCCGAGCTATGTGTCCTTTGTCATCTGTTTCCTGATCTTCGCTTTCACCGGGCTCTCGCCGCACTGACGGAATTCACGGCTGGGCGGGGGAGGCGTGAATGCGAATTGCCGTACCGCGTGAAACCGACGCCGGCGAACCGCGCGTCGCGGCAACTCCGGAAACAATCAAGAAATTCAAGTCGTTTGGCGCCGAGGTTACGGTTGCGCGCGGCGCGGGCGTCGCCGCCGGCATTCCCGACGCCGAATTCGAAGCGGCCGGCGCCCAGATTGCCGACGGTGTTGCCAAGGACGCCGACATCGTTCTCAAGGTGCGCCGGCCTGCGGCCAACGAGCTCGCCGACTACAAGAAGGGCGCGCTGGTCATCGCCATCATGGATCCGTACGGCAACGACGCCGCGCTCAAGCAGATGGCAAGCGCCGGGGTATCCTCCTTTGCCATGGAGCTGATGCCGCGCATCACCCGCGCGCAATCGATGGACGTGTTGTCGAGTCAGGCCAATCTCGCAGGCTACCGCGCGGTGATCGATGCCGCGGAAGAATATGGCCGCGCGTTGCCGATGATGATGACGGCGGCCGGCACCGTCCCTGCGGCAAAGGTATTCATCATGGGCGTCGGGGTGGCGGGATTGCAGGCGATCGCGACCGCGCGCCGCCTCGGCGCGATTGTCACGGCCACCGATGTGCGTCCTGCGACCAAGGAGCAGGTGGAAAGTCTCGGCGCGAAATTTCTTGCGGTCGAGGATGAGGAATTCAAGAACGCGCAAACGGCGGGCGGCTACGCCAAGGAAATGTCGAAGGAGTATCAGGCCAAGCAGGCCGCGCTGGTGGCCGAGCACATCAAGAAACAGGACATCGTCATTACCACCGCGCTGATTCCGGGACGGCCGGCGCCACGTCTTATTACAAAGGACATGGTGGCTTCGATGCGGCCCGGCTCGGTGATCGTGGATCTTGCCGTCGAGCGCGGCGGCAATGTCGAGGGCGTGCAGGCCGGCAGCATCGCGCAGGCCGGCGGCGTGAAGATCGTCGGCTATCTCAACGTGCCGGGCCGGCTGGCGGCTTCCGCGTCGGCGCTTTACGCCAAGAACCTGCTCACCTTCGTCGAGACGCTCATCGACAAGAAAGAGAAGAAGCTTGCGGTCAACTGGGACGACGAACTGGTGAAGGCGACGCTGCTGACGCGCGACGGTGCGGTCGTGCATCCGAATTTCCAGCCGAAGGCGGCCTGAAGGAGACCCGACATGGAACATGTAGCTGCCGCGGTTGACCCCTTCGTTTTCCGGTTATCGATCTTCGTGCTGGCCGTCTTTGTCGGCTACTACGTGGTCTGGTCGGTGACGCCGGCGCTCCATACGCCATTGATGTCCGTCACCAACGCCATTTCCTCGGTCATCGTCGTGGGCGCACTGCTTGCGGTGGGCGTTGCGCTGGTCGCCAATGATCAGGGTCCCTTGTGGGCCCGGGCGCTTGGCTTCGTCGCGCTGGTCTTTGCTTCCGTGAATATTTTCGGCGGCTTCCTCGTCACCCAGCGCATGCTCTCGATGTACCAGAAGAAGAAGAAATGACGACGATAATGAATCCAATTCTTCCAAAATGTCGTCGTCATGGCCGGGCATAGCCGGCCGAATACGGCGTGCTTTCGCACGCCTATGTCCCGGCCATCCAGCCTTCCTTATTGCCGCACTGAAAGACGTGGATGCCCGGCGACGAGCGCGGGTCATGACGGGGCTTCGCCATGAACCCGAACCTCGTCGCGCTGCTCTATCTGGTCGCTGGCGTCCTGTTCATCCTGGCGCTGCGCGGCCTGTCGAGCCCGGATTCCAGCCGGCGCGGCAACCTGTTCGGCATGATCGGCATGACCATTGCGGCGCTGACCACGCTGGGATCGCATCCGCCGGCCGATCCCGTCGCCTGGGGGCTCGTCATTGGCGGCATTGCCGTCGGCGGCGGTATCGGGGCGGTGATTGCGCGCCGCGTCCCGATGACCTCGATGCCGGAGCTGGTGGCGGCATTCCACTCGCTGGTCGGCATGGCGGCTGTGCTGGTCGCGGCCGGGGCTTTCTACGCGCCCGCGGCCTTCGACATCGGCACTGTAGGCCATATTCACGCGCAAAGCCTGATCGAAATGTCGCTCGGTGCCGCAATCGGCGCCGTCACCTTCACCGGGTCGGTGATCGCCTTCCTGAAGCTGTCGGGCCGCATGAGCGGCAAGCCGATCACGCTGCCGGGACGTCACATCATCAACCTCGCGCTCGCTGCCGCGCTGATCTTCTTCAGTTACGGCTTTTTCGTCTCGCAAAGCGCGATGGACTTCTGGATCGTCGTCGCGCTGTCGCTCGCGCTCGGCATCCTGATCATTATCCCGATTGGCGGCGCCGACATGCCGGTCGTGATCTCGATGCTCAATTCCTACTCGGGATGGGCCGCCGCCGGCATCGGCTTCACGCTCGGCAATTCGGCGCTGATCATCACCGGCGCGCTGGTCGGCTCCTCGGGCGCGATCCTGTCCTACATCATGTGCAAGGGGATGAACCGCTCGTTTATCTCGGTCATCCTCGGCGGCTTCGGCGGCGAGACTGCCGGTCCGGCCGGCGGCGCGGAGCAGCGCCCGGTCAAGCTCGGCTCGGCCGAAGACGCCGCCTATATTATGAAGAACGCGTCCAAAATCATCATCGTCCCTGGCTACGGCATGGCGGTCGCCCAGGCTCAGCATGCGCTGCGTGAGATGGCCGACAAGCTGAAAAAGGAAGGCGTCGAGGTCAAATACGCGATCCATCCGGTCGCCGGCCGCATGCCCGGGCCACATGAACGTGCTGCTTGCCGAAGCAAACGTGCCCTACGACGAGGTCTTCGAGCTCGAGGACATCAATTCTGAATTCGCCCAGGCCGATATTGCCTTCGTCATCGGCGCAAACGACGTCACCAATCCGGCGGCGGAAGACGACAAGTCGTCGCCGATCTACGGTATGCCGGTATTGCAGGTGTGGAAGGCGGGCACGGTGATGTTCATCAAGCGCTCGCTTGCGTCCGGATATGCTGGAATTGACAATCCCTTGTTCTATCGCGACAACACGATGATGCTTCTTGGCGACGCAAAGAAAATGACCGAGGGCATCGTCAAGGCGATGTAAGCCGGCGCGCGTCGTCGCGCTGAATTTTCCATCTGAATCAAATTTGAAAAGTCGCGCACTCTTCCCGTTAACCGCGGTACGAGCTGGTTGAGGATTGTGCGGCGCGAAGTATAGACGGCTGCGTTGCAATAAATGTTTCATACGGCCGCAATTTGCCGCATGGCCAATTCTGGGGAGGGACGCAGCCATGATCGACGATCGCAGCGCATTGGGAATGGGAGAAGTCGTTCCTTTCGGCCGCAGGCCAATTCCGCCACGCGCCTGCGTTCTCGAAAACAAGACGCATGTGCGGACATTTCTTGCCGACATGCTTGATGAGCTTGGCTTCATTGCGCGCGAAGCCATGACGGTCGACATCCGGACCATGCTGCGTGACTTCAGGCCCGACCTGATCGTGCTCGGTCCGCTCGATGGCGGTCCGGAGGTCCGCTCGGTCATGCAGACGCTGCGGGCTCAAGGCTATGGCGCGAAGGTCATGTTGTTCGGGGGGCGGAGTTCGGCAGCACTCATCCGCAACTATGAATTCGGTGAAGCTGCGGGCCTCGCCATGCTGCCGCCGCTCGGCACGCCGTTTCGCGACCGCGACCTTCACGCAAACCTTGACTGCTTTCTTCCGGTCCGGCCGGCGCCATCCTTGCCTGTCGATGTTGATGAGGCGCTGTACAATGGCTGGCTGGAGCTCTGGTACCAGTCAAAAATAAATCCGCACTCACTGGTGCCGCGCGGAGCCGAAGCGCTCGTGCGCGTTCGCCATCCCACCTGGGGCGTCGTGGCGCCGGCCTACTACATTCCCGGCGCGAGCGATCCGTTCCTGCATGGCCTGTCGCAATTTGTCGTCGCGAGGGTGCTGGCGGACTCGATGCAATTCGCCGCGGCCAATCACAAGGTCCAGATTTCCATTCGCCTGCCGTTGCAGGCGCTGGAAGATATGCAATTTATCGACCGGCTGATGGCGCATCTTCCCGACAAGGTTCGGGAGAATGGTTTCCTGATCGCGGTCGATTGCGTCGATTTGGTCAACGAACTCGTTTTGGTTCGGCGTATCGCCTCTCAGCTGGCGGCGCGAAATATCGGGATTTCGATCGACGGCATCGATGCTCAGGGAGCCACGCTCGCCGGGCGGCGCGAATTACCGGTCGTCGAAATGAAGGTCGACCGCAAGTACATCCGCGGCTGTGCCGACGACAGGATCAAGCAGGCCCACTGCGCGCAGATCGTGGCGATCGCCCGCGATACCGGTGCAAAATCAGTCGCCGAGGGTGTGGAGACGCAGTCGGATTTTCTCGTCGTTCGCGATCTCGGGTTCGACCTGCTGCAAGGCCACATGTTCGCCAAGCCCATGGCGCCGCGCAAATTCGAGCGGGCGATGCTCGCCCGCCGTTACGCGGCCGTGGCGTAGGGTTTTGAGTCATTCCGGGGCGCGCGCATAAGCGCGTTCACGCGCGTCTTCGACGCGCTATGGCGCGAACCCGCCTGCGGGCCGAAGCCTCGAGCGGCGAGCGTAAGCGTCTAAAACCTGCGGCGGGCGACGGCCCGGAATCCAGCCACGGTTCGCGGTTTCGCCCGGCTACCGAAAACGGATTCCCCGCCCCGGCCCCGCAATTTTGCGATGCGAATTGTCATGTCCGCTTTACCCCCAAAAGCGGACATGTGCAGTGCACTAGCCAATGTCCGCTTTGTGCCAAAAGCAGACATTCAGTTGACGCCGAGTTAGTCGGACCTAGCCGCGGGCCGCTTTATATGGAGATTCCCACTAAAGGTCCGTGAGCGGTCCGGATTATGGCATTCTGCGCTTTATGACAATTGGCAAGGCCCTGTCCGATATCGCGCGCTATAAATTGGTGCCATCTACGTGCGGCCAGTGGATGCGCTCGGCAAATGCCGGCAGCGGCAGCATGGCCGTGACCGTGTCCGAGCTAGCGCCGCCCTGGCCGGCAGAACCGTAGACGCGCACGTGATAACGGTACGACATGCCCGCCAGCAAGTTATGATCCTCCCAGCGTGTCACCTTGACCGCATCGATCACCTGGTCATTGCCTAGTGGGTCGGTGCGGCAGACATCATAGCGGGCGGCGCCCGCTGCCTTATTCCATTTCAGCGTGGCCTTACCATCACCGACGGCCACGGTAAGGTTGGCACCGTTCGACTCCCAGCTCGGCGCCGCGGCACTGTGGTCATCCGGCGGCGCCTGCAGCGCGCCTTGCGGCCACAATGCGCAGATGACGCGCATGTGTGTGCCGTCGAGATGCTTGCATACGTTGCAATAGTCGCATTTGACGATGCGATCGCGTTGGCCCTGGTGAACCTTTCGCGGCCAATCGGGATCCGCCAGCAGCCCACGCGCAATTCCAATGATATCGACCGCGCCGCCAGCGACCAGGCGCTCGGCATCGTCAGGATTGGAGATCTTGCCGGCTGTCGCCACCGGCGTGTCATAACCATAGGACTTAATGAAGGCTTTGACCTCGGCGGAAAATTGCACATGCGGCATCGGCGGATACCAATCTCCGGGCATGCAGCGGTCCCCGGAATAGCCCGTATAGGGGTATGGCACTTGGCCGGGCAGATGCACGGCGTCCTCGAATTTGCCGCCAACCGACAGCGACAGATAGGCGGCGCCGAGCTGCGCCAGCCGCAAGCCAATGAGCTTGGCATCGCTAACCGTGTATCCGTCCTTGATGAACTCATCCGCCAAGAAGCGAACGCCTACCGGGAAATCCGCTCCAGCCTTGCGGCGAATATTATCGAAAATTCGCTCGATTAGGCGCAGACGGCCTTCCAGCGTATCACCGCCGTACTCGTCCTTACGCGGATTGGCGCGCGATAGAAACGACGCCAGCGTATAGGCGTGGGCGGCATGCAGTTCCGCCCCATCGAACCGCGCCTCGCGGGCGCGCGCGACTGCATCGCCAAATTCTTCAACGATCCGGTCGATGTCGGCCAACGAAAGCATTTCGACCGTCTGCCGCCACCCGGATTTCGCAACCTTCATGAAATGAATGATCTGCGGAACGACTTTCGAGTCGGACGTATCATGAATGCGCTGGGCAAGATCGGCCAATCCGGGCACGAACCGATCGTCGCTGATGCGCAACAGCGGCCCGGACTTGGCATGGTGAACGGCCATGGCCTCGATCACGATCAAGCCGGGACCACCCTGAGCGTAACGGACATAGCGATCCACGATGTCCCGGTTGACCAAGCCGTCTTCGCCGGAAAGTCGCGTTACCATCGCCGGCACCATCACACGGTTTGCGATCCGAATCCCGCCGACATTTAATGGTTCGAATAGTTTCATGGTCATGTTCTCAGGAATGCATAGGCGCAATGCCATCGCTGACGATTCGACGCAGTTCGCGACGAAGGACCTTGCCGGCCGGGCTGGTAGGAAACTCCCGCACCACCTTGAGGCACTCGGGCAGCTTGAATTTCGCGATTTCCCGGCCAAGCAAAAAGCTGTTTATCTCGTCCAGATCGAGGGTGGCGTCTTCAAGTGGAATGATGAATGCGCAAGCCTTTTCGCCGAACTTGGGATCGGGCATCGCCACCACGCAGGCGTTCTTCACCTTCGGATGGCTCAAAATGTGGTTTTCAACTTCCTCACAACTAATTTTTTCGCCCCCACGATTGATGATGTCCTTGAGCCGACCCTCAACGTAGAGATTGCCGTCAATCCGGCGCACCACATCACCCATGCGATAGAAGCCGTCACGGGTGAATGCTGTTTCGGTTTTTTCCGGAGCTTTATAGTAGCCACGAATGGTGTAGGGACCACGGCAGATCAATTCTCCCGCCTCGCCATCAGGGACGTCGTTGCCGTTGTCATCGACGATACGAATCTCGTCCGCAGGGGAAATTGGCCGGCCGGAGCTGGTAAAACGAATCTCGGCCGGGTCATCGAGACGTGTCATGTTCAACAGACCCTCGCCAGTGCCAAAGCTCTCCTGGAACACGCAGCCGAACCGCAATTCGACGCGGCGGCGCAGTTCCGGCGCAAGCTTGGCACCACCGTTCATCAGCACACGCAAAGAGGAGAAGTCGTGATGCTGCGGATACCGGGCGTTTAGCCAGTTGACGATCAGTGGCACAGCGGCGGAAATGACCGACACGCGCTCTTCTTCAATCAATCGTGCCACGGTGTCGAATGTCGCATCCGGCGCAATTACTGTCGTGCCGCCCCACGCCAGTGCACCGAGCACGCCGGGACAGCCGAGCGTGTAGTTGTGCGCCATCGGCAGCAACGCCAGAAATACTTTGTTGGTGTTGAAGCCGGCGACCGTGCCGCTTTGGCGGCAGTTATAGACGTAATCATTGTGTGTGCGCGGGATCATCTTGGGCAGGCCGGTGGTCCCGCCGGATAGCAGCATTAGGGCGACCTCGTCGGGTGACGGAGCAAAGTCGCCGACGTAATTGCTGCCATCGCCGTCATTGCCCGCCAGTAGAGTGGTGAGCGACATCTGGTTAGTGCTCGGCTTGCCGAGCACCAGCACGCGGCGCAGCGACGGTGCGCCTGCGGAAATTTCCGCAGCCAGCGGTCGATAATCGAAGCCGCGCCACAAATCTGGCACGACGTAGGCGACAGCCTCAGTATGAGCGACAAAGTGGGAAATCTCCCCACGCCGGTGCGCCGGCAGCGCCAGAACCGGAATGACGCCGATGCGCAACAGCGCAAAGAACGCGATCACGAACTCAAGCGAGTTTGGCAGCTGGAACACCACCCGATCGAGCGGTCGCAATCCGAGATCAAGCAGTCGTCCGGCCAATCGGTCGATCGCCTGGCCTAGCTGCGCATAGCTTAAGCGCCGTTCGCCTTGCACCAAGGCGATCCGCTCCGGCACCGCTCGGATCGAGCTTGCCAGCATGCCGTGTAGCGTATTGTTCGCCCAATATCCCTGCTGTCGGTAACGACAGGCAAATTCCTTGGGCCAAGGAGTGCAATGCTCCAGCATTTCTCGGCTGCTTTCCGTGCGCCGCACGACTACAAGAATAATTGTATTCGCCGCCGACCGGGGATGCCTTGACATTGGTCAACGGTGGCGGAATCGGGATGGCGGTGGGAACCTCCGAGCAGACCCACCATCGCAAACTTGCAGCCGACCAACGCGGAAATTGCATTGGTCAGCAGCAGCGGTTTCAGTCCATGTCCGCTTTGGGTCATAAGCAGACATGTGCGCGCAAAATCCCATGTCCGCTTTGTGCCAATAAGGGGAGGGAGGGGGGGGAGGAGGGGGAGGAAGGGAGGGGAAGCGGACATGAGCCACGCGTTCGCTCGGATGGAAGCGGACCTTTTCATTCCATCAGCGCTAAATTAGAACCCCCCCGGGCAAGGCCAAAGGTCATCGGGTAATCCCCGATGTCGCACGAGAGCGAGGGAGGAATTTGCGCCTCACCGGTATCGCAAGCCTTTCCGCGGTGGTCGGCTGCACTCTGCTGTGTACGACCCAAATGTCGAGGGCGCAAACACGGGTCAAACCGGCGACGATCGGAAGACCCCCGCCGAGATCGGCGGCTGGCTCGTCGACCACCCTGGCCTCGGTCGTCCGAACCCCCTCCGGCTGGCGAAGCCGCGGCGCGACGCCAACGGCAATCTAGTTCATCACAGTGGCAGGCCGGTCGAGATCAGCGCCTCGCCCGTTAGAATTTACCCAACCTCTACCGACGTCATGCAGATGTTCATCCCTTGGGAATTTCGCGTGACAGGATGTTTGAGCGATGACTGAGCGGACATTTTGCGATGCGGGAGCCATGTTCGCTTTACCCCCGAAAGCTGACTGCGCGACGTAACTAGGGATGTCCGCTAAGTGCCAAATAGCGGACATCCTCCATTCACGCGATCACCTATCGGCGCGTGTGCTATTTCGCACACAACTTGTCGAGACTAGCGAGGGCCGAACCGATATCGTGGGCCTCTTTTGAATCCGGATCGATGTCGTCAAGCCCACCAATTAACGCGACATAGTCGGGGCCCAGTTTCGTTGCTAATTCGTCCATTTTCGAATTCAGCTCGTCGATTTTCTTCATATCGTTTTTCTTGTCGGCCTCTTGGATTTGCTCACCCAGCTTGCCGATATCGCAGTAGGTTTGTGTTTTTGCCTTGTCGGCGCTGATAGTTTTTACGACCTTTTGCGCAGCCGTTACTTTCGTCGTCTCTTCTTTCGAGCCTTTCGCCGCTTTCGGCGCTTTAGGGGCTTGAGTTGCTTTAGGGGCTTGAGGGCTTTGAATTGGTTGAGGGGCTTGAGCCTGAGCGCACACGGGCATGGCGGCGACCAGAAAAGAAACAATGAATAAGTTCAATTTCATGGGCCGCCCCCTTTTATGTATGCAGCTTGCCATCATGATATCTGGCAATTTCCCAATCTGAAGGAAAAATATAGGTCGGGAGAGCCAGCCTCTGAGCTTTCGCCCGACGGTTTCCAATGTTGGCTAAGTGCCAAAAGCTGACATCGCAAAAAATCTTCGACCGTTATTTGTCTAAAAATACGTCGCGGTTATATCAACCGCGGATGGGCTAAGGCTTGCTTGCTGGTGTTCTTTCAGCACCCACCGCGGAAAGATGAGCTTTCGCTACGTCCATTCGCTTGTCTTCACTACGGAAGTGGTGAAGAACAAACAGGCGGATCGCCGAGGATAGATTGTTCTGTTCGCGCGTACCGTCGATCTTAGTGACCAATTCCGACAGCGTCACTTGCTGGGCATGCGCGATTTTTTTCAGGTCAGTCCAGAAGGCATCTTCAAGGCTGACGCTGGTCTTGTGTCCATTAATTACGATGGAACGTTTAACGACCGAGGATTTCATCAGGGCACCTCAGAGCCCCCCGTATCAAAATACGGCTCATTCGGAATTGTGAGGGGTAGCCCCGTACAGTGCGGTCGGCCGTCGCTTCATGCCGTTTTTTATTGCCTAAACAAAAAATTCTAAATTGCATTAAAAGAAAATCTTGTCCGCTATTGGCACAAAGCGGACATTCCGCCGTTCACTCGATCATCTCGTCGGCACGGGCGAGCAGCGATGGTGGCACGCTGAGACCGAGTGCCTTAGCCGCTTGAGATTGAATCAAGTTGAGCCCGTCAACGTTAAGCGCAGGTGTCAGCGCGCTACCGCAGGCGGTGCGCATCGGTAATGTACCGTTCAAGAACGGTGGGAGACCGAGGGAATGATGTGGAATATCATCTGCAAGCGTTAGCTTTCATAATCTATTTCGTCGTCACCATCCTCGTGCTCTACGATGTTCACCAGTCGCGTCTTTAGAATCCGTCGACTGAACGTTTGTCAGTAACATGTCCGCTTTGGGTCATAAGCGGACATGTGCAGCGCAAAAAGCCATGTCCGCTTACCGCCAAGAGCGGACATTTCACGCTGCTCAGCGAATTCATTTTTTGAGCTGCACAAGAGCGCGCGCAAGCCGGTCACTTAGGAGACCTTCGGGCTTATTTCCAAATCCTTCATACGCTTTGTGTTGAGCAGGCCAATCCGTATCAATAGGGGGCGCCGACAGCAGCCTATCCTTTTCTGCGTTGCGGTTCATTTCCAGAATGCGTTCCAGATCAAGCTCCGTGAACCTTTTACGGTTACCGATTGGGACGTAAAAAGGAACACCGGCCTTGTCGACGGGATGTTGGCGCAGAAATTTCTGCAGCCACCATTTGCTGACGCCTAAACGCTCTGCGGCATCTTTGATGTTGTAGGTGAGCGGCACCACACTACCTGCAGTTAAGCTCATTCTCATTTGGTTTCTCCAGCGTGGCGACCAGCATGAAAACTTCAATCATGGTGCCTCCACTTGATCGCGTGACTGCTTTTCTAAAATGAAGGCAGCCTTGGTTGCAGATGGCCAAGTGTTGTGATGGCTGATGGTCTCACCGGTCGAGCGATCCACAACCGCAAAACTTTCGTCGTGCATTCGGATGATATAGCGGCTCACGCTGCACCTTTGCCGTTGTCGAGTACGGCATCAAAGAGGTCGTCCTGCGCGATCACTTCAAGCAGCTTCGTGACAAGCTCGGCTTCGGTCATGCCGATTGCTTCCGCCCGCTGGCGCAGCTGGGACATCGCAACTTTGCTGAGTTGCAGTGTGGTCGGCACGGCAA
>CAVQYD010000039.1:0-27616 GCA_963718035.1 uncultured Alphaproteobacteria bacterium | reverse complement strand
ATGAACGGGCGCGGCAGCACTACAAAGTGAAGCTCACCTGCCATTTTGCGGTTCGCTAAGCCAGGCAAAATCCGGGTCAATGCAGTCGCTGCCAAGATGCGGAGGAGTCCGACGCTGACATTCCAACGTTGACGAAGCCGGAGTGGCGCCGATACCGGCTTAGGTAGGTTTGCTGGCCTATCGCCGGCACCGTGGCCTGAACCTCGATTTTGAGGCATATCAGTGCGATGCGGAACGAATCGCCCATCCGGACACCGTGTTGAGGCTCTCCGGGACCTCACCGGCGTGGTTGCACGCCGTCATGAACGGACTTGCCTTCCTGGTCGCGTTTATCGCGCTCGAATGGATCAGCTTCATCCACGAGTACAAAGGGCTGCCGGTCACGCCGTGGAACCCGGGCCTCGGGGTGGTCTTCGCGCTGATGCTTTATTCCGGCGCGCGCTACGGCATCGTGCTGTTCGTCGGAGTGCTCGTCGCCGAGATCGCGGTGCTTCGACCAACCTCCCGTGGCCGTTCATCATCGGCGTCGCCACCATCATCGCGGTCGGCTACAGCACGGCCGCATTTTTTGTCCGCCGCCGACTGGACGTCGGGCTCAACCACTTGCGTGACGTGCTCCTGCTGCTGGCCGCCGGCGCGGTCGGAGCCATGCTGGTCGCGCTGCTCTTGTCGCTGCTCTTGATCGCGGACGAGAAGCTCAGCCTCGCCGACATGTTTGTGGCATCGGGACCGCTCTTGGTCGGCGACGCGATCGGCATTGCGGTGATGACGCCGCTGGTCCTGCGTTTCATGCTTCATATTCCGCAGTTGTTGCTGCAAACGCTGCGGGAGTTTGCGCCGGAGGTCACGCTCTACGTTGCGGTCGTGCTGCTGTTCCTGTGGTTCATCGGCCTGACCGAAAGCGAAAGCGGCTTCAAGCTGTTTTATCTGTTCTTCCTGCCGGTCGTGGTGGCGGCGATCCGTCACGGGCTTGACGGCGCCTGCCTCGGCCTCGCCCTCACCCAGTTCGGCCTGGTCGGCCTGCTGCATCTGCACGGCTATGACGCCAACGTGTTCACCGAATTCCAGATACTCATGCTGGTGCTGACCGCCACCGGCCTGACGGTGGGCGTGACCGTCAATGAACGCCAGGAGGCCGATCGCGCGGTGCGCAAGGTCGAGGCGCTGCTCCGCGGCAAGGAGATCGAGGCCGAACAAGCCGCTCGCTTCAATCTCGTCAGCAGCATGGCGTCCGTGCTCGCGCACGAGATCAACCAGCCGATCACCGCTGCGCGCGCCCTCGGCCGCGCGGCGCAGCATATCTTACGCACACCCGGCGGCGACCTCGCTCGTGCCGATGGCAATTTGACGACCATGATCGCGGAAATTGATCACGCCAGCGATGTCGTTCGCCATATGCGCGATTTTCTCCGTCGCGGCCGTCCGCACATTAGTACTATCCACATACGCAACATGCTCGAAGAAGCCTTGACGCTGGTACGCGCTGAGGCTTCGGAGAAACAAATTCAGATTGAACTGGACGCATCCAACGATCTGCCTTCCGCCCACGGTGACCGCATTCAGTTGCAACAGGTGATTCTCAATCTGATTCGCAACGCGATAGAGTCCATCGTTGGAGCACGTCAAATGGATGGCCATATTCGCATCGTAGCACGGCGGCTCGATGCGCCACAGCGTATCGAGATCGGTGTTTCAGATAACGGTCCCGGCGTTGCAGACGAGCTGGTTGAGCGACTATTCCATCCCCTTACCACGTCGAAGCATGAGGGGCTCGGCCTCGGCCTGCCGATCTGCGCTTCGATTGTCGAATTGCATGGTGGGCGCGTCTGGCTCCACACGCGGCAGGTAGGCGCGACCGAGTTTCGATTTTCGCTACCGCTCGAACAATCCCAAGCGATGTGATAATGGCCGGCCCAACGATCTTTGTTATCGATGATCAAGCATCGGTCCGCCACGCGCTTGGCGAGATGCTCAGCGTGTTCGGATTCTCCATCAAGACCTACAAATCGGCTGACACCTTTCTTCAGGGCATTGACCAACCGATTGTCGGTTGTGTCGTAGCTGATGTGCGGATGCCCGGCACAGACGGGATAGAGCTCGTTCGCGAACTCGGCCGTCGAAAGGTCGCGCTTCCCGTCGTCCTCATTTCTGGCCACGCCGATGTGCCGATGGCGGTGGAGGCAATCAAGTCCGGCGCGGAAGACTTCATTGAAAAGCCGGTGGACGATGTTCAGCTGATCGCCGCAATCAACCGGGCACTTGCGCGTACGCTTGAGCAGCCGGATCTAGGCAAGTCGCAGGACGCGCTCGCAGCGAAATTTGCGCGGCTGACGCCTCGGCAGGCTGAAATCTTTGATCTCGTCGCGCAAGGATTCACCAGTCATGCCATCGCCGCCACACTCAATATTAGTGTGCGGACGGTGGAAGGCTATCGCGCCGAGATCATGGAGAAGATGCAGGCCGAGAGCGTCGCCGTGCTCGTACGCCAAGCTATCCGACTCGGCCGCATATCCCCGTAGAAATACGCCTCAAGTATTGCGGATACCGCGACCGACACAGGCTCCCTATCTTCGACTTCGTGCCTGCGCCCTTTACCCCTAGTGCGCAGCTGCGGCGCGATTTGACTGCTCGGCGGCATCGCTCAGTCCGGTATGACTGGCGAAGGTCTCAATTTAGGTGATGGAGCGTCACATGGTTCACTGGAATATGGCTACCAATCGGACACTCCTACCAAACCCCTGTTTGCTTAGGCCGCTCGCCACCGCCGCCGTTCTAATGGCTGCCGCCATCCCCGTGTTCTTGATTGCGTCGTTTGTTCCGCTTTCGCTGCTCATGCCCGTCCTCAGCCTCGTTTCGTTCCTGGCAGCGGGAGCCGTTGCCCTATTTGCGTATTATTCCAGAGCTGATCGTCGTGCCGCTGGCATTCTTCTTGGGACGTAGCTGGTGTATTCGCGTTGATCTGGATTACCACTGGTATGCTTAGCGAGCCGCAACATGTAATCCAACTGTTCGACCACATAGCGATGGTCCAATAAAGCAAACAAACGACCAGCGGGCCCCTCTGGCAGCCCAACGGGCTGCGATGTCGGACTGGAAGTCAGGAAGTGGCCCGGTGAGCCTAAACTGCATGACGCCGCAAGCGTCCGAAAATCAACATCGGCGATGGCCGCGCGCCGTCGCTGGGGACGCACGACCACCGATCACTTGCCCTGGCTGCCTCAACCCTGCTCGATCATCGATCGCTCGATCGAGCGTCCGGCTCGTGGAATGCCAAGGAGAAGCGCATCATGAACGTGCAAACAAAACGGTCCGCTTCGAATCGCGTCAACAACCGCGCCCCTCATTCCGGACTGCACCACCCTGCCGCTCGCCGGGAGCCCGCACAGCAAACAGGCTGAGACCGTGGTGCTGGAGCTCGACTCCGACGCGGTCCGCGGCCTGAGCCACGGCGACGCGGAACAACGCCTCGAACAATTCGGGGCGAACGAGCTCAAGAGCGCGCCGGAAACGCCATGGTGGGAACGGCTGTTCGAACAGTTCCAGAATGTCCTGGTGATCATCTTGCTGGTCGCCATCGCCATCTCCGTGATCGAATGGGTGTTGCAGGATCCGCGCGAGAGCGCTCTGCCCTATGAAGCGATCGTCATCACGCTTATCGTGTGCTGAACGCGATCCTCGGCTTCGTGCAGGAGGCACGCGCGGAAAAGTCCGTGCGCGCCCTGATGGCGCTTGCGGCCCCGGAAGCGCGGTCGTGCGCGATGGCGAGCGCCAGCGCATGCCCGCCAGCGAGATCGTACCGGGTGACATCGTCCTCGTTGAGGCCGGCGACAAGATCCCGGCCGATGCGCGGGTCATCGACGACGCCAATCTGCACACCGACGAGGCGCCGCTGACCGGCGAGAGCATGCCGGTCGCCAAGAACCCTCGCCCCTTGAACGCGGACATCGGCCTCGGCGACCGCCTCAACATGCTGTTTGCTGGCACCGTCGCGACCTATGGCCGTGGCCGCGCCGTCGTCGTCGCCACCGGAATGCAGACCGAAGTTGGCAAGATCGCGGGCTTGCTCGAGGCCGCGGAGAAAGAGCCGACGCCGCTACAGCAGGAGCTTGACCGCACTGGCAGGCGCCTGACCGTCGTCATGCTGGGTATCTGCGCCCTCGTCTTTGCGGCCGGCCTGTTCAGCGCCAAGGCATTCACGCTCAATATCATCCTGAGCATGTTCCTGTTCGCAGTAGCCCTCGCGGTTGCCGCCATTCCGGAGGCGCTGCCGGCAATCGTGACGATCGGCTTGAGCCTCGGTGTGCGACGGATGGCCGTTGCCCATGCCATCGTGCGCAAGCTCCCGGCGATCGAGACGCTCGGCGCCGCCACCGTCATCTGTTCGGACAAGACGGGCACGCTCACGCGCAACGAGATGACGGTGCGCACCATCTTCTGCGCCGGCGCGGTCGTCGACGTCGGCGGCAGCGGCTATATCCCGGAAGGCGAGTTTACGTGTGAGGGCAAGCCGCTAGATGGCGGGCTCACGCGCACGGGCGTCGAGCAGACCCTGCTGGCGGCGGCGCTCGTGAACGACGCGGCGCTCACCCACAGCGAGGGCCGCTGGAGCGTGCAAGGCGATCCGACCGAAGGCGCGTTGTCGTCGCCGCGCGCAAGTTCGGCATTACGGAAGGGTTGCTCGCGCGGCATCGGCGCGTTGCCGAAATTCCGTTCACCTCCGAGCGAAAGCGGCACACGACCGTTCACGCGGACCCGGAGAAATCCAACCAACTGCTGATCATGGTGAAGGGCGCGCCGGAAGTGCTGCTGTCGCGATGCCGTTACATCATGCAGCGAGGTCAGCCGATCCTGCTCACCGAACCGGCACGGGCCGACATCGCGCGACGCAATGACGCGCTGGCGAGTCAGGCCTTGCGCGTGCTCGCGATTGCGACCCGTACATGTCGGCCGGCACGTTGGGCATCGATGCCACCAACGGCGCATCGGACATCGAGCTGCCGGAATCGGTCGAGGAGGAGTTGGTGCTGCTCGGCTTGATTGGCATGATTGATCCGCCACGGGCAGAGGTGAAGGATGCAGTCGCCGTTGCGCGACAGGCCCATATCCGCACCGTGATGATCACGGGCGATCACCCTGCAACGGCCGGCGCGATCGCACGCGAGCTGAATATCCTGGATCAGGGTTCGCGGATTGTGAGCGGCACGGAGCTGCGCGGGATGGATGATGCCCAGCTCGACAATATTGTCGAAAACGTGCGCGTGTTTGCCCGTGTCGATCCCGACCACAAGCTGCGGATCGTCCAAGCGCTCCAGCGCAAAGGCCATATCGTCGCCATGACGGGAGACGGCATCAACGACGCCCCCGCGCTGAAGACGGCGAATGTCGGCATCGCCATGGGCATCACCGGCACCGACGTGTCGAAGGAGGCCGCCGACATCGTGCTCACCGACGACAACTTCGCCAGCATCGTGAAGGCGATCGAGGAGGGCCGCGGCGTCTACGACAACATCCAGAAGTATCTGCTCTACCTGCTCTCAACCAATTCCGGCGAGTTGATGACGATGTTCGCCGGAGTGATGTTCGCCGCATGGCTCGGTCTCATATCGGCCGATCTTGGCCTGTTCCTCCCGCTCCTGGCCGCACAATTGCTGTGGATCAATCTCGTCACCGACGGACCGCCGGCGCTCGCGCTCGGAGTCGATCCCAAGGACCGGGACGTCATGAACCGGCCGCCGCGCAACATGGCTCAGGGATCCTTCTGAACGAGGACTGGGTCCGTCTCGTCGGCGTCGGACTGCTGATGATGGTCGGAACGGTCGCGGTCCTCGACGCTTACTACCCGGGCGGCATGTTCACCCTGTTCGCTACCGGCAGCGGACCTAACGCCTTCGACGAGGCGCACGCCCGCACGATGGCGTTCACCACCCTGATGATGTATCAGCTCTTCGACGTCTACAATTGCCGCTCGCGCCGGCGAAGCGCCTTCAACGGCTTCCTGGAGAGCAAGTGGCTGCTGGTCGCGATCGCCTTCGCGCTCGGCACGCATGTTCTGGTGGTCTACGTGCCGTTCCTGCAGGCTGCATTCCACACGGTGCCACTCTCCACGCTCGACTGGGCGGTCGCGACCGTGATCTCGGCGTCCTTGCTGGTCGGGGTGGAGATCGCGAAGACCTTCCTGCGGCGGCTGCGGCCGGTACCGGCCTGACAACGATCAATGGCGGCAGGTGGCGCGCGCGGATCGTGGCTCCGCGCGCCGCTTCCCGGCGAACTCGCGAATGCCACCCGACGCGTATATCGGCGTACGCCTGTGTATCCCAGATTTGATAACCGCCGAGGAGCGGCGTGTCATGTCGAAGTCGAAGCCTTCGGAACGCCCTTTGCACAGGGATTCGCGCCCAGAACAAACGTGTCCCTTAGGGTCAAAAGCGGACATTTTGCGATGCGGCAACAATGTCCGCTTTACCCCCGAAAGCGGACATTCCGCACGGTGGGCAGCATATCCGCTTAGGGCCAAAAACGGATTTTGGACCTTCAACCGAAAAACTTTTACCCTCGCGTCATCGCTGTTAGGTGGTGTTCGCGAAATTTGGGGAATGTTTAAGTACGTATACGCGGATTGCCGACGACAGATTACCGTACTGACGCGCTTCGTCGATCTGTGCAATCAATCGTGACAGCGTTGTCTGGTTTGCGCCCGCTATTTCCCTCAACTGGGTCCAAAACTCATCCTCGAGGCTAACGCTGGTCCTGTGCCCTCCAACGACGACCGAACGTTTCACGACTGCTGATTTCATCAGCCCGTCCTCGTGCGTTCGATATTTTGAAGGAGGAATGCCCGCAGCAGATTTGGATCTTGGTATCGAAACTCCTCGAACTTTAAACGTACTCATCCTGTACTCCCGCCACCACCCCTAGTTCATCTCGCCTACTCCTATTTCCAGAGTTTTATTCATTCCTGAAGCAAAGTCTCGGCCGCCGACGCAGCGCGCCGGCAGGCTTTTGGCCACGCAATGGCCGATCGCGGTGGAACAATTTTTTTGTAATTCCGCGGTTCGCATGAAGCCATTGCTCGGCTGCCATTTTCAACAGCTCGATAAGCGCAAGGATGTCTTTATCGCGCTTCATGGCCCAATAACGGTAGGGTCACCCGTTCGGTCCTAGATGTGATGGCGATCACAAAAAAGCGGATTCGGAAGCGGCCATCTTTCAAAGGGGCAGCATGTCCCCTTATGGGTCATAAGCGGACATCCCGTGCTGCAAAGGCGATGTCTGCTTTACCCCAAAAAGCAGATATTCACGAAGCAAGAGCGTCGCTTAATATCTTCGCCGTGATTGGCGGAATCGCGATCAATTCTTGCACAATTTCACTGGAACAAATCGAGGCGATACTCGCCATCATGAAGGTGCACCGGAACCAACGGCGGGGTGGTATTGGGAGAGGGGTCGCGTTAGCAAATGCTAAAAACTCGCCGTGCATTGTGGACACTGGCACTGTCCGGGCGGGCGTGTGGAACCTCCTACCGGGGACGGCGCCGGGCGCCGCCCTCGTCACCCCGGGTGCGGCGCCTTTTTCGCCCGCAGTCCCGGCTTCAGATGTTGGTCGAGCGCGAGCTACGCTGACTGGCTTAAATCGCACAATCTCTGTTGTCCGCTTTGGGTCACAAGCGGACATGTGCGGTGCAATAGCCGATGTCCGCTAAGTGCCAATAAGCGACATATGCGGTGTAGCAGAAGCGAATGCGCATGCCATGCTAGCGTATCGTTCGGCGGCACATTGCTTCCACTCAATCATATGACGAGGGGGGCATTGGGAGAAGTACGATGAACTATTCGCGATCGCCGCCGGAATGATGGCCGTGGTCCTCCTGGTGGCGGGATGGCAACGACCGCGTCCGGCCGTGATCGTGGCGGCCATCCTGTGGCTGCTCTACGCTGTCTACGAGCGTCTGGTGGCGACCGGCGTCCTGTGCGACGCGGACTGCAACATTCGCGTCGATCTTGTGTTCTTCATTCCCATATTGGGGATCGCAACCTTCTGCGCCTACCGGTCGTACATGGGGCGGCCAGTCCAGCAGAAGGTCGTCGGCACGGTTCTCGGCGCAATCGGCCTAATTGTTTTTGCGCTGCTGGCGGAGAGCTTTGGTTACAGCGCTCTGGCGGTCGTCGCGGATGTGGGTGTTCTGGCGATCGGCGTCTATGCTATCAAATCGAGGTTCATGACCAATCGGTCGTGACGCCCACGGTGAAATCGGGCATTGCACCCGCAAATTTTGCGATGACGAATTGGGAGAGCTTTGACGTCCGCTTTGGGTCAAAAGCAGACATGTGCAGCGCACAAGCCGATGTCCGCTAAGTGCCAAAAAGCGGACATTCAGTCAGCTGTGCCGACGGTTCCGAACCATGTTCGTCAACGTGATGATTAGGCCAGCAATGCCGCGTGGAAATACGAAGACGACGACGATGAGCAAAACTCCGAACACCAAGTTGTGGCCGGGGGTCAATCGCGACGTGAATTCATCAAGTACCACGAACGTGAACGCGCCCAAGATTGGCCCCAGGAAATGTCGCGTGCCGCCCAATACGATCGCCAAAACCAGTTGCGCGGAGAAAATCCAGTGAAGTTGCTCCGGGGTAATCTGGCGCGCCAGCTGGCCGTACAGACCTCCGGCAAGGCCTACGAAAAATCCCGATAAAATAAACGCGTACCATCGATATTGCCAAACCGGAATTCCGATGAAGGCAGCACGGATTTCATTGTCCCTGATTGCTCTGAGTGCCTTGCCGAAAGGCGAGCGGTTTACTCTCCACAATAAGAGAACGGTCACGATGAATGCGACAACGATGACATCGTAGAATACCGAATTGAATTGGTACGGATTGAATTCAACCCCGAGAATGGTGAATTGTGGAATGTACATTGAGCCCTCGCCCAACAAATAGAGCGCCCAACCTAGTCCGCCAAAGAGCATAAACACCGCACCATCGATCACTAGGGAGTACACAACCATCGAAAATGACAGCGTTAGAAGTGCAAAGAAGATCTTCGTCGCGCGCGCGCAGAGAAACCCGATGGCGGCGGCAAAACTGGTGGACGCAAGGAGCCCGGCCGCCAGATAGATCTCAAGAGATTCGACGGAGTAAAATCGGTACAGGAATGCCCCTGTATACGCCGCTACGCCAAAATAAGTTGCGTGCCCGAGCGAAAAGGATCCGGCTGTGCCAAACAGAACGTTCAGTCCCAGGCAAGCAATCGAAAAAACCAGTGTGTGGGACAATACAATCAGTGGATAGGCGGCGAGCACGAACGGCATGAGAAGAAGCAGGGTTGCCGTGGCTCCTGTGAACAATAGGACATGAAAAAATTTGAATGGTGGCACAGTTGCATGGTGTGTCGTGACTTTGTCTCGACCGGCCGATGATGGCGCGCCAGCATGCACCATGGGATTCAGACGAGGTAGCCATTGGTAGACGGCGCTCTCGCGCCTGCGGGGCCAATAGCGGATATCATCGGCTCGAACATATGAATAATTTTTATTCTGCGGGAACGCCGGCGCTTTCGCGTATTTCCCTAAGAGATTGCCGCAAAATCTGGATCGACGACATGAGGAACAAACTCGCCATTATTGCGGCCACCAAAAGGTCTGGCCATTTCGTGGCGGTTCCCCACACCGCCAATGCCGCAACCATAACCGCGATGTTGCCGATGGCATCATTTCGTGAACACAACCAAACGGAACGCACGTTGGCATCACCATCTTTGTAATGCACGAGCATGAGAACGCTGGCGACGTTGGCGGCCAAAGCCAAAATTCCAATTGCGCCCATTATCTCTGCACGCGGTATGCCAAGAATGAGAACGTGATAGGCAGTGGATCCGAGAACCCAAAGGGCCATCGCCGTCAGGCTTAGAGCCTTCAAAATTGCAGCCCGTGCGCGGATTTGAATTGATGTGCCGATCACTGCAAGGCTGATGCCATACGTCGTCGCGTCACCTAGAAAATCGAGTGCATCCGCTTGGAGTGCCTGCGACCCGGCCAGCGCGCCGGCACCCATTTCGATCAGAAACATAGTGGCGTTGATCGCGATAACGAACCACAGTCGGCATTTGTAGTCCGCCGACAGCCCTTCAAAAGTTGCGCCGTGACCGCAGCAATCCGCACCCATGTCAATTTTCCTACTGCAGGCCGTATATAGTTGTCTGTTGCGCTGTTACACAATCACACCGCGCGTGGTTGCTCATCCTAGTAGCGGCCCAAGCCCAATGTCCGCTTTGGGTCAAAAGCAGACATGTGCGGCGCACAAGCCGATGTCTGCTAAGTGCCACAACGGAACATTCTGCTATTCAAGCGATGACCTCTTCGGCCGCAAGAATGCGCCGGTTTTTGTTCATTGTTTCGCTGGGCTCCCAACCAACGCCCTGTGCAACTCGGTGACCGCTTGCGCGAGTTGATCGTGATGCAAGACATCGTCCTTCGGTATACGACCAACCGTCGAAGCCAATTCTCGCAGAATGTCAGCGAACAGGCCAAAGTTGATATGCATGTGAATTGATTTGTGGACATCGTCAGCACCTGGCCGTTCGAGGATCAGCGCAATGCCAGTTGCATCGAGATGTGCCTCAAATCTCGATGAGCGTTCGAACGTTCCAACATAGAGTTTGTCGGGGTATTCGAGCGCAATCTCCGCCTTGTCAGGGATGGGCTTTGTCATGGGATCCCCTCTTTGATTGTCTAAAACAATGTTCTACAGGTCCGCAATGACCGCTTTGAGATAGGTCTCGGCTTTGTCCGCTCTTGTCTGAAAGCGGACAAACGCGGGTGCAGTCGGATTGTCCGCTAAGTGCCAAAAGCGGACACCGTCATTCTTATTAGGCGCGGCTTGCCTGACCACTTACGCATACTGCCGCCATAGTACAATTGGCACATCGTCCTGACGGTAGGGCGTTCGGATTGAGGCGCGGTTCTGCGCCAACCCAATACAAAATATTCGCGAGGATGCAGTAGCCTGTTGCTGCGAACCAGATCATGGCGGCGCCGACGAAAATAGTGAACAGCGCCCACCATTGGCTATGCGCCAGAAAAAGGATTGATCCGAGCGTGATATTAATTCCAACCGTGACATAGATACGCCGCTCAAGATACCAGCGGTCGATTTTAAGAAAATACAGGTTCCAACGTGAGGGCTTATCGGCGCCCAGCATCGGTGTGAACCCAAGGAGCTGAAGCAAGCTACCGATCGGACAAAACCCGGTTAGCGCGACATTGATAGAGACAAGCCCCGTCGCAACGACACCGAGAATGCAAACTGGATTTAACAGTACGGCTAGCGCCGTGCTGCTTAGAAGGACGAACCCGGCGATTAGCCAAACAGCCCGCTCGATATACCAGCGGTTCGTGGGAACGATATAGGTTCCTCGGGGGAGCAACATGCTGGAAGTTATATTTTCTCACCCGTTTGACGCAATTGAGATGTAGCCGGTAAGCCGGTCAAACCTCTGCGAACAATTGACGTTATGTGGCCTATTTTACTTGAAGGTTGGCATGTCCGCTTTGGGTCATTAGCGGACATTTGCAGTGCAAGAAGGCATGTCCGCTTTACCCCCAAAAGCGGACATAGCGGTGCCACCGGTGGCCTCAAATCGTCGGCGACCGCCATAGCGCGTCTTCGACGCGCTATGGCGGTGTCCGGAATGACAGCGCAAAGCTTTTCGACAGAGCTGCTAGCGGCTGGCCGTCAACGCGCCCAGGGAAAGAGCACGGCCGGGAAGTCCGCTGCGTAGCGGCGTTCTCGATGCCCTTCTGGATGGGTCGGTGGCGGAGCTGCCTGGGGTTCAACGACACGGCGGTAGAGGTGCCACGTCGCATGGCCGAGGATCGGCACAATGATCGTCAGGCCTAAGAACAGCGGGAGCGATCCGACCACAAGCAGGGCAGCGACGATAAGGCCCCACAGCATCATCGTGAACGGATTGCGGGCGACCGCGCGGATCGATGTCAGCAGCGCCACGGCCGCGCCGACATCGCGGTCGAGCAGGAGCGGAAACGACACGACGCTGATGGTCAACACCAGGACGGCGAACAGCAGGCCCACCAGGTTGCCGACAACAATGAGCGTCCATCCGGCGCGGGTGGTCAGAACTTCGTGGGCGAAATTTTCGATCGAGGTCGGCGTGGCGTAGCCGAACGTCGCAATATAGATCGCATTGGCGAGCGCGACCCAGATCACGAATATGGTCAGCAACAGCAAGGCCAGTGCCGTGATCGCGCCGATCGAGGACGACCCAAGGACATCGAAAACGCGGACGGCGGACGTCGGGAGGCCGGCTTCCCTGCGCCGGCTCAGCTCGTAGAGGCCGAGCGCGGCGACCGGGCCGACAAGGGCAAAACCGCTCGCCAGCGGATAAAGCAGCGGCAGAATCGAATAGCCGAACGCCATCCGGGCCAGGAACAGGCCGGCGATGGGATAAATCACGCAGAGGAACATGGCATGCGTCGGCATCGCGTAGAAATCGTCGATGCCCTTGGCCAGGGCTTCCTGCAGGTCGGCAATGCCGATGCGGCGGATGACGGGCTGTGTCGGACGTGTGCCGGCGCCGACCAGAATATTCGAATAGGCCATGCGATCCCTCCCGAGACTTACGGCCCGGTCGGTGTCGCGCCTGAGACGGACTCAACGTTACATGCCGGCTCTAGAACGCGTCACATCATGAGCCATGGTGGAGACTATAGCGCTGTTCCACGCCAGCCTTCGATCACAAGTCCGCGCGCCTGTGCGAATCAGGTTAGTTTTTCGTTTCTGCCGGAAGCGGCAGGGAACAATGCACGCGAACGCCCTCCGGCGCATATTCGATGCGTGTGCGGGCCTGGATCTGGCCGGGCAGCACGAAATCAAGCAGGCGCGATCCGAAGCCTTCGCGGGCCGGCTCCTTCACCGGCGGACCGCCGCTTTCGACCCAGTCGAACGTCAGCGTGCGCCTCGTGGCGTCGATGGTGACGCTCCAGGTTACTTCCACCTTGCCGCCATAGACCGACAGCGCGCCATATTTTGCGGCATTTGTCGTG
The DNA here is from genome assembly GCA_963718035.1 of uncultured Alphaproteobacteria bacterium. Classification (GTDB taxonomy): domain Bacteria; phylum Pseudomonadota; class Alphaproteobacteria; order Rhizobiales; family Xanthobacteraceae; genus Pseudolabrys. The sequence continues at coordinate 14,555 of CAVQYD010000039.1, read as the reverse complement.
AGCTCGTGGATCGCCATGCCGAGCGACACCGCCATTTGCGACGTCAGGGCGACTTCCGGGCCCTGCAACGTGATGCGGCCGCCGATCCCGCTGTCGAAGGCGTCGAGTTCGCTCCTGAGAATGTCGGCGAAATCGACGGCCTTCACGTCGTCCGCAAGAAGAAGGTGCGTCTTGGCAAGCGACTGGATGCGCCCGAATATTGCGGTCTTGAAGTCTTCGATATTGTCCACCGTGCGCGCAGTCGAACCCATGATCGCCTGGACGGTGGCAAGCGTGTTCTTGACGCGGTGATGCAGTTCGCGGACCAGCAAGGCCTGCTGCTCTTCCGCGCGCTTGCGATCGGTGATGTCCACGAGCATGTTGACCGCGCCGATCAGTTTGCCCGCCTCGTCATGAATCGGTGTCGGGTAGGGAATGAACGGCACACGCGTACCATCCGGCCGTTCGGCGATCGCCTCCATGCCGCGCACAATGCGGTCTTCTTTCAGGGCGATGGCCATGGGGCATTCGTCGTGCGCCAATGGCGTTCCGTCAGGCCAGTAAAGTTTCCACGATCCGCACCACTCGCTGGTGCCAAGCGGCGGCCGGTGCCCCCAGAGCTCAGCGGCCGCGTCGTTGTAATAGGTGATGCGGCCGGCGGCATCGGTCGTGTAGACAGCCGCGGGCAGAGCATCGAGCAGCCCGCGGAAGCGGCGCTCGCGCTCACGCAGCGTCGCCTGCGATCGCAGGCTGTCAGAAATTTGAACGACGTTATCTTCGGCAGGCGCCTGGCTCATCATGACCACCGCCCGTTCGAGTTCGCTCTCTAGAAATCCGATTGGCTCGTCCATGACCCCCGGCTAACTCACACAAACTCGATCGGTCCGTCCCCTGGAACCTCCGAATACGCAGCACCAACGCAACTGCGGCCCAATGGTTGCTCGCATCTGCACAAATTTTCAGCCATAGCTACGGATATCATTAACAAGTTGCTTCGGAGCCACAGGCGAGCGGCGAATGGCGACCCTGAAATCGCTGATAATCCTGGCCATTCTGGCCTATGGCGGGGTGCTGGCCCTCATGTATGTCTTCCAGCGCTCCCTGATGTATTTCCCGGACCGGGCCCGGACGCCGCCTGCAGCCGCCGGGCTGCCGCAGGCTGAAGAGGTGGTCCTCAAGAGCTCTGATGGCGAAAGCCTGATCGCCTGGCACGTGCCCCCGCAAGGGGCAAAACCGATCGTGATCTATTTCCAGGGCAATGGCGGCGCGCTCAATCTCCGCGCTGACCGGTTCCGATGGCTGACGGCAGACGGGTTTGGACTGCTCGGGCTGTCCTACCGTGGCTACGGCGGTTCGTCCGGCAAACCTTCAGAAGCCGGTTTGCTTCTCGATGCATCGGCCGCCTACGACTTCGCGGCGGCGCGCTATCCGCCCGCAAGAATTGTCCTCTGGGGTGAATCGATCGGCACCGGCGTCGCCGTCGCGCTCGCCGCCGAACGGCCAACCGGCGGACTGATCCTCGATGCGCCGTTCACCTCCGCGGCCGACATCGGCGCGGCCGCCTATCCCTTTATCCCGGTGCGCTGGTTCATCAAGGATTCTTTCCGCTCGGACGAGCGGATCGGGAAAGTCCGGGCACCGCTGCTCGTTCTGCACGGCGAGCAGGACCGTATCGTGCCCATCCGGTTTGGCGAAAAACTGTTTGAGCTCGGCAACGAGCCGAAACGAATGGTGCGCCTTCCGCTCGGCGACCATGTCGACCTCGACGACCACGGCGCGCCGGATGCGGTGCGGGCGTTCCTGACTGCGTTGCCGCGGCCACGCGATTGAGCGCTATCGCGGCATCGCTTATGGTCGCTCCCGGGGGCGACATTATGCCGAGAATGATCAGGCAGCCCGCGTTTGCGGCTCTGCTATTTTTTTCGCTGCCTGCAATCGCGGCGGAGCCGGTGCGCCAGATCGGGATTTACGTGCAGCCGTTTTACGAAGCGGCCCGCACACCGGGCGAGCGGCCGCGGGTCGCCGTCGGCAGTCAATACAATGATCTGCTCAGCTCGATCCGGCGCGAGGATATTCTTGCCGCGCGCGACCTGATCGTGGCGAAGCCCGCGCTGGTGACGCCCATGACCATGATGGTGCTCGCCATACGGCTCTACGATGTGGGTTTGCGCGACGACGCGGTGTTCTGGTTCTACGTCGCCAAGGATCGCACCATCGTGTTGTCGGAAGTCCTCAACGTGAAGACGCCGCAGCTTGCTCAGGCCGATGACGCCGTCCGCAATTTCGCGGCGCTCGCAGGCCCGGTGATCAACGGCCACGCGTTTTGCGATCTCGCCAAGCAGAAGGCCGCGCACGCAAAGGCGGTCGAATGGGTGGAGGCCAATCCCTACCAGGTCATGTTCAGGCCTGACGTTCCGGCGCTCCCCGGCGATCGCGCTGCCAACGCGAAGCGCGCGCTTGCCAACGCGAAAGAGCGTGCCGCCAAGGAGCGCGCCTATTTCGACGATCCCAGGACGATTGAGGCCTATTACGCGACGCGCAAGCAGAACGAAGCCGACGTCAAATTCTGCTGGAAATAGCGGATCTACGTCAGGCCGCGCGCGTCCGTTGCGGCTTGGGGTTCGAGGCGCAGACAAAATATTGCCCGCCCATCGGAAGCCACCGCAGATATTTCTCGAGCGGACGAAGCGCCGCCAGCTGCTGCGGGAAAAACAGGCAATAACTTGATTCGTCGACGTTGAGATGTGCGTTGCGCATACGGTCGATTGTCTCGCGCATGCTCAACAAGACAGCGTCGGTGTCGAACGGGCAGTTCTTGACCAGGTGGCGTGTCACCGGATTGAACGGATTGTGTTCGAAAATAATAAAGTGCCCGCCTTCACTCAGTCTGCTGTAGCAATAGCGGACTGCCGTCTGCCGGTCCTGCGGCGGGATGTGATGGAATACGCAAGACGCGATCACCAGGTCGAATTTGGAATCGGTGCCGAGATCGTCCATCGCTACGAAACGGCAGGTGGGATTTTGCTCTCGCGCGATTGCAAGGCTCTCGGCCGAAGGGTCACAGCCGACGATGTCGGCGTTCGGAAAGATTTCGCGCAGGTGCTGCATGCTGCGGCCGATGCCGCAACCGAAATCGAGCACCGTATCGACGCGTCCGACAAGGTCCCGTGCGAGCTCTATTTTGTAGCGGGCGAAATAGTTGCTGTCGCCATCAAAGAAATTCGTCTGCGCCGCGAGGATCGCCTCGTATTGCCCGGCATACTGATCGAAATCGACACGCGTCACGAAGGGCCTCCTGCGACCACGGATATCCGAACAAAAATAATAAATGGTTGCGTCGATGAACTTTAGTCGAGCGACTGCGCGACGTCCGGTGCCGCGTTGAGGAAAAAGGCTCGAAAAACAATAGCGCGGGCAACTTTCGGCCCGCGCCACCATCAATTCAAAAATCGCCGTTTTGGTTAGCCGAAGCGCCGTTGTCCGCCGCCACTGCGGCCGTGTCCGCCGCCGCCGCCGCTGCCGCCAGGACCGGCGCCCAGGGTGGGACGGGGCTTCATCGGCAAGAGACCTTCGCGCTGCATCTTCTTGCGCGCGAGCTTGCGGGCCCGGCGGATCGCTTCCGCCTTTTCCCGCGCCTTCTTTTCGGATGGTTTTTCGTAATGGCCGCGGAGTTTCATCTCGCGGAAGATGCCCTCGCGCTGCATCTTCTTCTTGAGCGCCTTGAGGGCCTGATCGACGTTGTTGTCGCGAACGAGAACTTGCACGCTTGCTCCTTGGTTGTTGCTCGGTCGGGTTAAGGCAAAAGCCCCGAAAACGGGGGCTTTGAGTTGGGCGGCTCTAGCAGAAAAGGCGTTAAGAGTCCATTCGCCGCGGTTTTCATATTGGGGGCCAAGGCTTAGCCGGCGAGCTCACATCGGTACATATGTGGAAGTCATTTTGCGGGCCAGACGCGCGTCACATGCCCCATCTTGCGGCGCGGGCGCGCTTCGCCCTTGCCGTACACGTGCACCGATGCGCCCGGCACCGTCATCCAGCGCTCGGCCTCGTTTATTTCCTGGCCGATCAGGTTCGTCATTTCGATGCGGCTGCCGAGGCGCGCAGGCTTTGCCAGCGGCCATCCCGCCACCGCACGGATGTGCTGCTCGAATTGCGATACCGTCGCGCCGTCGATGGTCCAGTGGCCGGAATTGTGCACGCGGGGCGCGATTTCGTTGACCAGGAGTGATTGACGGCTGCCCTTTCGCACCACGAACATTTCGACGGCCAATACGCCGACATAGTCGAAGGCCTTGGCGATGCGGGTGGCGATCTGGCGTGCCTCGCGCGCGAGCGCGGGTGTGACTTTCGCCGGCACCCGCGAGGTTTTCAGAATGTGGTCGCGGTGCTCGTTCTCCGTCACCTCGAAGCATTCGACCTTGCCGTCGCGGCTGCGGGCGGCCACGACGGAAACTTCCCGCTCGAAATCGATGAAGCCTTCGACAATGCAGGGCTCGTTATGCAGGGACCGCCAGGCTGCGACGGGATCGCCGCCTTTCGCGATCTTGGCCTGGCCCTTTCCGTCATAGCCGAGCTGGCGGGTTTTGAGGACGGCCGGCAGCCCGGTGATGTCGATACCTTCGGACAGCTGGGTTGCGCTGTGGACCGGCCCATAAGGCGCGGTCGCGATCTTCAGCGCACTGATGAAATTCTTTTCGACGAGGCGGTCCTGCGTCGTTTCCAGCACCTGCGGGTCCGGCAACACCGGCCTGCGCCTGGCGAGAAAGGCCGCGGTCTTCGCCGGCACGTTCTCGAACTCATAGGTGATGACGTCGACGGCGCCGGCGAAGCGGCCGAGCGAGGCCTCGTCCTCATATTTGGCGCAGGTGCCGGCGTGCACCACGTCAAAAGCGCAGGAATCCTTTTCGGGCGAATAGACATGGCAGCGCAGCCCGAGCGGAGCCGCCGCCAGCGCGAGCATGCGCGCAAGCTGTCCGCCGCCGAGAATGCCGATGGTCGCGCCGGGCTTTAGCAAAACAAACCCCGCTCACCCCCGCGAAAGCGGGGGTCCAGAATGGCCGAGCCAGGAATCCTTTGCCCTGGGTCCCCGCTTTCGCGGGGACGAGCGGAATAGGGACGGTTCATCATGCTCAGTCTTTAGGCCGCTTGCCGACGGCGCGGGTCTGCCGCTTGCGCCAGGCATCGAGCCGCTTGGCAAGCTTGTTGTCCGACAATGCCAGAACGGAGGCGGCCAGGAGTGCGGCATTGATGGCGCCCGCCTTGCCGATGGCGAGCGTGCCGACAGGAATGCCGCCCGGCATCTGCATGATCGAGAGCAATGAATCCTTGCCCTCCAGCGCATGCGTGTTGATCGGCACCCCCAGCACCGGGAGCGGCGTCAGCGATGCGGTCATGCCGGGCAGGTGCGCGGCGCCGCCGGCGCCGGCGATGATCACCTTGAAGCCGTTCCTGCGGGCGCTGCCGGCAAACTCGTAGAGCCGCTTCGGGGTGCGATGGGCTGAGACGATTCGCGCGACATGACCGATTTTCAGGGCGTCGAGCGTCTTGGCGGCGTGCTTCATCGTGGCCCAGTCGGACTGGCTGCCCATGATGATCGCCACAGGTTTTGATGCCATTGCGCTCCCCGAATCCGCCAACCCTGCGGAAGGAAGCGGGGGATTATAGGTCGAGACCCCCTACAGGCAAGGCGAAAGGGGTATTCTTGGCCGGACAGTTAAGATTCGCGAGAGCAGAGATCATGGGCCTTCCGCAACCACGTATGGATGACGAGTTTCCATCGGTCACTGCGTTGCTGGCCGAGAACGAACGTCTGAAACGCGAACTGGCGGTCGCGCGCGCGCGTGTCGGAGAACTCGAGGCGCGCGCGGATATCGATCCGCTGCTCGACATTCTCAACCGCCGCGGCTTCGAGCGTGAGCTCAAGCGGGCGCTCTCTCATGTCAAGCGCTACGGAACGCAGGCCGCTTTGATGTTCGTCGATCTCGACGGCTTCAAGGGTATCAATGACCGCTACGGCCATGGCGCCGGCGACGCGCTGCTCAAGGCGGTCGCCCGCGAGCTGATCGGCCACGTTCGTGCATCCGACATCGTCGGCCGTATCGGCGGCGACGAATTCGGCGTTCTGATATGGCGCCTTGAAGGGCCGCAAGCGACTGCGAAAGCGCGTGAACTGGAAGCGAAGATCGCCCAGGTCGGGATTCCGCACGGCAAGGCCCGGATCGAGGTTGCTGCCAGCATTGGGGTCGCTCCTCTGGTCGAGGATGCAAGCCCGGCCGACATCATCGCCGCGGCAGACCAGGCCATGTATGCGCGCAAGGACGAGCGGCGGGGCTTGCCGGCTGCGGTTTCCTGGGGCGAGTAAGCTGCCGCCGGTATCGGGCTAGGCAATAATATCGGGGGTCAGCTGATCCTCGATGCGGCGGATCTTGTCGCGCAGGATAAGCTTGCGCTTCTTGAGCCGCTGCACCTGGATCAGGTCGGAACCGGGCGAAATCACCAAGGCTTCGATCGCCGCATCGAGATCGCGGTGTTCCTGTAGCAGGCGCGCCAGCTGCTCCCGCAACGCGCGTTCTTCCTCGTTGGTCATCGCCACCGCTGGGTTGCTTGCGCTTGGCCGCTCCATGCCGGCAGGAGCCCGGCAATTATCGCGTTTTCCACAAGCGCGTTCAAGGTTTTGAAAAATCGAAAGCAATTAAAGGCTTTGCGCCGGTTTGCCGCGGGAGGGCGGCCGGTGTACCGTCGCTCTTGTGGCGAGTTTGCGGTACACTTACATCGTAGGGAGCCACTGATTGAGGAGACATACTGCATGTCGATGCAATCGCACCTTGCGGAATTGGAGAGACGACATCAGGCGCTCGAAGACGAAATCAACGAATGCCTGACTCACCCCGCGGTCGATGACTTGAAAATCGTGGAACTCAAGCGGCGAAAATTGCAGGTAAAGGACGAGATCGAGCGGTTGCGCATCAACGGAAGCGCCAGCGTTCACTGACCGGGTCGATCTCCGGCTCAAGTTTGGTCTAGTCGGCTCAAGCCGAACTCGGGCATTGCCCGGGTTCGGCTTTGCCGTTCCGAACTCGGGCATTGCCCGGGTTCGGCTGTGTCGCTCCGAACTCGGGCTTGCCCGAGTTCGGCTGTCTCCTTGTGCGGGCCGGAGTATAGTCGGCGCAACAAAAACGAGTGCAGGCACGGGGAGAGAACGCCAATGTCCCGGTTTGTGTCCCGCTTTGCGGCCGCCTTCATGGGTGCGGCCACCGCCATCCTGATCGCGGGCGGTGTGTCCGCCGCGGCCGACTATCCCACGCGCGCCATCACGCTGGTGGTGCCTTTCCCGCCGGGTGGCGGGGTCGACGTGCTGGCGCGCGTCGTCGCGCAGAAACTATCCGAAGCGTTCCACCAGCAGGTCGTGGTCGACAACCGGCCCGGCGGCGGCGGAACCATCGGCACACGCGTCGTCGCGCAGGCGGCGCCGGATGGCTACACGCTGCTGCTCGGTCACACCGGAACGATCTCGATCAATCCGAGTCTTTACGTTCACGCCGGGCTCGACCCGCGCAAGGATTTCGCGCCGGTTGGCCTGATCGGCTCGATGCCGGTTGTGCTGCTGGCCAATCCGTCGTTCCCGGCCAAGACCGTGGGCGATTTCATCGCCATGGCAAAGAAGGACCCGGGCAAGTTCAATCTCGGCACCTCGGCGGTCGGCACCGGCGGCTACATGTGCGCCGAATTGTTCAAGTCCGAGTCCGGCGTGAACGTGACGCTCATTCCCTATAAGGGCTCCGCGCCGGTGATCAACGACCTTCTTGGCGGGCACGTGCCGATGGCGTTCGGCGTGCTGCCGCCGGCACTCGGCAACATCCGGGCCGGCAAGCTGCGCGCGGTCGCGGTGGCAAGTCTCAAGCGCTCGTCGCTTCTGCCCGACACACCCACGTTCGACGAGTCAGGCCTGCCCGGGTTTGAAGGCGTGCTCCATTATGGCTTGCTGGCGCCGGCCGGCACGCCGAAGGACATCGTCGACAAGCTCAGCGTGGAATTGCGCAAGACGGTCGAACTTGATGACGTGAAGAAACGCATCCATGCCGAAGGCGGCGACCCGATGACCTCCACACCGGCCGAATATGCCGCCGATATCGACAAGGAAGAAAAGAAGTGGGGCGGGCTGGTGAAGAAGCTGGGTCTGAAGGTTGAGTAGCGAACATGCGAAGTCCATTTTCCGCTCATTCCCGCCTAAGCGGGAATTTGGCCGGAACTACGCCGTCAATCTCAGCGTGGGTTCCCACGCTTTCGCGGTGACAAGCGGATTTTCATGCTGCGCTCGCACTCACTGCGTCGCGCTGCGGGCCGCTGGTCTTGCCCGAGCCGAGGACTATCCGACCCGGCCGGTGACGCTGATCGTGCCGTTCCCGCCTGGCGGCAGCACCACGGTGATGGCGCGCAATGTCGCGGACAAGATGTCGGCCGCGCTCGGGCAGCAGATCGTGGTGGACAATCGCGGCGGCGCCGGCGGCACGCTCGGCACGCGCTTTGTCGCCAAGGCCGCGCCCGATGGCTACACCATTCTTTTGAGCTACACCGCCACGATGGCGATCGCGCCCGCCATGAACGCCAATGCGGGCTACGATCCGGCCAAGGATTTTGCGCCGATCGGCATGATCGGGTTCGCGCCGAGTGTCCTGGTGGTGCATCCGTCGCTGCCGGTGCATTCGATCGCCGAGTTGATCAGCCGTGCCAAGGCAGCGTCCTCGCCAATGCAATACGGGTCGCCGGGCGTCGGCACGGTCAATCACCTGGCCTTCGAATATCTCGCGACCGAAACGGGCATGAAGCTTCAGCACGTGCCTTACAAAGGCAACGGCCCGGCCATGAGCGATCTGCTCGGCGGACATATTCCGATGATGTTCGTGCCGATCCCGGTTGCGCTCGGCAATATCAAGGCGGGAACCCTGCGCGCACTCGCCATTACCAGCGCGAAGCGCACGAGCCTGCTGCCGGACCTTCCGACTTTGACCGAAAGCGGCGTGCCGGGTTTCGAGGTGGCGCTGCGCTACGGTTTGGCGGCGCCTGCCGGAACTCCGCCGGCGATCATCGCGCGGCTCAACAAGGAACTGAATGCCGCGCTTGCGGCCGAGGATGTGAAGACCAGACTGGCCACCGAGGGCGCGGAAGCGCTGCCCGGGACGCCTGAGGCCTATGCCGCCGATATCGCCAGGGAAGAAAAGAAGTGGGGCGGACTGGTGAAAAAGCTCGGTCTTAAAGTTGAGTAGCGGTTGTGAACCATTTTCCGCTCATTCCCGCGTAAGCGGGAATCCAGGGCCCAGCTGAATGAGTCAGAGTTTTACTGCCCTGGGTCCCCGCTTTCGCGGGGACGAGCGGGCATGTGACGAGCGGACTGGTGAAAAAGCTCGGTTTGAAGGTTGAGTAGCTTAAGGCGCTACCTCAATCCGCTCACCCCCGCGAAAGCGGGGGTCCAGGGCGATAACATTCTGAGTCAGTCATTCTGGCCCTGGATTCCCATCGCAAGTCGGCTTTAGCCGACTTGCGCACGTATATTCCAACATCGGGTATACCCGATGTTGGTTCGCGGGAATGAGCGGAGGAAGGCGTTCTCGGTCCGCGGGGGCGAGCGGGCATGTGACGAGCGGACTGGTGGAGAAGCTCGGTCTTAAGGTAGAATAGCCCACTGCCGCGCTGCAGCCATATTGTGCTGTTGGAATCAAAGCACGACGAGGGGTCGAGGCCGCCATGAAAAACCGCACAATGTCGCGTGCGTTCACTATCGCCGCTATTGCCTTTGCGGCTGTCTTCGTTGTGTCCGCTGCGCAAGCTTTCACGGTGCAGGACTCGAATGGTGCGGTCGGCGGCCAGGGGTATGTTGAATTCGACAAGCCGTCGGCGGCTCCGGACCGCATGGCACCGGTAAACCGCTTCGGCAACGAGAACGGCCAGGCCACCGTCAAGCAGGGCAACTCGACGTTCCAGTTCGGCGGTCAGCAGTCGTTCGGCCAGCGCTACAACACCGACAACATCTTCAATCCCTACACGCGCGAAGGCCGCTGATCCTCAGCGCTTGCGGCTGAGGAACGTCGCGAGCGCCTTCTGGGCCTCGGGCGAGGCCAGCCGCGTCTTGAACGCTTCGGCTTCTTCGTCGATCCGCGCAACGATCTCTTCGACCGAGCCACGCATCAGGCGCCGTGCAGCCGTCACGCTTTCCGGCGGCAGCGCCGCGATATCGCGCGCCACATTGAGCGCATGCGCATCGAGGTCGGCGGCCGGCACGACCTGATTGACGATGCCTGCGCCTTTCGCCTCTTCGGCGGTGAGCGGCTTGCCCATCACCAGCAGCGAAAAGGCGCGGGAGTGGCCCATCAGCCGCGGGGCAATGAGGCTCGATCCGGCTTCGGGCAAGAGCCCGAGCGAGACGAAGGGGGTCATCAGCACGGCGTTGTCGGCCGCGATCACCTGATCGCAATGCAGGAGCATGGTGGCGCCGACGCCGACCGCGGCGCCGCTCACCGCGCCGACCATCGGCTTCTGGCAGCGGGCCAGCGCATGCAGGAAACGGATGATCGGGGCGCCGAGCCCGCCGCTTCGCGCCATCGTGACGAAATCGTTGAGGTCGTTGCCCGCGCAGAACACGTCGGGCGCGCCGGCAATGAGGACGCAACGCACGCCGTCGGCGGAGCCGGCATCCTCGATCGCCGCCGCCATCGCTTCATACATTGCGAGCGTGAGCGCATTTTTCTTGTCGGGCCGGTTCATCCGGATCCTGCGGACCGGCCCTTCGTTGCTGATCACGACGTCTGGCATGCGTGTTCCATCACAGGAATCGGGTGGCGAGTGAGAGGCCCTGTTGCCAAATCATGCACATCACCGATGGAGCATAGACGTGGCAAGAAGCTATTACAGCACGATCTTCGAGCAATCGGCCGACGAGGTCTGGAGCGTCATCCGCGATTTCAACAATTACCCGGTCTGGGTCGACGGCGCCGGCGAAAGCGAGATCGAAGCCGGCAAGTCAGGCGATTCTGTGGGGGCCGTGCGCAATGTCCTCTACAATGGCGTGCGCCGGCGGCAGAAATTGCTGGCGCTGTCCGATACCGGGCGCTCGCAGACCTATGGATTTGCCAGCGAGCCGCCGCTTCATACCCGGAATTTCCAGGCCACGTTGCGTGTGACCCCGGTGGTCGATGGCGACCGCGCCTTCGTGGAATGGTGGGCGACGTTCGATTGCGATTTGGACCGCCACGACGAGCGCACGGCGTTTTTCCGCGACGCGTTTGCCGGAGTGGCTGGAGTTGCTGCGGCGGCATTTGGATGCAGGGCACAACTCTCCCCGGTCATTGCCGGGCTTGAGGATACGGATCTCTCCACGCGTCATGGCCGGGCTTGACCCGGCCATCCATGATGAAGCGCAGCTCGGGAATACTTATGCCTTTGCGCATGGAGAAGCGTCATGGATTGCCGGTTCAAGCCCGGCAATGACGGTTGAGAGGTTGGTGCGCCAGCGCGGGTCAAGCCCGCACATGACGCCGAGTATGGTGCACATGAGTGGGCTCTAGAACAGCCGCGGCACCTCACACCCCCTTCGCTATCTCGCGCAGCTTGAATTTCTGGATCTTGCCGGTGCTGGTCTTGGGGATCTCGGCGAACACCACGTGGCGCGGGCATTTGTACGAAGCGAGGTGCTTGCGGCACCACTGCGCGAGCTCGTCGGTGGTGGCCTGCGCGCCGGGCTTGAGCTCGATGAAGGCGCAGGGCGTCTCGCCCCATTTGTCGTCGGGCTTTGCCACCACCGCGGCGGCCGCGACCGCCGGATGCTTGTACAGCGTGTCCTCCACCTCGATCGAGGAGATGTTCTCGCCGCCGGAAATGATGATGTCCTTCGAGCGGTCCTTCAGCTGGATATAGCCGTCGGCGTGCATCACGCCGAGGTCGCCGGTATGAAACCAGCCGCCGGCGAAGGCCTTGTCCGTCGATGCCTTGTTCTTGAGATAGCCCTTCATCACGACGTTGCCGCGCATCATCACTTCGCCCAGGGCTTCGCCGTCGCGCGCGACCGGCGTCATGGTGTCGGGGTCGAGCACGTCGAGACCCTCGAGCGCGCCGTAGCGCACGCCCTGGCGGGCCTTTTTGGCCGCCTGCTCGGCAGGAGGCAGCGCGTCCCATGCATCGTGCCAGTCATTGACGACGGCCGGGCCGTAGCTCTCGGTGAGCCCGTAGAGGTGGGTCACGTTGAAGCCCGCCTCCTTCATCGCCGCCAGCACGGCTTCCGGCGGCGGCGCCGCGGCCGTGAAGAATTCGACGACGTGGGGCAGGGGCTTCTTCTCGTTCGCGGGCGCATTGAGCAGTGTCGCCATTACGATCGGCGCGCCGCACAGATGCGTCACCTTGTGATTGGCAATGGCGTCGTACATCGCCGGCGCCCGCACGGCGCGCAGGCACACATGCGTGCCGGCGACGACCGAAATCGACCAGGGAAAGCACCAGCCGTTGCAGTGAAACATCGGCAGCGTCCACAGATAGACCGGGTGCTTGCTCATCGCGCAGGTCACGACGTTGCCGGTGGCGAGCAGATGCGCGCCGCGGTGATGATAGACGACGCCTTTCGGGTCGCCAGTCGTGCCCGACGTGTAGTTGAGCGTGATCGCATCCCATTCGTCGTCCGGCATTTTCCAGGCGTAGTCCGTCTGGCCCTGCGCGACGAATTCCTCGTATTCGATGGTGCCGATCCGCTCGCCGGCGCCGGTAAATTCCTTGTCGTCATAGTCGATGACCAGCGGCTGCACCTTGGCGAGCGCGAGCGCGTCTTTCATCACCTTGGAAAATTCGCGGTCGACGATCACCACCTTGGCGCCGGCGTGATCGAGCGAGAAGGCGATGATCGCGGCATCGAGCCGCGTGTTGAGCGTGTTGAGCACGCCCTGGCACATCGGCACGCCGTAATGGCACTCGAGCATGGCCGGCGTATTTGCGAGCAGCACCGACACCGAGTCGCCGCGCCCGATGCCGCGCTTGGCGAGCGCCGACGCCAGCCGGCGCGAGCGCGTGTAGAACTCGCGGTAGCTGCGCCGCAGCGCGCCGTGGATGATGGCCGGGTGATTGGGAAAGACGGCAGCCGCGCGCTCCAGAAATCCGAGCGGCGTCAGCGGCTGGTAGTTGGCCGGGTTGCGGTCAAGATCGATGTCGTATGGCGTTTTCGCCATCCGTTATGCCCCTTGGTCCCCCACTTGGAGGACGTTACGAAGACGAGCGGCGGCAATCAATCGCCTCGATCCGTCATACTGAGGTGGCCGCGCCACAATCTCTGTGTCATGCGCGGGCTTGACCCGCGCATCCATGATGAAGTGCCGGACGTGGGAGCCTTACGTAAGTTTGAGGTTGACCAGCGGCCTCATGGATTGCCGGGTCAAGCCCGGCAATGACGGCTGAGAGGCAGAACGGGTCAAGCCCGGCAATGACGGCTGAGAGGCAGAACGGGTCAAGCCCGGCGATGACAGCGGAGGGGTAGGCGAGCGAAAGCACGCCGTTCTTCGAACGGCTATGCCCGCGCATGACCAAGGGTGAGGGCACCAAAATTATTTGGCCAGCTGCCTCGCAAAATCCGGCAGCGTGCGGAACGCAACATGCATGTTGTCGTCGAACGAGCCGGTCCGGCAGCCGTGCCGGCCCCACGCCTTGGCGAGCGCGCTGCGGCTGAACAGTGAAATGTGCCCGTTGCGCGGGCCGACATACCACCAGTTCATCCCGAGCTGGTCGAAGTCGGCGGGCTGCAGCATCGTGGAAAACAGCACCAGCCCGGGCTCGTCCAGGTGCGCCACGATGTCGCCGATCCCGGCGACGGGATCCGGCATGTGCTCGAGCGTCTCGAAGCAGGTGATGAGGTCGTACTTGCCCGGCGGCGGGTTGGCGAAGTCCGGAACGAACGGATCGTAGGTGACGGCGTGCGGAAATCCCGCCGCCCGCAGCTGCGCGCAAAGCGCGTCGTTGCCGCCCCCGTAGTCGAGCACGCGCCGCTCACTCTTGTGCGCGCCGAACAGCGCCACCACGGCGGCCGCATTGTTGCGCGGCCGCGCCTCCGCATACTCCGGATCAACCGCCGCATAACCCTCGTTATAGATGTGCGTCCTGAAGTCCTCCTGGCTCCAGTGCATCGAAGGCGTCGGTGAACAGGAAACCGCAGCCGCGGCAGCGCCGGTAGCGCACCGGCGTGCCGGAAGGCGGCAGCTTGATGCCGCCCTCGATCTCGCAATTCCGGTTGAAGTCGACGGTCCCGTAGAGCGGCGCCGGCTCGCCGCAGATCTTGCAGGGGACCAGCGCGGCCGAAACCGGCGTCAAACTCAGCATCAGTTCATCTTGAGTCTGCTGAGGGCGCAGTCAAGTCGAGACGCTGTATTTGAGGCAGCATTTCTCAACATGTCATCGCCGGGCTTGTCCCGGCGATCCCGCTGAGTGGCGCACGACATTGCCTTCCTAAGCGAGATTGCCGGGACAAGCCCGGCAATGACGACTGATGGGCTGGCCGGGTCTCGCCGCCATAAGCGCGCTTACGCGCGTCTTCGATGCGCTATGGCGGCGGCCCG
>CAVQYD010000038.1:0-18172 GCA_963718035.1 uncultured Alphaproteobacteria bacterium | reverse complement strand
ACTGGCGAAGGTCATCAATTTAGGTGATGGAGCGACATGGTTCACTGGAATATGGCTACCAATCGGACACTCCTACCAAACCCCTGTTTGCTTAGGCCGCTCGCCACCGCCGCCGTTCTAATGGCTGCCGCCATCCCCGTGTTCTTGATTGCGTCGTTTGTTCCGCTTTCGCTGCTCATGCCCGTCCTCAGCCTCGTTTCGTTCCTGGCAGCGGGAGCCGTTGCCCTATTTGCGTATTACTCCAGAGCTGATCGTCGTGCCGCTGGCATTACTTCTTGGGACGTAGCTGGTGTATTCGCGTTGATCTGGATTACCACTGGTATGCTTAGCGAGCCGCAACATGTAATCCAACTGTTCGACCACATAGCGATAGTCCAATAAAGCAAACAAACGACCAGGCCGGGCCCCTCTGGCAGCCCAACGGGCTGCGATGTCGGACTGGAAGTCAGGAAGTGGCCCGGTGAGCCTAAACTGCATGACGCCGCAAGCGTCCGAAAACCCAACATCGGCGATGGCCGCGCGCCGTCGCTGGGGACGCACGACCACCGATCACTTGCCCTGGCTGCCTCAACCTGCTCGACATCGATCGCTCGATCGAGCGTCCGGCTCGTGGAATGTCAAGGAGAAGCGCATCATGAACGTGCAAACAAAACCGGTCCTCTTCGAATCGCGTTAAGCAACTGCGCCCCTCATTCCGGACTACCACCCTGCCGCTCGCCGGGAGCCGCACAGCAAACAGGCTGAGACCGTGGTGCTGGAGCTCGACTCCGACGCGGTCCGCGGCCTGAGCCACGGCGACGCGGAACAACGCCTCGAACAATTCGGGGCGAACGAGCTGAAGAGCGCGCCGGAAACGCCATGGTGGGAACGGCTGTTCGAACAGTTCCAGAATGTCCTGGTGATCATCTTGCTGGTCGCCATCGCCATCTCCGTGATCGAATGGGTGTTGCAGGATCCGCGCGGAGCGCTCTGCCCTATGAAGCGATCGTCATCACGCTTATCGTGGTGCTGAACGCGATCCTCGGCTTCGTGCAGGAGGCACGCGCGGGAAAGTCCGTGCGCGCCCTGATGGCGCTTGCGGCTCCGGAAGCGACGGTCGTGCGCGATGGCGAGCGCCAGCGCATGCCCGCCAGCGAGATCGTACCGGGTGACATCGTCCTCGTTGAGGCCGGCGACAAGATCCCGGCCGATGCGCGGGTCATCGACGACGCCAATCTGCACACCGACGAGGCGCCGCTACCGGCGAGAGCATGCCGGTCGCTAAGAACCCTCGCCCCTTGAACGCGGACATCGGCCTCGGCGACCGCCTCAACATGCTGTTTGCTGGCACCGTCGCGACCTATGGCCGCGGCCGCGCCGTCGTCGTCGCCACCGGAATGCAGACCGAAGTTGGCAAGATCGCGGGCTTGCTCGAGGCCGCGGAGAAAGAGCCGACGCCGCTACAGCAGGAGCTTGACCGCACTGGCAGGCGCCTGACCGTCGTCATGCTGGGTATCTGCGCCCTCGTCTTTGCGGCCGGCCTGTTCAGCGCCAAGGCATTCACGCTCAATATCATCCTGAGCATGTTCCTATTCGCAGTAGCCCTCGCGGTTGCCGCCATTCCGGAGGCGCTGCCGGCAATCGTGACGATCGGCTTGAGCCTCGGTGTGCGACGGATGGCCGTTGCCCATGCCATCGTGCGCAAGCTCCCGGCGATCGAGACGCTCGGCGCCGCCACCGTCATCTGTTCGGACAAGACGGGCACGCTCACCACGAGATGACGGTGCGCACCATCTTCTGCGCCGGCGCGGTCGTCGACGTCGGCGGCAGCGGCTATATCCCGGAAGGCGAGTTTACGTGTGAGGGCAAGCCGCTAGATGGCGGGCTCACGCGCACGGGCGTCGAGCAGACCCTGCTGGCGGCGGCGCTCGTGAACGACGCGGCGCTCACCCACAGCGAGGGCCGCTGGAGCGTGCAAGGCGATCCGACCGAAGGCGCGTTGGTCGTCGCCGCGCGCAAGTTCGGCATTACGGAAGGGTTGCTCGCGCGGCATCGGCGCGTTGCCGAAATTCCGTTCACCTCCGAGCGAAAGCGGCACACGACCGTTCACGCGGACCCGGAGAAATCCAACGAACTGCTGATCATGGTGAAGGGCGCGCCGGAAGTGCTGCTGTCGCGATGCCGTTACATCATGCAGCGAGGTCAGCCGATCCTGCTCACCGAACCGGCACGGGCCGACATCGCGCGACGCAATGACGCGCTGGCGAGTTAGGCCTTGCGCGTGCTCGCGATTGCGACCCGTAGCATGTCGGCCGGCACGTTGGGCATCGATCCCACCAACGGCGCATCGGACATCGAGCTGCCGGAATTGGTCGAGGAGGAGTTGGTGCTGTCGGCTTGATTGGCATGATTGATCCGCCACGGGCAGAGGTGAAGGATGCAGTCGCCGTTGCGCGACAGGCCCATATCCGCACCGTGATGATCACGGGCGATCACCCTGCAACGGCCGGCGCGATCGCACGCGAGCTGAATATCCTGGATCAGGGTTCGCGGATTGTGAGCGGCACGGAGCTGCGCGGGATGGATGATGCCCAGCTCGACAATATTGTCGAAAACGTGCGCGTGTTTGCCCGTGTCGATCCCGACCACAAGCTGCGGATCGTCCAAGCGCTCCAGCGCAAAGGCCATATCGTCGCCATGACGGGAGACGGCATCAACGACGCCCCCGCGCTGAAGACGGCGAATGTCGGCATCGCCATGGGCATCACCGGCACCGACGTGTCGAAGGAGGCCGCCGACATCGTGCTCACCGACGACAACTTCGCCAGCATCGTGAAGGCGATCGAGGAGGGCCGCGGCGTCTACGACAACATCCAGAAGTACTGCTCTACCTGCTCTCAACCAATTCCGGCGAGTTGATGACGATGTTCGCCGGAGTGATGTTCGCCGCATGGCTCGGTCTCATATCGGCCGATCTTGGCCTGTTCCTCCCGCTCCTGGCCGCACAATTGCTGTGGATCAATCTCGTCACCGACGGACCGCCGGCGCTCGCGCTCGGAGTCGATCCCAAGGACCGGGACGTCATGAACCGGCCGCCGCGCAAACATGGCTCAGGGATCCTTCTGAACGAGGACTGGGTCCGTCTCGTCGGCGTCGGACTGCTGATGATGGTCGGAACGGTCGCGGTCCTCGACGCTTACTACCCGGGCGGCATGTTCACCCTGTTCGCTACCGGCAGCGGACCTAACGCCTTCGACGAGGCGCACGCCCGCACGATGGCGTTCACCACCCTGATGATGTATCAGCTCTTCGACGTCTACAATTGCCGCTCGCGCCGGCGAAGCGCCTTCAACGGCTTCCTGGAGAGCAAGTGGCTGCTGGTCGCGATCGCCTTCGCGCTCGGCACGCATGTTCTGGTGGTCTACGTGCCGTTCCTGCAGGCTGCATTCCACACGGTGCCACTCTCCACGCTCGACTGGGCGGTCGCGACCGTGATCTCGGCGTCCTTGCTGGTCGGGGTGGAGATCGCGAAGACCTTCCTGCGGCGGCTGCGGCCGGTACCGCCTGACAACGATCAATGGCGGCAGGTGGCGCGCGCGGATCGTGGCTCCGCGCGCCGCTTCCCGGCGAACTCGCGAATGCCACCCGACGCGTATATCGGCGTACGCCTGTGTATCCCAGATTTGATAACCGCCGAGGAGCGGCGTGCATGTCGAAGTCGAAGCCTTCGGAACGCCCTTTGCACAGGGATTCGCGCCCAGAACAAACGTGTCCCTCAGGGTCAAAAGCGGACATTCCGCACGGTGGGCAGCATATCCGCTTAGGGCCAAAAACGGATTTTGGACCTTCAACCGAAAAACTTTTACCCTCGCGTCATCGCTGTTAGGTGGTGTTCGCGAAATTTGGGGAATGTTTAAGTACGTATACGCGGATTGCCGACGACAGATTACCGTACTGACGCGCTTCGTCGATCTGTGCAATCAATCGTGACAGCGTTGTCTGGTTTGCGCCCGCTATTTCCCTCAACTGGGTCCGAAACTCATCCTCGAGGCTAACGCTGGCCTGTGCCCTCCAACGACGACCGAACGTTTCACGACTGCTGATTTCATCAGCCCGTCCTCGTGCGTTCGATATTTTGAAGGAGGAATGCCCGCAGCAGATTTGGATCTTGGTATCGAAACCCTCGAACTTTAAACGTACCATCCTGTACTCCCGCCACCACCCCTAGTTCATCTCGCCTACTCCTATTTCCAGAGTTTTATGACTCCTGAAGCAAAGTCTCGGCCGCCGACGCAGCGCGCCGGCAGGCTTTTGGCCACGCAATGGCCGATCGCGGTGGAACGAATTCTTTTTGTGAGATTCCGCGGTTGGCATGAAGCCATTGCTCGGCTGCCATTTTCAACAGCTCGATAAGCGCAAGGATGTCTTTATCGCGCTTCATGGCCCAATAACGGTAGGGTCACCCGTTCGGTCCTAGATGTGATGGCGATCACAAAAAAGCGGATTCGGAAGCGGCCATCTTTCAAAGGGGCAGCATGTCCCCTTATGGGTCATAAGCGGACATCCCGTGCTGCAAAGGCGATGTCTGCTTTACCCCAAAAAGCAGATATTCACGAAGCAAGAGCGTCGCTTAATATCTTCGCCGTGATTGGCGGAATCGCGATCAATTCTTGCACAATTTCACTGGAACAAATCGAGGCGATACTCGCCATCATGAAGGTGCACCGGAACCAACGGCGGGGTGGTATTGGGAGAGGGGTCGCGTTAGCAAATGCTAAAAACTCGCCGTGCATTGTGGACACTGGCACTGTCCGGGCGGGCGTGTGGAACCTCCTACCGGGGACGGCGCCGGGCGCCGCCCTCGTCACCCCGGGTGCGGCGCCTTTTTCGCCCGCAGTCCCGGCTTCAGATGTTGGTCGAGCGCGAGCTACGCTGACTGGCTTAAATCGCACAATCTCTGTTGTCCGCTTTGGGTCACAAGCGGACATGTGCGGTGCAATAGCCGATGTCCGCTAAGTGCCAATAAGCGACATATGCGGTGTAGCAGAAGCGAATGCGCATGCCATGCTAGCGTATCGTTCGGGCGAGGGGGGCATTGGGAGAAGTACAATATTCGCGATCGCCGCCGGAATGATGGCCGTGGTCCTCCTGGTGGCGGGATGGCAACGACCGCGTCCGGCCGTGATCGTGGCGGCCATCCTGTGGCTGCTCTACGCTGTCTACGAGCGTCTGGTGGCGACCGGCGTCCTGTGCGACGCGGACTGCAACATTCGCGTCGATCTTGTGTTCTTCATTCCCATATTGGGGATCGCAACCTTCTGCGCCTACCGGTCGTACATGGGGCGGCCAGTCCAGCAGAAGGTCGTCGGCACGGTTCTCGGCGCAATCGGCCTAATTGTTTTCGCGCTGCTGGCGGAGAGCTTTGGTTACAGCGCTCTGGCGGTCGTCGCGGATGTGGGTGTTCTGGCGATCGGCGTCTATGCTATCAAATCGAGGTTCATGACCAATCGGTCGTGACGCCCACGGTGAAATCGGGCATTGCACCCGCAAATTTTGCGATGACGAATTGGGAGAGCTTTGACGTCCGCTTTGGGTCAAAAGCAGACATGTGCAGCGCACAAGCCGATGTCCGCTAAGTGCCAAAAAGCGGACATTCAGTCAGGTGTGCCGACGGTTCCGAACCATGTTCGTCAACGTGATGATTAGGCCAGCAATGCCGCGTGGAAATACGAAGACGACGACGATGAGCAAAACTCCGAACGCCAAGTTGTGGCCGGGGGTCAATCGCGACGTGAATTCATCAAGTACCACGAACGTGAACGCGCCCAAGATTGGCCCCAGGAAATGTCGCGTGCCGCCCAATACGATCGCCAAAACCAGTTGCGCGGAGAAAATCCAGTGAAGTTGCTCCGGGGTAATCTGGCGCGCCAGCTGGCCGTACAGACCTCCGGCAAGGCCTACGAAAAATCCCGATAAAATAAACGCGTACCATCGATATTGCCAAACCGGAATTCCGATGAAGGCAGCACGGATTTCATTGTCCCTGATTGCTCTGAGTGCCTTGCCGAAAGGCGAGCGGTTTACTCTCCACAATAAGAGAACGGTCACGATGAATGCGACAACGATGACATCGTAGAATACCGAATTGAATTGGTACGGATTGAATTCAACCCCGAGAATGGTAAATCGTGGAATGTACATTGAGCCCTCGCCCAACAAATAGAGCGCCCAACCTAGTCCGCCAAAGAGCATAAACACCGCACCATCGATCACTAGGGAGTACACAACCATCGAAAATGACAGCGTTAGAAGTGCAAAGAAGATCTTCGTCGCGCGCGCGCAGAGAAACCCGATGGCGGCGGCAAAACTGGTGGACGCAAGGAGCCCGGCCGCCAGATAGATCTCAAGAGATTCGACGGAGTAAAATCGGTACAGGAATGCCCCTGTATACGCCGCTACGCCAAAATAAGTTGCGTGCCCGAGCGAAAAGGATCCGGCTGTGCCAAACAGAACGTTCAGTCCCAGGCAAGCAATCGAAAAAACCAGTGTGTGGGACAATACAATCAGTGGATAGGCGGCGAGCACGAACGGCATGAGAAGAAGCAGGGTTGCCGTGGCTCCTGTGAGAGACCTTGGGATTCGAAACTCCCGCCGATAGACTACAAGCGGTGTTGCAGTGACCAGTTGAAACCACCGTCAAAAGCGGACATTTGCAGTGCAAGAAGGCATGTCCGCTTTACCCCCAAAAGCGGACATAGCGGTGCCATCGGTGGCCTCAAATCGTCGGCGTGCTCGCCCATGGCGTGTCCGGAATGACAGCGCAAAGCTTTTCGACAGAACTGCTAGCGGCTGGCCGTCAACGCGCCCAGGGGAAGAGCACGGCCGGGAAGTCCGCTGCGTAGCGGCGTTCTCGATGCCCTTCTGGATGGGTCGGTGGCGGAGCTGCCTGGGGTTCAACGACACGGCGGTAGAGGTGCCACGTCGCATGGCCGAGGATCGGCACAATGATCGTCAGGCCTAAGAACAGCGGGAGCGATCCGACCACAAGCAGGGCAGCGACGATAAGGCCCCACAGCATCATCGTGAACGGATTGCGGGCGACCGCGCGGATCGATGTCAGCAGCGCCACGGCCGCGCCGACATCGCGGTCGAGCAGGAGCGGAAACGACACGACGCTGATGGTCAACACCAGGACGGCGAACAGCAGGCCCACCAGGTTGCCGACAACAATGAGCGTCCATCCGGCGCGGGTGGTCAGAACTTCGTGGGCGAAATTTTCGATCGAGGTCGGCGTGGCGTAGCCGAACGTCGCAATATAGATCGCATTGGCGAGCGCGACCCAGATCACGAATATGGTCAGCAACAGCAAGGCCAGTGCCGTGATCGCGCCGATCGAGGACGACCCAAGGACATCGAAAACGCGGACGGCGGACGTCGGGAGGCCGGCTTCCCTGCGCCGGCTCAGCTCGTAGAGGCCGAGCGCGGCGACCGGGCCGACAAGGGCGAAACCGCTCGCCAGCGGATAAAGCAGCGGCAGAATCGAATAGCCGAACGCCATCCGGGCCAGGAACAGGCCGGCGATGGGATAAATCACGCAGAGGAACATGGCATGCGTCGGCATCGCGTAGAAATCATCGATGCCCTTGGCCAGGGCATCCTGCAGGTCGGCAATGCCGATGCGGCGGATGACGGGCTGTGTCGGACGTGTGCCGGCGCCGACCAGAATATTCGAATAGGCCATGCGATCCCTCCCGAGACTTACGGCCCGGTCGGTGTCGCGCCTGAGACGGACTCAACGTTACATGCCGGCTCTAGAACGCGTCACATCATGAGCCATGGTGGAGACTATAGCGCTGTTCCACGCCAGCCTTCGATCACAAGTCCGCGCGCCTGTGCAAATCAGGTTAGTTTTTCGTTTCTGCCGGAAGCGGCAGGGAACAATGCACGCGAACGCCCTCCGGCGCATATTCGATGCGTGTGCGGGCCTGGATCTGGCCGGGCAGCACGAAATCAAGCAGGCGCGATCCGAAGCCTTCGCGGGCCGGCTCCTTCACCGGCGGACCGCCGCTTTCGACCCAGTCGAACGTCAGCGTGCGCCTCGTGGCGTCGATGGTGACGCTCCAGGTTACTTCCACCTTGCCGCCATAGACCGACAGCGCGCCATATTTTGCGGCATTTGTCGTGAGCTCGTGGATCGCCATGCCGAGCGACACCGCCATTTGCGACGTCAGGGCGACTTCCGGGCCCTGCAACGTGATGCGGCCGCCGATCCCGCTGTCAAAGGCGTCGAGTTCGCTCCTGAGAATGTCGTCGAAATCGACGGCCTTCACGTCATCCGCAAGAAGAAGGTGCGTCTTGGCAAGCGACTGGATGCGCCCGAATATTGCGGTCTTGAAGTCTTCGATATTGTCCACCGTGCGCGCAGTCGAACCCATGATCGCCTGGACGGTGGCAAGCGTGTTCTTGACGCGGTGATGCAGTTCGCGGACCAGCAGAGCTTGCTGCTCTTCGGCGCGCTTGCGATCGGTGATGTCCACGAGCATGTTGACCGCGCCGATCATTTTGCCCGCCTCGTCATAAATCGGTGTCGGGTACGGAATGAACGGCACACGCGTACCGTCCGGCCGTTCGGCGACCGCCTCCATGCCGCGCACATTGCGGTCTTCTTTCAGCGCGATGGCCATGGGGCATTCGTCGTGCGCCAATGGCGTTCCGTCAGGCCAGTAAAGTTTCCACGATCCGCACCACTCGCTGGTGCCAAGCGGCGGCCGATGCCCCCACAACTCGGCGGCTGCGTCGTTGTAGTAGGTGATGCGGCCGGCGGCATCCGTCGTGTAGACGGCGGCGGGCAAAGCATCGAGCAGCCCGCGGAAGCGGCGCTCGCGCTCACGCAACGTCGCCTGCGATCGCAGGCTGTCAGAAATTTGAACGACGTTATCTTCCGCAGGCGCCTGGCTCATCGTGACCACCGCCCGTTCGAGTTCGCTCTCTAGAAATCCGATTGGCTCGTCCATGACCCCCGACTAACTCACACACAACTCGATCGGTCCGTCCCCTGGAACCTCCGAATACGCAGCACCAACGCAACTGCAGCCGAATGGTTGCTCGCATCTGCACAAATTTTCAGCCATAGCTACGGGTATCATTAACAAGTTGCATCCGGGCCACAGGCGAGCGGCGAATGGCGACCCTGAAATCGCTGATAATCCTGGCCATTCTGGCCTATGGCGGGGTGCTGGCCCTCATGTATGTCTTCCAGCGCTCCCTGATGTATTTCCCGGACCGGGCCCGGACGCCGCCAGCCGCCGCCGGGCTGCCGCAGGCCGAAGAGGTCATCCTAACAGCTCTGATGGCGAAAGCCTGATCGCCTGGCACGTGCCCCCGCAAGGGGCAAAACCGATCGTGATCTATTTCCAGGGCAATGGCGGCGCGCTCAATCTCCGCGCTGACCGGTTCCGATGGCTGACCGCAGACGGGTTTGGACTGCTCGGGCTGTCCTACCGTGGCTACGGCGGTTCGTCCGGCAAACCTTCAGAAGCCGGTTTGCTTCTCGATGCATCGGCCGCCTACGACTTCGCGGCGGCGCGCTATCCGCCCGCAAAAATCGTCCTCTGGGGTGAATCGATCGGCACCGGCGTCGCCGTCGCGCTCGCCGCCGAACGGCCAACCGGCGGACTGATCCTCGATGCGCCGTTCACCTCCGCGGCCGACATCGGCGCGGCCGCCTATCCCTTCATCCCGGTGCGCTGGTTCATCAAGGATTCTTTCCGCTCGGACGAGCGGATCGGGAAAGTCCGGGCACCGCTGCTCGTTCTGCACGGCGAGCAGGACCGTATCGTGCCCATCCGGTTTGGCGAAAAACTGTTTGAGCTCGGCAACGAGCCGAAACGAATGGTGCGCCTTCCGCTCGGCGACCATGTCGACCTCGACGACCACGGCGCGCCGGATGCGGTGCGGGCGTTCCTCAATGGACTGCCGCGCACGCTCAATTGAGCGATCGCGTCGTCTTGCTTGTGCGTCAATGTCTATGACAGGCTGACGCCGCAGCAAATCGGGCTCTATGCCTTCGCCCTGTGCACCATTGCATCGCCATTTGCGGAGATCAGGCATGTCAGGTTTGAGGAAGCCGGCTGAAATTTTCAGAATTCCTGCAGTCCTCGCGTCGATTGTAGTGAGCCTGGCAGCTTGGCCACCCGCGCAAGCTCAACAAAGTCCCGCTGTCCTGTTCCAGAACGTCCGCATTTTTGACGGAAAAAACGGCGCGCTCTCCCTGCCGTCCAATGTTCTGGTCCGCAACAATCAGGATCGAGAGGATTTCGGCTGCAGCGATCACGGCCGACGCTCAAGTGATTAACGGGGGCGGGCGCGTGCTGATGCCCGGGCTGATCGACGCGCATTGGCATGCGATGTTGGTGCGCCCTACGCCGGCGGCTGCCTGGCCGGCGACATCGGCTACACCAATCTTCTTGCGGCAGCGGAAGCGACCAGCACGCTCATGCGGGGCTTCACGACCGTTCGCGACATGGGCGGGCCGGCCTTTGGGCTCAAGCGAGCTATCGATGAGGACCTCGTCGCCGGCCCTCGCATCTACCCGTCCGGTGCCGTGATCACGATCACCAGTGGTCATGGCGACTTCCGGCAGCTTTCCGATCTACCGAGAACGATCGGCGGCATGCTCAGCCGCATGGAAAAAATTGGCGGCAGCATGGTCGCGGACAGTCCGGATGAGGTTCGCGTGCGCGCGCGCGAGCAACTGATGCAAGGGGCCACGCAGATCAAGCTCACGGCGGGCGGCGGCGTTGCATCGCCATTCAGCCCCCTCGATGTATCCACCTTCACCGAACCCGAGTTACGGGCCGCCGTCGAGGCTGCCGAGAACTGGGGCACTTACGTCGCCACCCACGCCTATACGCCGGTTTCGATCCAGCGGTCGATCGCGGCGGGAGTGAGATGCATAGAGCACGGGCATCTGATGGACGACGCCACCGCCCGCCTTATGGCCGAAAAAGGGATTTGGTTGAGCACGCAACCCTTCCTCGATGTGGCGGCCGCAAGTGGTCTCGGGCCCGCGGAGCAGGACAAGATGCGGCAAGTCGTTTCCGGCACTGACGCAGTCTATGCCTTGGCAAGGAAATACAGGATCAAGACCGCATTCGGCACCGACGTCCTGTTCTCGCAGGCGCTGGCGGAACGGCAAGGCGCCATGCTGGTCAGCCTCACCCGCTGGTATAAGCCAGCCGAGGCGCTGATCATGGCAACATCGACGAATGCCGAATTGCTCGGCCTGTCCGGACCCCGAAATCCATATCCGGGCAAGCTGGGTGTGGTGGAAGAAGGCGCCCTGGCCGATCTCCTGCTGGTCGATGGCAATCCAATCGACAACATCAAGCTCATCGAAGATCCCGGCAAAGAATTTTTTGGTCATCATGAAAGGCGGAAAGATCTACAAGAACCTTCTTCAGCGATAAGAAGAGATAGTTTGGCCATTTCGGGATTGCAGCCGCAATCAATGCCGCTGCGGAGCCACACCATGCTAGCCATCCTCAGACAAGCGACGATTGCGGCTTCGTTGGTTTTTTCGCTGCCTGCAATCGCGGCGGAGCCGGTGCGCCAGATCGGAATTTACGTGCAGCCGTTTTACGAAGCGGCCCGCACACCGGGCGAGCGGCCGCGGGTCGCCGTCGGCAGTCAATACAATGATCTGCTCAGCTCGATCCGGCGCGAGGATATTCTTGCCGCGCGCGACCTGATCGTGGCGAAGCCCGCGCTGGTGACGCCCATGACCATGATGGTGCTCGCCATACGGCTCTACGATGTGGGTTTGCGCGACGACGCGGTGTTCTGGTTCTACGTCGCCAAGGATCGCACCATCGTGTTGTCGGAAGTCCTCAACGTGAAGACGCCGCAGCTCGCTCAGGCCGATGACGCCGTCCGCAATTTCGCGACGCTCGCGGGCCCGGTGATCAACGGCTACGCGTTTTGCGATCTCGCCAGGCAGAAGGCCGCGCACGCAAAGGCGGTCGAATGGGTGGAGGCCAATCCCTACCAGGTCATGTTCAGGCCTGACGTTCCGGCGCTCCCCGGCGATCGCGCTGCCAACGCGAAGCGCGCGCTTGCCAACGCGAAAGAGCGTGCCGCCAAGGAGCGCGCCTATTTCGACGATCCCAGGACGGTTGAGGCCTATTACGCGACGCGCAAGCAGAACGAAGCCGACGTCAAATTCTGCTGGAAATAGCGGATCTACGTCAGGCCGCGCGCGTCCGTTGCGGCTTGGGGTTCGAGGCGCAGACAAAATATTGCCCGCCCATCGGAAGCCACCGCAGATATTTCTCGAGCGGACGAAGCGCCGCCAGCTGCTGCGGGAAAAACAGGCAATAACTTGATTCGTCGACGTTGAGATGTGCGTTGCGCATACGGTCGATTGTCTCGCGCATGCTCAACAAGACAGCGTCGGTGTCGAACGGGCAGTTCTTGACCAGGTGGCGTGTCACCGGATTGAACGGATTGTGTTCGAAAATAATAAAGTGCCCGCCTTCACTCAGTCTGCTGTAGCAATAGCGGACTGCCGTCTGCCGGTCCTGCGGCGGGATGTGATGGAATACGCAAGACGCGATCACCAGGTCGAATTTGGAATCGGTGCCGAGATCGTCCATCGCCACGAAACGGCAGGTCGGGTTTTGCTCTCGCGCGATTGCAAGGCTCTCGGCCGAAGGGTCACAGCCGACGATGTCGGCGTTCGGAAAGATTTCGCGCAGGTGCTGCATGCTGCGGCCGATGCCGCAACCGAAATCGAGCACCGTATCGACGCGTCCGACAAGATCCCGTGCGAGCTCTATTTTGTAGCGGGCGAAATAGTTGCTGTCGCCGTCAAAGAAATTCGTCTGCGCCGCGAGGATCGCCTCGTATTGCCCGGCATACTGATCGAAATCGACGCGCGTCACGAAGGGCCTCCTGCGACCACGGATATCCGAACAAAAATAATAAATGGTTGCGTCGTTGAACTTTAGTCGAGCGACTGCGCGACATCTGGTGCCGCGTTGAGGAAAAAGGCTCGAAAAACAATAGCGCGGGCAACTTTCGGCCCGCGCCACCATCAATTCAAAAATCGCCGTTTCGGTTAGCCGAAGCGCCGTTGTCCGCCGCCACTGCGGCCGTGTCCGCCGCCACCGCCGCTGCCGCCAGGACCGGCGCCCAGGGTGGGACGGGGCTTCATCGGCAAGAGACCTTCGCGCTGCATCTTCTTGCGCGCGAGCTTGCGGGCCCGGCGGATCGCTTCCGCCTTTTCCCGCGCCTTCTTTTCGGATGGTTTTTCGTAATGGCCGCGGAGTTTCATCTCGCGGAAGATGCCCTCGCGCTGCATCTTCTTCTTGAGCGCCTTGAGGGCCTGATCGACGTTGTTGTCGCGAACGAGAACTTGCACGCTTGCTCCTTGGTTGTTGCTCGGTCGGGTTAAGGCAAAAGCCCCGAAAACGGGGGCTTTAAGTCGGGCGGCTCTAGCAGAAAAGGCGTTAAGAGTCCATTCGCCGCGGTTTTCATATTGGGGGCCAAGGCTTAGCCGACGATCACATCGGTACATATGTGGAAGTCATTTTGCGGGCCAGACGCGCGTCACATGCCCCATCTTGCGGCGCGGGCGCGCTTCGCCCTTGCCATACACGTGGACCGACGCGCCCGGCACCGTCATCCAGCGCGCGGCCTCGTTTATTTCCTGGCCGATCAGGTTTGTCATTTCGATGCGGCTGCCGAGGCGCGCAGGCTTTGCCAGCGGCCATCCCGCCACCGCACGGATGTGCTGCTCGAATTGCGATACCGTCGCGCCGTCGATGGTCCAGTGGCCGGAATTGTGCACGCGGGGCGCGATTTCGTTGACCAGGAGTGATTGACGGCTGCCCTTTCGCACCACGAACATTTCGACGGCCAAGACGCCGACATAGTCGAAGGCCTTGGCGATGCGGCTGGCGATCTGGCGCGCCTCGCGCGCGAGCGCGGGTGTGACTTTCGCCGGCACCCGCGATGATTTCAGAATATGGTCGCGGTGCTCGTTCTCCGTCACCTCGAAACATTCGACCTTGCCGTCACGGCTGCGGGCGGCCACGACGGAAACTTCCCGCTCGAAATCGATGAAGCCTTCGACAATGCAGGGCTCGTTATGCAGGGACCGCCAGGCCGCGACCGGATCGCCGCCTTTCGCGACCTTGGCCTGGCCCTTTCCGTCGTAACCAAGCTGGCGGGTCTTGAGGACGGCCGGCAACCCGGTGATGTCGATACCTTCGGACAGCTGGGTCGCGCTGTGGACCGGCCCATAAGGCGCGGTCGCGATCTTCAGCGCGCTGATGAAATTCTTTTCGACGAGACGGTCCTGCGTCGTTTCCAGCACCTGCGGGTCCGGCAACACCGGCCTGCGCCTGGCGAGAAAGGCCGCGGTCTTCGCCGGCACGTTCTCGAACTCATAGGTGATGACATCGACCGCCCCCGCGAACCGGCCGAGCGAGGCCTCGTCCTCATATTTGGCGCAGGTGCCGGCGTGCACCACGTCAAAAGCGCAGGAATCTTTTCGGGCGAATAGACATGGCAGCGCAGCCCGAGCGGAGCCGCCGCAAGTGCGAGCATGCGCGCAAGCTGTCCGCCGCCGAGAATGCCGATGGTCGCGCCGGACTTCAGCAAAACAAACCCCGCTCACCCCCGCGAAAGCGGGGGTCCAGAATGGCCGAGCCAGGAATCCTTTGCCCTGGGTCCCCGCTTTCGCGGGGACGAGCGGAATAGGGACGGTTCATCATGCTCAGTCTTTCGGCCGCTTGCCGACGGCGCGGGTCTGCCGCTTGCGCCAGGCATCGAGCCGCTTGGCAAGCTTGTTGTCCGACAATGCCAGAACGGAGGCGGCCAGGAGTGCGGCATTGATGGCGCCGGCTTTGCCGATGGCGAGCGTGCCGACAGGAATGCCGCCTGGCATCTGCATGATCGAGAGCAATAAATCCTTGCCCTCCAGCGCATGCGTGTTGATCGGCACCCCCAGCACCGGGAGCGGCGTCAGCGATGCGGTCATGCCGGGCAGGTGCGCGGCGCCGCCGGCGCCGGCGATGATCACCTTGAAGCCGTTCCTGCGGGCGCTGCCGGCAAACTCGTAGAGCCGCTTCGGGGTGCGATGGGCTGAGACGATTCGCGCGACATGACCGATTTTCAGGGCGTCGAGCGTCTTGGCGGCGTGCTTCATCGTGGCCCAGTCGGACTGGCTGCCCATGATGATCGCCACAGGTTTTGATGCCATTGCGCTCCCCGAATCCGCCAACCCTGCGGAAGGAAGCGGGGGATTATAGGTCGAGACCCCCTACAGGCAAGGCGAAAGGGGTATTCTTGGCCGGACAGTTAAGATTCGCGAGAGCAGAGATCATGGGCCTTCCGCAACCACGTATGGATGACGAGTTTCCATCGGTCACTGCGGTGCTGGCCGAGAACGAACGTCTGAAACGCGAACTAGCGGTCGCGCGCGCGCGTGTCGGAGAACTCGAGGCGCGCGCGGATATCGATCCGCTGCTCGACATTCTCAACCGCCGCGGCTTCGAGCGTGAGCTCAAGCGCGCGCTCTCTCATGTCAAGCGCTACGGAACGCAGGCTGCTTTGATGTTCGTCGATCTCGACGGCTTCAAGGGCATCAATGACCGCTACGGCCATGGCGCCGGTGATGCGCTGCTCAAGGCGGTCGCCCGCGCGCTGATCGGCCACGTTCGTGCATCCGACATCGTCGGCCGTATCGGCGGCGACGAATTCGGCGTTCTGATTTGGCGCCTTGAAGGGCCGCAAGCGACTGCGAAAGCGCGTGAACTGGAAGCGAAGATCGCCCAGGTCGGGATTCCGCACGGTAAGGCCCGGATCGAGGTTGCTGCCAGCATTGGGGTCGCTCCTCTGGTCGAGGATGCAAGCCCGGCCGACATCATCGCCGCGGCAGACCAGGCTATGTATGCGCGCAAGGACGAGCGGCGGGGCTTGCCGGCTGCGGTTTCCTGGGGCGAGTGAGCTGCCGCCGGTATCGGGCTAGGCAATAATATCGGGAGTCAGCTGATCCTCGATGCGGCGGATTTTGTCGCGCAGGATAAGCTTGCGCTTCTTGAGCCGCTGCACCTGGATCAGGTCGGAACCGGGCGAAATCACCAAGGCTTCGATCGCCGCATCGAGATCGCGGTGTTCCTGTAGCAGGCGCGCCAGCTGCTCCCGCAACGCGCGTTCTTCCTCGTTGGTCATCGCCACCGCTGGGTTGCTTGCGCTTGGCCGCTCCATGCCGGCAGGAGCCCGGCAATTATCGCGTTTTCCACAAGCGCGTTCAAGGTTTTGAAAAATCGAAAGCAATTAAAGGCTTTGCGCCGGTTTGCCGCGGGAGGGCGGCCGGTGTACCGTCGCTCTTGTGGCAAGTCTGCGGTACACTTACATCGTAGGGAGCCACTGATTGAGGAGACATACTGCATGTCGATGCAATCGCACCTTGCGGAACTGGAGAAACGACATCAGGCGCTCGAAGACGAAATCAACGAATGCCTAACTCACCCCGCGGTCGATGACTTGAAAATCGTGGAACTCAAGCGGCGAAAATTGCAGGTAAAGGACGAGATCGAGCGGTTGCGCATCAACGGAAGCGCCAGCGTTCACTGACCGGGTCGATCTCCGGCTCAAGTTTGGTCTAGTCGGCTCAAGCCGAACTCGGGCATTGCCCGGGTTCGGCTTTGCCGTCGTGTGTCGTTCCGAACTCGGGCATGCCCGGGTTCGGCGGTGTCGCTCCGAACTCGGGCTTGCCCGAGTTCGGCTGTGTCCTTGTGCGGGCCGGAGTATAGTCGGCGCAACAAAAAACGAGTGCCGGCACGGGGAGAGAGCGCCAATGTCCCGGTTTGTGTCCCGCTTTGCGGCCGCCTTCATGGGTGCGGCCACCGCCATCTTGATCGCGGGCGGTGTGTCCGCCGCGGCCGACTATCCCACGCGCACCATCACGCTGGTGGTGCCATTCCCGCCGGGTGGCGGGGTCGACACGCTGGCGCGCGTCGTCGCGCAGAAACTGTCCGAAGCGTTCCACCAGCAGGTCGTGGTCGACAACCGGCCTGGCGGCGGCGGAACCATCGGCACGCGCGTCGTCGCGCAGGCGGCGCCGGATGGCCACACGCTGCTGCTCGGTCACACCGGAACGATCTCGATCAATCCGAGTCTTTACGTTCACGCCGGGCTCGACCCGCGCAAGGATTTCGCGCCGGTTGGCCTGATCGGCTCGATGCCGGTTGTGCTGCTGGCCAATCCATCGTTCCCGGCCAAGACCGTGGGGATTTCATCGCCTGGCGAAAAAGGACCCGGCAAGTTCAATCTCGGCACCTCGGCGGTCGGCACCGGCGGCTACATGTGCGCCGAATTGTTCAAGGCAGAGCCGGCATCGACGTGACGCTCATCCCCTACAAGGGCACCGCGCCGGTGATCAACGACCTTCTTGGCGGGCATGTGCCGATGGCGTTCGGCGTGCTGCCGCCGGCGCTCGGCAATATCCAGGCCGGCAAGCTGCGCGCGGTCGCGGTGACAACCCTCAAGCGCTCGTCGCTGCTGCCCGACACGCCGACGTTCGACGAGTCGGGCCTGCCCGGCTTCGAAGCGTGCTGCATTATGGCCTGCTGGCGCCGGCCGGCACGCCGAAGGAGATCGTCGACAAGCTCAGCGCGGAACTGCGCAAGCTGGTCGCGCCGAGGAGGTTAAGAAACGCATCCATGCCGAAGGCGGCGACCCGATGACCTCGACGCCGGCCGAATACGCCGCCGACATCGACAAGGAAGAAAGAAGTGGGGCGGGCTGGTGAAGAGGCTGGGTCTTAAAGTTGAGTAGTGGCTGTGAACCATTTTCCGCTCTGGGCGACAATGTTGGGAACTAGAGGTCCAGTAACACCGGGGAGTTTGCCATGCGTTTGCTGCAAGTCGCCGCACTCAGCGCTGCGTCGCGCTGGCGGGGCGCGCTTGGTCTTGCCCGAGCCGAGGACTATCCGAGCCGGCCGGTGACGCTGAGTCGTGCCGTTCCCGCCTGGCGGCAGCGCCACGGTGATGGCGCGCAATGTGGCCGGAGCAAGATGTAGGCCGCGCTCGGGCAGCAGATCGTCGTCGACGGGAGCAATCGCGGCGGCGCCGGCGGCACGCTCGGCACGCGCTTTGTCGCCAAGGCCGCGCCCGATGGCTACACC
>CAVQYD010000037.1:0-14503 GCA_963718035.1 uncultured Alphaproteobacteria bacterium | reverse complement strand
CTCGAACCTGCGAAGGCATAGCCAGCGGATTTACAGTCCGCCCCCTTTGCCGCTCGGGACACTCCCCCAAAGCCGTCGCACCGTATTGATCTCGAAAGATAAATCGGGTTCGCCCGCCGGCCGGGTTGTGTCGGTCTTATGCGGGAGCTACCCCCGCCAAGTCAACTAACTCAACCAAGCCAATGGAGCGGTCCCCGGTTCGCTAGAGTTTCGCCAACGCCGCCGTGATGACGTTGCGGACCTTGGCGTCGAGATCCTTGATCGCGCGCTCGATGGTCGGCGGCACCTCGACGCCTGTCGCGATGATTTTCGTGAAATACAGGCCACCCTGCTTGCGCGGCATCGCGAAGTAGTAAGTCGACGTCGCTGCCTGCTGCGTCTGGCATGTCGTGTAGGCGCGCGCGATTGTGGCGCTCTCCACCACATCGAGCATGGCGCCCGCGAAGAAATCGCCCCGACATTTCTGCGCGTCGCCGCCGACGATGAGGTCGTTGAGATCGCCGATCTCCGCCGGCACCGCGTCTTTCGGCAGCACGGAGATCGTGAACAGATTGTCGGCAACCTTCCACACCGTGTCGCCGCTCACGCCGTCGGGCACCTCGTCGGGCTTGAGCGCGGCGGCCTTGGCGATTTCGCCTTCCGTAACGATCGCGCCTGCAAGGTCGCCCGTTTCTTTCACGATCGCGGGATCCGACGCTCGCCTCGGCCGCGGGACCGATCGGCGATTTGAGCCAGGCCGCTATAGCGGCTTTGCTCTTCGCCGTCGTTCCGTATTTCGTGACGCATTGCGTGAGCGCGAGCAGCACCTGGTTGGCATAAGCGAGATCGAACTGCGTCGTCAGCCCGCCGGCGACCACATCGAGCTTGAACAGCCGCCTGAAGGCCTCGAAGGAATTCAGGCTGTCCGGGAGCAGCACGCGCACGAGCTGCGGATCGAGGGCGGCGACGCGCTGGCGGAAAAAGCCGCGCTCGCGGTTGCCGAACGAGACGTCGAATTTGGAGCCGCTCGGAAAATTCCAGGATGGGTTCGAGAGCTCGAACGTCCACATGTAATGTGTGTCGAGCGAGTAGATCATCGTGATCTTGTCGGCGTTCGTCAGCTGCGCCGAGCAGCGGTCGAGCCGCTTTTCCTTCTGCTTTTTGTCTTTCTGCTCGCTGAAATAGGGCCGGAGGATCCAGTCGCCGATGCGGATGCTGCCGTCGTTTGCGGCATGCGCGGCGCCGCCGCTCAAGAGGCTCGCGGCGACACAAATGCGTAATGCAGGGACCCAGCGCATCGCCCTCCACCCCAACGCCATTGAACGCAATGTCTTCCGCATTGCTTGGCGAGCACTAAAACAACAGAACCCGAAGGGAAGGCAAGAAAAGGGCAGCACGCACATTGACGCAACCGAACTCTTCACCGTCCACTGGAGGGTGAGAAAAGTGCGATATCTCTTTTAAAAACAATCGCCGGCCTGGACGGCCGGCGACGACAATTCGTGATCAGGTCCGCGCTTGCTGCCAGCGCTTAGAAGCCCCACCAGTAGCGCGTCGCACGCGGGTAGTAGGGCACCGGGTCGCAGTAATTGTACCAGGAGTAATTCTGCTGCACCCAGCGCAGGCACACCGGTTCGGCGGCGACCCGGGCCACCTTCGGGCCCTTGGTGGTCATGTCGGCCGCAAGCGCCTGTGACGCTGCCGCGCAGAGAAGTGCAATACCGGCCGCAATTGCCGTCTTTCGCATGTGGCTCCCCCGTCGTCAAATCACGATGCCGGCCGCCAAGCGGCCGCTTCGGCGCGGTAATTGAGCATTAGTCGGGCGCGAGTTCAACGGCCAAACGCCCGCTCAACCGCTAAATCCAACTTAAATTCCCTGGCCGTGGCCTGACTGCATCACGGTCACGGTGACCTGCTGGATCTGCGTCTTTCCGTTGCTTCCGACGACTTCCAGCGTGAAACGGTCCTGCCCTACGAAATCGCGCGCCGATCGGTAAATCGCGACGAAGGCCGGCAACTCCATCCCGAGGCAATTCTTGACATTGGTGGCCCGCAGCTTGCCCTGCTTGACCGTCACCTTGCCGTGTGCGGGCGGCGTCACGAGCCGCACCGCGGGCAGGGGTCCTGCGGTGCAGTCCTTGCGGATGGTGGCAAAAATTCCCGCGTTGATGTCCGTGTCCGGCTTGCCTTTGACCTCGCGCTGCTGGACGGCACCTTGCTGGGCGAAGGCAAGGGTCGGCAGCGCAAGCAGCGCGCAAAGCGCGGCCAGTGTCGGCCATTTCATCGTGGGCTCCCGAATGCGTTTCAAGATGTGTGGTCCTATGGACCGAATGGATTCCGGGTGTTGTGGGCGATCTCGACCAGCACGAAGAACAGCGCCGTCAGCAAGATGGAGACGAAAAATCCCGCGATCGCTCCGGCGATCGAAATCGGCGCGCTCGGCATGAGCGCGACGATGCCGCCGAACATCGGCGCGGCATTCGCGACCCAGGCGTCGCCCGCGAGCGCGCCCGCCATCGTCGCCACCACGATGAAGATCAATGCAAGGATTTGCGCCACGAAAATGACCGCGCGCCGAACGGTAGACATGCCGGCTCCTTCGCTCTCCTGAGCGTCCCCGCGCGCACAATAACACCGCGGATATTACGCGCGGTAGCGCCCGCAGGTCACAGGCGGGCAAGAAACGCTTCTCGTCATCAGCGGAGCAGGGAACGCGCGGCTAAAGCAAACGCGCCCATAGCGGGCGCGTTCAAAAGCTTTTCAGCGCGCTCGATCCGAACGGCTTTGCGTCTATTCCTGCATCACCCTGCAAGGCACTTCGTCGGGCCGGCCCCAGTTGAGCACCGCCTGGCCGCGCATTCCGTCGAACCAGACGCCCCGGCCCGCATAGCGATAGCCGCTGCCCATCGGGATCAGGCGCATGTGCACGCCGCGGCCGTGGCCGGTCACCAGCAGGTATCCCGTCACCAGATCGAACTCGCGCGACACTGCGAGCGGGTGCAGCGGATAATCGCGGCCGTTTTCGCAGGAGAGCCACATTTTCTGCGCGCTGATCGGGCCCGGCCCGGCGGCGACGCCGTCGGCCTGAGCCAGTGTTGACGCAACGACTGACGCGATGAGGGCGCCGAGCGCGAGCCCCGTACGCCGACCCCAAAAGCCTTTCATGACGACTTCCCCCAAAAAGGAACCGAAATTCTTACGTCGTCGCCAGTTAACGCACAAGGGCAGACGCGCAACACTCCAGCCAAATGCACCGGATCCAGTTTGTAGCGCTTGAAACCGGACGAAAGCATCCAAGGCCAATTCTGGTCTGATTCTCCTGCGCCAGCAACCGAGTAGGGAGCATCCGAAGCCGCAAAGACACGCCGTCAAAGTATTGCTGTGGGCGGTAATTTCGCTGCGGGACTGTGACAAAAATACCTCCCGTTTTTTGACTTAACCACCTGCAAATAAAGCGGTTTTTTAACCTTAATAAGCCTCAACATTCGTTGACCGAATACTAATAAAGCAGGTACGTTTCGCGCCAATTTTAAAGCAACTCAAAATGCGTCCGGGCCACGGCCAACAGGACGCGGGAGAGGTTGTCATGAACGGTCCGTTTGTTGTCGCGCAGGCGAATACCGGCGGTGCGAGCGCCACTCCGGTGCAGGTGCTCAAGCTCATCAAGCCGAAGGCTGGCGAGACCGATATTATGCACGCCAGTTTCACCGGCACCGTGAAGATCGACTTCACCGCGATCGCCAACGAGAAGATCACGCTCTTCCACGACAGCAAGAACCAGTCGCTGCACGTCATCTTCGCGGACGGTTCGCAGATCATCATCGAGCCGTTCTTCAATTCGCGCGGCACCATCCTTGGCAACCTGGTCCTGGAGATGGGGCCGAACCTGTTTTACAGCGGCGAGCAATTCGCCCAGACTTATACGATTAGCGAAGACCCGTCCGTGCTGCCGGCCGCTGGCGCGGGCGGCACCGCAGCGGGCGCCGATTTCCACGACGCGTCCGTTGATCCGCTCGGCCTGTCGAATCCGCTCGGCCTGCTGCCGCCGGAAGAGCTGCCGGGCATCAATTTCACGGTCACCGAGGCGCCGGTCCTCGACGGAGGCTATAGCTCCGACGGTCAGCGGCCATCTGCAATTCATCGTTGAGGAAGAAGAGCTTCACGTCGTCAGGGAGCAAAATCCGGAATTTAATACCGCGGCCGGCAACGGCAACGAGGACACCAACGACGTCGAGGGCGACAATCTCAGCGCGCCTCCGGGCAATGACGAGGACGTCCACGGCGATTTTGCGATCACGCAGAAGCAGTTCAGCGGCGACATCTCCGGCCTGGTTTCCGGCGGTGGGCCCTTCACGTTCTTCGTCAACAATGGCGCGGACGGCGCACCGGTCCTCGCCCAGAACGGCGTGCAGATCACCTCGATCGGCGACAAGGTCGTCTGGGAGCTGCATGGTCCGAACGAGATCTGGGGCGTGACGGTCCCGGACGGTGAGGGCGATGTCGAGCGCACAGTCTTCACTCTGCACATCAATGGCGACGGCACCTTCACCCTCACGCTGACCGACCAGATCGATCATTGACCCGGCGGTTGGCGGCACGCCGACCGACGATCCGCATCACAATCTGTTCGGCTCTCTGGAAGAGACGATCTTCCTCGATCTTTCGATCGCGGTTGCGGGGAGAGAATATCTTCGGTCTTGGCTTTACCTTCCCGACCAACACGGTCGACGTCGGCGTGATCGACGACACGCCGATCGTGAAGCCGCATGCCAGCGAATGCGTGACCGTCGACGAAGACGACATCAAGACGCATCTGTCGCACGGCACCAGCCCGAACGACGGCAATGACGACGGCTCGTTCACCGGCAGCCCGTTCAGCAACGGCCCGGGACCGGCGACGGTCTGCGGCGATCTTTCCGGCCTCTGTGCGCGTCGGCGCCGACGCGGTCTCCATCGACGACTGCGGCAAGCCGCACGGCACCTTCAGCTTCAACGAGGATAATCTGTGCGAGCTTGCGACCAAGCTTATGGATTGAGCTCGAAAGGCGATGAGCTTTGCGTATCAGCATCGAGGACTGCGGCGATTCCCAGAAGCTGATTGCTTTCGTAGGCAGCGGTGGAGGCGAAGACTTCCAGGCCGAAGGGAGGGCTACGAGCGGATCGTCTTCACGCTCGACGCTGTCCTCGGACGGCAAGTATGAATTCAAGCTTTTCGACCAGATGGATCATGATCCGCCGAACGATTTCCTGCACGACGGCCACTCACTGATTCCCGGGTCCGACCAGAATTTCGACCTGCAGGACGATCGTTCATCATGGCGACGTCAGCAAGATCAACTTCGGCGGGCTGATTGAATTCAGCGACTACGATCACGACACCGTCGGCCTCGACGGCGTGTTCGAAGTCCAGATCCGCGACGACGTTCCGGAGATCAAGTGCGACCCGATCTGCCTCACTGTCGACGAAGACGATATCAAGACGTGTCCGCCCGAAGGCTCGCTCGGCACCAGCCCGAACGACGGGCCGTTCGTCGATGGCTCCTGGACCGGCAGTCCGTTCAGCCCGTCCGACAAGGGGCCGGCGACCGTGTTCGGCAACCTCGGCGGGCCTTTTCGGCGTCGTGGAGATCCGGCGCCGACGAGCCGCTGACATTCAGCTTCATCACCAATGGCTGCCTCGGCGAAAATCTGTTGGAAGAGATTGCCGATCTGGCGGGCCTTGCGCTCCAAGGGCGAGGAGCTGAGCTACGACATCCAGGGCAACACTCTGTACGCCTTTGTCGGCGACGGCAGTTATGACTGCCGCATGCGATCGCCTGGTCTTTCCAGTTCACGTTGTACGAGAACGGCTTTTTCAAGTTCGAGCTGTTCGACCAGATGGATCACGATCCGCCGAATGACGACTTCCTCGGCATTCCACTCCTTGATGGCGTGCCTATTGGTTCCGGGTCCGACGAGAATTTCGACCTTCAAGATGACGTGCTGCTCTTCGACGTCACGTCGTTGCCGCTTGGGTTCCTGATCAAGGCAACCGACTATGACGGCGACAGCGTTCATCATCGGCGATAATCTCACGATCAAGATCCGCGACGACGTTCCGGAAGTGACCGGCGAAACCGCCTCAATTCGGGTCGAGGAGGACGA
The DNA here is from genome assembly GCA_963718035.1 of uncultured Alphaproteobacteria bacterium. GTDB lineage: Bacteria > Pseudomonadota > Alphaproteobacteria > Rhizobiales > Xanthobacteraceae > Pseudolabrys. The sequence goes on along the minus strand of CAVQYD010000037.1, from coordinate 8,380 downwards.
ACTCAGCACGGCGGCGGGCGACCTGACTGACGGCATCACCGACGGCGACAGCTTTACCGATGAGGCGACATTTACGGCCGAACAGCTTGCTGCGCTGGTCAATGTTGGCGCCGACGAGCCGCTGGAATTTTCGCTGCAGGAGACTCGATTTCCGGCATTGTGAAGACCACGGGCGGGCAGTCGTCGTAGCCTTCGGATTCATCTGAAGGCAATCGTTCCGCCGGCGATAACACCAACCAGGATGCGACGCTCGGGCAACGCCAATTCGCTTTCGGCCCTCTTCTTGGCGGGCGCCGACGAGCCGGTCGTGACCGGCATCTCGAGCAACACCTCGGGTCTGCCGCACCTCTTCTCGAAGGGCGAGGCGGTCCTCTACTCGGTGAGCGGCGGCACGTTGACCGCATTCGTCGACGGAAACGCGAACGGCACGTTCGAGGTCACGGACCGCACGGTCTTCACCCTGACGGTCAACGGCAATGGCTCGTGGTCGTTCGATCTCGAGATCAGCTCGATCACGTGGCGGGCAGCGGCGACGCTGGCTTCCTGCTGCGCACCTCGCTGAACGACGCGGTCGGCATTTCTTCGATCGACTTCTCCTCGGTCATCACCGCCACCGACAAGGATGGCGACACCGTTACCGGTGCGGCAGCAGGCAACTTCACGATCTCGGTCGAGAACGACATCCGATCGCGAGGTCTTCCGCATCCACGATAACGGTGACGGGACCTTCACTTTCGACCTGAAGGACAAGGTCGACCACCCGCCGAACAATGCCGGTGGCGGCGATGACGAGACGCTGGTCATCAACCTCACCCCGGCGTTCGAGGCCAAGGATTTCGACCAAGACCAGGTTGACTTCCCGGCCGGCACGATCAGCGTCATCATCGAGAATGATGTTCCGGTCACGAGCAAACGACATCGATTCGACCGGCTTCTCGCGTCCGCAACAGGCAATGTCATCACTAGGCATTCGATATTGCGGCGGCGGCGATGCAAATGGTACAGATGGCGTCACCCGACCAACGTCGGCGCCGATAAGCCCGGCAAAATCACGAACATCGTGGGCTCCGTCCTGTCCGACAATTCGCCCGACGGCTCGCACAACTTCCAGGCCACCGGGTCGCTCGGCAATCTCGTCATCAATGAGAACGGCAATTACACCTATACGCGCACGTCGCCTTCGAGCGGCACGGACATCTTCACCTATACGCTCACCGATGCCGACGGCGATTTCACCACCGCAACGCTGACAATCAGCCTCGACTTGCAGGGCCGCGAGCTCAACCAGGATGGCCAGGCCAATGCGCTGGTCGAGGAAGAGCAGCTCGGCCACATCGACCAGCCTGCGTTTCCCGCGAGCTTCGTCGGCAACGAGGATATCAATGAAGGTCCGTTGGCGCCGGCGAATGCGGACGCCGACACCGACCCGAACCCGGGCACAAGCGGCGAGTTCGGTGAGGACTTCAACATCACCACCAACCAGAAAATCGGCGGCGGGTTCAACGTGTTCGGCGGCAGCGGCGATATCGATGCGCACTTCGACGCTGCCTTTGACAATGTCGCCGTGCAGTTCGCGGATGCGCCTGTCGGCAACGTCACCTCTCATGGCGACGTGGTCCGCTTCGATGTCATCGACTCGGACTCCCTCCAGGGCTATGCGGACGCCAATAACAACAGCATCTTCGACGCCGGCGACCGCGTCGTGTTCACGGTGGAGCTCGACAATTCCGGCTCAAGCCCGAGCTACGACTTCCGGCTGTGGGAGAACATCGATCACCACACTGTTCTTGCGGCGGATAACCAGGAGAACACGCGCAAGCTCGACTTCGACAGCGTCGTTGTCGCGACCAGCGCGGGTGCATCCGATCTCGCTCTGAACGGCACGATCGAAGTCATCGACGACATTCCGGTGGCGACCAACAATACGGCAACGGTCAACGAGGGCGGCAAAGTGTCAACCAACTTCGTGCTGGTCTTGGATAGCGTCCGCCAGCATGCTTGAGGATCCGGGCGTACCCGGATTTGCCACGCGTTTTGACTCTGGAAAAAGCCGCAGCGATCAATCTGCTCAATTCTGCCAACGTCAACCAGGTTTTCATTGTTGGATTTGGCGGTAGTGCGTCTATGACTTGGGTGGTTGGCTCACCAAATCTCAAGCGATCATCTTCATTAATTTAGGCGGCCTGACAGCGGGCGGCTTTACAAACTACGACGACGCGCTCACCGATGCGGAAACGGCGTTCGACTACGGGCATACAAACGCAATCCAGACGCTGGCCTATTTTATGTCAGATGGTGCAGCCAAACCGGCCATTCGGAAGCGAAGGCATCGACGCCAGTGAGCAAACGGCCTGGGAAAACTTCCTCAATACCAATGGGGTTGCGGAATCTTTTGCGGTCGGCATCGGCAATGGAGCCACCTTGTCCACGCTGGAGCCGATTGCCTACCCCAATGGCGACCCGAACAATCCGGTTGTTCTTACCGACCAATCCCTATTGGCGGATACCTTGATCGGGGGGCTTCCTGGGACGGTCGACGGGAACGTGCTCACGACCAACTCCGGATTTGGCGTTGATGGTTTCGGTGCCGACGGTCCGGGCGCAGGCGCGGGCATCCTATCGATCACGGTGGATGGCCACCTCTATGCCTACAACGCCGGCACCAATGCGATCACCAAGGATGGCAATCCGTTTGCAGCCGGAACCGGAACGCTGGATCTCGCTACCGTGCTGGGCGGGCACCTGACCTTCCATTTCACGAGTGGGGTTGGCTTCGATGCAGGCGACTGGCATTACCTGTCACCGAGCAACGTTCCCAACAATTCGGTCGAGACGTTCCACTATGTCATCGCCGACGGCGATGGAGATCAGGCCGGAGCCGACCTCAGTATCACCGTCACGTCGAACGACGCGCCGCATGCAAACTTCGACATGGTTCTGACGAATTTTGACGGCGTTGCCTTCAACGTTCCGGAATGGGCATTCCTCCACAACGACTCGGATCCGAACGGTACGCCAATTGATGTTACGGGCGTGCTCAATATCAATGACCTCGCGGTTATCGCATACGCCCGGGGCAGGCACGAACGGATTTATTACCATTGATGACGAAGACACTGCTAACGGCGGCTCGTTCGACTACACCATCAGCAATGGGACGCTCTCTGACACGGCCAGCGTTTCAGTCAGCAACCTCAACGGTGGCGGCGATATTACCGGCACGAGCGCTGCCGAAATTCTTGTCGGCGATGGCAACGGCAATACGTTCAATGGTGCGGGCGGTGGCGACGTCATTCTCGCCGGCGCCGGCAACGATACACTGATCGGTGGCGGAGGCTCCCGACTATATGCAAGGCGACACCGGCGCCGACCATTTCCGCTACAATGCAACGTCTGAGGGTGGCACGATTCTTTAATCAGCTCGGCGCCGACCATATTCTCGACTTCAGCACTGCCGACGGCAATTCAATCGATATCTTGGCGTCGGCCTTTGCCGGCGGGCCCGTCGCCGGCAACGACGCAACCGGAATTTTCGGAAGCAGCGCGAACAATACGTTCGGATCTGGCACCGAGCGTTTCCACTTCAACACGGCCACGCACACGCTGCTGTACAACTCAAATGGCAGCACCGCCGGTGGCACGCAGGTCGCGCTTGCCGTGCTTGAAAATGGCGGCACAGTGGACGCACGCATATTCATATGGTCTAACGCCGTTCAGCCAGATAACTCCAAAACCCGCCCGAAATTTTGGGCGGGTTTTTTCATGATCCCGGCGCACCCGGCCAGTGTTAAAAGACTTCGTTTTCCGAGTGGCTTGTCAACGCTGATGGCCGGGTGTGTGCCGCTAGGATCGGGCAGGGAACGACGATGACTATCCCGGAGATCCGATTATATGTTATCGGCGATATTCATGGCCGATTGGACCTCCTCGAGCGGATAATTGAGCTGGTCAATCTCGATATCAAGGAAAACGGCGGCGACTGCCTCGTCGTCACGCTCGGAGACTATGTCGATCGTGGGCCCAATTCACGCGGCGTCCTCGATCGGCTGTTGAAGAATCCATTTGCCGGACGGTATGTCGCCCTTAAGGGAAACCACGAAGCATTGTTGGAGACATTTCTCGGCAACCCCGCAGTGGCTGCTCAGTGGTGGCGTCTGGGCGGTCTGGAAACGCTGCGTTCGTTCGATATTTCCGTCAGGCGGTGGATGACAAACCGGAATTTTAATCGCGCCGCTGCGCAATTGCGCGCAGCGCTGTCTCGCGAACACATGCAATTTCTTGCCTCACTGAAGACGTCGCTGATCGTTGGACGTTACTTTCTATGCCACGCCGGAGTACGTCCTGGAATTCCATTGGAGCAACAGGACGAAACAGACCTGTTGTGGATCCGCGATGACTTTCTCAGCAGCCGGATGGATTTTGGCAAGATCGTTATCCATGGCCACACGCCGGTGCGGGAGCCGGAACTGCTGCCAAACCGAATCAACATCGACACGGGTGCCTTCGCCACGGGGATTTTGACCTGCGTCGTGCTGGAAGGGGGCAAGCCCCGATTCATAACGACCTGACATCAGACGCGGGCGAAAATCGCTGCCCGATTTTGCCTAATGCGACTAGGTGCTTGGCTGATCGCGACAAGCGTTCAAAGATGATTTACAGACAGCTAAATCAATAGGGGAAAACACGCACAAGTATGGTTGCGGCCGTTGAGAACCCTTTTACACATTGGGGATAGCGTGTTGCGAAATTCGTCGGCCGGGAGCCAAGATTTTGCTGTACGCCACGATATTCCATTCGTTAGCCGGTGCGGTGACGGGATCGGTCTTCAAGATCCGCACGCTCTTGCTGTTGTTAGCGGTTATCTTGATCGAGGCCGCGACGCTATCAGCTGTGGACGTCCGCGTCGCAGCGTGGTGGGCGCTGGTAAATGTTATTTCGGTCCAGTTCAGCTATCTGGCAGGCATTTTTGCCCGCAGAACCTTAGAACAGACTGGATATTCTCTTCCGCCCGTCAATTCCTCGTCCGCGGTAGCCGCCATCTGCTGAGATGGCTCTGTATCGACCGTAGCTTGTCGAACGCTGCGACCGGGTTTTCCATGTGGACAATCAACCGCCTGCAGCATGCCAGGCCCTGTGCCGTAAAAACACGCCTGCGCCCAAGCTGGGGGATGACTGCACGGCACCTGCCAGAGCTCACCGCGTCGGTTGAGGAAATAACAATAATTGGGTTTAATCATTGAAGCTATGGCGCCGCCGCTTGCTCCGCCAATGGCGGCAGCGACTGCGATCGAGCCTCCACCGGAAGCCACTGCCGACCCGATCAGGGCGCCCGCTCCGGCTCCGGCGACAATACCGATGAGGACATTCCGTTGTTCGTCGGGCATGGAAGCGCAGCTCGACAAGAAAAATGCCGCACATACGGCCAGAATGAGTCCCCGCATACCGCCCCCACGATCTAAATTGGTATTGGTCGAACGCGACGCCAAATCAGCGATGTCGAGTTTATCGAAAATAGCCGGTAAGGCAAAGGTTTCCAATTGCGTTCAAGCTGATTTGGCCCGACATGCGCACATCTATTTGCACGCAACTAGGCACACCTGAAGGGAAAAAACTGACCGATTTGAAGGACTTCGAGAACCAGGGCCTAATAGGCGTTTTCGCCCCGGACAATGCCGATGACGGTCATCAGCGCGATCTTGAAGTCCAGCGCCAGGCTCCAGTTGTCGATATACCACAGATCCAGCTCGACCCTCTTTTCGATATCGGCAACGGTATTGGTCTGCCCGCGGAAGCCGTTGACCTGCGCCCAACCCGTGATGCCCGGCTTGACATGGTGGCGATAGGCATATTTGGCGACCACGGTTGTGAATTCATCGTCGTGGGCCAGCGCATGTGGGCGCGGCCCGATAACGGACATGGTGCCCTGCAGCACATTGAACAACTGTGGCAGTTCATCAATGCTGGTGCGGCGCAGCCAGGCCCCGACACGGGTGACGCGAGCGTCATTGGGTTTGGCCTGGACGACGGTTTTGCCGTCTTCAAGCACTGACATCGTCCGGAACTTCATGATCTGAAATTTACGGCCGTTAAATCCGGACCGTCGTTGCCGGAAAACCACCGGGCCCGGCGAATCCAATTTGATGGCGATCGCCGTCATCAAGAAGAGCGGGAGCAGCAGAATCAATGCCGTTCCTGCCACCACAAGATCGATTATTCGCTTGACGCTTCGCTCGAAGGCCGTTCGTGGTCCGCGTTGCAATTCAACGGTTATGGTCTCGCCGATTGTGTGTGACGGCAGCCGGAAAAGGTCAGATGCGGGACCGACCGGAACGAGACTGACTGGTAATGGCAACACCCGGAGTTCGGAGAGCAAATCTTTAAGGCTGGACCAGTGGTCGAGATCAGCACCAATAATAATTTCTTCAATATGTGAACCACGAACCGAAGCCACAGCCTTGGCTATCACGCGTTTTCGACCTCGCAGATCGCTTTGATCGGCCGGCAAAACAAACTGATGCACAGGCTGCAGTCCGTGCCGCGCAAGCGTCTTGAGGATACCCGCCTGAGCAGACGAGCCCTCTTCAACGATCAGAGTGATTTTGCGGCCCACAAATTTGCGAACGGCCAAACCATCGGCGAGGATTATCCGCCAAATCGATCGCGCCGCGAGTAATGCAACCAGGCCGAAAAATACAAACAGAAGCGTTGAACCGCGCGAAAAACTACCGCCCGTTTTCATCGCGAAGCCGGCAGCGGCGAGAAACAGCCAAACGCCCACCCACTTTATCGATACTTTACGGATTTGCGATTTGAGATTTAAGAGCTCGGCAGGATTGTAAAGATCGCGACTTTTTCCCAACGCAACGAAAAGCGCCGCAACAATAGCGGCTAAGCCGGCACACTGTAAAAGATAGCCGGGACCTGCCAACGATGCTGTCGTAATCATAGACGACGCCGGCGAGCACACTCGTCAACAGGATGAGGACGACGTCGCAAGTCATCGCCAGCGGGGCGATAACCCGATACGAAATGGTCCAGTTCAGACGGCGAGGGTGCGCAAACTTGAAGGATGAAGTGCTACACCTCTGGAGACGTCAATACGAGATTTGCTGTAGTTCATCACGCCATGCAACAGCCGGAACGACGCTGCTAAAGCCCCAAAGCTCTGCTAGCACACGTCGTAACCTAGGCCTTTATTGGACGCCACGGGCCCTTTTTAGAATAGATTTGAATTAATTTATAGAGCAACTTTCTGGTAATTTTAACGCGGAAAAGGTCTTCGTGACCGCTTTATAGGCAACCGTTGACAACTAACCATGCGAGCTCCAAGAGCCAAAGTTAGGAAATTAATCCGAAAAGCCTCGACGGCCAAAACGCGATTCGCGAGTTGGTGAACTCATTGGAGCCGAACGCATGGCCGTACATGCGGCACAGGCAATGACTGGCTAACGCGGTCAGTTCCGTTAGGGTTTCTCGCTAACGTAAATACCATCGATCATTCATGCGTAACTCGACATCAAGTTTGGGGTCACGCATAAGAATATCACTGTCGACAGCAATCCAATAATTGGAGGGGTGGTCTCGGCTCAGCCACAAAGCTGGGACCATTCTCCATGTTGACTGTCCGTGACGCTCTTCGATTTGTTGCGCTAGAGCACCGCACTCACGCACCGGCATTAAGCGCATAGACGACGGCCAATAGTTTTTTGGCGTGAGAGAGTGCGAGAATTACTTTAGAGCCATTGCAACAATGGGAACCAAAGAATAATGGCTATCCAAATAAACGTGAGAATGATGCCGAGCGCAACAAAGCTGACCGGCAAGCCAGCCATGACCTTCTGAATTTTTTTGTTCGACGCTTTCAACAGATATCGGCCATAATGAGCTCGGTAGGAAGTGTATGTGGTCGAACCGTTGAAGGGTCAACGCAAGCTGCAATAAACTATTAATGTTAGGAGCTTGAGTTTTTTGCTCTCTGCCTTTTGGTTCAGGAGCGCCTAAAACAATAACTCACAATTTGGATATGCTTTAGGACAAGCTCGCGTGCAGAGCAGGTCGAACGCGTTTGTAAAAAGGACTTCGTGACTTCCGATATAGCCTCTGATATTGCCATCCCGATTTATACTTAAGAAAACTTCAAAAAATTGGAAATGAAGACTGAATTGACCGCAAATATCGAGCGGCTCACATCAGAAATGCCGATAATCGCGCAGCGCCGGGCGCGTAACGCATTAAAATTCGATCAAATATAAATAAGAATGACGCCAACTGCCTGACCACTATTTTACCGGCGGCGACTATCCCTCAAGCAAGTCTCGAACTTGCTGCGTCCCAGGGGGGTTGTTGTGCCAGGTACCACCACCGTTACTCCGACGGGCAT
>CAVQYD010000036.1:0-5331 GCA_963718035.1 uncultured Alphaproteobacteria bacterium | reverse complement strand
GCGCCATTCGCTCGGCGACACGCCGAAACGCGCGCGAAACGACTTGTTGAAATGCGACAGATCATTGAATCCGTTGTTGTAGGCAATTTCCGAAATGCTGGAGGTATGCTGCTGAGGACTGCGAAGCGCATTGCTGGACGCATCGAGCCGGGTGTCGAGCAGCCAGCGGCCGAAGGTCTGCTCCAGTTTCGCGAACCGCAGATGCAGCGTCCGCGCTGAGATGCCGAACTGCGCCGCCACAAAATCGGGAGACAGCGCGGGATCATGCAGGTTCCGCCGGCAGAAGTCGAGCAGCGCCTCGAGCTGCAATTCGGGCTGGACGCGATTGATCGGGGTGTCGGGATGATCGAGCAGTGCAAGCAGATTGCAGAGGTTCTCGGTCAGCAGGGCCAATTCGCTCTCGGTCAGGTCATCGGCGGTCAGTTGCAGCAAATGCCGGCGGTTGAGGTCGACATACACCGAATTTGACGCGAGCTTGAAAACCGGGCGCTGGCGCAGCCACGGCGCGCGTGCTTCGATGAAAGACCGCGGGAGCACGGCGATGGCCTGGCGGCGGCACTGGCCGTCATCGAAAAGGGCGGCGTGGTACGGCCGCCGCCCGTCCGCGATGACGATGTCGTTACGGCCGAATTCAATGGCATCGTTGGCCTGTGTGAGGAGCGTATGCCCGCGCAGTTGCAGGTACATCAAATAGTGATCCGTCGACTCATTGGAGATGTCCTTCTGAGTTCGGTCGATGTCGTAAGCGGTGGATTTGCACATGGCGAATCGAAGCGCTCCGTGACTGCGTGCCGTGATGCTGGCCGAGAACCGTTTCGGCGGAGCCTGCACCGAGATATTGAACACATTCCGGCAGACCATCTCGCGCCAGAACGAAAATCGTTCGCGCTCGTCGATCGAGTCGGTTGACCATGTGGTCGTACCGATCACGGGTGTCATTGCTTCTTCACGAACTTGTCGCGCCACTCGGTCGGCGCCATTTGAAACCGGGCGCGGAACGCCTTGTTGAAATGAGACAGATCATTGAAGCCGCAATTGTAGGCGATCTCGGAAATGTAACGATGCCGGCGCTGGCCTTTCAGCACCTTCGAGCAGGCATCGAGCCGGGTTTCGAGCAGCCAGCGGCCGAATGTCGTTCCCAGCCTTTCAAAGCGGCTATGAACTGTTCTGAGCGATACGGAAAAATGCGATGCCACGAGCTGCGGAGACAATTCCGGGCGATGCAGGTTCTGCCGGCAGAACGTGAGCATGGCTGCGGTCTGAAGTTCGGTCCGCAGGCGACTCGGCGGAATATCGGGCGCGCTCGCCAGCGCCAGCAGATTGCAGAGATTTTCCGTCAGCAGATCGGTCTCGCCGTCGCCGATCTTTTCGGACATCAGTTGAATCATGTGACGCCGGGCGAGGTCGATATATTGTGAGCTCGAAGGAATCTTGTGGAGTGCCCGCTGGCTCAGCCAGGGCGCGCGGGAATTGACCATCGGGCGCGGCAACACCGCCACCGCGCGCAATCCGTCGTTCGACAGCGTGGCGCTGTAGGGACGGCGACAGTCGGAAAGAACGATGTCGTTGCAATCAAGCGACGCAGAATCGTCGCACTGGTTGATGAGCGTCCGGCCCTGCAGCTGCAAATAGACGGTGTAGTAGTCCGCGGGCGCCCTGTTGACGTCGCGCTGGGTGCGGATGATCTCGTAGCTGGTGGATTGGCACATTGCGAAGCGCAGCGGCCCCGAGCTGCGCACGCGCACGCGGGCGGAGAAGCGCTCGCTCGGCGCTTCAGGCGAAATGCTGAAGATCGTGTCGCAAATAGTTTCGCGCCAGAACGAAAAGCGTTCGCGTTCCGGTATCGTGTCCGTTGACCAGAAAGTCATTGCCTGCCCCCCGCGAAGAACTATCGCGGAAACGCCGGATAACGAGTGTTGCACTCTCAGCCAAGTCGATTGCGCCGCAAGCCAAGACTGCTTGTGGTTGCGTGCGTATACAACCGCCTTGCCGGTGACAGCAAGTCATATGAAAGGGAGCAGCCGGGACACAGCAAGAATAGACGTTCGCTATGCCGCTTAGTTCAGCTTGCGACTTGCCTGCGGGAACGTGGTAGGTCTGCGCGGTATGCCTACTTTTCCTTTCAGATACCAGGCTGACGAGCGCCATAAGCCGACACCTCCTCCATTCGGAGGATGCGTATTTGTTTGTTTTGCTGGCATCTCGCGATCAAAGGGGCAGGGCGACGAATGTTTTCGCTGAACCGTACGGGGCCGCCTTGGTAGACAGCGCTCGAGCGCAATTCTCGGCGAAGACCGCCGGCAAATAACTCTTCCATTCGTCAAATTTGTCGAAATGTCCCTGTTTTGGAGACGCCGCAAGGCGCCGACCCAAGCAGGGCAGCATGGATGGACGATAAGTTGATGGATCAAGCGGGCCTGACAACGTTCCGGCTTTCGACCGACGACCTTCCGGACAAGGATCGCGTCGCGATGTGGCGTGATCATTGCTGTCGTGTGGTGATGAAGCTCGATATCGAGCCGATCGGTGACGCGAGGCTGGAATATTCGATCTTGGCGCGCGACTTGCCCGGGGTGCGGGTGATGTCGACCGCGAGTTCGCCCGTTCGAATCATCCGAACGCGCGAGATCTGGCCGATGGCAATGGGGATCTTGTTTTTATTATCAATCAGACCGGCAAAACCACGGTCACGGCCCGTGGCCGGGATGTTGCATTACGCGAAGGCGACGCCCTGCTGATGAGTGCAAGCGAGGTTAAAGTATTCGATCGCCATTCGTACGGCGGCGCGCTTTCGTTTCGTATCCCGCGATCGATCCTGTCGTCGATGGTCACCTATGTCGATGATGTCGTCATGCAGGTCGTTCCGTATAATACAGACGCGCTCAAACTGCTGGCGGGTATGCAGCCCCGCTGTTCAACGATATCGCATTGGCGACGCCGGAGTTCCGGCGTACCGCAGTCAATCATTTGCACGACCTTGTTGCACTCGCGCTTGGCGCCGCACGTGACGGCGTGGCGGCGGGACGCGCAATCCCGGCCGCGCGGTTGCGAATGGCAAAGTCGTACATCGTCGAGAACAGCAACCGGCGTGACCTTTCGGTCGGCGCGGTGGCAGCCCATCTCGGGCTGACCCGCGCAATCTGCAGCGGCTTTTTGAATGAAGGAACGACGTTCTCGGAATTCCTGCTGTAGCAGCGCCTCAGCCGCGCCCACCGCTGTTGACCGAGCCGCGGCTGGCGCAAAATCAGGTCGGGGCGATCGCATATGACGCGGGCTTTGGTGATTTGTCCTATTTTAATCGTTCGTTCAAACGACGCTTTGGCGTGACGCCGCTACGTCGAACGACGGCACGAGATTGCTAGCGGCATCGAATCGCCGATAACTATTTGTTTGGGCTGATTGAAGGTCTTCGCGCCCATCCCATTCGCCGTATGCCGAAGATTTCGAGCCGGCATCTTGCACATATAGCTCACTTGTTCCGTGTCCTCATCAAAAGCGGGAGTACGCGCATGGAGTGGCTGGTCAGAAAGCGTCCGAGGAATACCGCTCACAACTTCGGCAGGGGCCGGTTCTTCAAGTTCTGGCCTGCGCAGAGCGTCCGAACGATCTGCAATGGGTTCATCAGCTGATCCACCAATCGCGTGAATTTACGCAAGCGCTGTGCCTGCGCTATTCGTTTTGTCACGACCGGCGTTATCAGCCGGTCTTTGCCGAACACGCTCTTGAGGAGGCTGACCACCCCGACCAGCTCATCGCCTGGATGGGGGAGCATGGGTTTCTCACGGCGCGGAACCTGGCGCGGCGCTCCGACGCAAGAGACGCTCAATTGCATCGCGTTTTCCTGGCGCAGCGCTATGTGTGAACCGCACGACATGCAGGTTGTCGGGCTGAATCCGCTGAGCGAAGGCGTCGCCTTTGATTTTTATTCCGCGGTGATCCCCGTGCTGGACAAACTGGAATATTTTAAGCGGGCGGTATTGGAAAGTCCATACCGATGCCGACCAGCACCATCTGACGATGGGTATGGACTTTTGTGAGCCGGTCGGTGCCTAGTTCGCAAAAGGGCAGGGTCTATAGGGACGTGCTGTGGCATTCCGCGTCTCTCTATCACCAAATGCTTAGCTCTTGGGTGGGCGAGCATGTCGCGCCGCTCCGCCGTTTGCACTAGGCGGAGGATCCGATGAGCGCGCCATCGGGCTCCCGGCGCAGGACCGCCGCCGGGAGTTTTTCCAGGTGTCCGGATTTCGTGCGCGAACGTTGCGCCGCGTGCCTGCACGCAAGCATCGCAAACGAAGGACCAAGCGACGGGCAACGAAGGCTCGCTCGAAACGGTCGCCATGCACATGCGCAGAAATATCGATCTGGCCGCAAGAACTTCGGCGCCGGTTCGCAGAGTCAGAACAGCGTTCATCATAATATCGTTATTCCTGCGGGCGCATGACGCGGAGCGCCATGCAATGCGCGATGAAGCATCTCGCTTTAGCGCGGGACCTTTCGCATGCGCCGTGTCTTTCCTTTTATTTTTGCGGCCACGATTTTCGTGGCTGCGACTTCGGCCCACGGCGTGGAAGCGAGCTGCGATTTGCGCAAATGCATGAGCATATGCCGCAGCGAGTATGAGTCGGGCTGCACCGGCATGTGCGGCAGGATCATTTCGCTCTGCAAGCAGCTGGTGCTGAGGCCGGATGCGTCGCGGCGCGGTGCGCGGCGCCTGCACCGTGCTAGCCTCCGCGAGGACGAGCCCATCGCGCTTCGATGCGCGCGCACGCGGGTTCCCACGGCCGTAGTGGACTAGACGCTACCGCAATCGCCGTGTCGCAATTTTGCGAGGCGCCGCTGTGGGCACGTGCCACTTTATCGCTCGTCAAGCAGTCGTCGCGACCGCCCAAGTTTTGCGGGGGCTTCCGCCTTAGCCTCAAGACGCAGATGCAGCGTTGTTCATCACGCCTGTATCGCGACTGAATGCCTTGGGGACTGGCAGAAGCCATAACATGCAATTTAACGGTACCGAGCGCGGATCCGACGGAGATTGACCGAGTTGATGACGCTCACATGGATCTTCACCGGCGGAATTTCTCCGCTGGTGCAGAGCCGCCTCGGCGGCACGGCGGCGAATGTTTCGGTAAGGCAGGTCGTGAGCTTCGCCCCCACTAGCGCGAGCGGCCGCACCAACGAGGCGTTCGCCGCCAATGGCGCCGCTGCAGCCATTCGACACTGCGCGGTGCATCGGCCTGGAAATTCAACTCCCCAAGGCACGCGCCTAGGCGACGCTTCGCGCCGCAATCTGCACGCGGTGCCGGCGAACGCGGTCTTCGTCGACCTCGATGCCAA
>CAVQYD010000035.1:0-6337 GCA_963718035.1 uncultured Alphaproteobacteria bacterium | reverse complement strand
CGGAAATAACGGAAACCTCAGGGCAACCGCACGCCGCAGAATTCCACCGTCATGGCCGGGCTTGTCCCGGCCATCTCGCTTAGGAAGGCTCGGCGCCTAGACGATCTCATCGCAAAGGTCTCGCCATGTCGGATTTTTCTCGGCAATAGTTCGTGTCTTCCAGGCGCGCGGCCAATGTTTGATGTTCTTCTCGCGCTGGATTGCCGCGTGTGCGGAATCGAAGACTTCGAAGTAGATGAGCTTATCTATGCCGTATTTTGTTGTATGACCTTTCGTTAGCTTATTCCTGTGCTCATGCATCCGTCGAATTAGGTCGTTCGTCACACCGACATACAATGCACCGCCGGGGCGGCTCGCGAGAATGTACAGGTAGAACTGTTTCACGGCTGCACTGTCATAAACGAGATCGCCGGGACAAGCCCGGCGATGACTAATGCGAAATACTTTTCTTCTGTCCATCGATCGACCGGATGAAAGTTCACTTGGTCGGGCATCTTCTTTCAGATGTCATGGCCGGGCATAGCCGTCCGAAGGACGGCGTGCTTTCGCACGCCTATGTCCCGGCCATCCCGATCATGATGGCACGGGCGTGCCCGACTAAGCGGGGTCACCGGGACAAGCCCGGTGACGACAGAAAATCTACATCGGTCCCTGGATATTGTTGTCGCGGACGACCTGGCCCCAGCGCGCGATCTCGCTCTTGAGCAGCGCGCGCGCGGCGGCGACCGTGCGCTGGTCCTTCGGGTAGGGCGACACGCCGGTATCAGCCCATGACTTCACGACCGCCGGATCGGAAATGATCTCCTGCAGCGTGGCGTTGAGCTTGTTGACGACGTCATCCGGCGTTCCGCCCGGCGCAAACAGCGCGTGCCAATACAGGATTTCGAGCTTGGGCCCGAAGACCTTCACGAAGCTGTCGGCGGTCGGCAACTCGGGTGATTTGTCTTTTGCTGTGATCCCATAGGCCTTGACCTGTCCGGCCTTGACCTGTTGCACCACCGACTGCGGCGTCGCGAAGAACAGGTCGACATGGCCGCCGGCGATATCCTGCAAAGCCGGCGCGGCGCCGCGATACGGAATTTGGTCGACCTTGATCTTGGCCTCCTGCGCGAGCAGCGTGGTGGCGAGATGGCCGGTTGCGCCGACGCCCGGCGTTGCCGCCTTCAGCGTCTGCTTTTTCATCAGCGCCAGCAGCTCGGTGAGATTGTTGGGCTCGAGCGTCTTGCGCCCGACCAGCACCAGCGGGTTGTTATTGATGAAGATGACCGGGACGAGGTCCTTCTCGGTGTCGTAGTTCACGTTTTTGTAGAGCGCGACGTTCGCCGAAATCTGCAGGTTATGGATGAGCAGCGTGTATCCGTCGGGCGCGGCATGCGCGACGCGGCCGGTCGCGATCGTGGTGCCGCCGCCGCTGACGTTCTCGACGATGAAGTTCTGCTTGAGCTTGTCCTGCAGCGCCTGGGCCAGGACACGCGCCACCTGATCGGTCGGTCCACCGGCCGGGTAGGGAACAATGATCGTGACGTTCTTGCTCGGATAGGTCTGCGCCCATCCCGGTACGGCGAGAATGAAAAGGCCGATAACGGCCAACACGATTGCGGCGGCGCGCTTCATCAGTTTCCTCCCGGCTTGTTTTCAGGAAGCTTACGCCGCGGGAATGATCGGCAACAAGAGGTAGGGCTGCCGCCCGGCGGCGAAATGCAGCGTATTCCGGCAATCGAAGATTGCCGGCGGCCGATCGTTCTTGTCGACGTGTAAAAACGGCCCGACGCCCTTCATGGGATAGGGCGCGTTCGGCAAAGCGATATCGCGGCCGTCGACCTCGTAGTCCCTGCCGCGCACCGTGAGCGCGAGCCGGTAGCCTTGCGGCACCACGATCGAGGTCGGCCAGATCTCGACATCGAGCTCGACCGGCTCGCCCGGCTTGAGTGGCTGCTCCTCGTCGTGCGTGTGCCAGGGCCGGTACGGCTTCGACAGCTTCGGATCGAGCTTGCGGTGCGATGCCCGCAGCCAGCCCAGTCCCACTGGGGTGCGGGGATCGTTGGAGCCGATGAAGGTGACCTCCTTGCCGGCGGGATCGAACACGCGCAGCACCAAAAACAGGTCGGCGTTGGCCGTTTCCGACGACACCCACAATTTCGCCGCGACCGGGCCGGTGATCTCGAGATCCCTGGTCATCGGCGGCGTCGAGAAGGTGAGGCCGTCGCCCATCGTTTCATAGCCGAGCGTTGTGGCCTGCGACGGCGTGTCCGGGCTCAGGGTTTTTCCGTCCGGCTGCAGGAAATATTTCGTCCATTGCGTGCGCGCGAGCGGCCATTCGTTCTCGGCCCGCAGCACGAATTTCTCGCCGGGATGACGGATGTTGAGCGAAACGCGCGGCTGCTTGTCCCAGCCGGTGTTTTCCCCTTTCAGAAAGTGGCCGAAGAATTTCTTCTGCAGGGCCTCGCCGTAGCGGCTGTAGAAATGCGTGAAGTGCGTGTCGCCGTGCACCTCGAGCCATTTCTGCTTCGAGCCGGCGCGCAGCCAGCCCTCGAAATTGCCGCGCGTGTGCAGGCCCATGCCGCCCCAGTTGCCGGCGGAGAGCAGGGGCGCCTCGATGTCCTCGAATTTCGCGATGCGCTTGTCGTAGTAATCATCAAAGAGGCGGCGGCGTTTCGGCTCGCCCGGCGTGTCGGCGACATTCTTGGCGAGCTCCTCCTTCGGCAGCGTCTCCGGTCCCGCCACGTATTCTCCCGTCACCACGCTCTTTTTGCCGCGCGTGCCGACACCGTACTGCACGCTTGCCACCTGGCGCGGGTGCCAGCTGTTGAGGAAGTCGCTGAGGATGCCGCCGTGGCGGCAGAGCTCGCGATAGTAGTCGGACGAGCCTTCCCAGATGCACAACGCGGTGAGATGTGGGGGCCGCAAGGCGCCGACGGTCCACTGGTTCATCGCGTAATAGGAAATGCCGTTGATGCCGACCTTGCCGCTGCTCCAGGGCTGCGTGCCGGCCCATTCGACGCACTGGTAGAGGTCTTGCGTCTCGCGCTCGCACCAGACGTCGAGGTAGCCTGGCGAGTGTCCGGCGCCACGCGAGTCGATGCGCAGGCAGGCATAGCCGTCCGGCACCCATTTCTCCGGGTCGACGAGCTCCCAATTCTGGTACTTGTTGCTCGAGCCTTCCAGCACCTCCGGAGCGGCTTTCACGAGCCGGTCCCATAGACCCTTGTAGCCTTCCTGGAATGCAAGGCCCTTGGCATAGGGGCCGTAGCTCAGGATCACCGGGTAGCGGCCTTCCGCCGTCGGCCGGAAAATATCGCCGCGAAGAACGACGCCGTCGTCCATGGGGATCGCAACATCCCAATCGATGCGCATTCCGTCCCGGATCTCTTTCTTTGCTTCCATTCGCGTTCCCGTTCGTCGTCAGGCCGATGCCGGGCGGTGATGCTTGACCGCCTCGGGATTGGTGGAATCGACGCCCATGTAGATGCCGCGCTCCCACTTTCGTTTCAGCGGATCGGACACCTTGAGTGTCATCTTGCCGATATTCTGGATCTCGATCTCGACGGTCTCGCCGTCCTGCAGCGCGCCAAGCCCTTCATGGTTGGTGCCGCAGGCGATGAGGTCGCCCGAGTTCATGGTCATCACGGTCGTGGCAAACTCCACGAGTGCCGGCACGCGATGCTCCATGTCGTCGGTGCTGTAATTGTGGCGCAGCTGTCCGTTGTTCCAGAACCGCACGATCAGATCGTTCGGATCCTTGATCTCGTCGGCGGTGGCGATGCAGGGGCCGATCGGCGCAAAGGTGTCGAAGGATTTGCCGAGCCAGCTGGTGAGCGGCGTCGCCGGCCAGGTGCGGCGGCCCTGCTCACGCGCCGAGACGTCGATCATCGTGGTGTAACCGAAGACCGCGCTCTTCCAGTCTTTCGCCTTAACCATCTTGGCCGGGCCCTTGATCACAAGCGCGAGCTCCGCCTCGTGCATGAAAATCCACGGCACCGTGAATTCGGGCAGCACGATGGTGTCGCCCGGCCCGATGACGGCGTCGGGGTTCTTCATGAACATGTTGAGCGGACGCGGCTCGCGCTGCGCGTGCTCCCAATAGTTGGCGATGCACGCCAGGATCTTCCCCGGCCGCGGTAACGGGGGACGCAAGCGTGTTTTCTCCAGCGGGATAGCGTCCGCATTCTGAGAGAGTTTCGCGAGCGCGGGCCGCAATTTTTCGAAATCGTCGATGATGCCCTGCATCACCAGTTGCGGCGTGTAGCTCTTGCGGGCCACAGACGAGATGTCGACGACACCACGTTCCGTAATCACGCCGGGCAAAATCTCAGCTGCTGCCGGCGTCTGGAAAAGAACAAGCCGCACGTAAGTCCCCTGACACGCTCACCATTTTGGCGGCCATTCTCTACCGGTGTGCGCGTCTTTGCCACAGCCGTTGTGCGCGCCCTTTGTCATCATAGGCCCGCTATATTGACGGCATTCAGAAGGAATTTGGCCATGGGAAAAAAGCGGACATTCATCCTCGTTGAAAAGTGGTCGGTAGGACATCGCCGCTCAACAGGCGAAACCGCCCTGGTCTTTGAATTCACGAAGGGAGCGCCAATCAATCTTCTGATCCCGCAGAAATACGCGATGGACATCGCAAACGGAATTCTGGAGCAATACCGCGACCAGCCACCGAGACCAGCGCGGCCGGGTTAACAGCTTCATCGGGCTAAGGGTGCTGTCGCTGGGCGACCAGTGCCTGCACCCAGGTTGTTGGGAAAATAATCCTTGACAGCGTAACGCTCCCGGTTTACCGCTGCACAGGGTCGCAGAGCTGCGCCGCGCGTGCCCTGCGCACCTATCCCAACATCAAACCAATTGGAGCTTCGCCATGGCGAAACGAACGCGCGCGTCCGCGCGCCGCCGCCTCACGACTTTACGCCGCCCCTCACGCAAGCCGCCAGCCGTTGACCCGCCGCCGAAACCGGCTTCGCGCAACCGGTTTGTCTACACACCCGAACTGATCGCGCACGCCCGCCACCTTTACGAAGACACGGGCGTGAGCTTGGCCAAGATTGCTGTCGACCTCGGCGTGCACAGATCAACGCTCTCCCGGATGGGCGAGCGCGAACGCTGGCAGCGCTACATGCCGCCACCGCGCGACGTGCCGCCGGCGATGCGCTTGCTGGCGGAGGCTGAAGCGCTAGAAGCCGAAGTCTTGTTGAACGACAGCGAAGCGGCCCAACGCGTTCAGGCGCCGCCGTCGAACCCTCCTGGCGACGAGCGCGAACCTCCGCCGACCGGCCGCGATATGGTCGAGCGGCTCTACCGTGCGGTCGTCGACGAACTTGCCGCTGTCGAAGCCATGCGCTCCCAGCTTGGGCGACATCCCCGCGGCGCGGTCGAGGCCGAGCGCACGGCCCGCACGTTGTGGAGCCTCACCGAAACCTTTCAGAAACTGCAGCGGCTGCAATGCGCCGCTCCCGACAATGGGTCAGGTTATGACATCCCAGCCGATATCGATGAATTCCGTAACGAACTTGCGCGCCGCATTGACGAAATGGTCGCGAGCTGGTCGGACGAGGGCGCTCGTGAGCGATCCGTCGCTCCTGAACCCGATGATCCGGCTCGCCACTGACTTTGCAATGTTCGCCCATCGGCATCAGGATCCGCCCGTTTGCGGCAACAGCGGACGGCCATGGACAACGTGGCTGATGCTCGGCGGGCGCGGCGCCGGCAAGACGAGGCTGGGCGCGGAATGGGTGCGCGGGGCGGTCCATGGCACGCGGCCTTACGCCGACCAATGCTGCCTTAACATTGCGCTCGTCGGAGAGACCGAGCACGACGTGCGCGAGGTCATGATCGAGGGCCCGGCCGGCATTTTACGCGTGTCTCCACGTCACGAGCGCCCCCAATGGACGCCGACGCGCCGCCGGCTCGAATGGCCAAATGGTGCCGTCGGGCTCGCATTTTCGGCGGAAGACCCCGAGCAATTGCGCGGGCCGCAATTCGATGCCGCGTGGTGCGACGAGCTTGCCAAATGGCGCCACGTCGATGCGACGTTCGACATGCTGCAGTTCGGCCTGCGGCTCGGTTTGCGACCGCGGCAACTCATCACAACCACGCCGCGGCCGATCGCGCTGATCAAGCGGCTGCTCGCCGATCCGCGCACGGCCGTTACGCGGGCGTCGACGCACGCCAATGCCGCGCATTTGTCGCCTGCATTTCTCGATGAGGTGCTGGCCCGTTACGCCGGCACACGGCTCGGACGGCAAGAGATCGACGGTGAGATCATCGAGGACCGTGCCGATGCCTTATGGACCCGGGACCTCATCGAGATCGTGCGCGTGCCAAAAGCACCGTCGCTGTT
>CAVQYD010000034.1:0-6241 GCA_963718035.1 uncultured Alphaproteobacteria bacterium | reverse complement strand
ACAGATGAACGACGTATTGAGTGAACACGATGCCGAGACCGGACAGCGTCACCACCGCGATCACCACGCCGGCGGACGCGCACGCGAGCGCGACCGGCAGCGCATTCCGGCGCCTCGACACAGGCCGCGATGACATTTTCGAAGGTGACGTAGTGGCGGGTCGACTTGCGCAGCGCCGCCACCGGGAAGCAGGCGAGCACGCCGGCGAGCGCGGAAAGCGGCGCGCTATAGCCCGAATACATCACCACCAGGATGGCCAGCACCGGCAAGAACAAATGACCGCGCTCACGCATCACCTGGCCGAGTTTCGGCAATTCGCTGCGCGGCACGCCGACCAGGCCGCGGCGCTTGGCCTCGAAATGCACCGCGGAGAAACAAGCGACGTAATAGAGCACCGACGGAATGATCGCCCAGATCACCACCTGGGCGTAGGAGACGCCGAGAAACTCAGCCATGACGAACGCGGCAGCGCCCATGATCGGCGGCATCAGCTGGCCGCCGGTGGAAGCCACCGCCTCGACGCCCGCCGCGAAATGCGGCGGGAAGCCGGAGCGCTTCATCAGCGGAATTGTGATCGGCCCGTCGACCATGACGTTGGCAACCGCACTGCCCGAAATCGTGCCGAACAGCGCCGACGACACGCAGGACACCTTGCCGGGGCCGCCGGCGGTATGGCCGGTCAGGCTCATCGCGAAATCCATGAACAGCTGGCCGGTGCCGGTCCGTTCCATGAACGAGCCGAACAGCACGAAAATCATCACGTAGGCCGCCGACACCGACAGCGGAATTCCGAAAATGCCTTCCACCGTCATGTATAGCTGGTCGACCATGTTCTGCGGCGTCGACCCGCGCGATGAACAAACCGTAGAGCAAGAACACCACGGCGGTGATCGGCAGTGCCAACCCGATGACCCGGCGGGTTGCCTCGAGCACACAGCACCGTGAGCAGCACGCCCATCGCCATGTCCGACCAGCTGAGTTCGTCGACGTAGAAGATGCGGTCGATGAAGTAATCGTAGTTGACGAACAGGTAGAGGATCGGCGCGGCGCCGAGCACGAGCAATACATAGTCGAGTGGCGTCGGAGCCCTTCAGCCTCGCCCGAGCTGCGATAAATCAGGAACACCAGCGTCAGCGCGAACAGCAGATGCGTGCCGCGGAAATGGAACGCTTCCGGCGAACCGAATGCGATGGCCCAGACATGATAAACCACCATCGCAACGGAAATCACCGTCACGGCCAGGCGGAACAGGCTGCCGTAGGACAGATCGACCTTGATGGCCATGCTGCGTGCCCCTCAATTCGCGCCGAAGAAATGACGGCGCGGGCGCCCCTCGCCCGCGCCGTCATGGTCAGTGGGTCGGCACCGTCAGGCCGACTTCCTTGTAGAATTTCGCGGCGCCGGGATGGAACGGCACGCCGATGTCGGCACCCATCTCGGCCGTCTGCAGCGTCGCGATATCCTTGGCGACGGTCGCCAGCGTCTTGGTGTTCGCCGCGACCGTTTTGGTCATCGTATACACTTCGTCAGCCGGCAATTTGCACGACACCACGATGTGCGTATAGAAGCCGATCACCTTCACGTCCTGATCCTGCTTCGGATAGCTTCCTTTCGGGATGGTGATCAGTTTGTAACCGGGATTGATCTTCTTCATCTTCTCGTAGCTGTCGGACTGGTCGATCAGCTTGATGTCGCGCGCGGCAGCGAGATCCATGATGGCGCCGGCCGGCACCTGCGTGTTGAGCCCGAATGCGACGGCATGGCCGTCCTTCATCTGGTTCACCGAGTCGGTGTAGCCGACGAAGCTCACCTTGACGTCGTTGTAGCTGAGCCCGTTCACCTCGAGCAGTTGGCGGGTGATCAATTCGCCGGTGTTGCCCTTCTGCTGGGTGGTGATGCTCTTGCCCTTGAGATCGCTGATCTTGCTCACGCCGGCGTCCGCATTGACGACGAACTGGTAATACTGCGGATAGAGCGTCGCGACATTGCACACATTGCTGTGCGGCTTGTTGAACGGCGCTTTGCCGGCGATCGCGTCGACCGCCGAAATCGAATTCGAGAACCCGATGTCGGCCTTGCCTTCCTCGACCGCGCGCACATTGGCGATGCCCGCGCCGGGCGATTGCTGCACTGCGAGGCCGGGGATGGCTTCTCCCAGAGGTCCTTGAGCTGACCGCCCAGCGGAATCCACGATCCGCCCTGCGGGCCGGTCATCATCTTCAGTTCCGCAGCGGTGGCAGGCACAGCCGCCGCCAAAGCCATGCCCAAGGCAAGGCCGAGCACTTTCGTCGATGTTTTCATGGCGCTTCCCTCCATACGCCCTGCGATTGACACGCGGGCTTTTGCTGTTCGTTTTGGGTGGCGAGTTTCGTTACCCGGCGCCAAGCGTACGCGGCGGCGCCCGCCCGCACAAGTCCTCGCGCGCGCCGGTACTCACGGCCCTAAATGCGGCACTTGCGAGCCATTGCCACACCAATTGCCGGCGATTTGCTGATGCGCGGGCTAGTTGACCGACAGATTGGCAGCGTGAACCACTTTTTCCCATTTGGCGGTTTCATCCGCGACAAGCTTGCCGAAATCGGCTGGCGAGCCGGCGATGATGATCCCACCCAGCTCTTTCAGCTTTGCCTGAATGCCCGGATCCTTGAGCGCGAGGTTGATCTCCTTGTTGAGGAGATCGACGATTTCCTTCGGAGTGCCCTTGGGCACGCCGAAGCCGAAAAAGGCGCTCGCCTCGTAGCCCGGCACCGTTTCGGCGACGGTCGGAACATCAGGAAACTCCGGCGAACGATGCGCAGTTGTCACCGCCAACGCGCGCAACGTGCCTGCCTTGATATGGTTTATCGAGGACGGCATGTTGTCGAACGTCACCTGCACCTGTCCGCCGAGCAGATCGGTGAGCATCGGCGCCGAGCCCTTATACGGCACGTGGGTCATCTTCGTCCCGTCATCATCTTGAACAGCTCGCCGGACAGATGGATCGAGGTTCCATTGCCCGACGAAGCGACATTCACCTTGTCAGGATTGGCTTTCACGTAGGCGATGAACTCGGCGACAGTTTTCGCAGGGACGGATGGATGCACCTCCATCACGTTCGGCACGCGGATCACGCCGGCGACCGGATCGATGTCGCGCAGGAACACGAAATTGAGGTGTTTGTAGAGTGAGGTGTTGATCGTATTGGCTGGATTGACAAGCAGAAGCGTGTAGCCGTCGGGCGCCGCCTTGGTGACCGCTTCGGTCGCGATGTTGTTTCCGGCGCCAGGTCGGTTCTCGACGATGAACTGCTGGCCGAGCCGCTTGCTCAGCCAGTCGCCGAACAGGCGGGCCACGATGTCAGTCGTGCCGCCTGCCGGATAGCCGACGATGATGTGAGGCGGCCGGGTCGGATAGTCGACAGCGGAGGCACCGGCGACCTGAACGAGCAGAGTCCGGCTGCCGCCAAGGGCCGTTGCAAAAACGGACGTGATAAACGTTGCATAAATTCCATCCTTCCGCGTCAAAGAAAGGCGCAAAGTTACGCGGGGGTAACGGGACGGACAAGCCTGAACAGTCTCTTAACGATGGTGCCCTAGAGTTGGCCACGCCATGACAGAGCATAAGTCGTCCCATCGTCATTGGATGTTGCGCGATATTCCGCGCACTTACGTGCTGCTTGTCTGGCTCGCCTTCGGTGTCGCGCTTCTCATTTATTCCAACGACTGGCACCCGAGCGGCTGGACCGCGCTGCGCAAGGAGGCGACTGCCCCGAGATCGCCAGTTTCCGTGACCGAGCAATACACCGGCTCGATCATCATTGTTCCGACGCGCGGCGAAGATTGCCGGCAGATGATGCTCGACAACCGCACCGGAAAAATGTGGGACAAAGGGGTCGTCAATTGCTACGAGGCAGTATCCCGCTCAGAGCGAGACCACCGCAGTGGCATGAGCTCATTGCGCCTGAACGCGATCGGCAAGGCCTTTAATCGCCGCGACGAATAAGACGCGGACGTCAATCTCCAAAAAGCGGCCATCGAGTTCTTTGCGAAAAGCTGAATGAATCCAGCTCACGGCATCGTGCCCGCACTGCTCACCGAGATCTGGAAAAAGGCAAAAGCTGGCAAAGCTTGAGCGTCCACGAGCCCTTCCATTGGTAGGTTAAATCGCTACGATGCCGTCTCGTAAAGTTCGGGGCAGCAATGAGACATTACAAATTCCTGGCATTTCTAGGCAGCGCGGCGCTGGCGGCGGTTTTTATCATCACGCCGGCGCATGCGCAGGTTCTCAAAGCCGTTAAGGAGCGCGGCGCGCTCAATTGCGGCGTGAGTGAGGGCCTGAACGGGTTTTCCGCTCGCGACAGCAACGGCAATTGGAGCGGGTTCGACGTCGATACGTGTCGGGCGATCGCCGCGGCAATCTTCAACGATGCCGGCAAAGTCAAATACGTTCCTCTGGACGCCAACCGGCGATTCGAAGCCCTTCAGGCGGGCGACATCGATGTGCTTTCGCGCAACACCACCTGGACAATATCGCGGGAAGTCGATCTCGGGCTGATCTTTGCAGCGACGAACTACTATGACGGCCAGGGATTCCTCATTCCCAGATCCATGAACAAGGAAACCGCGCTCGACCTCAACGGCGTGAAAGTATGTGTGCAGACCGGAACGACGACCGAACTCAATCTTGCCGACTATTTCCGTGTCAACAACATGAAGTATGAGGTGATCGCCTCGCCGACTCTTAAGGCGGCGATCAAAGGTTACGATTCCGGCCAATGCAACGCGCTCACGGCGGACGTATCGGCGCTCTGGGGGATTCGACTTCTGCTGTCGAAGCCGGGTGAGCACGTCATCCTGCCGGATGTCATTTCCAGGAGCCTCTTGGCCCCGCGGTGCGCCAAGGGGACATGCAATGGTTAAACATTGTGAAGTGGGTGAGCTTCGCGCTGGTCAACGCTGAGGAGCTCGGTGTGAGCTCGAAAAATATTGACGAGGCTCTCAAGTCTGAAAAACCGGACGTCAAACGGCTCGTTGGAATCGAAGGTAACTATGGCGAGCGAATGGGCGTTACCAATGATTGGGCCGCCCGTATCATCAGGCTAGTCGGAAACTATGGAGAAATTTACGAGCGAAACGTCGGCGTCGGCTCACCGCTCGGCATTCCACGCGGCATCAATCAGCTGTGGAATAAAGGCGGTATCCTTTACGCCCCACCGATCCGTTGATTGTGATCATGACGGATTGGCAGAGATGATACGTTCGTCGGTGGAGGACCGATGGTCGACTACGTTCAGCTGATCAGTCGCGCGGTTGCGACACTTAGCCCGAATACCCGCGAAGCGCGTCAGGCACTCTATCAGCGGGCTCGGCAAACGCTGGTCGACAAACTCCGCAGCATCGACCCTACATTGTCCCATACCGACTTGAAGGCGGAACGGGCCGCGCTTGAATCGGCGATCCAGCAGGTCGAACGGGATGCGGTGCGCCGCACCGCGCCGCCTCAACGGCAACCCGCCCAAGATCGCGCCGAGGAGCGCTACGAATATCGCGACAGACCGCCGTTGAAGGATACCCGAAACTGGCTGCGCACCGCCGCCGTCGCGCTCGGGGTCTTGCTGGTTTTTGCTGTTGGCGCGGGCATCTATTCGTTCTGGCCGCGCAGTCTGGATGACGTGCGCAGCATGGCAAAGCAACGAAACGTCTCTCCGACGTCCGATCCGGCAGAAATCAAATCGGACTTTGTCCGTCTGCGGCAGCTGGTTTACTACCGGACCACTCAGCCTGTGGGAACGATCGTGGTCGACAAATCGCAGACCTTTCTCTACGTCGTACGACCCAATCTCTCCGCGATGCGCTACAGCATCGGCGTTGGCACCGAATGCACCGCGTTGTCCGGACTTTACCACGTTGCGCGTAAGGAGGAATTGCCCGGCGGGAAACCATCCGGCCAGCAATTGGCCGTTCCGCCCGGTTCACCCGTCCTCTATCTGGACAAGGCGGATTATCGCATCCACGGTTTCGACGGATCGGCCAGGATATCTCTGCCTGAAGGTTGTATCCGGCTCATCAAGGACGATGTGATCTACCTCTACAACCATACGCCTCTGGAGACGCCGGTCGTCGTGGCGAATTAGCGCACGCGCTTTTTCCGTGGTGATGTTTCCCCCTCGACCACCTTTTTGAGCGCTGCATTTCGCCAGCCAAAAAAAGCAACGAAAACGACCCCAGCGCGCTATTGACCCTTAGCGAAAGGTTGTCTTCTG
>CAVQYD010000033.1:0-10198 GCA_963718035.1 uncultured Alphaproteobacteria bacterium | reverse complement strand
GTGATCTCCACCGGCGGGTGGCAGACCGCCTCGAAAATCCGCGATGCGATCAATTCCGGGGCCTGCGATGGCGTATCGATCGCACGCTCGCTGATCGCCAACCCCGATCTGCCGAAATTCTGGGCCGCCGGCGATGATCTGCCGCCGTCGCCCTGCACCTATTGCGATCGCTGCCTGCTCAATGCGCCGAAAAATCCGATGGGCTGCTATGAGCCGCTGCGCTTTGCCAATCACGCGGCGATGGTCAAGCAGTTGATGACGATCTACAACACGCATCCGACTTTGCAAGTGCCGACACCGCAGCAGGTGTCGCCATGATCACCGAACAGCCGGTCACAGCCGTCGAGGATGCGCTGCATCGGCGCTGGCGTCTCCTCACCCCAGTCTACATCTTGCTGGCCATCATCTCGCTGATCGGCATCGTCGGCGCGGTCCTCGGCGCAATTCTGCTCTGGCAGCTGGTGCAGAACCGTACGCCGTACTACGCCGACATTGTCGAGGAGTTCAAATACGGCTCGATCGGCGCCGAGCCGCATAGCGAAATCCCGTACCGCATCTGGCGCGCCTTGCCGACCCTGTTTCCGGAACACTTCGGCAGCCTTCAGGATTATTCGACGTTCGGCTTTCTCTACGAAACGACGCCGATGGTCGGCAACGCGACCTGCCGATTGGCATTTCACGCCGCACTTATCGGAACGTCGATGTAGTCTGGTTCAATTGCGCCACCTGCCACACCGGCACCGTCAACACCACAATGACTGATGCGGGCGGGCAGCAATCAACCGGCAGGCGCATAATTCTCGGCATGCCGTCCAACAATCTAAAGCTCGAACGCTTCATCCGCTTTCTGCTCGATGCCGGCGCCGATGAACGACTGTCGGCTGAGAAACTAATACCGGCAATCAACAAGACCGGACCCGAGCTCGGTCTCATTGAGGAGTTTATCTATCGCTGGTACGTCATCCCGACCTTGCGTGACGGTTTGCTGAAGCGGCGCGCTCGGCTCTTCCCGCTGCTGCGTCAGCAGCCGCCATGGGGACCGGGCCGCGTCGACACCTTCAATCCGTACAAGCTGATCCAGGCCGATATGCCACTCGCGTCACTGCAAAAGGATGAGCTGATCGGCATCGCCGACTTCCCGCCGATCTTTAACCAGGGTCCACGTGAAAACATGCATCTGCATTGGGACGGCAACAACACCTCGCTGGCCGAACGTAATCTCTCGGCGGCTATCGGGGCCGGCGTCGCGCCTGAATCGGTCGACTTCGATGGCATCAATCGCGTGGCCGATTGGCTCAAGACGCTGCGACCACCGCCAAGCCCGTATCATCCCGATCCGAGGGCGGTGGCGCGCGGCCGCGACATTTTCATGAGCCAGTGCCGCGCCTGCCATGGCTTTCGGATTCGCAAGGCTATACGTTCACCGGCGAAACAATCGGCCAAATCGAGCCGAACAGCAAACTCGGCGCCGATCCGCACCGGCTCGGATCCTATACGGAGAAATTCCGCGAATACCAGTTGGCGAATTTCTTTGTCGGCACGTCCCATCAGTTCAAATATTTCGTCAAGACCAACGGCTACGCCAATTTGCCGCTCGATGGCCTGTGGCTGCGCGCGCCTTATTTGCACAATGGCTCGGTGCCGACGCTGGCCGACCTGCTCAATCCGCTCGAGCAACGGCCGGCGGCTTTCGTGCGCAGTTCGGACACGCTCGATCCGGATAGGGGCGGCTTCGTCGCGCCGCCATGCGTGCCGCCCTCGGCGCCGGCGGAGCCGTTTTGCTTCAAGACCAGTCCGAAACCCGGCAACGGCAACGGCGGCCACCTTTACGGTGTCAACCTGACCGCCGACCAAAA
Source organism: uncultured Alphaproteobacteria bacterium (assembly GCA_963718035.1). Classification (GTDB taxonomy): domain Bacteria; phylum Pseudomonadota; class Alphaproteobacteria; order Rhizobiales; family Xanthobacteraceae; genus Pseudolabrys. Next base: position 8,342 of record CAVQYD010000033.1, on the reverse strand, counting down.
ATCGGATTTGCTGGCGTACTTGTTGACGTTCTAAGGAGCGCAATGACCGCAGGCCCCGAAATTTCCCGGACACGCGCGGCACCGCCCGGCGCCGCTGCCGCCGTGCAGTGGTTTAAGGCTCTGATGTGGCTTGGCATCGCGGCAAATATCGTTTGCGCGCTTACCACGATTATATGGACCGAAGCCGTTCTCAACTTCCTCCATCTCGAAATCGCCCATCCCTTGATCTGGCCCCGCTTCGCGGCCTTTCTCCTGATCCTGCTTTCCATCTTTTATGTTCCCGCCGCCATTGACCCGCTGGTTCACCATTATTCCGCGGTCGTTGCGGTCACTTGCCGCTTCAGCGGCGTCGCGCTTTTCACGATCGTAGGCGGCCACTACATCATTTTCGGTCTGTTTAATCTGACGTTCGGTCTTCCGCAGGCGGTCCTTTTGCTGCTCGCCTGGAAATCTTCACAGACCATCGGGATCGCGCAATGAGGCAAACGGCCGATAGACCGCGTCGATGGCGACCCGGCGCCATAGCTATTGTCATCCTATGTGCCGGCCTTGGCTTTGTTGCGTTGAAAAATTCCTGGCGCGTGACATCTCCATCTACCCGGACGACGAGCAAAACTTCAAATATGGATCGATCGGCAACGATGGCGCGACAGGCGTGCCCTATGCGATTTGGATCGTGCTGCCGAAAGTATTGCCGGAGTACTTGCCGGGTTCGGGCGGCTACGCGTCGCTGGGCTTCCGTTGGGAACCCGGCCGCACGCAATCCGACGCCCCGCTTGGATTTTCGCGCGCCCGCGTTGGTGTCGAGCGTATGGCAATTAATTGCGCCTTTTGCCATGTCACGACCTTTCGTCGCGCGCCCGGCGCGCAGCTCGAATTCGCGGCCGCTGGTCCGGGCAACACTGTCGACGTGCTGGGCTATCAGAATTTCCTCACAGCGTGCGCGCGCAACTCACGGTTTTCAGGCGATGGCTTGTTGCCCGCCATGGAACAGGAAGTGCATCTGTCCTGGCTCGACCGGTTGATCTACCGCTACGCGATTATTCCATTCCTGAAGAGAAGCCTTCTGCGGCAAGCCGAACAATTCAAATGGACTGGCCAGCACGAGCGGCCGCCGTGGGGACCGGGTCGCATCGATCCGTTCGATCCGGTCAAGTTCGGCATGTTGCGCCTGGCCGACGATGGCACGATCGGCAATTCGGACATGCTGGCGGTGTCGATCTCGGCGCGCGAGACGAAGTCAGGGCCGATGCACCGTTGCATTGGGACGGGCTCAACACTTCGGTCCGTGAAGTGGTTTTAAGCTCGGCGCTGGGGGACGGAATGACGGCGCAAGAATATGACAAACAGACCCAAGCCTCGTTGCGCCGCGTCGCTACCTTTCTGCGCCGCACAAACCGCCGGCGTCGCCATACCGGCCGGATCCGGCTGCCGTCAACCGAGGTCATGTGCTCTATGTGAAACTGTGCGCGCAGTGTCACGCTGTGACGGGTGCGCGCACGCTCACGGTCATACCGGTTGAGGAAGTTCAGACCGACCGGCATCGCATCGATATGTGGACGCCCGCGGCACGCGACGCCTACAACCATTATCGAAAGGGCTATGACTGGAATTTCAGCCACTTCCAGAAAGTAGAGGGCTACGTCGCCGGAACCCTGGATGGGTTATGGCTGCTGGCGCCGTATCTTCACAATGGCTCCGTTCCAACGCTCGCGGATTTGCTAGAAGCACCGCAAGGCCGGCCGAAAGCTTTTGTACGCGGCGGCGAGGTGCTCAATTCCAGCCGCGGTGGTTTTGTGGCGCCGCCGTGCGACCCTGCCCATCCGGAGAAAGGAGCGTTCTGTTTCGACACGACGCTGCCCGGCAACGCCAATTTTGGCCACGTCTACGGGACCGATCTGACGGCGGCGGACAAGGCCGATCTCCTTGCCTATTTACTCACCTTGTGAGCGCAGAGGTGTCGCATGAACGAAGCGCAAACTTTATCCTATACCAGGGCGCAGACCGCGACCCGGCTTCGCATCTATCAGGTGCTGTTTGCAATCAGCATCATCGCCGGTCTGCTCGCAGGGTTATGGTGCATCTTCGACCCGGTGGGCTTCGCCCGGCTGGTGTTCCAGATCGATCCGTACCCGCAAACGTGGCCGCGGATTTGGGGAGCAACGCTTTTCGGCCTGCAGTTGGCCTACATACCGGGCGTGCGCAATCCGTCGTTCTATCGCTGGCCCAACTGGTCCAGCATCGCGATCAAATTCTTAATGACAATCATATTCCTGACCGCCGGCTCTTCTTTTTATCTGTTGGCCGCGTGGGAGCTCGTTTGGTTTGTCATTTTGCTGGTCGCCTATTATCGGTTGATGCTAGCCGGCATACATGGTGATCCGTAGTGAGCATCCTCAAACGGCCCAGCAGCAACAGTCACTACCATCGCGACCAGCATTAGCGATCAATCTCCTCAGACGGCTGATCATGCGGTTGCGCCGACGCCTCCTATGGTAGCCTGCGCCCGATGAGACTGCTGAAGCGCTTTTTGCAGCGTTTGGTAATCCTCGGGCTGGGCATCTTCAGCGTCTGGCTTATTGTCTTTGTTGTCTTCGAATTTGCCGACCGCAGGCTGCCATGGTTCCTGGCTTTGGCTGTCACCTATGGAGTTGCAGCATACATTGTCTTGCCGCGTATCGTTCGCATGGGTCTTAAGATCCTCCAACGCAAGCGGGTGCCAAGCTATACAATTACCGGTGACGGGTTGCCCGGCGACCCCGTCAATCTCGTGCTCGTCGGTACGCTTCAACAGCTGCACACTGCATTTGCAACCGCCGGCTGGTCGGTGGCCGACCCGTTGGGGCTGGCAAGCTCGTGGCGCATGGTCCGGGCATTCGTTTTTAACTCGCCCTACCCGACCGCCCCGTTCAGCACGCTTTACCTTTTCGGACGCGGCCAGGATGTCGGCTTCCAGAAGGCAATTGATGACAGCCCACGGAAGCGTCATCACATTCGATTCTGGGCCCTGGACACGGCGCTCGTCGAGGCCACATTGGGAACGGCCAAGTTCTGGCTAAACACCGATCGACCGCCGAACGATGCGCATGTTTACTGGATCGGAGCCGGGACCAAGGATACCGGTTTCTCGCTGACCCAACTCACATTCCAGATCACCCATGCGACCGATTCGGATACGAACGCCGAGCGGGATTTTATCATCGCCGAGTTGGGGAATAACAAGCTCATCGGAGACGTGAGCAAGCTTCAAGCGGGTCAACACATCGAACGCATCAATCACTACGTCACCGATGGCGAAATCGCGCTGGCTAACCTGAAGATGGCTGGCGCATAATCACATCCGCCGACGGGTAAAGGAGGCTGCCATGCCCTCTGTCGACCAACTCATTGTCTGGATCGTTGTTGGACTGCTCGGCGGCGGTCTCGCCGGGGCATTGACGACCTGGGAGCGTGGAGGCTTCGGCCTGTTTCGCAATTTGGCGCTTGGCCTCGCGGGCGCTCTCATTGGCGGGCTGTTGTTCCGCGCACTCGGGATTTGGCCGGGCCTGGACAAGATCGCCATCTCGCTTCGTGACGTCGTTGCCGCCGTCGTGGGCTCACTTCTTTTGCTCGCGGCGCTCTGGCTTTGGCGAAAATTCAGACCGTCGGAAGCAAGCCAGTGACCTTGATGTCCGCCTAAGCCCTTGACGCGGAAGGGTGGTCTTAGAGGATCGGCTTCTGTCATGAATATTCGACCCGGCGCTTTGACGCGCGAGCACCCGCCATTCCGTGCCGAGCATATCGGCAGCCTCTTGCGGCCAGCCGCGCTGTTGCAGCAGCGCGATCGCTTCGCGCGCGGCGAGATTTCCCAAGCCGATTTAACCGAAGCCGAGAACGTTGCGATTTCCCAAGCGATCACCTTGCAGGAGCGGCTCGGGCTGCGTTTCGCCACGGATGGCGAGTATCGTCGCCGGTCCTATCACAGCTTCTTCTACCAACAGCTTGGAGATGTAAGCATCGACACCGTCGCCGGCACAAATGCGAAGGGTGCGCAGAGCGGCGGCGGGCGCGGAGCGCAACCGGTGGCGCTCATCAACAGCAGGTTGCGCTGGACGCATCCGATAAACGTCGATGATTTCAATTTCATCAAAAACCGGACCGCGTTACTCCCCAAGATAACGATTCCTGGACCGTGCGCGCTGCATTTCCGTGGCGGTGATGCGGCGGTGCTCGCGCACGCATATCGTGACGTCGGCGAGTTCTGGGATGACACGATCGAAGCCTTCACCAAGGAATTAAGCGCGCTGGCGCAGGCGGGTTGCCGTTACGTGCAGATCGATGAAACCGCATTTGCGAAATTCGGCGACCCGGATGTGCAAGCGACGTTGAGAGCGCGCGGCGACGATTGGAGCCAACTCATCGACAGTATACATCACAATCACCAATCGCGTGCTGCGGGCCGCGCCGAAATCTCTTCACATCGGCATGCACTTGTGTCGGGGGAACAGAGGTGGCCACTGGCACGCGGAGGGCAGTTATGAGGATGTCGCGGACCGACTTTTCAATGCGCTCGAAATTCCGTTCTATTTCCTCGAATACGACACTCCGCGTGCGGGCAATTTCACGCCCTTGCGCTTCGTTCCCAAACACAAGTCCGTCGTGCTCGGATTGATCTCCTCCAAAGCGCCATTGCTGGAAGACAAGGCGGCATTACGCGCGCGTGTGGAAGACGCGACCCGGTACGTGTCACTTGAACGGTTGGCGGTGAGCCCGCAGTGCGGCTTCGCCAGCGTTGACACCGGTAATCCCGTGACGCCCGAGGTGCAGGAAGCTAAGCTTCGTCTCGTTGTCGAGTTGGCGCGAGACATTTGGGGTGAAGGCTAGTTTTCTGACAAGGGCAAAAGGAGGAAATCCATGCGACGCATTGCGGCAATGGCACTCGGTTGTGCTCTGACTGCATCCGCAACGGCTGCGCAAGGGCAACAGCCTGATTATCCAACCCGCCCGGTTCACGTTCTTGCGGCCGCGGCGCCGGGAGGCAATCCCGACGTGCTGGCGCGCCTGTTGTCGCAGCGGCTGGCGGAAATCCTGGGGCAGCCTTTCGTCGTGGAAAACGTGCCGGGCGCCGGCGGTATTATCGCAGCCAAGCGCGTCGCGACATCGCCGCCCGATGGTTACATCGTTGATGATCAACGATTTAGGCGCGCTCGCGATCAACATCACGATGAGCCCCGATGCCAACTACACTTTGGCGGACTTCACACCCATCACTGCGCTCGCCACCGTTCCGACAGCGCTCGTCGTCATCCCGTCAGTCCCGGCCAATACGCTCAGCGAATTCATCGCGCTGGCGAAATCGAAGCCCGGCACCATGTCTTACGGTTCCGCGGGAGCGGGCTCGATCCACCATCTCACAATGGAGATTTTCGCCGAGCGAACCGGCATCAAGCTTCTTCACGTTCCCTATCGTGGCGGCACCGCATTGGTGAACGGTCTGCTCACCGGCGAAATCCAGGCCGGATGGTCCGGCCTTCCCAATGTGGTCTCACAGATCGGCGCCGGCAAGTTGCGCGCGTTATGCGTCAGCGTGCTCGAGCGCGCGTCATCGTTACCCGACGTGCCGACCTGCGACGAAGCGGGCATCAAGGGCTTTGACGTCGCCGATATGCTGGGACTGCAGGGTCCTGCCGGCATGTCGCCCAAGGTGGTCGAGCGGCTGCAGTCGGCGATTGCAAAGGTCATGCGCGAGCCGGCCATGGCCGAGCGCATGAAGATCCTCGGCATGAGCATGCAGGAGAACGGAACAGCGGATTATGTACGGTTCATGAAGGACGATCTTGAGTTCTACGCAAAGGTGATCGACCGGCTCGGTCTTAAACGCAAGTAAAGCGGATATTTGCTGACGTCAATCGAATGTTTGCTCGGTGCCAATATCGGACATTTCTACCCAAGCGACGCGTTGGCTGCTTTCTTGTACGAGCAAGCCGGCATAAATCCGTCAAAGGCCCCGAAGTACGAATATACTGAAGTTGTTGTTTCGAATTTACGTCAAGCGGTGGCACCAGTATCAGCCATAGCGACTGGCCCGGGGGCGCAACAACGTCCCCCTCGATCCGCCTGTCAATTGCAGCGATGACGCGACGCGAGAACGGGCCGAGGTGCAGATACATTGCCATCAGTCTAACAATGATCCGCATCGCGTCGGGGTTCTCGCGCACGCAGGTCTTGAGCACCCGCAAGAACGGCTCACGCGCCTCGGGCAACCGGGTAACGATGCGTTGCATCATTTGCATCGCGTCAACCTTGCCGCGCGTGTCGCCAGCCGGCACATCGCGGCGCGACTTCGGCCGGTCGAGCAGAGAGGCCAGCCTTTGTAGACGCGCGGCATAGGCTGCCGGCTCATAGATTATCTGCAACACGCGTTTGTAATCTCTCAGCACATCCCGCAGGGGCCGCACGGTGTTGAAGTTGATTTCGTCCGTGCATTGATCGCCCCCATGATCGTGGCCGCAACGTCATGGTTTGCGTGCAATGGTCCCTCCTTGATAAGGCGACGAGTTAACTGGGTATTCGGAAGCGCATAAAGGAGTCCACCATTGCAACCGGAATGGCCGAAAGCTCGATGAACTCCGCAAGTGAATTGCCCACGTCGGTCTTCTCGTTGTCGAAGCCGATAATGAAGCCTCCTGTGACGAACATGCCCGCTCGATCAATTTTGTGAATGCTGTCAACCAGGTTTCGCCGCGTATTTTGCTTTTTCTTCATCAGCACCAAAGTTTCAGGGTCAGGACTTTCGATGCCGACGAACACCGCAAAGAAACCTGCGTCCCGCATCATGCGCAGAAGTTCGTCATCATCCGACAGGTTGACCGATGCTTCAGTGGAGAACTCGAACGGGTAATCATGCTCCTCCTGCCAGGCTTTCAGGCTCGGGCAGGAACTTCTTCAACGCCTTCTTGTTGCCGATCAAGTTGTCGTCGACGAAGTCGACATGCCCTCGGTGGCCCAGCGCATAAAGCCGGTCCAATTCGGCGAGTATTTGGGGCGTGGTCTTGGTGCGCGGCACACGCCCGTATAGTTCGATGATGTCGCAGAACTCGCACGTGAATGGACAACCGCGCGAATACTGCACGCCGACATAAAGGTAGCGTTCGAACTTGATCAGATCGAACCGCGGTATCGGACTGCTGGTCACATCGGCCTGGAACTTGGGAGCTGTGAACGTGCCCGTTCGCGTTCCGGCATCCCAGGCAGCGATGAACTCGTTGAGAATGCCCTCGGCCTCTCCCAGCACCGGAAATCGGCCCGCTGGTAGATGTGCGGACTTGATGTCGGGTCGGGACCGCCAACGACAACCGGCAGCTTACGCCGGCGACAGAGCTCGATCAGCGCAAGGCTATCGGCCTGCTGTGGAAGCATGCCGCCCGTCATGACCATGTCTGCCCAACCGAGGTCGGTTTCCGTCAGATCCTCGGTTTTGCGGTCAACGAACCGCACCTCCCAGTGCGGTGGCAGCATCGCGGCGACGGTAATGAGGCCGAGTGGCGCGGCCGGGTAACGAGCGCCCATGAGCTCGCACGCTTCCGCGAAATTCCAGAATGTTTCCGAAACGAACCGCGGATAAACCAAAAGCACGCGGCAGGTATGCTTAGACCCCATCACACTCCCCAGGCGATTTCCGTATGATGAAATCTAGCAGATCAGCGTGACTGCCCTAACTTTGTTGTCATCGAAGCCGGGGTTTCTCGCAAATTGGGCGAATTCGGTGCAGTTCCGACCCCGCGATGACGAGATTGCAGGATGACCAAACAATATCTCGAGGATTTCGCGGCAGGCCAGGTCTACAGGTCCAACCGGCTGCAGGTGGACAAAGGACAGATTTGGCATTCGCGTCGCAATTCGATCCGCAGCCTTACCACCTTGATGAGGAGGCAGCCCGCAAATCGGTTTTTAAAGGGCTTGCCGCAAGTGGATGGCATACAGCCGCGGTGACCATGCGCCTGTTGGTGGAGAGCGAATTCCAGCCTGCTGACGGCATTCTCGGCGTGGGCCTGGAAGAACTGAGTTGGCCGCGCCGGTTCGTCCAGGCGATGAGTTGCACGTGGAGAGCGAAGTGCTCGAGGTTCGGCCATCCAAATTGCGAGCTGATCGGGGCGTCATCCGACTGCGAACCACGACGCTCAATCAGAATGACCAGCCGGTGCAAATTTTCACAGGTAACCTGCTCGTCCCGCGCAGACCGGCCTGACTTTTGTCATGAAATTATTTCCTGCCGCAAAGTTCAAGCGGGTCAAAAAATCGAACACATCAATCACTACGTCACCGATGGCGAATTCGCGCTGGCTAACCTGCGACGCGCATCC